>NZ_BAAHCG010000001.1:0-1112985 GCF_054776035.1 Luteimonas pelagia | reverse complement strand
ACCCGATCCCATCCCGAACTCGGAAGTGAAACGCAGCCGCGCCGATGGTAGTGTGCATCCGCATGCAAGAGTAGGTCATCGCCAGGAGCTTCATACCAAAAACCCCGCCCAAAAGGCGGGGTTTTTCTTTGCGCCGACGTGATAATCGGAAAGGCGACCAGTGTGGAAACTCGCTGGAAAGCTCCGCATTAACCCGGCGCTCGACGCGGGAGTATGCCGCTTGCCGCATGCCCGGAATTGCGCCGCGCGCCCGAAGTCAGCTGGCGGTCGCCAGCGACAGCGCCGCGAGGGCCATCAGTCCAAGCGCGCACAGGAATCCCCCGGTCCACGCGGTGCTGCGCAGCAGGTGCCGCCCGGACAGGTAGAACAGCCCGTGCAGGATGCGGAAGGCGATGAAGCCAACCGCCAGCATCGCCACCAGTCCCTCGCCCACGCCGGCGAATTGCGCCATCAGCACGCCCGCGGCGAAGGGCGCGAATGCCTCGAATGCATTCAGGTGCGCGGCGTGCGCGTGGTGCACGCGCGGATCCTCCTGGCGGGCGAGCCAGCCGCGCGGATCGCGGTTGTCATACCGCCGGCCGCCCGATTTCGCGATCGCAACCCAGGCGTAGGGAAGGAAGGCGGCAAGCAGCACGCACCAGTAGGCGATGGCCATCGTCGCGGACTCCATGGAAGTTCGCCCGAGCCTAGCCGGAAACGAAGACGGCGCCTTGCGGCGCCGTCCACGTGGTTCGACAGCCGGTGCGGATGTCAGCCCGCGTCGGCCCCGTTGGCGGACGCGTCCGCTTCGTCGGCGTCTTCGGACTCCGGCTTTCCGGCCAGCGACTCCTCCCGCGTCGCGCGGAACGGGTTGCCCTCGTACCACTCGGGCCAGCTGTCGCCCTCGGCGATCTCGCGACCGACCGCGTAAAGGGTCTCCAGGTCCTGGAGCACGCCGGCCAAGTTCCAGTCCGGGTCGAACTCGTCGCCCGGCTTGTGGTAGCGGTCGGCGGTGTAGCGGGCGCCCGCGGCCTTGCCGGCCTCGCTGCCGCCCTCGACCAGGTCGTCGCCACCCTTCGCGTACAGCGACGGCACGCCGGCCTTGGCGAAATTGAAGTGGTCGGAGCGGAAGTAGAAGCCGCCCGCCGGGTTGCTCTCCTCCACCAGGGTGCGCTGCTGCGGGCCGGTGATGCCGGCAAGGATGTCCTCGAGCTCGGAACTGCCCTTGCCCACGACGACCATGTCGTTCGCCGGGCCGTTCACGTTCATCGCGTCGAGGTTGATCGCCGCCACCGTCTTCTCCATCGGGAAGGTCGGGTGCGCCACGTAGTACTTCGAGCCGAGCAGGCCCGACTCCTCCAGCGTCACCGCCAGGAACACCACCGAACGCTTCGGCGCCGGCTCCTGGCCCGCGAAGGCCCCCGCGATCTCGATGATGCCGGCGGTGCCGGTCGCGTTGTCCACGGCGCCGTTGTAGATCTGGTCCTCGCCGTCGGCCGCGCCGTGCGCATCCGCGCCTTCCTCGGCGTGGTTGCCCAGGTGGTCCCAGTGGGCCATGTACACGACCGCCTCGTCGGGCGCCTCGCTGCCGCGCAGCACGCCGATGACGTTGCGCGACGAACTCTGCTCGATCGTGCTGGACAGGTCGAACGAGGCCTTCGCCTTCAGCGGCACCGGCTTGAAGCCGCGCTTGTTGGCGGCCGCGATCATGTCGTCGAGCTCGAGCCCCGCGTCCGCGAACAGCTGCTTCGCCACCTCGCCGGTGATCCAGCCCTGGGCGGGCAGCCGCGGCGCCGGGTCGTCCTCGGGGCGCAGGTCGAACTGCGCGCCGGACCAGGAGTTCTTCACCACGTCCCAGCCGTAGGACGCGCCGGGGGTGTCGTGGATGATGATCGCCGCGGTCGCGCCCTGCCGGGCGGCCTCGTCGTACTTGTAGGTCCAGCGACCGTAGTAGGTCATCCGGTTGCCTTCGAACAGGCCGTCGTCTTCTGCGTGGAACCCGGGGTCGTTGACAAGCATCACGACCGTCTTGCCCTCGACGTCGAGGCCTTCGTAGTCGTTCCAGTCCTGCTCGGGCGCGTTGACGCCGTAGCCGACGAAGACCAGCTCGCTGTCGGCGACCGACACCTCGGCCTCGCCGCTGCGCGTGTTCAGCACCATGTCTTCGCCGAAGGCCAGTTCATGGACCTGGCCGCCGTCGCCGGTGATGGTGAGGGTGGTGGCCGGGTCGGCCGTGGTCGAGACCATCGGCACGGTCTGGAACCAGGTGCCATTCTCGCCACCGGGCGCCAGGCCCAGGCGCTCGTACTGCGCGGCGATGTAGGCGACCGTCTTCTCCTCGCCTGCGCTGCCCGGCGCGCGCCCCTCGAAGTCGTCCGACGACAGGGTGCGCACCATCTCGGCGAAGTCCGCCTCGGTGATCGCGGGGGTGAAGGCGTGGGTGCCGGCGGCGCTGGCGGCCGGCTCGGCCGGCGCGGCCTGCCCGGCCGCGGGGGCCGGGTCGCGGTCGCAGGCGGCGAGCGCGAGCGCCGCGGCGAGTGCGGCGACGGCGTGTCGGGATCGGATCATCGGGGGCTCCACATGCATGGGAACCCCCGATTCTATGCGTTCACGCGGTGGCGCGATGTCGCGGCGCCGCGTGGCGCGCGATGGCTCAGTCGGCCGGGGCGCGGGGCGTGTCGTAGGCCACGGGCGTCGCCCCGGTGACCTGGCCGATGCGGGCGCTCGTGTGCACGTACAGCTTCACTTCGCGCTCGAAGCGCAGCGGGCCGTCGACACGGGCGTCGGGGCCGATCACCACGCGCGGGATGCGCTGCTTGCCGATGGTGATCGGCAGCCAGTTGTTGGACGGCTTCTCGACGGTGATCCCGCCGCGCACGTGCGAGCCGACGCCGACGGTGATGTCGCCGTTGACCGTGGCGATGGCGCCGGCCAGCTCCGTGCGGACCAGGCCGATCGCGCCGTTGACCGTCTCGATGTCGTCGCCGACGCGCCCGTGGCCGCCGACGAAGATCCCGCCGTTGACCGTGGTGAGGTCGCCGCGCACCGTCACGTTCTCGCCCAGGCGGATGCCGCCGTTGACCGTCTCGGCCGACCCGACCGAGGCGTCGTCCGCGATGCGGATCGATCCATTGACCGTCTCGGCATCCTGCACCGTGGCACCGGCTTCGATCCGGATGCTGCCGTTGACGGTGGTCAGGCTGCCGTAGGCCTGGCCGGCGGCCGCCTCGATGCTGCCGTTGACCTTGTCGACGTCGGTCTGCGCGAAGGCGGGCGTGGCCGCGACGAGCAGCGCGGCGGCGAGGGCGAGGGCGGTGCGGGTCATGGAATTCTCCGTCGGGATGGCGCGGCGGGACGCAGGGGAGGGCAGGCGTCGCCCGGGTACAATCGCACCGCACCGCGCCGCGGTCACCTGTCTGAAGTCACTGGGAAGATCGACCGTGCCCGAACGCTCCACGCAAGCGCCCGGAAGCGCGCCCCCGCGTCCCGTCGTGCTGCCGCGCCCCATCGTCCTGCTGATCCTCGACGGATGGGGCCATCGCGACGACCCGGCCGACAACGCCCTCGCGCAGGCCGAGCTGCCGAACTGGACCCGCCTGTGGTCCGGGGCGCCGCATGCGCTGATCCACACCGAGGGCCGCCACGTCGGCCTGCCGGACGGCCAGATGGGCAATTCCGAGGTCGGCCACATGAACCTGGGCGCCGGTCGCATCGTCTACCAGGACCTGACGCGCATCGACGCCGCGATCGAGGATGGCGGCTTCTTCGACAACCCCGAATTGCGTGGCGCCTGCGAAGCGGCGCGCGAATCCGGCGGCACGCTGCACCTGATGGGGCTGGTTTCGCCCGGCGGCGTGCACAGCCACGAGCGGCACCTGCACGCGATGCTCGAGCTCGCGCGTCGCGCGGGCGTGGAACGCGTCGCGGTGCACGCGTTCCTGGACGGGCGCGACACGCCGCCGCGCTCGGCGAAGCCGAGCCTCGAGGCACTCGAAGCCGTCTGCGCCAGGGCCGGCAACGCCCGCGTCGCCAGCGTCGCCGGCCGCTACTTCGCCATGGACCGCGACAAGCGCTGGGACCGCGTGCGCCGTGCGTGGGACGCCATCGTCGAGGCCCGTGCGGACCACGCCGCCACGTCCGCCACCGCAGCGCTCGAAGCCGCCTACGCGCGCGACGAGGGCGACGAGTTCGTGGCCCCCACCGTGGTCGATGGCGGCGCGCCGGTGCGCGACGGCGATGCGATGGTCTTCATCAACTTCCGCGCCGATCGTGCCCGCCAGCTCACCGCCGCCTTCGTCGATCCCGGCTTCGACGGCTTCCACGCGCGCCGGCCCGCGCTGTCGCGCTTCGTGTGCCTGGCCGAGTACGACGCGCGCCTGCCGGCCCCCGTCGCCTATCCGCCCGAGGAACTGCGCAACACCCTCGGCGAGGTGCTGGCCGCGCAGGGCATGCGCCAGCTGCGCATCGCGGAGACGGAGAAGTACGCGCACGTCACCTTCTTCTTCAGCGGTGGCCGCGAAGCCGAGTGGGCGGGCGAGTCACGCGTGCTGGTGCCCAGCCCGAAGGTGGCCACCTACGACCTGCAACCGGAGATGAGCCTGCCGGAGCTCACCGACCGCCTGGTGGCGGAGATCGAAGGCGGCGCGCAGGACGTGGTGGTGTGCAACATCGCCAACCCCGACATGGTCGGCCACACCGGGGACCTGGCCGCCGCGGTCAAGGCGGCCGAGGCGGTGGACCACGCCCTGGGCCGCATCGAGGCCGCGGTCCGCGCCGCGGGCGGCGCGTTGCTGGTGACCGCCGACCACGGCAACCTCGAAATGATGCGCGACCCGGAGACCGGCCAGCCGCATACCGCGCATACGGTCGGCCCGGTGCCGTTCGTGTACGCCGGCCCGCGCGATGCGCGGGTGCGCGAGGGCGGCGCGTTGCGTGACGTCGCCCCGACCATCCTCGACCTGCTCGGCCTGCCTTGCCCGGACGAGATGAGCGGGCGCAGCCTGCTGGTGGCGCCGGCCGGCTGATGGCTCCGCGCCTCCCCGCCTTCGCCCGCCACGGCCTGCTCGCCGGGCTGGCACTCGCGCTGCTCGCGGGCATGCCACTCGCCGCGCAGGACCAGGCCGAGGCGACGAAACGCCTCGAGCGCCTGCGTGGGGAACTCGCGACGATCGCGGCCGACCGGCGCAAGCTGGAGAACGCCCGCGGCGAAGCCGCACGCGACCTGCGCGCGGCGGACGAGGCGGTCGCGAAGGCGGCCCGCGCCGCGGCGGAGACCCAGGCGGCGATCGCAGCCGAACGCGCCGCGCTGGCCGACCTCGAACCCCGGCGCGCCGCGATGCGCGAGGACCTGTCCGCGCAGCGCGCGACGCTCGCCACCCTGCTGCGTTCGGCCTACACGCTCGGCGACGACGCGCCGCTGAAACTGTTGCTGGCGCAGGACCGCGTCGCCGACGGACAACGCCTGCTCGCCTGGCACGGCTACCTGCAGCGCGACCGTGCCCGCCGCATCGCGCGGCTCGCGGAGGAACTGAAGGCGCTCGCCGCGCTCGAGCGCGAGATCGCCGCGCGGCAGGCCCGGCTGGAAACCGCGCTCGAAGGCCAGCAGGCGCGGGTGGCGGAACTCGAATCCGCGCGCGAAGCCCGCGCGGACGTCCTCGCGGACGTCGAGGGCCGGTACCGCGACCGCGCCGCGCGCGAGAAGGCGGTGGGACGGGATGCGAAGGCCCTCGAGCAGTTGCTGGCGAAGCTGCGCGCCGCGGCCGAACGCGCCGAGCGCGAGCGGCGCGAACGGGAGCGCCGGGAACGCGAGCGCGCCCTGGCCGCCCGCCAGGAGCCGCCCGCGGCCCCGCGGACGGCGCCCGCCCTCGCCAGCGGCCCGGCCCTCAGCACGGCCATGGGCTGGCCGCTCGCGGGCACGATGATCGCCGGCTTCGGCGGCACCCTTCCGGATGGCCGCCGCAGCGACGGCGTCCTGATCGGCGCGGCGGCCGGAAGCGAGGTCGCCACGGTCGCCGACGGCCAGGTCGTGTTCGCGGACTGGATGAACGGCTACGGGATGATCCTGATCGTCGACCACGGCGGCGGCGTCATGAGCCTGTACGCCCACAACGACGCCCTGCTGCGCGACGCGGGCGACCATGTGTCGAAGGGCGATGCCGTCGCCCGCGTCGGCAATTCCGGCGGGCAGGGACGGCCGGCGCTCTATTTCGAACTGCGCCGCGCCGGCAAGCCGGTCGATCCCAAGGCCTGGCTGAGGGGCCGCTGAGCGCCCCGGGCGGGGCGGCACCGCGCCCCGGCGGGTGGTCGGCTATGGTGGACGGCCGGGCCGGGCCATCGGGTCCGGCCCGTCCACACGCGCGTCCGCGCGCGCCGAATATCCGGAGCCAGTCCATGCGCACGAAGTCCCCCGCCCGCCTGCTGGTGCTGTCGCTGGCCCTGTCCGTCGCGCTCGCCGCCAACGCGCAGACGACCGGCCCGGACGGGCACGCCGACCAGGTGGACCCGGCCGGGGACGTCCAGCCGGAGGATGCGGAGGCGGATGCCGGCGCGTCCACCATTCCACTCGACGAGATCCGTCGCTACGTCACCATCTACAACGCGATCCGGGAGGCGTACGTCGACCCGGTCGGCGACCGCGAACTGATGGACGCGGCGATCCGCGGCCTCCTGCTCGACCTGGATCCGCACAGCGCCTACCTCGAGCGCCAGGCCACCGAGGCCTTCACCGAGAACACCACCGGCGCCTACGACGGCATCGGCGTCGAGCTGGTCCGGCAGGCCGACGGGACGCTGCTGATCATCGCCCCGATCGACGACACGCCCGCCGCGCGGGCGGGCATCAAGGCCGGCGACGTGGTGGTCGCGATCGACGGCGAGCCGCTCGCGCCCGGCGACGACCGGTCCGAGCCGCTGCGCGGCGCACGGGGGTCGGAGGTGGTCCTCACGCTGCAGCGCGAGGGGCGCGACGCACCGTTCGACGTCACCGTCGTGCGCGACACGATCCGCGTGGCGAGCGTGCGCGGCAGGATGCTCGAGCCGGGCTTCGGCTACATCCGCATCAGCACGTTCCAGGCCGACACCGGCAACGATTTCGCGACGCGCCTGAAGGCGCTGCAGGGCGAGGCCGGCGGCGCGCTGCGTGGCCTGGTGATCGACCTGCGCAGCAACCCCGGGGGCCTGTTGACCACCGCGGTGCAGGTCGCCGACGAACTGCTCGACGACGGCGTGATCGTCAGCACGCGCGGCCGCCTCCCGGTCAGCGACACGCGCTTCTCGGCCACGCCCGGCGACCGGCTCGCCGGCGCGCCCGTCGTCGTCCTGGTGGACGCCGGCTCGGCGAGCGCGGCGGAAGTGCTCGCCGGCGCGTTGCGCGACCACGAGCGCGCGCGCATCGTCGGCAGCCGCACCTTCGGCAAGGGGTCCGTGCAGACGCTGCTTCCGCTCGAGAACGGCGACTCGGTCAAGCTCACGACGGCCCGTTACTACACGCCCGACGACATCTCCATCCAGGCACGCGGCATCACCCCCGACGTCGTGCTGCATGCCGGGACGGCGGACGCCGGGGACGCGCCGGCCGGCAACGGTAACGGCAATGGCAATGGCGGGGGCCGCGTGGCCAGCGAGGCCAGCCTGCCACGGCATCTCCGCCCGGACGGCGAGGCCGACTCGACCGGACCCGGCGAGGTACTCGAGGGACAGGCGCCGATCGACGCCGCGCTCGCGGAGCTGCGGAAGATGGCGGGCGCGGGCGGTACCGCTGCGCGCTGAGCTCGCGTCAGCGCGGCCGCGCGGGCAGCGGGAAGGGCGTGACCACCTTCTCGCCGGTGGCGGCATCGCGGATCGCCGCCGTCCCTTTCCGCTCGACCTCCTCGATCCGCACGATGCTGTGCATCGGCAGGTGCAGCATGCGGGTGCCTGCGAACTCGTCGCGCAGCCGCTCCTCGGTGGGGTCCACGACCACCCCCGCGTTGACGTCGAACACCAGGTCGCCCACCTCGGTGAAGCCCCAAAGCGCGCCCGACGCGACGTGCCGGGCGTACAGCTCGTACACCTTGCCGGCGTTGAGGAAGGTCACCTTGTAGAGGGGCTTGGCCATGCCGCGGATTATAGGAGTGCCCCGGGGGTCAGGGGCCCTGGCGTTGCCGTCGCATGCGTCGCGTGATCCCGCGCCGGGCCAGCAACGCGAACACCACGCCGAACCCGAAGCCGCCCAGGTGCGCCGCCCACGCCACCGCGCCGAGCTCCGGGCCGAAGAAGGTGAAGACCAGCTGCAGCAGCGCCCAGACACCGATCAGCAGCGCCGCGGGCGCGCGGACGAACTGGAGGAACAGCCCGAGCGGCACGACCACCCCGAGCCGGGCGGTCGGGAACAGTGCCAGGTACGCGCCCATCAGGGCCGAGATCGCGCCGCTGGCACCGATGATGATGCGGTCGGGCGACTGCACGCTCGCCACGGCCGCGAGGTTCGCGACCGCGCCGCCGGCGAGGAAGAGCAGGAGCAGGCGCCACGGGCCCATGGTGCGCTCGGCCGGCCAGCCGAAGATCAACAGGAACCCCACGTTGCCGAGCAGGTGCGCAAGGTCGACGTGCAGCAGCAGCGCGGTGACGAGTCGCGCCACGCTGCCGTCGACGAAGGCCTGGCGAAGATGGTCGTCGGAGAGCAGTGCGCCCGACAGCGCGCCCCACTCGAGCAGCAGCGCGCCCTGCGCGTCGCGGTCCAGTCCCAGGGCCCACAGCCAGCCCGCCACCAGCACGGCGGCCAGCAGCGGCGTCGCCCAGCGCCAGCGCGCCTTGGAGCGGGAAGGGATGGCCACGAACATGGGGCGTCGACCGACTCCTGTCGGGTCCGGGAAGATGAATGGGCGGGTGCGCGCAGGATCGCCGCGAAGGGCGCGGGGATTGTTAGCTTCGCGTAAAACCGCGCGCTATATTGCATACGCCTACGTACGTCGGCCAGCGCGTCCCGGGCGCGCTCCTCGCAGAATCATCTTCCGTGTTCACGTCATCCGGATTGGAGACCGATCGCATGCAATCGCAGTCCCGTTTCATTTCCCTGACCGCGCTGGCGCTGGGCGTCGCCGGCGTGCTCGCCACCGGCGATGCCGCGGCGGCCGGCTTCCAGCTCAAGGAGAACAGCGTCAAGTCGATGGGCAGCGCCTTCGCCGGTTCCGGCGTCAAGGAAGGCGACACCTCGGTGGTGGTGAACAACCCCGCCACCATGACCTCGTTCGAGGGCACCACGGTGCAGGGCGACGTCACCGTCATCGACCTCAACTACGAATTCCAGGGCACCGCGACCGATGCGTTCGGCCGCCCGGTGTCCGGCGGCAACGGCGGCGACGCCGGCGACGTCACCCCGGTGCCCGCCCTTTCGGTCGTGCACAAGCTCGACAACGGCATCGCGCTGGGCGCGATGGTCAGCGCGCCGTTCGGCCTGAAGACCGAGTACGACGCCGGCTGGCAAGGCCGTTACTTCGCGGTGACCTCCGACGTGAAGATCGTCGACCTGACGCTGTCGGCGGCGATCGACGTCACCGACCGCTTCTCGGTCGGCGTCGGCGTCATCCACTCGAGCGCCGACGTGACGCTGTCGAACGCGGTCGACTTCGGCACGCTGCTCTTCAGCAACCCGGCCACCCGCCCGCTGCCGTTCGCGCAGCCGCAGGCGCGCGACGGCTTCATCGAGGTGTCCGGCGACGACAGCAGCCTCGGCTGGCTGGCCGGCATCAACGTGCGCCCGACCGACCGGCTCGCGCTCGGCCTGAGCTACCGCTCCGAGATCGACTACGACCTCACCGGCAACGCCGACTGGACCGTGCCCGGCGACGTCGCGGCCGTGTTCAGCGCCAGCCCGATGACGCGCGTGCTGTTCCAGGACGGTGGCGTCACCGCCGAGCTGACCACGCCGTCGATCATGACCCTGGCCGGTACCTACGCGGTCAACGACCGCTTCTCCGTGCTGGGCACCGCATCGCGCACGGGCTGGTCGTCGCTGCGCGAGGTCCGCATCGACTTCGACAACCCGGATCCGGATGCCGTCGAGGACTTCGACTGGCGCGATTCGATGTTCTATTCGCTGGGCGTGGAGTACAAGCTCAATCCGGCGTGGACGCTGCGCGGCGGCGTCGCCAAGGACGAGACCCCGACCCGCCTGGCGACGCGCACGCCGCGACTGCCCGACGACGACCGCACCTGGCTGTCGTTCGGCGCCACCTGGCAGGTGAGCGACGCGCTGGACGTGAACTTCGCCTACGCGCGCATCGAGCCGGACGACCCGCAGGTGGACATCACCCGCAACGGCACCCGCATCAGCGGTCCGTTCGACGGCAGCGCCAACCTGTTCGGCGTGTCGGCGCAGTACCGCTTCTGACGCGCGGCCGCAGGTTGTAAGGGAAATGCCCCGCCCCGGCGGGGCATTTTCTTTTTCAGGCGCCGCGGGGTTGAGCCGCCCCTGCGGGCGCGGCACCGTCGTCATCGAGGCGCATGGATGCGCCGGACGGGAGCGCGGGACGCGTGGAAAAGGGACTTTCGACGCGGGCGGCGGCGATGATCGCGGCGCTCGGCATGCTCGGGGCGGGACAGGCGGCACGGGCGCAGCAGCTCGTGCAGCACTGCAGGTCGGGGAACACATGCATGGTGATCGACGGCATCCGCTCCTGCGGCACGGTGTCGCACTGCTGGTTCACGCTGCACCGGTTCGATGCGATCTTCACCGAACCGGAGGGGATCGCGGGCGGCATCCGCATCCCCAGGCGCGAGCTCGATCTCCAGCCCGACGCGGTCATGGACTGCTGGAAGGACATGACGCCCGACGCACGGCTGACCTCCGGGTTCCCCTACCGGAACGACGGCGTCACGCCGCACAACGGCATCGATGTCGCCTCGGACTCGGGCAACTACGGGCATGGCGCGCCCGTGCGCTCTCTTGGCGCGGGGGTCGTGCATGCCTCGGGATTCACTCGTGCGAACGGGAATTTCGTCAGGATCGACCAGGGCAACGGATTTCGGGTCACCTACATCCACCTTCTCGACTACGCGACAGAAGACGGTGCGTTGCTCCAGGCCGGCGACGTTGTCGGCGTGGGTATGGTGATCGGGCACATGAACTGCACCGGAAACTGCGGCGGCGGGTGGAGCAGTCCTTACCGCGGCACGCTCTCGAAGACACATGTCCATGTCGAGGCCAGGCGGCTGGACGACGAGCGACTGGCAGACCCGATCCAACTGCATGGTGGACAGGGGTGCGGCACCTCGTCAGGCGGGGAAGGTGGGCGTGGTGGCGTAATCACCCCGGCGCCATGCAGCGGCACGATCTGCAACGAAGTTCCATGAAGAGTCGGCGAGGGTCGGCCGGCATCGACGAGGAGTTGAGGCCATGAGATGCGCCACGCCATGCATCGCCATGCTTGCGGTGTTCGTTCTTGGAGCGGCCGGATCCGCCAATGCGGACTCGATCGCCCGGAGTGGACTTCCCCCCACGACCGGCGGCGTCTTCGTCAGTTGCGGCGAGCCGGAACGTTTCCTGGTCGTCGCCCGACGGCCCGGCGAAACGCGAGTGGAGGCGATTGGTCCGGAAGGTGCCGAGTGGTCTTTCGACCTCCCGCCAATGCAGTACGAATACGACCAGTACCAGGCATCCCCTCATGGCGATGCAGTCGTGGTCACGACGGAGTTCGCCGCCGGAAACTCGTTCCTCGTGACGCGTCAGGGTGCGATGCGCATCGAAGCGGGGCACGTGGGTGGCGTCGATTTCGAGGCAGGACGGGTGCTGATCCCGATGCATGCCACCGACGATGGCACCGGCGCCCCGGAGATTCTGGTCGGCACGTTCGACCTTCGGTCACGGGCCTGGATCGGCAAGCATCGCGTGACCGAGCCGGTCGAAATCACGGTCGATCGCGACTTCCTGATGCGCCTGAGCAAGGATGGCAAGCACTTCTACTACGTGGTCGAAGAGAGGCCCGGGATTCCGTCGCGGGTCGAAATCCGCGACGTCCGGAACGGAAGACCCGTAAAACAACGCTCCAGCCTGATGGGGCATGGAGACATCTACGACCTCCTCCTCCTGACAGCGACCGACGGTTACCTTGTCGCGCGCGAAGGCTTCTTCGCGGTTCGCAACGGCGTCACGACGCGGATTTCAATGCCGGGCGGCCTGGGGCGCGCTTGGCGCGTCCTGGACCTGGGGCACTCCGGGCTCCAGGCGGTGAAAGCCGACAAAGGCTGGGCTGTCCGGCATTGGGCGAGCGGAAGGTGGATCGCGTCGGGTCGCGGCCATGGCGAGATCCACCCGGCACCCGGCGGCTGGATGCTGCTCGAAGCGAGCACCCATCGCCATGGAATCACGTATTACCGGTACCGGGACCGGCGGGCATTGGTCGCACGCGCGGTGCATGACGGCGAGTTCCCGGGCCAGCGCGGTCGCGGGATCCTGGTGTGCGCCAATGCCTATGGCGCAATGGGCTACGAAGAGGGTCGCTTCCGCTGGACGCCGAGTCATCCGGTGGATTGAGCCACGGCTGAAGGTCACTCCCCCAGGGTAAGCAGGCTCGCGTTGCCACCCGAGGCCGTGGTGTTGATCGTCACCGTCTTCTCGGTCGTGAACCGGTGCAGGTAGTGCGGGCCGCCGGCCTTCGGGCCGGTGCCCGACAGGCCCTGGCCACCGAACGGCTGCACGCCGACCACCGCGCCGATCTGGTTGCGGTTGACGTAGACGTTGCCCACGCGGACCTTCGCGGCGATCTTCTCGGCGGTCGCGTCGATGCGCGAGTGGATGCCGAGCGTCAGGCCATAGCCGGTGCCGTTGATCTGTTCGATCACCTGGTCGAGCGTGCCGGCCTTCCAGCGCACCACGTGCAGCACCGGGCCGAAGACCTCGCGACCGAGCGTATCCAAGGTCGGGATCTCGTAGGCGCGCGGGGCGAAGTAGGTGCCGTGGGCCGCCTCGTCGCCGAGCGACGCCACCGCGATCGTGCGGGCCTCGCGGTCCATCCGCGCCGCGTGCTTCTCCAGCATCGCGAGTGCATCGGCATCGATGACCGGGCCGACGTCGGTGGACAGCAGCCCCGGGTCGCCGACCTTCAGTTCGGCCATCGCGCCGGCGAGCATCTCCAGCACGCGCTCGGCGATGTCGTCCTGCACGAACAGCACGCGCGCGGCGGAGCAGCGCTGGCCGGCCGACTGGAACGCGGAGGAGATCGTGTCCTTGACCAGCTGCTCGGGCAGCGCGGAGGAATCGGCGATCAGCGCGTTCTGGCCGCCTGTCTCGGCGATCAGAACGCCGATCGCGCCGTCGCGCGCCGCAAGCGCGCGGTTGATCGCGCTGGCGGTCTCGTTCGAACCGGTGAAGGCCACGCCCGCCACGCGGCGGTCGCGGGTGAGCGCCGCGCCGACGGTGGCGCCGTCGCCGGGCAGGAACTGCAGCACGTCCTCCGGCACGCCGGCCTCGTGCATCAGCTTCGTCGCGTAGTAGCCGACAAGGTTGGTCTGCTCGGCCGGCTTGGCGAGCACGCAGTTGCCAGCGGCGAGCGCGGCCGCGACCTGGCCGACGTAGATCGCCAGCGGGAAGTTCCACGGGCTGATGCACACGAATGCGCCGCGGCCCGACAGCTGCAGCACGTTGCTCTCGCCGGTCGGGCCGGGCAGCGGCTCGGGCGCGAACATCACCCGTGCCTGCTCGGCGTAGTAGCGCAGGAAGTCGACCGCCTCGCGGACCTCGCCGACACCGTCGGGGATGGTCTTGCCCGCGTCCTTGACGCACATCGCGATGAACTCGGGCATGCGCGCCTCGAGCAGGTCGGCGGCATTCTCGAGGATCGCGGCGCGCCCGGCGGCCGGCGTCGCGTCCCAGCGCGGGAACGCGGCCACGGCGTTGTCGAGCGCACGCTCGACCGTCTCGGCATCGGCGGGTTGCCAGTGGCCGACGACCTCGCGGCGATCGGCCGGGTTGGTCACCGGCTGGCGCTCGGCGGACGGGCGCGCGCCCGGCACCAGCGGCGTGGCGAGCCAGTCGCCGCGCATGGCGCCGTTCACCTGCTCGGCGAGCGCGCGCAGCTGGTCGTCGTTGGCGAGGTTGACGCCCATGGAATTGCTCCTGTCGCAGTACGGCAGCGTGTCGGCATGGCTGCGGTAGAGGTCGACCGGCAGCGGGATGCGGGGGTGGGTGGCCTGTTCGAAGCCGGCGACGATGTCCACGGGGTCGCGGACCAGGTCCTCGACCGGGACGGCGTCGTCGGTGATGCGGTTGACGAAGCTGGAGTTGGCGCCGTTCTCGAGCAGCCGGCGCACCAGGTACGGCAGCAGGTCCTCGTGGCTGCCCACCGGCGCGTACACGCGGCAGGGCACGTCGAGCCGGTCGGCCGGGATGACCTCGGCGTACAGGTCGTCGCCCATGCCGTGCAGCTTCTGGAACTCGTACGGCGTCGGCTGCGCGCGCGCGGCCTCCGGCAGGTACAGCGCCGCCATCCGGTGCACCGCGGCGATCGTGTGCGCGTTGTGGGTCGCGAACATCGGGTACAGCGCGTCCGCCGCGGCCAGCATCCGGCGCGCGCACGCCAGGTACGACACGTCGGTGTTGGGCTTGCGGGTGAACACCGGGTAGCCCGGGTGGCAGTCGACCTGCGCGCGCTTGATCTCGCTGTCCCAGTACGCGCCCTTGACCAGGCGCACCGGGATCCGGCGGCCGGTGCGGCGCGCGAGGTCGGCGATGAAGTCGATGACGGCCGGCGCGCGCTTCTGGTAGGCCTGGATGGCCAGCCCGCAGCCTTCCCAGCCCTCGAGCGAGGGATCGGCGAAGGCGGCGGCGAACACGTCCAGCGACACCTCGAGGCGGTCGGCCTCCTCGGCATCGACCGTGAAGCCGATGCCGGCGGCCTTCGCGAGCCGGGCCAGCTCCAGCACCCGCGGGGTGAGCTCGGCCAGCACACGGGCGCGTTTGGCGTGCTCGTAGCGCGGGTGCAGCGCGGAGAGCTTCACCGAGATGGACGGCGCGGCGAACACGTCGTCCGCGGCGGCGGCTTCGCGGCCGCGCCCGATGGCGCCGATCGCGTCGCGGTAGGCCTGCAGGTAGCGCTGCGCGTCGCGCTCGGTCAGCGCGGCCTCGCCCAGCATGTCGAAGGAATAGCGGTAGGCGGCGTTGGCGCCCTTGCGCGAACGCGCGAGTGCCTCGCCGATCGTGCGCCCCATGACGAACTGGTGGCCCATGATCCGCATCGCCTGGCGCACGGCCAGGCGGATCACGGGTTCGCCGAGGCGGCCCACCAGGCGCTTGAACGCGCCGTGCGCGTCGCGCTTGGTGTCGTCGGCCAGGTCGACGAGGTGGCCGGTGAGCATCAGGCCCCAGGTCGAGGCGTTGACGAGCACGGAGTCCGAGCGGCCCATGTGCCGCTTCCAGTCCGCCTCGCCGAGCTTGTCGCGGATCAACCGGTCGGCGGTGCCCTCGTCGGGGATCCGCAGCAGCGCCTCGGCCACGCACATCAGCAGCACGCCTTCCTCGCTGCCGAGGTCGTACTGGCGCATGAAGGCCTCGATCGCGCCCTGGTCGACGGCGCGCGCGCGGACGCGGCGCACGAGGTCGGCGGCGGTCGCGTGGACGGCGGCGCGGTCGGCCTCCGGCAGGCGCGCCTGCTCGAGCAGGCGGGCCAGGTGCGGGCCCTCGTCGACCACCCACGCGGCGGTGATGGCGGCACGCAGGGAGGGGGGCGGGGACGGGAGCTCCGGGGCGATCGCGGGCGCGTGCGCCGGGAGGGGGGTTTGCAGGGTCATCGGGGCCGGTCGGCCTGGCGTGGGCGAAGCCGCCTAGTGTATGCGCCCGTCCCGGGCGGGGACAGCCGCGCCGGCTTGCCGCCAATGGGGGTGCCGGCTAACATTCCACAGTTGTCCGCGGCCGCCGCGGTGGGGTCGGCGGCCTGTCCCCCAGAGGCGATCCCCCGGCCACGCGAAGGCGAGGCCCGATGGCCGCCGCCAGCAGGATGCGACCGGAGGCCCGGATGCCGCATCCGCCAGCCAGACCTTCCCGTACACGACGATTTGTGGGGCTCGAACTGATGAAAGCCGGTGGTATGAAGCAGTGGGCGCGGCGCATCGCCGCCGCCGCGGCGGTGCTGGCGTGGGCGCCGGCGGTGCTCGCGCAACAGGCCGACCCCGAGCGCTGGCAGCTGAACATGGGCCGGGGCGTGACGCACGTCTCGCAGAACGCCTACGAGGCGCACATGTTCGTGCTGTGGGTGTGCGTGGCGATCGGCATCCTGGTGTTCGGCGCCATGGCCGTGGCCATGTTCAAGTACCGCAAGTCCAAGGGCGCGGTCGCGGCCCAGTTCAGCCACAACACCACCGCGGAGGTCATCTGGACCGTGGTGCCGGTGGTGATCCTGGCGGTGATGGCCTGGCCGGCGACCGCCAAGCTGATCGAGATGTACGACACCCGCGACTCGGAGATGACCGTGAAGGTCACCGGGTACCAGTGGATGTGGAAGTACGAGTACCTGGGCGAGGGCGTCGAGTTCACCAGCCGCATGGACCGCGAGAGCGAGCGCATCCGCCAGAGCGGCGCGGTGCCGACCGAGGCCGACCACGCCAACTACCTGCTTGACGTCGACAACGCCCTGGTCCTGCCGACCGACACCAAGATCCGCTTCGTGATCACCGCCGACGACGTCATCCACGCCTGGTGGGTGCCGGCGCTGGGCTGGAAGCAGGACGCGATCCCCGGCATCGTCAACGAGGCCTGGACCGACATCTCCGAGCCGGGCATCTACCGCGGCCAGTGCGCGGAGCTGTGCGGCAAGGACCACGGCTTCATGCCGATCGTCGTGCGCGCCGTGCCGCGCGCCGAGTTCGACCAGTGGCTGGCCGCGCGCAAGGCGGAGACCACCCCGGCCGAGGCCGCCGACGACGCCAACGCGATCGCCCCGGGCGGCCCGGCGGCGGACGCGCGCCGCCCGGACCCGGACATGCTCCAGGACGTGATCGAGGGCGAGGAGCCCACCGCGCCCCCGGGCCTGCAGCCGGACGCCCCCGGGCAGGCCGCGCCGGCCGACGCCGACGACACCGACGCCGGCTGAGCGCCCCCGCGCCGCCGCCCAGACCCACGCAGCACCACGCATTCCCGAGGTAGGCCATGTCCGCCACGCACCCCGAAGCGCTCGACCACCACGATGACCACCACGCCCACAAGCAGGGCTTCGTGGAGCGCTGGTTCTTCTCCACGAACCACAAGGACATCGGGACGCTGTACCTGATCTTCTCGTTCGTGATGTTCATCATCGGCGCGGCGATGAGCGTGGTGATCCGCACCGAGCTCGCCGTCCCGGGCCTGCAGCACGTCGCGCCCGAGTTCTTCAACCAGATGACCACCATGCACGCGCTGGTGATGATCTTCGGCGGCGTGATGCCGGCCTTCGTCGGCCTGGCCAACTGGATGGTCCCGCTGCAGATCGGCGCGCCGGACATGGCCCTGCCGCGCATGAACAACTGGTCGTTCTGGATCCTGCCGTTCGCCTTCACCCTGCTGCTGGCGACGCTGTTCCTGCCGGGCGGCGCCCCGGCCGGCGGCTGGACGCTCTACCCGCCGCTGTCGCTGCAGGGCGGCTCGAACGTGGCGTTCACCATCTTCGCCATCCATATGATGGGCATCAGCTCGATCATGGGCGCGATCAACGTCATCGCGACCATCCTCAACATGCGCGCCCCGGGCATGGACCTGCTGAAGATGCCGATCTTCTGCTGGTCGTGGCTGATCACCGCGTTCCTGCTGATCGCCGTCATGCCGGTGCTCGCGGGCGCCGTGACGATGCTGCTCACCGACAAGTTCTTCGCCACCAGCTTCTTCAACGCGGCCGGCGGCGGCGACCCGGTGATGTTCCAGCACATCTTCTGGTTCTTCGGGCACCCCGAGGTCTACATCATGATCCTGCCCGCGTTCGGGATCGTGTCCGAGATCCTGCCGACCTTCTCGCGCAAGCCGCTGTTCGGCTACCAGGCGATGGTCTACGCGATCGCCGCGATCGCGTTCCTGAGCTTCATCGTCTGGGCCCACCACATGTTCACCGTGGGCATGCCGCTGGGCGGCGAGATCTACTTCATGTTCGCGACCATGCTGATCGCGGTGCCCACGGGCGTGAAGGTGTTCAACTGGGTCAGCACGATGTGGAAGGGGTCGATGACCTTCGAGACGCCCATGCTGTGGGCGATCGGCTTCATCATCCTGTTCACCATCGGCGGCTTCTCGGGCCTGATGCTCGCGATCGTGCCGGCGGACTTCCAGTACCACGACACCTATTTCGTGGTCGCGCACTTCCACTACGTGCTCGTGACGGGCGCGCTGTTCTCGATCATCGGCGCGGTCTACTACTGGTGGCCGAAGTGGACCGGCCGCATGTACAGCGAGTTCTGGGGCAAGGTGCACTTCTGGTGGACGATCGTGTTCGTCAACCTGCTGTTCTTCCCGCAGCACTTCCTGGGCCTGGCCGGCATGCCGCGCCGCATCCCGGACTACAACGTCGTGTTCGCGGACTGGAACCTGATCAGCTCGATCGGCGCGTTCGGCATGTTCGTCACGCCGTTCATGATGTTCGCCATCCTGTGGCACGCGAAGAAGCACGGCGCGCCGGCCGCGGCGCGCTCGTGGGAGGCCGCGCGCGGCCTGGAGTGGACCGTGCCCTCGCCGGCGCCGCACCACACCTTCACCCGGCCGCCGGTCATCAACGACCGCGACCTGGCCCACGGCGACTTCGCGCACCTCGACTACGAGTGATCCGATGGCCGCGCCGCAGTCGCCCATGACCGAAGCCGAAGTCGCCGCGCGCCGCAGGGCCGCGCGGCGCACGGCGCTGGTCGTGGGGCTGGTCGCGGTCGCCGTGTACGTCGCGTTCCTCGCGACCGGGATCCTCGGCCGGTGAGCGCGCGCAGGCCACTGGGCACGAAGGCGCTGGTGCTGGTCGCGCTGGGCGCGTTCGGCTTCTCGTTCGCGCTCGTCCCGCTGTACCGCATTGCCTGCGAGAAGGTGTTCGGGATCCGGCTGGAGCAGACCGCCGGCCGGTCCGGCGAATCGCCGGTCGTGTCCGAGCGCTGGGTCACCGTGCAGTTCGACGGCGGCGTGAACTCGAAGCTGCCCTGGGCGTTCGAGCCCAACCAGCTCGAGATGCGCGTGCAGCCCGGCAAGGTCTACGAGACCACCTACTTCGCGCGCAACACCGCCGAGCGCCCGATCGTCGGCAGCGCGGTGCCGTCGGTGGCGCCGGCGCGCGCGTCGGGCTACTTCACCAAGACCGAGTGCTTCTGCTTCACCGCCCAGACACTGCAGGCGGGCGAGGCGAAGGACATGCCGGTGCGCTTCATCGTCGACCCGGACCTGCCGGACGACATCCGGACGCTCACGCTGTCCTACACCTTCTTCAAGAACGACGCGCTGACCGCGCAGCTCAAGCCGGGCACGGCGCACGCCGCGCCCTGACCGGACCCGCCAGCAAGACCGCCAGCCAGACAGACGGAAGACCACCCATGGCCCAGACCCACGACGCCGACATCTACTACGTCCCGCACCACAGCAAGTGGCCGATCATCGGGTCGATCACGCTGTTCGTGGCCATGATCGGCTTCGCGACCATGCTCAACGGCGCGCCGTGGGGCAAGTGGGCGTTCTCCGCCGGCCTCGTCGGCGTGGCCGCCACGCTGTTCTTCTGGTTCGGCGACGTGATCCGCGAGTCGATCGCCGGCCGCTACAACCGCCAGGTCGACATCTCGTTCCGCATGGGGATGATCTGGTTCATCTTCTCGGAAGTGATGTTCTTCGCCGCGTTCTTCGGCGCGCTGTTCTACGCGCGCCAGTTCGCGCTGCCGTGGCTGGGCGGCGACGGCGACGGCATCAGCACCAACGCGATCCTGTGGCCGGAGTTCGCGGCCGCCTGGCCGAGCAGCGGCCCGGGCAACGTCGGCGGCGCGTTCCAGACCATCCCCGCGTGGGGCCTGCCGCTGCTCAACACGCTGATCCTGCTGTCGTCCGGCGTCACGGTCACCATCGCGCACCACGCGCTGAAGGCCGGCCAGCGCGGCAAGCTGCTGCTGTTCCTGGGCCTGACGATCCTGCTGGGCCTGGCGTTCCTGTTCTTCCAGGCGGAGGAGTACATCCACGCCTACAAGGAGCTGAACCTGACGCTCGGCTCGGGCATCTACGGCTCCACCTTCTTCATGCTCACCGGCTTCCACGGCCTGCACGTGACGCTGGGCACGGTGATGCTGATCATCATCTGGTTCCGTTGCCTGAAGGGCCACTTCACCGGCAACGACCACTTCGCGTTCGAGGCGGTGGCCTGGTACTGGCACTTCGTCGACGTGGTGTGGCTGGGCCTGTTCCTGTTCGTCTACGTGCTCTGACCGCAGGCGCGGGAACGCGAACGGGCCGGCAATGCCGGCCCGTGTCGTCTGCGGCGTCGGGTGGCCGCCCTAGCGGCCGACGCCGTGGGGCGTGATCCAGCCCATCCAGATGGCGAGCATGACGATCAGGATCAGCGCGACCGACAGCCCGATGCGGCGGGTGAGGGCATTGACGGTGCGCTTGCTCTCGCCCCTGTCCGTGAGCATGTAGTACAGGCCGGCGCCGAGGTTCCAGACGATGACGACCAGGAAGGCGATCACAAGCAGGGTCTTCAGCGAATCGCTCATGGCGCCTCCTGTCGTGGGCGGATGGGTCGTGGGCAGGGCGTCGCTCGCCCGCGGCGCATTATCGCAGCGGCAGGGAGGTCGGCGGTGACGCCTCGGCACGCCCTGGTTGCCGGCTGGCTTGCCGCGCTCGCGCTCGCGGGCGTGTTCGCCACGCTCGGTGCGTGGCAGTACGGGCGGTCGCAGTCGAAGGCCGCGACGCGCGAGGCGGCCACGGCGGCGCTGGAGGTCCGCGACGCGGTGCCGCTCGCGGACGCGGGCGATGCCGCGAAGCGCGACCTGCTGGCCTGGTCCTCCGGCACCGGTCGGTTCCCGGATGCGCCTGCCGTCCTGCTCGACAACCAGCAGCGCCACGGCCGAGCCGGCGTGCGCGCCTACCGCGTGTTCGTGCCCGACACCGGCGGTCCGCTGCTCGTCGACCTGGGGTGGCTGCCGCTGCCGGGCGACCGCGCGTTGCCCCCCGTGCCGGCGCCCGGTGCGACGCGCGTGGCGGGGCTGCTCGCCCCGCCGCCATCGGCCGGGCTCGCCGCGGCCACCGCGGTGCCGCAGCCGGGCGGCGACCGCATCCTCGCGACCGCGCTCGACATGGACGCGCTCGCGCCGCTGCTCGGCACCGCGCCGCCTGCGCCGCGCGTGCTGCGACTCGACCCCGACCTGCCGTTCGGCCACGACCGCGACCTCGACGTGCACGCCAACACCCTGCCGCCGGAACGCCACCTGGGCTACGCGGTGCAGTGGTGGGCGCTGTCGGCGACGGTGCTGGTCGTCGCGCTGGTCCTGACCCTGCGGCGCACGCGCCGCGCGCCGTCCAACCGCCGATGAAGCGCCAACGATGAACACACCGACTCCGCACCCGACGCCCACGCCTGACCGCTCGCGCCGCAACCGGTGGCTGCTGGTCGCCATCGTGCTGCTGTTCCTGCTGCCGATCGGCGCGGCATGGCTGATCAACCGCGGCGGCCTGGTGCCGGCGCCCAACCGCCAGCACGGCGAACTGCTGCAGCCGCCCGCCGACCTGCGCGAGACGGTGCCGGTCCGCGGCGACGGCACGCCCTACGCGTGGTCGCCAGAGGCCCGCCTGTGGCGCGTCGTCGCGCTGCCGTCGGGCCCGTGCGAGGACGCGTGCAGGGCGCTGGCCGCGGACCTGGACAAGGTCTGGCGGCTGCTCTCGCACAACGCCGACCGCGTGCAGGTGCTCTGGGCGGGCGACTGGCCCGACGGCGTGCGCGCACCCGACACGCTGGTGACGCTGGCGCCGGACGACCGCTTCCGCGACGCGTTGCCCGACGGCGGCACGGTCGCCGGCACGCCGGTCTACGTCATCGATCCGAACGGCTTCGTCGTCCTGCGCTACCCTCCCGGCTTCGATCCCGGCGGCCTGCGCAGCGACCTGGCACGGCTGGTCAAGCTGAAGTGAGCCGCCACGCCGACATGAGTCCCATGGAGCCGACCGCCACACCGACGCGCCCCGCCGGCAAGCCGCAGGTGCACCGCCACTTCCACCGGCTCGCGTGGTTCGCCACCGCGCTGGCGCTGGTGGTGATCGTGTTCGGTGCGTTCGTGCGCCTGTCCGACGCCGGCCTGTCCTGCCCGGACTGGCCCACCTGCTATGGCCGCGCCACGTGGCCGGCCGAGCCCGGGCACGCCGCCGAGCACGCCGCGACCGCGATCCGGCCGGTGGAAGTGCACAAGGCCTGGCGCGAACAGGTCCACCGCATCATCGCCGGCACCCTCGGCGTGCTGGTCCTCGGGCTCGCGCTGATGGGCGCGCGCCGGCGGAGGGCGGGCCTCGCGCAGGTGCTTGGCGCCGCCGCGCTCGTCGCGATGGCGATCCCGCTCTACATGCAGCAGCAGTACGTCGCGGCCTCCGCGCTGGCGATCCTGGGCGAGGCGATCCTGCTGTTCGCCGCGCTGCGCTGGAGCAATATCGACCTGGCGCGCGCGTCGGCGCTGACGCTCGCGGTGATCGTCTTCCAGGCGCTGCTCGGCATGTGGACGGTGACCTGGCTGCTGAAGCCCGCGGTCGTCATGGCCCACCTGCTCGGCGGCCTGCTCACCTTCTCGCTGCTGGCCTGGATGGCGTGGCGGGCCTCGGACCTGCCGATCCGGCTGGTGGACGCGCCGCGCCTGCGCCGGCTGCTCGGCATCGGCCTGGCCCTGCTCGCGGTGCAGATTGCGCTGGGCGGCTGGACCAGCGCCAACTACGCGGCGCTCGCCTGCGGCACCGACTTCCCGCAGTGCGTGAACCGGTGGTGGCCGCCGGCCGACTTCCGCGAAGGCTTCGTGCTGTGGCGCGGGATCGGCGTCGACTACGAAGGCGGCGTGCTGGACGGCGAATCGCGCATCGCGATCCAGATGGCGCACCGGATCATGGCGGTGCTGGTCACCGGCCACCTGCTGGTCGTGGCGCTGCGCCTGCTGCGCACGCCGGGGCTGCGTGGCTGGGGCGGCGCCCTGGGCGGGCTGGTCGTCGCGCAGGTCGCGCTGGGCATCGCCAACGTGAAGCTGGCCCTGCCGCTGTGGACGGCCGTGCTGCACAACGCCGGCGCCGCGCTGCTGCTGTTCGTGCTGGTGTCGCTGCTGGCGCGCCTGCGCCCGGCGGACGTGCGATGACCGCGCGCGCCTCGACCCGGGCGGCGGTGGCCTGATGCCGGCCGGCCTTCGCCAGTACTGGGACCTGACCAAGCCGCGCGTGGTCGCGCTGATCGTGTTCACCGCGGCGATCGGCATGTTCCTCGCCGTGCCCGGCTTCCCGCCGCTGAAGGAGTCGGTGATCGGTTTCGCCGGGATCTGGCTCGCGGCGGCCAGCGCGGCGGCGATCAACCAGATCCTGGACGCGCGCATCGACGCGCAGATGGCGCGCACCGCCTGGCGGCCGATCGTCGCCGGGCAGGTGACCCAGCGGCAGGCGCTCGCCTTCGCGCTGGGGCTCGCGGCGCTGTCGATGGCGCTGCTGCTGGTGTTCGTCAACGCGCTGACCGCACTGCTGACCTTCCTGTCGCTGATCGGCTACGCGGTCGTCTACACGGTGTGGCTGAAGCGGGCGACGCCGCAGAACATCGTCATCGGCGGCGTCGCCGGCGCCGCGCCGCCGCTGCTGGGCTGGTCGGCCGTCACCGGCATGCAGGGGCCGTGGGACTGGGCGCACGCGCTGCTGCTGGTGCTGATCATCTTCGTGTGGACGCCACCGCACTTCTGGGCGCTGGCGATCTTCCGCCGCGACGACTACGCGCGCGCACTGGTGCCGATGCTGCCGGTGACCCATGGCGTCGAGTACACCCGCGTGCAGGTGCTGCTGTACACGCTGCTGCTGTTCGCGGTGAGCGTGCTGCCGTTCGCGGTCGGCATGAGCGGCTGGTTCTACCTGGGCGGCGCGGTGGTGCTGGGCGCGGTGTTCGTCTGGCATGCCTGGCGGCTGCTCGACCCGCCGGACGAGTTCTTCGCGATGCGCGTCTTCAACTACTCCATCGTGTACCTGATGGCGCTGTTCGCCTTCCTGCTGCTCGACCACTGGCTGATGCCGTTCCTGCAGCCGGCGTCCGCGTTCGAATTGCGGCCCGTCGCCTGACCCCTACTCGATCACGACCCGCGCCGTCGGCAACGCATCGGTCGCAAGGGCGGCCATCAGGCTGGGGTTGTCCGGGTAGCCGGTGCCGTCGTGCTGCAGCACGACCGTGCCCGGCTCCAGGCCACCACCGCCCACGTTGACCAGCAGGTCGTGCCACCCGGCATGCCGCTGGGTGCTGACCGCGATCGGCGGGTGGGTGACGCTGGTCTCTGTGACCAGCTCGAAGCCGGCCTCCGCCTGGCGGAACACCAGCAGCGTGCAGCCGCCGCTGCCGCACCAGTTCGGGTCCTCCAGGAGCATCAGCAGGTCGTCCCTGCCGTCGCCGTCCAGGTCCACGAACGCGTCGCGGTGCGCGGGCACCTCGCGGATCTCGCGTTCCTCGAGGAACGTCGCGAGCGCATCGGCGGCGCGGGTCGCCGGGTCGGGCGGCGGGGGTGGCGGCAGGTCGACCGCCTGGTCGCCGGCCCCCGCGGGCGCGTCGCCGCGGTCGCAGGCGGCCAGCGCCAGGCCGGCGAACAGGACGCCCAGCAGGCGGGCGGCGGGACCGGTGCGGGGCATGGGGGCCTCCTCGTCGAAGGCCCCCAATCTATGCGGTCAGTTGTCGTCGCCGAGTAGATGCGACTGCCAGAAAAGCACCGCCGCGGCGGTGAAGTAGTCGCTGTTGGCCTTCTTGCGGAAGCCGTGGCCCTCGTCGTCGAACAGCAGGTACCAGACCGGCTGGCCGTTGCCGCGCACCGCGCTGACGATCTGCTCGGCCTCGGTCCACGGCACGCGCGGGTCGTTTCGGCCCTGCGCAACGAACAGGGGGGCGGTGATCCGGTGGGCGTTGTTGAGCGGGGAGATCCGGTCGAACAGCGCCGCGATCGCCGGGTCGCGCTCGTCGCCGTACTCGGCCCGGCGCAGGTCGCGGCGGTAGTCCTCGGTGTTCTCCAGGAACGTGCCGAAGTGCGAGATGCCGACGATGTCGACGCCGGCGCGGATCCGCTCGGGCCAGGTCGCCATGGTCGCCAGCACCATGTAGCCGCCGTAGCTGCCGCCGTAGACGCCGACGCGGTCGGCGTCGAGCTCCGGCTGCGCCGCGATCCAGTCCAGCAGCGCGCCGATGTCGCGCACCGAGTCCTCGCGCTTCTCCGCGTTGTCGAGCGTCAGCCAGGTCTTGCCGTAGCCGGCCGAGCCGCGCACGTTCGGCACCAGCATCGCCACGCCCAGTTCGTTGGCCAGGAACTGCGCGGTCGGGTTGAAGCTCGGCAGCGCCTGCGCCTCGGGGCCGCCATGGATGTTGACCACGACCGGCAGCTTGGTGCCTTCGGGCACGTTGGCGGGGCGGTAGTAGAACGCGGGGATGGTCCGCGGCTTGCCGTCGACGGTGTCGAACGTCGGGTAGCGCACCAGCGTCGGCGCGACGAAGCCCGCCGGGTCCAGCCCGCCGACCTCGCTGCGGGTCCAGCGCGCCAGCGTGCCGCCGTCGAGGTCGATGACGTACGCGTCGCTCGGCGAGGTGGCGCTGTTGGAGGTGACCGCCAGCGACCGGCCGTCCGGCGAGAACGCCAGGCCCCCAAGCAGGCCGACCGGCAGGTCCGGCAGCGACACCGGTTCATGCGAGGGGAGCGCCAGCACGTTGAGGCGGAAGATGCCGTCCTCGTTGGTGATGTAGGCCAGGTGGCGGCCGTCGTCGGCGACGGCGAACTCGACCACGTCCCAGGGCGTGCCGCCGCTGAGTTCGCGAATGGTGCCGTCGTCCGGCCGGTGGTAGCGAAGGGTGCGGAACTCGCTGGCGCGACCCTCGACCGGCTCGTCCGACACGAAGTAGACCGACGCGCCGTCGGGCGCGTACTGGAAGCCGTCGAACGCCGCCTTGCCGCCGTCCACGGGGAACAGCGTCAGTTCGCCCGTGGCGAGGTCCACTTCGCCCGGGTACGACTCGTTGATCGACACGTACCTGCTGACCAGCAGGCGGCGCCCGTCCGGCGAGAAGTCCAGCGCGCCCCAGCTGCCGCCCTCCGTCACCACGGCGCGGGCCCGGCCCGTGGCCATGTCGCGCACCCAGACATCGGTGTCGGTGCCGTTGCGCGCCGTGCTGCTGAAGGCCAGCAGGCGGCCGTCGGGCGAGAACAGCGGGCCGCGGTTCTGGGTGCGCTTGCCGTCGGTCAGCAGCGTGGTCGCGCGGCTGTCCAGGTCGAACCAGTGCAGCTGCCAGAACTCGTCGCCGCCGGTGTCCTTGCCGAACACGAAGCCGTCGCGGTCGGACACGGCCGGCACCGGCGTCGTGCTGCCCACCGGCTCGGGATAGAACGTCAGCTGCTCGCGCATGCCCATCGGTTCGCACACGCGGTGCACCTGGCTGGTCTCGGCGAAGCGCGTCTCCACCAGCAGGCAGCCTTCCCCGGTCCAGCCGGCCACGGACGCGCCCCGGGTGTTCTGGTAGCGGTTCAGCCGATCCATCAGCTCGGCGGGGATCGCCGGCACGTTCTCGGTGGTGCGGTTGCCTTCGACGGTCCGCGCGACGGCCGGCGCCTCGGCGGCGGCGCGGGGCGTGGATTCCTGCGCGTGGATCGGCAGGGCGATGGCCAGCGAGAGCAGCAGCAGGGACGGATGCGAAGGCACGGGCATGGCGGGCACCGGGGGCGGGCGAAGCGCCGAGCATACCCGCCGCGCCGGGGGCGGCACCGGGCAGGAGGTCAGGGCTCCTGCGCCGGCAGCCGGGAGCGCAGCAGCTCGCGCAGCTCGTCCTTTTCTCCCGGCTCGAGGGACTGCTGCCGCTGGCGCGCCTGCAGCTCGTCGAGGCGCTGGCGCACGGCCTGCGCCTCCAGCCGCTCGAAGGTGTCGCGCAGTTCCGCGGCCAGCATGGCCTCGTCGCCGGGCAGCGTGGTGGAGGCGAGCTTCTGCAGCGCGTCGGCCGCGCTGCGGTCGGCGAAGTGCTCCAGCAGCGCGCCGGTACGGATGCCGGGCCGGTCGTGCACCAGGGTGACGATGTCGGTCAGCAGGTCGATGCCGGGTTGGCGCAGCGTCGCGAACCGGAAGGGCGGATGCAGGTCGAGCGCGAGCGACGGCTGCTGCAGCAGCAGGGCGATCGCATGCCGCACCAGCGTGCGTTTCGGCGCGGGCGCGCCGGTGCCCGTGCGCGGGCGCTGCGTCGGCACGTGCGTGGCCGGGGTGCTGGCGCGCGCGCCCACGCCGGTGAGCTCGGTCAGCCGCTGGCGCATCAGGTCGGCGAACGCGCCGTCCGGGATCTGCGCCAGCATCGGCTTCGCGCGCTCGGCCAGCCGGCCCTTGCCCTCGAGCGTGCCGAGGTTCACGTCTGCGGCCAGCGAATCGAACAGGAACTCCGAGAGCGGCGTCGCCTCGCCCAGGCGTTCGCTGAAGCCCTCGGCGCCTTCCGCGCGCACCAGCGTGTCCGGGTCCTCGCCGTCGGGCAGGAACAGGAAGAACGCCTGGCGGCCGTCGCGCATCCGCGGCAGCACCGACTCGAGCGCGCGCCACGCGGCCTTGCGGCCGGCGGCGTCGCCGTCGAAGCAGAAGGTCACGTCCGCCGCGTTGCGGAACAGCAGTTCGGCGTGGTCGGGCGTGGTCGCCGTGCCGAGCGTGGCCACCGCGGTGTCCACGCCGTGCTGGAACAGCGCCACCACGTCCATGTAGCCCTCGACCACCACCAGCCGCGGGACGTGGTTGTGCGCTTGGCGGACCTGCCACAGGCCGTACAGTTCGCGGCCCTTGTGGAACAGCGGCGTCTCGGGCGAATTGAGGTACTTCGGGCCGTCTTCCTTGGCCAGCACGCGGCCGCCGAACGCGATCGGCCGGCCGCGGCGGTCGTGGATCGGGAACATCACCCGGTCGCGGAACTTGTCGTAGACGCGGCCCGAATCGCTGCGCGAGAACATGCCGGCGCGCTCGAGCAGCTGCATGCGCCGCGCGTCGCTGCCCAGCGCGTCCTTGAGCGCGGAGAAGCCTTCCGGGGCATAACCGATCCCGAAGCGTTCGCGCGTGGCCTCGTCGACGCCGCGGCCGTCCAGGTAGGCCCGCGCCTTCTCGCTGGAGCCCAGTTGCCGGCGGAAGAACTGCGCGGCCGCGGCGACCGCGCCGTACAGGTCCTGCGTCTCCGGGTTGGCGTTGCGCGCCTGCGTGTCGCGCGGCACCTCGAGGCCCGCCCGGCGCGCCAGTTCCTCGACCGCGTCGAGGAACTCGAGCCGGTCGTAGTTCATCAGGAAGCTGATCGCGGTGCCGTGCGCCCCGCAGCCGAAGCAGTGGTAGAACTGCTTGGTCGGCGACACGGTGAACGACGGCGAGCGCTCGTCGTGGAACGGGCAACGCGCCGCGTATTCCTTGCCCTGCTTCTTGAGCTGGACGCGCGCGCCGACGACCTCGACGATGTCCGATCGCGCGAGCAGCTCGTCGATGAAGGCGTCGGGGATGCGGGCCATGGCCGGCTAGGATGCCACGCGCCGGCGGCTCAGCCCGGCGCGGCCGCGGGGCTGCTGGCGGCGTCGCCGGCGTGGTTGCCCGAGGCGATCCGCCGCGCACGCGCGCGCTCGTCGATGATCGAGGTGATCAGCGCGCCGAGGAAGAACACCAGCGCGGCGAAGAACACCCACGCCAGCAGCACCACCAGCGCCCCCATCGAGCCGTACGCGCTGCCCGGCGCCGCGGTGGCCAGGTACACGCCGATGGCCCAGCGGCCGAGCACGAACAGCGCGGTGGTCACCAGGCCGCCGAGGACCGCCTGGCGCCAGTGCACGACCCGGTCGGGCAGGTAGCGGTACATCAGCGCGAACGTGCCCGCGTACAGGCAGGCGGAGGCCAGCGTGCCCAGCACCGGCAGCACGCTCGGCAGGCCGGCGAACACGATCTGCAGCAGCGTGCTGACCGTGGTCGCCACCAGCAGCAGGAAGCCCAGCGCCAGCACCACGCCGAACGACAGCAGCCGCTTGCGCAGCCAAGCCAGCGGCCCGCGCAGCCGGCGCGCGTCGGTGCGGAAGATCAGGTTGAGCGTGTCCTGCAGGCGGGCGAACACCGCGGTCGCGCCGACCAGCAGCAGGCCGGTGCTCCACCAGCCCGCGAGCGACGAGACCGATGGATCCCGGTTCGCATTGCGCAGCACCACGCGCACCACGCGCGCGGCATCGGCGCCGGCGAATGCCTGCACTTGGCCCAGCAGCGCCTCGCCGGCCGGTGCGTAGATCCAGGTGGTGGACCACAGCAGCAGCACCAGCAGCGGCGCCAGCGACAGCAGCGCGAAGAACGCGAGCGCCGCCGACTGGGCCAGCAGGTCGAGCTCGATGAAGCGCTTCGCGACTGCCGCCGGCAGGCTGCCGCGCAGCCGCGCCGCGCGGCGCTGGCGTTGTTCGAGGCGCCCGCGCGGGCCGCCGACGGTCGACCGCACCGTCACCGGGGCGGCCCGGTCAGCCCGCCAGCCGCTGCTTCACGCGGCGCGAGACCTCGCCCATGTCGGCCTGGCCGGCCAGGCGCGGCTTCAGCAGGCCCATCAGCTTGCCGATGTCGGCCGGGCCGGTCGCGCCCGTCTCGGCCACCGCCGCGTCGATGGCGGCGTCGATCTCCGCCGCGCCCAGCTTCGCCGGGAGGTAGCGCTCGATGACCACGATCTCCGCGCGCTCGACGTCGGCCAGGTCCTCGCGGCCCGCGGCCGCGTACTGCGAGACCGAGTCCTTGCGCTGCTTGACCATCTTCTCCATCACCGCGAGGACGGCGGCGTCGTCGAGCTCGACGCGCTCGTCGACCTCGCGCTGCTTGATCGCCGCGTTGACCAGCCGGATCACGCCCAAGGACGCCTTGTCGCCGGACTTCATCGCGGCCTTCATGTCGTCGGTCAGTCGGGTCTTGAGGCTCATGCGGGAACTCCGGCGGGGCGCGCGCGGGCGCGCGGTGGGACGGGAAGGGTAGCGGCCACGCGACCGCAAGGACATGGCCGCGAGATCAGGGCCGTTGGATCAGGGCCGCAAGAACACGAAAAGCCGGCACGAGGCCGGCTTCGGGTGCGACTGGGACGCGAGGCGGCCAGCGGCCGCCCCGGGCGCGCTCAGTACAGGCGCTGGCGCTTGGTGACGTCGCGCGACGAGCGGCGGGCCTGGCGCTTCACCGCCGCGGCGGCCTTGCGCTTGCGCTCCTGCGTCGGCTTCTCGTAGTACTCGCGCTTGCGGGTTTCGGCCAGCACGCCGGCCTTCTCGCACGTGCGCTTGAAGCGGCGCAGGGCAAACTCGAAGGGCTCGTTCTCGCGGACTTTGACGCTCGGCATACGGGATCTCGGTTCGGGTGTCGGCCCGGACGGACCGGGCGAGCCGCGTATGATAACGGTCCCTGGCGAGCCCGCGCAAGCAGGATCCTGACTTGCCGCTGGCCGGCCCGGCCCCCACGTCCCGGTGAGCCCATGCGCGTCCTCGGCATCGAAACCAGTTGCGACGAAACCGGCGTGGCGGTGTACGACACCCGCTTCCCCGGGATGGACGGCCTGCGCGCCCATGCCGTGTACAGCCAGGTGGACCTCCATGCCGAATACGGCGGGGTGGTGCCTGAACTGGCCAGCCGGGACCACGTCCGCAAGCTCCTGCCGCTGGTGCGCCAGACCCTGGCCGAGGCGGACCTCGCCGTCGGCGACCTGGACGGCGTGGCCTACACCGCCGGCCCCGGCCTGGTGGGCGCGCTGCTGGTGGGCGCCGGGGTGGCCCGGTCGCTGGCCTGGGCCCTCGGGCGGCCGGCCATCGGGGTCCACCACATGGAGGGCCACCTGCTGGCGCCACTCCTCGAGGACCCGGACCTGGCGCCGCCGTTCGTGGCCCTGCTGGTCTCGGGCGGGCATACCCAGCTGGTGCTCGTGGAGGCGATCGGCCGCTACCGGCTGCTCGGCGAGACCCTGGACGACGCCGCCGGCGAGGCCTTCGACAAGACCGCCAAGCTGATGGGCCTGCCGTACCCGGGCGGGCCGCGGCTGGCGGCGCTCGCGGAAACCGGGTCGCCGGGCCGGTTCCGCTTCCCGCGGCCGATGACCGACCGGCCGGGCCTCGATTTCTCCTTCAGCGGGCTGAAGACGCAGGTCCTGCTGGCATGGCGCGACAGCACGCAGGACGACGCCACCCGGGCGGACATCGCGCGGGACTTCGAGGACGCGGTGGTCGACACGCTGGCCATCAAGTGCACGCGCGCGCTGGACGCCACCGGTTGCGACACCCTCGTCGTCTCGGGCGGCGTGGGCGCCAACAAGCGCCTGCGCGAACGGCTCAAGGCGGCCGCGTCCCAGCGCGGCGGCCGCGCGGTGTTCCCGCCGCCGGCCCTGTGCACGGACAACGGCGCGATGATCGCGTTCGCCGGCGCGCTGCGGCTGGCGTCCGGCCAGCACGACGACGCCTCGGTGCGCGTGGTGCCGCGCTGGGACATGGCCACCCTCCCCGAGGTCGCCGCGATCCCCTCCCCGTAGGAGCGGGCCTGCGCCCGCGAAGATTTTCCGGCGCAACCGGGCATCCGCGGGATCGCGCCTGTAGAGGCGCTCCTACAATGAGCGACGGAAACGGGCGGAGGCGGCATGGACAAGGTGTTCATCGAGGGGCTCGAGGTCGAGGTGCTGATCGGCATCTACGACTGGGAGCGGCGCATCCGCCAGCCACTGGTGTTCGACGTCGAGATGGCGTTCGACAACCGCGTGCCCGCCGCCAGCGACGCGATCGGCGACACGCTCGACTACAAGGCCGTCAGCAAGCGCATCGCGGCGTACGCCGCCGCGTCGGACTTCGGTCTCGTGGAGACGCTGGCCGAACGCTGCGCGGCGATCGTGCTCGAGGAGTTCGGCGTGTCCGAAGTGCGGCTGCGGCTGGCCAAGCCGGGCGCGGTGCGCGGCGCGCGCAACGTCGGGGTCGAGATCGTGCGCCGCGCGCGCGGCGCGGCGTGATGGCGGCGCGCGCCGACGACCGCCACGTCGCCTGGCTGAGCCTGGGCAGCAACATCGAACCTGCCCGCCACCTGCGTGCGGCGGCGGACGCGCTGCGCGAACACTTCCCCGGCGCGCGGTTCTCGCCGGTGTACCGGACACTGGCCGTGGGGTTCGAGGGGCCGGCGTTCCTGAATGCCGCGGCCGTCATCGAGACCGGGCTCGACCCGTTCGAACTCGACGCCTGGCTGCATGCGCTCGAGGACGCGTCCGGGCGCGACCGCAGCGGCCCCCGCTATGGCGACCGGCCGCTGGACATCGACATCGTGTTCTTCGACGACCTCGTCCTCGACGGCCCGGGACACCTGCAGCTGCCGCGGCCGGAGCTGCACCATGCCTTCGTGCTCAAGCCACTGTGCGACCTGGCGCCGGGCCTGGTCGTGCCGGGCGACGGACGGTCGCTCGAGGCGCTGTGGTCCGCGCATCCGGAGCACGGCGACCCGCCGGCGACCGAGGACCTGGTGCTCTGAAGTCGCGGGTGGCTCAGTCCTGCAGCAGCCGCCCGCCGTCGAGCCGCAGCACCTGGCCGGTGACGTAGGTCGCGTCGCGCAGCAGCCAGCGGACGGCTTCGGCGACCTCCCCGGGCGTGCCGGTGCGGCCGAGCGGCGTGCGCGACAGGATCGCCTGCTTCGCCGCGTCCGGCTTGCCGCCGTCGGGCCACAGGATCGCGCCGGGCGCCACGGCGTTCACGCGCACGCGCGGCGCGAGCTCCAGCGCCAGGGCGCGCGTCATGTGCACCAGCGCGGCCTTGCTCATGCCGTAGATCGCGTGGTCGCGCAGGGGACGCGCGGCATGCACGTCGACGAGGTTCACGATCGCCCCGCCCGCGGCGGACAGGTGCGGTGCCGCCGCCTGCGCGAGGAAGAACGGCGCGCGCGCGTTCGCGGCGAACAGCGCGTCCCAGTCGCCGGGCGTTGCCTGGCCGACCGGCGTCGGGAAGAAGGCCGAGGCGTTGTTGACCAGCCCGTCGAGCCGGCCGAACGCACCGACCGCGCCGGAGACGAGTTCGGGGAGGCGGTCGAACGCGGCCAGGTCCGCCTGCAGGACGCGCACGCTGCCCGGGCGGGCCGCGTCGAGTTCGTCTCGCAGGCGATCCATGTCATCGCCGGACGACCGGTAGTGCAGGACCAGGTCGCAACCCGCGGCATGCAGGGTGCGCGCGATCGCCGCGCCGAGGCGGCGGGCGGCACCGGTGACGAGCACGGCGGGGCGTTCGGAGGCCATGGCGGCATCGTCGCATGGCCGCCCGTCCATCGCACCGCGCGTATCCTTGGGTGCCCCGCGCATTCCCCGCCACGATGCCCGACCCCGCCGTCGACACCGACGCGCTCGCCCACAGCGAGCGGCTGCGCCAGCTGATCGCCGGCGAGATCGCGGCACGCGGGCCGATCCCGTTCTCGCGCTTCATGGAGCTGGCGCTGTACGCGCCGGGCCTGGGCTACTACAGCGCCGGCGCGACCAAGTTCGGCGCGGCCGGCGACTTCGTGACCGCGCCCGAGCTCGGCCCGCTGTTCGCTGCGTGCGTGGCCGATTCGCTCGCACCGGTGTTGTGGTCGATCGGGCCGGAGGCGCAGTGGCTGGAGCTCGGAGGCGGCAGCGGCGCGTTCGCCGAGGTGGCGCTGAAGAAGTTCATGTCCGCCGACGCGTTGCCCGCGCGCTACGCCATCCTCGAGCCCAGCGCGGACCTGCGCGAGCGCCAGCGCGAGCGCCTGTCCCGGCGGCTGGTGCCGCCGCTGTTCGACCTGGTCGAGTGGCTGGACGGGCCAATCCAGGATCCGTGGGACGGCGTGCTGTTCGCGAACGAAGTCATCGATGCGCTGCCGACCCCGCGCTTCACGATCCGCGACGGCGAGGTCTTCGAGGAGCACGTGGCGCTCGACGGCGACGGCGGCTTCACCCGCCAGGACCGGCCCGCGGACGCCCTGCTGGCGGCCGCGGTGCGCCACGTGGAGCGCCAGGTCGAGGCGCCGTTCGCCGAGGGCTATCGCTCCGAGCTGCTGCCGCAGCTGCCGTACTGGTTGCAGGCGGTGGCCGGCGGCCTGCGACGCGGCGCGATGCTGTTCGTCGACTACGGCCACCCGCGGCGCGAGTACTACCTGCCGCAGCGCGACGACGGTACGCTGCGTGCGTTCCACCGGCACGCGCTGGCCGGCGATGTCCTTGCGCGCCCGGGATTGCAGGACATCACCGCGTCGGTCGACTTCACCGCCTTGGCCGAGGCGGGCACGGGCGCGGGCTTCGACCTGGCCGGCTACACGACCCAGGCCGCGTTCCTGGTCGGCAACGGCCTGGAGCGCAACCTGGCCGAGGCCGAGGCGCGCGCGCCCGACGAGGCCGCGCGGCTGGCGCTGCGGCAGGAGGCCAAGCAGCTCACCCTCCCCGGCGCGATGGGCGAGCGGTTCCAGGCGATGGGCTTCGAGCGCGACGTGGCGTTCGAGGCGGCGTTCCTCGCCGGCGACCTGAGCTGGCGGCTGTGAGTCCGCGGCTGCCCGCGCAGTCGGCGCTCCGGCCCTTCCGCCATCCCGCGCCGTGGCTCGGTGCGTGGTGGCTGCTGGTCGCGGTCGTGGTGGCGCTGTCGCTCGTCTCGCCGCCCGACCTGCCCAGCACGCCCGCTGGCAGCGACAAGCTCGGCCACCTGCTGGCCTATGCCGTGCTGATGGCCGGCGCGGTGCAGCTGTTCGCCCGCCGGCGCCACCACTGGCGCGCCGCGGGGGGCCTGGTGGCGCTGGGCGTGTTGCTGGAGGTGCTGCAGGGCGGCCTCACCGCCGACCGCATGCAGGATCCGTGGGACGCGGTCGCCAACACGGTGGGCGTGCTGGCGGGCTGGCTCACGGTCGCCACGCCGCTGCGCGACTGGCTGTCGCGCGTCGATTCGCGGCGGCGTTGAGGCCGCGCCGGGATCGCGCGCGTAGGCGCGCTCCTACAACCGCAACCCGTCTACCCCTGTAGGAGCGGGCCTACGCCCGCGAACGGCTTCCCCCGCGAACCCGACCCGCGTGTCACACCTGTAGGAGCGGGGCTTGCACCGCGATGGCTTTCCCCGCGAACCAGACGGCGCGGGCATCGCGGCCCGGGGTGCGTGCCTACAGGGGATCGCTTCGCGCGCGGCCGATGGCTTCGACGCGCGCTTTCGCCAGGGCTTCGCCGATCGCGGGGCCGGCCATGCCCTCCTCGCGGACATCGGCGGCCCGCACCGCACATGCGGCCTCGAACAGCCGCACCAGTTCCGCGGCCTGCGGGTAGGCCACGTCCTGCAGTCCGGCGCGGCCGCGCTTGTCGGCTTCGCAGACGGTGGCGAGCAGGGGCACGCGTTCCGGCCGCCGGAACGCATCGCAGCGCTCGAGCAGCTTGAGCACGGTGCGGTCCTTGAGCTCGAACAGCCGGTGCACGTTGAGGTGCTCGCGGCAGGCGACGATGGCCAGCTCGCGATGCGCGCCCGGGACCTTGAGCCGTTCGCACACGGCGCGCACCGGCGCGACGCCCGCGTGTTCGTGGCCGATGTGCTTCGGCAGCACGTCGGCCGGCGTCTCCGCCTTGCCGAGGTCATGCACCAGCGCGGCGAAGCCGACCACGTCGTCCCCCGGCGCGAGCCGCGCGGCCATGTCGCACACCAGCTCGACATGCACGCCGGTGTCCACCTCCGGGTGGTACTCGGCGCGCTGCGGCACGCCGTACAGGGCGTCGACCTCGGGCAGCACGACCGCCAGCGCGCCGCAGTCGCGCAGCGTGCGCAGGAAGGCCGACGGCCGTGGCGCGGCGAGCGCGCGCGACAGTTCCTGCCACACCCGCTCGGGCACCAGTTCCGCGAGTTCGCCGTCGTCGACCATCCGGCGCATCAGCGCCTGCGTGCCGGGATGCACCGTGAAGCCGAGCGGTGCGAAGCGCGCCATGAACCGCGCGGCCCGCAGCACGCGCAGCGGATCCTCGGCGAACGCCGGCCCGACGTGGCGCAGCACGCGGGCCTCGATGTCGCGCGCGCCGCCATGGGGATCCACCCGCGTGCCGTCCGCGCGTTCGGCGATCGCGTTGATTGTGAAGTCGCGCCGGGCGAGGTCGTCCTCGAGGGTCACGGACGGATGCGCGTCGACCACGAAGCCGCGGTGCCCACGTCCGGACTTGCGTTCGGTCCGGGCGAGCGCGTACTCCTCGCCCGTGTCCGGGTGCAGGAACACGGGGAAGTCGCGGCCGACGGCACGGAATCCGCGGGCCGCCATCGCCGCCGGGGTCTCGCCGACCACGACCCAGTCGCGGTCGCCCGGCGGCAGGCCGAGCAACCGGTCCCGGACCGCGCCACCGACGAGATAGGTCTCCATCCCGCGCCGCCGTCAGCGCAGCACGTGCCGCGAGCGCAGCCCGAGCAGCGCGAAGTCCCCGCGCACGCGCATGACCGGCATGTCCGGGGCATTGCCCATCAGGGCGTCCAACAGGCCCATCGTGCATCTCCTTGCATGGCTTGGCACGCAGCTTATCGGCGCGCGCGCCGGCGTGCCGTGCTCAGCATTGCCCGAGGATGTCCCCCACCATCGGGCGCACGGCGGTCGGCGTGATCCCGAGCGCGCGCAGCCCGTCGGCGTCGCTGGTCGAGTCGAACTGGAGCGATCGCCAGTTGTCGCGGCTGATCGGCTTGCCGGGCAGGTGCTCGCCCAGTTCGGCCTGCAGCCGGCCCAGCACCCGTGGCAGCGGCAGCACGCGGCGCCGGCGCCCGGCGGCGCGGGCCGCCAGCTCGACGATCTCGCGCAGCGTCATGCGCTCCGGGCCGACGAGGTCGTAGGCCTGGCCGATGGTGTCGTCGCGGTCGAGGGCGACCGCGAACGCCTCGGCCACGTCATCCACCCACACCGGCTGGAAGCAGGCGTCCGCGCGGCCGATCGGCAGCACGGGCGCGAAGCGCAGCAGGTCGTCGAAACGGCAGAACAGGCCGTCGCCGGCGCCGGCGATCACCGAGGGCCGGAACAGCGTCCAGTCCAGCCCGGATTCGCACACGAGCGACTCCGCGCGGCCGCGCGCCTGCAGGTAGTGGCTGTCGCCGCGGCCGGCGTTGAGCGCGCTCATCTGCAGCAGCCGACGCACGCCGGCGTCCCGCATCGCGTCCATGATCCGCCGGGCGAAGTCGACGAACACGCGCTCGAAGCCGCGCCCGTCGTCACCGTGCTCGTTGAGGATGCCGACGAGGTTCACGACGGCGTCGGCGCCCCGGACGGCCGCGCGCAGGAATCCCGGGTCCTCGACGTCCCCGCGGCGCAGTTCCGCGCCCGTCGGCAGCCCCGGGCGGCCGCGCGGACGGACGTCGCGGCGGCTCGGCACGACCACGCGCGCGCCGTCCTCGAGCAGGCGCGCGGCGAGGTTCCGGCCGACGAAACCCGTCCCGCCGAACACCACCACGTGCCTGGGGCCCATCGCGCGCGCGTTCATCCGCCCGATCCTACGCCCGATCCTACGCCGGGCAGGCGAAGCCCTTGCGAGGGCCGTCGAAGCGGCCGGCCAGCCGGTCGCTCAGCCGCAGCGCGTCGCCGCCCAGGCGCCAGTCGTAGAGCACGCTGAAGGCCAGCACGCGGGGCACGTAGTCGCGGGTCTCGTGGTAGTTGATCGTCTCGATCCACACGTCCGGCTCCGCCCAGGGGCGCTCGGACTTCCAGCGGGCCACCGGCGTCGGGCCGGCGTTGTACGCGGCGATCGCCTGGTAGGGCGGGCCGTGCGCGTCGAGCATCTGGCGCAGGTAGGCCGTGCCGAGCACGATGTTGACCTCCGGCCGGTACAGCGACTCGCCACCGCCCCAGGGTTCGCCGATCCGGCGCGCGACCGCGGCGCCGGTCGAGGGCAGGACCTGCATCAGGCCACGTGCGTCGGCGGGCGAGCGCGCGGCGGGGTTGAAGATGCTCTCGGCGCGGATCTCCGCCGCCACGAAGGCTGGGTCCAGCCGGTTGCGGCGGGCCTCGCGCCGGATCAGCGTCTCGTGGTGCAGGGGGAAGCGCAGCGTGTACAGCCGCAGCTCCGCCGGGTCTTCCTTGCCCAGGGAGAACACCGCCCGGTCGTACCAGCCGTGCTCCTGCGCGAGCGCGACCGCCAGCTGGCGCTGGCCGGCGTCGAAGCGCGACAGCGCGTCGTTCCACTCGCGCACCGCCCAGGACGCGCGGTCGATCCTGTACAGCGACAGCGCCCGCTGCAGCGCCGGGACCGCCGCGACCCGCGCGCGCAGCGCGGGGTCCTTCGGCGGCTCGATCGGGCACAGGGCATACGGGGCGTCGATCCGGTCCGCCGCGAGGAAGCCGTGGAACTCGGGCCGCCGCGCCGCCTCGGCGTACTTCGCTCGCGCGGTGGCGGCATCGCCGGTGAGTTCGGCCAGCCGCCCTTCGAAGTACTGGTACTTGGAATCCCCGCGCTGCGCCGGCGCCATCGCGCGGATCGCCGCCAGGGCGCCGGCCCAGTCGCGGCGCGACAACGCTTCGCGGACCTGCCATTCGCGCAGCCGCGCATCGAATGCCGACGCCGGCACCTGCGCGAACCGGCGCGCCGCCGTGGGCAGGTTGTTGGCGGCGGACCACAGCGCGACGGGATGCAGCACGCGTCCGCGCTCGGCCTCGCCGAACCCCAGCGCGGCGGCGAGCGAGGCCAGCAGCGCTTCCGCTCGGTCGGGATCCTTCTCCGCGAGACGGGCCAGGCCATGCGAGGCCACCAGCCGGCTCCGTGCATCCTTGGGCCAGGAGGCGGCGCGCGGATGGACGGCGTCGATGAAGGCGGCGTAGTCCTCCGCCAAGGTCCGTTCGTTCGCGGGCAGGCCGCGCGCGGCGGCGCGCATCACGCCTGCCTGCCCTTCCGCGGCGGCGCGCTCCAGGCGCTGCCAGCGCAGCGCGGGCGTCAGGGCGCCCCGCGCGTCCAGCGTCGCGAACACCGGGTCGCAGGCGGCCGGCAGCGACGTGCCGGCGTCGGCCCACAGCGCGCGCGCCGCCTGCACCCAGGCGGCATCCGCCTGCCCGGCGACGTCGCGAGCATGCAGCGCATGGCAGCGCAGGGCGGTGTCCTCGATGGCGTCGTTCCACGCGGCGAGATAGGCGGACCAGTCCTTGCGGTCGGCCAGTTCGGCCAGCCAGCGCGCACGGAAGGTGGCGGCGACCGCCTGGTCGCGGTGGCGGGCGAGGAACGCGTTCGCGCGCGACGGCGAAAGGGCATCCATGTCGCGGACGAGGTCGGCGTACTCCACCCAGCCCCATGCCGGATGACCGGCCAGGGCGGCGCGGGTGGACGCGTCGAGGCGCCCGCGCTCGGCATCGGCGATCGCGGCCCGGAGGCGGGCGTCGTCCGCCGGGGTCGCGGCGAGCAGCGGCGCGCACGGCAGGGCGGCGCACAGCAGGCGCAGGACATGCACGAACCGGCGCCGGGGGCGGCACCGTGCGGTGGGGGTGGGCACGGGCATGGTGGGGGGGAGGGGAGGGGGCTCCCGACTATAGGCGAGGCACCCCGGGGGGTCGTTCGCGCCGCCTCGACGGACGGACGGCGCTTGCCGTGCGGTTACGGTTTTGTTAACAAGCACGTGAGGCGACAGGGGCAGGGGGTGTCGCCGCGAGGAGCCCGGCTCCGCCTTCGGATTTTCAGGGAGAGAAGTGATGTCCGCCAATCGCCGTACACGGCTGTCCACGGCCGTGCAGTTCTCGTTGCTCGTCGCCGCCCTTCCCGTCGCCGCGCTCGCGCAGGACGAAGCGGCGGAGACGCCGTCGCAGGAAGCCACCACCCTCGACCGCGTGCAGGTCACCGGTTCGCGCATCAAGAAGGCGGAAGTGGAGGGGCTCGTGCCCGTCCAGACCGTCACCCGCGAGGACATCGACCGGACCGGCCTGACCTCGATCGGCGACGTGGTCCAGGCGCTGACCGCCTCCGGCTCCGCGCTCAACACGAAGTTCAACTCGTCGGGCAACTTCGGCTTCCCGCCCGACGGCAGCGGCGTGGGCGCGGGCTCCGCGCAGGTCGACCTGCGCCACCTCGGCGCCAAGCGGGTGCTGGTGCTGGTCGACGGCGTGCGCTGGGTGAACGAGGCCTCCGCCTCCGGCGTGGGCGCGGCGACCGACCTCAACACCATCCCGCTGGCCATCGTCGACCGCATCGAGGTCCTCGAGGACGGCGCCTCCGCGCTGTACGGTTCGGATGCGATCGCGGGCGTGGTGAACATCATCACCCGCCGCGACTTCGAGGGCGGGGCGATCACCGCGCAGTACGGCCAGTACGAGGAAGGCGACGGCGCGACCGGCAAGGTCGACGTGGCCTGGGGCTGGAACGGCGATCGCAGCAACCTGTTCCTGGGCGCGAGCTGGACGGACCAGGACGTCGTCTACTCGCGCGACCGCGTGCAGTCGTCGTTCCCGGTCCCGGGGACCGGCACGACGTTCGGCAGCTCGGGCACGCCGACGGGCCGCTTCATCTTCACCGACCCGCTGACCGGCGTGACGTACGACGTCACCCCGAACACGGGCGCCAACGACCCGAACTTCGATCGCACCGACTTCGACTGCGCGCGCACGGACGACTACCACTGCTTCTCGACGCCGGCCGACCGCTTCAACTTCTCGCAGTTCAACCTGCTGGTGACGCCGTCCGAGCGCGCCGGGCTGTTCGGCCAGTTCCGCTTCGACCTGTCGCCGGCGGCCAGCTGGTACGTCAAGGCGCTGTACAACCGCCGCGAATCGACCAACCAGGCCGCCCCCGAGCCGATCTTCCTGGGTCCGGAAGCCGGCACCGGCAACCCCCTCGCGGACAACATCTTCATTTCCGCGCTGAACCCGTACAACCCGTTCGGGTTCGACCTCGACTCGTCGAGCAACCTGATCCTGATCGGTCGCCGCCCGGTCGAGGGCGGGCCGCGCGTCTTCGAGCAGGAGGTCGACACCTGGTACGTCGGCACCGGTTTCGAGGGCACCTTCTCGACCGGCCAGCGCGACTGGTTCTGGGACGTCAACTTCGCGCACAGCGAGAACGAGGCCGACCAGACCAACTACGGCAGCTACAACATCCGCAACATCGCGCTCGCGCTCGGCGACCCGGCCGCCTGCGCGGCGGTGGCCGGCTGCGTGCCGCTGAACATCTTCGGCGGCCCGGGCACGATCACGCCCGAGATGCTGGCCTGGATCCAGCCGGTGGTGCGCGACCGCAGCGACAACACGCTGACCCAGTTCACCGCGAACATCTCCGGCGACATCCTCGACCTGCCGGCCGGCCCGCTGGGCTTCGCCGCCGGTGCCGAGCACCGCCGCTACGAGGGCAGCTACCAGCCCGACCCGATCGTCGTCGCCGGCTTCTACAACGGCGTGCCCTCGCTGCCGACCGCGGGCGAGTACGACGTGACCGAGGTCTACACCGAGTTCAACGTGCCCCTGGTGGCGGACTCGAGCTGGGCCAAGAACCTCGACCTGAGCCTCGCCGGTCGCTATTCGGACTACTCGACCTTCGGCGGCGAGTTCACCGGCAAGATCGGCCTGCGCTGGCAGGTGGTCGACGAACTGATGTTCCGCACGACGTTCGCGGAGGGCTTCCGCGCGCCGTCGATCGGCGAACTGTTCGGATCGGCCAGCCGCTTCGACGCGCAGCTCGACGACCCCTGCACGGAGCCGTTCCTCGATCCGTCGCTCGAATCGAACTGCCGTGCGCTGGGCGTGCCCGCCGGCTACCAGCAGCCCAACCCGCAGATCTCCGTGACCACGGGCGGCAACGCGGACCTCGAGCCCGAGCGCGCCGACAGCTTCAGCGCCGGGATGGTCTGGAGCCCGAGCATCCTCGAGAACAGCGCGGCCGCCGAGCGGGTGGACCTGGAGATCACCTTCTACCGCCACGAGATCGAGGGCGCGATCCAGGCGATCGACGCGCAGACCCAGCTCGACCTGTGCGTGGAGACGCTCGACCCGCTGTACTGCAACGGCATCACCCGCGCGTCCACGGGCGGCATCAACGGTTTCAACAACCGCCTGACCAACCTCGGCGTGATCCGGACCGACGGCTGGGACGTGGACCTGTTCTGGGTGTTCCCGGACAGCGACCTGGGCAAGTTCAAGGCGACCTGGCGCAACTCGTTCGTCGGCGACTACGAGGCGTTCGGCGCGGCCGGGCAGCGTCAGCCGCAGCGTCCGGGCGTGGAGGTGGTGGACAGCGCGATCCCGGAGTGGACGTCCACGTTCGTCGCGGACTGGGCGCTGGGCAACTGGAAGGCGGCGTGGACCGTCCGGCACATCTCGGAACTGCGCGAGGATTGCGGCCGGGCGGTCAGCTTCCCGGTCTGCAGCAACCCCGCCGAGAGCGAGAACGTGCTGCCGGCGACGACCTACAACGACCTGCAGCTCGGCTACCGTTTCCCGGTGCTCCAGGGCCTGGAGCTGACGGCCGGCGTCAACAACCTGTTCGACGAGGATCCGCCGATCTGCCTGTCGTGCTCGTTGAACGGTTACGACGCCTCGACCTACGACATCCCGGGCGGGCGCTTCTGGTACCTGCGCGCGGACCTGCGGTTCTGATCCGCGTCGAAGCGTGACCACGACGGCCGGCGGGGCGACCCGCCGGCCGTTTTCGTTTCCGGGGCAGGTGTCCGCGCGCGGCGCTCAGGTGCGCAGCGCGGACTCCGGGACGTCGAGTTCGATCGAGAGCGCGAGGTGGTCCGATGCCGCCGCGGGTAATGCGCGGTGGCCCGTGCAGCCACCCAGGCCCGGGGTCACCAGGATGTGGTCGATCGCGCGCTGCGGCGCCCACGCGGGGAACGTCGGCACCACGCAGTCCGGCGGCTGCAGGCGCGTGCGGCGGTAGAGCAGCTGCATCTCGGCGCTGTCGGGCAGGCAGTTGAAGTCCCCCATCAGCACGGCGTTGCCGTGGTCCGAGAGCAGCTCGGCGATGAAGGACAGCTGCGAGAGGCGCGACTGCGCGCCGAGCGACAGGTGCGCGACGGCGACCAGCAGCCCCTCGTCGCCCTCGCCGAAGCGGGCGGTGAGGATGCCGCGACCGCGCACGCGGCCGGGCAGGGCGTGGTCGTCGACCTCCACCGGCTCCAGCCGCGACAGCAGGCCGTTGGCGCTCGAGGCCACGCCGCCCACGCGTCGGTTCGGCTGGTGGCTCCAGTAGTCGAAGCCGCCACGCTCGGCGAGGTAGTGGGTCTGGTTGGTGAAGCCCGAGCGCAGGCTGCCCGGGTCGCTCTCCTGAAGGCCGACGATGTCGTGCCCGCCCGCGAGCGTGGCGATCGCGTCGAGCGCCGCCCGCTTGTTGCCGGCGGGCAGCACGTGCGACCAGCTGCGGGTCGCGTAGTCGCTGTAGCGGCGGGTGCTGGACCCGGCCTGGATGTTCGCGCTCAGCAGGCGCAGCCGGCGGGTTTCGATCCGGGGCTGTTCCACTGCGGTGTCCGTGCGCGTATCCATCAAGCGATCGCCGCCGGCGCGTGGCCGGCGGCCGGGCGTCACTCCGCGGCCGGCGCCTCGCCGCCGCGGGCCACGCGCTCCATCGCCACCAGCTGATTGGTGATGCGCAGGGTGTCCTCCAGCGACCGGCCGGTGACCTTGTAGGTGCCGTTGACCACCATCGTCGGCGTGCCGTCCACGCCGGAGCGCTGCAGGAACTGGCGCGCGCGGTTGAGCTTGCCGTTGGTGCCGAAGCTGTCCATGGTCGCGGCGAAGCGTGCCGCGTCCACGCCGTACTGGGCGTACCACTGCGCGATCTGCGCGCTGTCGGCGCCCTGGATCGGCAGGCTGCGCTCGACGTGCAGCGCGCGGAACATCGCGTCATGGCTGCGGTCGAGCACGCCCTCGGCCTCGGCGGCGTAGTACGCCTTGGCGTAGGGGATCCAGTAGCCGCCGAACGGGGCCGGCACGTAGGTGAAGCGGACGTCGGCCGGCAGCTGCGCCTTCCACGCGTTCACCAGCGGCTGGAAGTTCGCGCAGTGCGGGCAGGTGTAGCCGAAGGCCTCGACCACCTCGACCTTGCCGTCCAGCGGCTCGAAGGGCTGGCCGTTGTCGATGCGCACGTAGTCGGTGCCCTCGACCGGGGCCGGGCCCGACAGCGCGGCGGCCATCGCCGCTTCGGCGGCCGCGGCCGCGGCCGCGGTGTCGACGCCGGCATCCGCCTGCGCGGCCGCCTGGGTGGCGCCCTGCGCGGTGCTGGCCGCGGCGCCGGCCGACGCGGGCTCGACCGGCGGCGCCGGTGCATCCTCCGCGGTGCAGGCCGCGATCGGCAGCAGGAGGGTCAGCAGCAGGGCCAGGGGCTGGCGCATCGTCGGGTCTCCGGGAAGGTCGAGAGGGTGAAGGGGGGGGCGCCTCCGGGGCGCGGGCCGACAAGTCTAGCGGGCCGGCCGGAAGCCGCCGTGGACGATGCCTGAAACGCAGACGCCGACCCTGGGGTCGGCGTCCGGGGCGTCCGTCCGGGGTCTTCAGACCGCGGCGGGGCGCGCAGGTTCCGTGGCGCGCGTCAGCCGCCGTTCGCGGACAGGTCGGAGGCGCGCGGATGCAGGCCCTCGAGGTAGCTGGCGAGCGCCTGGATTTCCTCGTCGGTCAGGTCGGCGGCGACCTGCGACATCACCTCGTTGGCATGGTCGCCGCTGCCGAGCACCAGCCCGTCGCGGTACGCCTGCAGCATGCGCGCGGTGTAGTCCGCATGCTGGCCCGTCAGTTGCGGGTAGGCCGGGCCCGGATTGCCGCGCCCGGCCGGGCCGTGGCACGCCATGCAGGCCGGGATGCCGCGCGCCGCGTCGCCGCGGCGGAAGAGCTGCTCGCCCACCTGGTAGAACGCCATGCCGGCATAGGGGCCGGTGGTCAGGGCGGTGTCGTCGGCGACGCCGGCGCCCGGCGTCTGGCCGGCGAAGTAGGCACCCACGTCGCGCATGTCCTGGGCCGTCAGCGGCATCGCGTAGGGCTGCATCAGCGCGGCCATCGCGGTGGCGCGCTCGCCGCTCTTGAACAGCGCCAGCTGGCGGGCGATGTAGTTCTCGCTCTGTCCGGCGATGCGCGGGTACTGCGGGTCGGCGGGGTTGCCGTCCACGCCGTGGCACGCCGCGCACGCGGCCGCCTTGGCCGCGCCGGCCTCGGCGTCGCCCGGCTGCGTGGACGACAGGTCGGCCATCGCGGTCGCCTCGATGGGCGCGGTCTGGACCGGCGCCTCCTCCGGCAGCGGGGTGACGGTGGTCTGGGCGAACGCGGCCGCGGCCGCCGCGAGGGCGGCGGCGCCGGCAAGGCCGTAAACGCGGACGTGGCGCATGCAGTCTGGCTCCGGGGAATGCGGGCCCCCGCGCGGCGCGCGCGGGCCAAGACCGGAAATTATCGTCGCGGCCGGCAGGCCCGGTCAAACCGCGTCCGGCCGGGCGCGGTGGCCGTGCGATGCTATGCCGATGACCAGTCCCCCCAGCCCCCGGGCCAATCCGCTGGCCCGCGCACGCTACCTGTGCGCCGCGCACACGCCCGCCCAGCTGCCGCCGGACGGGGGCGCGGAGGTCGCCTTCGCCGGCCGGTCCAACGCCGGCAAGTCCAGCGCGCTGAATGCGCTCACCGCCCAGAACGCCCTCGCGCGCGTGTCCAAGACACCGGGCCGGACGCAGCAACTGGTGTTCTTCGACGTCACTCCCGGTTCGGAAGGTGCCGCGGGCGCGCCGGCCAACGAGGCGCGCTACCTGGTCGACCTGCCCGGGTACGGCTACGCCAAGGTGCCGCGCGACCTGCAGGCGCACTGGGAGGCCTTCCTCGATGGCTACTTCGGCAGCCGCCACGCGCTGCGCGGCCTGGTGGTGGTGATGGACATCCGCCATCCGCTGAAGGACTACGACCGGCAGATGCTCGGCTACGCGGTCCAGCGCGGCCTGCCCGCGCACGCCCTGCTGACCAAGGCCGACAAGCTGGGCCGGGGCGCCGCCGGCAACACCGTGCTCGCGGTGCGGCGCGACCTGGCCAAGGCCTTCGGCGACAGCGTCACCGTGCAGGCGTTCTCGGGCGAGTCGAAGCAGGGCGTCGACGAGGCGCGCGCGGTCGTCGGCGGCTGGCTGGACCTCTAGCCGGCTTCGCCCATCGCGCCTGCAGAGGCGCGCCTACGGGATGCGATGGCCCTTGCTTGTAGGAGCGCGCCTACGCGCGCGATCGGGTCCGGGGCCGGTCAAGGCAGGTGTTCCGATCCCCGCGCAGCGGTGTCGCGTCGGACGGATTCGCCTTGCGGACGGTCGCGCCCGTAGGGGCGCTCCTACGGGGTGGGGCGTCGTGGGTGCGGGCTATAGTCGCGGCTTGCGAGGTGGCGGCCGTGGCCCCATCTCGGACCGCCCGCCCGCGAGCCCGCCGCATGTCCAGTCCGAGCGCCGTTGCCGAGACGCCGATCACCGACCGTCGCCAGCTGGTCGAATCGCTCGAGGCCGGCAACAAGCCGCGCGACGCATGGCGCATCGGCACCGAGCACGAGAAGTTCGGCTTCCGCCTGGACGACCTGCGCCCGCCGCCCTTCGACGGCGACCGCGGCATCGAGGCGCTGCTGCGCGGGCTGGTCGCCTTCGACTGGACGCCGGTGGAGGAGCACGGCAGGACCATCGCGCTGGTCAAGGACGGCGCCTCGGTCACGCTCGAGCCCGCGGGCCAGCTGGAACTGTCCGGCGCCCCGCTGGAAAGCATCCACGACACCTGCTGCGAGGTGGACAGGCACCTGGTCGAGGTGAAGTCGGTCGCCGACCGGCTCGGCCTGGGCTTCCTCGGCATGGGATTCCAGCCGAAGTGGCGCCGCGGGGACATGCCGTGGATGCCGAAGGGCCGCTACGGGATCATGCGCCGCTACATGCCCACGCGCGGCGACCTCGGCCTGGACATGATGACCCGCACCTGCACCGTGCAGGTCAACCTCGATTTCTCGGACGAGGCGGACATGGTCCGCAAGTTCCGCGTGTCGCTCGCGCTGCAGCCGATCGCGACCGCGCTGTTCGCGGATTCCCCGTTCACCGAGGGCCGGCCGAACGGCTTCCTCTCGTACCGCTCGCACATCTGGACCGACACCGACCCGGACCGCACCGGCATGCTCGACTTCGTATTCGAGGACGGCTTCGGCTTCGAGCGCTACGTCGACTACCTGCTCGACGTGCCGATGTACTTCGTCCACCACGACGGGGAGTACCTGGATGCGGCCGGCAAGTCGTTCCGCCGCTTCCTTCGCGGCGAGCTCGACCTGCTGCCCGGGCGCGTGCCGACGCTGCGCGACTGGTCCGACCACATGACCACCGCCTTCCCCGAGGTGCGGCTGAAGAAGTACCTGGAGATGCGCGGCGCGGACGGCGGCCCATGGAACCGGCTGTGCGCGCTGCCGGCGTTCTGGGTCGGCCTGCTGTACGACGACGCCGCGCTCGACGCCGCGTGGGACCTGGTCAAGGACTTCACGATGGCGGAGCGCCATGCGCTGCGCGACGGCGTGCCGCGCCACGCGCTGAAGCTGCCGTTCCGCGGCGGCACCGTGCGCGACCTCGCGCTGCGCGCGCTGGAGATCGCCTCGGCCGGCCTGCACCGGCGCGCGTCGCGGAACGCGAACGGCGCGGACGAGTCGATCTTCCTCACCCCGCTGATCGACATCGCCGACGCGGACGAGACGCCGGCGGAGCGGAAGCTGGCATTGTTCCGCGGCGAGTGGGGCGGCAACATCGACCCGGTGTTCCGCGAGTTCGCGTACTGACGCCGGCGCCGGGTGGCGTCGTCAAGAGGGGAAGGCCCATGCAGGTGATCCGACGTGCCGCCGTGGCGGCCCTGTTCGCGCTCGCGAGCCTCCCGGCCGCGGCGGAGAAGCTCGCGCTGGTCGGCGGCACGCTGGTCGACGGCACGCTGCGCGCGCCGGTGCACGACAGCGTCGTGCTCGTCGATGGGGAGCGCATCACCGCGGTCGGCACGGTCGGTTCGCTCCCGGTGCCCGATGGCTACACGGTGGTCTCGACCGAGGGCATGACCGTGCTGCCCGGCCTGTGGGACATGCACGTGCACCTGAAGCTCAACGGCCACGCCGATTACGCGCACTGGGACCGCACGTACATGGACCGGTTCGCGGACACCATCATGCCGGCGTCGGCCAGGCAGTTGCTGCTTGCCGGCGTGACCGGCGCGCGCGACCTGGGCGGCCCCCTGGAGGAGAGCATCGCGGTGCGCGACGCGATCGCGCGCGGCGACATCCCGGGCCCGACCCTGTTCGTCGCGGGCCCGTTCATCCAGAAGGCGCCCTATCCGGGCACCGGGCACTATCGCTGGGGCGTCGATTCGCCCGCCGACGCGCGCGCCAAGGTGCGCCGGCTGGCCGAAGCCGGCGTGGACGTGGTCAAGCTCATCGACCAGGACCGGATGAGCGAGGCCGAGATCCGGGCGATCGTCGACGAGGCGCATCGCCACGACCTGCCGGTGATCGCGCACGCGCACCGGCCCGAGGAGATCCGGCTAGGGCTGGCCGCGGGGGTGGACGGATTCGAGCACACCGGCCTGTCGGCGGCGCCGGAGTACCCGGCGGACGTGATGGCCGCGCTGGCCGAACGCACCGCGGACATGGCGGCCGGACCGCTGTTCTGGACGCCCACGATCGAGGGGCTGTGGAACTTCCCGCATACCGTGCGCAACCACGAGCACATCGACGACGACGACTGGCACGAGGGCCTCCCGCCGGAGATCGTGGCCGACATCCGCCGTTCGCTGGAGCATCCCGAGCGCATCGCCTACTTCCAGGCCACACCGCAGCGCTTCCCGACGCTGGAGCGCAAGTTCAACCAGTTGCGCGAGGCCGGGGTGCAGCTGCTCATCGGCACCGATTCGGGCATCCCGATGAAGTTCCACAGCGACAGCACGTGGCACGAGATCGAGGTGTGGGTGAACCGGCTGGGCGTGGACCCGGTCGAGGCCATCCGTGCCGCCACCTGGTGGCCGGCGGTGGCGATGGGCGTGTCGGAGGACTACGGCACCGTGGCCGAGGGCAAGTACGCCGACATCATCGCCGTCGAGGGCGACGTGCTTCGCCACGTGGCGCTGCTGCGCGACGTCGACATCGTCGTCAAGCACGGCCGCCGCGTGAAGTGACCCCATCCCCGCCCCGCGGCGTCGGCCGGTCGCGCGGCGATCCCACGCACCGCGGCATCGCGCCTGTAGAGGCGCTCCTACGGGAATGGGTTGCACCGTAGGAGCGGGCCTGCGCCCGCGATGGTTGCCCGTCGTCGGCCGGTCGCGCGGCGATCCCACGCACCGCGGCATCGCGCCTGTAGAGGCGCTCCTACGGGAATGGGGTTGCCGCCGTAGGAGGGGGCCTGCGCCCGCGATGGTTGCCCGGCGTCCGTCGGTCGCGCGGCGATCCAAGGCATCGCGGCATCGCGCCTGTAGAGGCGCACCTACGGGGCGCACACGGGGGCGGGTGTAGCCTGACGCGATGACTGCTTCCCCCGGCGACGACATCGACCGCGATGACGACGGACCGCTGCGCGCGGTCGACTTCCCCGACACCGACGCGCTGCTGCGCGACGACGTCAAGCGCCTCGGCGCACTGGTCGGCGACATCCTGGCCGAGCAGCGCGGCCAGGCCTTCCTCGACGCGGTCGAAGCCTTGCGGCGCACGGCGATCGCGCGCCGCGAGTCCGGCCGGCCGGTGGACGACCTGGTCGCCGCGCTCGCGGGCGTCGACGTCGACCGGGCCGCCGACCTGGTGCGCGCGTTCTCGACCTACTTCCAGGCGGTGAACCTGGCCGAGCGCGTCCATCGCATCCGCCGCCGCCGCGACCACGAGCGCGCAGGCGACGGCGCCCAGCCCGGTGGCCTGCACGACGAGCTCGGGCGGTTGAAGGCGGAGGGCGTCGACGCCGACGCACTGGCCGGCCTGCTGGCCCGCCTGCGGATCGAACCGGTGTTCACCGCCCACCCGACCGAGGCGGTGCGCCGCGTGCTGCTGCACAAGGAGCGCCAGATCGTCGCCGCGCTGGTCGAGGATATCGACCGCAGGTTGACGCCCCCGGAGCGCGAGGCCGGCATCGCGCGCATCCGCCAGGCGCTCACCGCCGGATGGCAGACCGCCGAGACCCCCGCGGCGCGTCCAAGCGTGGCCGACGAATTCGAGCATGTCGGCTTCTACCTGTCGGACGTGCTGTACCGGGTGCTGCCCGGCTTTCTCGAGGCCTTCGAGGACGCGCTGCGCGCCCACCACGGGGACGCGGTGCGCCTCCCCGAACCGCCGGAGGTGCTCGGGTTCGGCAGCTGGGTCGGCGGCGACATGGACGGCAACCCGAACGTCGGCGCGGACACCATCGAGGCCACGCTGGCAGGCCAGCGCGCGCTGGTGCTGGAGGCCTACCAGCGCGACATCGCCGAGCTGGCCGACCTGCTCAGCCAGTCCAGCACGCGCGTGGACGTTTCCCTTGACGTGGCCGCGCGCGTCGAGGAGTACCGGTCCCGCCTGCCACGTGGCGCGGAACAGTTGCACCCGCGCCACGCGGACATGCCGTACCGCAACCTGCTGGTGCTGGTGGGCGCGCGCCTGTGGGCCACGCGCCACGACGAGCCCGAGGGCTATCCGGACGCGGCCGCCTTCGAGGCCGACCTCGCGGCGATCGCCGACAGCCTCGCCGCGCATGGCGGGGCGCATGCGGGCCTGTTCGCCCTGCGGCGCCTGCAGCGGCGTGCGCGCTGCTTCGGCTTCCACCTGGCCACGCTCGACCTGCGCCAGGACTCGGCGGTCCACGACGCGGCACTCGCCGCGTTGCTCGACGACCCCGACTGGGTGGACCGGCCCGCCGGCGAGCGGGCGGGGCGCCTGCACCAGCTGCTCGGATCGACCTCGCCGCCGGCGCCGTGCGACGACGATGTCGCGGTGTCCACGCTGGCCGTGTTCCGCACGGTCGCCGACCTGCGCCCGCGCTACGGCCCGCGCGCGTTCGGCCCGTACATCGTGAGCATGAGCCGGACGGCGGCGGACGCGCTGGCGGTGCTCGCGCTCGCGCGCATGGCCGGCTGCACCGACGGCGACGACGTCCCGCTCGACGTCGCCCCCCTGTTCGAGACGGTCGACGACCTGCAGGCCGCGCCCGACACGCTGCGCCAGCTGTTCGCAGACCCCGTGTACCGCGCCCACCTCGACCGGCGCGGCGGCCGGCAGGTGGTGATGCTCGGCTATTCGGACAGCGCCAAGGACGGCGGCATCGTCGCCTCGCGCTGGGCCCTGCAGCGCACGCAGGTGGCGCTGGTCGAGCTGGCGCGCGAAAGCGGCGTGCGGATCGCCTTCTTCCACGGCCGCGGCGGGTCGGTGAGCCGCGGCGGCGGCAAGACGTCGCGGGCGGTGGTCGCCGCGCCGCGCGGCAGCGTCGACGGCCACCTGCGCCTGACGGAGCAGGGCGAGGTGATCCACCGCAAGTACGGCATCCGCGCGATCGCGATGCGCAACCTCGAGCAGACGACCGCGGCGGTGCTCCGCGCGAGCCTCAGGCCGCGGCCGGCCGATGCGCGCGAGGACGGTTGGCGCGCGATCGCCGCCGGGATGGCCGAGACCTCGCGGGCGGCCTACCGCGGGCTCGTGCACGAGCATCCCGACTTCCCCGCGTACTTCCGCGCGGCCACGCCGATCGACGTCATCGAACGGTTGCGGATCGGTTCCCGACCCGCAAAGCGCGGCGGCAGCGGCGGCGTCGAATCGCTGCGCGCGATCCCCTGGGTCTTCTCGTGGGCGCAGAACCGCAGCGGCCTGACGGGGTGGTACGGGGTGGGCACCGCGCTCGAGGCCGCGTTCGACCGCCACGGACGCGACGCGGTCACCGAGATGGCGCGCGACTGGCCGTTCTTCCGCACGCTGCTCGATGACGTCGAGATGGTGCTCGCCAAGTCCGACCCGGCGATCTTCGAACGCTATTCGCGGCTGGCGATCGACCTCCCGGAAGGGAACCTGCACGCCAGGCTTCACCCCGGCATCGCCGCGGAGTTCGAGCGCACGCGCGCGGCCGTGCTCGCGATCAAGGACGCACGCGACCTGCTGGAGAACGACCGGCGGCTGGCCCTGTCGATCCGCCTGCGAAATCCCTACGTCGACCCGATCAGCCTGTTGCAGGTCGACCTGCTGGCGCGGTGGCGCGCGGCAGGACGGCCGGAGGACGCGTTGTTCCAGGCGCTGGTCGCCACGGTCAACGGCATCGCCGCGGGCATCCAGAACACCGGGTGATCCGACGCGACGGTTTGCGTGGCGGCGTCGTGCGACGCCGGCGCCGGACCCATCGCGCGCGCAGGCGCGCTCCTACGGGATCCACGTCCGCAGGCGCGCCGCCACAGACGCGATCGGAACCCACCAGGCGCGCCTCCACAGATGCGATCGGCACCCACCTCGTAGGAGCGCCTCTACAGGCGCGATGGGCGTGCCGTGCAACTGACACGTAGGCGCACGCCCCGACCGGCGCGAAATCTTGGGTTCGCAGGCGCCGGTCGCATCGCGCGCGTAGGCGCGCTCCTACGTGGGCGAGGTCAGTCGCCGCGCATCAGGCGGCCGAGGCCGAGGGAGGGCTGGTGCGCGCGGATCTGCGCGTCCACGGACGCGATCGCCGTCATGTTGACCACGCGGCGGGTCGTGGAGGCCGGGGTCAGGATGTGCGCCGGCTGGTCCAGGCCCATCAGGATCGGGCCCAGCGCCACGCCGTCGGTCATCACCCGCACCATGTTGTAGACGATGTTGGCCGCGTCCAGGTTCGGCAGCACGAACAGGTTCGGCCGCCCGTGCAGCGTGGTGTTGGGGAAGATGTGCTGGCGCAGCTCGGTGTTCCAGGCCACGTCCGCCATCATCTCGCCGTCCACCTCCAGCCGCGGCATGCGGTGGGCGAGGATCTCGCGCACGCGGCGCATCTTGGCGGCCGACGGGTCGTCGTGGCTGCCGAAGCTGGAATGCGACAGCAGCGCCACGCGCGGCTCGATGCCGAACAGCTTCATGCGCAGGGTCGCCTGCAGGGTGCTCTCGGCGATCTGCTCGGCGGACGGGTCGACCTGCACGTGGGTGTCGAGGAAGAACCAGACGCCCTGCTCGTTGATCACGCCGGTCATCGCGGCGGTGCCGGTCACGCCCGGGTCGAAGTCGAACACGCTGCGCAGGTAGCCGAGCTTCTTGTGGTAGCGGCCGACGATGCCGCAGATCATCGCGTCGGCCTCGCCGCGCTCGACCATCAGCGCGGCGATCAGGGTCGGGCGCGAACGCAGCAGGTTCTTCGCCGCGTCCGGGGTCACGCCGCGGCGCTCGGTGAGCTTGTGGTACTGCTGCCAGTACGCGTCGAAGCGCGGGTCGGAGTTGATGTTGGTCAGCTCGAAGTCCACGCCCTCGCGCATGCGCAGGCCCAGCTTCTCGATGCGCGCGTTGATGACCTCCGGGCGGCCGATCAGGATCGGGTCGGCCAGCTTCTCGTCGATCACCGTCTGCACCGCGCGCAGCACGGTGTATTCCTCGCCCTCGGCGTAGACCACGCGCTTGCGCTCGGCGCGCGCGCGGTCGTAGACCGGCTTCATCACCAGCCCGGTGCGCCAGATGAACTGGCCGAGCTTCTCCTCGTAGGCGTCGAAGTCCGCGATCGGCCGCGTGGCGATGCCCGATTCCATGGCCGCCCTGGCCACGGCAGGCGCCAGCATCACCAGCAGGCGCGGGTCGAACGGACGCGGGATCAGGTAGTCCGGGCCGAAGGTCGGCGACTCGCCCGTGTACGCGCCGCCGAGGTCGGAGGCCTCCATCCGCGCCAGCTGCGCGATCGCGCGCACGCAGGCCAGCTTCATCGCCTCGTTGATGCCGGTCGCACCCACGTCGAGCGCGCCGCGGAAGATGTACGGGAAGCAAAGCGCGTTGTTGACCTGGTTGGGGTAGTCGCTGCGGCCGGTGGCGATGATCGCGTCCGGGCGCACGGCCTTCGCGTCCTCCGGCAGGATCTCCGGGTGGGGGTTGGCGAGCGCCAGGATCACCGGCCGGTCGGCCATCTTCGCGACCATCTCCGGCTTCAGGATCCCGCCGGCGGACAGGCCCAGGAAGATGTCCGCGCCGTCCAGGATCTCCGCGAGGTCGCGCTTGTCGGTGTCGGTCGCGTAGCGCGCCTTGTCCGGGTCCAGGTTGGGCCGGCCGGCGTAGATCACGCCCTCGCGGTCGAAGGCGGTGATGTGTTCACGCTTCACGCCCAGCGCCACCAGCATGTCCAGGCAGGCGATGCCCGCCGCACCGGCGCCGGTGGTGGCGACCTTCACGTCCCCGATCTTCTTGCCGACGATCTCCAGCGCGTTGACCACCGCGGCGCCGACGATGATCGCGGTGCCGTGCTGGTCGTCGTGGAACACGGGGATGTTCATCCGCTCGCGCAGCTTGCGCTCGACGATGAAGCACTCCGGCGCCTTGATGTCCTCGAGGTTGATGCCGCCGAAGGTCGGCTCGAGGCTGGCGATGATGTCGACGAGCTTGTCGGGGTCCTTCTCGTCGACCTCGATGTCGAACACGTCGATGCCCGCGAACTTGCGGAACAGCACGCCCTTGCCTTCCATCACCGGCTTGCCGGCCAGCGGGCCGATGTCGCCCAGGCCCAGCACCGCCGTGCCGTTGGAGATCACCGCCACCAGGTTGCCGCGCGCGGTGACCTCGCTGGCGGCCTTCGGGTCGGCGACGATGGCTTCGCACGCATAGGCCACGCCGGGCGAGTAGGCCAGCGACAGGTCGCGCTGGGTCACCAGGGCCTTGGTCGGGACGACCTTGATCTTCCCGGGCGGGTCGGCGCGGTGGTAGTCGAGCGCGGCCTGCTTGAGGTCGTCGGCGGGCGTGTCGGGCATTGGGGGGTGTCCGGGCGCGGGCGGACCGCCGATTCTACCGGTTGGCCGGGGCGCGACCGTGTCGGCGCGCCCGCGGGCGGCGCCGGCCGGCTACAGCCCGATCACCGCGTCGCTGTCCTCGCCGATCCGGTCGAGCCGGATCCGGTTGGCGAACAGCGAGAACGCCAGCATCCCCGCCAGCCCGTTGGCCCGCGCCACCCAGTGCGGCAGCCAGCGCGGCGTGGCCAGCACCGGTTCCCCGGCCGAGGCGTCGAACAGCGGCTCGAAGCGCGGAACGTCGGCCAGGGTCATCTTCCCGGCGAACAGCAGGCGGCACAGCCGCAGGCGCCCGTGCCGCAGCGCCCAGCGGAAGAACGTGTGCACGCCGACCAGCCCGCGCAGGTAGACGGTGTCCTTGGTGAAGGCCGCGCCGCCGTCGGTGGGCACCCCGCGGAACACGCGCTGCGCCGAGGCGAAGCTTTCCGTCGGCGACTGGCCGGCGTCGAGGAAATAGCGGAACACGTCGATGAAGTCGGCGCCGTCCAGCGCCATCGACACGGCCACGATGCGCAGGCTCAGGCGCTTCATGCGTTCGATGTCGATGCTGCCGGTGATCTGCTCGGCGAACGTGGCCAGGCCTTCCTGCGTCGCCGTGGTGCGCGGCGACGACAGGGCCAGGCTCCCCAGCACCGGCTGTTCGCGGCCATTGAGGCCGGTCAGCGAATGGACCAGCGCCTCGTGGTGGTAGAGCTGCGCCCGGTCGTAGTCCGAATACGCCGCGCCGGCGCGCAGGCGGATGCGGGTGGCGCCGGCGGCGGCCTTGGCGATCAGCTCCGGGTCCAGCTCGACGTCGATCACCCGGCCGCCGAAGAACGCGTCGAGGTCGCCCTGCAGCTGCAGTTGCAGCGCGGTGGCCGAGACCTGGATCTCCTCGGCCGGCGAGAGCAGTTCGCGGTCGAGCTCGTCGGCGATGACGATGAAGTGGCGCGCGGCGTCGCGGGTGCTGGGCCCGCCCGGCAGGGGTTCGTCCGGCCGGCCGTAGAGCGCGACCGAGTGCGTGGTGACGTCCGCGGTGCCCAGCGCCTCGAGCAGTTGCGCGGCGATCGCCCAGCTGCGCGCGGACTCGGCGATGTACGCGCCCAGCGGGTGGTCCGGGTCGGCCGCCTCGGCGACCGCCTCCAGTTCGCGGCGCTGGTCGGTGAAGTCCAGGCGCGGGTACTCGTGGCGGGGCAGGCGAAGGGCGCCGCGTGCATGGCCGGCCAGGAAGGCCTCCTGCTCGCGCGCCGGCCAGCTGGTCAGCGTCAGCAGCCGGATCCCGCGCGCCGCCTCCACCATACGCGCGTCGAGCGCGGCGTGATGGACGACGTCGGCGGGGAAGCCCGTCACCAGCCCGCCCCGCCCTCTCCTGTCGTCCCGAGCGCAGCGAGGGACCTGCTCTTGCTCTTGGCAACGGTAGAAGCAGGTCCCTCGCTGCGCTCGGGACGACAGGACTCGATGGGGCGACAGGACTCGATGGGGCGACAGGGGGGTGTTGGCAGGCGGGCCATCAGTGCCGTCCGTACTTGTCGTCCAGGCGCTTGTTGAGCGCGCGCGACTGGACCCGGTCGCCGGTCTTCTGCGCGCGGCGCGCGGCCAGTCTGTCCGCGGCGCCGGCCACCTCGTCGCGCAGCTTTAGGAAGTTCGCCAGCCGGCCCGCGTCGAGCGATCCGGCCTCCAACGCCCCGCGCACCGCGCAGCCGGGCTCGCGGCCGTGCGCGCAATCGCGGAACCGGCAGTGGGCCGCCAGCGCCTCGATGTCGGTGAAGGCGTCCTCGACGTCCTCCTCGCCGGTCGGCTTGAGTTCGCGCATGCCGGGCGTGTCGACCAGGCAGGCGCCGGAGGGCAGGGCGACGAGCGCGCGGTGGGTGGTCGTGTGCCGGCCGCGGTCGTCGCCCGCGCGCACCTCGCCGGTCTTCATGCGTTCGATGCCCAGCAGGCTGTTGGTCAGCGTCGACTTGCCCGCACCGGAACTGCCGACGAGCACCGCGGTGGTGCCCGGTCGCAACCACGGGGCGAGGGCTTCCTGCACCTCGCCACGGTCGCGGGCGTTGACCGCGACGACCGGGACGTCCTGCGCGCGGATGTCCGCCAGCGCGGCGGTCGCGGCGTCCACCGCGCCGGCCTCGCGCCCGCTGGCGACGTCCGCCTTGGTCAGCACCACCACCGGCTGCACGCCGCGCCCGCGCACCAGCAGCAGGTAGCGCTCGATGCGGCGCGGGTTGAAGTCGTTGTCCAGGCCGGTCACGACCAGCACCGTGTCGACGTTCGCCGCGATCAGCTGCTGGCCGTAATGCTCGCCCGCGGCACCGCGCTTGATCGCGGAGAAGCGCGGCAGCAGCGCGACGATGCGTGCCGCGTCCCGTCCGCCCTCCACCAGCACCCAGTCGCCCACCGCGGCGCGCTGGTCCGGCGCCAGCTTCGGGCGTTGCCACTCGGGCAGGGATTCGGCGGGGAACATGGCATCCGGGCCGTCCGCGAGCACGTAGCCGGCCCGGTGCTGTTCCGCGACGCGTGCGGGGCGGGCGGCGGTGTGCGCGGCGAGCGCGTCGCGCCAACCGGCGGGCAGGGGCGCGACATCGTCGCCGGCCGGCCAGCCGATGGCGTGCAGGGAGTTCATGCGGGGACGGACCGGACCATGGCCGGATTCTAGCGACCCGGGCGGCATCCCGATCACGCGTCATTGATCGTGCGGCGTGCAGCGTCCGGGCATGCCCCGCCTGGCCACCCTTGTCCTGCTGCTGTCGGGCCTGAGCTTCATCGGGTTCGGCATCTGGTTCTTCCTCGACCCGCTCGAGCCCCTGCTGGGCCTGGGCGGCTCGATCGAGGGCTCGGCGATCCCGCTGGAGCTGCGCGCCTTCTATGGCGGGGGCGAGATCGGCCTGGGCGCGTTCCTGCTGCTATGCGCGATGCGCGCGGACTGGTACCGGCCCGGGCTGTGGCTGGTGCTGCTGGTGAACCTGTGCACCGGCCTTGCGCGGGCGTTCGCCCTGCTGGGCGGGGGGCCGCCGTTGCCCTTCTTCCTGGCCGCCCTCGGTTGGGAATTCGGCTTCGCGCTGCTGGCCGCGGTCGCGCTGCGCCGGGTCCGGCGGTAGGGCTCGCGCGCGGGCGCGGCTTGGGGCCGATTCCAGTAGGCTGGCGCTCCCTCCAAGACCCGCAGCACCGCCGATGGCCACCCTGAGGACCCGCGAACGCCTCTCCGAAGTCCGCTACGAGATCCGTGGCGAACTCGCCCGGCGGGCCCGCGAGCTGGAGGCCGCCGGCCGGACGCTGGTCAAGCTCAACATCGGCAACCCGGGCGCGTTCGGCTTCCGCGCGCCGCCGCACCTGCAGCGGGCCATCGCCGACCACATCCACGACACCGACCCGTACACGCACCAGCAGGGCCTGCCCGCGGCGCGCGAGGCGGTGGCCGCGTTCCACCGGGCACGCGGCACGCCGAATGCCTCGCCCGAACGGGTGTTCGTCGGCAACGGCGTCAGCGAACTCATCGACCTGTCGCTGCGCGCGCTGCTCAACCCGGGCGACGAGGTGCTGCTGCCGTCGCCCGACTACCCGCTGTGGAGCGCGGCCACCATCCTCAACGACGGCCGGCCGGTCTATTACCGCTGCCAGCCCGACCAGGGCTTCCTGCCCGACCCGGACGAGATCGCCGCGCGCGTGTCGCCGCGCACCCGCGCGATCGTCCTGATCAATCCGAACAACCCGACCGGCGCGGTGTATCCGCGTGGGCTGCTCGAACGCATCGTGGCGGTCGCGGCGAAGCACCGCCTGCTCCTGCTGTGCGACGAGATCTACGACGGCATCACCTACGACGGCGCCGCGTTCCAGCCCGTCGCGCCGCTGGCCGGCGACCTGCCGTGCGTCAGCTTCGGCGGCCTGTCGAAGGTGCACCGCGCCTGTGGCTGGCGCGTGGGCTGGGCGGTGCTGTCCGGCGACCCGGTCGCCAGCGGCGATTTCCACCATGCGATGGACCTGCTCGGCGCGCTGCGCCTGTGCGCGAACGTGCCGGGCCAGTTCGCGGTCGAGGCCGCGCTGCACGGCGAGGATTCGATCGGCGCGCTGTGCGCGCCGGGCGGCCGGCTGCACGAGGCCCGGCGCGTGGTGGTCGAGGCCTGCGACGCGAGCCCGCACCTGTCGCTGGTCGCGCCGGCCGGCGCGCTCTACGCATTCCCGCGGGTCGTCGGCGAGGCGGCGGAGGGCTTCGACGACCACGCGTTCGCCCTGCGCCTGCTCGAGGACGAGGGCGTGCTGGTGGTCCCCGGCTCGAGCTTCAACGTGCCCTGGCGCGACCATTTCCGCGTGACGCTGCTGCCCGAGCCCGGCGTGCTGCGCGAAGTGTTCGCGCGCATCGACCGCGTGCTGGCCCGCCACGCCGCGGCCGATGAGACGCGCCGCGTGGCGATCGCCTGACGCGATGCGTTACCTGGCGCTCGGGGACAGCTACACCATCGGCGAGGGCGTGCCCCTGTCCAACCGCTGGCCGGTGCGGCTGGCGCGCGCGCTCCGCGAGGAAGGCGTGCAGATGCCCGACCCGCGCATCATCGCCACCACCGGCTGGACCACCGACGAGCTGTCCTCCGCGATGGACATGGAGGAGCCGCTCGGCCAGTGGCAGTTCGTCAGCCTGCAGATCGGGGTGAACAACCAGTACCGGGGACGCTCGGTCGCCGACTACAGGAGCGAGTTCGAGCGACTGCTCGGGCGCGCCATCGGCCTGGCGGGCGGGCGCGCGGACCGGGTGATGGTGCTGTCGATCCCGGACTGGGGCGTGACGCCGTTCGCGGAGGAACAGGGGCGCGATCCCGCGACCGTGGGCGCGGAGATCGATGCATTCAACGCCGCGGCGCGCGACGTGTGCGCGAGCCATTCCGTGGCCTTCGTCGACGTCACCGGTATCAGTCGGACCTACGGGCACGAGCCCGCGATGCTGGTCGAGGACGGACTGCACCCATCGGCGCAGATGTACGCGCTGTGGATGGAGGCGGCGCTGCCGATCGCCCGGGCGTTGATGCACCAGTGACCGGCCGCGCCCTCGACGCCGCCGAGGCGTCCCGCATCGCCCGGGCCTTCCTGCCGGCGCGCGCGCTCGGCAATCGCTGGCACTACCACTACGCGCGCATCAAGCTGCGCACCGATCCGCTGTACCCGGGCGTGGTCGATGCGCTGCGCGGCAGCGAGGCGCCCCTGCTGGACCTGGGCTGCGGCATCGGCCTGCTGGCGCATGCGCTGCGCGGCGCCGGCCTGGCGATGCCGTACCGCGGCGTGGACAACGACGCGCCGAAGGTCGCGCAGGCGCGGCGGGCGGCCGGGCGTGCCGGGCTGCGGGACGTGCGATTCGACCTCATGGACCTGTCCGACGGCCCGCCGCCGCACGCGGGCAGCGTGGCCATCCTCGACGTGCTGCAGTTCGTGCCGCCCGACGTCCAGGACGCGATCCTGGACGCGGCGGTCGCGATGCTCGCGCCCGGTGGCCGGCTGGTCATCCGCACGGGCCTGGAGGATGGCAGCGCGCGCGCCCGCACGACGCGGCGGATCGATGCGTTCTCGCGCATCCTCGGATGGATGAACGCCGGGCCGAAGCGCTACCCGGACGCCGACACGTTGCGCGTGCGGTTCGAAGCCGCCGGCCTGCGCGCCGAGTTCACGCCGCTGCACGCCGGCACGCCCTTCAACAACTGGCGGATCGTGGCGTCGCGCTAGGCGCGATTCGACCGCGTCAGCGCGTGTCCGCGGCCGCCTGTCCAAAGCCCGGCTCGCCGGGGACGCGGCCGGAAGCCGCCACGACCGGCAAGACGCAGCGGTATCCCGCCGGACCCAGGCGTTCCAGGAGCACGCGCAACTGTTCGACGTTGCGGCCGTGCCGCGCGCCCTCGTGCAGCAGCACGATCGCGCCCGGCGTGATGTCGCGGATGATCCGCGCCGCGCTGCGCTCCGGATCGCCATCCACCGCGTCGTAGCCGCGCGCGGTCCACGCGACGCGCGTGAGGCCATGCGGGGCGATCGCCGCGGCGGTGAACGGGTTGGCCATGCCGACCACGGCGCGGAACCAGCGTGGTGGTTCGCCGGCCAGCGACGTGAGCGTCGCCTGCGCCTCGGCCACCTCCGCGCGCATCCGGCGCGGGCCAAGCGCCCAGAACCAGGCCTGCGGGTGGCGCATGCTGTGGTTGCCGATGCCATGGTCGCGGCGGACGATCTCGCGCACCAGGTCCGGTCGGCGCGCGGCGCGCTCGCCGACCAGGAAGAACGTCGCCTTCGCGTCGTGCGTGTCGAGCAGGTCGAGGATTGCAGCGGTGTCGTCCGACGGGCCATCGTCGATCGTCAGCCAGGCCAGCTTCTCGTCGGTCGACAGCCGCCGCAGCACCGGGCTGAACAGCCGCGAGCCCGGCACGAACGTGCCCCAGAGCAGGGGCAGGTGCGACAGCAGCAGGGTCGGGAGTCCGACCTGCCACCCCATCCGCCACCAGATCAGCGCGACCAGCGCCTGCGACGCCGCGAACAGCCAGGCCCACGCATGCGGGCGCCGCGGCGGTCGGGGCTGAACGGACGGGGCGCTGGCCATCGCCGCGCATGATGCCAGCGGAAGCGGCATGGCGTCCGGCCCGGTAAAATGCGCGGTCCCCCGCCGTACCCGGACCGAATCCATGGCCCTCGATCCCGCCCTGCGCGAGCGCATCCAGACGCTGCTCCACACCAACCAGATCGTCCTGTTCATGAAGGGCGAGCCGGGGGCGCCGCAGTGCGGCTTCTCCGCCAAGGCCGCGGGCACCCTGGACGCGCTCGGCGTCGAGTACGCGCACGTGAACGTGCTGGCCGACCAGGCCATCCGCGAGGGCATCAAGGAATACGGCCAGTGGCCGACGATCCCGCAGCTGTACATCGGCGGGGAGCTGGTCGGCGGCAGCGACATCATCGAGCAGATGGCCAACTCGGGCGAACTGCACGCCGCACTCGGCGTCGAGGCGCCGGACCGCACGCCGCCGGCGATCACCATCACGCCCGAGGCGGCGAAGATGCTGCGCGAGTCGATCGCCAACGCGGGCGAGGGCTACGCGCTGCAGGTCGCCGTCGATCCGCAGTTCAACGCGCGCCTGCAGCTGGCGCCGGTCGACGGCAACGCGATCGCCACCGAGGTCGACGGCGTGCGCGCCCAGTTCGACCTGGCCAGCGCGCAGCGCGCGCGCGGCCTGAAGATCGACTGGGTCGACGACATCCGCGGCCGCGGCCTGGTGATCGAGAACCCGAACGCGCCGCCGAAGGTGAAGGACCTGGCGCCGGACGAGGTCGCCGAGCGCGTGAAGGCCGGCACGCTGGTGCTGGTCGACGTGCGCCCGGCGGACGAGCGGGCGTTGTCCGCCGCGCCGGTCGAGGTGCGTACGCTGGATGGCGACGGCCTGGCCGGGCTCGAGCTGCTGCCGAAGGACACCGCGCTCGCGTTCCTGTGCCACCACGGCGGCCGCAGCGGGCAGGCCGCCGAGCATTTCCGCCAGCGCGGCTTCACCGAGGTCTACAACGTCGCGGGCGGCATCGACGCCTGGGCCGACGTCGATGGCGGCGTCGCGAAGTACTGATCCGCGGCGTCGTCCCATGCGCCCCGTAGGAGCGGGCCTACGCCCTCGATCGGTCGCCCGTGCGTGACCATTCGCACCGGATCGCGCCTGTAGAGGCGCTCCTACGAGGGTCCACATTCGTGGTGATTTCCCGTAGGAGCGGGCCTACGCCCGCGATCGGTCGCCCGCGCGTGATCATTTGCACCGGATCGCGCCGGATCGCGCCTGTAGAGGCGCTCCTACGTGGGTCCACATTCGCGGTGATTTCCCGTAGGAGCGGGCCTACGCCCGCGATCGTTCGCCCGTGCGGGACCTGTATTCGCGTCGGATCGCGCCTGTAGAGGCGCTCCTACGAGGGGTTGCCCGCCGTCAGAACCCGCCGCCGGTGTCCAGCCAGGCCTGCTCGTCGGGCGTGTTGTCGCGGCCGAGTTCGCGGTTGCGGTGGGGGAACCGGCCGAACCGCGCGATGACGTCGCGGTGCCGGATCGCGTAGTCGAGGTAGGCGTCCTCGCCCAGCGCACGGAACAGGGACACCGACCGCGCCTGGTCGGTCATGTTCTCGGCGTGCTCGAAGGGCAGGTAGAAGAAGCCCCGCAACGCCGGCTCGAACGCCTGGTCGTGCCGCGCTGCGATCGCCCGGTCGGCCACGTGCCGCGCCAGCGGATCGGTCGCGTACGCATGGGCCGAGTCGCGGAACAGGTTGCGCGGGAACTGGTCGAGCAGCAGCACCAGCGCGAGCGCGCCCTCGGCCCCGTCGAGCCAGGCGTCGTGCTCGCGCCGCGCGGCGGCATGGTGGTCGTCCAGGAACCGCCGGCGGATCTCCGCGTCGAAGGCGCCGTCTTTCGCGAACCACTTGCCGTACCCCGCGTCCCGCCAGAAACCGACGATCTCCGCCGCCGTCGCCATGTCCGTCGTCCCGCGTTGGCCGGCCGACATCATGGCCCTTGCGCGGGCGGCGACCAAGCGCACGCCCGACCATGACCATCGTCAGGGTCCGCACGCGCGGTGCGCTGCTACGGTGCCCGTTCCACCGGGGAGACCACCGATGCTTCGACCCTTGACCCTCGCCCTGGCCGGCGTGCTGCTCGTCGGCTGCGCGGGCACCCAGGCGCGCGACGACGCCCCGCCGGACGCGCCGTCCACCGCCTTCACCGACGATCCGTATCCCAGCACCTACGTGCCGATCGCCGCGCCACCCGTGCTGGTGGCCGGCGCGACCGTGCTCGACGGCGACGGCCGCCGCCTCGACGGCGCCGACGTGCTGATGCGCGGCGGCCGCATCGTCGCCGTCGGCACCGGCCTGGACGTCCCCGCCGACGCGGTCCGCGTGGACGGCACCGGCAAGTGGGTCACCCCCGGGCTGATCGACGTGCACTCGCACCTGGGCGTGTACCCCAGCCCGGGCGTCGCCGCGCACAGCGACGGCAACGAGATCACCGCGCCGACCACGCCCAATGTCTGGGCCGAGCATTCGGTGTGGCCGCAGGATCCGGGTTTCGCCACGGCGCTGGCCGGCGGCGTGACCACGATGCAGGTCTTGCCCGGCAGCGCGAACCTGGTCGGCGGCCGCGGCGTGACGCTGCGCAACGTGCCGGCCACGACCTACCAGGCGATGAAGTTCCCGGATGCACCATGGGGCCTGAAGATGGCCTGCGGCGAGAACCCCAAGCGCGTCTATGGCCAGAAGGGCGGCCCCGCCACCCGCATGGGCAACGTCGCCGGCTACCGCGCCGCGTTCATCGACGCGAGCGAGTACAGGCGCAAGCGCGGGGGCAAGGAGCCCGGCAAGCGCGACCTCAAGCTCGACACGCTCGCCGCCGCGATGGACGGCGACATCCTGGTGCACATCCACTGCTACCGCGCCGACGAGATGGCGACGATGCTCGACCTCGCCGACGAGTTCGGCTTCAAGGTCGCCGCCTTCCACCACGGCGTGGAGGCGTACAAGCTCGCCGACCGCCTGGCCACGGAAGGCGTGTGCGGCGCGCTGTGGGCCGACTGGTGGGGCTTCAAGATGGAGGCCTACGACGGCATCCAGGGCAACATCGCGCTGGTCGACCGCCCCGCGGGCGGCTGCGCGATCGTGCACTCGGATTCGGCCGAGGGCATCCAGCGGCTCAACCAGGAAGCCGCCAAGGTGATCGCCGACGCGGGCCGCATGGGCATGGCCATCACGCCCGAGCATGCCGTGCGCTGGATCACCGCCAACCCCGCGCGCGCGCTCGGCGTGCTCGACGAGACCGGCACGCTGGCGCCCGGCAAGCGCGCCGACGTGGTGCTGTGGAACGGCAACCCGTTCAGCGTGTACGCGAAGGCCGAGCAGGTCTGGATCGACGGCGCCCGCGTGTACGACCGCAACGATCCATCGCGCCAGCCGATGTCCGATTTCATGCTCGGCAACGGCGCCGGCCGGGGAGGCGTGCAATGACCCGCGTGCATGCCGCTTCCGCCCTCCACGCTGTCGTTCCGAACGCAGTGAGGCACCTGCTTTCCCGCCACGTCGCCAACAGCAGGTCCCTCGCGCTTCGCGCTCGGGACGACAGGGGAGGACGCGACGCCGCCGACCAGGCTGTCGTTCCGAATGCCCAAGCTGTCGTTCCGAACGCAGTGAGGAACCTGCTTTCCCGCCACGCTGCCAACAGCAGGTCCCTCGCGCTTCGCACTCGGGACGACAGGCGGGGGGGCGAAACCACTGTCGTTCCGAACGCAGTGAGGAACCTGCTCCTCGCCGCCACGCTCGCCACCGGCAGCGCCATCGCCCAGGACGCCGCCCCCGCCGGCGGCACGTTCCTGGTCCGCAACGCCACCGTCCACACCGCCACCGACCGCGGCACCCTGCAGGGCGCCGACGTGCTGGTGCGCGACGGGCGCATCGCCGCCGTCGGCACCGGGCTGGAGGCCCCCGACGGCGCGCAGGTGGTCGAGGCCGGCGGCCTGCCGCTCACGCCGACGCTGTTCGGTGGCATCACCGGCATCGGCATCGAGGAGGTCTCGGCCGAGGCCCCGACGTCGGACGCCACGCTGGCGCTCGGCGCGGCCAACAGCGCGATGACCGTGCGGCCGGAGTTCGACGTCACGCTCGCCTACAACCCGGCCTCGAGCCTGGTGCCGGTTGCGCGCGTCGAAGGCATCGGCTGGACCGTGCTCGGCGCGGGCAGCGCCACTGGCGGTTCGATCGTCGGCGGGCAGGGTGCCGCGATGCGGCTGGACGGGTCGGTCGATCCGGCCGGCCCCCCGCTGCTGTTCGTCTCGCTCGGCGGCGGCGCCTCGGAACTGACCGGCAACTCGCGCGCCGCGCAGTGGATGCTGCTCGACCAGCTGGTCGACGAGGCGCGTGGCCGCATTTCCGCCGACTCGCGCCATTCGCTGCTCACGCCGGCGGGCCGCGACGCGCTGCGACGCTACCTCGACGGCGACGGCCGCGTGGTCGTGAACGTGCACCGCGCCGCCGACATCCACCAGTTGCTGCGCTGGGCCGACCGGCACGGGGTCTCGATCGCGATCTCCGGCGGCGCCGAAGCCTGGAAGCTCGCGCCGCGCCTCGCGGCGGCCGGCGTACCCGTGTTCGTCGATCCGCTGGCGAACCTGCCCGGCAGCTTCGACCAGCTCGGGGCCACGCTCGAGAACGCCGCGCGCCTCCACGCCGCCGGCGTGCGGGTCGGCTTCACCCAAGCGGGCGACAGTTCGCACAACGCGCGGAAGATGCGCCAGCTCGCGGGCAACGCGGTGGCCAACGGCCTGCCGTGGGAGGCGGGCCTGGCCGGCCTGACGCGCGTGCCGGCGGCCGCCTTCGGCGTGGCCGGCGCGCTGGGCACGATCGCGCCGGGCCAGCGCGCCGACCTTGTGCTGTGGAGCGGCGACCCGCTGGATGTCGCCAGCATCGCGCGCCAGGCCTGGTTCGACGGCCGTCCCGTGCCCATGCACAGCCGCCAGACCGAACTGCGCGACCGCTACCTGCGCAGCCCCGACCGCGAGCGCGGCGAGCTGCCCCGCGCGTATTCCGCCGGCGGCTGAGGCAACCCGTCCGGCGCGTCCCGAGGGCGCGCCGGATTCCGTTGACCCGGAGTGCAGCCCAGAACCAAGCGGGGGTAGTCCATGCGCATCGGACTGGTGGTCGATTCGGCCTGCGACCTGCCGCGCGCGTTCTTCGATGCGCACGACATCACGATCCTGCCAATCACGGTCCGGATCGGCGATGCCGTGCTCGCGGACCAGCGCAACGAGGAGGCGACGCTCGAGTTCCTCCACGCCCACGTCGCCGAACACGGCGCCGGGGCGGAGACCATGCCCTTCACCGTCCAGCAGATCCACGACCTGTTCCTCGACCGCCTGGTCATCGACTACGACTACGTGTTCTGCATGACGATCACGAAGTCGCGCAGCCCGATCCACGACAACGCGCAGCAGGCCAGCTTCGCGATCCTCAACGACTACCGGCCGGTGCGGTCGAAGGCCGGGCACGACACGCCGTTCGCGCTGCGGGTGGTCGACACGCAGAACCTGTTCGCCGCGCAGGGCGTGACCGCGGTCGAGGCGGTGCGCATGCGCGACGCCGGCGAGAGCGCGCCGAAGATCCGCGCGCGCCTCGAGCACCTGGCCATCAACACCCACGGCTACCTGGTGCCGCCCGACCTGTACTACCTGCGTGCCCGCGCCCGGAAGAAGGGCGACCGCAGCGTGGGCCTGCTCAGCGCCGCGCTCGGCAGCGCGCTGGACATCAAGCCCGTCCTGCACTGCAACCGCGGCGAGACCGGCCCGGTCGCGAAGATCAAGGGCTTCGAAGCCGCGGTGCAGCGCCTGTTCGAGTTCGCCGCACGGCGCGTCGCGTCCGGGCTGCTGACGCCGACGATGTGCGTGTCCTACGGCGGCGAGCTGTCGACGCTGCGGCAGATGCCCGGCTACCAGGAGTTGCACGCGGCATGCCGGGCGCACGACGTCGAACTGTTCGAGAGCGTGATGAGCCTCACCGGCATGGTGAACGTGGGCAAGGGGGCGGTGGTCGTCGGGTTCGCAGCCGAGCCGCACGCGTTCGACTGAACGATGCGTTGGACCCGGGTGACGCGGGTCAGGCCCATCGCGGTGCAAGCCCCGCGCCTACAACGGCCGGACTCCCCGTAGGAGCGCACCGCGGGGCGCGATCGGGCGATCGCCAGTTCCGCGTGCTCCGTCCGGTCGGGCGGGACTTCCGGCCTACGGCGTGCGCGGCGCCGACGGGTAGGCTGCGGGACTTTCCGTCCGCGATCCCGTCATGACCCCGACCCGCTCCCTGCTCGCGCTGGCCCTGTGCGCGGCCCTTGCCGTCCCCGCGTTCGCCCAGGATCCCGCCCCGCAACCCCCCGTCGAGGATGCGGAGCCACGGGAAGAGCGAGAGGAGCTCGAACAGGACGCGCTCGACCCCGTCGGCCACGACCCGGCCCCCGCGCCGCTGGCCACCGCCAGCGGCGTCCGCAAGACCGACGACGGCGACGCGCCGGCCGAATGGGACGTCGGCGCGCCGCACGGTCCCACGAAGACGGTCCGGTTCACGGTGGACGAAGGCACCTGGATGGACCTGGACGTCTCGCCCGACGGCCGTCGCATCGCCTTCTCGCTGCTGGGCGACCTCTACCTGCTGCCGATCGGCGGCGGCGAGGCGACCCGGGTCACTTCCGGGCCGGCGTGGGACGTCCAGCCCCGCTGGTCGCCGGACGGCAGCGAACTGGCCTTCACCTCCGACCGCGGCGGCGGCAACAACCTCTGGCGCATCGACGCGGACGGCACCGATCCGGTGCAGGTGACCAAGGAGGACTTCCGCCTGCTCAACACGCCCGCCTGGACGCCGGACGGCCGGTTCCTGATCGGCCGCAAGCACTTCACCTCGCAGCGCTCGCTGGGGGCGGGCGAACTCTGGCTGTACCACGCCAGCGGCGTCGAGGGCGGCGCGACCGCCGGCCTGCAGCTCACCAAGCGCAAGAACGACCAGCAGGACCTGGGCGAACCGGCGGTCTCCCCCGATGGCCGGTACGTGTATTTCTCCGAGGACGTCAGCGGCGGCGAGACCTTCGAATACAACAAGAACCCGCATGGCGTGATCTATGCGGTCAAGCGCCTGGACCGCGAGACCGGCAAGGTCGAGACGATCATCGCCACGCCGGGCGGCGCCGTGCGCCCGCAACCCTCGCCCGACGGCAGGCAGCTGGCCTTCGTCAAGCGCGTGCGCGAGAAGTCGGTGCTGCACGTGATGGACCTGGACAGCGGCGCGGTGCGCCCGGTGTGGGACGGGCTCAGCCACGACCAGCAGGAGGCCTGGGCGATCTTCGGGCCGTACACCGGCTATGCGTGGACGCCGGACGCCAGGGCCGTGGTGATCTGGGCCCAGGGTGGCCTGTGGCGCGTTGACGTCGCCTCGGGTCAGGCGCGCGCGATCCCGTTCACCGCGCAGGTCGAGCAGGTCGTCACCGAACCATTGCGCTTCGAGCAGGCCATCCCCGAGGGCGACTTCGCCCCGAAGATGATCCGCGACGTGGCCACCAGACCGGACGGCCGCACGCTCGTGTTCCATGCCGTCGGCCAGCTGTGGCGCAAGTCGCTGCCCGACGGCGCGCCGCGGCGCCTCACCGGCGACACGGGCGTGCACGAGTACGAACCGAGCTTCAGCGCCGATGGACGCCGGCTGCTCTACACCACGTGGTCGGACGCCGACCAGGGCGCGATCCACGTGATGGACGCGAACGGCGGCGGCCGCCGCAAGCTCACCACGCAGCCCGGCTTCTACTACCACCCGCGCTTCTCGCCCGATGGCAGCCGAATCGTGTACGCGCGTTCGGGCGGCGGCGGCCTGACCGGCAGCCTGTGGTCCGGCGACCGGGGCGTGTACGTGATGCCCGCGCGCGGCGGCGCGGCGGTGAAGGTGGCCGACGACGGCCAGTCCCCGCAGTTCTCGGCGGACGGCAGCCGCGTGTACTACCTCGCCGGCAACGGCATGGAGAAGAAGCTGATGTCCGTCGGCCTGCACGGCGAGGACCCGCGCGAGGTCTACAACCTCAAGTACGTCGATGCGGTCAGCGTGAGCCCGGACGGCAAGTGGGTGGCGTTCACCGAGCTGTTCAACGCCTACGTCACGCCGCTGGTGGACACCGGCACCGCGGTGGAACTGGGCAAGGACGCCAAGGCGCTGCCGGTGACCCGGATCAGCGGCGACGTCGGCAGCTACCTGCACTGGTCGGGCGATTCGAAGTCGCTGCACTGGATGGTCGGCGACCGCTATTTCTCCCGCGCGCTGTCGGACAGCTTCGCGTTCCTGCCCGGTGCGCCGGCCGAACTGCCGGCGGTCGCCGACGCGCGCGGCGTCCCGGTCGGCCTGACCGTGGAAGGCGACGCGCCGGCCGACACCATCGCCTTCACCAACGCGCGCATCGTCACCATGCGCGACGCGGAACAGCGCCAAGAAGTGATCGAGGCGGGCACCGTGGTGGTCCGCGGCGACACCATCGTCGCGGTCGGCCCGGCGGGCACGGTGGACGTGCCGGCGGGTGCCCGCACCATCGACGCCAGCGGCAAGACGATCATCCCGGGCGTCATCGACGTGCACGCGCACGCCGCGCACTTCGGCCAGGGCGTGGTGCCGCAGCAGAACTGGGCCTACTACGCCAACCTCGCGTTCGGCATCACCACGATGCACGACCCCTCGGCGACCACCGAGTTCGTGTTCTCGCAGGCCGAGCTGCAGCGTGCCGGCAAGCTGGTCGGCCCGCGCATCTTCTCCACCGGGTCGATCCTCTACGGCGCCGACGGCAGCTACAAGGTCGTGGTCGATTCGCTGGACGACGCGCGCGCGCACCTGCGCCGCATGCAGGCCAACGGCGCCTTCTCGGTCAAGAGCTACAACCAGCCCCGGCGCGAGCAGCGCCAGCAGATCAACCAGGCCGCGCGCGAGCTGGGCATGCTGGTGGTGGAGGAGGGCGGCAGCACCTTCCACCACAACATGACGATGGTGCTGGACGGCGCCACCGGCATCGAGCACAACATCCCGGTGGCGCCGCTGCACGACGACGTGCTGAAGCTGTGGTCGGCGACCGACGTGCGCAACACGCCCACGCTGGTGGTCAGCTACGGCGGCCTGTCCGGCGAGTACTGGTGGTACGCGCGCGACGACGTGTGGAATGACGCCAAGCTCAATCGCTATTTCCCGCGCGAGACGCTGGATGCGCGCAGCATCCGCCGCGAGGTGGCGCCGGACTGGGACTACTGGCACGTCGAGGTCGCGAAGGCGGCGAAGACCCTGCGGGACGCGGGGGTGAAGATCCAGGTCGGCGGCCACGGCCAGCTGCAGGGCCTGGCCACGCACTGGGAGATCTGGATGCTCACCCAGGGCGGCTTCTCGAACTTCGAGGCGCTGCGCGCGGCCACCATCGACGGCGCGGACTACCTCGGCCTGGCCGACGGCATCGGCTCGATCGAGGTGGGCAAGCAGGCGGACCTGGTGGTGCTCGACGCCAATCCGCTCGAGGACATCCGGGCCACCGACGACACCCGCTACGTGATGGTGGACGGGCGGCTGTTCGATGTCGCCGCCGGCATGGCGGAGATCGGCAACCGCGGGACGCCGGCGCCGTCGTTCTACTGGCAGCGCCACGGCGCCGGCCAGTCGTTCGGCCTCCAGTTCGGCCCCACCGTCCCCAGCCATTGCCCGAAGGGCGGGGCCCACGCCCTGCACGGCCACTGAGCCCCCGCCCCGCCCGCCGTAGGAGCGCCTCTACAGGCGCGAAGCCGACCCTTGGCGCGTCGACCGAAACGATCGCGTCCATCCAGCCGGCCGCGGTCATCGCGGGCGTAGGCCCGCTCCTACGGTGGAAGCGAACCCCCGGCACCCGATTTCCGTAGGAGCGCACCTCGGGGCGCGACCCCGCGCCGGTCGGATTCGCGGAGAAAGGGGTCGCGGTGCGAGCCCCGCACCTGCAGGGGCGGAAGACGATCGGCCGCGCTCTTCACCGCGCATCCGGCGGCGATCGCGCTAGGCTCGCGCGCAGTCCAACGAAGGAACGCCACATGGCCCGCTTCCACCTGGCCCTGCCGGACCCGTCGCGCGCGCGCGGCAACGATCCGGCGATCGCCTTCACCGCCCGGGGCGCGGACGAGTTCGCCGCGCAGTTGCAGGACGCGCTGCGCACCACGGCGCTGTTCGAGCGCTGGCGCGCCGCGCAGGAGGATCCCGACCAGGTCGACCCGGCCTTGGGCGCGACCGATCCGGTGGCCACCGTCGAGGGCGCGCAGGACGACCTGGAGATCGACCTGATCGTGCGCTCCACCATCCCGGGCGACATCCTGCGCCACCGCATGCGGCTGCTCGCGGGCAACGCCTGGGAGCTGCGCGACGTGTCGGCCCGCTAGCGCGGCGGCCGGACGGCCGGTCGCACCGGCGGCGTCCCCTCGCGCGCGTCGATGCCGAGTGCCCGCGCCACCAGCGCCGCGCGGCCGGTCACGCCTTCGCGCTGGAAGGCGGCATGCAGGTGGCTCTTGACCGTCTCCGGACTGATGCCCAAGCGGCGCGCGATCTGCTTGTTGCTCAGGCCGGCCGACGCCCAGCGCAGGATCTCCAGCTGCCGCGGGGTGAGCCCGCTCCCGGGGCCGCCCAAGCGCCAGGCCAGCGGATCGACCGCATTGGCCAGCTGGTGCAGCAGGGGCGGCGAGATGACGCACAGGTCCACTTCGACCGCGTGCACCGTCATCAGGATGGCTTCCGCAGGCGCGAGCTTGTCCAGGCACCCGTGCGCCAGGGCACGCCCGCACCGCTCGAGCGCGCGCAGGTCCGGGTGGCGGAAGAAGTAGACCCGGCGTGGCGATGGCTGGTACGGGCGGCGCGGCGCGCGGTCGATGGCGGGGTCGTCGCCGTCCAGCAGCAGCACGTCGGCCGGTCCGCCGCGGGCCCGGCGTGGCTCGGCGGGCGCGAACGCGCCCAGCCAGTCCACGTCGCCGCGCAGGGCGAGCAGGCGCTGCATCCGGGTCCGCCATGCGGCGTCCCGCCCGATCGCGAGCACGGGCATGTGCGCCATGCCGATTCTCCGTCCCCCGGATCGGCCCCTGCTGCCCCGCGACGCGGGACACAGTCCCCAACGCCATCACGCCACGCCACCGGACACCGCCGGGTTCACCCGCCCGCGTGGTTCCAGCGGACGCACGACATGACGACAATGGAAGCTCGCAGCCTTCTCCCGCGCCGCCCTCCTCGGCACGGGCGCTGGAGGCCGGGATGTCGAAGATGACGCTCCAGGGGCGGCCCACGCGGGACGCCTCGACTGGTGCGACTGGACTGCCGGCGCCGTGCCGGCGTGGCTGGGGAGCCGAGCCATGCAACAGATCCTCCTGAGCTGGAGCGGTGGAAAGGACGCCGCATGGACGTTGCATGTCCTGCGGGGGCAACCGGACATCGAGGTGGTGGGGCTGCTGACCACCGTCACCGAGGGATACGAGCGCGTCGCGATGCAGGGCATCCGCACCGACGTGCTCCACGCGCAGGCCGAGGCGGCGGGCCTGCCGCTGGTCGAGGCGCGGATTCCCAGGCGCGCGAACAACGAGGTCTACGAGCGGGCCTTCGCCGGTGCGCTCGAGCGCGCGGGGTTCGTCTGGCCCGAGTGCCGGGTCATCGCGTTCGGCGACCTGCTGCTGGCCGACGTCCGCGCCTACCGCGAGGCGCTCTGCGCGCGGCTGGGCTGGGGTTCGCTGTTCCCCCTGTTCGACAGCGACACCACACGGCTCGCGGGCCGGATGCACGCGGGCGGGCTGCGCGCGATCGTGTGCTGCGTGGACACCGAGCAGCTGGACGCGTCGTTCGCCGGACGTGACTTCGCGCCCGCGCTCTTCGGCGACCTGCCGCCGGAAGTCGATCCGTGCGGCGAGAACGGCGAGTTCCACACCTGCGTGCATGCCGGGCCGATGTTCGAGCACGCCATTCCGCTCGAGCGCGGCGAGACCGTGCTGCGCGACGGCCGCTTCGCCTACACCGACCTGTTGCTGGCCGAACACGCCGTGCAGTGAAGTCACCCGCGCGCCCGTAGGCATGGGCCCCCTGCCCGTGATGGCCGCAGCCGGCTCGATCCGCGCGGCACGATCATTCGGCGCGGGATCGCGCCTGTAGATGCGCTCCTACGGGTGGCGCCACATCCCCTCCGTAGGAGCGGGCCTACGCCCGCGATGGGCGCGGTCGATTCGACCGCTGCGATCGGTTCGATCCACGCGGCACGGTCGTCTTGCGCGGGATCGCGCCTGTAGATGCGCTCCTACGGGTGGCGCCACATCCCCTCCGTAGGAGCGGGCCTACGCCCGCGATGGGCGCGGTCGATTCGACCGCCGCGATCGGTTGATCCACGCGGCAGGATCGCCTTGCGCGGCATCGCGCCTGTAGAGGCGCTCCTACGCGTGGCATCACACCCCCTCCGTAGGAGCGGGCCTACGCACGCGATGGGTGCGGTCGATTCGACCGCCGCGATCGGTTGATCCACGCGGCAGGATCGCCTTGCGCGGCATCGCGCCTGTAGAGGCGCTCCTACGCGTGGCATCACACCCCCTCCGTAGGAGCGGGCCTACGCCCGCGATGGGCGCGATCGATTCGACCACCGCGATCGGTTGATCCACGCGGCAGGATCGCCTTGCGCGGCATCGCGCCTGTAGAGGCGCTCCTACAGCAATTCGCGGGCGTGGTGGGCGACGTGGTCGCCGATGAAGCTGGCGATGAAGTAGTAGCTGTGGTCGTACCCCGGCTGCATCCGCAACTCGAGCGGGTGCCCCGTCGATTCGCACGCGGCCCGCAGCAGTTCCGGGCGCAGCTGTTCGGCGAGGAAGTCGTCCGCGTCGCCCTGGTCCACGAGCAACGGCAGCCGCTCCCTGGCCGAGCCGATGAGCTCGACCGCATCCCACGCCCGCCATGTGTCGCGGTCGTCGCCGAGGTACGCACCGAACGCCCGCTCGCCCCAGGGGACCTGCGACGGCGCCACGATCGGCGAGAACGCCGACACGCTCCGGTACATGCCGGGATTGCGCAGCGCCAGCACCAGCGCGCCGTGCCCGCCCATCGAATGGCCGGCGATCCCGCGCGCGGTGGTCGTGGGGAAGTGCGCGTCCACCAGCGCGGGCAGCTCCTCGACCACGTAGTCGTGCATCCGGTAGTGGCGGGACCACGGATCGACCGTGGCATTGACGTAGAACCCGGCGCCCTGGCCGAGGTCGTAACGATCCGCATCCGCCACGTCCTCGCCGCGCGGACTGGTGTCCGGCGCCACGAGGATCAGTCCGTGCTCGGCTGCATGCCGCTGCGCGCCCGCCTTGGTGATGAAGTTCTGCTCGGTGCAGGTCAGCCCGCTGAGCCAGTACAGCACCGGGCACGGACCCTGGGCGGCCTGCGGCGGCAGGTACACGCCGAAGCGCATGTCGCAGCCGGTCGCGTCGGACCGGTGCATCCACACCGCCTGCCAGCCGCCGAAACAGGCGTGATTCTCGATGCGTTCCATCCAACCTCCGGTGTCGAACACCTGTCGTCCCGAGCGCAGCGAGGGACCTGCTTCTTCCTTCTATCCCTGCGCCACCACCGATCGAAAAGCAGGTTCCTCGCTGCGCTCGGAACGACAGGTGGGGGAACCGATCAGGGCGTCCACTGGAACCGGATGACCGTGCGGATCGACTCGCCCGCATGCATCAGGTCGAACGCCTCGTTGATCCGCTCCAGCGGCAGTTCGTGCGTGATGAACGGATCGAGGTCGATCACCCCGCGCATCGCCTGCTGGACCATGCCCGGCAGCTGCGTCCGCCCGCGCACGCCGCCGAACGCGCTGCCGCGCCACACCCGCCCGGTCACCAGTTGGAACGGCCGCGTGCGGATCTCCTGCCCGGCGCCGGCCACGCCGATGATCACCGACTCGCCCCAGCCCTTGTGGCAGCACTCCAGCGCCGCGCGCATCACGTCGACGTTGCCGATGCACTCGAAGCTGAAGTCCACGCCGCCGTCCGTCAGTTCGACGATGACGTCCTGGATGGGCCGGTCGTGGTCCTTCGGGTTCACCACGTCGGTGGCACCCATCGACCTGGCCAGCTCGAACTTGGCCGGGTTGGTGTCGATGCCGATGATCCGCCCCGCCTTCGCCTGCACCGCGCCCTGGATCACCGCCAGGCCGATGCCGCCCAGCCCGAACACCGCGACCGTGTCGCCTGCCTTCACCTTGGCCGTGTTGTGCACGGCGCCGATCCCGGTGGTCACGCCGCAGCCTAGCAGGCAGACCTTCTCCAACGGCGCCTCGGGGTCGATCTTCGCCAGCGAGATCTCCGGCACCACCGTGTACTCGCTGAAGGTGCTGGTGCCCATGTAGTGGTAGATCGGTTCGCCCTTGTACGAGAACCGCGTCGTCCCGTCCGGCATCAGCCCCTTGCCCTGCGTCGCGCGCACCGCCTGGCAGAGGTTGGTCTTGCCCGACAGGCAGAATTTGCATTTGCGGCATTCGGCCGTGTACAGCGGGATCACGTGGTCGCCGGGCTTCACCGACGTGACGCCTTCGCCCACCTCCACCACCTCGCCACCGCCCTCGTGGCCCAGCACCGCCGGGAACACGCCCTCCGGGTCGTCACCCGAGAGGGTGAAGGCATCGGTGTGGCACACGCCGGTGGCGTGGATCCGGACCAGGACCTCGCCGGCCTTCGGCGGCGCGACGTCGATCTCCACGATCTCCAGCGGCTTGCCGGGGGCGAACGCGACGGCGGCGCGGGATTTCATGCGGGACTCCGGTGGGCGGCGGCCCCCGACGATACCCCACCCCCGACCCCGAACCCCCTCCGTAGGAGCGCGCCTACGCGCGCGAATGGCCTGCGCCGCGGGCCCCGGACCACGGTGGAATCGCGCGCGTAGGCGCGCTCCTACGGGCGGATGCGCAGATCGGGATTGACCGCCCCGGAACCCGTACGGTCGCCCCCTTCCGGGTACGGACCGGCTGCTAAACTCCGGGGTCCACTGACGACCCCCTGGGCGCGGCCGGATGCCGCGCGGAGCACGCATGAACTGGTTCGACGAACTGCTGCAGAACGACCCCGATCCGACCGAGACCCGCGAGTGGATCGAGTCCATCAAGGCGGTCATCGACAACGATGGCGCCGACCGCGCGCACCAGCTGCTCGAGGGCATGGTCGCGCTCACCCGCCGCGCCGGCGCCCACCTGCCGTTCGCGCCGACCACCGAATACATCAACACCATCGCCCCGGCCCTGGAGGCCAAGAGCCCCGGCGACGCCGCGATGGAGTGGCGCATCCGCTCGCTGATCCGCTGGAACGCGATGGCGATGGTCGTGCGCGCCAACCGCAAGCCGGGCGACCTGGGCGGCCACATCGCCAGCTTCGCCTCGGCCGCGACGCTCTACGACGTCGGCTTCAACCACTTCTGGCGCGCCCCGTCCGAGGACCACCCGGGCGACCTGCTGTACATCCAGGGCCACTCGTCCCCTGGCATCTACGCGCGCTCGTTCCTCGAGGGCCGCCTGTCCGAGGAGCAGCTCGACAACTTCCGCATGGAGACCGGCGGCAAGGGCCTGTCCAGCTACCCGCACCCGTGGCTGATGCCGGACTACTGGCAGACGGCCACCGTGAGCATGGGCCTGGGCCCGATCGCGGCGATCTACCAGGCGCGCAACTGGAAGTACATGGAAGCCCGCGGCCTGATGCCGAAGTCCGACCGCAAGGTCTGGTGCTTCCTCGGCGACGGCGAGACCGACGAGCCCGAGAGCCTCGGCGCGCTGTCGGTCGCCGGCCGCGAGGGCCTGGACAACCTGGTGTTCGTCATCAACTGCAACCTGCAGCGCCTGGACGGCCCGGTGCGCGGCAACGGCAAGATCATCCAGGAGCTCGAGGGCCAGTTCCGCGGCGCGGGCTGGAACGTGCTCAAGGTGGTCTGGGGAAGCTACTGGGATCCGCTCCTGGCGCGCGACCACACCGGCAAGCTGCGCCAGCTGATGATGGAGACCCTCGACGGCGAGTACCAGAACTGCAAGGCGTTCGGTGGCAAGTACACGCGCGACAACTTCTTCGGCAAGTACCCGGAGACGGCGCAGATGGTCGCCAACATGAGCGACGAGGACATCTGGCGCCTCAACCGCGGCGGCCACGACCCGCACAAGGTGTACGCGGCGTACCACCACGCGGTGAACAACGCGCAGGGCATGCCCACCGTGATCCTGGCCAAGACGGTCAAGGGCTACGGCATGGGCGAGGCCGGCGAGTCGCTCAACCCGACCCACGGCACCAAGAAGATGGACGACGAGGCGGTGCGGATCTTCCGCGACCGCTTCGCCATCCCGGTCACCGACAAGCAGCTGGCCGACGGCGCGATCCCGTTCTTCAACCCGGGCAAGGACTCGGAGGAAGTGCAGTACATGCTGTCGCGCCGCGAGGCGCTGGGCGGCTTCCTTCCGCAGCGCCGCCGCAAGGCGAGCAAGCCGCTCGACGCGCCGAAGCTGGAGGTGTTCGAGCGCCTGATGAAGGACAGCGGCGAGCGCGAGATCAGCACCACCATGGCCTTCGTGCAGGCTCTGAACATCGTGCTGCGCGACAAGCAGGTGGGCCCGCGTTGCGTGCCGATCGTCGCCGACGAGGCGCGCACCTTCGGCATGGAGGGCATGTTCCGCCAGCTGGGCATCTATGCGCCCAAGGGCCAGCAGTACAAGCCGGTCGACCGCGACCAGCTGATGTACTACCGCGAGGACGCGGCGGGCCAGGTGCTGGAGGAAGGCATCACCGAGGCGGGCGCATTCGCCAGCTGGATGGCCAGCGCCACCAGCTACAGCGTCAACGACGTGCAGATGCTGCCGTTCTACATCTACTACTCGATGTTCGGCTTCCAGCGCATCGGCGACAGCGCCTGGCAGGCGGCTGACATGCGCTCGCGCGGCTTCCTGCTGGGCGCCACCGCCGGCCGCACCACGCTCAATGGCGAGGGCCTGCAGCACGAGGACGGCCACTCGATGGTCCAGGCCGGCCTGATCCCTAACTGCCGCAGCTACGACCCGACCTTCAGCTACGAGGTCGCCGTGCTGCTGCAGGAGGGCATGCGCCGCATGCTCGAGGAACAGGTCGACGAGTACTGGTACCTGACCCTGATGAACGAGAACTACAGCCACCCGGCCATGCCCGAGGGCGCGGCCGTGGGCATCGTCAAGGGCATGTACCTGCTGAAGGACGGGGGCAAGGCGAAGAAGGGCGGGAAGCGCGTCCAGCTGATGGGCAGCGGCACGATCCTGCGCGAAGTCATCGCCGCGGCCGAGCTGCTGGAGAAGGATTTCGGCGTGACGGCGGACATCTGGTCCTGCCCCAGCTTCAACGAGCTGGCCCGCGACGCGACTGACGCCGTGCGCTGGAACCGCCTGAACCCGGAGTCCAAGAAGCCGCGTACGCCCTACATCACCAGCCTGCTGGATGGCCGCGAAGGCCCGGCGATCTGCGCGACCGATTACATCCGAGTGTATCCGGAACAGGTCCGCGCCTATGTGCCGATGCGCTACACGGTGCTGGGCACGGACGGCTTCGGCCGCAGCGACACCCGCGCCAACCTGCGCCGGCACTTCGAGGTCAGCCGGCACCACGTCGCGCATGCGGCGGTGGCGGCGCTCGCGGTGGAGGGCGTGCTGACGTTGAAGGACGTGACGAAGGCGATCGAGCTGTACGACATCGACTCGGAGAAGCCGAATCCGATCGGGGTATAGCGCGCCCAATTGTCAACGTTTGCGTCGGAAGGGCGGCCCTAGGCCGCCCTTCTTCTTGCTATCCGCGTTGCTCGGAGACCAGGCGGTCATCCAACCTTGGCGGAAAAGACCTTTCGATGGTGTTCGAGGTAGGGGCGTTGCTCACCTTTGAACACACCGACCCGCGCGTGGCGCTTGATGGACCACCTCTCGAGCACATCGCCTGGAAGTGAGGGATGAACAAGCATCTGTCCATCGTCTTCAAAGGAGATCAGCTGCTCGTCGAACAGCGCGTCGACGTGCGGCGAAAGCATCATGCCGTTGAAGCCGTTGATGCGGTCCGCATTGGAGGAGTCTCGCCAAGGCTTTATATGGCTAGCAATGAGCAAACGCGGATCTTGCACTCCAGTGACCCGGCAATAAGGGTCAACCAACATCACACGCTTACGAAAAAGTCCCTGGCCTACGCGCGCCTTGGCTAGCTGCAGGCGCTGCGTCTCCGGAATGGAAACATCCACCTCAACGATGTGGATGTCGTCGAGGATCTCGGCGTCATGTTCTGGAGAATGGATGTGGGTTGCCTGAAGCGAAAAATCGGGCAGCACGTCCACGTCGAGCAACGCCAGCAACAAGTGTCCGAGCGCGTCGGAAATTCCCGCTAGGTAGCAGAACTGATTGCCCCTACCGTTGGGCTGAATTGGGGAGTATCGCGCCGGCAACAAGGGCGCAATTGATTCGATGTGGGCCTTCGGACGGATTGGTTTTGGAGCGTCTGAGAAATAGACGCCGACAAGCCATCCTTCCTTCGCCCAGTAATCGCCAACACTTCCAAACTCGTCTGGCTTTGGGCTAACGGTCGCAGCTTCGGTCACCCGTCCAATTGCGCCGATGCGCCCATTGGCATAGGAGAAAACGACATCCCCAGGACGCACGTACGTCATGTTCTCGTACGTCTGGTTGAAGCTGTTGTTGGCGTTGCGCATGGGCGACCAAAGGTAGCCGCCGCGCACTTCGTGCTCGCGGGTCTGCTTGTGGTTGACCCACCAAAACGCCATGGACTCCCCCTTGGATTGCCAGGATAGCGCGACAAGAGCTCAGGCCGGCAAATCGGCGACTCCGAGCTGGTTGGCCGAGCGCTTCTTCCTTTTTCGTTGGGTTTCGAGCACAAAAGCCACGTCCACGACAGTAGATCTATTCACTAAGGGAGGGCTCCATGTTGTTTCTGCGTACTTCACTTGCCGCCGCCACCGTTCTCTTCCTCGCCATGACCATCCCCACCGCCATCGCCCAGTCCGGCCCCACGGCCGCCGAGCGCATCGCGGACACCGAGCTGATCCCTCGCGAGGCCCTGTTCGGCAATCCGGAGCGGGCGCTGGTGCAGATCAGCCCGGACGGGAAGTACCTGAGCTGGATCGCGCCGGTGGACGGGGTGATGAACGTCTGGGTGGCGCCGGCCGACGACATGGCCGCGGCGAAGCCCGTCACGGATGACGACGCACGCGGCATCCGCCGCTACTTCTGGTCCTACAACCCCGGCAAGCTGCTTTACCTGCGCGACACCGGCGGTGACGAGGACTTCCACCTGTACTCGGTGGACGTCGAGTCCGGCGCGGCCCGCGACCTGACCCCCTTCGAGAAGACCACCGCACAGGTGGTGGGCGTGAGCCACGCCAGCCCGGGCACGATCCTGGTCGGCATGAACGACCGCGACGCCAAGTGGCACGACGTGTACCGCGTCGACCTGGCGACGGGCGAGCGCACGCTGCTGGAGAAGAACGACGACGAGATCGGCGGCTACCTGGTCGACGACGACTACACCATCCGCTACGCCACCCGGTCCCGCCCCGACGGCGGCACCGACATCCTGGTACCCGACGGCGACGGCGGCTGGAAGGTGTACTCGCAGATCCCGTTCGAGGACGGCCTGACCACCCAGCCGGCCGGCCTGACCACCGACGGCAGGACGCTGTACATGATCGACTCGCGCGAGCGGAACACCGCGGCGCTGTACGCCATCGACGTGGAGAGCGGCGAACGCACGCTGGTCCACGAGGACGCGCGCGCCGACATCGGCAATGCGCTGTCGCATCCACGGACAGGGAAGGTGCAGGCCGTCGGCGTCAACTACCTGCGCGAGGAGTGGAAGCCCATCGACCCGGCCATTGCCGGCGACCTGGCCAGGCTCGAAGCGCTCGGCCCGGGCGAGGCGGGCGTCAATTCGCGCACGTACGACGACGGCACCTGGATCGTCACCTACTCGGCCGCCGAGCAACCGGTCACCTACTACCGCTACGACCGGGCCGGCGACGGCAGCCTGACCAAGCTCTTTTCCGCCCGCCCGGCACTGGACGGCAAGCCGTTGGTGCCGATGTGGCCGGTGGAGATCGAATCGCGCGACGGCAAGACGCTGGTGAGCTACCTCACGCTGCCGAAGAGCGCGGACCCGGATGGCGACGGCAAGGCGAACGGCGCCGTGCCGATGGTGCTGTTCGTGCACGGCGGCCCGTGGGCGCGCGACGGCTACGGATACCACTCGTATGCGCAGTGGCTGGCCAACCGCGGCTACGCGGTGCTGATGACCAACTTCCGTGGCTCGACCGGGTTCGGCAAGGACTTCACCAACGCCGGCAACGCGGAGTGGGGCGCGAAGATGCACGACGACCTGCTCGACGCGGTCGACTGGGCCGTGGCGGAGGGCGTCACCACCGACGACCAGGTGGCGATCATGGGCGGCAGCTACGGCGGCTACGCCACGCTGGCGGGCCTGGCGTTCACGCCGGACGAGTTCGCCTGCGGCGTGGACATCGTCGGGCCGTCCAACCTCAACGCGCTGCTCGCCACGGTGCCGCCCTACTGGGCGAGCTTCTACAAGCAGCTGACCGGCCGCATGGGCGACCCGGCCACCGAGGAGGGCCGCACCTGGCTCACCGAGCGATCGCCGCTCACCAGGGCCGACGCAATCGAGAAGCCGCTGCTGATCGGCCAGGGCGCCAACGACCCGCGCGTGAAGCAGGCCGAGTCCGACCAGATCGTCGAGGCGATGACCGCGAAGGACATCCCGGTGACCTACGTGCTGTTCCCCGACGAGGGCCATGGTTTCGCGCGGCCGGAGAACAGCATGGCGTTCAACGCGGTGGCCGAGGGCTTCCTCGCCCAGTGCCTGGGCGGGCGCGCGGAGCCGATCGGCGACGACTTCAACGGCTCGAGCATCAGCGTGCCGACCGGCGCGGCGATCGTCCCCGGGTTGGCCGAAGCCCTCCAGGACCACGAGCAGGTGATCCGCAAGTAGGCGATGTGCGAAGCAATCCCACGGTGGGGCCGCGTACCCCGCCGTGGGTTCGCCGCCGCGGACGCGCGGCATCGATCATCTCCCGCTCACGGCGCGGGGCGCATCCTGCATGGGCATTACGACGCAATGTCGTAACGGCACTCAGCCGCGCCGCACGTCCCCCCACTCTCCGCACTGAGCCTCCGACCCGTCCGCGACGGGACCGCGGCGCCATGCCGCGCCCGGCTGTCCACCGACGGCCGGCCAAGGAACGAGGCCCCGCCATGAACACGTGGTACGTCGGTGCTCTGCCCGGAAGCAGTCGCGTCAAGGCCGAGACCGTCGTCTCCAGCGGGCCTAGCGACCTGGACCTCGACTTGCTCGAGACCGCCGCCGCGCATCCCGCCTTCCGGATCTTCGGGAAAGCCGCCGAAGCCTCCGGATTGGGTCGGATGCTGCGTGGCGTCGGCCCTTTCACGATCTTCGTCCCCACCGATGCGGCATTCGCGAAGTTGCCCTCCGGCCGCCTCGTGGACCTGTTCAAGGCCGAGAACAGGGATCGCCTCGCGACGCTGCTGAAGGAGCACCTCGTCCATGGCCGCCGATTGTCCTCGGTGATTGCGCGCTGGGAGGCCGCACGCACCATGCAGGGTCGGGCCGTCCCCATCGACGTCGACGTGGAAGGCCGGATCAGCGTCGACGGAGCGCGCGTGATCATGCCGGACATCGAGTCCGTCAACGGCGTCATGCACGGGATCGACAGAGTGATCCTGACCATCGACACCCGCTACCCGGCGGCTGGCCGCAGGCCGAAGCGCCGTGGCGACCGCTAGAAGCCCGTCCCGGCCGCGGACGCCCCGGCAGGCGGAACACAACTTGGCGATCCGGCGGGCCAGCCCGCCATCCCGGGGAACAGGGTCGGGTTGAAGGGGGGGCGATCGGGGGCGGTCGGTGCGCACCGGCGGCCTGTCGTCGCCCCGTTTAGCGTTCGTCCACCAGGGAGGCGCGCGCGCGAAACATTCCGGGCAGCGTGCCGGCCCGTGGGTCCGGAGACAGGGGGCAGTGTGATGGTCGAGTTCATGCAGGAGTTCCGCGTGAGCACGCGGGGCCTGCAGGTCGGGATGTTCGTCTCGCGGCTGGACAAGCCGTGGCTGGACACCCGGTTCCCGATGCAGGGGTTCCTGATCCGCACGGAGGCGGAGCTCGAGTCGCTGCGCAACCAGTGCAGCCACGCCTGGGTGGACATCGCGCGCGGCGAGGCGCCCGACCCGCGGTTCATCGAACTGACCGACACCAGCGAGGCGCAGGCCGCGCGCGAGCGCGAGGAATACCGCGCGCTGCGCAAGACCGACTGGACGGTGCGGAGCACCTTCGAGGGCGAACTGTCGAAGGCGGAAGCGGCCCACGCCAGCCTCGAGCAGGGCATCGCCGAGGTGATGTCCGACGTGGACGCCGGCCGGAAACTGGACGTGGCCAAGCTGCGCCAGGGCCTGGACGCGATGGTCGACTCGATCACCCGCAACCCGGCCGCCTTCAACTGGCTGAAGGAGCTCAAGCGCCGCGACAGCTACACATACCAGCACGCGCTGAGCTGCTCGGTGTGGTCGGCCACGTTCGGCCGCCACCTGGGCCTGGAGCGCGACGAGATCCGCGAGCTCGCGTTGGGCGGCCTGCTGTTCGACGTCGGCAAGACCCGCGTGCCGCCCGCGCTGCTGTCCAAGGGCTCGGGGCTGGACGCGCACGAGAACGTGCAGATGCGCCAGCACGTGGCGCACGGCCTGGAGATCCTGTCCGACACGCCGGACATCAGCGCCGCGGTGCTGGAGATGGTGGGCGCGCACCACGAGCGCCACGACGGCAGCGGCTACCCACAGGGGCTCGCCGGCAGCGCCATCCCGATCACCGGCCGCATCCTCGGCATCGTCGACACCTACGACGCGCTGACCACCGTCCGCTCCCACGCCGCGAGCCTCGCGCCGCACCAGGCGGTGGCGGAGCTGTACCGCGTGCGCGGCACGCTGTTCCAGGCGGAGCTGGTCGAGCAGTTCATCCAGACCTGCGGCATCTACCCCACCGGCTCGCTGGTGGAACTCACCGATGGCTACGTCGGGGTGGTGACCGCGGTGCACAGCCTCAAGCGCCTGCGCCCGAGCGTGCTGCTGCTGCTCGACCCGGACCATCGCCCCCTGCCGCAATTCCACACCGTCGACCTGGGCGACGCGAACGGCGAGGGCGAGGCGGTGTCGATCGCGCGCGGGCTGCCGCGCGGCGCCTACGGCATCGACCCGACCGAACTGTTCCTGGACTGACCGGCCGTGTCCACGCTCGAGGACGAACTGACCGGAGTGCACGGGCGCCGCAGCTTCCTGTCGCTGCTGCGGCGGCACATCGGCTTCGCCAACGACCGGCAGGACGCGCTCGCGCTGGTGGTCGTCGACATCGACGGCTTCGCCCGCATCAACGGCGCGCTCGGCTACGAGGTCGGCGACCGTGTGCTGCAGCACGTGGCGGGCCTGCTCAAGCAGGTCGTGCGCAAGCAGGACTACGCCGCGCGCATCGGCGGCGACCGGTTCGCCCTGCTGCTGCCGCGGATCATGAACGCGGGACACGCGGAACTGGCGGTGCAGAAACTCTTCCGCCTGCTGGACACGCCGTTCCGCGCCGGCGAGCACCAGCTGCGGCTTTCGGCGACGACCGGCATCGCCCTGTGCCCGGCGCATGCCACGCACGCCGACTTCCTGCTGCGCCAGGCGGAGAAGGCGGTGGTCCGCGCGCGCACCGGCGGCCTGCGGTGCGCGTTCGCCATGGACACGGATGCCGACGGCGCACTGTCGGCGTTCTGGGACATCGAGATCGAGCTGGACGACGCGCTGGAGAACGGCCAGATCGCGCTGTACTACCAGCCCCAGCTGCGCCTGGCCGACCGCCGCCCGGTGGGGGTGGAGGCGCTGATGCGCTGGTACACCCCGTCGCGCGGCGAGATTCCCGCCGACGTCTTCATCCCGGTCGCCGAGCGCACCGGCCAGATCAAGAAGCTCACGATGTGGGCGCTCAACACCGCACTGCGCCAGGCCGGGCGATGGCACCACCCATGGGGCGCGCTGACGGTGGCGGTGAACGTGCCGGCCGAACTCGTCGCACAGCAGGACCTGCCGGAACTGGTCGAGAACGCGATGCGGCTGTGGGGCAGCGACCAGGCCCGCCTGGTGCTGGAGATCACCGAGCGCTCCCTGATGGACGCACGGCACAGCTTCGACGTGCTCACCCGGATCCGCGACCTCGGTGCGAAGGTGTCGATCGACGACTTCGGCACCGGCTATTCGTGCCTGGCCAGCTTCAAGGACATCCCCGCCGACGAGCTCAAGGTCGACCGCTCGTTCGTCCGCAACCTGTTGTCCGACCCGGCCAGCCGGCACATCACCAGCCTGGTCATCGATCTCGCGCACCGCTTCGGGCTGTCGGTGGTGGCCGAAGGCATCGAGGACGAAGCGACGCTCGCCGCGCTCGAGGGACTGCTGTGCGACATCGGCCAGGGCTACCTGTTCGGCAAGGCGATGCCGGGTGACGCCATCCAAGCCTGGCTGGCCGGCGGTGCCGGCGAAGGCGCGCCCGCCGTGTCCTCAGGCGCCTGAGACGCCGAGGGTCCCGAACGACGAACTCAGGTCGGTGACGGTGCCCAGCCGGCGCTTGGCGACCGCGACCTGCAGGGCCTCGTCGATCTCCGCGCGATGCGGGTGCCGCTGCCAGTCCGGGCCGATGTACACGTCGGCGCGGGAATTCTTGCGCACCACGTCCTTGTCGCTGATCCACTTCCAGTCCCCGGGCATCAGTTCGTTGTGCAGGGCGAACTGGTGGGCGCTCGAATAGCTCGGGGTGTACAGGAGGTACATGGCGCACCTCGCGACGCGGCGGGCCGCGGGAGTGCGGCCCGGATGCCTGCGGGAACGCCCCGGGCGCCCGCTGCCGGCCACGGCGCGCAGGGTCAGTGGCGGCCGGCGTCGCCCGGCTCGCCGGCGCAGGTGGCCGGGTCGCCGCCCACGCACAGCTCGAACCGCGCCAGCCCCGCCACCTGCCGGCTCTCGCCGGCGGCCAGGCTGAACCGCTCGACCGCATCGGTCGGGCAGCGGCTGGCCGGCCAGGGCGCGCGGCCGGCACCGGTGCAGCGTGCCGGCAGCACCGCGTAGTGGCAGTGGCCGCTCGCGCTGCGCATGCACTGGAACCGCGCGACGCCCGAGCTGACTTCGGCGCGGCTCTCCAGCGTGGTCGTGCCGTTGCTGGTCGCGCGGTTGACGAAGGTCGCGCCGCCGACGTCGACGCCGGCCAGGGCGAGCAGTTGGAAGAGGATTGCCAGCAGGGTGTCCATGTCGTGCCTCGCTTGCGTGCATCCGGGGGTGGCGCGTGGGCGCCGCGGTCACATGTGCTTGAACAGGGCCATGTAGGGCGCGCTGACCGGCAGTGTCTCGGGGCGATGTTTCAGCCGGACGGTGCCGCGGCCGCTGTCGTCGCGGGTGATGCCGGCGATCGCCTTGAGGTTGACGATCGTCGAGCGGTGGATCTGCTTGAACACGGTCGGGTCCAGGCGGCCGAGCAGTTCGCGGATCGGCGTGCGCAGCAGCGCCTCGCCGTCGGCGGTGACGACCGTCGTGTACTTGTTGTCGGCCTGGAAGTAGGCGACCTCGTCGACCAGCACCAGGCGCGTCTCGCGACCCGCGCTGGCGGTGATCCAGGTCAGCGGTTCGGGCGCGTCGGCCGCCTTCGCGCGCGGCGCGGCGCCCAGGCGGGCCAGCAGCGCGGTGAGCGCGGCGGCGTCGTTGTTGCCGGTGCGGGCCTTGAGCCGGTCGACCGTCGCCCTGAGCCGGTCGGGCTGGATCGGCTTGAGCAGGTAGTCCACAGCGCCGCGCTCGAAGGCGTCGATCGCGTACTGGTCGTACGCGGTGACGAACACCACCTGGGTGCGCGGGCTGGACTCGGCGGCGGTGGCCGCGACCTCCAGGCCGGTGAGGCCGGGCATGCGGATGTCGAGGAAGGCGATGTCGGGCTGGTGCTCGGCGAGCGCGTCCACCGCGCAGGCCCCGTCCTCGCATTCGGCGACCACCTGCAGGCCGGGCCAGGCGCGGGCGAGCTGGTCGAGCAGTTCGCGCCGCAGCAGGGGTTCGTCCTCGGCGACGATCGCGGTGATCGCGCCGGCGTCGTGGACCAGGTCAGACATCGCCGGTCTCCCGCGCCTGGCCGGCGTCCACGTCGTCGTGGGCGGCGGCGTCGGCGTTGGCGGCGGCGTCGCGTCGCGGCGCGGTCTTCGGGCCGGCCGGAACGGTGATGGTGGCCGCCACGCCGGCGGGGAAGTTGGCGATGATGCTCAGCGAGGCCGCGTTGCCGTGCGTCAGGCGCAGCCGCTCGCGCACGTTCTTCAGGCCGATGCCGGTGCCGTTGGTGTTGCCGGCGCTCGCGGCCAGCCCTTCGCCGTCGTCGGCGACGGTGATCGCGACCTGGCCCTCAGCCTCGCGGGCGCGGATCCAGACCGTGCCGCCGCCGGTGCGCGGTTCCAGGCCATGCTTGATCGCGTTCTCGACCAGCACCTGCAGCATCATCGGCGCCATCGGCGTGGTGCGGAGTGCCTCGGGCACGTCGACATGCACGCGCAGCCGCTCACCCATGCGGATCTTGAGGATCTCCAGGTAGGCCACGGCGCGCTCGAGTTCGGCGCCCAGGGTGCTCGGCGCGTCCTCGGTGCGCGGCAGCGAATGGCGCAGGTACTGGATCAGGTGGCCCAGCATGCGCTCGGCGCGTTCCGGGTCGCTGCGCGTCAGCAACTGCGCGTTGGCGAGCGTGTTGTAGAGGAAGTGCGGCTCGACCTGCGCGTGCAGCAGGCTGAGCTTGGCGACGGTCAGTTCCTTCTCGGTCTTCGTCTGCGCCACGTCGCGCTTCTCGCTGCGGCGGGCCTCGGCGATGCGGCGGCTCACCGCGCGGATCACGGCTTCGGCGTTTTCGTAGTTGGTCGCGTTGTCGACCAGGAACAGGTCCGACCAGGTCGGGTTCTCCGGTTCGCAGATCAGCAGCACGCTGGCGCTGTCGGCGCCCGGCGTGACCGTGGCGAGGATCTGGTTGCGGCGTTCGCCGAACCAGGCGATCGGGTTCCAGCGGCCGAGCGGCAGCTCGCCGTACAGGTCGGGGCGGCCGACCTTGGCGCGGACCTGCAGGCTGTCGCGGGCGCTCTCGACCTTCTCGATGCGCGGCAGTTCGCGGATGGCGGCGTCGAGCAGGTCGAAGGCCTCGCCGGCCTCGAACGGAATCTCGATGTGGCGGCGCTGGCGGTTCGAGAGCGCGGCCGAGTCGATCCGGCCCGCGACCAGCCGCACGCGGCCCAGGTGGGAGATCGCGCCGGTGACCACCAGCGCCATGGTCAGCATGCCCGCGACGGCGATCGGCCAGCTCATCCAGTTGAGCAGCGGGATCTCGTCCCAGATGGCGGTGGCCAGCCCGACCACCAGCAGCCAGGCGACGGCGAGTCGGATGACGAAGAAGAGGCTCTTGAACACGGCGGGCCACCAGGGCGTTTTTCGATGGGCCCGAGGATAGCGACCGGCCCCGCGGCCGGAAGGAGGCACGCGACGAACCGGGGAATGGCGCGACGAATGCGCGGGACGGGGGCGTGGCGGCGACGGAGAGCACCCCTCCCCAGCCCTCCCCTGCGCGCAGGGGAGGGAGCTACGGCATCGCGCGATGACCGCTTCTGCTCCTCCCCCTGTTCGCAGGGGGAGGCTGGGAGGGGGTGCTCCAGCCTGCGCGTCGTACGGCCATCGCGGGCGCAGGCCCGCGCCTACAGGCGTTCGTCGGGCGCGTCGGCGTCGGGCGCGTCGGGCGCGGGGAGGGCGGTGGCGGGCACGTGGTCGGCGAACTGGCGGTACAGCAGCCGCACCTCGATCTGGTTGCGCACCCGCAGCTGCAACTCGTCGAGGTCCAGCGGCTTGCGCATCACGTCGCGCGCGCCCAGCCGGAGGGCCGTCAGGCGCTGGGCCGGATCACCGGTCACCGCGAGCACCGGCAGGTAGCCGTCGCGCTCGAAGGCCTTCAGGTCCTCCATCACCTGGAAGCCATGCATGCCCGGCATGCGCAGGTCCAGCACGATCAGGTCGTAGGGCTTCTCGCGGTGCAGGCCGGGGACGAGGGAGGGTTCCGTGCAAGGCTGCACGTTCGCGTAGCCCCAACTGCGGAGGGTCAGCACGATCGTGTCGGTCGCGTCGCGGTCGTCGTCGACCACGAGGATCCGGGCATTGAGGATGTCGGCGACATTGACCATGCGGACCTCCGTGTCGTTGCCCGGCGGGGTGGCGGTCGAAGCAGGCGGCTGGAAAACAAGACGGCCCCACCGGAGTGGGGCCGTGTCGTGCGGGGCGCGGTCAGTAGCCGAGCGCGTCCAGGATCAGGCCGGTCGCGGTCTGCACCAGCAGGTAGCGGCCGTCCATCGGACGGACCCAGCGGTAGCCGCTGGGCGGCGGCGCCAGGTCGTACACCCGGTAGTCGTCGATGTAGTACCGCGACTCCAGGTAGTCCACCGGGATGCGGTCGCCCTTGCGCCACTGCTGCTTGTACCAGCCCAGGTGCAGGCCGTTGTCGTGGCGGCCGTGCGCCTTCGGGCTGTTGCCCGGGGCGTGGTGCACCGCGGCGGCCGGGTGGTGGTCGTGGTGCTTGTCCTTGCCCTTGCCCTTGCCGGGGCCACCGGCGAACGCCGGCGCGGCGGCGAGGGCGAGTGCCGCCACGACGGCGGCGGCGAGGTGCGTGCGATGGATCGTCATGGGACCTCCTCGTGTGGCGGGTGAAGGGGCGCAGCGTATACCGGGCCGGCGTGAACGCGATGCCTGTCGACGCGACCGTCCAGGCGGACGGTTCAGCATCCGCGGCGCGGCGTGAATCCGCCGTACCGCGGCGCTTTCACGGGCGGGTTGCGCCGCGCTGTCCAGACTCGGCGGCCTGTCCGCACGCGAGTCCCGCCATGGCCACCAGCAAGACCGCCCAGCACATCGCCAAGCTGCTCGAGAAGATCGACATCGCGATGCTGACCACCACCGGCCCCGACGGTTTCCTGGTCAGCCGGCCGCTCTCCACGCAGCAGGCGCGCTTCGACGGCAAGCGCGTGTGGTTCTTCACCGAGGCCGACAGCCCGAAGATCGCCGAGATCGGCAGGCATCCCAAGGTCAACGTCGCCTACGCGTCCAAGGACCGGAACACCTACCTTTCCGTCGCCGGCACGGCGAAGGTCAACCGCGACCGCCGCAGGATCAACCAGCTCTGGAACGACGCGCTCAAGGCGTTCTTCCCCGGCGGCAAGGACGACCCGAACCTCGTGCTGCTTGAGGTCGAGGTGCGCACCGTCGAGTACTGGGACGGCCCGGGCACCTGGGTCGGCAAGCTCGCGAGCTTCGTCGTCGCCCGGGTCACCGGGCGGGAAGAGGTGATGGGCGAGAACCGCCTGGTCGACCTGTCGCCGCGGACGAAGACGCGCCTGCCCCCGTCGCATGCAGACGCGCCGAAGGGCGCGCGCAAGGCGGCGAAGCGCTCGGTGCGCAAGACCGCCGCGAAGACGACGGCGAAGAAGGCGTCCAGCCGGACCTCGACCGCGCGCAAGGCCGCCTCGAAGAAGGCGGCGGCGAAGAAGGCGGGTGCGCGCAAGGCGCCGGCGAAGAAGGCCGCCACGCGCAAGACCGCGGCACGACGGACCACGCGCAAGTCCGCCACGAAGAAGACGACCCGAACGGCCTCCAAGCGCACGCGGCGCTGAGGCCCGGCCGCCGCGCCGGCCGGGCCGGCGCGGCGGCCGATCAATCGAGCCGCACGAGGGCGTGGCCGGTGCCGCGGCACACGGTGATCGCGCCGTCGGCGCCCACTTCGCCGGTGGCACGGATGCGCTCGCCCACGACGAGCGTGCCGAAGGCATCCAGGCCGGGCGCGTCGCACAGGTTCAGCCGCGCGGGAATCTCCACGCGGGCCGTGCCCCCGGTGGTCTGCACCGCCATCACCGCGTTGCCGTCGTAGGCCCACGGGTCGCGGTCGATCGACGTGATGCGACCCTCCGCCGTGGCGGTCGTGCCCGGCCCGGCGGCGGCGTCGGTGGCGGCCGTGGTCGCGCAGCCGCTCGACAGCGCGGCCGCGAGGGCGAGGGCGAGGAGGGGGCGGACGGCGGCGGGATGACGCATCGGTGGCCTCGGGCGGATGGACGGGTGGGCGATGATCATGGCGGCCGCGCATCGCCGGCGTGAGTGCCGGAAGGCGGTCCACGGGTTGAGTCCGGCCATCGGCGCCGCCATTGCTGTGGGAACGATCGAACCGGGAGCCCGAGATGAAGACCGTCCTGATCACCGGCGCCAACCGTGGCATCGGCCTGGCGCTGGCGACGCACTACGCGTCCCGCGGCGACCGCGTCATCGCCGCCTGCCGCAGGTCCAGCCCGGCGCTGGACGCCACCGGGGCGCAGGTCGAGTCGGGCATCGACGTCACCGACGACGCGGCGCTCGCGTCGCTGGCCCGGCGCCTCGAGGGCACCGCGATCGACGTCCTGGTGTGCAATGCCGGCATCCTCGGCCGCGAGGCGCTCGACGGGCTGGACGGCGCGGGTTACGACTCGATGCGCCGGCAGTTCGAGGTCAACGCGCTCGGCCCGCTGCGCGTCGCGCATGCCCTCCGGGACCGCATGGCCGAGGGCGGACGCATCGGCATCATCACCAGCCGCATGGGCTCGGTGGCCGACAACGGCAGTGGCGGCTACTACGGCTACCGCGCATCGAAGGCCGCGGTGAACGCGATCGGCAAGTCGCTGGCGCACGACCTGCAGGGCAGAGGCATCGCGGTGTTCCTGCTGCACCCGGGCTACGTGGCCACCGACATGGTCGGCGGCACCGGCGACGTGACGCCGCCGCAGGCGGCCGGGCAGCTGGTCGAGCGCCTGGACACGCTGGGCATCGAAGACACCGGCACGTTCTGGCATGCCAACGGGACGCCGTTGCCGTGGTAGCCAGCCCGGCCATCGCATCCCGTAGGAGCGGGCCTACGCCCGCGATGCGCCGTCCGCCGGCGCGCATGTCCGCGGATGCCGTTGGGTTGCGCGGAATCGCGCCTGTAGAGGCGCTCCTACGGGGGTTGGAATTGCCATGCATGTGCGGGTCGCGCGGCGCCCCGTAGGAGCGGGCCTACGCCCGCGAATTCGCGTCAGCGGGCATCGTCCGCCACCTTGCGGCGTTCGGCGCGCAGGAACACCACCTGCCCGATGATCGCGGTCACCAGGATCAGCGTGTTGGTCACGATGAACACCCAGTTGTCCAGTAGCCAGCTGTAGGCGATGAACCCGACGGATGCGGCGATCTGCCCGGCGAACAGCCAGTGCGAGACGCCGCGCGGATCCGGATCCGACCATTGCCGCCACGTCTGCCGGCCGAGGGTGAGGATGAGGATGCCGGAGGCGATCCAGCCGATGATGTCGGGGGACTGCATGCACGCGCGCCACGGTCGGACGGGCCGGCGATTGCACCAATGCACGGGCGAACCCCGCGTGAGTCCGGCGCGCCCGACCGCGCGTTGCGGCGCGCCCCCGGTGCCGGAACGGTCGCGCACCGATGGGGCCGGGCCGGCGCCGATCCGGACTTCACCGGGTCGTCGTACCCTCGACGCCCTGCCCCCGGGCCCCCAGCGAGGAGACCTCCGATGCGCGTCATGGTGATCGTCAAGGCCACGGAAGATTCCGAGGCCGGCAAGCTGCCCTCCACCGAACTGCTTGAGGCGATGGGGAAGTTCAACGAGGACCTGGTCGAAGCCGGCATCATGCTGGCGGGCGAAGGCCTCAAGCCCTCCAGCGAGGGCGCCCGCGTCCGCTTCGATGGCCAGTCGCGCACCGTCGTCGATGGCCCGTTCGCGGATGCCGGGCAACTCGTCGCCGGCTACTGGCTCTGGCAGGTGCGTTCGATGGAAGAGGCGATCGAATGGGTGCGCCGGTGCCCGAACCCGCATGAAGGCCCGAGCGAGATCGAGATCCGCCCCGTGTACGAGGCCGACGACTTCGGCGAGGCGTTCACGCCCGAACTGCGCGAACAGGAAGAACGCCTGCGCGACACGATCGAACGGCGCTGATCGACCACCGGACGTGCAGCAGGCGGGCGACGGTGACGGGTCACCGCCGCCGGAAGCGCCGCGCCCTCACATCCGAGAGGCGACCAGTTCCACGTCCGCGTGCTGCCAGGCCAGGTCGCGTTCGCGGGCGACCGTCGCCGCCGCGTCGGCCTTGCCCTGTGCCGCCAGCGCAAGCTGCAGCCCGTGCAGCGACCAGCCGTTGCCCGGGTTGCGGCGCAGTTCCTCGCGGTACACGGCTTCGGCCTCCGCCGCGCGGTTGGCCGCCAGCAGCGCCGCGCCCAGCGAGTGGCGCACCGGCGCATGCCAGCCGGGCGGTTCGTCGTACGGGATCATGTCCTCGATCCGCACCGCCTCGCGCAGCGCGTCGACGGCGGCGCCGTGGTCGCCGCCGGCCATCGCGAGCTCCGCGGCGACCGTGCGCTCGGCGATCTTCACCGCGTGGGAGAGCGGATAGCGGTCCCACATCGTCAGCGAATCGAACGAGGGGTCGGCCGCGGCCGGCTGCAGCGCGGCATGGTGCGTGCGGGCGTCGTCGAGCCGGCCCTGGCGCACGGCGGCCACGCCCTGCGCGTAATGCCAGATCGCGGTGACGTAAGGCAGGTCGGGCGCGGGGTTCTCCAGCGACGCGATCTCGTCCCAGCGGCCGAAGCGCACCCGTTCGAACCACGGGGTCATCCAGAAGTGCTGCAGGCCCTCGAACCCGGCCTGTCGCATGAGCTCGGGCAGGTTCGTCCGCTCGGCGGTGTGCGCCGCGGCCGCGCGCGCCGTGGCGCTGTCGCCCTCCATGCTGGACGAGAACCACAGGAAATGGTGGTTGTGCGGGACGTACCCGAGCGGATAGATGCCCTGCGCGTTGCCGCCGCAGATGGCCAGGTACGTGTCGTCCGCCTCGATCGCGCGCTGGTTGGCGATGGAGGCGTCGTGCCAGCGGCCCACCCGCGCGTAGATGTGCGCGGGCATGTGCACCAGGTGGCCGGAACCGGGGATCAGTTCGCGCAGGCGGTCGGCCGCCGCGACGCCGCGCGACGGATCCGCGGACGCTTCCACGGCGTGCACGTACAGGTGCAGCGCGCCGGCATGGTCGGGGTCGCGGTCCATCACCGATTCCAGCACCTGCACGATCTCCGCCGTGTTGCCGACCGGCTGCAGCTGGTCGTCGTAGTACGCCCACGGCTGCAGGTCCATCAGCGCCTCCGCGTGCAGCGTGGCCGCGTCCAGGTCGTCCGGCCGGCTGCGCATCAGCACGCGGGTGGCCTCGGCGTACGCGGCGTCGAGCGCCTTGCGGTCGGCGGGCGCGTTTTCCGCGTAGCGCGCGGCGAGCGTGCGGATGAAGGCCTGTTCGCGTTCGCTCGCCCGGTCCGCCAGCGACAGCGCGCGCTGCGTGCGCGACCAGGCGTCGGCGTTGTCGGCCGGGTCCATGGCCGCATTGACGTGCGGCCCGACGACGAGCGCGGCGCCCCACCAGCACATCGCGCATTCGGGGTCGAGCTGCGTGGCGCGCAGGAACGAGCGCTCCGCGGCGTCGTGGTTGAAGCCGTAGGTGAGCATCAGCGCCTGGTCGAACCAGCGCTGGACCTCCGGATGGTCGGTCGTGACCGGGAAGTTGTGGTCGCCCAGCCCCTCGAGGAGGTTGGCCCCGAGGTTGGTTTCCGGCGGCGACACCGCCGGCGTGGCGGCGACGCTGGCGTCGTGGGGACGGGCGCAGCCCGCCATGGCGAGCGCCGTCGTGAGCAGTGCCGCGGGGAGGGTGGCGGAAAGGGATGCGGACGGGCGCATGGGGCCGCCTCCGGAGGTGGGGGTGCCCCTGCCAACGCGACCCTCGGCGACGTCCGGCCGTGTCGGGCGTGACCGTCCGTCGGAACCCCGCCCACCCGCCACGCGCTGACCGCATTCGCCGCAGGCGGGCGTTGGGCACGGAACCCGCCCCCTCCCGGGGACGTCGCAGGAGACAGGACATGACCCGTTCCAGCGTCGCGATCGCGATCGCGGCAGCACTGTGCTTCCTCCCCCTTCGCATCCAGGCCGAGCCCCAGCAGGCCACCACCACCACCCGGGCCACGACCGACCTGGACCAGCTCGCCGAGCGGCTCGTCACCCAGAGCGCCGGCGTGCGCGAAGGCGAGACCGTGCTCATCACCGGCCGGCCCCACGACGCCGAACTGCTCGAGAACCTGGCGGTGCAGGTGCGCCGCGTCGGGGCCTTCCCGCTGGTCACCTACAGCAGCGACCGGCTGGCCAGGCGCCTGTTCTTCGACGTGCCCGCCCGGTACGACAGCCAGTCGGACACGCTCGGGCTGGCGCTCGCCGACGTGGTCGACGTGGTGATCAGCCTCGGCAACGTCACCGAGGAAGGCCTGTTCGAGGGCGCCGATCCCGCGCGCATGGCGGCCCGCGCCAAGGCCGACGAACCGGTGATGCAGGCGTTCCTGCGCAACAACGTGCGAACCGTCGAGGTCGGCAACAACCTGTATCCCACCCCCTGGCGCGCGGAGCGCTACGGCATGGACGAGCAGGCGCTCGCCCGCACGTTCTGGAGCGGCCTCAACCTGGACTACACCGATCTCCAGGCCCGTGGCGCGGAGGTGCGCGAAGCGCTCGCGGCCGGCGACCGCATGCACATCACCCATCCCGATGGGACCGACCTGACCTTCCAGGTGGGTGGACGGCCGGTGATGGTCAGCGACGGCATCGTGTCCGAAGCGGACCGGGCGGCGGGGGGAGCGGCGGTCTCGGTGTACTTGCCGGCGGGCGAGGTCTACGCCACGCCCGTGCCCGGCACGGCCGAGGGCACCGTCGTCCAGCGCCGCAGCTGGTTCCGTGGGAAGCCGGTCGAGGACCTGACGATGCGGTTCGAGGACGGCCTCATGGTTTCGCTGTCGGGGAAAGGCCCGGGTTACGCGGACTACCGGGCGGCCTACGACGCGGTCGAGGATCCACGCAAGGACGAGTTCGGCTTCGTCGACATCGGGATCAACCCGAACGTCGTGCTGCCGCCGGGCGGCAGCCTGGGCAACTGGGTGCCCGCGGGCAGCGTGACCATCGGGACGGGCAGCAACACCTGGGCCGGCGGGGACAACACCGTCGGCTACGGGATCACCGTGTTCCTGCCCGGCAGCACCGTCACGCTCGACGATGCGACGATCGTCGAGGACGGCCAACTGAAGCTGTGACGTGATGCGGCCCGGCCGATCGACCGGCCGGGCCGCGCCCTGGCTTCATCGCCACGCCGTGCGCGCCGCGGTCCCGGAGGCGGGCACCCGCACGAGGCCCCCCGGCGTGCACGCCACCAGCGTGTCGCCGGGCGCCGGGTCCGGGCGCGACCCGCCGGTGAACGCCGAGAACGCCGGCAGCACGGTGCAGCCACGTGCCAGCCAGAACGCCGGGAAGCGCCGTCGGCCGAGTCCCGGCAGCGGCACGCCCGGGTGCAGGTGCCCGCACAGCACGTGCCGCGTGGGATCGGTGCCCGGTGCGTGCCGCAGCGAGAACGGGCCGTCGTCGACGCGCTCGCCCGCGAGCGTCGCGCCGAGTCCTGCGCCGGCCAGTGCGCGGTCGTGGTTGCCGGCGAGCACGACGAGGTCCAGCCCGGGGCGTTCCGCGCGCCAGGCGTCCCAGCTGTCGCGCCAGCCGCGGCCGTCGGTCGCGCCGTGCAGCATGTCGCCCAGAACCCAGGCGGCGGTCGCCCCGGTCGCGTCGACGAGCGCGCCGAGCCGCTCGAGATCGTGGCGGCTGCCGCCGCTGGGAAGGGCGATGCCCGCGCGCCGGAACACGTCGCCCTTGCCCAGGTGCAGGTCGGCGATGAACAGCCGTCGCCGTGCCGGCCAGTAGAGCGCGCGGTCGGCCAGCAGCTGCATCGGCTCGCCGCCCAGGTGCATGTCGAGCCGCTCAGCCATGGCGCTGCTCCAGGCGCGCGGCGGCGCGCTCGACGCGGGTCTTCCAGTCCTCGGTGCTGAGCTGGCCGCGCAGCCCTTCGGCCCAGAGCGGGAAGGACAGGGGCGTCAGCGAGGCGGGTTCCACGAAGCGCAGCGGCCGCGCGACGCAGTCGCGCAGCGTCTCGGCCAGGCGCGTGGCCTCCAGCTGCCCGGACAGGACTTCGCGCTCGGCCTGCGCCAGCAGCAGGTGGCCGGGGTCGTGGCGGCGGAGCACGTCGTACAGCAGGCCGCTCGACGCCTGCAGCTGGCGCATCGAGCGGGGCGCGCGCCCGGGCAGCGACGGGGGCAGCAGGCCGGCGACGCGCGCGATCTCGCGGAACTGGCGGCGCGCCAGTTCACCCAGGTTGAGGCCGGCCGCCAGGTCGGCGGCGAGATCGCCCGGCTCGAGCAGCGCGTCCAGCAGCGCCGCGTCGATCGACGCGCCCGCGCGCGCGGAGACGACGAACCCGTAGTCGTTGGCCGCGTAGGAAAAACTCTCCGGCAGGCGACGGCCCCAGCGCAGCGCGACCAGCGCGGCCAGGCCCTCGTGGATGCCGCGGCCGGCGAACGGATACACGAACAGGTGGCGGCCGTCGCGTGCGCGCACCCATTCGGCAAGCAGGTGCCCGGGGCCGGGCAGCGCGGACAGGCGCGCCTGCAGCCGCAGCAAGGGTGCGATCGCGCGCAGTTCCGGGGCATCGAGCGTCCCGGCCAGCAGGCGTTCGACCTCCCGCCCGAGCTCGCTCGACAGCGGCATGCGCCCGCCCTGCCACTTCGGGACGCTGCCCTCGCCGGACTTCGCGATGCGCACGTACGCCGTCATGTCCTGCAGGCGCGCCAGCTCGAGCGTGCGCCCCGCGAACTGGAAGCGGTCGCCGGGGCGCAGGCGGCCGATGAAGCTTTCCTCGACCGACCCCAGGCGCCCGCCCTTCAGCAGCTTCACCGCCAGGCTGCCGTCGCTGGCAATCGTGCCGATGGACAGCCGGTGCCGGAACGCGACCTTGCGATCGTGCACGCGGTACAGCCCATCGTCGCCGCGCACGACCCGCTGGAAGTCGGGGTAGTGCGCCAGCGCGCTGCCACCCTGCACGACGAAGTCGAGCACCGCCTGCCACGTCGCCCGGTCGAGCGCGGCGAAGGCATGCGTGCCGCGCACCTCGTCGAACAGGGCGTCGGCATCGAAGCCGCCGCCGAGCGCCAGCGTCACGCAGTGCTGCGCCAGAACGTCGAGCGACAGCACCGGAGGTTCGCGTGCCTCGACGCGGCCGTGCGCGATCGCCTCGCGTGCCGCGGCGTACTCGACCAGCTCCAGCGCGTGCGTCGGCACGCAGGTGACGCCGCCGGCCTCGCCGGGCCGGTGGCGGGCGCGCCCGGCGCGCTGCAGCAGGCGCGCCATGCCTTTCGGGCTGCCGACCTGCAGCACCTGGTCGACCGCGGGGAAATCGACGCCGAGGTCGAGGCTCGAGGTCGCCACCACGCAGCGCACGCTGCCGTCGCGCAGGCCCTGCTCGGCGGCGGCGCGCAAAGCGGGATCGAGCGAGCCGTGGTGCAGCGCGAGCGTGGCCGGGTCCTCGGGCCAGACCGCGGCGAGCGCGCGGTGCCAGAGCTCGGCCTGCGCGCGGGTGTTGGTGAACAGCAGGCTGGTGGGGGCGGCCAGCAGGCGCTGCATCACGCGTGGCAGTTGCACGAGCCCGAGATGGCCCGCCCAGGGAAAGCGCTCCCCGGCGTCCGGCACGAGGGTGTCGAGCTGCATCCGCCTGGGCAGCACGCCGGAGACGATCGCCGCGCCCGGTGCGTGCGGGAGCAGCACGTCGCGGGCCTGGTCCAGGTTGCCGAGCGTCGCGGACAGCCCCCAGGTGCGCAGCCCCGGCGCGAGCGCGCGCAGTCGCGCCAGGCCCAGCTGCAGCAGCACGCCGCGCTTGTTGCCGACCAGTTCGTGCCACTCGTCGACGACCACCGTGCGCAGGTGCGCGAGCCGCGGCGCCGTCTCCGGGTACGACAGCAGCAGCGCCAGCGACTCGGGCGTGGTCACCAGCACGTCGAGCCGCCCGTCGCGCGCCAGCCGCTTGTCGCGCGCGCTGGCGTCGCCCGTGCGCGCGCCGACGCGCCAGTCGAGCCCGAGCGCGTCGACGGGTTCGCGGATCGCGCGCAGGGTGTCGGCCGCGAGCGCGCGCAGGGGCGTGATCCACAGCACGCGCAAGGGGCGCGGCTCGGCGCGGCGGCGTCCGCGCGCGGGTGGCGCTTCGCCGGCCGGCCGTGACGCCAGCGCCTCGAGCAGCGGCCCACCCAGCGCCGCCAGCGTCTTGCCGCTGCCGGTCGGCGTGTGCAGCAGGCCCGATTCGCCGGCGAGCTGGCGACGCCAGGCTTCCCGCTGGAAGCGCAACGGCGTCCACCCGCGGGACGCGAACCAGCCGTCCAGCGCCGTGCGCGCCGCGCGGATGCCCTGCGGCTTCGGCGCTGCGGGTGCCGGCGTGCGGCGCGCGCGCGTGCGGCCGCCGTCGCTCATCGCGCCAGCGCCCGCAATGCGTCGAGCCGGTCGGCATCCGCCGGCCGCTTGTCCTCGCGCCAGCGCAGGATGCGCGGGAACCGGACCGCGATCCCCGACTTGTGCCGCGTGCTGCGGTTCACCGCCTCGAAGCCGAGCTCGAACACGTGCTCGGCGCGCACCGAGCGCACCGGCCCGAAACGCTCGAGCGTGTTCGCGCGGATCCAGCGGTCCAGCTTCAGGATCTCCCTGTCGTCCAGTCCGGAGTACGCCTTCGCCACCGGCACGAGCGCCTCGCCGTCCCACAGCCCGAAGGTGTAGTCGGTGTGCAGCGTGCTGCGGCGGCCGTGGCCGGCCTGGGCGTAGATCAGCACCGCGTCGACGGTGAGCGGGTCGACCTTCCATTTCCACCAGTCGCCCCGGCGGCGGCCGGACTGGTAGGTCGAATCGCGGCGCTTGAGCATCAGGCCCTCGACGCCGCGCTCGCGGGCGTCTTCGCGCAGGCTGGCTGCGTGCGTCCAGTCGTCCGCCGGTACGGTCGGGGACAGTGCGAGCCGGTCGTCGCCGAGTCCGTCGAGGAGTCCTGCCAGCGCCGCGCGGCGTTCGGTGAGCGGGCGCTCGCGCCAGTCCGCGCCGTCCAGCTCCAGCAGGTCGTAGGCCAGCACGCGCACCGGCGTGGCCGCGAGCACCTTCGGTCCCGGCTTGCGGCGCTGGATCCGGGTCTGCAGCGCCGTGAACGGCGCGGGCGCGGGGCCGCCGCCCCACGCCACCAGCTCGCCATCGATGACGCAGTCGCGCGGCATGGCCGCGAGCGCGGCCTCGATCTCCGGGAAACGGCCGTCGAGCCGCTCCTCGCCGCGCGACCACAGCGCGACCTCGCCGTCGCGGCGGATCAGCTGAACCCGGATGCCGTCCCACTTCCACTCCAGCACCCAGTCGTCGACCGGGCCGAGCGTGTCCGGCTCGACCTCGATCGGCGAGGCCAGGAAGAAGGGGTAGGGCTGGCGCCGGTCGCCGGGCAGTTCGTCATGCGTGAGCAGGTCGCGCAGGAACGCGGGCGAGGGCGTCCAGGTGCCGAGCATCCGCTGGGCGATGCGCGCGATGTCGACGCCCGAGAATTCGGCCAGGGCCTGCTGCACGGTGCGCTGCGACACGCCCACCCGGAGCGCGCCGGTCAGCAGCTTGTTGAACGCCAGGCGCGCGTCGAACGCGAGCGTGCGCCATGCGCCGACGACCACCGCGCGACGGGTCGCCTCGTCCTTGCCGGCAACCGCAAGCAGGCGCGACTCGATCCATTCGTGCAGCGGGGCATCGTCCTCGGTGGCGGGGTCGTCCAGCAGCAGCGCCAGCGTTTCGGCGAGGTCGCCGACCTGGTGGTAGCTGTCGTCCACCAGCCACGGCGCCAGGCCGCTCTCCTCCGCGACCCACGCGCGCAGTTCGGTGCTGGTGGCGATCTTGGCGCGCGCCCCGCCGACCTTGCCGCCCGCGAGCAGCCACAGCGCCCATGCCGCGTCCTCCGGCGGCGCGTCTCGGAAGTAATCGACCAGCGCCGCGCGCTTGTCACGGGTCGCGGTGCTGCGGTCGAGCCGCTGGTAGAGGCGGGCGAAACGCCGCATCAATCGCCCCCGTCGTCGCCGGGACCGCGGCCTACCGGCGCGCCTTCGGGCCGCGCGAACGTCATGGCGTCGATGCCCGCGTCGCGCAGCGTCTGCACGAGCGCTTCCGGATTGCCATGGTGCGCGATCACGCGCCGCGCGCCGGTCTCGCGAACCGTCGTTAGCAGCGCCGGCCAGTCGGCGTGGTCGGACAGCACGAAGCCCCGGTCCACGTTGCGTCGCCGGCGGTTGCCGCGGATCCGCATCCAGCCCGAGGCGAACCCGGTCTGCGCGCGCCGGAAGCGGCGCATCCAGCTGCTGCCGCCCGCGGACGGCGGCGCCAGCACCAGCTCGCCTGCGAAATCCGCGCCCTTCGCCTGGTCCATCACCGGCGCGGTCGCCAGCATCGGTACGCCTGCGCCGCGGTAGACCTGCACGCCGGCATCGATCGCGCCGTGGACGAAGGCGGGGCGGTCGGTGTGCGCCGCCAGTTCCGCCAGCAGGCGCTGCGCCTTGCCCAGCGCATAGCAGAACAGCACCGCCGCCTCGCCGCGCGCCGCGCACTCGTCGCGCCATGCCACGACGTCCGCCGCGACCTCGCGGGCGTCCGGCCAGCGGTACACCGGCAGCCCGAACGTGCACTCGGTGACGAACACGTCGCAGGGCACCACCTCGAACGGCAGGCAGGTGGGGTCCGGCTGGCGCTTGTAGTCGCCGGACACGACCCAGGTCCCGCCGCCGGATTCGATCCGCACCTGCGTGGAGCCGAGCACGTGGCCGGCCGGGTGGAACGACACGGTGGCCTCGCCGAGCACGAACCGTTCGCCGTGGTCGTGGACCGAATAGGCCTGCTTTCCCAGGCGCCATTCCAGGATCGGCAGGCCCGCGGCCACGCAGTGGTATGCGCCCATGCCGCCGCGGGCGTGGTCGCCGTGGCCATGGGTGATCACCGCGCGCGGCACGGGCCGCATCGGGTCGATGAAGAAGTCGCCGGCCGGGCAGTACAGGCCTTCGGGGCGCTGCACCACGAGGTCGGCGACGCGGTCGCTTGGCGCGGGCATCGCGGGAGTCTCGGTGGGGGGGCGTCGGCGCGGCGTGTGCCTGAACGGTTCAGCCGGCGCGGATGCGCGCGCGGCCTCGCGCGCGCGAGGCGGCATGGAACCGCGTTCGCGTCTCAGGGAGTGAGACGCGCGATGGGGACCATGGCGCATGGACGTCCCCACCAAGCTCGCGATCCTCGCCGATGCGGCGAAGTACGACGCGTCGTGCGCCTCCAGCGGGGCCGCGAAACGGCACTCGCTCGGCACCGGCGGCATCGGCAGCACCGAAGGCATGGGCATCTGCCACAGCTACACGCCCGACGGCCGCTGCGTGTCGCTGCTCAAGATCCTGCTGACGAACTTCTGCGTCTACGACTGCGCGTACTGCGTCAACCGGGTGTCGAGCAACGTGCGCCGGGCGCGCTTCACCACCGGCGAGGTCGTCAGGCTCACGCTCGACTTCTACAAGCGCAACTACATCGAGGGCCTGTTCCTCTCCAGCGGCATCATCCGCAACGGCGACTACACGATGGAGCAGCTGGTCGAGGTCGCGCGCAGCCTGCGCGAAGACCATGCCTTCGCCGGCTACATCCACCTGAAGACGATCCCGGAAGCCTCGCCCGAACTGCTCGAGCGCGCGGGGCGCTTCGCCGACCGGCTCAGCATCAACGTGGAGCTGCCGACCGAAGCGGGACTGAATCGCCTCGCGCCCGAGAAGGACCTGCCGGGCATCCGCTCGGCGATGGGCCAGCTGCGCTGGCGGATGGAGGACAACGTCGAGGCCCGTCGCACCGCGCGCACCGCGAAGTCGCGGCCGCCCCGCTTCGCGCCGGCGGGCCAGAGCACGCAGATGATCGTGGGTGCCGACGACGCCGACGACCGCAGCATCCTGGAGACCAGCGGCAACCTGTACGGCAACTACCGGCTGCGGCGCGTGTACTACTCGGGCTTCTCGCCGATCCCGGACGCGAAGTCGACGCTGCCCCTGCGCGCGCCGCCGCTGCAGCGCGAGCACCGGCTGTACCAGGCGGACTGGCTGATGCGCTTCTACGGGTTCGAGGTCGGCGAGATCGCGCCGCGCGAGGCGGGTGGCGGCATGCTCGACCTCGACATCGATCCCAAGCTCGCGTGGGCGCTGCGCAACCCGGAGCGTTTTCCCGTCGATCTCAACAAGGCCCCGCGGGAGATGCTGCTGCGCGTCCCGGGCCTGGGCACGCGCAACGTCAAGCGGGTGCTCGCCTCGCGCCGCCACCGCCGCCTGCGCGTGGCCGACCTCGCGCGCCTGTCCGCGCCGCTCGGCAAGGTGCTGCCATTCGTGCAGCTGGCCGACCACCACCCGCGCCGCGCGCTGGACGATCCATCCGCGTTGCGCGCACGGCTCGCGCCGCCGCCGGCGCAGCCGGACCTGTTCGCGGCCTGACGCCAGCCAGGATGTACGCGGCGAATGTCGACCCCCCGTGGGACGTGGACGCGTGGCGCGCCCAGGCGCGCGCGGCGCTGCGCGCGGGACTGGCGCCGGCCGACGTCGACTGGACCGGTGGCGTGCAGGGTTCGTTGCTCGGTGCGACGGCGGTGACCGCGCTGCCACCACGGCGCGAGGCACCGGCCGTGCCCGGCGCGCTGCTGTCGCTGGCGGGCGCCGTCGTCTGCCATCGCGACACCGACCGCCATGCGCTGCCCTACCGGATCGCGTGGCGCCTGGCCAACGGTGCGCGCGGCCTGCTGGACGATGCCGCCGACCCGGACGTGCACCGCGCCACCCGCCTGGCGCAAGCGGTGCGTCGCGACTGCCACAAGATGAAGGCGTTCGTGCGCTTCCGTGCCGTGCCCGGCGAGGACGAGGCGTACATCGCCTGGTTCGAACCGGAGCACGACATCGTCGACCGCGTGGCGCCGTTCTTCGCCCGCCGGTTCGCCGGCATGCGCTGGGCGATCCTCACGCCCGGGCGCAGCGTGGCGTGGGACGGCAGTGCGCTCGCGTTCGGCGACGGCGCCACCCGCGACGCGGCGCCGGCGGACGACGCGCACGAGGACCTGTGGCGCACCTACTACGCGCACATCTTCAACCCGGCGCGGCTCAACCCGACGATGATGCGCTCGGAGATGCCGCAGAAATACTGGCGCAACCTGCCCGAGGCGCGCCTGGTGCCCGGACTGGTGAAGGACGCTGGCGCGCGCGTCGAGGCCATGCGCGAACGCGAGTCCGAGGCGCCGCGCCGTCGCATCCCCGCGCCCGAACCGCTGCCCGTGCCGGAGGCGCGGGGCCTCGGGGGACTGCGCGCGGCGGCCGCGTCCTGCCGTCGATGCCCCCTTTGGGAACCGGCCACGCGCACGGTGTTCGGGGAAGGCCCTGCCGACGCCCGTATCGTGGTGGTCGGCGAGCAGCCCGGCGACCAGGAGGACCTGGCCGGACGCCCGTTCGTGGGCCCGGCCGGGCGCGTGCTCGACCGCGCGCTGGCCGAACTGGGCATCGACCGCGGCGCGATGTACCTGACCAACGCGGTGAAGCACTTCCGCTTCGAGCAGCGCGGCAAGGCGCGGCTGCATCGCAACCCGGCGGCCGCGCACGTGCAGGCCTGCCGGCCATGGCTTGAGGCCGAGCTGGCGCAATTGCGGCCGGACGTGATCCTGTGCCTCGGCGCGACCGCGGCGCGCGCGCTGTTCGGCAATGCCTTCCGGCTCGCCGAATCGCGCGGCCGCTGGCTGCGCGGGCCGGACGGCACGCGTGCGCTGGCAACGGTGCACCCGTCGTGGGTCCTGCGCCAGCCGGAGGCCGCGCGCGACGCGGCCTACGCCAGTTTCGTCGCGGACCTGGCCCGACTGCTTGAGGCGACCGGTCCGCCCGGCAGCCACCCGGACGCTCGGGCGGCCGGCCCCGGCGTGCCCGGGACCGCCTGACGCGGGCCCGGCGCGCGGCGCTGGCCGTGCCGGCGCCGGACCTCCGTTGGCTGCTGGCGCGAGGACGCACGCACGGCCAGGGACGGTCGCCAACCGGAGCGCAGCCATGAAACTTTCGCATCTCGCCCTGGCCGCGGCGCTCGCGATCGCCGTCGGCGACGCGCCCGCGGGCGGGCACCAGCCCGGCGAGGCCGGCCACGACATGCAGCACGCCGACCACGCGATGGTCCTGCCTGACGACATGGAATGGATGGACGTCCCCGCGTTGCCGAAGGGCGCCCGCGGAGCCGTCCTGGAAGGACCGTTGGACAAGGCCGGTCCCTTCACCCTGCGCCTGCGGTTGCCGGCGGACTACGTCATCCCGCCCCATCACCACCCGGCGATCGAGCACGTGACGGTCCTCTCGGGCACCTTCCGCATGGCGACGGGCGACACGTACGACGCGTCGCGCCTGGTCGACCTGCCGCCAGGCAGCGTCGCGATCATGCAGGTCGGCGTGAACCACTTCGCGGCCACCCAGGGCCCGGTGGAGCTGCAGCTGCACGGCGTGGGCCCGTGGGGGATCACCTACGTGAACCCCGCCGACGATCCGCGCAAGGCTTCCGCCACGCCCTGACCAGCGCCGCGATTCGGCGCAGCGCATGCGGTCCGCCGCGTGCGCAGGGGCTCATTCCCCGTCGTCGCCGTCCTCGAGCGTGGCGTATCCGATCGCCTCGCAGGCGGCCATCGAGCCGAACGCATTGCGCACGCGTTCGAAGCCCGCGGCCTGCAGCAGCGAGGCGGCCACCATCGCCCGCTTGCCGCTGCCGCAGAACGTGACCACGCGCCGGTCCCGCGGCAGGTCGTCCAGCTCGCCGGGCAGGTGGCCGAGGAACACGTGCGTCGCGCCCCGCAGGCGCATGCGCTCGAACTCGCTCGCCTTGCGCACGTCCAGAAGCAGCGGCGGCGCGTCGGATTGCAGCTCCGCGTCGAGGTCCTTCGCATGGACCACGCCGACATGGCCGTAGCGCCGGCCGCTCTTTTCCCAGGCCGCGATGCCACCCGCCAGGAATCCGCGGACCTGGAGGTAGTCCAGGCGCACCAGCCTGCGCACCGCCGCCTGCACCGCCCCGGCACCATCGCCAACGAGCAGCAGCGGCTCGTCGTAGCCGAGCAGGTACCCCGCATATGCCGGTAGCAGGTCGAGCGGGAGCGAGAGGCTTCCGGGCACGTGCGCCCCCGAGAAGGCCTCGGCCGACCGCAGGTCAAGCACCCGGGCGCCGTCGCCGGCCAAGGCGGCGAACGCGTCCGCGTCGAGCGGTTCAGGGGAGGGCAGGTGGTGGATCACCGGTGCACCACACCTGTTGAGGTGCTCCATGCGCTCGAAGTAAGGCGGCACGTGGTGCTTCTCCTCCAGCTTGCGCTTGACGAAGGCCGCCTTGTCGGTGCATTGCAGCATCGGGTTGTGGGCACGTTCGTGGCCGAGGGTCGAGAACTCCCGGTCGGCCATGTTCTCGCCGCACACCGATCCGGCGCCGTGCGCGGGATACAGCAGGGCCTGGTCGCCGAGCGGCAGCAGCTTCTCGACGAGAGAATGGTGCAGGGCCTCGGCCATCTCCCCCTCGCGACCGGGAACGAGGTCGGTGCGGCCCACGTCACCCACGAACAGCGTGTCGCCGGTGAACACGCCGACCACGGTGTCGCCCTGGTTGCTGTCGGAGAGCGCCAGCGAGATGCTCTCGGGGGTGTGGCCGGGCGTCTCCAGCACGCGCAGCCGCAACGCGCCGCACGCGAAGCAGTCCCCCTCGCGGACCGCTTCGCCGTAGTCGAAGTCCAGTGCATGCCCGTGGTGGATGCTGGCGCCCGTACGCTCGGCCAGTTCGACCGAGCCGACCACGTAGTCCTCGTTGCGATGGGTCTCGAAGATCCGTGTGATCCGTACGCCTTCGCGGGCGGCCAGGTCCACGTAGCACTGCACGTCGCGGCGCGGGTCGACGACGAAGGCCTCCAGGCCGTCGCCGAACATGTAGGAGAGATGGGCGAGTCCGTCGGACTTGAACTTTTCCAGGAACATGGCGGGAACCGGGTGCGGGCGGGTGCCGCCTGGCCCGGACGACCGCGAGGGGCCACGGCCCGGCCCAAGCTGGCGCCCCGGCCGTAAACGCGTCGTGCAGGCCGCGCCGGGCGCGGCATCGGCTAGCATCGCCGCGTGGACGGGGACCGCGACGCACCCATCATCTCGATCCAGGGCGTGGACAAGACCTACGCCTCCGGCCAGGTCGCGCTCAAGCGCGTGGACCTGGACATCCGGCGCGGCGAGATCTTCGCGCTGCTCGGTCCGAACGGTGCGGGCAAGACCACGTTGATCGGCATCGTCTGCGGCATCGTGCGCGCCAGTGGGGGCACGGTCACGATCGACGGACACGACAACGTGCGCGACTACCGCGCCGCGCGCGCGCTGGTCGGGCTGGTGCCGCAGGAACTGTCCACCGATGCGTTCGAGAGCGTGTGGTCGACGCTGCGTTTTTCGCGCGGGCTGTTCGGCCGGGCGCCCGATCCGGCGCACCTGGAGCGCGTGCTGCGCGCGCTGTCGCTGTGGGACAAGCGCGACGCGAGGATCATGAGCCTGTCCGGCGGCATGAAGCGCCGCGTGCTGATCGCCAAGGCGCTGGCGCACGAGCCGTCCATCCTGTTCCTGGACGAGCCGACCGCGGGCGTGGACGTGGAACTGCGCCACGACATGTGGGCGATGGTCCGCGAGCTGCGCGCGCAGGGCACGACGATCATCCTGACCACCCACTACATCGAGGAAGCCGAGGAGATGGCCGACCGGATCGGCGTCATCCACCGCGGCGAGCTGGTGCTGGTGGAGGAAACCGCGGCGCTGATGCGCAAGCTCGGCCGCAAGCAGCTGGCGCTGACGCTGCAGGCCCCGCTGGCGTCCATCCCCGCGCCGCTGGCCGACCTGCCGCTGGAGCTCTCGGACGACGGCGGCACGCTGACCTACACCTTCGACGTGCAGCAGGGCGAGCGCACGGGAATCGCGACGCTGCTGCGCAGGCTGGCCGACCACGGCATCGACTTCAAGGACCTGCACACGAGCGAGAGCTCGCTGGAGGAGATCTTCGTGAGCCTGGTCCGGGAGCGCGCCTGATGATCGGCCCCATGCCGCCTGTCGTCCCGAGCGCAGCGAGGGACCTGCTTCTGCTTTTGCCGGGCCGGGAGCGTGGAAGAGGAAGAGCAGGTCCCTCGCTGCGCTCGGGACGACAGCTGCGCTCGGGACGACAGCTGCGCTCGGGACGACAGGGGGTTTCGTGGCGACGGGTGCCCCCGCGCAGGGGAGGGACGCGATGGCCGGGCTGAACCTGCATGCGGTGCGGGCGATCTACCGCTTCGAGATGGCGCGGACGTTCCGCACGCTCGCCGAGAGCATCGCCTCGCCGGTGCTGTCGACGTCCCTCTATTTCATCGTGTTCGGCGCGGCGATCGGCTCGCGCATGGGCGACATCGACGGGGTGGGCTATGGCGCCTTCATCATCCCCGGCCTGATCATGCTGTCGCTGCTCAACGAGAGCATCTCCAACGCCTCGTTCGGCATCTACATGCCCAAGTGGGCGGGCACGATCTACGAACTGCTGTCCGCGCCGGTGTCCGCCATCGAGGTGGTGATGGGCTACGTGGGCGCGGCGGCGACCAGGTCGCTGATCCTGGGCGTGCTGATCCTGCTGACCGCGCGGCTGTTCGTCGACTACGAGATCCAGCACCCGGGATGGATGCTCGCGTTCCTGCTGCTGACCGCGGTGAGCTTCAGCCTGTTCGGCTTCATCATCGGGCTGTGGGCGGACGACTTCCAGAAGCTGCAGGTGATCCCGCTGATGGTGGTCACCCCGCTGACGTTCCTGGGCGGTGCGTTCTACTCGATCGACATGCTGCCCTCGCCGTGGCGCGAGGCGACGCTGTTCAACCCGGTCGTGTACCTCATCAGCGGGTTCCGCTGGAGCTTCTACGGCGTGGCCGACGTCGACGTGGGCATCAGCATCGCGGCGATCTGCGGCTTCCTGCTCGCCTGCCTGGCGATCGTCTGGTGGATCTTCCGCACCGGCTGGCGGTTGAAGCAGTAGCCGTCGTCGCCCGGCGGGTCAGGCGCCGAAGCCCGCCTCGATCTCCTCCAGCCGCCGCCCGCGCGTCTCGACCCCGGCGCGCGCCAGCATCACGCCGGCCACCGCCATCGGCAGCGCCACCAGCAGCGCCGACAGCGCGAACGCGCCGAAGAAGCCCGCCACGCCCGCCAGCGCGCCGATGATGCCGCCCGCCTTGGAGCTGGCCGCCACCACGCCCGACCCCGTGCCGCGCAGGCGCACCGGATAGATCTCCGACGCGTACGGCACCAGCATCGCGATCACCCCGCTCAGGCTGACCAGCAGCGCGGCGGTCGCCGCGACAAGTGCACCCTCCGCGCGCACGCCCGCCAGCCCCATGGCGAAGAAGGCCAGCAGCGACGCGGTGCTCAGGCCCACGAACAGGAGCAGCGCACGCAACGAACTCCAGCCGTGGTACAGCCACACGACCGCTGCGATGCCGGGCAGCGCCCACACCGCCGAACGCGCGATCAGCCCGCTCGCGCGCGCGCCATCCAGCCCCAGCTCCACCAGGTTCACCGGCAGGAACAGCAGGAAGCCGAAGTTCGCCAGGCCCCAGGCCACGCCGCAGGTCACCAGCGCGCGGGTGATCGGCGCCAGCGGCCCGCGTAGCAGCTTGCGCGAGGTCGACACCGGATGGCTCTCGTCGATCACCGGCGGACCCGGATGCGCGGCGTCGTCCGCCTCGATGCGCGTCGAGAAGCGCGCCAGCACCGCGCGCGCCTGCGCATGCAGCCCCATGCTCGACAGGAAGCGCGGCGATTCGGGGATCCATCGGTTGAGCAGGATCACGATCGCGCCCGTCGGCAACCCGAGCAGCCACAGCACGCGCCAGCTCATCAGCGGTTCGAGCAGCGCGGCCGCGCCGGCCGCGACCAGGTAGCCGAACGACGTGCCCAGCCCCCCCAGCGCCACGAGCAGCCAGCCGCGGTGCGCGGCCGGGATGGTCTCGGCCATCAGGGTGAACACGATCGGCAGCATGCCGCCCGCCGACAGGCCCATCAGGAAACACATCAGCAGGTTCCACCCGAACGCCGGCATCGCGCCGCAGATCGCGGTGCCGATGAACATCAGCGCCGAGAGCAGGATCGCCGCGCGCCGGCCGAACAGGTCCGCGATGCGGCCCCACACGACCGAGCCGATGGTCGTGCCGGTCAGCGCCACCAGCGGCAGCAGCCCCGCCACCTGCGTCCCGATGGCGTACTCCACGCGCATGCCGGGCAACACGAAGCCGAGTGTCGCCGGCTTCATCACGTCCACGACCAGCGCCACGGCGAGCACGGTGACCAGCGTCCAGTGCGCGCGGTTGAGCGGCACGCCGTCGGCGACGTGGAACAGCACCGCGCGCTGCGGCCCCTGCAGGGCCATGCGCATGCGTTCCAGGCGCGGCATCAGGCCGAAGCACGCCAGCGCGACGCCGACCGGGATCGCGGCCATGCCGGCCCACATCCCCCAGGTCATCGGCATGCCGACCATCTGCCAGTGGGTATGCCGGCCCATCAGGAACATCGGGGCGTGCGCGAACACGCCGGCCACGATCAGGGCGCAGCCGGCCCAGAACGCGACGGGATGGTGGAACGCGTGCGCGCGGTCCGCGGGCATGGCGCCGACCGGCAGGGAGGCGTCAGGCGTCGCCGTCGGCCGGGGGCAGCTTGTAGAACGGTTCGACGGCGCCCTTGAGCTTCATCGTCATCGGATGCCCGCGGCGGTCGAGCGCGCGGCCGGCGGCCACGCGGATCCAGCCCTCGCTGACGCAGTATTCCTCGACGTTGGTGCGTTCCACGCCGTTGAAGCGGATGCCGATGCCGCGCTCCAGCAGGGCCTCGTCGTAGTGCGGGCTGCGGGGGTCGGTGGACAGGCGGTCGGGCAGGGTCTCGGTCATCGTCGGCTCGGCGTCGCGGGAAAGGGCGGCCTGGGCCGCGGGCGACATGGTAGTCGCCGCGGGCGCCGGCGGCATCTTCGCCACGCGTCAGCCGGAGGCCAGGTGCTCGACCCTGCGGATGCTGTCGACCCAGACGTCGCGCCAGCGCGGCTGCGTGTCGCCATCGGGCGTGGGCGCCTCGATGCGCACCACCGCGTTGATGCCCTGGCGGCCGTCCACGGTCTCGAAGACCTGGACGCTCGGGCGCATCGCGACCGTGCCCTCGAGCGTGTCGCCGCCGTCCAGCGCGAGGCGCACGTGCTCGCCCTCGGACAGTTCCCGGATCGTCGCCTCGAGCCGCGCGATCTCGCCGGCGTCGGTATGGATGCGTTCGGCCATGCGTGCCATGCGGGCCTCCTGCGTCGGGCCAGGGGGCAGCCTCGCGCGTGGCGCGGCACCCATGCGTGAAGGCGGTCGCCGGTTCCACGTGGCCTTGTCGCGCCGGAATGCCAAGATGCACCCGTTTCCGATGCCACGGGGGTGGGCGATGCGCTGGACGAAAGGGATGTTGGCGGGGTGCGTGCTGGCGGCAACGGCGGTCACGGGCTGCGGCGGGTCGGCGCGCCTGAGCGTGCGCGACGGGACGGGTCCGACCCCGGTCCTGCCCGCGCCGGATCCCGAGCGCATCCCCACGGTGAACATCGCCCCGGCGGTCGGCTGGCTGGCGGGCCAGGCCCCGGTGCCGGCCGCGGGCTTCGCGGTGGAGGCCTATGCCACGGGCCTGGAGCACCCGCGCTGGCTGCACGTGCTCCCCAATGGCGACGTGCTGGTCGCCGAGACCAACCGCCAGCCGAAGGAACCCGAGGGCGTGCGCGACCGCGTCATGGGCGCATTGATGGCGCGGGCCGGCGCGGCGGTGCCGAGCCCGGACCGCATCACCCTGCTGCGCGACGCGAACCGGAACGGCAAGGTCGACGCCCGGCACGTGTTCCTCGACGGGCTGCGCTCGCCGTTCGGCATGGCACTCGTGGGCGACACGCTGTACGTCGCCAACACCGACGCGGTGATGGCCTACCCCTACAGCGAGGGCGACACGTCCATCACGGCGCCGGGCCGCCGGCTCGCGGCCCTGCCCGAGGGCCCGCGCAACCATCACTGGACCAAGAGCCTGGTCGCCAGCCCGGACGGCGCGAAGCTGTACGTCGGCGTGGGATCCAACAGCAACATCGCCGAGCACGGCATGGCCGAGGAGGCGGACCGCGCGGCGATCCTGGAGGTGGACGTCGCCACCGGCGCGACCCGCGTCTTCGCCTCCGGCCTGCGCAACCCGGTGGGCGTCGACTTCCACCCCGACACCGGCGTGCTGTGGACCGTGGTGAACGAGCGCGACGCGCTCGGCCCAGACCTGGTGCCCGATTACCTGACCTCGGTGCGGGACGGCGGCTTCTACGGCTGGCCGTGGAGCTACTTCGGGCAGCACGTCGATGAGCGGGTCGAGCCGGCACGGCCCGACATGGTGGCCCGCGCGATCGCGCCGGAGTACGCGCTCGGCCCGCACACCGCGTCTCTGGGCCTGGCCTTCTACGACGGCGACCTGCTGCCCGCGCGCTACCGGCATGGTGCGTTCATCGGCCAGCACGGCTCGTGGAACCGCAAGCCGCACAGCGGCTACAAGCTGGTGTTCGTGCCGTTCGCGGGCGGCCGACCCGCCGGTCCGATGGAGGACGTGCTGACCGGCTTCCTCGACGCCCGCGGCGATGCGCGCGGGCGGCCGGTGGGCGTGGCGGTCGCCGCCGATGGCGCGGTGCTGCTGGCCGACGACGTCGGCAACGTCGTGTGGCGCGTGCTGCCGGCCGCGCCCGGGGGGGCGGCCGGCGAGTGACGCGCGGGCCGGCGTCAGGCCGGGACCAGTTCGGGCCGCGCCTCGAAGCGGCGCGCGTAGCCGCGTTCGTCGCTGATCCGTTCGACTTCCTCGTCGCCCATCCCGGGGGCCGCGTACACGGCGTAGGCGAAGGCCTCGTCGCGGCGCCCGACGTGGTGCAGGCGGTAGCGCGGGCGGCCGCCACCGGTGTCCTCGGGATAGTGCAGGGGCGGGCGGCTGCCCGCCGCGAGGTCCACCAGGTCCATCTCGCTGTTGTCCACGGCGCCGCCGACGAACAGGGCTCGGGTCATCGTGTTCACTCCGTCTCGGGGGGATGGCGCGATGCTGACCGCGGTGATGTTCGGCGCGCATGAAGCGGATGTTGCCAACGCGCGAACCGGACGCGCGCGCTGCCTAGAATGGCGACCCCGTCACGACCGCAAGGCCCCTGATGGCCGCGAGCCACGATCCCGCGCTGGACACGCTGATGCTGGCGCTCGACGGCGACGGCCCGCGCTGGCCGGGTGAAGGCCTGTTCCTGCAGGCGCGCGACGGTTGGCCGCTGCAGGGCCGGCGCCTCCCGGGGCTGGCGTGCACGCAGGACGACCGCGGGACCCACGACCGGCTGCAGGCGGCGGGATTCGACGTGGTGGCCGGCGACGGGCCCGACCCGGCGCGGCGCTGGCCGCTCGTGCTTCTGCTGCCGCCGCGCCAGCGCGAGGCGGCGCGTGGCCTGTTCGCCGAGGCGCTCGCGCGGCTCGCGCCCGGCGGCCGCGTGCTGGCCTGCATGCCCAACAAGGAAGGCGCGCGCAGCGGCGAGGCCGACCTCGAACGGCTCGCGGGGCCGGTGGGCAGCCTGTCGAAGCACCATTGCCGCGCCTTCTGGACCGGACCGCTGGACGGACCCGCGGATGCCGCGCTGGCGGCGGCCTGGCGGGAGGGCGCGGCGCCGCGCCGGATCGCGGCCAGCGGCGTCCCCGGCGGCGGCTTCGTGTCACGCCCGGGGATCTTCGCGTGGGATCGCGTCGACCGGGCCTCGGCGCTCCTGGCCGCGCACCTGCCGGAGACGCTGTCCGGTCGCGTGGCCGACCTCGGCGGCGGATGGGGGTTCCTTTCGATGGCACTGCTGGCGCGCGCGGACGGCATCGACGCGCTCGACCTGTACGAGGCGGACGCGCGCGCCGTGGACTGCGCGCGGCGGAACCTTGCCGGCCCGGACGCGCGGGCCGCGATCGCCTGCCACTGGCACGACGTGGAGCGCGGGCTGCCGGCGCGCGGCTACGACGCGATCGTGAGCAACCCGCCGTTCCACGGGCTCGGCCGCGAAGACCGCCCGGGACTGGGCCAGGCGTTCATCGCGACCGCCGCGGACGCGCTCCGGCCCGGCGGGCAACTGTGGCTTGTCGCCAACCGGCACCTGCCGTACGAGGCCGCGCTGTCCGGGTCGTTCGCCGAGGTGCGCACGGTCGCGCAGGGCGACGGCTTCAAGGTCATCGCGGCCGTCCGCTGAGGGCGCCGGGCACGCGATGAAGCTGCTCCGCTACCTAGCGAACCTCGGTTACGGGACGCGTCGCGACGTCGAGGCGCTGATCGGTTCGGGCCGCGTCAGGAGCGTCGACGGCGACGTGCCGTCGCGCGACGCGATCGTGGGACGCGACGTCATGCACGGCGACCTGCGCGTGGACGACGCGCCGCTGGACCCGGCGCCCGGCCTGCTCGCCGTCCTGCACAAGCCGGTCGGCCATGTCTGCTCGACGCGCGACGCCGGCCGCCTCGTCGCCGACCTGCTGCCGCCGCGATGGCGCGCGCGCAAGCCGCAGGTCTCGACCGTCGGGCGCCTGGACCGCGACACCAGCGGCCTGCTGCTGCTGACCGACGACGGCGCGCTGCTGCACCGGATCATCGCGCCCCGCTCGAAGCTGCCGAAGGTGTACGAGGCGCGGTTGGCGGCGCCGCTGCGCGGCGACGAGGCGGCCGTGTTCGCCAGCGGCACGCTGTGCCTTCAGGGCGAGGAGAAGCCACTCGCGCCCGCGCGGCTGGAGGCCGTCGGACCGCGCCTGGCGCGGTTGACGGTGACCGAAGGCCGCTACCACCAGGTGCGACGCATGTTCGCCGCGGTCGGCAACCACGTGGAGGCGCTGCACCGCACGCGGGTGGGCGGGCTGTCGCTCGATGGCCTGGCCGAGGGCGAATGGCGCCTGCTCGACGACGACGACCGCGCGCGCCTGTTCTCGGACGACCCGGCCTGACGCGCCGCCGCCCCTGCTCGCAGCGGGGGCCGGGGGGGTCGCTTCGTAACGTTGCGCCGGGCGACCTCAGTCGAACAGGCGCGCCCAGCCGTCGTGCCCCAGCCGTTCGAGCGTGGCGATGTTGCGCTCCACGATCGCGTCCGGCTCCGGGAACGCCTCGACCGCGCGCTCGACGCTCTCCTCGCGCAGCAGGTGGAGCATCGGCCAGGGCGAGCGGTTGGTGTTGTTCGCGACGTCGTCCGGGTCCGCGCCGGCGAACACGTAGTCCGGATGGAAGCTGGCGACCTGCAGCTCCCCTTCCAGTCCCAGCGCCTCGACCGCCGCGTCGGCGTCGTCGAGGAATTCGTTGTAGTCGAGGAAGTCGCCGAGCACGCCCGGATGGATGAGCAGCGTCGTCTCGACCATCGCCGGATCGGCCGCGTGCAGGAACTCGAGTTCGCGGCTGAGCTCGGCGAGCAGGTCGTCGGGCGTGCTCGCCGCGCTGAGCACGTAGCGGACCTGGTTGCGCACGTGCACCGCCTTCGCGAACGGGCACAGGTTGAGTCCGATGACCGCGCGCTCGAGCCAGCGGCGGGTGTCGGCGACGGGGTCGGGGGCATGCATGGCGCGTGGCGGACCCGGCGTGGCGACGAGGCGCGCAGCCTACCGCGCGGCGGCATCGGGTTCACGACAGGGCGCGGCGCCGGCGTGGCCCCGCGCCGGGTGCGGCCTCGCGATCAGGCCGTGGTGGCGAGGATCCAGCTGCCCTCGCCCTGGCCCAGCATCCGGCGGATCCGCAGTTCGACGCGGGTGCCGCGGGCGTCTTCCCAGGCCAGGCGCGCGCCGGTGGCGTCGTCCTGGCGGGCGGCCAGCCTGAAACCGAGCGCGGGCATGCGCGCCTCGTAGAAGCGGGCGATCGCGGCGGGGTCGCCGGCGTTCACCCAACTGCCGCGCGCGGGATCCAGCGCCAGGACCTGGCTGCCGTCCGGGATCGGCAGGCTTGGCAGGACGTCCCCGCGGGCCTCGCCGTCCAGCACGCGCAGGCCCACGCCGAATCCGGCCTGGCCCGAACCCGCGGAGGCGGCGAGCGGCGTCGCCAGGACGGCGAACAGTGCAAGGACGATGGCGTGGCGGCGGTCGCGCATGGCGGCGGTTCCCACGGTGGAATGGCGCCATGAAGCGCCCGGCGCGCGCGCGGATCGCGGACCGCCATCGCATTTCGCGGCGATCAGGCCAGTTTTTGCCCCGATTCGTGCCCGCGCGCCCGCAGCAAGCGGGACGCAGGCACCGAAGGAAGCGTGATGCGGCGCAACATCGGCATGTCGAATCGGCACGGAATGCGCGATCTCGCCGGTGGTTGCCTGTTCGAACGCGGCGCGCGGCGCGGGGCGGACGCGGGCGGCGTGGCCCCGGTGGCGATCAGGTCGCGGGCGGGACGGCGTCGACGGGCGTGGTCGCCGCCGCGGCCTGCAGCGTGCCGGCCACCGCGCAGCGCGCGCCGTCCTGCGCCACCGGCGTGGTGCGCGCGAGGCCGAGGCCGCTGCCGACGCCGATGGCCACCAGCGCGATCGCGACCAGGCCGCGCCACAGGAGGTGTCGGATGCATGGGTTCATGGGCCACCTCGTGTTTCGTGGGGGGACGCACCGAGGACACGCCCAGCCTGCGCCCGGCACGGTCCGCGCGGCAGTGCCGGAAGGTGGATGAAGGAAGTCATATGCCGCCGCGGCGGGACGCGGATTGGCGCATCCGCGCGCCTCCGGCCACAATGGCCGCCCCTGTCCGGCAGCATTTCGGAGTCCTGCATGGCCGCTCCCAAGGAAGCGCGCGTCCCCGACATCGGCGGCTTCGACGACGTCCCGGTGATCGAGGTGCTCGTCTCGGTCGGCGACACCGTGCAGGCGGACCAGGGCCTGGTGACCCTGGAGTCGGACAAGGCCACGATGGAAGTGCCCGCGCCGTTCGCCGGCGTGGTGCGCGAGCTCAAGCTCAAGGTCGGCGACACGGTGTCCGAGGGCAGCGTGGTCGCGCTGATCGAGGCCGGTGGCGAAGGTGATGGCGACGAAGGCGCGAAGGCGAACGGGGCCGATGAGAAGTCCGCGCCTGAAGAAAAGGCGCAGCCGGCCCAGGCGGAGGCTCCGAAGGCCGACAAGGCGCCCGCGAAGGCCGCCCCGCCGCCGCCCGAGCGCGAGGATCCCGGGCGCGCGCCGGCCGAGCCGCCGCGCACGCCGCCGGTCGCCTTCGACGCGGACCAGGTCCTGCCCGACAAGGTCCCCTACGCCAGCCCCGTGGTGCGCCTGTACGCCCGCGAGCTCGGCGTGGACCTCGCCCGGGTGCGCGGCACCGCCCGCGGCGGCCGCATCTCGCGCGAGGACGTGCAGCAGTTCGTCAAGGGTGCGCTGGCCGGTGGCGGCGCGGCGCGCGCCGGCGGTGGCGGCGGGCTCGACCTGCTGCCCTGGCCGAAGGTCGACTTCGCGAAGTTCGGCGAGGTCGAGGTCAAGGAGCTGAGCCGGATCCAGAAGCTGTCGGGCGCGAACCTCGCGCGAAACTGGGCGATGATCCCGCACGTCACCCAGCACGAGGACGCCGACGTCACCGGGCTGGAGGCCCTGCGCGTCGCGTTGAACAAGGAAAACGCGAAGGCGATCGAGAAGGGCAGGGCGACCAAGCTCACGATGCTCGCCTTCATCATGAAGGCCGTCGTCGATGCGCTGAAGCGGTACCCCGAGTTCAATGCCTCGCTCGACGAGAGCGGCGAGCGGCTGGTGCTCAAGAAGTACTTCCACGTGGGCTTCGCCGCCGACACGCCCAACGGGTTGGTGGTGCCGGTGGTGCGCGACTGCGACCGCAAGGGCGTGATGGAGATCGCGGCGGAGACCGCGGAACTCGCCGCCAAGGCGCGCGAGGGCAAGCTCGGCCCGGCGCAGATGCAGGGCGGGTGCTTCTCGATCAGTTCGCTGGGCGGCATCGGCGGCACCAAGTTCACGCCGATCGTCAACGCGCCCGAGGTGGCGATCCTCGGCGTCTCGCGCGCGGACATGCGTCCCGTGTGGGACGGCCAGGCCTTCCAGCCGCGCCTGGTGCTGCCGCTGTCGCTGTCCTACGACCACCGCGTGATCGACGGTGCGGCCGCCGCGCGCTTCGCCGCGCACCTGGCGTCGCTGCTGGGCGACATGCGCCGCGCGCTGCTCTGAGGCGATGGGCGCCGCACCGATCGGCGAGAAGCTCGAGGACGTCGGCGAAAAGGTCGGCGAGGCGGCGACCGGCGCGGCGCAGTCGGGTTGGCAGGGTCTGCAGCCGCTGCTCGACCAGCGCCTGCTGTCCATCGGCGAGGTGACCATCACCCTCGGCGGCGTGATCGCCGCCGTGCTCGCGATCCTGGTCGTGCTGGTGCTCTCGCGCCTCGTGCGCAGGGCACTCGACCGCTACGGGCGCCGGCACAAGCGGGTGGACGCGGCCTCGCTGTACGCGGTGTCCCGCGTCGTGCACTACGTGCTGCTGGCGATCGGCCTGCTGCTGGCGCTGGACCTGGTCGGCATCCCGATGTCGAAGTTCACCGTCTTCGCCGGCGGCCTGGGCATCGGCCTGGGCCTGGGCCTGCAGACGCTGTTCAACAACTTCATCTCCGGCCTGATGCTGATGTTCGACAAGTCGCTGAAGGTCGGCGACTTCGTCGAGCTGGAAGCGGGCGTGCGCGGCACGGTGCAGGCGATCAACATCCGCGCCACCCGGATCACCACCAACGACAACATCGACATCCTCGTCCCGAACGCGGAGTTCGTCGGCGGGCGGGTGGTGAACTGGACGCACCGGTCGGTCAACCGCCGGATGCGGGTGAAGTTCTCCGTCGCGTACGGCGTGGACAAGGAACTGGTGAAGAAGGCGGCGCTGGAAGCGGCCGATCGGGTCTCGTTCACGCTCAAGCAGTCGGGCCGGGAGCCGCAGGTCTGGCTGGTTGGCTTCGGCGACAGCGCGGTCGAGTTCATCCTCGCGGTGTGGCTCACCGAAGCGGCCGCGCGCCGGAACGCCGCGATCGAGGCCGCCTACCTGTGGGAACTGGACACCGCGCTCAAGTCGCACGGGATCGAGATCCCGTTCCCGCAGCGCGACCTGCACGTCCGCAGCCTGTTCGGGCTGGACGGCGACGCGGCGCTCTCGGCGTGGCGGGGCGAACGCCGCCGCGCCACGCGGGCCGCGGCCACGGACGAGATGCCGGCCGAGACCCTGGATCCGCGTGAACGCGCCGTGCTGTCGCGCAACGACGCCGGCGAGGACGCCCAGCGCGAGATCGCCGAAGAGGAAGCCGAGCGCGCGAAACGCGAACGCGAACGCGAGGCCGCCGAGGCCGCCGACCGTGACGACGGGGACGACGGGGACGCCGCGCGCCAGGACGACGACGCCACGGCGGACGACGCGCGGGATGGACGCTGACGCGCCACGCGGGCGCGACCGGATCGATGCCAGGAGGGGCCATGGGTAGCCAACGCAGCCGCGACACGCCACGCCTCGTGGTGCGCAACGTCGAACCCCGCGACTTCGCCGCGATCGCGGACCTCTCGCGCCGCGTGTACGGCGTGGGCTACACCGACGAGATGCTGCGCGGCCAGCACAGCCACTTCGGCGAAGGGCAGTTCGTGGCCGAGTACGACGGCCGCATCGTCGGCCACTGCGCGACCTTCCGCATCGACGAAGCGGTGGCGATGGCGCCGCACACCTGGCGCGAGATCACCGGCGGTGGCTTCGCCTCGCGCCACGATCCGCTGGGCAACTGGCTCTACGGAATGGAGGTCTGCGTCGACCCCGAGTTCCGTGGCCTGAGGATCGGCCGCCGCCTGTACGACCGGCGCAAGAAGCTGTGCGAGGACCTGGACCTGCGCGGCATCGTGTTCGTCGGCCGCCTGCCCGGGCTGGCGCGCAAGCTGAAGAAGTTCGGGTCGGTCGGGGACTACGTCGAGGCCGTGCGCAACGAACGCACGCGCGACGCCGCGCTCTCGTTCCAGCTGCGCAACGGCTTCGTGCCCGAAGGCGTGATCGAAGGCTACCTGCCGTCCGACAAGGACTCGCTCGGCTACGGCGTGCGCCTGGCCTGGCGCAACCCGCGCCGCGCCGAGAACCCGGTGGTGCGGCGCGAGCAGAAGGCCGGCCGCCTGCCCGACAGCGTCCGCGTGGCGACCGTGCAGTACCAGCAGCGCCGCATCGCCACCTGGGAGGAGTTCGAGCGCCAGGTCGAGTACTTCGTCGACATCGCCGCCGACTACCGCAGCGATTTCGTGGTGTTCCCGGAGCTGTTCACCCTGCAGCTGCTGTCGATCGCCAACGCGCCCCTGTCGCCCGCCGAGTCGCTGCGCACGCTCACGCAGTACACCGGCCAGTTCCGCGCGATGCTCGAGCGGCTGTCGGTGGCCTACAACATCAACATCATCGGCGGCTCGCACCCGACGTTCGTCGACGACGGCGACATCCACAACGTCTGCTACGTGGCCTTGAGGGACGGCTCGCTGCACACGCAGGAGAAGCTGCACCCCACGCCGAACGAGCGGCACTGGTGGAAGATCGCCGGCGGCGAGTCGGCCGCGGCGATCCTCACCGACTGCGGCCCGATCGGCGTGATGATCTGCTACGACTCCGAGTTCCCGGAGCTGGCGCGGCACCTGGTCGACCAGGGTGCGCTGATCCTGTTCACCCCGTTCTGCACCGACGTGCGCCAGGGCTACCTGCGCGTGCGCTACTGCTGCCAGGCGCGCGCGGTGGAAAACCAGTGCTACGTGGTGACCTCCGGCAACGTGGGCAACCTTCCGGGCGTGAACAATTTCGACATCCAGTACGCGCAGAGCGGCATCTTCACCCCCTGCGACTTCCCCTTCCCGCCCGATGGCGTGGCCGCGCTGACCACCGAGAACGCCGAGGCGGTGGCCTTCGCCGACCTGCGCCTGGACGCGCTGGTGCAGGCCCGGGCCAGCGGCACGGTGCTGAACCTCAAGGACCGCAGGCACGACCTGTACCAGAGCGGCTGGCTGCCGCGCGCCGCGCCGGACCCCGGCGCCGGGCGCTAGCCGGCGATCCCGCAGGGCCTAGAATCTCCGGCCCGCTTTCGATCCCCCGCGGCGCGCCGGGCGCGCCGCCCAGCAAGGAGCCCCCATGGCCACGGTTGAAGTTCGCGTCCCCGACATCGGCGGTTTCGACGACGTCCCCGTCATCGAGGTGCTGGTCGCCGTGGGCGACACGGTGGCGGTCGACCAGGGCCTGGTCACGCTGGAGTCGGACAAGGCGACGATGGAGGTGCCGTCGTCGGCCGCGGGCACGGTGAAATCCATCAGCGTCAAGGTCGGCGACGTGGTGTCCGAGGGCAGCGTGATCGCGGTGCTGGAGGCCGAGGGCAGCGTGATCGCGGTGCTGGAGGCCGAGGGCGAGGGGGGCGACGCGGGCAAGACGGCTGAGGAGACAGCGAAGGCCGCGCCCGCGAAGCCGGAGTCCGCGAAGTCGAAGCCCGTCGGCGCCGGCGGCGCGAAGCCGTCCGGCGAGGCGAATGCCGCGAAGCCCGCGGACGCGGCGAAGCCGGGCCCTGGCACCGGCCCTGCGCCCGCGAAGGCCACCGGGCGCACCCCCGACGTCGAGTGCCGCATGCTCGTGCTGGGCGCCGGCCCCGGCGGCTACACCGCGGCCTTCCGAGCCGCCGACCTCGGCCTGGACACGGTGCTGGTCGAGCGCTACGACGCGCTCGGCGGCGTGTGCCTCAACGTGGGCTGCATCCCGTCCAAGGCGCTGCTGCACGCGGCCGCGGTGGTCGACGAGGCCGCGCACGCGAAGGACTACGGCATCGACTTCGGCGCGCCGAAGATCCGCCTGGACGCGCTGCGCGCGTACAAGGAGAAGGTCGTCGGCCAGCTGACGAAGGGCCTGGCCGGCATGGCCAAGCAGCGCAAGGTGCGCGTGGTGACCGGCACCGGCACCTTCCTGTCGGCGAACGAACTGGAAGTCACCCGCGGCGGCAAGGCCACGCTGGTGAAGTTCGAGCAGTGCATCATCGCGGCCGGTTCGCAGGCGGTGAAGCTGCCGCTGTTCCCCTGGGACGACCCGCGGGTGATGGACTCGACCGACGCGCTCGAACTCGAGGAGGTGCCGAAGAAGTTGCTGGTCGTGGGCGGCGGGATCATCGGCCTGGAGATGGCGACGGTCTATCGCGCGCTCGGCAGCCAGGTCACCGTGGTCGAGTTCATGGACCAGCTGATGCCGGGCGCCGACAAGGACCTGGTCAAGCCGCTGGCCGACCGCCTGAAGCAGCAGGGCGTCGCGGTGCACCTGGGCACGAAGGTCGTCGAGGCGAAGGCGCAGAAGAACGGCATCGCCTGCGCGTACGAGGGCAAGGACGCGCCCGAGGCGAAGCTGTTCGACCGCGTGCTCGTCGCCGTCGGCCGCGCGCCCAACGGCGGCAAGCTCGATGCGGAGAAGGCGGGCGTGGCGGTCGGCGAGCGCGGCTTCATCCCGGTCGACCGGCAGATGCGCACCAGCGCACCGCACGTCTTCGCGATCGGCGACCTGGTCGGGCAGCCGATGCTCGCGCACAAGGCCACGCACGAGGGCAAGCTCGCCGCCGAAGTGGCCGCGGGCGAGAAGAAGGACTGGGTGGCCCGCGTGATTCCGTCGGTCGCCTACACCGACCCGGAGATCGCCTGGGTCGGCGTGACCGAGGCCGAGGCGAAGGAGAGGGGCCTGAAGGTCGGCGTGGGCAAGTTCCCGTGGGCCGCCAGCGGCCGCGCGATCGGCCTGGGCCGCACTGAGGGCTTCACCAAGCTGGTGTTCGACGAGGCCACGCACCGGGTCATCGGCGGCGGCATCGTCGGCGTGCACGCGGGCGACCTGATCGCCGAGGTCGCGCTGGCGATCGAGATGGGCTGCGAGGCCGGCGACATCGGCCACACCATCCACCCGCACCCGACGCTGGGCGAGTCGGTCGGCATGGCGGCCGAGGTGTACGAGGGCACGATCACCGACCTGTACATCCCGAAGAAGAAGGCCTGACGCGCGCCGAAAAGGCGAAGCCCCGGCCAAGGGACCGGGGCTCCGTGGCCTGCCGCGCGGATCGACGAGGAAATACGGGCAGGCCCGGAGTGGGACCGGGGCGCCGGGCAAAAGGTCCCGGGCCGTTGCCGGGCGTTCAGGCAGGCCGCCCGCGCCCCGCGATCGCGCCTGCGGATGGTTGTCCCGCGATTTTCACGGCTGCTATACTTTTGCGGCTTCGCTGGGCCGATTCGCGGCCCACCCCTCGAGACTGAACGAGTCCGCGCGTGCACGATCCGGTCGCCGCGGGGCGCCGCACCGCCTTCCGCGCCATCGCCGTCCAGGCCGTGGTCGTGGCGCTGGCCGCGGCGGCCTTCCTGCCACTCGGCGCGATGCATGCGCTGGCGGCGTTCACGGGGGGCATGGCGCTGGTCGCCGGCCACCTGCTGGTGGCGGCGCTGGCGCTCGGGGGCGGGATCGTCCCGGCGCGCGCGGCGTACGCGCGGCTGTTCCTGGGCCTGCTCGGGAAGTGGCTGCTCGTGGTGGTGGCCCTGGCCATCGCGTTGGAGGTGTGGCGCCTGCCGCCGCTTCCGATGCTGGCGGGGCTGGTGGCGGGACTGCTGGCCTATCACGTGGCCACGCAGGTGTTGTCTTCGAATCGGCTGAACAGGGACACGCGGTGAGCGCTGAAACGACTGGCCAGGCGGCCTCCGGCGGGGCGACCGAATACATCAAGCACCACCTCCACCACCTGCAGTGGAACTTCGGGGATGGTGCGTTCTGGACGATCAACCTCGACAGCGTGTTCTTCACGCTGCTGCTGTCGACGCTGTTCCTGTTCTTCTTCATCCGCACCGCGCGCCGCGCGACCGCGGGCGTGCCCGGCAAGTTCCAGGCCTTCGTCGAGATGGTCGTGACCTTCGTCGACGGGCTGGTGCGCGAGACCTTCCACGGCCGCAGCAAGTTCATCGCGCCGCTGGCGGTCACCATCTTCGTGCTGGTGTTCCTGCTCAACTTCATGGACATGGTGCCGGTCGACTGGCTACCCGCCGCCTCGCACGCCGCCGGCGTCGAGTACCTGCGCGTGGTGCCGACCGCCGACCTCAACACGACGCTGGGCATGGCGCTGGGCGTGTTCCTGCTGATCCAGGTGTTCGGCATCCGCCACAAGGGCTTCGGCACCTTCGTCAAGGAAGCCTTCACCGCGCCGTTCCACGCCGAGTCGACGGTCGGCAAGATCCTGCTGGCGCCGGCCAACCTGCTGCTGCGCCTCATCGAGGAGGCGGTGCGCCCCATTTCGCTCAGCCTGCGACTGTTCGGAAACATGTACGCCGGCGAGCTGATCTTCATCCTGATCGCGGTGATGACGCTCGGCGCGTCGCTCTCGAGCGGCATGACCTACCTGATGATGCCGATGCAGTTCATCGCCGGGTTCGTGTGGACCGCGTTCCACATCCTGGTGATCACCCTGCAGGCCTTCATCTTCATGATGCTCACGATCGTCTACCTGAGCATGGCGGCCGAGAGCCACTGATCCCCTTCCCCTTGTTGTATCCACCCGCGCCACCCGCGCACAGCCTTTAAGTTGCACACACGGAGAGCACCATGGAAAACGCAGCCCTTATCGCCGAAGTGATGAAGTTCACGGTCATCGCCGCCGGCCTCCTGATCGGTCTCGGCGCGCTCGGCACCGCGATCGGCTTCGCCATCCTCGGCGGCAAGTTCCTGGAGGGTTCGGCCCGCCAGCCGGAGCTGACCCCGATGCTGCAGACCAAGATGTTCATCGTCGCCGGCCTGCTCGACGCGGTGCCGATCATCGGCGTCGCCATCGCCCTGCTCCTGATCTTCGCCAACCCGTTCCTCACCGCGCTGGGCGGCTGATCGCCCCCCTCGCAGGAACCCGGTAGGTATCCGCCGGCGGATGGTCCGCCGGCGACAGGAGTCAGGACATGGATCTCAACATCACTCTGGTCATCCAGGGGCTCGCCTTCTTCGCCGTCGCATGGCTGGTGATGAAGTTCGGCTGGCCGCACATCATGGCGGCCATCGAGGAGCGCCAGCAGAAGATCGCCGAAGGCCTCGCCGCCGCCGACCGCAGCCAGAAGGACCTGGCGCAGGCGGAGGAAAAGGTCGCCGCCGCGATGAAGGAAGCGCGCGCCAAGGCCAACGAGATCATCGACCAGGCCCACCAGCGCGCCAACCAGATCGTGGAGCAGGCCAAGGCCGACGCGATCGCCGAGGGCCAGCGCCAGAAGGCGCTCGCCGAGGCGGATCTCGCCGCGTCGGTGAACCGCGCCCGCGAGGACCTGCGCCGCCAGGTCTCGGTGCTTGCCGTGAGCGGCGCCGAGAAGCTGCTGCGCCGGGAGATCGACGCCGGCGCGCACAAGCAGCTGATCGACGAGCTCGCCGAGCAGCTGTAAGGAGCCACGATGAGCCAGGCCCTCACCCTCGCACGCCCCTACGCCCGCGCCGCCTTCGCGATCGCGCGCGACGCCGGTCGCATGAAGGACTGGTCGCAGGCGCTGGCGTTCGCCGCCCGCGTGGCCGCCGACCCCCGGGTCGCCGGCCTGCTCGGCCACCCGAAGCTCGATGACGCCGACGCGGTCGCGCTGCTCGCGCCCGAGGGCGCGGACGCCGACTTCGGCCGCTTCCTCGCCATGCTCGCCGACAACCGACGGCTGGCCGTGCTGCCGGAGATCGCCGGCCTGTACGAGGAGCAGCGGCTGGAGGCCGAGAAGGTGGTCAAGGCGACCGTGACCTCCGCCTCGGCGCTGCCGGACGCGGAAGTCGAGACCATCCGCGCGGCGCTGCGCCGCCGCTTCGGCCGCGAGGTCGAGGTGGAGACGGCGGTCGACGCGGCCCTGATCGGCGGCGCGGTGATCGACGCCGGCGACGTGGTCATCGACGGCTCGCTGCGCGGCAAGCTCTCGCGCCTGCAGTCGGCGCTGGCCAACTAAGACATTCATTGCAACGCCGACGGCGACGCCGGCAGACAGGAAACCGCAGATGGCTACCACCACGCTCAACCCGTCCGAAATCAGCGAACTGATCAAGACCCGCATCGAGAAGGTCGCGCTGTCGGCCGAGTCGCGCAACGAAGGCTCGGTGACGATGGTGTCCGACGGCATCGTGCGCATCCACGGCCTGGCCGACGTGATGCAGGGCGAGATGATCGAGCTGCCGGGCGACACCTTCGCGCTGGCCCTGAACCTGGAGCGCGACTCCGTCGGCGCCGTGGTCCTGGGCGACTACGAGCACCTGCGCGAGGGCGACGTGGCCAAGACCACCGGCCGCATCCTCGAGGTGCCGACCGGTCCGGAGCTGCTGGGCCGCGTGGTCAACGCGCTGGGCGAGCCGATCGACGGCAAGGGCCCGATCGAGGCCAAGGTGCACGCGCCGGTCGAGACCATCGCCCCGGGCGTGATCTGGCGAAAGTCGGTCAGCCAGCCGGTGCAGACCGGCTACAAGGCGATCGACTCGATGATCCCGATCGGCCGCGGCCAGCGCGAGCTGATCATCGGCGACCGCCAGACCGGCAAGACCGCGGTGGCGATCGACGCGATCATCAACCAGCGCGACTCCGGCATCCGCTGCATCTACGTGGCGATCGGCCAGAAGAACTCGACCATCGCCAACATCGTGCGCAAGCTCGAGGAGCACGGCGCGATGGCCTACACCACGGTCGTCGCCGCGTCGGCCTCCGAGTCGGCCGCGATGCAGTACATCGCCGCCTACTCGGGCTGCACCATGGGCGAGTACTTCCGCGACCGCGGCGAAGACGCGCTGATCATCTACGACGACCTGTCCAAGCAGGCCGTGGCGTACCGCCAGATCTCCCTGCTGCTGCGCCGCCCGCCGGGCCGCGAGGCGTACCCGGGCGACGTGTTCTACCTGCACTCCCGCCTGCTCGAGCGCGCCGCGCGCGTGTCCGAGGACTACGTCGAGAAGTTCACCAACGGCGAGGTCAAGGGCAAGACCGGTTCGCTGACCGCGCTGCCGATCATCGAGACGCAGGCCGGCGACGTGTCGGCGTTCGTCCCGACCAACGTGATCTCGATCACCGACGGCCAGATCTTCCTCGAGACCGACCTGTTCAACGCCGGCATCCGCCCGGCCGTGAACGCCGGCATCTCGGTGTCGCGCGTGGGTGGCGCGGCGCAGACCAAGATCATGAAGAAGCTGTCGGGCGGCATCCGCATCGCGCTCGCCCAGTACCGCGAGCTGGCCGCGTTCGCGCAGTTCGCCTCGGACCTGGACGACGCCACCCGCAAGCAGCTCGAGCGCGGCCAGCGCGTCACCGAGCTGATGAAGCAGCGCCAGTACGCGCCGATGCCGATCGCCAGCCAGGCGCTGTCGATCTACGCCGTCGACAAGGGCTACATGGACGACGTGCCGGTCGCCAAGATCGGCGCGTTCGAGGACGGCCTGCACGCGCACTTCGCCAACACCGCCGGCCAGCTGATGGACAAGGTCAACGCCAGCGGCGACTGGAACGACGAGATCGAGGCCGCGTTCAAGTCGGGCATCGAGGAGTTCAAGAAGACCGGCAGCTGGTAACCGGAGCCGTCGTTCCCGCGAAGGCGGGAATCCACGGCCAAGGAACGATGGATCCCCGCCTGCGCGGGGATGACGAAGTCGAACCGCCCCCGCCTCCGGGGGATGACGAAGTCGAACCGCCCCCGCCTCCGGGGGATGACGAAGTCGAACCGTCCCCGCCTCCGCGGGGATGACAAGCGAAGAGAGCGAGCATGGCAGGCGGCAGGGAAATCAAGACGAAGATCAAGAGCGTGCAGAACACCCGCAAGGTGACGCGCGCGCTCGAGATGGTCTCGGCCTCCAAGATCCGCAAGGCCCAGGACCGCATGAAGGCCTCGCGCCCGTACGCGCGGGCGATGAAGCAGGTGATCGGCCACCTGGCCCAGGCCAGTTCCGAGTACCAGCATCCGTTCCTGGTCGAGCGCAAGGATCCCAGGCGCGTCGGCTACGTGATCGTCTCGTCGGACCGCGGCCTGGCCGGCGGCCTGAACAACAACCTGTTCCGCAAGCTGCTGGGCGAGTTCCGCAGGTGGCAGGAGCAGGGCGTCGAGGTCGACGTCGTCACCATCGGCCAGAAGGCCAGCGTGTTCTTCCGCCGGATCAAGGTCGGCATGCTCGGCACCGTCACCCACCTGGGCGACGAGCCCCGCGTGGAGCAGCTGGTGGGCGTGATCAAGGTGATGCTGGACGCGTACACCGAGGGCAAGGTCGACCGCGTGTTCCTGGCGTACAACGACTTCGTCAACACCATGGTCCAGCGCGCCGCGTTCGACCAGCTGCTGCCGCTGCCGCCCAGCGAGCAGGTCGCGCGCCACGACTGGGACTACCTGTACGAGCCGGATCCCGAGACGGTGCTCGAGCACGTGCTCACGCGCTACATCGAGTCGCTCGTCTACCAGGCGGTGATGGAGAACGTGGCCTCCGAGCACGCCGCGCGCATGGTGGCCATGAAGGCCGCCAGCGACAACGCCACCAAGCTGATCGACACGCTGAACCTGTCCTACAACAAGGCCCGGCAGGCGGCGATCACCCAGGAAATCTCCGAGATCGTCGGCGGCGCCGCGGCGGTCTAAGCAATTTCAAAGTTCCCGAGGAATAGAGTCATGGCCAACCAGGGCAAGATCGTCCAGATCATCGGCGCCGTCGTCGACGTCGAGTTCCCGCGCGAAGACGTGCCGAAGGTGTACGACGCGCTCAAGGTGCAGAACACCGACATCACGCTCGAGGTCCAGCAGCAGCTGGGCGACGGCATCGTGCGCACGATCGCGCTGGGCTCGACCGACGGCCTGAAGCGCAACCTGGTGGCCGACAACACCGGCCGCGCGATCTCGGTGCCGGTCGGCACCGGCACGCTGGGCCGCATCATGGACGTGCTGGGCAACCCGATCGACGAGGCCGGCCCGGTCGACGCGTCCGCGCACTGGGAGATCCACCGCGCCGCCCCGTCCTACGAGGACCAGGCCGCGGCCAACGAGCTGCTCGAGACCGGCATCAAGGTCATCGACCTGATGTGCCCGTTCGCCAAGGGCGGCAAGGTCGGCCTGTTCGGCGGCGCCGGCGTCGGCAAGACCGTCAACATGATGGAGCTGATCAACAACATCGCGAAGGAGCACGCGGGCCTGTCGGTGTTCGCCGGCGTGGGCGAGCGTACCCGCGAGGGCAACGACTTCTACCACGAGATGAAGGACTCCAACGTCCTGGACAAGGTGGCGATGGTCTACGGCCAGATGAACGAGCCGCCGGGAAATCGCCTTCGCGTCGCGCTGACCGGCCTGACCATGGCCGAGTACTTCCGCGACGAGAAGGACGCGTCCGGCAAGGGCAAGGACGTGCTGCTGTTCGTGGACAACATCTACCGCTACACGCTGGCTGGCACCGAGGTCTCGGCGCTGCTGGGCCGCATGCCGTCCGCGGTGGGCTACCAGCCGACGCTGGCCGAGGAGATGGGCGTGCTGCAGGAGCGCATCACCTCGACCAAGACCGGTTCGATCACCTCGATCCAGGCCGTGTACGTGCCCGCGGACGACCTGACCGACCCGTCGCCGGCCACCACCTTCGCGCACCTCGACGCCACCGTCGTGCTCTCGCGCCAGATCGCCTCGCTGGGCATCTACCCGGCGGTCGACCCGCTCGACTCGACCTCGCGCCAGCTCGACCCGAACGTGATCGGCACCGAGCACTACGAGACCGCGCGCCGCGTGCAGGCCACGCTGCAGAAGTACAAGGAGCTCAAGGACATCATCGCGATCCTGGGCATGGACGAGCTGTCCGAGGAGGACAAGCAGGCCGTCGCGCGCGCGCGCAAGATCGAGCGCTTCTTCTCGCAGCCGTTCCACGTGGCCGAGGTGTTCACCGGCTCGCCGGGCAAGTACGTGCCGCTGAAGGAAACGATCCGCGGCTTCAAGATGATCGTCGACGGCGAGCTGGACCACCTGCCGGAGCAGGCCTTCTACATGGTCGGTTCGATCGACGAGGCCATCGAGAAGGGCAACAAGATGGCCGAGGCGGCCTGACCAACCCAGGCACAGACGCCCCAGCCACCGACACCCCCGCCACGGCGGGGGCCAGGACGAGGACACCATGGCGAGCACTTTCCGTTGCGACATCGTCAGCGCCGAGGAAGAGATCTTCCACGGCGACGCCGAGCTGCTGGTGGCGACCGGCGAGCAGGGCGAGCTCGGCATCGCGCCGCGCCACGCCCCGCTGATCACGCGCCTGAAGCCGGGCAAGGTCATCGTGACCCTGCCGGGCGGCGAGAAGCTCGACTTCGCCGTGTCCGGCGGCATCCTCGAGGTCCAGCCGCAGGTGGTGACGGTGCTGACCGACACCGCCGTGCGCGCCGAGGACATCGACGAGGCCGCGGTGCGCGCCGCGAAGGAAGAGGCCGAGCGCATCCTGGCCGGCCGCGGCGAGGCGATGGAAGTCGCCGAGGCCCAGGCCCGCCTGGCCGAGGTGCAGGCCCAGCTGCAGGCCCTCGAGCGGCTGCGCAAGAACCTCAAGCACTGACCGCGCGCGGGCCCGGCCCGCGTCCGCGCACATGGAAACGCCGGCCTTGGGCCGGCGTTTTCCGTTCCGGGGCAGCGCGCCGGCCTAGTGCTTCTTGTAGACCCAGTGGCGCGAGACCACGAAGCCGATGATGCCCAGCGTCACCTCGACGGCGGGCTTGGCCAGCCAGGCCCACTTCAGGCCCAGCTGGTCGTCGATCGAACCGATGGCCAGGGTGCTCACAGCCGTGGTGCTCAGCCACATCAGCACGAACCGGGCGAACTGCACGCGGCCCAGCCGGGTGTCCTCTCCGGCGAAGGTGATGCGTCCATTGAGCCAGTAGCCCAGCACCGCGCCGCTGACGCGGCCGGCGATGTTGGCCGGCTCCACGAGCATGCCGGCGTGGCTGAGCAGCACCATCACCCCCCAGTCCACCAGGTACTGCAGCACGCCGATCGCAAGGTAATGCCGGCCTTGCCGGGTCAGGCTCATGCGCGCTCCCGTCCACGGCGTGGCGCCGCGGGACCCGGGGCATCCTAGCAGCGGCGGCCGTTAGAATCCCGCGAACCCCCGGGCACCACGGAACACCGAATGACCGCACCGCTGCACGTGATCATCCTCGCCGCCGGCGAGGGCAAGCGCATGAAATCCGAGCGGCCGAAGGTGCTGCAGCGCGTGGCCGGCCAGCCGATGCTGCGACACGTGGTGGACGCGGCGCGCGTGCTCGACCCCGAGGCGATCCACGTGGTGTTCGGCCATGGCGGCGAGCGCGTGCGCGCGGAGGCGGGCGAGTGGCCGGCGGGCGCCGGCGGTGCACTGCATTGGGTGGAGCAGGCCGAGCAACTCGGCACCGGCCATGCGGTCCAGCAGGCGATGCCTGACGTGCCGGACGGCGCGCGGGTGCTGGTGCTGTACGGCGACGTGCCGCTGATCCGCCCGCGCACGCTGCGCGCGTTGCTCGACGCGCCGGGCCGGCTCGCGGTCCTGGCGGCGCGGCCGGCCAACCCCGACGGCTACGGACGCATCGTCCGCGATGCCGAGGGCAACGTGGCCGCCATCGTCGAGCACAAGGACGCCGACGACGAGCAGCGTCGGATCGGCCTGGTCAACACCGGCGTGATCGCCGCCGATGCCAACGCGCTGCGCGACTGGCTCTCGCGCCTGTCGTCGGACAATTCGCAGGGCGAGTACTACCTGACCGACGTGTTCGGCATGGCCGCGGCCGAATACAGCGGCGCGGAGATCGTCGAGGTCGAGGACGCGATCGAGACCGAGGGCGCCAACGATCCCTGGCAGCTGGCGATGCTCGAGCGCGCCTACCAGCGCCGCCGCGTGCGCGAACTGCTGTGCGCCGCCGGCACCCGCATCGCCGACCCCGACCGCGTCGACATCCGCGGCGTGGTCGAGGTGGGCCGCGACGTCGAGATCGACGTGGACGTGGTCCTGGAGGGCACCGTGCGCCTCGGGGACGGCGTGCGCATCGGCCCGTTCTGCCGGCTGCAGGACGTGGACCTGGCCGCCGGCACGGTCGTGCGCGCGCACTGCGACCTGGAGGGCGCGCGCAGCGAGGGCGCGGCCACCATCGGGCCATTCGCGCGCCTGCGCCCGGGCACGGTGCTGGCCGAAGGCGTGCACGTCGGCAATTTCGTCGAGACCAAGAAGACGGTGCTCGGCCCGGGCAGCAAGGCCAACCACCTCACGTACCTGGGCGACGCGGTCGTCGGCGCGCGCGTGAACATCGGCGCCGGCACGATCACCTGCAACTACGACGGCGTGAACAAGTGGACCACGACCATCGGCGACGAGGCCTTCATCGGATCCAATAGCGCGCTGGTGGCGCCGGTGGAGATCGGCGCGGGCGCCACGGTCGGCGCGGGTTCCACGATCACCCGTGCCGCGCCGGAGGGCAAGCTGACGCTTGCCCGGGGCCAGCAGAAGACCGTCGACGGCTGGCAGCGCCCGAAGAAGAAGTAGGCGACTACGCCGGCAGGACGAGGGAGACGCAGAGCCCGCCACCCTCGCGGTTGAGCAGCGCGATCCGCCCGCCGTGCGCCTCGGCGATCTCCCGGGCCAGCGCCAGTCCCAGCCCGGTGCCGTGGCGCTTGGTCGAGTAGAACGGCAGCAGCGCGTTCGCCAGCACCGCCTCGTTCATGCCGCTGCCGCGGTCGAGGACGTCGATCTTCCACGCGTCCCCGGCCCGGCGCAGCGCCAGCGTCACCGCCTCGGCCGGCGACCCGGACTCGTGCGCGTTCCGGAGCAGGTTGAGCAGCGCCTGCTCCAGCTGGCTGCGGTCGATGCGCGCGATCGCGTCCCCCGGGTTGCCGTCGAAGGCGAACGGCACCTGGCTGTGCAGCTGGTCGACGAATCGCCGCCAGGGAATCGACTCCAGCCGCGGCGACGGCAGCTTGGCGAAGCGCGCGTAGTCGCGGATGAAGCCCTCCAGGTGCCGCGCGCGGTCCTCGATCGTGCCCAGCGCGTTCGCCAGGCGTTCGGTCTGCCCGCGCTGCAGCAGGATGCCCCCCGAATGCGCGAGCGAGGCGATCGGCGCCAGCGAGTTGTTGAGCTCGTGGCTGATCACCCGGATCACCTTCTTCCACGTCTGCACTTCCTGCCGGCGCAGCTCCGCGGTGAGCTGGCGCAGCAGGACGAGCTCGTGTTGGCGGCCGTTGAGGCGGAACTGGCGCCGGGACAGGTGGAAGATGTCCTCCTCGTCCTCGTCGCCGATGGTGAACATGCCGTCGCCGCCGCGGTCGAAGGCCTCGCGCATCGCATCGGGGGCGCGCGACATCAGCTCGGCGAAGGCGTGGCCCTCGAGCTTGCGCCCCTCGCCCAGCAGCTTGCGGGCGGCCAGGTTGGCGTGGATGACGAAGCCCGCCGGGTCGACCAGCATCATCGCCACGGGCGTGTTCTGCACCATCGTGTCGAGCAGCAGTTCGCGCTGGACCAGCGCCAGCCGCTGCTCGCGCAGCGCGTCGCCGAGGCGGTTGTGCGCGTTCACCAGTTCGCCCAGCGCGTCGTGGCTGTCCCAGGCTAGGCCGAAGCCGAAGTCGCCGTCGCGGTAGCTGCCGACCGTGCCGGCCAGCGACCGGAACAGTGAGTGCATCGGCGCGAGGGCGCGGCGCACGTGCAGGGCCAGCAACGGCAGGTCGGCCAGCAGCGCCACGGCGCCGGCGATCCACGGCGCACGGAACCAACCGGCCGCATCGAACGCCAGCGCCAGCGCGCAGGTGATCGACGCATGCAGGAGCGCGACGGCCACGAAGCGCACGGTCAGCGGCAGGCGTCGCGTCAGGCCCACGGCCACCTCAGTCGCGCTTGATGCCGAGGCGGTCGAGGCGGCGGTACAGCGCCTGGCGCGACAGGCCGAGGTCGCTGGCGGCCTGCGCGAGCACGCCATCGTTGCGGTCGAGCGCGGCGAGGATCTCGTCGCGGTCGGGCTCGGCGTCGGTCGCCGGCTGCGCGGGGTTGCCGGGGGCGCTCCGCGCCGCCGGCAGGGCCAGGTCGCCGGCGTGGATCGCCTCGCCCTGCGCGAGCAGGCCCGCGCGCTGGACCGCGTTGCGCAGCTCGCGCACGTTGCCCGGCCACGCATGCGCCAGCAGGGCGCGTTCGGCGTCCGTGGCCAGCTGCTTGCCGTCCGGGAGGAACGCGCGCGCCAGCGGCAGGATGTCGTCCGCGCGTTCGGCCAGCGGCGGCAGGCGCAGCTCGATCGCGTTGAGCCGGTAGTACAGGTCCTCGCGGAACCGGCCGGCGGCGATCATGGCCGGCAGGTCGGCGTTGGTCGCGCTGACCACCCGGACCTTGACCTCGCGCTCGCGGTTGCCACCCAGGCGCTGGAAACGCCCGGTCTCCAGCACGCGCAGCAGCTTCACCTGGCCGGCCGGCGGCAGCGTGCCGATCTCGTCGAGCAGCAGGGTGCCGCCGTCGGCGGCCTCGAACTTGCCCTCGCGCGCCTTGCCCGCGCCGGTGTAGGCGCCGGCCTCCGCGCCGAAGAGCTCGGCCTCGATCAGTTCCGAGGGCAGGGCGCCGCAGTTGACCGCGACGAACGGCCCGGAGCGGACCGACGAATTCGCGTGGATGATCTGGGCCAGCTTCTCCTTGCCCGCCCCGTTCGGCCCGGTGACCAGCACCGGCAGGTCCGAGCGCGCCACCTGCAGCGCCAGGCGCAGCACCGATTCGGTGGCCGCGTCCGCGTACACGAGCCCGCACAGGTCGTGGTCCCTGGCCAGCGCGGCGCGCCGGCGGCGGGTGCCGTCGCGGTCGCGGTCCAGCGCGCGGTTGGCCTGCGACAGCTCGATCAGGTTGTTGACCGTGGTGATGAGCTTGCGGTCGTCCCAGGGCTTGGCGAGGTAGTCCGCCGCGCCCGCGCGCACCAGGTCGACCGCCGACTCCAGGTGCGTCCACGCCGTGAGCAGGATCACCGGCAGGTCGGGGTGGCGCCGCCGGATCTCCCCGAACAGCGCCACGCCCTCGTCGCCCGACGTCGTGTCGGCCTGGAAGTTCATGTCCTGCACCACCAGGTCGATCGGCTCGCCGCGGTCGAGGACCGCCAGGCCCTCGTCCGGGGACCCGGCGGTGACCGTGTCGATGTCGTGCAGGGAGAACAGGGTGTCCAGCGCGGTGGCCACGCTGGGGTTGTCGTCGATGACCAGGACCGTCGGCATGCGCGATAGCGTAATGGACCGCCCGCTCAGACGGAGCGCGTCGCCACCGCCGGCGGCACCGCCGCCGCGCGCCGCGCGGGGCCCAGCACCGACAGCTGGCCGAGCAGCCACAGCGCGACCGCGCCGACCGGCAGGTACGCCAGCGGCAGCCGCGGCAGCTCGTAGGTGCCCATCAGCAGCTGGTTGATGCCGTAGGCGCCGATCATGCCGATGACGATCCCGATGGTGGCCAGCAGGAAGTTCTCGGTCTGGAAGTAGCGCAGGATCTGGCCGCGGGTCGCGCCCAGCGCCCGGCGCACGCCGATCTGCTTGGTGCGCTGCTGCACCCAGAAGCTGGCGAGGCCGACGATGCCCAGCGCCGTCACCACCAGCAGCGCGACGATCACCGCCACCAGCAGCCACGCCATCGAGCGGTCGGCCGCGTAGAAGTCCGCGCGGGTGGCCGACATCGTCTCGTCCTGGAGCAGGATGCGGTTGGGCATGCGCGCCTGCAGCACCTCCACGGCCTGCTTGAGCACGGCCTCGCGCTGGCCGGGCTCGGTACGGATGAGGTAGCGCCCGCCGGTGTAGGGCATGCGCACCGGCAGGATGGCGCCGACGTACGGCCCGCTGCCGCCGAACGCGGCGTCGTTCGGGCGCAGCATCGAATCGACCACGCCGACCACGGTCTTGGGATCGTCGCCCCAGGTGTAGAGGGTCTTGCCCACCGCATCCTCGCCGGGCCAGATGCGCTCGGCGGCGTCCTTCGTCAGGACCACCACCGGCGGCAGCTCGGTGTCGGCCTGCTCCTCGGGCCGCGGGAAGTCGACCAGCTCGTCGGCGTTGAAGAAGCGCCCGGCGACCAGCCGGACGCCGGTCGCCTCCAGGAACTGCTCGTCGCCCAGGTACATGGAGGCGTCGGCGGTCGGGTGCGGCTGTTCCTGCTCGAGGTTGATGCTGCTGTTCCAGGAGGAATTGCCGTAGGGCACCTGGTTGGTGATCGTCGCGGCCTTGACGCCGGGGATCGCGCGCAGTGCCGCGAGGTCCTCGCGGGTGATGGCGCGCGCGTTATCGTCGCGGCCGATGCCGGCGAACTGGATCACGGCCAGTTCCTCCTCGGCCATGCCGCTGGGGCGGTCCATGCGCGCGTTGCGTTCGGCGATCAGGAAGACCGCGTTGCAGATGATCGCGCAGCTGAGCGCGATCTCAAGGACGATCAGCGCCGCCGCGGTCTTGTGCCGGCGCAGCGTGGAGAGGATCGGTCGGATGTCCATCTGGGTGCCCTCGTTGGTCTTTCCGCCGTTCGTGTCATTCCGAACGGAGTGAGGAATCTGCGCTTGGGAGGACCGGGCGAAGCGGGGAGCAGGTCCCTCGCTTCGCTCGGGACGACAGCTTTATTGGCTCTTGAGCTGGATGGCGGGGGCGACCTGGCAGGCGCGCCAGGCCGGCAGCATGCCGGCGAGCATGCTCGCGCCGACCGCGAGGACGAAGGTTGTGGCGAGCATCGCCAGGTCGATGTGCGCGTACTCCGCGTAGCCGGCCGGTTGCTGGCGCACCGCCCACAGGCCGGCCAGCGCCAGGCCCAGGCCGAGCACGCCGCCGGCCAATCCAATCGCGGCCGACTCGACCAGGTACTGCGCGAACACCGCGCGCTTGGACGCGCCCAGCGCCCGGCGCACGCCGATCTCCGCCGAGCGGCGCATGAACTTCGCCAGCAGCAGGCCGGTCGTGTTGACCAGGCACACCAGCAGGAAGCCCATCGCCAGCCACGCCTGCAGGCGCACGTCGGAGGGCACCACGCGGTTGAACTCGAGCCATTCCATGACATCGCGCAGGCGCACGTTGACCGGGCGCTCGAAGCGGCCGGCCGCGCGCTGCTGTTCGGAGTAGTTCTCCAGGTACTGCCGGTAGGCGCCGGCCGCCGCCGCGTCCTCGAGCTCGACCCAGTACTGCACCCACAGGCAGGGGGCGTTCGGGCCGTACTGGCCCTCGTCGCCCTGGTCGCTGCTGTCGGCCCAGCAGCTCATGTTGCCGTTGTGGCCCAGGCGCATGTCGCGCGCGGTCGAGAACGGGATGAAGACCTGCTCGACTTCGCCGTACTGGCCGTTGTTGAGGTCGTAGAACCGCGGCACCGGCTGCCAGTCGTCCAGCACGCCGACGACGCGGAAGTCGGTCTGCTCCAGGCGCACCGTGCGACCGGTGCTGTCCTCGCCGCCGAACAGCCGCTCGTTGAGCTTGCCGCTGATCACCGCAACGCGGGCGCGCTCGGCGTCCTGGGTGGCGGTCCAGCCGTTGCCGAACGCGAAGGGCACGTCGAACATCGGGAAGAAGTCGGCGGTCGTCTGGCGCGCGTCGGCGTTGAACGGGCCCACGCCCTCGCGCTGCGGCTCGATCGACAGGCCCAGGCCCGACATGATCGCCTGGCGCTTGGCCTTGCCGTCGCGCAGCAGCGCCTCGGCGTCGAAGCGGGTGAGCTGGCCGGCCGGCTCCGAATCCGGCTGGTAGCCGGACATGCCCTCGGCGTCGAGCTGGACGTAGTACACGTCCTGGCTGCGGCCGGGCAGCGGGTCGCCGGACAGCACGTGGAAGACCGTCATCGTGGTCATGGCCGCGCCGATGCCCAGCGCGATCGCCAGGACCATCAGCGCGGTGAGCACCTTGTTGCGCCGGAAGCTGCGCAACGCGAGCTGGAAGTAGTAGCCGAACATGGGAGGGCTCCGGTGGCGTCGGGGTCGGCGGTCAGGCGGTGGCGGCGGCGCGCGGGCGCACCAGGCTCGGCGTGGACGCGAGGTCCGTGGCCATGCCGTCGACGATGTGCACGTTGCGCTGGGCGCGCGCGGCCAGCTCCGGGTCGTGGGTGACCATCACGATCGTGGTGCCGGCGGCGTTGATCTCCTCCAGCAGTTCCATCACCCCGCGCGCCATCTGCGAGTCGAGGTTGCCGGTCGGCTCGTCGGCCAGCAGCAGGCGCGGCTGGCCCGCCAGCGCGCGGGCGATCGCGGCGCGCTGCTGCTGGCCGCCCGACAGCTCGGTCGGGTAGTGCTTCATGCGCGAGCCCAGGCCCACCTTGCCCAGCGCGTCCTCGATGCGCGCGCGGCGATCGTCCGCCGACAGGCCGCGGTAGCGCAGCGGCACGTCGACGTTGTCGAACAGGTTGAGGTCCGGGATCAGGTTGAAGCTCTGGAAGATGAAGCCGATCTTGCGGTTGCGCAGCTTCGAGCGCGCGTCGTCCGACAGCCGGCTCACGTCGTCGCCGTCGAGGATGTACTCGCCGCTGGTGAACGTCTCCAGCAGGCCGGCGATGTTGAGGAAGGTCGTCTTGCCCGAGCCGGACGGACCGGTGACGGCGACGAACTCGCCTTCGGCCACGTGCAGGTCGAGCGACCGCAGCGCGTGGGTTTCCACCAGTTCGGTGCGGTAGACCTTGGTGACGCCTTGCATCTTGAGCATGTCGGACTCCGGGGAGACGGGGATTCGGTGGGAGCGGGAGGGATCGGATCGGTGATCAGTCGACGCGGAAGCGCGGCGGCAGCGGCGCGACCGCGACGTAGCCGGCGCGCCAGCGCCTCGGCGCCGGGACCAGGCGGCCGGCGTTGCCGGCGCGCGCGGGCAGGCCGGCGACCTCGAACAGTTCGTGCAGCCGCAGCGGAACGGCGTCGGCCAGGTCCTGCGCGGACCAGTGGATGGCGGCGGGGAAGGTGGTCGTGGCGTTCATGGTTCAGTCTCCAGAGATGCGGATGCGTTCGGCATCGCCGAACAGGTCGGCGCCCGAGACCACGATGCGGTCGCCCTCGGCGACGCCATCGACGATCTCCACGGCGTTGAGGCTGCCCGCGCCGGTGCTCACCGGGCGGCGGACGGCGGTGCCGCCGTCCATGACGTAGGCCGAGCGCCCGCCGCCCTGCTCGACGAACGGGCCGCGATCGACCATCAGCACGTCCTCGCGGGTGTCGAGCAGGATGCGCACGCTCATGCGCTGGTTCTGGCGCAGGCCGGGCGGCTGGCCGTCGACGAAGCGCAGGCGGCCGGTGACCTCGCCGTCCACGACTTCGGGCGACACCGAGGACACCTCGGCCTTCCAGGCCTGGTTGCCGGTGCCCAGCTGCGCCGGCATGCCGATGGCCAGGTCGCGCGCGAAGCTCTCGGGCACGCGGATCTGGACTTCGAACTCGGTCAGGTCCACCACGCCCAGCACCGGGGCGTTGGCGGCCACGTTCGCGCGCTGGTCGACCAGCACCTGGCCGACCTGCCCGTCGAACGGCGCGCGCAGGGTGAGCGCGTCGACCTGGCGCTGCAGTTCGGCGACCACGGTGCGCTGGCGGTCGGCGAGCAGCGCCTTGTTGCGGGCGTCCAGGCCGGCGCCGCGGCCCTGCAGCGCGTACTCGCGTTCGGCGTGGGCGACGCCGAGGCGGGCCTTCTTCAGGTCGTCCTCGGCGCGCGCCACGTCGATGGCGGCGACCGCGCCGCCGGCGAAGGCCTTCTGGTTGCGCTCCAGGTCGCGCACCGCGGCCTGGCGGTCGATCTCGGCCTGGTCCAGCGCGCGGCGCGCGGCCGAGCGGGTCACCTGCGCATCGAGCCCGGCGCGCGCGGCCTCGGCCTCCAGGCCGGCCAGCGAGGCCTCCTCCTGCGCCAGGCGGCTGCGCAGTTCGGGGCTGTCGATCTCCGCCAGCGCCTGGCCCTTCTCGACCGCGTCGCCGGCGACCACGTGCAGCGTGACCGTGCCGCCGGAGATGGCGTACAGCGTGGGGCTGTTGGCGGCGATCACGCGCCCCTCGGCCGAGATGTCGCGCACGAGGTCGCCGCGGCGCACCTCGGCGATGCGCAGCCGGGAGGCATCGACCGACCGCGCGCCCGAGGCCCAGCCCGACACCAGCCAGCCCACCGCCAGGACCACCGCCGCCCCCGCGCCGGCGAGGGCGAGCGTGCGGCTCGACCAGCGGCGGCCCGGGGCCGGGGTGGCGGGGGAGACGGGACGATCCTGTCCGGAGGTGTCGCGGATGGCCATGGGGTCTCGCGTGTTCGGGGACTGCCCCGATAAAAGCAGGAACCGTGCCAACCGCTAACCCATTGATTCCATTGGCGCGGACGGCCTGCCCGTGGCGTCCGTCCGGCCGTCCGGCCGTCCGGCCGGACAGGCGCGCGCCGCCGAACCGCTACACTGCGCGCCCCGGAGCAGGAGCGTCCGTGCATGTGCGGCATCGTCGGCGCGATCGCTGATCGCGATGTGGTCCCGGTCCTCGTCGAGGGCCTCAAGCGGCTGGAATACCGTGGCTACGACTCGGCCGGCATCGCCGTGTTCGACGGCGAGGCCGTCCGGCGCGTGCGCCGCACCGGCCGCGTGTCGGAAATGGCGGACGCCGCCGCCGCCGAGGGCCTGTCCGCGCACCTGGGCATTGGCCACACGCGCTGGGCGACGCACGGCGGCGTGACCGAGGGCAACGCGCATCCGCACGTCAGCCACGACACGCTGGCGCTGGTGCACAACGGGATCATCGAGAACCACGACGAACAGCGCGAGCGCCTGCAGGCGTTGGGCTACGCGTTCGACTCGCAGACCGACACCGAAGTGATCGCCCACCTGGTCCACCACCACCAGTCAGGCGGGCTCGACCTGCTGGCCGCGGTGCAGGCCGCGGTGCGCGAACTGGAAGGCGCATACGCGATCGCCGTGATCGACAAGCGCGACCCCGGCCGCATGGTCGCCGCGCGCATGGGCTGCCCGCTGCTGGTCGGCCTGGGCGAGGGCGAGAACTTCATCGCCAGCGACGTGTCCGCGATCCTGCAGGCCACCCGCCGGGTGGTCTTCCTTGAGGAGGGCGACACCGCCGAGGTCACGCGCGACTCGGTGCGCGTGTTCGAGGCGTCGGGCGCCGCGGTCGACCGCGACGTGCACGTGTCCGACGTGTCGCTGGCCTCCCTCGAACTCGGTCCGTACCGCCACTTCATGCAGAAGGAGATCCACGAGCAGCCGCGCGCGATCGCCGACACCATCGAGGCGGTGATCGACAACGATGGCTTCTCGGCGGAACTGTTCGGCAAGGACGCCGCGTCGGTGCTCGACGGGGTGTCGTCGGTGCAGATCCTCGCCTGCGGCACCAGCTACTACGCGGGCATGACCGCGCGCTACTGGATCGAGGCGCTCGCCGGGCTGCCGTGCAGCGTCGAGATCGCCAGCGAGTACCGCTACCGCGACGCGGTGGCCGACCCGGACCAGCTCGTGGTCACCATTTCCCAGTCCGGCGAGACGCTGGACACGATGGAGGCCCTCAAGCAGGCCAAGGCGCTCGGCCAGTCGCGCACGCTGTCGATCTGCAACGTGCCCGAAAGCGCGATCCCGCGCGCCAGCCGCTTGGTCTACTACACCCGCGCGGGCGCCGAGATCGGCGTGGCCTCGACCAAGGCGTTCACCACGCAGCTGGTCGCGCTGTTCACCCTGACCGCGACCTTGGCCAAGCTGCGCGGCCGGCTGGATGCCGGGGAGGAAGCCGGCTTCGTCGACGCGCTGCGCCACCTGCCGGGCAGCGTGCAGCACGCGCTGAACCTGGAGCCGCAGATCATGCGCTGGGCCGAGCGTTTCGCGTCCAAGGAGCACGCCCTGTTCCTCGGCCGCGGCGTGCACTACCCGATCGCGCTCGAGGGCGCGCTCAAGCTCAAGGAGATCTCCTACATCCACGCCGAGGCCTACCCGGCCGGCGAGCTCAAGCACGGGCCGCTGGCGCTGGTCGACGCCGACATGCCGGTCGTGGTCATCGCGCCCAACGACCGGCTGCTGGAGAAGGTGAAGTCCAACATCCAGGAAGTGCGCGCGCGCGGCGGCGAGATGTATGTGTTCACCGACGAGGACAGCAGCTTCAAGGCGTCCGAGGGCGTGCACGTGATCCGCGCGCCACGCCACATCGGGCTGCTCTCGCCGGTGATGCACGTGATCCCGGTGCAACTGCTGGCGTACCACGCCGCGCTTGCGCGGGGCACCGACGTGGACAAGCCGCGCAACCTGGCGAAGTCGGTCACCGTCGAGTGAGCGCAGGGCCCGCCCCTTCCGGGGCGGGCCGTTCCGCCACGCGTCTGCCACCCGGGACACGCGCCAAGTTCCGGGCCCCCTCGCGCCCAACCGCCCCTGTCGTTCCGAACGCAGTGAGGAACCTGCTTTTCCGGCACGTAGGCGCGGTCGCAAAGCAGGTCCCTCGCTTTGCTCGGGACGACAGGTGGATGCAGTCTGTTCGCGTCGCCCGTCGCCCGTCGCCCGTCGCCCGTCGCCCGCCGCCCGTCGCCCGTCGTCCTTGGCCGCGGTCGCTCAGCGGCCCGCGTAGCGCAGCGTCAGCAGCCACTCTCGGCCGGGCTGGCGGTAGAACGAGGTGGTCTCGTAGTCGGCGTCGAACAGGTTCGCGACGCGGCCCTGCAGCGTCCACGACGGCGACAACGCCCACTCCGCGCGCACGTCGAAGGTGGCGTACGACGCGAGCCGCCGGGTGTTCGCCACGTCGTCGTGGCGCGACCCTTCCGCCACCACCGTGGCGCCGAGCGTAAACGCACCGAACCCGCGATCGAGGTCGAGCCGGGCCGAATGGCGTGCGCGCCGGGGCAGTTCGTTGCCGGCGTTGGCGCCTTCGCGCTGTTCGGTGTCCAGCACGCTCAACGACGCATCGACCTGCCAGCCCGCGAGGTCCGCCGCCACGCCCAGCTCCGCGCCGCGCATGCGGGCGCGCTCGATGTTGTTCGGCAGGCCCAGCGCGGCGTCGTAGGCGATCAGGTCGTCGACGTCGGTGTCGTAGGCGTCGATGCGCCAGTCGAGCACCGCGCCGTCGCGGCGCAGGCCGGCCTCGACGCTGCGCGCGCGCTCGGGGCGCAGCGCCGGGTTGCCGAAGAAAGGGTAGTACAGCTCGTTGAAGGTGGGCGCCTTGAACGCGGTGCCCGCGCCCGCGGTCACCCGCCACCCGTCGCCGAAGCCCAGGCCCCAGGCCAGGTTGCCCGTGGTGCGGCCGCCGAACTGGCTGTCGTCGTCGCGGCGCACGGCCGCCTGCACGGCGTGCGCGCCGAATTCGCCCTGGTACTGCACGTAGCCGGCGTGCGTGCGGCGCGCGGTCGCGTCGAACGCATTGCTGCTGTCCACGCGGTCGCGGATCCAGTCCACGCCGAGCGTCAGCGCCTGGCCGGCGGCTATCGCCACGTCGGCCTGCACGCCGGCGCTGTCGCGATCGGTGTCGAAGTACCCCATGTCGAGGAACGCGCCGTCCTTGTCCAGGTAATTGTCGGATGCGTCGGTGTTGCGGCCGACGACGGCGCGGACCGACACCGCGTCGCTTGCCTGCCAGCGGCCATTGGCGCCGAACACCTGCTGGGTGGCCTTCGACAGGTTCTGGAAGTCGCCGTCGTACGCGTTGCGGCCGTCGGCATGCAGCGCGCGCACGTCGAACGCGTATCCGTCGCCTTCCGTGCCCGCACGCAGCGACAGCGAGCGGTTGCGGTAGCCGTCGCGGTCGGGCTCGGGCAGGAAGATGAAGCAACCGCCCGAGAATGGCGACGGTCGGGCGACGCGGCACGCATCGATGCCCTCGTCGTTGCGGTAGGCGGCGTCGGCGCCGAACCAGCCGGCGTCGCCGCCGACGTCGATGCCCGCGCTGCCGAAGGCCTGGCCGTGGCTGCCGGCGCCCGCCGACAGGCGCGTGCGCACCCCTTCGCGGCCGCGGCGCGTGAACAGCTGGATGACGCCGCCGATCGCCTCCGAGCCGTACAGGCTCGAACGCGGCCCGCGCACGATCTCCACGCGCTCGATCATCTCCAGCGGGATGTCCTGGAATGCCACCAGGCCGGACGTCGCCGAGCCCATGCGCACGCCGTCCACCAGCACCAGCACGTGGTCCGACTCGGCGCCACGCATGAACAGGGTGGTGAGCTTGCCGGCGCCGCCCTGGTTGACCAGCGAGATGCCGGCGCGGCCGCGCAGCAGGTCGGGCAGGGAGGTCGCCTGGCTGCGCTCGATGTCGGCGCGGTCGATCACTTCGACGGCGGCGAGCGCCTCGTCCACCGTGCTCGCGGTCCGGGTGGCGGTGACCTGGACACGGTCCAGGTCGGTGGCGGCGTCCTGCGCGGCGGCGGCCGCGGGGAGCGCCATCGCTGCCAGCGCCAGGGCCAGCGGGCGGGGGGAAACGTTCGGAACGGTCTTCGGCATCGCGGATCTCCATCGCGCACACACCCGTGTGCGTGGGTCGGGGTGGGATCGCGACGGCAGGGGACGCATGCGGAGGCCGGCGGCGCGGCACTACGCCGCGACGCCCTCCGCATCGCAACCAGTCGACTCCAAGGCCGGTCTCCGGACTCGCGGGCGGGCGCGGGCGGACCCGTGCCTTGGCCCCGGCGCCTTCCCGTGCGATGCACAGTGGCGGATGCCGTGGCCGCCCCCGCCGATGCGGGGCGCGCGCTTACCGTTGCGGGGGCAGCGCCGGACTGGTCGTCGCGCGCAGCGCGACGGCGTCACCGGCTTCCCGTTTCAACCCGTTGGCGAGCGCCGCCGGGTCACCTCGAAGCGCGGGCAGTGTACGCGCCGCGGCCCCGTGGGGACAGCGCTCATTCGTTGTCGGCGGTGACGATGGTGGTCACGGGCGACGGCGCGGGCTTGTAGCGCGGGGGCGGCAGGTCCGCGATCCGGGCCTGGGCGGCCTCGACGAGCTGCTGCCGCCGGGCTTCCGGCACCTCCTGCCAGTGGCAGTCCAGCAGCGCGCCCTCGAGTGAGTACAACAGGTTCATGCTCGGCTTGAAGCCGGCACGCTTGATGCGCATGAAGGCCTCGACCGGGCCGGCCTCGGCGAGCTCCTCGGGCGTGTGCAGGCCGACCTGTCGAAGCCACGCGGCGGACTTCGGGCCGATGTTGCGCAGTTTCGGGGTCGCTGGGTCCATCGGGGGCCTCCGCGTCTGGGTGTGCACCAGCCCGCCGTGTCCCGCGGGGTGGCTCAGCCCAGCGTGTCCACCCACGCCTGGGCGATGGCCTCGATGCCGGCCTGGTCGTCGGCATCGAAACGATCGACGACCGGACTGTCCAGGTCCAGCACGCCGACGAGGGCCTCGTTGCGGCGCAACGGCACGACCAGTTCCGATCGCGACGCCGAATCGCAGGCGATGTGCCCCGGGAACGCCTCGACGTCCGCGATCCGCTGCGTCCGCCCAGTACGCGCCGCCGCGCCACACACCCCCTTGTCGAGCGGGATGCGGACGCATGCAGGTAATCCCTGAAACGGGCCGACGACCAGTTCCCGGCCATCGAAGAAGTAGAACCCCGCCCAGTTGAGCTGCGGCAGCCCGTTGAACAGCAGGGCCGACAGGTTGGCGGCGTTGGCGATCCGGTCGGTTTCCCAGGCCATCAGGGCGCGTGCCTGGTCGAGCAGCTGCGCGTATTGCTCCGGCTTGCTGCCGGACAGGGCGGTGGCGGCGAACATCCGCGCAGTCTACCCTCCGCGGGCATCCGGGGAGGGATCGCATGCGACTGGATCGACTGCAGGTGCACCAGGGCTTCCGGCTGCGCGGCGAGGCGGTGACGCGGCTGGAGACGTTCGTCGACGCCGCGTTCGCGTTCGCGGCCACGCTGCTCGTCGTGTCCTTCGACGCCATGCCCTCGAGTTTCGACGAGCTGTACGACGCGCTGCGGCGCCTGCCGGCGTTCCTGGCGGGCTTCATGATCCTGCTGCTGTTCTGGCTCTCGCACCACCGCTTCAGCCGCCGCTTCGGCTTCGAGGACGGCCCGGTGGTGGCCATGAGCCTGGCGCTGGTCGCGGCCACTCTCTTCTACGTCTTCCCGCTGCGGATGGTGATGTCGGCGGCCATGCACTTCTTCACCAATGGCTGGGCGCCGAGCGAGTTCCGGGTGGAGAGCCTGGGGCAGTTCAAGGCGATCTTCGTGATCTACGGCGTGGGGTTCGCGGTGCTGTCCGGGATCATGCTCGCGCTCAACCTGCATGCCCTGCGCCGGGCGGCGCACCTGCAACTGGACGCGGCCGAAAGGCTGGTGGCGCGGTCGGAGGTGGTCGTCCACGGCATCCTCGTGGCCTGCGCGCTCGTGTCGATCCTGGTGGCGCTGCTGCTGCCGCGCGACGCGCCGTGGATGCGCGCGCTGCCGGGGCTGGTCTACGGCCTGCTCGGCCTCGTGCTGCCGGTCTACGGCATCGCGATGTCCAGGCGCGTCGACCGGCTGCTCGCCCTGCGCGGGGCCTGAGCCATGGCGGACGATCCCTCCGTCGCCGTGTTCGTCACCGGCACCGACACCGGCGTCGGCAAGACCCTGGCGAGCTGCGCGCTGCTGCACGCGTGGCGCGCGCGCGGCCACCGCGTCGCCGGCATGAAGCCGCTGGCGAGCGGCAGCGAACTGATCGACGGCCAGTGGCGCAACGAGGACGCCCTCGCCCTGCAGGCGGCGAGCGACCCGCGGCCCGAATACGCCGACGTGAATCCCTACGCGCTGCCCAATCCGCTCGCGCCCGAATTGGCGGCCCGCGATGCCGGGGTCGACGTCGTGCTGCCGCCGATCCTCGCGGCCTACGACCGGCTCCGGCGCGCGGCGGATGCCGTCGTGGTCGAGGGCGTCGGCGGCTGGGCCGCGCCGCTCGCGCCTTCGCTGTGGCAGGCCGACCTCGTCCGTGCGCTCGACCTGCCCGTCGTGCTGGTGGTCGGCCTGCGCCTGGGCTGCCTCAACCACGCGATCCTGTCGGCGCGCGCGATCGCGGCCGACGGCTGCCGGCTGGCCGGCTGGATCGCGAGCGACGTGGACCCCGCGATGCAGCGCGCCGACGACAACATGCGCCTGCTCGAGGGCCGGCTCGAGGCACCGTGCTGGGGCCGGCTGCCGCATTCGGGTTCGCCCGATCCCGTGGCGCTGGCCGGCGCGCTGCATCCGGAACCGGGCTGACGGCCGGCGCACGCCGCGGAATCCGTCCTGCCCCGGGGCAGTGGCCGTTCCGCGCGGCGTCCGCCCGTCGAACCCGGCTGCCGCGGCCGCGCGGCCCTGACTTCCGGCACGCTTGCCGGCGATGCGCAATGGTAAACTCGCCGGTTCAAGAATCCCCTTCCACGCATCCCGCGAGGTCGCGCATGCGCAGCCCCCTGACGCTCCTCCTGTCCGCCAGCCTGCTCGCAGCGAGCCTGGCGGCGTGTTCCGACGACGCCGCAGAGGGTGGCGCCGCCGCGGCGGGTGGCCCGCCGGGCGGCATGCAGTTGCCGGTCGAGGCGGTCACGCTGGAACCGGAGTCGCTCAGCGCCGGCCTGCAGACCGTGGGCAGCCTGCGCGCCGACGAATCCGTGGTGGTGCGGCCGGAAGTCGCCGGGCGGATCGTGCGCATCCACTTCGCCGAGGGCGGGCGCGTGTCGGCCGGGCAGCCGCTCTTCAGCCTGGACTCGGACGTGGCGCGCGCCGCGCTCGCCGAGGCGCAGGCCAACCTGGCCAACAGCAATGCCGCCGCGGCGCGGGCCGAGCAGCTGATCGGCGAGAAGCTGATCGCACGTGCCGACTACGACCAGCTCACCGCGCAGCGCGCCGTCGACCGGGCCCGGGTGGCCTCGGCGCAGGCCGCGCTGTCGAAGATGACGCTGCGCGCGCCGTTCGCCGGGCAGGTGGGACTGCGCGAGGTGAGCGTGGGCGACTTCGTCAGCGCCGGCGACGAAATGGTCACGCTGGTGCGCACCGATCCGATCGAGGTCGACTTCAGCGTGCCGGAAACGCGGCTGCAGTCGCTGCGCCCCGGCCAGCCGATCCAGGTCACGGTCGATGCCTACCCTGGCGACGTGTTCGGCGGCGAAGTGATCGCGATCGCGCCCACCGTCGACCGGGCCAGCCGCAGCGTCCAGCTGCGCGCGCGCGTCGCCAATCCCGATGGCCGGCTGCTGCCTGGCCAGTTCGCGCGCCTGCAGCTGGGCGGGGGCGGGACGCAGGCACTCCTGGTGCCGGAGCAGGCGCTGATGCAGCAGGGCGAGGAGCGCTTCGTCTACGCCGTGGTCGACGGCAAGGCCAAGCGCACGGTCGTGGAGACCGGCGCGCGCGTGCCGGGCAAGGTCGAGGTCACCAGCGGCCTGCAGGCCGGCGACGTGGTGATCACCGCCGGCCAGGCCAAGCCGATGATGTTCGACGGCGCCGGCGTGATGGTGCTGCCGCCGCCGGGCGAGGGCGCGCCGGCGGGCGACGCCGCGCCGGATGGCGCCGCGCCGCCCGAGGCCGCCGAGACGCCGGCCGACGAGACGCCGCAGGACGCCGGCTGAGGCGAACCGCGCGCGCGACGCGCGCCGCGCCCGGTCGCCGGGCGACCCCCAAGACATCGAGGTCCGCATGGTCCTGTCCGACATCTCCATCCGCCGCCCGGTCTTCGCCACGGTCATCAACCTGGTGGTGCTGCTGGTCGGCGTGATCGCCTACACGCGCCTGCCGGTGCGCCTGATCCCCAACGTCGACACCCCGGTGGTGACGGTCAATACCGGCTACCCGGGCGCCAGCGCGCAGGTGATCGAGTCGCAGATCACCCAGCCGATCGAGGACGCGCTCTCGGGTGTCGAGGGCATCGACTTCATCAGCTCGGTCAGCCGCGAGCAGTCCAGCCAGGTGACCATCCGCTTCAACCTGGATCGTGACCCGGACGGCGCGGCCGCCGACGTGCGCGACCGCGTCGGCCAGGCGCGCGGGTTCCTGCCGGAGGAGGCCAACGAGCCGATCATCCAGAAGCAGGAGGCCGACCAGCAGCCGATCATCTACCTGGCGTTCTCCTCCGACCGCCACAGCAACGTCGAACTGGCCGACACCGCCGAACGGCTGGTCAAGGACCGCATCCAGACCATCCCGGGCGTGGCGCAGGCGCAGGTCTATGCCAGTACCTACGCGATGCGCGTGTGGCTGCAGCCGCAGCGCCTGGCGGGCTTCGGGCTGACGCCGGCGGACGTGGAGTCCGCGCTGCGCGCGCAGAACGTCGAGATCCCCGCCGGCCGCGTCGAGGGCACCGACCGCGAGTTCACCGTGCTGTCGGAGACCGACCTGCAGACGCCCGAGCAGTTCGGCGCGGTGATCCTGGGCGAGTCCGACGGCTACCTGGTGCGCCTGCGCGACGTCGCGCGGGTCGAACTCGGCGCGCAGGAGCAGCGCTTCCGCGCCCGCTACAACGGCGTCAACGCGGTGCCGCTGGCGGTGGTCAAGCAGGCGGTGGCCAATCCGCTCGACATCTCCGCCGGCCTGAAGGAGATGCTGCCGAGGATCCAGCAGACGCTCCCCGAGGGCATGAAGGTGGAGATCGCCTTCGACTCCACGGTCTTCATCGAGAAGTCGATCGAGGAGGTCTACAAGACCGTCGCCGAGGCCGTGCTGCTGGTCGTGCTGGTGATCTTCCTGTTCCTGCGCAGCTGGCGCGCCACGCTCATCCCGCTGGTGACGATCCCGCTGTCGCTGGTCGGCGCGTTCGCGCTGATGTTCGCGTTCGGCTTCACGATCAACACGCTCACCCTGCTGGCGATGGTGCTGGCGATCGGCCTGGTGGTGGACGACGCCATCGTGATGCTGGAGAACATCTACCGGCACGTCGAGGAGGGCATGCCGCCCTTCGAGGCGGCGCTCAAGGGCAGCAAGGAGATTGGCTTCGCGATCATCGCGATGACCCTGACGCTGGCGGCGGTCTACGTCCCGCTGGCGTTCTCGACCGGGCGCACCGGGCGGCTGTTCGTCGAGTTCGCGCTCACGCTGGCCGGCGCGGTGCTGGTGTCGGGCTTCGTGGCTCTGACGCTGTCGCCGATGATGTCTTCCAGGCTGCTCAGGCAGGAGAAGACGCACGGGCGCCTGTACGAGACGGGCGAGCGCGCGCTGCGCGCGCTGGACCGCGGCTACAAGCGCATCCTGGGCCTCGCGCTGCGGCTGCGGTGGGCGGTGGTCGGCGTCGCCGCGCTGGTGTTCGCCGGTGCGCTGGCGCTGTTCCTCTCGCTGCCCGAGGAGCTCGCGCCGCAGGAGGACCAGGGCTTCGTCATCGGCTTCGGCATGGCGCCCGAGGGCGCGACGCCCGAGTACACCGACCGCTACGCGCGGATGATGGAAGGCATCTTCTCGCAGCACCCGAACGTGCAGCAGTACTTCCAGATCGTCGGGTTCCCGGCGGTGACCAACACGATCGGCTTCGTGATGCTCGACGACTGGTCCGAGCGGGACGTGTCGACGGCCGACGTGCAGCAGCAGTTCTTCCCGCAGTTCATGGGCATCCCCGGGATCATGGCGTTCCCGACCCTGCCGCCGCCGCTGGGCCAGGAGGGCTTCGGCCAGCCGGTGAGCTTCGTCGTCCAGACCACCGGCTCGTGGGACGAGCTGGGCCAGACGATGCAGGCGATGCTGGCCAAGATGGCCGAGAACCCGAACCTCACCAACCCCGACAGCAGCCTGAAGCTGGACAAGCCGCAGCTGCGTCTGGACGTGGACCGCGAGAAGGTCGCCGCCGTCGGCAGCTCGGTGTCGGACGTCGGCCGCACGCTCGAGACGCTGCTCGGCGGCCGCCAGGTCACGCGCTTCAAGAAGGGTTCGGAGCAGTACGACGTGCTGCTGCAGGTCGAGGACGCGGATCGCCGCACGCCGGGCGACCTGAGCAACATCTACGTGCGCGGCGCCGGCGGCTCGATGGTGCAGCTCTCGAACCTGGTCGACGTCGAGGAAGGCGTGGCCGCCAAGGAGCTCAACCACTTCAACAAGCTGCGCTCGGCGACGATCAGCGCGGGCCTGGCGCCCGGCTACTCGATGGGCGAGGCGCTGGAGTGGATGGAGGGCGCGCTCGAGGAGGTCGCCCCGGACGCGCTGTACGACCTGACCGGACAGAGCCGCGAGTTCCGCGAGTCGTCCAGCGACTTCGCGCTGATCTTCGCGCTGGCGCTGGCCTTCATCTTCCTGGTGCTGGCCGCGCAGTTCGAAAGCTGGGTGGATCCGTTCGTGATCCTGCTGGCGGTGCCGCTGGCGGCGTTCGGCGCGTTCCTGCTGCTCAAGCTCAGCGGGCACGGCAGCTGGAACATCTACTCGCAGATCGGCGTGATCACCCTGGTGGGCCTGATCGCCAAGCACGGCATCCTGATCGTCGAGTTCTCCAACCAGCTGCAGGAGCAGGGGCGGACGAAGTTCGACGCGGTCGTCGAGGCCGCCTCGCTGCGCCTGCGCCCGATCCTGATGACCACCGGCGCGATGGTGTTCGGCGCGCTGCCGCTGGCGATCGCCGAGGGCGCCGGCGCGGAGTCGCGCAACCAGATCGGCCTGGTGATCGTGGGCGGCATGTCGATCGGCACCGTGTTCACCCTGTTCGTGGTGCCGGTGATCTACCTGCTGATCGGGCGCGACCACCACAAGGCGGCGGCGCGGGCGAAGGCCGCGGCGAGTACCCGACCGGCGCCGGAGTACTGAGCGGGAACAAGAAAGGGGGGTCAGGTTCGTTTCCGCCGCGCGGAATTGAACCTGACCCCTTTTCCCTTCCCATAAAAAAACCCGGCAGCAGGCTGCCGGGTTCCGGGGGTCGCGCGGGGAGAGAGTCCGCGCTGTGGCCGGTGTCACCCGGCCCTTGTCACGTGGAACGCGATTACTTGGCGCGGGCGGCCTTGGCGGCGGCCTTGGTCACCTCGTCCACGCCCTCGCGGGCCTGGGCGACGGCGGACTCGGCCTGGGTCTTGGCGATGCCGGCCAGCGCCTCGCCGGTCTTGAGGTTGCGCTCGAGCACCTCGCGGCCGACGCCGAGCGCGCGCTCGGTGTTCTCGCGGGCGATCTGCACGCCCTTCTGCGACACGGCCTTCAGGGCCTCGAAGTCACGGGCGGCGCCTGCTTCCTCGAGCCAGGCCAGGCCGGCGGCGGCATTCTGCTCGAACGCGGCCAGCTGCAGGCCGACCACGGCCTCGGCGTTGTCCAGGGCCAGGCGCTGGGCGCGGACGGCGGCGTCGGCGAACTGGCGCGACGCAGCGGCGAACTGTTCGTTGATCTGCTGGTACATGGGGATCTCCCGACGGGCCATCCGGGCGGATTCCCGGATTGGTGCGGTGCAGCATAGCGGGCCGTTTGTTGCAGTGCAACAAGCCCACCCCGGACCGTTCAGGGTCTCCCCGTAGGAGCGGGCCTACGCCCGCGATGGCCTGTGCCGGGTCATCCAGGCCCCGGCCGCGATCGCGCACGTAGGTGCGCTCCTACGGGTGGGGTATCCCCCGCATCGCCACAGTCCGTAGGAGCGGGCCTACGCCCGCGATGGCGTGCGCCGCGCCAGCCCGGCCAGCGGTGGGGCCAAGCCCGCCGTCAGCCCCGATAGCGGCAGCCCGAGGTGCAGGTCTCGTGGACCACCACCTCGCTCAGGGCGGGCAGGGACGGCTTGAGCCGGTCCCAGATCCAGGCGGCCAGCCGCTCGCTGGTCGGGTTCTCCAGCCCCTCGACGTCATTGAGGCAGTGGTGGTCCAGCTGGTCGTACAGCGGCTGGAACGCGGCCTTGATGTCGGCGAAGTCCATCACCCAGCCCGTCTCGGGCCCCGGCTCGCCGGACACGTGGATCTCCACGCGGAACGAATGCCCGTGCATCCGCGCGCACTTGTGGCCCGGCGGCACGTTCGGCAGCCGGTGCGCGGATTCGAGGGTGAAGACCTTGAAGATGTCCATGGCATGTCCCGGACACGCGATGGCGGCGCGTCCGTATGGCAGTGGCGGGGGCGACCATTATGGGGACGCCGCCGCCCAACACCACCGGACCCGGCGATTGGTCGAGCAGCCGGTCAGCGGGTTTCGGCCTGCTCCAGCACGTCGACGGGCGTGGTGGCCGATTCCAGGGGCCCGTCCGTGACGATGACCGTGGCACCGGGCCGCAGCGCATCGTGCACGCGGCGCGCGAACCCGGCCGGCATGGCGATGCGTCCATCGGCGAAGGCCTCGCCCAGTGCATCGGCGTCCCCCGGCGCCACTTCGCCCGTCGGCAGCGCGAGCCAGCGCCGCGCGGGCCGGTCGGGCAGCACGGGGTCGGCGCCGTCGCCCGCCCCCTCGAGGAGGAGCCAGGCCCGCGTGCCGACCGGCGGGGCATCGCGGACCGTCAGCGGGGCATGGCCGATCTCGATCCCGTTGCGCAGGACCACCACGCGTTGGTCGGCGAGCCCGACCAGCACGGTCAGCGGACCGCCGGGCGCACGCCCGGGATGCCACGCGGTGCCGGGCGCATCGAACGCATCGGGGACCGGTACGCGCAGCGCGCCCGCCGGGTCGACCGGTGAAAACAGGCCCGGCGCGGCGACCGCGGGCGGAAAGGCCGCCGCGTCCGCCACGACCACCACCGTGCCGTGCGCGGTCACGGCGAACAGCTGTTCGGCGAACGCCTTCGGCAGGCGCACGCAGCCGTGCGACGCGGGATAGCCGGGCAGGTGCCCGGCGTGCAGCGCGATGCCCGTCCAGGTCAGCCGCTGCATGAACGGCATCGGCGCGTTGTCGTACAGGTTCGAGTAGTGCTCGCGCCGCTTCTGCAGGATCGTGTAGATGCCGGTGGGCGTCTCGTGACCCTCCTTGCCGGTGCTGACCGTCGACACACCGATGCGCACGCCGTTGCGGTACACGTGCGCGCGCTGCTCGGGCAGGCTGACGATGATCGTGACGGGGCCGCCGGGTGCGACGTCGGGCGTCCATGCGAACTCGCCCGGGCGGAGTCCGTCGGAGGGCGTGTCCGCGCCCGTGGCCGGCGCGAGGCACGCCAGCGCCAGCAGCAGCAGCGCGATGATGCGGATCCACCGGGCCATGCGCCCAGTGTGCCCGCATGCCGCGCCACCTGCATGCGCCGGCGAGGCGCTGGATCCCGCGCGCCGCCGCACGGAGGCGGCTACAGATCTCAGTGGCCGGCCATCGCGCCGGCCTGTCCGTCGCGATGCGTGCCCAGCCGCTCGACCAGCGATTCGCTCGCCCGGTTCAGGCCGATCACCTCGACCTCCGCGCCGTGCCGGCGGAACTTGAGCACCACGCGGTCGAGCGCCGCCACCGCGCTGGTATCCCAGAAGTGGGCATCGCGCAGGTCGATCACGACCTTCGCGGGCGCATGCAGGTAGTCGAAGCTGTTGGCGAACTGCACCGCCGAGGCGAAGAACACCTGCCCGTGCACCCGGTAGGTGCGCGCGTCGTCGCCCGAGGGCGCATTGTCCACGGTGAGCAGCGCGCTCACGCGGCGGGTGAACGAGAGCGCGGTGAGCAGCACGCCGGTCAGCACGCCCTTGGCCAGGTCGTGCGTGGCCACCGTCACCACCACCGTGCCGAGCATGATCAGGTTGGCGGTCCGGGGGTGGGAGCGGAACTCGAGGAAGCTCTTCCAGTGGAAGGTGCCGATGCTGACCATGATCATGACCGCCACGAGCGCGGCCATCGGGATCATCGATACCCACTCGGAAGCGTAGACCACCAGCACGAGCAGCAGCACGCCGGCGACCAGGCACGACAGCCGGCCGCGCCCGCCCGAGGAGATGTTGATCACCGACTGGCCGATCATCGCGCAGCCCGCCATGCCGCCGAAGAAGCCGGTCACCACGTTGGCCAGGCCCTGGCCGGCGGACTCCCGCCGGCGGTCGGTGGGCGTGTCGGTCATGTCCTCGACGATCTGCGCGGTCATCAGCGACTCGAGCAGGCCGACCACGGCCAGCGTCGCCGACACGGGCAGCAGGATGCGCAGCGTCTCCAGCGTCAGCGGCACGTCGGGCACGAGGAACGCCGGGAGGCTGTCGGGCATCTCGCCCATGTCGCCGACGGTGCGGATGTCCAGGCCCAGCCACGCCACCACGCCCGTGAGCACCACGATCGCGACCAGCGGGGAGGGCACGGCCCGGGTCGCCAGCGGCAGCAGGTAGATGATCGCCAGCCCCGCCGCGCACACCGCGTAGACCGTCCACGGCATGCCGATCAGCTCGGGCAGCTGCGCGAGGAAGATCAGGATGGCGAGCGCGTTGACGAAGCCGACGACCACCGAGCGCGACACGAACCGCATCAGCGTGTTGAGGCGCAGGGCCGCGGCAAGCAACTGCAGCAGGCCCGCGAGGATCGTGGCCGCGAACAGGTACTGCAGGCCGTGGTCCTTCACCAGGTCCACCATCACCAGCGCCATCGCGCCGGTGGCGGCGGAGATCATGCCCGGGCGGCCACCGGCGATCGCGGTCACCACCGCGATGCAGAACGAGGCGTACAGGCCGACCTTGGGGTCCACGCCCGCGATGATCGAGAACGCGATCGCCTCGGGGATCAGCGCCAGCGCGACCAGCACGCCGGACAGGACGTCGCCGCGGATGTTCCCGAGCCATTGCTCGCGCGGGGGATAGCTGACGGACATGGCGGATTCCTGCGGGCCGGGGCCACGAGCCAAGCTCGTCGCGACGCGTGTCGGGGCCGTGCGCGCAGGCCGGCGTGCCCGTGGCGGACAGCGGCCGCCGGGCGACGACGTTCGATGGATCGGGGACGCGCGGCGTGCCTGTCCGGGGCGAGGAAACACCCCGCTTCGCCGAGGGCCTGGACGTGCCGCGGAATGGTGGCTATGGGTGGACTCGAACCACCGACCCCAGCATTATGAGTGCTGTGCTCTAACCGGCTGAGCTACATAGCCGACGCGCGCTGCCCATGCGGGCAGGGGCGCGAATTCTGGGGTTTCGGCCTGCCAGTGTCAAACCGCGCCGCCGCCGATCCGCGCAACGGCGCCTCAGCCCGCGAAGTCGCCGGCGGCGATCGCCGGGCACGCGTCGACGGGCGCCGGGTCGCGCGGCGGGTCGCCGGTCTCGGCCAGCCAGCAGTCATCGAAGATCGAGCAGTAGCAGGCCTGCACGTCGATGCGTTCCTTCGCCACGGCCGCGAGCAGGGCCCGCACCAGCGCCGGGTCGCGGGTGTCCAGGATCCGCACCGTCTCGCCCGGTGACAGCACGCGCTGGACGATGAAGTCGCGCGCGAAGGCCGGGCGCCCGGCGAGCCCCAGTCCCTCGAAGAGGGCGTCCCAGCCGCCCACCGGCCGCCCGTCCAGGCTCACGCGCAGGTGGCGGACCTTGGCGGGGCCCACGCCGGTGTTGCTGAAGGCGACGGTCATGCCGGCCTCGTCGCCGCGCTGGAAGTCGGTCGTCTGCAGTTGCAGGTAGGGCCAGACCGCGCCGGCGGTCTGCTTCCGGACCGCCGCCGACTCCTGGAACGCCGCGAACAGGGCCACCACGGCGATCACGGCGCCGGCCACGGCCAGCAGCGTCTGCCAGAAGGCCAGGCTGACCATCCGCCGCTCGGCGCGCGCGAGGGCCGCGAGGGCATCGGCGTCGGCCGGGTCCCGCCGGTCGGGGGCGGCCGGCGGCAGGGGCCTGGGCGCGGGCTCGGGCGTCACGGAAGGCGCTCTCGTGGCGGTGGACGGCGTGTCCGGATCTTAAGCGACGCGGCGGCTTGTCGCATTTCGAGGCCGTGTGGCAGTCTGGCCGGAGTCGAATTACCCGGGGTCCGCATCGTGATCGATCCGGACGGTTATCGCCCCAACGTGGGCATCGTGCTGATGCACGGCGACGGGCGCGTGTTCTGGGCCCGGCGGGTCCGCCGTGATGGCTGGCAGTTCCCGCAGGGCGGGATGAACAGCGACGAGACGCCGCTCGAGGCCATGTACCGGGAGCTCCGCGAGGAGACCGGGCTGGCGCCCGAGCACGTCGAGGTCCTCGGCACCACGCCCGGCTGGCTGCGCTACCGCCTGCCCGAGCGGGCCGTGCGCCGCCACGAGAAGCTGGTGTGCATCGGCCAGAAGCAGGTCTGGTTCCTGCTGCGCCTGACCGGGGACGAGTCCGCACTGCGGCTGGACGCCACCGAGACCCCAGAATTCGACCATTGGCGCTGGGTGGACTTCTGGTACCCGGTCGACCACGTGGTCACCTTCAAGCGCGGGGTCTACGCGCGGGCGCTCGACCACCTGGCGCCGCTGGCGCGGCAGGTCGCCGGCGCGACGGCGATCCCGCAGGCCCGGCGGGCGGCGCGGCGGGTCGGCCCCGCCCTGGCGCGGCGCAGCGCCGGCCCTGAGCGCGGCTGATCGACAGGGCTGAACGACCGCGGGTCGCGTCAATCGCTCCGATTGACAATCATTCGCATTCGCGTTCCAATGGCGCCCGGAACGAGGAGGCGAGCCCCCGTGTACGTCTGCATCTGCAACGGCGTCACCCAGAAGGACATCCACGCGGCGGCCGAGGCCGGCTGCCGCTCGGTGGCCGAACTGACGATGCGCACCGGCGCCGGCGCCAACTGCGGCACCTGCCTGGACATGGCCGCCGAGATCCTCGACCAGGCGCGGGCAAAGGCCCTGCCGCTGCCGGTCCTCGGCGCGGCGCTGCAACAGGCAGCCTGAGCGCCCACGGTCGATCCGATCACGAACGCGGCCCACGGGCCGCGTTTTTCGTTGGCGCCGCTGCTCGCAATGATCACGATTCGCGTTCCGACAGGCTTCGCGCGCCGGCGCTAGAGTGCGCGCCACCCCCGGACAAGGAGCGCGGCCATGAAGGGCGACGCGAAGGTCATCGAGTTCCTCAACAAGGCGCTCTACAACGAGCTGACCGCGATCAACCAGTACTTCCTGCACGCCAAGATGCTGAAGAACTGGGGCCTGAAGGAACTCGCCGAACACGAGTACCACGAGTCGATCGACGAGATGAAGCACGCGGACGTGCTGTCCGAGCGCATCCTGTTCCTCGAGGGGCTGCCGAACTTCCAGGCGCTGGGCAAGCTGCGCATCGGCGAAGGGCCGAAGGAAGTGCTCGAGTGCGACCTGGCGCTCGAGCTGGAGGCCGTGCCTCTGCTCAAGGAGGCGATCGCGCACAGCGAGAAGGTTGCCGACTACGTTTCGCGCGACCTGTTCGCCGACATCCTCGAGTCCGAGGAAGAGCACATCGACTGGATCGAGACCCAGCTCGAGCTGATCGCGCGCATCGGCGAGCAGAACTACCTCGCCCAGCAGCTCGACAAGTAGTCGCGTCGACGGCGTGGCGGCGGGTGCCGCCGCGCCCTCAGGCCTCGGCGCGCCGGAAGGTGCCGAAGCTCGCCTGGCGGCTGCGCAGCGCCGCGCGCGCGCGGTCGAATTCCCCCGCCACCAGCGCCACGGCCACCGCAGGCCGGTCGAGCGTGCCCGTGCGCGCGCCGAGCTCCACGCGCTTGGCGGCCTGGGACAGCGCCATCGCGCCGAGGTTGGCCGCGGACGACTTGAGGGCGTGCGCCGATTCGCGAAGGCCCTCGAAGTCGGGCTCCAGCGCCGCCTGCTCGAGTTTCTCGACCAGCGACGGCGCATCCTCCAGGAACACCGCGATCACGCGCCCGGTCTCCGCGCCGAGCACCGTGGCCAGTTCGCCCAGCACCTCCTCGTCCAGCACCGCCGGCGGCGCGTCCGGCAACTGCTCGAAGTCCTCGTCGAACACGTCGGGGTGGTTCGCCGGCGCCGGCGCCCGGTCGTCGGCCGGTGCCGATTCGCGCGCGTCCGGCGGCGCCGTCCCGGCCGGCGCGTCCGCGCCTTCGCCCTCGGCCGGCGACGTGCCCGTCCCCGAAGCATGCGTGCGCGCGGTGCCCGTGGCCGACAGCCAGCGGTGGAGGCAACTCTCGAGCTGCCCGCGCGTGACCGGCTTGGCGAGGTAGTCGTCCATGCCCGCGTCGAGGCACTTCTGGCGGTCGCCGGCCATCGCGTTGGCGGTCATCGCGACGATCGGCAGGTGTTCGGTGCCGCCCTCCGCCTGCTCCCGCTCGCGCCAGCGCCGCGTCGCCGAGTAGCCGTCGAGCACCGGCATCTGGCAGTCCATCAGCACCAGGTCGTAGCGGTTCGCGCCCATCTTCATCACCGCGATCTCGCCGTTGGTCGCGGTGTCGCATTCCAGGCCCACCACGCCGAGCAGGCGTTGCGCGACCAGCAGGTTGACGGGGTTGTCCTCCACCAGCAGCACGCGCCCGTGCAGCCGGCGCAGCGGCGGCGGGTCGCTCGCGCGCACGCCCGGCAGGGCCGCGCCGCCCGCGTCCGACGCGGACGACGGCGCGGCCAGCGCGGCGCGCAGTTCCGCGTCGGTGGCGTGGCGCGGCAGCAGGTCGGTGTTCCTGCGCAGCTCCTCGGGGATCTCGTCGTCGCCGGACAGGTAGACCTGGCGCACCTTGCCGAACACGCCGCCGTGCCGGCCGAGGTTGCGGTGCAGCGCCAGCGCCGTCGTGCGGATGCCGGCGAGGTCGGCCAGCACCACCGAGTAGGTCCACGGCGGCCCCTGCGTCGCGGCCGCGCGCAGCCGGTCGAGCGCCTCCTGCGTGGTCTCCACCGAGGTCACCCGCAGGCCCCAGTTCGGCAGCAGCATGCTCAGGCGCGAACGCAGGCGCTCGTCGGCCGTCAGCAGCAGCACGCGGCCGCCACTGGAATCGGAGGCGACCGCCCGCAGGTCGCCATGCACCTTGGCCAGGGGCACCTGGAAGTGGAACGTCGCGCCCTGGCCGGGTTCGGACTGCACGCCGATCGTGCCGCCCATCAGGTCCACGATGCGCTTGCAGATCGCCAGGCCCAGGCCGGTGCCGCCGTACAGCCGCGTGGTGGACGCGTCGGCCTGCGAGAAGGCCTGGAACAGCCGCGCCTGCTGCGCCTGGCTGATGCCGATGCCGGTGTCGCGCACCTCGAAGCGCAGCACGTGGTGCGCCGCGGTCTCGCCGGTGCGGCGCACGTCCAGCGACACGGAGCCGCGCTCGGTGAACTTCACCGCGTTGCCGATCAGGTTGGTCAGCACCTGTCGCAGCCGCACGGGGTCGCCGCGCACCGGCAGGCGCACCGACGGATCGACGTGCAGGTGCAGCCGCAGGCCCTTGGATTCCGCGGGCCGCTCCATCAGCTGCAACACGCCGCCCAGCAGCTCGCGCAGGTTGAACGGCGTGGACTCCAGCTCGAGCTTGTTCGCCTCGAGCTTGGAGTAGTCGAGGATGTCGTCGACGATCCGCAGCAGCTGCTGCGACGAGGCGTACGCCGTGCGCAACAGCTCGTGCTGGTCGGGCTGCAGCCGCGTGCCCTGCAACAGGTCGAGCATCGGCACGATGCCGTTGAGCGGCGTGCGGATCTCGTGGCTCATCGTGGCCAGGAACTCGCCCTTGGCCAGCATCGCCGACTCGGCGGCCTGCTTGGCGCCCAGCAGCTCCTGCTCGAGCAGGTGGTGGCGGTCGATCTCCTTCTGCAGCGACTCGACCTCCGCCTGGTCGTGCTGCGCGCGCCTGGCGATGCGCCGCAGCGCGGCCTCGCGCCGCTGCATGGCCATCACCACCGCGATGAAGCCGGTCAGCGCCAGCAGCGCCAGCACCAGCGCGACCAGCCGCCACGGGCCGACCAGCCCGTAGGACACCACCACCAGCGACGCGGTCGCGCCGCCGGCGGCGCCGAGCGCCAGCACGCGTGCCACCTGCCATCCGCCGCGCTCCAGTTCCATGTCAGAGCACCGCGCTCTCGAAGTCGAAGTCGAGCCTGCCCTCGGCCTGCTGCACCAGGTTGCCCTGGATGAAGTCGATTCCGCCCATCCACAGCGTCGCCGCCGCCTGCGGATCCTCCACCTGCTGCGCGATCACCTGCAGGCCCTTGCGGTGGGCCTGGTCGATCGCCATGCGCATCTCGTCGCGCACCGTGCCGTCGGCGTTCGCGTCGGCGTAGCGCGCGGCCAGGCGCACGTAGCCGAGCGGCAGCTGCGACACCAGGGCGTCGGCCTCCTCGCCCAGCTGGAACCGGCCCAGGCAGAACTGCACGCCGGTCGACACGAGCTTCTCGCAGAAGCGCCGCAGGGTGACCGCATGGATCAGCGCATCCGCCAGCGGCACATCGATCACCAGGTCCGGGCCCTCGAGGCCGCGCTCGGCCAGCGTGCGCGCGATCCAGTCCGCGTAGCCGTCGCGCGCCAGCGTGCGCGGCGACTGCGACACGAACAGGCGCAGCACGCGCCCGGCTTCCTTGTGCTCGGCCAGGATCGCCATGGCGTGGTCCAGCACCCAGCGGTCGATGTCGTGGATCAGGCCGGCCGACTCCGCCGCGGGCACGATCTCCGCGGCGGTGTGGATGACCCCCTCCGGATCGCGCAGGCGCAGCAGCGTCTGGTACTGCGCCTGCTCTCCGCCGGCGACGGCGACGATCGGCTGGTAGGCGAATTCGAAGCGGTCGTCGGCGAGGGCCTGGCCCAGCGTCGCGGCCAGTTCGCGGCTGCGTTCGGCCTCGGCGCTTTCCGGCGGGGCATAGGCGGCCAGCCCGTGCGGCGCGGTGCGGGCTTCGCGCACCGCGCGCTCGGCCGCCTCCAGCGCGGTGCCGACCTCGGTGAAGCCGTGCGCGAGCGAGGCATGCCCGACCGCCGCCCGCAGGTTGAGCGATTGCCCGTCGACGGCGAACTCATGCTGGCGCAGGCCGTCGCGCAGCGTTCGTGCCATCGCCTCCAGCCCGTCGGTGTCCAGGTCGTGCGCCAGCACCAGGAACGCGTTGTCGTTCAACCGCGTGGCCGGCTGCGAGCCGACCAGCCCGGACAGCACGCGGCCGGCCTCGATCATCAGCCGGTCCAGCGCGGCGTAACCATGGCGCTCGCGCAGGCTGCCGGCGGCCTCGACCTCGATGAACAGCAGGCCGCCGCGCCCGCCGGACTGCAGCACGTCGCCGAGCGTGCGCAGGAAGTGGGTGCGCGTCAGCAGCCCGGTGAGGGGATGCATGCCGCCGCTGCCCAGCCGCTCTTGGCCGAGCGAACGCGCGCGGCGGGCACGGTCCTCGACCGCGGCGATCAGGTGGCGCGGGCGGATCGGCTTGCTGAGGAAGTCGTCCGCGCCCGAGGCCAGCACCTCGAACTGCCGCTCCGGGTCCTGGTCGCCGGTGAGGAACACGATCGGCGTGTGCAGGAAGGCCTCCACCCCGCGGATCATCGTGGTCAGGTCGGTGCCGGAGAGGCCGGGCATGTGCAGGTCCATCAGCACCAGGTCCGGCTTGAACCGGTGCATGGTGTCCAGCACGTCCTTCGGTTCGGACGCGACCAGCGCCTCGATGCCGGCGGCGTTGAGCACGCCCTCGGCGAACAGCGCCTGGGTGCGGTCGTCCTCCACCACCAGCACGCGGTAGGGGGGTTCGCCATCGGGGGGGAGGACCCGTTTCGGGGCGGGCACGTCTGGGGAATCTGGCATGGCGTAAACGTCGTTGTCGGGGCGCTGCGGGGGCGGCGCGTCCTCGGCGCCCCAGCGGCGCCAGTAGTGCGGCGGCGGTGTTTCGGCGCGCACCGGCGGGTCCGGGCGCGGCGGTTCGGTCTTCGGCTTCGGGGCGGCGCGCGCGGGCGCGGGCGCCGCGGCTTCCACCGTGTCGGCCGTGCGCGCACTGGTTTTCCGGGAAACGCGTTTCGCGGACATGCCACTCCCCCTGTCGGACGTCCCGGGAGGACGTCCGCGCCTTCCAGCGTCCGGTAGTCCCGCAAGCCAAATAGACGGATCGCACGGCTATTTTCGGCCATGTGCGATGGCGCGTGCAGCGGAGCGCGGTCGTCACGGGATCCGGGGGCGCGCGGCGCCTGGCGCGCCCGCGCGGTGCCGGATCAGCCGGGGCGCGGCCGCCGGCGGAACAGTTTCCGCCACACCCACCACACGGCGAGCGCGATGCCCAGGCTGACCGACAGCACGATCGACAGCGCCAGCCACGGGTGCGCGAACGCCAGCGCCAGTGCGCCGACCACGGCGACGTCCTCGGTCACCGAGGCGGTCCAGTTGCTCACCGGCTCGGGCGAGGTGTTGAGCAGCGCCCGCGACCCCGCCTTCAGCGCGTGGCTCGCCAGCGCGGCGCCCGCGCCGGTGGCCAGCATCCCGGCGCCCAGGTCGCCGTCGGGCGAGATCGCCGCCGCGGCGAGGAACGCGCCGGCCGGCACCCGGGCCAGCGTGTGCAGCAGGTCCCAGCCCGAATCCACGCCCGGGATCTTGTCGGCCAGGAACTCGGCCACCGCCAGCAGGCCCGACACGCCCAGCACCCAGGGTGACTGGGCCACCTCAAGCGCCGGCGGCAGGTCCATCCAGCCCATCAGGCCGGCCACGCCCACGCCGAATACGGTCAGGTAGACCCGGATCCCCGCCAGCCAGGCGAGCAATACGCCAACTGCGAACAGGTGCGCATCCGACATCGTCGAGCCCTGCTAGATTCGGCCGCGAGTATAGGCAACCCGGGCGACCGGGGCCGCGCGTCGGAGGGGGCCGGCGCGCGGGGCGGGGAGGGGACATCGCCGCCAGCCTGGTCCGCGTGCCGGCCGTGCCGGACGCACAGCCCGGGGAGACCCCGGTGGGCGCCATGGCGCCCGCCGCCATGCATGCAAGCCATCCAGACGACCCGGCGGCCGCCCGCGGCAGCGCCGACCTCGAACTACCGGATCCTCGCGCAGGCCCGGCCGGCCCGCGCCTGGCGCTGGCTGCTGTGGCTGGCCGTGGCCGCGTGGGCCGGCACCCTGGTGCTGGCCTGGCGCACCGCCTCCGAACAGGCGGCGCCGGGGCTGTCGGACCTCAGCGAGGACCACGCGCGGTTGCGCACAGAACACGCCGTCGCCTCGGCCGAACTCGCCGCGCTGCGCCAGCGGGAAGCCAACCTCGCCCGTTCCGACCAGGTCAGCCGCGACGCCAACGCCGCCCTGCAGGACACCCTCGCCGACAGCGAGGCGCGGATCGCCGGCCTGCGCCGCGAACTGGCCTTCTACGAGCGCCTGGCCGGCGGCGCCGCCACCGGCGGGCTGCGCGTGCACACCGCCGAATTCACCCGCGAGGCCGCCGGCACGTGGCGCTACCGGCTGGTGCTGTCGCAGGGCAAGCGGCGCACCGGCAAGTCCGCGGGCACGGTGCGCTTCGCGATCGACGGCGTGCGCGACGGACGCATGGCCAGCGTGGACTGGAACGCGCTGCACCAGGCGGCGAGCGTGGCGGCGCAGCCGTTCGCCTTCCGCTATTTCCAGTCGCTCACCGGCAGCGTGATGCTGCCCGACGGCTTCACCCCGCAGCGGGTGCGCGTGCAGCTGCGCGGCGAGAACGAATCCAGGGAACAGACGCTGGCATGGGACGCCGTCGTCGTTGAAGACATGCAACGGGGAGATCGCTAGATGGCCAAGATTCGTCCGCATCCGCTCGAGGGCCGGATCGACACGCTGGTGGGACCGCAGGTGGCGCTGCAGGGGGAGCTGCGCTTTTCCGGCGGGCTGGTGGTGGAGGGCCGCATCGCCGGCCGCGTCGTCGCCGAGCCGGGCCAGCCGGCGGTGCTGACCATCGCCCCGCAGGGGCGCATCGAGGGGGAGGTGCACGCGCCGGTGGTGATCGTGCGCGGTGCGGTGGCGGGCGACGTGCACGCCGGCGAGTGCGTGGCGCTGATGGAGGGCGCGCAGGTGGACGGGGACATCCACTACCGCACCTTGGAGATGAGCGCCGGGGCGCGGCTGGACGGCCGGCTGGTGCACGTGCCGGGGGCCGACGCCGAGCGCCCCGCCGGCCTGCGGCTGGTCGCCGACGACGGGCGGACCACCGCGGAGCGCCGCGCCATCGGCTGACCCGCGGCCGCGGTCGCGATGCCGCGCTAACGCCGCGGCAGGGCATACTCGCCGCCCATGGACGAGGCCGCCCCGCAGACCCCGCCGCTGTCGCCCGCCGCCAAGCGCCGCATGGCGGTGGGCGTCGTCGTGCTGGCGTCGCTGGCCTTCGGCGCGTGGGGCCTGTGGAAGACCTTCGCGCCGCAGCCGCTGAGCCCGCGCGAGCAGCTCGGCGCACAGGCCGACACCATCGAGGAACTCGAGCAGCGCGTGGCCACGCTCTCGCGCTCGGACCAGATCACCCGCGACGCGATGCGCGACCTGCAGAGCACGCTGGCCGAGCGCGACGAGGAGATCGCCGGCCTGCGCGCGGACGTCGACTTCTACGAGCGCTTCGTCGGCAGCACCGCCCAGCGCCGCGGCCTGACCGTGCACGAGCTGCGCCTGCAGCCGCGCGAGGGCAACGTGTGGCATTTCACCGCCACGCTCACCCAGAACCTCAACCGCGGCGCCGTGAACCGCGGCGAGCTTGACCTGGCGGTGGAGGGCACCGTGAACGGCCGCCTGCAGCGGCTGGACTGGACCGGCCTGCGGCAGGACAGCGGCAGCGACGGCATCGACTACTCCTTCCGCTACTTCCAGGAAGTGGAGGGCGACATCAACCTGCCCGAGGGCATGCAGCCCGTCCGCGTGCATGTGCGCCTGCAGCCGGCCAACGGCAGCACGGTGCAGCAGTCCTTCGACTGGGCCGCGGCCACCGGCACGGGGCCCGACGAGACCGGCTGATCGCGCCTGTCCGGGGCGCCTCGCCTTGAATGGACGGCCCCCCGCCGCCATCCTGTGCGCCATGCAGACCCCGATCGACCCCGCCAGCCTGTCCACCGGCCCCGATTACCAGTCCCTTGACGCCCCCCTGGCCTTCACGCAGGCCGCGGCCGCCAAGGTGCGCGAGCTGGTGGAGGCCGAGGGCAACCCGGACCTGAAGCTGCGGGTCTACATCCAGGGCGGCGGCTGCTCGGGCTTCCAGTACGGCTTCGAGTTCGACGAGGCGCAGGCCGAGGAAGACCTGGCCGTGGTCACCGACGGCGTGACGCTCCTGGTCGACCCGCTGAGCCTGCAGTACCTGATGGGCGCCGAGGTGGACTACACCGAGAGCCTGCACGGCGCGCAGTTCGTGATCCGCAACCCGAACGCCAAGACCACCTGCGGCTGCGGCAGCAGCTTCAGCGCCTGACCCAGGGGCCCGCCGCGATGCGCGCCGGCCCGACCGACCTCCCTTCGAGCCCGCCGGACTACGCGTTCGTCGACGCGGCGCTGGATCGCGCCGACGCGCTGCGCGACGACGGCGATGCGCTGGACACCCTGTGGCCGGCGAGCGGCCTGGTGCTGCTCGATGCGAAGGGCGGCGTGCAGGCGGGCGCGGACGGAATGCCGTCGTGGCCGCGCGGCCGTTCGCATTCGACGACGCGGCCCTCGGAAGCAGTCTTCCTCGGCCTCGACCGCGACGGGCGTGGCTGGTTCGCGCTCGCCCGTGTGGTTGACGTTGCTGCGCCAGAAGCGCCCGTCGACCTGCGGACGGCGGCGGCGAACTGGCCGGCGTTCGATGCGACGGTGTTCGCGCAGGCGCGCGCGGTGCTGCACTGGCAGGCGCGGCATCGCCATTGCGGCGCATGCGGCGCGGCGCTGGTGTACGCGCATGGCGGCTGGCTGGGCACATGCGGCGGCTGCGGGCTGGACCACTATCCGCGCACCGATCCCGCGGTGATCGTCGCGGTGAGCGATGGCGACCGGCTGCTGCTGGGCCGCCAGCGCACGTGGCCCGCGGGCCGGTGGTCGGTCATCGCCGGCTTCGTCGAACCGGGCGAGAGCCTCGAGCAGACGGTGGCGCGCGAAGTCCACGAGGAAACCGGCGTGCGCGTGCGCGCCTGCCGATACCTCGCGTCGCAGCCGTGGCCGTTCCCGAGCGCGTTGATGCTCGGCTTCCTCGCCGAGGCCGACCCGCAGGTGCCGGTGGCGGGCGACGAGCTCCAGGCCGTGCGCTGGTTCGACGCGAACGCCGTGCGCGACGCCCTCGCCCGCGACTGGCGCACCGCCGACGACCCCGACGCGATCGTGCTCTCCGCCCCCCTGTCGATCGCAAGGTGGCTGATCCAATCCTGGCTCGACGGTCAGGTTCGCGGCTGACGCATCCAGTCTCCGGACCCATCGCGCGCGTAGGCGCGCTCCTACAAGGAAGGGCAATCCCACCGTAGGAGCGGGCCTACGCCGGCGAACTGCGCCGCGCCCCCACCCGCCCCCACACCGTCATCCCCGCGAAGGCGGGGATCCACCTCGCGCCCCCATCCGTCCCGCCACCGTCATCCCCGCGAAGGCGGGGATCCACCTCGCGCCCCCATCCGTCCCGCCACCGTCATCCCCGCGAAGGCGGGGATCCATGTCGCGCCCCCATCCGTCCCGCCACCGTCATCCCCGCGAAGGCGGGGATCCACCTCGCGCCCCCATCCGTCCCGCCACCGTCATCCCCGCGAAGGCGGGGATCCATTTCGCGATGGCCCGTCACCATTCGCGCCCCGCCTGCCATCGCGCGCGTAGGCGCGCTCCTACGGGGATCCGCGCGGTGTCGTCGACGTGAACCAACGACTCGCTAGAATCGGCCCGGTTGGCACCCCCGCCGCGCAACGGAGCCGCGAATGGCCGTCACCCTGATCGCCGTGGTCGTCGCCCTCGTGCTGGGCCACGTCGCCCCGTCGCTGGCCGGGCTGCGCCAGTACGACTGGTACGTGAACTGGGTGAAGTGGCTCGACGCGCGCCTCGGCCGCGACGCCGGCGCCTGGCGCTCCGGTTGGGGCCTCGCGTTCGCGCTGGCGCCGCCGCTGCTGCTGGTCGGCCTGTTCCAGGTCGCCCTCGACGCCCCGCTGCTCGGCCTGGTCGGCCTGCTTTTCGCGATCGCGGTGCTGTTCTACGCCTGGGGCCCGCGCGACCTTGACCTCGACGTGGAAGCCATCGTCGACGCCCAGGACGTCGAAGCCCGCCGCGCCGCCATCGCCCGCCTGTGGCCCAACGGCGACGCCCCGCTGGCCGACGACGGCCGCGTGCCGGACGGCCCCACCCTGGTCGAGGCCGTGTTCCGCAACGCGCTGCGCCGCTGGTTCGGCGTGCTGTTCTGGTTCCTGATCCTCGGCCCGGTGGGCGCGCTCGGCTACCGGCTGGTGCAGCTGTCGGCGGAGGAGGGCGCCTCGCGCGCGCTGCCCGCCGGCGCCGCCAATGCCGCGCGCCTGCTGCTGGACTGGCTCGACTGGCCGGTGGCGCAGCTGATGACCTTGGCGATGGCCCTGGTCGGCAACTTCGACAGCGTGCTGCAGGCATGGCGCGAGGCCGGCGGCGCCGGCTTCAATACCGACCGCGGCTTCCTCGGCGCCGCCGCCCGCGCGAGCGTGCGCAGCGAACTGGCCGACGAAGCGCAGGAATACGCCGAAGCCGGCGTGCCCGCGTCCAGCGCGCTGGTGATCCAGCTGGGCGAACTGCCCGAACTGCGCGACGCGATGAGCCTGGTCTGGCGCATCCTCGTCCTCTGGCTCGCCATCCTCGCCCTCTTCGTCATCGCCGGCTGGGTCACCTGACGCGCCACACCGCGCCGCGCGCTCCCGGATGGCGCGTCCCCCGATCCGGTGACGAACCCTGTAGGAGCGCGCCTACGCGCGCGAAAACCGAACCCGGCGAACCGCACGAGCACGCGCAAGCCATGGATCCCGGCCTTCGCCGGGATGACGATGTTGGGGCGGACGGGCGCGCGGCGCAGGCAATAGCGCGCACCACACCGTCATCCCGCGCAAGCAGGGATTCACCACCACACCGTCATCCCCGCGCAGGCGGGCATCCACCAAGACACCGTCATCCCCGCGCAGGCGGGAATCCACCACCACACCGTCATCCCCGCGAAGGCGGGGATCCATGGCCGCGCAAGAGTGTTGCCCTACGCCGCGTCGCCCCGCAACGCGCGCACCTGGGCTTCCAACGAATCGGCGGTGGCGGTCGCCCCATCCACCGGCGCCTCGGCCACCACCTCCACATGCGCGCGGAACCGCCTTGGCAACCTTGCCCTGCGCATCCGCGAATCCCGCCGGCTCCACATGCTCGCCCACATCCCCCGCAACGCCATCGGCACCACCGGCACCGCCCGCCGCGCCAGGATCTTCTCCACGCCCGACTTGAACGGCGCAATCCCGCCATCCTTCGTCAGCCCCCCCTCCGGAAAGATCCCCACCAGCTCCCCGTTCGCCAACGCCGCATGGATCTCGTCGAACGCCCGCTGCATCAACACCGGATCCTCCCGCGCCCCCGCGATCGGGATCGCCCGCGCCGTCCGGAACAACCAGCTCAACCCCGGGATGTTGAAGATCCGGTAGTACATGACGAACCGCACCGGCCGCGGGATCGCCCCGGCCAGGATCAGCGCGTCCATGTAGCTCACGTGGTTGCACACCAGCAGCGCCGGGCCGTCGTCCGGCACGTGCTCCTCGATGCCGCGGATGCGCAGCCGGTACAGCGCCTTCACCAGCAGCCAGCTGACGAAGCGCATCGCGAACTCGGGGACGATGGTGAAGATCCACGCCGCCACCAGGATGCTGGCCACGCCCAGCGCCAGGAACAGCGTCGGGATCGACCACCCCAGCAACTGCTGCAAGGCCACCCCGCCCACCGCCGCCAGCACGATGAACACCGCGTTCTGGATGTTCATGCCTGCGATCACCCGCGACAGCTCGCCCGGCGGCGTGCGCGACTGGATCAGCGCGAACAGCGGCACCACGAAGAACCCGGCGAACAGGCCGATGCCGGCCAGGTCCAGCACCACCCGCCACGCACCGGGCTGATCAAGAAACCCGCCAACGCCCAACCCCGTCGCCGCCACCGCCGGCGCCACCGCCAGGTGCAGCACGCACGCACTCATCCCCGCCGCGCCCAGCGGCACCAAGCCGATCTCCACCGTGCGCGCCGACAGCTTCTCGCACAGCAGCGAGCCCACGCCCACGCCCACCGAGAACACCGCCAGCGCGAACACGTACAGCGTGGGCGTGCCGCCCAGGTGCGCTTCCGCGTACACGGGCAGGTTGCCGGTCAGCAGCGTGCCGGTGAACCAGAACCAGCTCACACCCAGCACCGCGTTGCGCACCGCCAACTGCTTGCGCGTCAGCAGCCACACCCGCAGCGACTCGGTGAACGGGTTCCAGCTCACCTTGAGGCCGGGCGCCGCCGCCGGCACCGGCGGAATGAACCGGCTGGCCACGTTGCCCGCCACCGCCAGCGCGATCACCGTGCCGCCGGCCACCAGCGGCCCGTGTTCGCCGGCCACCGCGAAGATCAGCCCGCCGAACAGCATGCCCAGCAGGATCGCGATGGACGTGCCCATCTCCACCAGGCCGTTGCCGCCGGTCAGCTCCTCGGGGCGCAGCACCGCGGGCAGGATCGAATACTTCACCGGCCCGAACAGCGCGCTCTGCAGCCCGGTGGCGAACAACGCCACCAGCAGCACCCGCATGTCCTGCAGCCAGAAGCCCACCGCCGCCACCGACATGATGGCGATCTCCATCACCGTGACGATGCGGATCAGCCGCGCCTTCTCCAGCCGCTCGGCGATCTGCCCCGCGGTGGCCGAGAACAGGAAGTACGGCAGGATGAACACCGCCGGCGCCAGCTGGGTGTAGATGCCCCGGGTGGACCCGTCCATGGCACCGGCCACGACCATGACGCCCAGCAGCCCGATGATGGCCTGGCGGAAGACGTTGTCGTTGAAGGCGCCGAGCAGCTGGACCAGGAAGTAGGGGGCGAAGCGGCGCTGGGCGAGGAGCTGGAACTGGGAGTGCGTCTGGCGTGCCGGTGGGGCGGGCGGCTGGTCCATGGGGCCGGCTCGGGCGGAGGCGGGAGAAGGCTAGCAGAGCGGGAATGGCTGGTTTCAGCCAGAAGCCGAATCTCCCCAAACACCTGACGCAGATCGCGCGGCGAAGCCGTAACGCCTTCGCCGAATGTTTAGCGCTCACTCCACGATCAGGAGCTCGCTGGAGAAAAACGTTCTAGCGAGGAAGCCTGCGGACTCTAGAGGAGTCCGCTGTTCGGCTATGGCCTCTGCGTCCTCTCGTGCGCTGCGCGGGAGGCCAGCGATGCCCGTTCGTTGCCGGATAACTTCGACCATGAGCGAAGTGAGCTTGATCAAGCCCTCCTCTCCAAACTTCCTTTCCTTTGCTCGGAGAGCCTTTAATCGACTGGCCAGGGTAGTGCGCTCAACTTGCTTCGGATCGTCGGAGCACCTCCAGCCGTGAGAAGCTCCTTTCTCGAACACCACGTAGTGTTCCTTGTCATCTGGGAGTACTCCAATCGCCGACGGCGCGAATGCGGCTGAGTTCACCACTACGCTACGCGCCAGGTAGTGCCGATTGAGTTCCCTGGGGGTGTGGAATTCCGGGGCCACGTAATAGACGGATTCCCCGGAACTCTCCAGATCAAGCAGGAGTTGGTGCTGCTGAGAGTGTCTGAGCGGGCGCAGATGCATGCGGTAATACGGGAGCGCCAAGGAAAGCAGAACATGCTCCTTAGCGTTCTTTCGCTTGAGGTAGTCACTGAGTTTGAACTGCAAGAAGACGGGTGTTCCACAAAGTGGGATCTTCACGTCATAGCCCCCACCCGATTTCCCTTCTTCATACAGCGACGGAAACGTCGGAGCAGCAACAATCCTGGCTCCATGCGCTGCAACGAGCTCTTCAGTGACCGCATATCCGTACGAGAACTCTGAAATGTCGGGCTTCAAATGCTCCTCCTTGTGAGCGCTGACATCTGAGTTGAACCACGGCGCGCAGCGGCCTTGGCGTCGTCGAAATGCTGAGGCGCTAATCAAACGCCCGATGAAACGCCCCGCGCACTTGCTCGAGCAGCGCTGGATCTGCAGCCCTGCGCTTTCCGTGATTTCCGGGAACTTGAAAGCCCTGCGTGCGGAAGAGCTCGGCTAGCTCTGTCTCGAGCGGAGCGATAATATCCCTCACCGACCGATGCTGGGCCAGATCAGCTTGCTCCGGAAAAAGTGGACCGAAAGCAACAAGGTCAAATGAGCACTTTGCGGGCTCCCAAGCCCGCTTCCTTACTTGGCGGAGCACCATGTTGGCCGACGCACTTGGTCGAACATCAAGGTGCTGACTCAGACGTGAGAACGGCGACGCTGCAAACTGGGACGAGCTGTCTCCGGTCCGTCCGACATAGACAATCTTCTCAGTGCCGTGCTTGATAAGCCACGCGTAGAGCCAGAAGCCGCGCTCGAGCAGGGCGCCGTCAAATCGAACTCGATGCACTTTCATAGCGTGCAAGCACTCATTCTGCCCCCCCAGGAGGCGGTAACAGCCGATGGTGCGTGCCGAGCTCGCTGGGGTCAACGAGAGATGCCCTCGCCGTGGCACGTCCGGGCTGGGGCGATACCGCCGCCTACGGGGCTATCACGACATCCGCCTTGAATCGGATGCCAACATACTGTCGACCGATCTGGCCACCCATCTACGATGACAGCCCCTCAGATGAAGCTGCTCCGCACAGCGGTTGACCTATCTGTATCGCTAGAAGCAGTTGTGGACGCTGCCTGGGAGGATTGCGAGATTTCAGACGAGCCGACCGCAGTCGCCGCGGCTCGACTATGCGGTCTCGCCCTGGATCACGGCAGATCTCTACGTATTCTGCTGTTGCAGGTTCCCCCCTCTGCAATTGCACTCCTGCGCCCCCAATTCGAAGCATTACTACGAGCAGTCTGGGCGCGGCACGCAGCCAGAGAGAGCGACCTGGCGCGGCTCTTGGCCCCATTGACACTGGAGAGCCAACAGGCGGCCAGAAAGCTCCCAGGTGTCGCAGAAATGCTCACAGCTTTAGAAGCCTCTGGCCCTAAGGGGGCGGCTGCTCTGCTCGGCAGGGCGCGAGCGCGGCTATCGGACGGCCTGAACTCCTATGTACACGGAGGCATACACCCTTTCCAACGAGGCGAGTCCGGCTACCCCGTGCAGCTGCTCGCTGATCTGCTCAAGAACGCCAATGCTTTCAGCATGCTGACGCTGATCGTCCTAGCTGAGATCACCGCTGACACTGACATTCTTCAGCTCATGGCAGTTGTACACGATGAGTTCGGCGACGTCCTTCCGGAACTTGAGCCGTTCCCAACCTAGGGCAGAACTGCTTTCCGGCGAAAGCCGACATCAACCGATAAAGTGGCCGGTGCAACAAAACCTCTGGCCATGGGTTCGCATACACGAGCGATGGATCGAAAAACATCTAGGAAGATTCTGACACCACCATTGATAGCCTCCCTACAAGAAGCTCAACAGCGAGGGGCGCATAATTTCTGCCGCCCCGGTGCCTAGGTCACCACGCAATGCGTCCGGCCGAACGAGGTTGAGTGTTTGGCACCGGGGCATTCATCATCGTTGCAGAGCTGCCTGCACGCACGGGTAGTGCTGATTTCTCAAGCGGCACTCCAGTGTTCAATGGCGGCAGACTCGGCAGTATCAAGCTCATAAAGCTCGTACACCAAGCCGTCAATTCGACGGTCGAGGGCAGAGCACTTGCGCTCGAAGAACTCCTGATCTGCTGAACTTTCTGCACACCGCGCCTTCGCAACCGTGCTTGACAGTTGAACAGCCTCGTAAGCGATCTTCGCGGCAAGACCTCGCTTGTCAGCAGAGTCGAGCAATGGAAGGGGTAGGCTTCCCAACTCGCCGCTCTGTACGTGCAAGGTTGGAAATGTCGTGCGGTAGAAGTAGCGCATGAGCTTCGAATTCAGAAGCGCAAGAAGGAGCTCCAGTGAATAGCCACTATTCTTCGTCTTAGAGGCCACCACAAGGACGTCTTTTACGTAGTGGTTGTCGACGTCGAGTGCGGCTCCAAAGTCCGTAGTTGTGTCTTTCACAAGGACTTTGGGTTGTTCATATCGCTGCGAGGTCCCTGGGCGGGCGGTCGATCGATGCGCGCGCATCATGCTGGGTGCATACCGCACGTACTCCCCCGTGTGCTCGTAACCATATCGAAAGACGTCGCCGCCCCGCAGCAGTTTCTTGTCCTCTAGATACCTGCCTTCTTCTCGATGGAGGAACTTCTCGTCGTCCCCAGTTTTTATGCCGAAGGAGATATCGAAGACCTCGCGCAACTTTGGTCCTCGGGCAACTTTCATCTTTATCGCGGCACTCTCTGGCGTGATGCTCAGATCAAAGACGTTGTTGAAAGTCCTTGAGAATTCGCGCTGAGGGATCGCGTTGGTAGTCGTGAAGTCCACATGCAAGCCGACCTGCTCGGCGGTGACTAGCTGTATCCTTGTTTCATCCCGCGGGAGCGCGTGGGGCTCACGCGTGGCGACGAAAATCGCTGTATCGACCTGAGCGTCCTGGAACACACGAAACGGCAGAGAAACAAGTTGAACGATCTGATAGTTGTTGAGTAAGTGGGAACGCAGGGCCTGGAAGCTGTCGAGTTGCATCCAGCCCTTGGAAAGGATGTAACTCAGACGACCTTCTGAACGGAGGAGTTCCGTGGCCCTTTCAACAAAGCAGCAGTAGATATCTGCCTTCTTCGTGTAAGTCTCGTACGCCTGCCAGAGCAAGTCTTTGACGTGAGCGTCAACATTGTGCGGCCGAACATAGGGAGGATTGCCAACAATGGCGTCGAAGCCGCCGTTTTCGAACACCTGAGGAAAGGCTAAGCCTAGGTCAAGTGGATTGAGCTGGCGCTCAAGGTCTGTGCTGATCTTCCCGGCTGCGCACTGATCCCAATCAATCAGGCTATTCCCGCAAACCACATTCGCAGTTAGGTCTGGAAGTAGCTTTCTTAGCCTGCTGTTGCGAGCGTAGTCGAGCTGATATTGCCTCGCGCTGGTTGCTCGCTCATCCTCCAGCAGCTTCAAGAACAAGGACAGCTGCGCGACCTCCACCGCCTGGCGATCCAGATCCACACCAAACACATTGTTCTGCAGGATTGCGCGTCGTTGCGCTAGTGATAATGCCCACCTTTCGTCTTCGGTGCGTACACAACCGTCCCTCTTCGCTTGTTTTGTATTTGCAGGTTGGTTGTACCAGTCGGCATGATATCGGAGGAGCTCAGTGAAGATCCCCAGTAAGAAGCTGCCGGAACCGCAAGCGATGTCAGCGAACGTGAGGGAGGAGATGTCGGCTGGTCGCTTTCCTCTGATCTTTTCCCCAACTGTCTGCTCTACTATGTAACGAACTATATATTCCGGCGTGTAGAAGACACCTCCAGCTTTCCTCACTTCGGGCTTCTCTTCAACGAGGGCGGCGTCCTCAGAAGCCACAATTACACTTCCAAGAAATCGCTCGTAGATCGAGCCTAAGATGTGAATGGGGATTGCGTCAAAGTTGTATGGTGAATTCTCGGACGCAAGTCGTTCGCAGACCTCACCAAAAATCTCTGGATCAACCTTGAATGTCTGGTTGTCCAGGATTGTCGCGTTCTTAAATACGATTCCATTATATATTGAATCGAGACGGCGACTGGCTTCTTGAAAATCTGCCCATGCATCCTTGCGTTTACCAAGGTCGCCGACGCGGATCTCGGTCTCTATTTGCTTGTCTTCAAGAAAGCGCAGGAATACCAGTCTGTCGAGAGTTCTCTGGACCATCTCTGTCAGCTGGGACGAGGTCAGTGTCCGGTCGGCAGTTTTGAATGCCTTGGCCAGTAAGACGCGAAACTCTTCCAGCTCGGAAAGGAAGCTTTCATCAACCGGCTGGTAGCCCCCTCGGAATAATCCCCTCTGCTTGGCGCCGCCTTTGGGCTTTGGAAGCTCTGCGACTCGCCGCTCGTAGGAACCGTCTGTGTGCGCCTCGCGCGAGAACAGCCAGTAAAACTCTGCGAAGATTCGTGGGTTCCGGAAACTGGTGTAGTGCCAAGATTTCCAGGTTTGGTCAAGTGCGGAGTCTGGGTTCGGCCGTCTTCTGCAATCGAGGACACGCACTTGTTCAAAGTCGGTAAGAACCGCTAGGGGTGTGTTTGCGCTGTAGCCGTAACGTAGGGTCTGAAAATGAGCGTCTACGCTGCGATCGAGGTCGACACTGGGTTTTTTTGCCTCAACGAAGAAGCGGACGTCGCGAAAATTGGGTTTAACATAAAAGGCGTAATCGGCCCGCTTCTGTGCGCGCGCCATCTGAACACCACGTTCGACTTTGACTTCCTGCTCGTATGGGTTGTGCTCGCGCTCGTGATCGACATCCCAACCCAAAGCCTTAAGGAGGGGGTCAATGAAGTCTTTCCTTACCTCCGCCTCTTGGTAGTGAGGTTGGAGATAACTTGTTTCGGCATAGAGCTCGAATCGCTCTATGAGCGCGCAAACGGCAGCATGACTGCGTTCGAAATCACTAGGAGCAACATTCACCGGGTTGGGCCCTAGATAGCAGAGGACATTTGGAGGCCTGCGCGGGGGAGTGTGAGGTTGTGCAACCGGTTGATCAACTCCTGTTTTGCTTGCCCCTTCTGCGGGGCCCACGCCGGAGCACTTCCTTCCGTTGCTGTACGTCGCCGGCTTCCCCGCGGCGACCCGCCAGCGCATCGACGTGCCGGTGGATGGCTACGCCTACGGCCCGTTGTCGATGACCTGCCACACCTGTTGCCGTGCCGTGCCCGCGCACCGACGAGGAACTGACCGGCGTGGCCCTCGGTTGCCACCGCGGTCCCGCCGGAGGACAGCAACCTCTAGCTGGCCCAGCACGCGCGCCTCCCCTCCAGCTAGGAAGCGACTAATCGCATAGGATCAGCCTCGCGTAGCGAGTGCAGCAGAAAGGAATTGCCCATGCCGTTCTTTGAGGTTGGAACTAATGCGTTGGTCCAGATGCAACGCGGCACATTGGCTGAGGCAGAGATCCACGAGCGCCGTGATCTTCAGCGCCTGCTTCGGGCGCACATCTGCGATCTTGTTCCAGACATCCTCGTCACCGCCGAGGAGTTCGGGGAGTGGGAAGACTCGCGGCGTCGCATCGATCTATTGGGTTTGGACAAGCAGGCGAATCTGGTGGTCATCGAGCTCAAGCGGGGCGAGACCGGTGTCCACATGGAACTGCAAGCCGTGCGCTACGCAGCGATGGTGTCGACGATGACTTTCGACCAGGCAGTTTCGACCTTTGCAAGCCATCTGGGAGATGCGGATGCGGATGCCCGAGGACGCATTCTCGAGCATCTGGGATGGAGTGAGCCCCAGGAGGACGAGTTCGGGCAGGACGTCAGGATCGTGCTCTTTTGTGAGAATTACTCACGCGAACTGACGTCTTCAATTCTCTGGCTCAACGGCAAGGGGCTGGATATCACTGCGTTCCGCGTCGGGGCTTACAGACTGGATCAGCGTCTACTTCTCGACTTCCAGCAGATCATTCCGCTGAAAGAGGCGGAGGACTACCAAGTCAAAGTTCGCAACAAGCAACTCGTGGAACAGACGGCACGCCGTTCACAGGTTTCGTGGAATGGCGAGTTCTACGCGAACTACGGCGGGGAGCACCGGAGTTGGGACGACGCACGTAAGTTTGGCTTCATCAGCGCGGGTGGACGCGAATGGTTCTCCCGAACCCTGAAATTGCTCGAGCCAGGAGGGCGAGTCTGGGTCAATCGGCCGGGCGCGGGATACATCGGGGTCGGCGAAGTCCTTGGGCCACCGGTGCCAGCGGATGAGTTCAAGGTGGATACATCCGAAGGCCAGCGTCGCTATTTCGATGTGGGCAACATCAGCGAGCTCTTGGCGAGCTATGCCCTACTGCCGGAGCGGAAGGAGTACTTCGTTCCGGTTCGCTGGCTTAAGACGGTAGACGAAAAGAATGCGATCCGTGAGACGGGTCTTTTTGGGAATCAGAACTCGGCCGCAAAGCCGACTACGGCGGCTTGGATTTCCACTGTTGAAACGTTGAAGGCGCGATTCGGACTGGAGGAGTAGTCTGCTCGGCGCGGCGACGCCGTGAACAATTCGCCGTTGAAAAACATCAGCCTTTGGGTGCCCACACCGCGTGGAGGACCGAGACATGCTTGAGACCACTCCCATGCCCGCCGCCTTCCTAGCCCACGGCAGCCCCATGAACGCCCTCGAGCGCAACCGCTACACCGACACGTGGCGGGCGATCGGCGCGGCGGTGCCGCGGCCGCGGGCCATCCTGATGGTGTCGGCGCACTGGTACGTGCCGGCGCTGGCGGTCACGGCGATGGCGCGGCCGCGCACCATCCACGACTTCTTCGGCTTCCCCCGGCCGCTGTTCGACGTGCAGTACCCGGCGCCGGGCCTGCCGGAGCTGGCGGAGGAGGTGGCCGAGGTCGCCAAACCCGACCACGTCGGCGCCGACCATGACGGCTGGGGCCTGGACCACGGCACCTGGTCGGTGCTGCTGCACGCCTTCCCCGACGCCGACGTGCCGGTGGTGCAGCTGTCGATCGACCTGCGCAAGCCGCCGGAATGGCACGTCGCACTCGGCGCGCGCCTGGCCGCGCTGCGCGAGCGCGGCGTGCTGCTGATGGCCAGCGGCAACGTGGTCCACAACCTGCGCGCGATCGACTGGCAGCAGCCGGACCACGGCTTCGACTGGGCCCACCGCTTCGACGACCACGCGCGCGCCGTGCTGGCCGACCGCCCGGGCGACGCCGCGTCCCTGGTCGAACACGCCGACTACGCCATGGCCGCGCCCACGCCGGAGCACTTCCTCCCGGTGCTGTACGTCGCCGGCTTCGCCGCGGCCACCGGCCAGCGCATCGACGTGCCGGTCGACGGCTACGCCTACGGGTCGCTGTCGATGACCTGCCACACCGTCGGCGTGCCGTGCCCGGAGACCGGCGCGGGCCTGCCTGGCGCGGCGCCGGTGGGGACGGTGGTGCCGCCGGAGGACAGCAACCTGTAGGCAGCGTTCCCTGCGGGGCGGCTCGCCGGTGTCAACGGCCCCGTCGCATCGCCGCGCGGCCCACCGTCCGCAGTGCGCTTTCGGTTCGGGTCGTCATCGGGTGCCCGAAGTTGATGCGCACGCAGGACTGGAATCCGCGCGATGCCGAGAACATCGGCCCTGGGGCCAGGCTGATGCGGGCGTCCTTCGCGGTCCGGTGCAGCGCCAGCGCATCGACCGCGTCGGGCAGCTCCACCCACAGGAAATAGCCGCCCGCCGGCCGGCTCACCCGGCTGCCGGCGGGGAAGTGTTGGCGGATGGCCTCGATGAATTCGTCCCGGTTCCTGCGCAGCGCGAGTCGCAGTTCGCGCAGATGACGTTCGTGGCTTCCCCGCTCGAGGTAGCGCGCGATGCCCAGCTGCGCGGGCAGCGAGGTGGTGAGCGAGGTGGTGAGCTTCTGGTAGGCCACCGCCTTGAGGAACCGCCCGGGGGCTGCCCAGCCCACGCGGTAGCCCGGCGCCAGCCATTTCGAGAACGAGCTGCAGTGCATCACCCAGCCTTCGGTGTCGAAAGCCTTGGTCGGCACCGGGCGGCGATGGCCGTGGTAGAGCTCGCCGTACACGTCGTCCTCCACCAGCGCCACGCGATGGCGCGCCGCCAGCTCCACCAGGGCCTGCTTCTTGCCTTCCGGCATCGCGCTGCCAAGCGGGTTCTGGAAGTTGGTCATCACCCAGGCCGCCCGCGGCCGGTGGCGGGTGATGGCCAGTGCCATCGCGTCGAGATCGATGCCCTCGCGCGGATCGGTGGGCACCTCCACGGCCCGGAGGCCCAGCCGTTCCAGCGCCTGCAGGCAGGCATAGAAGCAGGGCGACTCGACCAGCACCGCGTCGCCCGGCCTGCAGACCGCGCCAAGGCACAGGTTGAGCGCCTCCATCGCGCCGTTGGTGACCACGATCTGTTCCGGGCCGACCTGCACGCCGTCGACCAGGTAGCGCAGGGCGATCTGCTGGCGCAGCGCCTGGCTGCCCGGGGCGAGGTCGTCCACCGTGTTCCAGGGGTCGATCTGCCGCACCGCATTGGCCGTGGTGCGGCCCAGCCGGTCGAACGGGAACAGGGTGGGGCTCGGGAAGGCCGATCCGAGCGGCACGACGTCCCGCGACATCGCCGACTCGAGGATCCCGAGCACCAGTTCGCTGACGGCCACCGGCCGTGCTTCGCCATCCGGCTGCGATGGCGTGTCGGGTTCGGGCGGCAGGGCCTTGGCGCCTTCGGCCACGTAGTAGCCGGAGCGGTCCTTCGACCGGACCAGCCCCTTGGCGACCAGGAGGTAGTACGCCGCGAACACCGTGGCCGGGCTGACGTGGCGGCTGCTGCTGGCCTGCCGCACGGAAGGCAGCCGGTCGCCGGGCTTGAGCGTGCCGTTGGCGATGGAGGCGGCGATGTCGGCGGCCAGCGCCTCGTAGCGCTTCATGGCCGGCGGCCTGCACGAACCCGTCTGATCCGGTTTTTCACGCGGAATCTGATCCACGAAAAACTGTGCTGCGGCCCGTACGCTAGCACCTCTCCCGAAACCGTGTCCGCTCGGCAGTGCACGAGACCGTCCAGCTCAATCTCGCCTTCATCCTGTTCCTGCCCTGGTACGCGATCCTCGCGGTCCTGTACTGGGTGTTCCCGCGCCAGCCGCGCACCCTGGGCCGCTGGATCTTCGATGTCGCCGCCCTGCTCGTCGCGGGCGTGGCCACGATTGCCAGCACGCAGTGGAGTGTGCGGTCGGCGGACACGTCCATCGACGCGATCTGGCCGCAGGTGCTGGCGACCGCGGTGTCGTACGGGGTGTTCCTCGGCGCGATGGCGTTGGCCTGGGTCATCCGGCGCCGATGCATCGTCCTTCCCTTCAAGGCGCGCGAGGTCGACGACCGCGGCGCAACACCCTCCGGAGCGGCTTCATGAAGACCTTGGTGATCCTCGGGTTCCTCGGCCTGATCGCCTACAACCTGTTCGCGGGCCTGTACTACATGCTCGCCGACAAGGGCGACAGCAAGCGCACCGTCAACGCGCTCACCAGGCGCATCGTGCTCTCGGTCGCCCTGATCCTGCTGGTCGGTGCCGGCATCGCGACCGGCTACATCGAGCCGCACGGCGTGCACGTCGGCTGATCGGCGGGCGCCGCGGGCCGTCACGCCTGCCTTCCGCGGCCGTGCCTACGCTCGCGCGGTCCGTCCCCCGAGGAGGCCGCCATGGCCGACGACACCCCCAAGACCCCGCTGGACCACGTCAACGACCTGGCCACCCAGCTCAAGGAAATGCGCCACTACTCGAAGAACAACGTCGAGCTGCTCACCGCGCAGTGGCTCAAGTTCGACGAGGGGAAGCTGAAGAAGCTCGGCGAGTCGAAGACGATCGAGGACCTGATGACGCGGCAGGGGGAGTTCCATGACGCGCTGGAGGCAGCGATCGCCGAGCTGGACGAACTCGCCGAGGAACTGAAGCCGAAGCAGGAAGGCGGCTAGCGAGCGCGGGTCGCCGCGTCAGCGGGATGCGCCGTCCTGTGGCGGTGGTTCGACGGCGGTGACCTTGAAGCGCGTCATGCGCCCGCCCGGCAGCGGCCAGTCGATCGACTGGCCCATCGACAGCCCCAGCAGGGCGGCGCCGGCCGGCGACAGGATGGAGACGTCGCCCGGGCGCTGCGACGCCTCGCGCGGGTAGACCAGGCGCGCGTGGTGCGTGGCGCCGGAGTTCTCGTCGGTGAAGGTCACCTGCGAATGCATGGTCACCACGTCGCCCGGCATGTCTTCCGCGGCGCACAGGTCGGCGCGCGCGAGTTCGGCCTCCAGGCGCGCCTTGACGTCGGCGAACTCGGCGCCGGCGGCCTCCAGCACGCTTTCCAGCCGCGCGGCGACCTGGTGCGAAATAGTGATGGGCGGCGGCGTGGCCATGGCGTTCTCCAGGAAGGACCCGTGCAAAAGAAAACGGGCCGGCGTTCGCACGCCGGGCCCGGTCTGTTCTGCCGGGAATCTTGCCACTTTCCCGGGCGTTTGCAATCGGCGCCGGATCAGCGTCCGTATTGCGCTGGCGCCTCGTTCACCGTGCCGCCGTGGGTGGTCGCGATGTGCGCGCGCAGCCACGCGGCGAACTCGGCCTCGCTGGTCTCGCCGGCGGCAAGGCCGTGGTACATCGGATACAACGCGAGGTCGTCCGCCTCCAGCGACGCACCGTTGAGCACCAGGAAGGTTTCGCACGCGACCGCAGCCGTGCGTTTGTTGCCGTCGACGAACGGATGGTTGCGCGCCAAACCGAATGCCAGGCTTGCCGCGAGGCCGGCGAGGTCGGGGGGTGGATCGCCGTAGGTGTACAGCTGCTGCGGGCGGGCCAGCGCCGACTCGAGGAGGGCGTCGTCACGGATGCCGGTGCCGCCCCCGTGCTCGGCCAATTGCCGCTCGTGGATCGCCAGGGCCAGGGCGCGCGAGATCCAGGTGACCATTGCTACTGCGCCAGCTTGTGCAGCAGGGTGCGCCGACGGCGCATGACGTCCTCCGCAACCTCCATCTGCGCCGCCAGCTCCGGGTCGTACGCGGTCAGGCGGATGCCGTCGGGCGTCTCCACGGCGAACAGTTCGTCGCCCTTGCCCAGGCGCAGCCGGGCCAGCAGTTCCTTGGGCAGGATGACGCCGGCGGAATTGCCGATCGTGGTGATCTTGAGCTTCATGGGTGGCCTCCCGTGGCGGTTATAACGGATGTTATGCCGGGCAGCGCGCACGTGCCAGACCGTGCGGGAGGGCGCTGGCGCTGGGCAAACTGGTCGATGCATCGCACGAATGGAACGATCTGTGGCTCCGCGACCGGTTTAATCGCCTGCGTGAAACAACGAACATGGCCCTCGTCCATTCCGCATCCCGCGAGGCCCACCCCATGCTCAAGCGCACCCTGCTCGCCGTCGCCTTGGCCGCCACCAGCGCCGCCGCCTTCGCCGCCCCCGTCACCTTCGAGCTCGACCCGGCCCACACCAACGTGGTCGCCAGCTGGACCCACCTGGGCTTCTCCAACCCGGTCATGCACTTCGGCGAGGCCGACGGCACGCTCGTCTACGACGCCGACGACGTCGCGGCCTCCTCGGTCACGGTGACCCTGCCGGTCGCTGCCATCGACGGCCATTTCGACGCCTTCAACGAACACCTGCGCAGCGCCGAGCTGTTCGACGCCGCGAAGTACCCGGAGATCACCTTCCGCAGCACCGGCGTGCGCCCGACGGGCGAGGACCGCCTGGCCATCACGGGCGACCTCACCATCAAGGGCATCACCCGCGAGGTCGTGCTCGATGCCACGCTCAACGGCCGCGGCGAGCACCCGATGGCCAAGCGCGAGGCGATCGGCTTCGACGCCACCACCACCGTGAAGCGCAGCGATTTCGGCCTGGGCTACGCGGTGCCGGCGGTCAGCGACGAGGTCACGCTGCGCATCACCACCGAGGCGCTGGTGCCGGAGGCATGACCCGCATGCGGTGCGCGGGCGTGGCCCCGGCTACGGCTCCGCGTGCCGGCGCAGCAGGTTGAAGTAGGACTTGTTGATCAGCTCGCGCGCGCGCTCGGCCTCCTCGATGCCCGCGAGCTGCTCGCGCGCCTCCGACAGGTCGAACAGCAGCTCGCGGATCGCGGGCTCGCGCACCAGGCTCTGCACCCAGCCCACCACCGCCAGCCGCTCGCCCGATTCGACCGCGCGCACGCGGTGCAGCTGGCCGGTGGAGTAGCAGATCGCCGAGCGGGCGGGCAGCTTGAAGGCGGTCTCGCCGCCGCCGGCGTCGAACGCCAGTTCGCCGCCCTCGTAGGTGTCCGGCTCGTTGAGGAACAGGGTGAACGAGACGTCGCTGCGCACGTGGTTGGGCTCGCCCATGATCGGCGCGTCCACGTGCATGCCGTAGCTCATGCCCGGCCGGTAGCGGCTGACCAGCATCGCCGCCAGCCGTCGCGGCTGCGCCGCGCCCATGAACGCGTCGCAGCGCCCCAGCGCCTGCATCACCAGGTTGGTCACGTCCTTCATGACCGGGTGGTTCCACGGGATCTGCTGGTTGTTCTTGGCCTTCTGCAGCGCCTCGCCGGCCGTGGACCCGCCATCGGTGAACTCGACGTCGGCGACCAGGCGCTTCAACCGCGCGAGTTCGTCGGGGGTGATGAGGTCGGGCAGGGTCAGGATCATGGGCGCGCGGTGTCGGTCGGCAGGGCGGTGGACCGGCGGGGCGGGTCCGGTCTCCGAGTGTAGTGGCTGGGCCGGCGGGGGCAACGCGGGGTGCGTGCTCGGCGTCCCGCTAAAAACCCTGTCGTCCCGAGCGCAGCGAGGGACCTGTTTGTCCCTCCCTAAAAGCAGGTCCCTCGCTGCGCTCGGGACGACAGGGGCGGGTTGGGATTACGCGGCCTGCTCGCGCGCGATCGCCCGCCAGCCGATGTCGTGGCGATGGAACTCGCCGGCCCAGGAGATGCCGGAGACCTCCTCGTACGCGCGCCGTTGCGCCTCGGCCACCGTCTCGCCCAGCGCGGTCACGCACAGCACGCGGCCGCCGGCGGTGACGGCGTGTTCGCCTTCCACCTTGGTGCCGGCGTGGAAGACCTTGGTGTCGTCCACGTCCGGGGCGTCGATGGCGTTGATCACGTCGCCGGTGCGCGGCTTCTGCGGGTAGCCTTCCGCGGCCATCACCACGCCGAGCGCGACGCGGTCGTCCCAGTCGGTGCTGGCGCTGTCGAGCTTTCCGTCGATGGCGGCCTCGACCAGGTCCACCAGGTCCGAGCGCAGGCGCATCATCACCGGCTGCGTCTCCGGGTCGCCGAAGCGCACGTTGAACTCGATCACCTTCGGCGCGCCGTCGGCATCGATCATCAGGCCCGCGTAGAGGAAGCCGGTGAACGGCTCGCCGTCCTTCGCCATGCCGCGCACGGTCGGGTCGATGACCTCGCGCAGGATGCGGTCGTGCACGCCGGAGGTGACCACCGGCGCCGGCGAGTACGCGCCCATGCCGCCGGTGTTGGGCCCGGTGTCGCCGTCGCCCACGCGCTTGTGGTCCTGGCTGCTGGCCATCGCCAGCGCGTGCCTGCCGTCGACCATGCAGATGAAGCTGGCCTCCTCGCCCTCGAGGAACTCCTCGATGACCACGCGCGCGCCGGCTTCGCCGAACGCGTTGCCGGCCAGCATGTCGCGCACGGCGGCTTCGGCCTCCTCGTTGGTCATCGCGACGACGACGCCCTTGCCGGCGGCCAGGCCATCGGCCTTGATGACGATCGGAGCGCCCTTGTCCCTGATGTGCGCGAGCGCCTCGTCCACGGCCTCGAACACCGCGTAGTGCGCGGTGGGAATGCCGTGGCGGGCGAGGAAGTCCTTGGCGAAGGCCTTGCTGCCTTCCAGCCGGGCGGCCGCGGCGGTGGGGCCGAACACGCGCAGGCCGGCGGCGCGGAACAGGTCGACCACGCCGGCCACCAGCGGGGCCTCGGGGCCGACGACGGTGAGGTCGACGTTCTCGTCCTGGGCCAGCTGGCGCAGGGCCTCCAGGTCGTCGGCCTTGACCGGCACGTTGCGGCACTTGGCCTCGAACGCCGTGCCGGCGTTGCCGGGGGCGACCAGGACCTCGTCCACGCGCGGCGACTGGGCGAGCTTCCAGGCCAGCGCGTGCTCGCGGCCGCCGGAACCGATGACGAGGACCTTCATGCGTCGCACCCGGGTGTTGGACCAGACGGCATTCTAAATGCCGGCGACGCCCATCCCGTCGGGTGCGCCTGTGCGCACGAATCCGTCGGTGCCGCCGGGAATGGATCCCCGCCTGCGCGGGGATAACGGTGCGGGGCGGTGATCCACCTCGCGCCCCATCCGCCACCACCCCGTCATCCCCGCGCAGGCGTGGATCCACCTCGCGCCCCATCCGCCACCACACCGTCATCCCCGCGCAGGCGGGGATCCACCTCGCGCCCCCATCCGCCACCACACCGTCATCCCCGCGCAGGCGGGGATCCACTTCGCGCCCCCATCCACCAATACACCGTCATCCCCGCGAAGGCGGGGATCCATCTCCCCTCCGCGGGTCCGATAGGATCGGTGGCCGGGACACTCGGGGAACGCGATGGATTCGGTGCTGGGCGGAATCGAGGCGGTGCTCGCGCCGCCGATCGGGCTGGTCAACCTCGTGCTGTGGGAATACGTGCTGGTCTACGGCCTGCTCGCCGTCGGCCTGTGGTTCACCGTGCGCCTCGGCGCGCTGCAGGTGCGGCGGTTCCCGCACATGCTCAAGGTCATCGGCCGCGGCACCGAGGGTGATTCGGCCGGCATCTCGCCGTTCCAGGCGCTGTGCACCTCGCTGGCCTCGCGCGTGGGCACCGGCAACCTCGCCGGCGTCGCCATCGCGCTCACCCTCGGCGGCCCGGGCGCGCTGTTCTGGATGTGGTGCGTGGCGGCGCTGGGCATGGCCACCGCGTATGCCGAGAGCGCGCTGGCGCAGCTGTACAAGGTGCGCGACGACCGCGGCCAGTACCGCGGCGGCCCCGGCTACTACATGGCGCGCGGGCTGCGCAGGCCTTGGATGGGCGTGGCGTTCTCGGTGTGCCTGGTGTTCTCGTACGGGCTGATCTTCAGCAGCGTGCATGCGAACGCAATCTCCGCTTCGGCGCAGGCGGCGTTCGGGTTCACCCAGGGGCAGATCGCCATCGGGCTGGTGGTGATGACCGCCATCGTGATCTTCGGCGGCCTGCGCTCGGTGGCGCGGGTGGCGGAGATCGTGGTGCCGTTCATGGCGGCCGGCTACCTGCTGGCGGCGCTGTGGGTGGTGGCGACGAACATCAACGAGGTACCGGCGGCGCTGGCGCTGGTGGTGCGCAGCGCGTTCGGGCTGGAGCCGGCGGCCGGCGGCCTCGCGGGCGGCATCGCCGCGGCGATGCTCAACGGCGTCAAGCGCGGCCTGTACTCGAACGAGGCCGGCATGGGCAGCGCGCCGAACGTCGCCGCGGCCGCGACCCCGGTGCCGCACCATCCTGCGAGCCAGGGTTTCGTGCAGTCCCTCGGCGTCTTCATCGACACGCTGCTGATCTGCACGGCGACCGCGCTGGTGATCCTGCTCTCGGGCGTGCTCGAGGTGGGCGAGGCCGATGGCGTCGTGGTGACGCAGGGCGCGATGACGGTGTTCTTCGGCGACTGGGGCGCGGTGTTCGTGGCGATCGCGCTGTTCTTCTTCGCGTTCACCACGATCCTGGGCAACTACTCGTATGCCGAGAGCGGCCTGCTGTACCTGGGCGGCGGGCGGAAGGGCCTGCTGGCGCTGCGGCTGGCGGCGCTGGGCGTGATCACCTGGGGCGTGTACGCGCAGGTGCCGCTGGTGTGGAGCGCGGCGGACGCGGCGATGGCACTGATGGCGACGATCAACCTGGTCGCGCTGCTGGGGCTGTCGGGCGTGGTGGTGAAGCTGACGCGCGATTACGAGGCGCAGTTGCGGTCGGGGGTATCACCACGGTTCGACGCCGCGGCCTACCCCGAGCTCGGCGACGGCATCGACCACACCATCTGGACCCGGGAGAAATCCCACCCATCCCTGTAGGAGCGGGCCTACGCCCGCGATGGCGTTCCCCGCGAACCCGGACGAGGCGGGGTCGCGCCCCGAGGTGCGCTCCTACAGGGGCGGCTGCTCTTGTACGAGCGGGGCTCGCACCGCGATCGCTTTCTCCGCGAAACCCCACCCGCGCGGAATCGCGCCTGTAGAGGCGCTCCTACAGTAAGAATTCGCGCGCGTTGGCTGGGGCGCGTGCACGGGGTGCGGTCAGCCTGCCGGGTGGCGGTGGCGCCAGGCGCGGATCGTGACGATGGCAAGGGTGATCGCGGTCAGTGGCACGACGAAGGCCATCATCACCGCGCTGAAGGCGGGCAGGGCGTCGTGGCCGGCGGCGTCGAGCAGCAGGTAGGCCGTGTAGGCGACGTAGTAGCCCAGGAACAGTGCGCCTTCCCACCGCTGGATGCAGTGGCCGGTGAAGAAGATCGGCAGGCAGGCCACCGCCACCGCCGTCATCACCGGCAGGTCGAAGCGCAATGCCGCCGCGCTCACTGCCACGCCGTCGGGCGCCACCGCCGCGGTCGCGCCCAGCACCACGAGCAGGTTGAAGATGTTGCTGCCGACGACGTTACCCACCGCCATGTCGCCCTCGCCGCGCCGTACCGCGGTGAGCGTGGTCGCGATCTCGGGCAGCGACGTGCCCACCGCCACCACTGTCAGGCCGATCACCAGGTCGTCCACGCCGAGCGCGCCGGCGATGCCCACGGCCGCCTGCACCAGCCAGCGCGCGCCGAGCACGAGCAGTGCCAGCCCGATGGCGACCAGCGCGAGGTTGCGGCGTGCCATGCCGCGCGGCGTGGCGGGGCGCGCTTCGGTCGTGACAGGGAGCCCTTCGGCCACCACGGGCCCCTCGCCGCGGCGACGCGCCAGCCAGAGCAGCAGCGACGTGTAGGCAATGCCCAGTGCCACCAGCACGCCGCCCTCGAGCCGGCCGATCGCATTGTCGTAGGCCAGCGCGACGACGACCGCCGACACCAGCACCATCACGGGCACGTCCAGCCAGACCAGTTGCCGTTGCACGACCAGCGGGCGTGCAAGCGCGGCCACGCCCAGGATCAGCAGCACGTTGGCGATGTTGCTGCCGACCACGTTGCCCAGCGCGATGTCCGGCGAACCGCCCAGCGCGGCGTCGATGCCGATGGCGAGCTCCGGCGCGCTGGTGCCGAAGGCGACGATGGTCAGGCCGACGACCAGCGGCGCCATGCCCAGCCGCAGCGCCAGTTTCGACGCGCCATGCACGAGCAGCTCCGCGCCGCCGAGCAGCAGCGCCAGTCCCGCGACCAGCTTGATCGCGACGCCGATGTCCACGGGGTCAGTGGCGGAAGTGGCGGATGCCGGTGAACACCATTGCCAGGCCGTGCTCGTCGGCGGCGGCGATCACCTCGCTGTCGCGCATCGAGCCGCCCGGCTGGATGACGGCCCGGATGCCGGCCTTCGCAGCCGCGTCGATGCCGTCGCGGAACGGGAAGAACGCGTCGCTCGCCATCACCGCGCCCGGCACCACAAGGCCCGCCTCGTCGGCCTTCAACCCGGCGATCTTCGCGCTCACCACGCGGCTCATCTGCCCGGCGCCGATGCCGACCGTCTTCAGGTCCTTCGCGTACACGATCGCGTTGGACTTCACGAACTTGGCCACCCGCCAGGCGAACAGCAGGTCCGCGAGCTGCTCCGGCGTCGGCGCGGCCTTGGTGACGACCTTGAGCTCATCCTGCGTCACGACCTTGTCGTCCGCTGTCTGCATCAGCAGGCCCGAGTTGACGCGCTTGACGTCGATGAAGCCCGGCGACGGCGGCGCCAGGTCGATGCGCAGCACGCGCACGTTGGCCTTCTTCTTCGCCACCTCGAGCGCGGCGGCGTCGTAGTCGGGCGCGATCAGCACCTCGACGAACTGCCGGTCGAGGATGGTCTTGACCGTCGCCGCGTCGAGCGGCCGGTTGAACGCCAGGATGCCGCCGAAGGCCGACGTCGGGTCGGTCGCGTAGGCGGCCTCGTACGCCGCGCCCGCGTCGGCCGCCTGCGCCACGCCGCACGGGTTGGCGTGCTTGACGATCACGCAGGCCGGCGCGTCGAACTGGCGCACGCACTCCCAGGCCGCGTCGGCGTCGGCGATGTTGTTGAACGACAGCTCCTTGCCCTGCAGCTGCTCCAGGGTGGCGAGCGAGCCCGGCGCCGGGTACAGGTCGCGGTAGAAGGCGGCCTGCTGGTGCGGGTTCTCGCCGTAGCGCAGGTCCATGACCTTGATGAAGCTGCCATTGGCCTGCGCGGAGAACGCGCGGCGCTCCGGCACGTCCACCGACGGATCGACGATCGACGACAGCACGTTGCTGATCGCCGCGTCGTACTGCGCCACGCGGTTGAACGCGGCCACCGACAGCGCGAAACGGGTGGTCGCGGAAAGTGCGCCGTCGTTACCGTCGAGCTCGGCCACCACCGGGTCGTACTGCGCCGGATCGGTCGCCACCGCCACGCGCGCGAAGTTCTTCGCCGCCGAGCGCAGCATCGCCGGGCCGCCGATGTCGATGTTCTCGACGATGTCGGCCATCGTCGCGTCCGGCGCGTAGGCGACGCGCTCGAACGGATACAGGTTCAGCACCAGCAGGTCGATCGCGCCGATGCCGTGTCCGGCCATCACCGCATCGTCCGTGCCGGCGCGGCCCAGCAGGCCGCCGTGCACGACCGGGTGCAGGGTCTTGACCCGCCCGTCCATCATCTCGGGGAAGCCGGTGAGCTCGCTGACGTCGCGCACCGTGAGCCCCGCGTCGCGCAGCGCACGGGCGGTGCCGCCGGTGGAGACCAGTTCGACGCCGTGGCGGTCGAGGGCGCGGGCCAGCTCGACCAGGCCGGACTTGTCGGAAACGGACAGCAGGGCGCGGCGCAGCTTCACCGGCGCGCCGGCGACGGGGCTCTGTGGCATGGGGACGGGGGGTGGTCCGGGCGGGCCGCGATTATAGCGGCGCGGGTGCCCGGGGCCGGCCGTCGGGCCGTCAGCCCATGCCGTATTCGCGCAGCTTCTTGCGCAGCGTGGCGCGGTGGATGCCGAGCATCGCCGCGGCACGGCTCTGGTTGCCTTCGCAGTGGTTGAGCACTTCGGCGAACAGCGGGATCTCGAGCTCGCGCAGGGCGATCGCGTACAGCTCGTCGGTGCCGCAGCCGTCCAGGTCGCGCAGGTAGCGGCGGACGGAATTGGCCACGTGGTCGCGCAGGGGCGGCCGCGCGGTGCGCGACGAGGCGTCGGTGCGTTCTGCGGCGGCGTTCAAGCGCGTCCCCTGTGCGTTCGACCCGCGGTGGGCCGGCATTGCGCCGGGGCGTCGCGGGGGAGCGAGTCTAGCGCGGGCCGCCGGGGGGTGCCAGCCGACCGGCCCCGGACTGCGGTGCGCTCATCGGAAATCGAAGGTGAATGCGACGATGCCGGGCGCGGGTTCGATGACGTCCAGGGTGACGTTCGCCGACTGGCCCGGCGCGAGCAGCCCGGGCGCGTCCTCGCCCACGTACTCGGACGGTGCGAACACGCGCGCGCCGGCGGTGCGTCCGTCCAGGTCCGACAGGGTCAGCAGCAGCGACGGCCAAGGTTGCGCCCAGCGCGCGTCGTTGCGGAAGCTGGCCGACACGCGCAGCGTGCCGGGCCGCGCGGGGTTGGCGTGCACGTCGCGGCTGAGCATGGTGAACGCGGTGGGCTCGCGCCACGGTGGCAGCGAACAGCCGAACGCGCCGCACAGCGTGGCGACCACCGGCCGCCAGCCGGCATCCGCCGCCAGGCGCGCGCGGTCGGCCAGCAGCACTTGCACCACCAGCACGATCGCCAGGACGCCGACGGCGCTCCACGTCAGCAGGCGTGCGCGCCGGCCGGGCGCGTCGGGGGACGCGACGCGCTGGTCGAGGAAGCGGGGCAGGGCGCGTGCGGGGCGGGTGGGGGACGCGCCGGGCGGCGTGCCCGGTAGGGCGGCCGGTGGCGGTGCAGGTTCGGGTGCCGGTGCGAGATCGAGTTCGGGTTCGGGTTCCGGCTCCGGTTCGTGCTCCGGCTCCGGCTCGGACAGGGACTCGCTGACTGGCGTCGTACCAGGATCTGCTTCGTCGGCATCGGGCGCTGCGTCGACCGACGCCACTGGACCACCGACCAGGGCGGCGACGGCGTCGTCCGCAGTCGCACGCCCGGGCGGCACGTCGTCGGCTGGCGCCGCGTCGTGCGTGGGCGGGGTGCTTGCATCGGGGGCCTTGTTGTCCCCGTCGGCGATTCCGGGCGCGGAGGGCACCGCTGGTTCGGCGGACGTCTTCGCAGCGCCCGCGTCGTCGGTGGCGCCAGTGATGGCCTGCGTGGTCGATGCCGCGGTCCCGTCGGCCGCCGCCGATGCGGTCGCGGCGACCGACTTTCCGTCGTCCATCGGCGCGGCGTCATCGGCTGCGTGCGAGCGGGTGGTGGGCTTCGTCCTGGCGCGCCGCGCCGGTGCCTCGGCGGGCGATGCCGTGTCGGCCTTGGGCACTGCGGGCGACGCCGTCGCTGCCGTGTTCGGTGCATCAGCCGCCGGCTTCCGGGTCGCCACCTTGCGTGGGGACGGTGCCGCGGGCGTCGCCGTCGGCGTGGGCGGCGCGGGTCCGTCCGGGGTGGCGCTGGCCTCATCGCCGGCGTCGTCGACCGGCTTGCCGCAACCCGGGCAGGCCGGGGGCAGCTGGCCGGTGCGCGGGTCGACCGTCACCAGGAACTGGCAGTGCGGGCACAGGGCGAACATGGCGGTCGAGTGTACGGCGCGCCGCGGTCGCGTCCAGCCGCGTCAGGCGCCGGCGTCGCCTTCGCCGCGCACGCCGTCGATGCGGATCCAGTCGCCGTCGCGCTCCACCGCCAGCGCGTCGAACCAGGCGCCGTAGCGGTCGACGAGGTCGTCCTCCTGTCCGGCGAGGATGCCGGACAGCGCGATGCGCCCGCCGGGCGCGACGCGCGCGGCCAGCGTGCCGGCCAGCGCGTCCAGCGCACCGGCGAGGATGTTGGCGACCACCACCGGGTAGGTGCGCACCGGCGCGTCGTCCGGAAGGAAGGCGGCCACCCGGCCCGCGAGCCCGTTGCGCGCGGCGTTGTCCAGCGTGGACTGCAGCGCCTGCGGGTCGTTGTCGACCGCGTCCGCGTGCGCGGCGCCGAGCTTGAGCGCGGCCAGCGCGAGGATGCCGCTGCCGCTGCCGTAGTCGAGCACGTCGATGCCGTCGAGGTCGCCGGCGGCGGCCAGCGCGTCGAGCCAGCGCAGGCACAGCGCGGTCGTCGGGTGCGTGCCGGACCCGAACGCCAGCCCCGGGTCGAGCTGGACCACGGCGGGCGCCGTGCCATCCCCGGCCGCGTCGTCGGGCAACGCCTGGCCGGACGGCACCACCCAGGTCCGTGCGCCGAAGCGCATCGGCCGGTACTGGTCCATCCACGCGCGCGTCCAGTCCTGGTCGTCGACCAGGCGGAAGCCGACGCCGCGCCAGTCCAGCTCGGGATCGAACGACTCCAGCGCGGCCAGGAGCACCAGCGCGTCGCTGTCGGCGTCGAACAGGGCGCTCAGCGACACGCCTTCCCAGAGCGGCGTCTCGCCGACGCCCGGCTCCAGGATCGCGCGCTCGTTGGTGGTGCCTTCGTCGGCATCCAGCAGCGTGACCGCGAGGGCCCCGACGTCTTCCAGCGCGCGCTCATAGCGCGGCTGTTCGGCCTGCCGGCAACGCAGGGAAAGTTCGAGGAAGGGCATGGGGCCGGTCCGGGCGGGCGAAGGGGCGCATTGTCCGCGCGACGTGGACGGTGCGCCAACCCGCAGGAGCGCGCCTACGCGCGCGATGGCGTGGGGTGTCGCCGAAACATGGATCCCCGCCTTCGCGGGGATGACGGCAAAAGCGCGGGGGTGACGGCGAAAGCGCGGGGATGACGGCGAAAGCGCGGGGGTGACGGCAAAAGCGCGGGGATGACGGCAAAAGCGCGGGGATGACGGCAAGGAGCCTGCGGGGATCACCGCACCGCGACGCGGCGCACCCCGCCAACCGTAGGAGCGCGCCTACGCGCGCGATGCGTCCGGTGTCGCCGAAACATGGATCCCCGCCTGCGCGGGGATGACGACCGAATTCACGATGACGTCCGACTCAAAGATGGCCGACGAATCCACGATGGCCGCCGAAGCCACGCTGGCGGCCAAAGCCACGCTGGCGGCCGAAGCCACGATGACGGCCCGGTCCGCTCCGGATTACGACGGGACCCACGACCGTCATCCCCGCGAAGGCGGGGATCCATGGGCCGTCAGCCGATATTGAGCGTCCGCTCGCGACGCTCGGCCAGCCGCTTCTCGAGATAGTGGATGTTCTGGCCGCCCTGCTGGAAGCCGACGTCCGCCAGGATCCGCTGCTGCAACGGCACGTTCGTCTTGATGCCGTCCACCACCATCTCGTTGAGCGCCACCCGCATGCGCGCGATCGCGGTCGCGCGGTCGGGCCCGTGCACGATGAGCTTGCCGATCATCGAGTCGTAGTTCGGCGGCACGCGGTAGCCCTCGTAGATGTGGCTGTCCACGCGCACGCCCGGGCCGCCGGCGGCATGGAAGTGGCGGATCAGGCCGGGGCTCGGCATGAAGGTGTCCGGATCCTCGGCGTTGATGCGGCACTCGATGGCGTGGCCCTCGATGACCACGTCCTCCTGCCTGATCGACAACGGCTGGCCGGCGGCGATCATCAGCTGCTCGCGCACCAGGTCGATGCCCGTGACCATCTCGGTCACCGGGTGCTCCACCTGGATGCGGGTGTTCATCTCGATGAAGTAGAAGCGTCCGTCCTCGTAGAGGAACTCGAAGGTGCCGGCGCCGCGGTAGCCGATGCGGATGCACGCCTCGGTGCAGACCTTGCCGATCTCCGCGCGCTGCTCGGGCGTGATGCCCGGCGCCGGCGCTTCCTCGACCACCTTCTGGTGGCGGCGCTGCATCGAGCAGTCGCGCTCGCCGAGGTGGATCGCGTTGCCCTGGCCGTCGGCCAGGACCTGGATCTCCACGTGGCGCGGATTCTCCAGGAACTTCTCCATGTAGACCTGGTCGTTGCCGAACGCGGCCTTGGCCTCGGTCTTGGTGGTCGCCACCGCGTTGTGCAGGTGGGCCTCGGTGTGCACCACGCGCATGCCGCGCCCGCCACCGCCGCCGGCCGCCTTGACGATCACCGGGTAACCGATCTCGCGGGCGATGCGGGCGTTCTCGGTGGCGTCGTCCCCGAGCGGGCCGCCGCTGCCGGGGACGCACGGCACGCCGGCCTCCTTCATGGCGCGGATGGCCTCGACCTTGTCGCCCATCATGCGGATGGTGTCGGCCTTCGGCCCGATGAAGATGAAGCCCGACTGCTCGACGCGCTCGGCGAAGTCGGCGTTCTCCGACAGGAAGCCGTAGCCCGGGTGGATGGCCTGTGCGTCGGTGACCTCGGCCGCCGAGATGATCGACGCCATGTCCAGGTAGCTCTGGTTCGACGGCGCGGGCCCGATGCAGACCGACTCATCGGCCATGGCCACGTGCTTGAGGTTGCGGTCGACGGTGGAGTGCACCGCGACCGTGCGGATGCCGAGGGCGTGGCACGCGCGCAGGATGCGCAGCGCGATTTCGCCCCGGTTGGCGATGACGACCTTGTCCAGCATCTGCGCCGCCTCAGCCGATCACGAACATCGGCTCGTCGAACTCGACCGGCTGGCCGTTCTCGACGATCACCTTGAGCACGGTGCCCGAAACCTCGGCCTCGATCGGGTTGAACATCTTCATCGCCTCGATGATCCCGAGCGTGTCGCCGGCCTTGACCTGCTGGCCGACGGTGACGAACGCCGGCTTGTCCGGCGCGGGGGAGGCGTAGAAGGTGCCGACCATCGGCGCGCGGACGATCTCGCCGTCGGGCAGGTCCTGGCCGCCGCCGGACGCCGGCGGGGCGTCGCCCGCGTCGCGGGCACCGCCGGTGGAGGCCTGCACGGGCGAGGCCATCGGCATCGCGCGGGGCGGCTCGGCGTAGGCGACCTGCATCGGCGCGGGCGCCGGCGCGGCGTGGCGCGACAGGCGCACCGACTCCTCGCCCTCCTTGATCTCGATCTCCGAGAGGTTCGACTCTTCCAGCAGGTCGATCAGCTTCTTGATCTTGCGCAGGTCCATGTGGGCCTCTTTCGTGTGTGCCCGCCGCGGTCGGCGGGTCGGAAACGGGAAGGAAATCGGGAAGGGATCAGTCCGCGAGCCGCGCCATCGCCGCGTCGAGCGCGTAGCGGTAGCTGTCGGCGCCGAAGCCGGCGACCACGCCGACGGCCAGGTCGCTGAAGTAGCTGGTCGCGCGGAACGGCTCGCGCGCATGCGGATTGGTCAGGTGCACCTCGATGAAGGGCACCCCGGCCGCCGCGACCGCGTCGCGCAGCGCGACGGAGGTGTGGGTGAACGCGGCCGGGTTAAGCAGCAGGAACGCCGTGCCGTCCTCGCGGGCGGCCTGGACGCGGTCGACCAGCACGTGCTCGGCGTTGGACTGCAGCGCCTCGAGCGCGTGGCCGGCGCCACGGGCGCGTTCGGCCAGCTCCGCGTCGATCTCGGCGAGCGTCGTCCGGCCGTACACCCCGGGCTCGCGCGTGCCGAGCAGGTTGAGGTTGGGGCCGTGCAGGACCAGCAGCTGGGCCATCCGTGGGCGGGTCGGCGCGAAGGGACGGGCAGTCTGGGGCAAGGCGGCGGGCCTGTCCAGACGATCCCTTCAGGTTCGGCGACGTTCGGGGGCGTTCCGCTGATTTAAGCGCGTGTTTGAAAACGCCGGGCGGGCGCCGGTCAGTCGTTCGTGGCCCAGCCGTCGATTTCGCCGTGCGCGAACGGGCCCACGCGCTGTTTGAGCAGGCGGCCATCGGCGCCGAGCAGCACCGAATAGGGCAGCACGCCCTTCGGATTGCCGAGGCGCACGCCCGCATCGGCGGGGCCGGGGGCGTCGAGCAGGATGGGGTAATCGACCGGCACCCGGGCCAGGAAGTCCTCGACCGCGCCCGCCTCGTCGAGGGCGATCCCGACCACCTGGACGCCGTTCGCCCCCTGTTCGCCGGCGAAGCGCTGCAGTTCGGGCATTTCCTCGATGCAAGGCCCGCACCACGAGGCCCAGACGTTGACCAGCACCGGCCGTCCCGTCCACGCCGTCGGCACCGTCACCGGCTGGCCTTCGAGGTTCGGAAGGGAGAATTCCGACACGATGTCGCCGCGTTCGGCGACGTTCACGCCGTCCGGCACCGGCGGGGCGGTGGCGGACAACACTCCCTGAAGCGCCCGCTGGCCGAGTTCGGTGGAGAACAGCGGGCCGGCGCCGGGCCGCTGGAACACGATCCCCGCCGCGACGCCCAGCAGGCCGGCGCCCAGCGCCACCAGCAGGACCTTGGTGGTGCCGCGCATCAGTCCGCGCCCGCCGCCGTGGCCGGGCCCGGGACGCGGCCGATCCGGTCGAGGAAGTCCTCCGCCGGTTCGAAGCCGATCAGCCGCAGCGCGCGCTGCTCCCGCCCGTCGACGAAGAACAGCGTCGCCGGCGGGCCGATGATCCCGTGCTCGCGCATCAGCGCCTGGTCGATGGCGTCGTTGGCGGTCACGTCGGCCTTGAGCAGCACGTAGCCGGCCAGCGCGGACTGCACCGCCGGTTCGCTGAAGGTGTACTTGTCCATCTCCTTGCAGCTCACGCACCAGTCCGCGTAGTAGTCGAACAGCAGCGGCCGGCCGGCGGCGCGCGCGGCGGCGACCTCCCGGGCGAGGTCCTCCGGCGACTTGATCATGCGGAACTCGAGCTTCTCGACCGGTCCGCCGAGGCGGGCGAGCGGGCGCAGCGGATCGTCGCCGCCCGCGAACGCGCCGAACAGCTGCGCCGCCCCGGCCACCGCCAGCAGCATGCCGGCCAGCCGCAGCGCCAGTTGCCGCCGCGCGGCCATCGCCGGGGTCGCCAGGCCCAGGGTCCATGCCGCGGCACCGAGCGCCAGCAGGCCGTAGAGCGCCAGCGTCCACGGGCCGGGCAGCAGGCGCGAGAGCATCCACACCGCCAGGCCCAGGAACACGAAGCCGAACACGCGCTGCACCGCGACCATCCACGGCCCCGAGGTCGGCAGGCCGCGCCCGGCCGCGGCGCCGAAGGCCAGCAGCGGCAGGCCCATGCCGATCGCCAGCGCGAACAGCGCCATGCCGCCGAACACCGGGTCGCGCGTCTGGCCGATGTAGAGCACGGCCGCCGCCAGCGGCGGCGCGACGCACGGCCCCACGATCAGCGCCGACAGCGCGCCCATAGCCGCCACGCCGGCCCACGAGCCGCCGCGCTGGCGGTCGGCCATCGCGCCCAGCCGCGAGCGCAGGCCCGCCGGCAACTGCAGTTCGTACGCGCCGAACATCGCCAGCGCCAGCGCGACGAACAGCAGCGAGAACGCGACGATCACCCACGGCGCCTGGAAGGCGACCTGCAGGTTCGCGCCGACCAGCCCGGCGACCACGCCCGCGGCGGTGAACACCAGTGCGCTGGCGAAGACATAGATCGCCGACAGCGCCAGCGCGCGCCGCGCGCCGAGCCGCCCGCCATGCGCCGACGAGGCGCCGGCGATCAGCCCCGACAGGATCGGAACCATCGGCAGCACGCACGGGGTGAACGCCAGCAGCAGGCCCGCGCCGAGGAACCCGGCCAGCGCGACCCAGCGGCCCGGGCCCTCGAGGCCCCGGGCCAGGCGCGCGTCTTCGGCGAGGGCGTCGTCCACCGCGTCCGGGGCGGGATCCGCGCCCGTCGCTGCGTCGCCCGTGCCGGGTGTCGCGGCCGGGGTCGTCGGCGTTGCCGGATCCGGGCGCGCGGGATCACTGCCCGCACCGCCCGTGGCGGCGGCCGCCGGCGTGAAGTCGTCGCCCGGTGTCGCCGCCGCCGTGGCCACCGTGCCCGCGGGCAGGTCCACTGCGAGCGCGCGCGACATCGGCGGGTAGCAGATGCCGTCGGCCTGGCAGCCCTGGAAGCCGACGGTCAGCGTGCCGCGGGCCGGGCGCGGATGCGTACGGGTGACCGGCAGCGCCACCTCGACCTGGTCGAAGTAGACCGTGGTGCGGCCGAAGTATTCGTCCTCGTGCGCGGTGCCGGCGGGCCAGCGTTGCGGCGCGGCGGCGGCCAGGCCGTCGCCCGCGTCGAGGTCGAAGCGCGTCTTGTCGCGATACAGGTAATAGCCGCGCGCCGGCGTCATGCGCACGAGCAGCGTGTTGCCGTCGCCGGCGATCGCCTCCACGCGGAAGGCCTGCTCCGGCGGCAGGGGCTCGTCGCTGCCACCGAGCAGGCCGCCGGTGCCGCCCGTGCCCGGCAGCGCGAGCAGCCCGCCGGCCGCGGGCGCGGGGTCCATGCCGCCGGTGGCGGCGTCGGCCAGCGCGACGCGCACCGTCCGGCGCTGCGGCGGATAGCACACGCCGATGTCGGCGCAGCCCTGGAACCTCACGTCGAGCGTGACGGTGTCCGCCCCCGCGCGCCGCGCGCCCTCGAGCACGCCGGTGACGCCGCCGCGGTAGGTCTCGACCTCGCCGAAGAATTCGTCGGTATAGCGCTTGCCGGCCGGCAGCGCCAGGTCGCCGTCGGCGGAGAACGCGTCCGTGGTGGGCGCGGCCGACATCCGGTGTCGGTACAGGTAGTAGCCGTCGGCGATGCCCCAGCGCACCTCGATGCGGTCCGGGCCGGTCGCCACCGCCGTGAGCGGGAAGGCCGCGTCGACCGGCAGCAGGTCGTCCGGATCCACCGCCCGCGCGCCGAACGACGCCAGCACCGCCAACAACGCCATGGCCGCCGTAGGAGCGCGCCTACGCGCGCGATTCCATCCGGCGCCTCCGAGGAGGGATCTCCGCGTTCGCGGGGATGACGGCGTCGGTGCCGACGGTGCGCCGGGCAGGGCCTTCGCGCGCGTAGGCGCGCTCCTACAGGGGGGCGTTCGAAGATCCATGGGTCTCAGGGTTCGCGGGTCTGCTCGGCGACCCAGTCGAGGTAGGCCGCCAGGCCGCCGGCGACTTCGACCGCGATGACCTCGGGCAGTTCATATGGATGCAGCGCCTGCACCCGCGCGGTGAGCGCCTCGAGCCGGTCGCTCGTGGTCTTCGCCACCAGCAGGACCTCGTCGTCGCACTCGACGCGGCCTTCCCAGCGATAGACCGAGCGCAGGCCCGGCAGCTGGTTGACGCAGGCGGCCAGGCGCTCCTCGACCAGCGCGCGCGCGATGGCGTCGGCCGAGGCGGTGTCGGGGCAGGTGCAGAAGCAGGCGAGGACGGACACGGGGACGTCTTAGGGGCGGCGCGCCCGCTAGCCTAGCCGACCGCGCCGGCCACGGCCCGCCTGTCGGCCGCTCAGGCGTCGCCGGGCGGGACCAGGCGGCGCGGGCGCCGCTGCGCGGCAAGCTGCTCGGCCAGCTCCAGCAACGGCACGCGGGCGCGCACCGGCATGTGGCGGAAGGCATCGAGCAGGCGACGCTCCCGCGGGTCGTCGACCAGTTCCGCGTCGACCGCGGCGACCGATGCCATCAGCGTTTCGGCGGACGGCAGCATCTCGCCCCGTCCGGTCGCCAGCCATTCGAAGGCCACGCCGGTGGCGAGCACGACGCCGCGCAGGTTCGCCGCGCTGGGCTGCCGGCCATCCGGCGTCTCCCAGTGGCTGACCGCGCTGCGGTGCACGCCGACCTCGGCGGCGAGCTGGGCCTGCGACAGGCCGGCGTGCCGGCGTGCCTGGCGGATGCGCTGCGCGGACGCGGCGGGGTTGGCTGACTGCATGGGAATCCCCCGGTGTTACCGGATGACACGACGTGGCGGATATTAGCGCCACTCTGTCTACAAGTGGTAGCGAAGCGTGAAGATGGCGGTGAACCACGCCGTTTCCAGCCTGTCAGGGACCTGAACTGCTCCCGGATGTCGACATCCGGCCGCGCCATAGGGGTTTCCAATGACGCCGCAAGCGCGGATGCTCGCCTCTGCCGACAAGGACGTCGGCCTCGATCGGGGGGTCGAGGAAGGGGAGAGGGACGGCCGGACCGCGCATGCGCGGAAAGGAACATGGGACATCTCGATCTCCGGAACGCGCACCGCCAGGTGCGCGTTTTTTTTTGCCGCTGCCCGTGCGGTCCGGCCGGCCCAAAAAAAACCCGGCCCTCGCGGGCCGGGTCCGATCCCGAGGGTGAGTCGTCGCGTCAGCGGAACTGGAACGTCGCGTAGTAGCTGCGGCCGTCGCGCAGTTTCACCTGCAGTGCCCGGCAGCCGCGCCACGACTTCTCGGTCTTCCAGACGTAGATGTACTGCCCGGCGTCCGCGTCGTAGGACAGGCTGCTCTGGCCCGCGGTCACCGTTTCGGTGACCTCGTCCTGGTTCGCCGCGGTGCAGTTGATCGTGCCCGAGCGCGGGTAGCCCGCCTCGAAGATCGCCAGCCCCTGGTCGCCGCCCAAGCTGAACTTCACCGGCACCGCGCTGCCCGCCTTGACCGTGTTCACCACCGGCGGGTTGTCGATGGGCCGGAAGAAGCCCGTCCAGGCGTAGTTGACGAAGACCCGGAAGCTCATCGACGACTGGTTCGCCGGCGAGCGGCCATCGCGCGCGGTGCAGGTCACCGTCGTCGTGCCGGCCGGGAACATCGCGCCGGACGCATGCGAGCAGCTCACCGCGACCGGTCCGTCGACCAGGTCCACCGCCGTCGGCAGCGCGAAGTGCACCGCCGCCTGCGAGCCGGCCGTGGCCGTCGCCTCCACGTCCGCGTACGGGGCGAAGGCGGGCGGCGTGGTGTCGACGATGGTGACGGTGCTGGTGGCCGAACCCGTGTTGCCGGCCGCGTCCCTGGCGTACCACGTGACCGTGGTGGTGCCGAGCGGATAGCCCGCGGGGGCATCGTTCCAGGTCGAGGTGACGCCGACCGCGTCGCTGGCGCCCGCGGACCCGAGGGCGACGGCCGTGAGCGGGCCGGTCGCCTCGCGCACCACGTTCGAAGGCGGCGTCACCACCGGGGCCGTCGTGTCGACCACCCCGACCTGGAAGGTGACGGGTTCGGCCGCATTGCCGCGCGTGTCGCTCGCGGTGCACGACACCGGGGTCGTGCCCAGCGCGAACGTGCTGCCCGACGCCGGCGTGCAGCTCGCGGTGCCGGCGCCGTCGACCAGGTCGGTCGTCGCCGGATTGGCGTAGCTGACGACCGCGCCCTGCGGACCGGTCGCCTCGACGCCGAGGATGTCGGCCATCGGGTCGATCACCGGCGGCGTGGTGTCCACCACGGTCACGGTGCTCGTGGCCTGCCCGGTGTTGCCCGCGGCGTCGCGCGCGAACCAGGTGATGGTCGTGGTGCCGACGGGGAACGCCGCGGGCGCGTCGCTGCCCTGCTCGACCACGCCCACCGCGTCGGTCGCGGTGGCCGTGCCGTGCGCGACCGTGGTGAGCGCACCGGTCGCCTCGACCGGGCCGACATTCGCGGGCGGGGTGACTTCCGGCGCGGTCGTGTCGTGCACGGTGACCTGGAAGCGGGTCGGCGTGGCGGCATTGCCCGCCGCGTCGCTGGCGGTGCAGTCCACGTCCGTGGCGCCGATCGCGAAGATCGTCCCGGACGCGGGTTCACAGGTCGCCACGCCGGCGCCGTCGACGGCGTCGCTGGTGCCGGGCGCGCCGTAGAACACCTGCGCGCCGCCCGGGCCGGTGGCCTCGATGGGCCCCACGTCCGCGTGCGGATCGATCACCGGCGGCGTCGTGTCGACCACCTGGACCTCGAACTGGCCGTTGGCGGTGTTGCCGGCCGTGTCGGTCGCGCTGCACGACGCCTGGGTGGCGCCGAGCGGGAACACGTCGCCCGACGCGGGCACGCAGGTGACCGGCAGGGCGCCGTCCACCAGGTCGAGCGCGCTCGACGGGAAGGTGACGATCGCGCCCGCCGCGGACGTCGCTTCCGCGGTGACCGAGGCCGGCAGCGTCAGCGTCGGCGGCGTGGTGTCCCGGACGACCACGTCGAAGCCGGCCTGCGCCGTGTTGCCGCTGCCATCGGTCGCGCTGCAGGCGACGGGCGTGGTGCCGAGCGGGAAGACGCCGCCCGGCGCGGGCAGGCAGGTCACCGCGACCGGGCCGTCGACCAGGTCGGTCGCGCCCGGCACGGGATAGTTCGCGAGCGCGCCGGCCGCCGAGGTCGCCTCGTAGGTGACGTCGGCGACCGCGTCGAACACCGGCGGCGTCAGGTCGTGCACCACCACCGGGAATCCGGCGGACGCGGCATTGCCGCGCGCATCGACCGCCGAGCATTCGACCGGCGTGGTCCCGACCGGGAACAGCGTGCCGGTGGCCGGGGTGCAGTCCGCGGTGCCCGCGCCGTCGACCGCGTCGCTGGTGGCGATGGCGCCGTAGTTGGCGATCGACCCGCCCGGGCCCGCGGCCTCGATCGCGTACGAGCCGGGGACGTCGATCGACGGCGGCGTCGAGTCGCGCACGGTCACCGCGAAGCGGTCCGTCGCGGTGTTGCCGTTGCCGTCGGCGGCCGAGCATTCGACGTCGGTCGCCAGCGACGGGCCCGCGCCGAGCGGGAACGTGCTGCCCGAGGGCGGGGCGCACGCCGATTCCGGAAGGGCGTAGGGCGATTCGTCCTCGACGGCGTCCTGCGCGTGCGCGGTGAACGTCGCGACGGCGCCGGCGGCGCTCGTCGCCTCGACCGTCATCGGTGCCGGCAGCACCAGGACCGGCGCGGTGACGTCGCGGATGAAGACGCTGCAGGTGGCGCGGTCGAAGTCGCCGGTCGCGTCGGTCACGGTCAGCGAGAACTGGATCGAGCCGAGCTGGTTGTAGCCGAGCGACGGCGCGATGAAGCCGGCCTGGTCGTCGAGCGGTTCCGGCGCGCCGAGGTCGACGGCCGGCAGGCCCGTGTCCTGGGCCCAGGCGAAGCTCGCGATGCCGTCGTCGCTGTCGGACGACCCGCTGCCGTCGAGCAGCACCGCGTCACCCTCGTCGACCACTTCGGGGCACGACAGGGAGGCCACCGGCGGATCGTTGACCCAGCGCACGGTGACCTGGGTTTCCGCCGTGCCCGCCAGCCCCGCGGCGTCGCGGACGGTGAGGCGGAAGCGCAGCGTGCTGCCGCCGGTGGAGCCGGCATTGTTGGGCGCGGTGAACGTCGCGACGGCGCTGGTCGCGCCGGGCGACAGCGCCACGCCGCCGCTGGCCGGCAGGCCATCGGCGCCGAGCTGCTCCCACGCATACGTGAGGCCGGAGGTGGGCGGTGAATTGTCGATGTCATACGACCCGGTGCCGTCCAGGGTCACCAGGTCGCCCTCGTCGACCGCGCCGGGCGTGGCCAGCGCGACCGCGGTCGGCGCGGCGTTGGTGGCGACGTCGGTGATGGTGACGCTGGCCAGCGCCGTGTCAGTCCGGGTGCCGCAGGTCAGCGTCAAGCGGAACTGCAGCGTCGCGCCGAGCGGGCCGACGGCCGGTGCGCTGAAGGTGGGCGCCGCTGCCGTCGCGCTGCTCAGCGTGACGGCGGGGCCGGACAACTGGATCCAGGCGAAGCTCGCCTGGTTCGGCGTGGAGCCCGTGCCGTTCAGCGTCACGACGGTCGGCAGGCCGCCGGTCGTCTCCGCCACGTTGGTCTGCTGCGCGGGATTGATCCGGGCCATCGGGTTGCCGTTGCAGGCCTGCTGCGCCAGGCCGGGCAGCGAGAGGGCGGCCAGCAACAGGCCGACGACGACGGCCGCGCGGCGCGGCCGCGCGTTCGTTCGGGTGTACATGGGATCCCCCCAAAGGATCGTTGCGAGCGGTGACGCTAGGGCGCGGTGCGGCCGGGCTTCATCGCCCACGTGGTGTAGGGGCGACGGGCGGTAGCGAACCGCCCCGCAGGCGGGCGCCGACCAGCGCGACGAGCGCCGCCTGGCTGTGCGTGCCGGTCTTGGCCATCGCCGCCTTGAGCTGCGTGCGCACCGTGTGCACCGACCGGCCCGACTGCGCGGCGATGCCCGCGACCGAGCCGGTGGCATGCAGCATCAGCGCGGCCTCGGCTTCCTTGCGCGTCAGTCCGTGCGCCCGGCACAGCGCCGCGACCGCCTCGGTGTCGAGGCCGCCGCCGAGGACTTCGGCCAGCACGAGGCGCTGCACGGGCAGGTCCGCGCTGGCGCCGAAGTCCAGCGCCTCCAGGCGCAGGCGCAGGGGCGTGCCCGCCACGCAGGGCACCGGCAGGTCCAGCGACGCGCCGGTGCCCGGCCGCGTGCAGGCGCGGGCGAGCTGCTGCAGGCGCGCATCCAGCCCGGGCCCGTCGACGACCAACCTGTCGTCGACCACGCGCAGGCCGTACCCGGCCTGGAGCCGGCGTTGCGCGGCCACGTTGGCGTGCCAGATCCGGCACCGTGCATCCGGCTCCAGCAGCAGCAATGCATTGGGCATCAGGTCCAGGACGGCGACCAGGCTGCGCGCGCGGGCGATCCAGCGCAGGCCGGCGGGGCGTTCCTCGCGTTCGCGGCGTCGCTCCGGCCGTGTCGGCACCCCGTCCCCCGGCATGTCGCCCCCCTCCCGTCGGGACGTCGGCGGGACGCCGTTGTCCTTGACATGGATGACGCAAATTCCATGCCGGACAGGCCCCGGGTCGTCCTCCCGTCCGTCGCCGCGACGGCCGGCACGCGTCCGCGCCACGCTGCTAGAGTGCGCTGGTGCAGGAGGACGGCGCGATGAATGCGGTGATGGATCCGACACCGGACGCGGGTGGCGCACCGACGGACGCGGAGTCGCGGATCGTCGAGGCGCTGCTCGAGCGGGGCCGCCTCAAGGCGCCCGACCTGGCGCGCGCGCGCCGCCTGCAGGAGGAAACCGGCGGCAGCCTGCTGACCCTGCTCGGCAGGCTGGGGCTGGTGTCAGAGCGCGACCACGCCGAGACCGTGGCCGACGTCCTCGACCTGCCGCTGGTGAGCACCAAGGACGTGCCGGAACTGCCGCCCGAGGGCGCGGGCGCCGCGCTGTCGGCGAAGTTCATGAAGCAGTTCCACGTGGTGGCGGTGGGCGAGGGGGCCGACCACGTCGACGTGCTCGCCGCCGACCCGCAGGACCCGTACGTGCTCGACGCCGTGCGCCTGGCCACCGGCCGCGCGCCGCGCGCGAGCGTGGCGCTGCGTTCGGAGATCGACGACCTGGTCGAGCGCTGGCACGGCACCGGCCGCAGCGCGATGGGCGCGATCGTCGAGACCGCCGAGGGCGAGGGCGGCGACCTGGACGACGTCGAGCACCTGCGCGACCTCGCGTCCGAGGCGCCGGTCATCCGCCTGGTCAACCTGGTCATCCAGCGCGCGGTCGAGCTGCGCGCCTCCGACATCCACATCGAGCCGTTCGAGAACCGGCTCAAGGTGCGCTACCGCATCGACGGCGTGCTGGAGGAGGGCGAGAGCCCGCCGGCGAACCTGACCGCCGCGGTGATCAGCCGCATCAAGATCATGGCGCGGCTCAACATCGCCGAGCGCCGGCTGCCGCAGGACGGCCGGATCATGATCCGCGTGCAGGGCAAGGAACTGGACCTGCGCGTGTCGACGGTGCCGACCGCGCACGGCGAGTCGGTGGTGATGCGCCTGCTCGACCGCGAGACGGTGGTGTTCGACTTCCACCGCCTCGGCTTCACCGACGAATTCCTGCCGCAGTTCGAGCACGTGCTGCAGCAGCCGCACGGCATCCTCCTGGTGACGGGTCCGACCGGCTCGGGCAAGACCACGACGCTGTACACGGCGCTGTCGCGGCTCAACACGCCGGACGTCAAGATCATCACCGTCGAGGATCCGGTCGAGTACCAGATCGAGGGCATCAACCAGATCCAGGCCAAGCCGCAGATCGGCCTGGACTTCGCCAACGCGCTGCGCTCGATCGTCCGCCAGGACCCGGACATCATCATGATCGGCGAGATGCGCGACCTGGAGACCGCGCGCATCGCGATCCAGTCCGCGCTCACCGGCCACCTGGTGCTCAGCACGCTGCACACCAACAACGCCGCCGGCGGCATCACCCGCATGCTCGACATGGGGGTGGAGGACTACCTGCTGACATCGACCGTCAACGGCATCCTCGCCCAGCGCCTGGTGCGCCGGCTCGAGCCCACGCACGCCGAGCGCTACCCGGCGAGCCCCGAGGAGATCGAGAAGTTCGGCCTGCGCCGCTTCCAGCCGGAAGGCGAGATCTTCCTGTACCGCGCGAAGGGCTCGGAACTGGCGCCGGGCGGCTACCTTGGCCGCACCACGATCATGGAGTTCCTGGTCATGGACGACGAGCTGCGTCGCGCGGTGATGCGCCACGCCGGGATGGGCGAGATCGAGCGCATCGCCCGCGACCGCGGCATGCGCACCATGTACGAGGACGGCATTGCCAAGGCCCTGGCCGGCGTGACCACCATCGAAGAGGTCCTGCGCGTCACCGAAGACGCCTGACGCCACCCGCGATTCCACCCAGGACCGTCATTCCACCCCACACCGTCATTCCAACCCGCACCGTCATTCCCGCGAAGGCGGGAATCCCGCCACTCAGCTCATCGTCATTCCCGCGAAGGCGGGAATCCATCCATACCCCGCCAGTCAACCTCATCGTCATTCCCGCGAAGGCGGGAATCCATCGCCCGGGCAAGGAGGCCCAGACAATGGACAGGCATCCCGCCGTCTACGTCCTCGCCAGCCGCCCCCGCGGCACGCTGTACACCGGCGTCACCAGCAACCTCGTCGCCCGCGTCTGGCAGCACCGCGAGCACGTGGTGGCGGGCTTCACGACGCAATACGATGTGACACGGCTGGTGTGGTTCGAGGTGCATGGCGACATGGCGTCGGCCATCACGCGGGAGAAGCGGCTGAAGAAGTGGAACCGGGCGTGGAAGATCCGGCTGGTGGAGGCGATGAATCCGGCGTGGGAGGATCTGTGGCCGTCGATTCTCGCGTGAGGCCGGCCTGCGGATTTGCCTGACGGGCGCGGGGATGGATTCCCGCCTGCGCGGGAATGACGGGTGTGGCGGAGTGGCGGGATGTGGGTGGATTCCCGCCTGCGCGGGAATGACGGGTGTGGCGGAATGACGTGTATGTGCGTGTGACGGCGGAGGATCGATGCCCCTGTACCGCTACAAGGCGCTGAACGCGCGCGGCGAGCTGCTCGACGGGCAGATGGAGGCCGCCAGCGACGCCGAGGTCGCGCAGCGACTGCAGGAGCAGGGCCACCTGCCCGTGGAGGCGCGCCCGGCCAGCGAGGGTGGCGGCGAGTCGACCTGGCGCGCGCTGTTCAAGGCCCGCCCGTTCGCCGGCGCGAGGCTGGTGCAGTTCACCCAGCAGCTGGCGACGCTGCTGTCCGCCGGCCAGCCGCTGGACCGCGCGCTGACGATCCTGCTGGAACTGCCCGAGGACGAATCCGCGCGGCGCACCATCGCCGACGTGCGCGACGCGGTGCGCGGCGGCGCGTCGCTGTCGACCGCGCTCGAGCGCCAGCACGGCACGTTCTCGCGGCTTTACGTGAACATGGTTCGCGCGGGCGAGGCGGGCGGCAGCCTGCACGAGACGCTGGCGCGGCTGGCGGAGTACCTGGAGCGCTCCCGCGCGCTGCGCGGCCGGGTGGTGAACGCGCTGATCTACCCCGCGATCCTGCTGGTGATGGTCGGGCTGAGCATGCTGTTCCTGCTCGGTTACGTCGTCCCGCAGTTCGCTGCGATGTACGAGAGCCTGGACGCGGAGCTGCCGCTGTTCTCGCGCATGGTGCTCGGGTTGGGCCAGTTCGTGGCCGACTTCTGGATCGTGCTGGTCGCGGTGCCCGCGCTCGCGGCGTGGTGGCTGGACCGCAAGCGGCGAGATCCCGCGGTGCGCGCGCGGCTGGACGACTGGCTGCTGCGGCAGAAGATCGCCGGGCCGCTCATCGCCAAGCTCGAGACCGCACGCCTGGCACGCACGCTGGGCACGCTGGTGCGCAACGGCGTGCCGCTGATGGCCGCGCTGGGCATCGGCCGCAACGTGATGGCCAACCGCACGCTGGCCGCGGACGTGGAGGCCGCCGCCGAGGAGGTCAAGAACGGCGTCGCGCTGTCCACGGCGCTCTCGCGCGGCAAGCGCTTCCCGCGGCTGGCGCTGCAGATGATCCAGGTCGGCGAGGAGTCCGGCGCGCTCGATGCCATGCTCCTGCGCACCGCCGACACCTTCGAGCACGAGACCGCGCTGGCGCTGGACCGGATGCTCGCCGCGCTGGTGCCGGTGGTGACCATCCTGCTCGCCGCGCTGGTGGGCGTGGTCATCCTGGCCGTCCTCACGCCGCTGTACGACCTGACCGGGGCGATCGGATGATCGCCGCCGGGCAGGGAACCGCGGCGTGGCCGCGCGGTCGCAACCGTGGCGGCGCGACGACGCCGGCCGTGTCCCAACCCTTCGCCCCCGCAGACAGGATCCAATGATGCACAACCGACGTTCCCCAATCCGCGCCGGCCGCGCGATGCGCGCCAAGCAGCGCGGCATGAGCCTGATCGAGATCATCATCGTCATCGTGCTGATCGGCGCGGTGCTGACCTTCGTCGGCTCGCGCGTGCTCGGCGGCGCCGACCGCGCCAAGGCCAACCTCGCCAAGTCGCAGGTGCAGACGCTGGCGCAGAAGGTGCAGTCGTACGAGATGGACACCGGCGCGCTGCCGGACACGCTCGACGCGCTGGTCACCGACCCGGGTGCCGCCGGCTGGCTCGGCCCCTACGCCAAGGACGCCGAACTGCGCGACCCCTGGAACCACCCGTACGTGTACGCGGTGCCGGGCGAGTCGGGCCCGTTCGACCTGGTGAGCCTGGGCAAGGACGGCAAGCCGGGCGGCAGCAGCACCGACGCGGACATCCGCTACGAGTGACCCCGGGAGCGACGTCGTGACGGCACGCCACGCGCGCGGCGTCAGCCTGCTGGAGATGCTGCTGGTCGTCGCGCTCATCGCGGCGCTGAGCCTCGTCGCCGCCGCCGCGTACAGCGGCGGCATGGCGGGCATGCAGTTGCGGTCCACGGTCAAGGACATCGGCTCGAACCTGCGCTACACGCGCACGAGGGCGATCGCCACCGGCGAGCCGCAGCGCTTCACGATCGACCCGGCCACGCGCACGTGGACCGCGCCGAACGGACGGGACGGGGAGATCCCCGATTCGCTCGAGGTGTCGTTCACCGGTGCCCGCGAACTGCAGCCGGCCGAAGGCGTGGGCGCGATCGTGTTCTGGCCCGACGGTGCCGCCAGCGGCGGGCGCATCACGGTGTCGCGCGACGGTGCGGCGTGGGACATCGACGTGGCCTGGATGACCGGCGAGGTCCGGCTGCGCCGGTTGGAGGCGGGCGAATGAGGGCGCGCACGCGCGCGGGGGGCTTCACCCTGGTCGAGGTCATCGTCGCCTTCGCGCTGCTCGCGCTGGGGCTGGCGCTGATCCTCGGCGCGCTGACGCGCGCGACCGGGCAGGTCCGCTGGTCGGCCGACGCCGGGCGCGCGGCCCTGCATGCGCAATCGCTGCTCGACCAGGCCGGCGTGGGCGAGGCACTGGCGCCGGGGACACGCGAAGGCGAACTGGAGGACGGCCGCTACCGCTGGCGCATGGAGGTGGCCGAGTGGGCCGACCCCGACCTGCCGCCCGCCGCCGCCCGGCCGCTCGACCCGGTCGCCCCGCGGCTGCTGGAACTGCACCTGCAGGTGGCCTGGGGCGAAGGCGCGGACGAGCGGGTCTCGCTGCGTTCGCTGCGTTTCGTGCAGCCCGATCCGACGGCGCCGGTGCGGCTGCCATGAACGCGCGCCGCACCGCCGGCGGCTTCACCCTGGTCGAGATCCTCCTCGCCACCGTGCTACTGGCCACGGCGCTCGCGCTGGCCTTCGCGACGCTGCGCGCGGCCACCGGCGTGGCGATGCGCGGCGAGGCGCAGGCCACCCGCGCCGAACGCATGCGCGCGGTGTCCGGCTTCCTGCGCTCGCGCATCGGTGGCGCGCGCACCCAGGCCTTCGCCGTGGACGAGGACAGCGGGCTGCCGATCCGCTTCACGGGCGGACCCGACCACATGACCTTCGTCGCCGACCTGCCGGACTACCTCGGCCATGGCGGCCCGTACGTGCACACGCTCACCATCGAAGGCGACGAGGGCGCGCGGCGCCTGCTGCTGGCGCTGCAGGTGCTCGCGCCCCCGGGCGACGCGCCCCTGGCCCCGGACCCGCGGCCGCCGGAGGTGCTGGCCGACGACCTGGCCGCGGTCCGTTTCCGCTATCGCACCCTGGACGACCAGGGGCGCCTGGGGGAATGGGCGGGCGAATGGATGCTTCCCGAGCAGCTGCCGCTGCAGGTGGAGGTCACCGTGCGGGATGGCGAGGGCCGCGAGTGGCCGCCGATGGTCATCGCGCTGCCGCTGGCCGGGGCAGGCGGGATCGGCGGCATGCCGGGCGGGCTGCGTTGAGCGGGGCGACGGCCCGGGCGCGCGGCGCGGCGCTGCTGCTGGTGATGTGGCTGCTGGCGATGCTGGCGGCGCTGGTCGGGGCGTTCGCGCTCACCGCGCAGGTCGAGCGCTACCAGGGTCGCACGCTGGCCGGCGGCGTCGCCGCGGCGCAGGCCGCGCGCGCCGGCATCGAGTACGCGGTGTCGCGTGCGTCCTCGCAGGACCCCGAACGGATCTGGGTCCCGGACGGCCGGCCGTACGCGTGGACGTTCGACGGCGCGCGGGTCGACGTGTCGCTGGTGGACGAATCCGGCAAGCTCGACCTCAACCTCGCCGACGCGGTCCTGCTCGCGAACCTGCTGCGGGTGCTGGATGTCCCCGACGGCGACGCAGGTCGGTTGGCCGCGGCGATCGTCGACTGGCGCGACACCGATTCGCTGACCCAGCCGGGCGGCGGCGCGGAGGACGCGCAGTACGCGGCGGCCGACCGCCCGTACGGCGCGAAGGACGCGCCGATAGAGGGCATCGCCGAACTCGAGCAGGTGCTGGGCATGACGCCGGACCTGTTCGCGCGGCTGGTGCCCAACATCACCGTCTTCGGGGGGCGCGGCCGGCCGGACGCGGCGTATGCGCCGCCCGCGGTGCTGGCCGCGCTGGGACTGGACCCGGAGCAGGTCGCCGGCCTGCGCGCGCGCTGGGACCCCGCGTCCGGCGTGCCGCCGCCGATGTTGCCGGGCTTGGGCCCGGTCTCCGGCGGCGGCAGCGGCACGTATAGTATCGAGAGCCGCGCGCAGCTCGAGGACGGTCGACGTTCGACCCTTCGCGTCGTGGTGCGCGCCGGCGGGACCGGCCTGCCGGGCTCGGTCTACACACCCCTGTCGTGGGAGGAGGGAGTGGTGTCGCGATGACGTCGCTGCGCGCCAGGCTCGGCCGCGTGGGTGCCCGTGTTGCGCCCGGCGGGGGCGGTTTCCTCTCGTGGTGGGGCCGTGCGCTCGCCGCGTGGCTGCCGCGTCGCTGGCGGATCCTGTTCGGCCTCGAGCGCGGGCGGTTGCTGCTCGCGCCGGCGACCGGCGCGGACGGGATCGCGGAAGTGCGGCTCCGCCTGCAGGAGGACGCCGACCTGCGCGACCTCGGCCAGGTGCCGCTGCCCGCGTCGCCGTGGCCGGACGCCCTCCCGGCCGACGCGGCCACGGCCGATCCGTTCGCGCACCTGCTGTCCCCGGCGCTCGCCGACCTGCCGCGCTGGCTGGTGCTGCCCGCGGCCGACGCGCTGCGGCGGCGGCTCGTGCTCCCGGCCGCCGCGGTCGATCGGCTGCGCGAGGTGGTGGGCTTCGAGATCGATCGACAGACGCCATTCCCCGCCGAGGCGGTCGCCTACGATGCGCGCGTGGTCGGTCGGCGCGGCGACGCGCAGGTCGAGGTGGAGCTGGTCGCGGTGCCGCGGACCGCCGTGCAGGCCGGGCGCCAGGCGCTCGGTCCGCTCGACCGCAGCCTCGCCGGCATCGACGTCGCGGGCGCGGACGGCCTGCCGGTCGGCGTGAACCTGCTGGCACCGGCCGAACGCCGGCACGTCGCCGATCCCTGGCGCGGCTGGAACCTCGCGCTCGCGGGCGTCGCGCTGCTCACCCTCGCGCTCGCCCTGTGGCAGGTGCTGGACAACCGGCGCGACGCGGCCGACGCGTTCGAACAGGCGCTGGCGCCGCGTGCCCAGCAGGCACGCCAGGCCGCGATCCAGCGCCAGCAGTTGCAGGCGCTCGTCGAGGGCCAGGCCTTCCTCGACCAAGCGCGTGCGGCCCGCCCGGCGATGGTCGAGGTGCTGGACGAACTCGCGCGCCGGCTGCCCGACAGCACGTACCTGGAAAAGATCTCCGTCGAGGACGACCGCTTGCTGATCATCGGCCTGAGCGCCGAGGCCTCGGCGCTGGTGCGCCGGCTGGAGGCATCCAGCCTGTGGCGCTCGCCGGCGCTCACCGGGGCGCTGCAGCCCGACCCGCGGACCGGGCGCGACCGCTTCACGCTCACCGCCCAGCTGGTGGCCCCACCGGCACCCGGCGCGGCGCCGGTCACGGACACGGAGGCCGGCGATGCGGCTGCCCGCTGACCGCGACCGCTGGCTGGCACTCGCGCTGCTGCTCGGCGTGCTCGCGCTCGCGTACCTGTTGCTCCTGCACCCGTGGTGGACCGTGCCGATGGCCGAGGCGCAGGCGCGCATCGAGGCGCTGCGCGAGCGCGACCTGCGCGTGCGCGCGCAATTGCAGCAGGCGCCCGCGCTGGCGACGCGGCTGCAGGAAGTGCGTGCCACGCAGGCGCGGGGCGCGGGTTTCCTCGAGGAGCCCACCGCCGAACTGGCGACGGCAAGCCTGGTGCAGCGGCTCGAGTCGGTGGTGCAGGAGGCGAGCCCCGGAAACACGGCCTGCGCGATCACCAACCGCGCACCCGTGCCCGCCGCGGGCCGCGAGGACGACTACCGGCGTGTGACCGTGCAGGCGCGCCTGCGGTGCGGCCACGCCGAACTGGCTGCGGTGCTGCACGCGCTGGAGAGCGGGACCCCGCGCCTGTTCGTGGACAACCTCAACCTGGTCGCCGAGACGCGGGTCTTCCTGGGTGGCTCGAGCGGGGGGCAGGGCGGCATGGACGCAAGCTTCGAGCTGCACGGCTTCCTGCGGCCGACGCCGGCGTCCGATGGCGGGGTGGTCGATGCGCCTTGACGCCGCCGGCCCGCGCACCTGGTTGCTGGCCGCCCTCGCGGGTGGTGGCGCGGTGGCGTGGGTGCTCGCGCTGGCCGGCATGGGCGGGCGCATCGAGCCGCTGCCGGACGATCCCTCGCTGCAGCGGCCCCTGCCGCGCGACGTGGCGCCCGCGCCCGCGCGACTCGGCCCGCTGGCGCAGTACGACGAGATCGGCAGCCGCCCGCTGTTCACCTCCGACCGCCGTCCGAAGCCGTTCTCGCTGCAGTCCGGCGAGCCCGGCGCCGAGGCGCAGACCTTCGACTACGTCCTGACCGGCGTGATCCAGGCGCCGTCGCTGCAGATCGCGGTGCTGCAGCCGGCCGGTGGCGGCGAGCCCGTGCGCCTGCGCGTGGGCGAGTCGCCGGAAGGCGCCGGCGCCTGGCGCCTGGTCGCCGTGCATCCGCGCAGCGCCGTGTTCGAGGGGCCGGAGGGCCAGCAGGCGATCGACCTGCGCACCTGGGATGGCGTGGGCGGGGCGCCACCGACGCCGTCGCAACCGCCGGCGCCGCCGGCATCGGCCGACGTGATGACCGACGCGGACGCGCCCGCGCCGCCGGACGCCGCGATGCCCACCGCCGCGCCCCAAACCGTCGAATCCGCGGAGGCCGACCAGGCCCCCACCGCCGATGACGCGCAGGCGCGGATGGACGCGATCCGCCGACGCATCGAGGCGCGTCGCGAGCAGTTGCGGCGCGAGGCGCAGTCCGGCGGCAACGCGAAACCCACAGGCGAGGCCGGCCGCGAGGATCCGCCCATGTCGCCACCGACCCGATAGAGTGCACCCGATGACGACATCGCCCCTGACGACATCGCCCCGGATCCAGAGCCAGACGCCGGCCCATGCCGCTCCGGGCGCCGCGCCCACCGGGCCACGACCGCTGCGCGCGGGCCTGGCCGGGTTCGCGCTGGCGCTGCTGCTGGCGGCCTGCACCACGATGCCCGGGCCGGTGGTGTCGCGCGCCGGTGCGATCGGCACCGCGCCGCCCGCGGGCGCGCAGGCCGGCACGACGCCGGGGGCCACGACCACCGAGATCCTGCCCGAACGGGGCGCGGCGACCGGCGACCCGGCACCACAGGTCCGTCGCGGGACGGGCCAGGTGATCAACCAGGCGGCCGCCGCCGCGCCGCGCCCGGATCTGGGCGGCACCAGCGGCGCGGTGCGGCTGAATTTCGAGGGCGAGGCGCTGCACGCGGTCGTGAAGGCGGTGCTGGGCGACATGCTCGGCCAGAACTACGTGATCGCGCCGGGCGTGCAGGGCACGGTGACCCTGGCCACGCCGCAGGCCGTCAGCCCGGCGCAGGCGCTGAGCCTGCTGGAGATGGTGCTCGCCTGGAACAACGCGCGCATGGTGTATTCGGACGGCCGCTACAACATCGTGCCGTCCGACGTCGCGCTGGCCGGCACGGTGGCGCCGAGCACCGGGCCGGCGTCGGCCGCGCGCGGCTTCGAGTCGCGGGTGGTCCCGTTGCGCTACATCTCCGCCGAGGAGATGAAGAAGGTGCTCGAGCCGTACGCGCGGCCGAACGCCATCGTCGCCACGGACTCCGCGCGCAACCTCATCACCATCGCCGGCACGCGCGCCGAACTGCAGAACTACCTGCGCACGATCGAGATCTTCGACGTCGACTGGCTGAGCGGCATGTCGGTCGGCGTGTATCCCGTCGCCGGCAAGGCCTCGGACGTGGTGTCGGACCTGGAGAAGGTGTTCGGCGAGGACAGCAACTCGCCCGTCGCCGGCATGTTCCGCTTCCTGCCGCTGGACGGCGCCAACGCGGTGCTGGTGATCACGCCGCAGCCGGCGTACCTGGACGACATCCAGCAGTGGCTGGACCGGATCGCCGACGCGGGCGGCGAGCCGCAGCTGTTCTCTCACGAGCTCAAGTACGTGCGCGCACGCGATCTCGCCCAGCGGCTTTCGGAGGTGTTCGGCGGCAACCAGGGTTCGAGCCGCGGTCGCGGCGAGCCCTCGCTGATGCCGGGACTGACCGCGGGCAGCCTCGGCGGCGGTGGCGGAGGCCGCTCGCTCGGCGGCGGCCGCGACGCCGGGATGGGGGACGGCATGTCCGCCGGCGGGCAGGGCGGCGGGATGGAAAGCACGATGTCGCTGGACCCGCGCGAGGAGGGCGACGGCAGCGTCGCGCTGGAGGTCGAGGGATCCCGCGTGGGCGTGTCCGCGGTCGAGGAGACCAACACGCTGCTGGTGCGCGCCACGCCGCAGGCGTGGCGGTCGATCCGCGAGGTCGTCGAGCGCCTGGACGTGATGCCGCTGCAGGTGCACATCGAGGCCCAGGTCGCCGAGGTGAAGCTCGCCGGCGACCTCCGCTACGGCGTGAACTGGTTCTTCGAGAACGCGATCGACGACAGCCTGCGCGGCGCCGCGCTGAACCGCGGCTTCTGGGGCGACATCGAGGGCAGCGCGGGCAACGCGGGGCTGGCCTGGACGTTCCTGGGCAACAACGCGATGGCCACCATCAGCGCGCTGGACGAGGTCACCGACGTGCAGTTGCTGCAGACCCCGTCGGTGGTCGTGCGCAACAACGCCGAGGCCGAACTCAACGTCGGCACGAGCATCCCGGTGCAGACGGTGTCGTTCAACCCGATCGGCGGCAACGAAGGCACCGTCGCCCAGGTGCAGTACCTGGACACCGGCGTGATCCTGCGGGTGCGCCCGCGCGTCACCCGCGAGGGCATGGTGTTCCTGGAGATGGTCCAGGAAGTCAGCTCGCCGGGGCCGGTGCCGCAGAACTGCGACGTCAACTGCAACGTGCCGATCGACACCCGGCGCCTGAAGACCGAGGCCGCCGTGCAGAGCGGCGAGACGGTGATGCTGGCCGGCCTGATCAGCGACGGCGTGGCCCGTGGCTCGAGCGGCATCCCGGGCCTGAGCCGGATCCCGGTGATCGGCGGCCTGTTCGGCACGCAGACCTCGCGCACCGACCGCAGCGAAGTGATCATCCTGCTGACGCCGCGCGTCATCCGCGATCCGCAGCAGGCCCGCGAGCTGACCGACGAATACGGCCGCCGGTTCCGCGCGCTGGAGCCGATGCGGGTGACCACCCAGCCGGTGCCCTGATCGCCGCGTGACCGCTTCCGCACCCACCGCGGATGCCCTGCCGGTGGTGCTGCTGCCGCTGGGCCCGGACGACGACGCGCTCGACGCCTGCCTGGCCTCGCTGGAGGCGGGCACGCCGCGCGGCACGCGCGTGTGGCTGGCGGACGACGCGGCCGCAGGCCCGCGCGCGCTGGCGATCGTCGACGGCTGGCTGGCGCGCACCCGGTTGCAGGCGCACTACACCCGGCGGCAGCGCCCGGTCGGCGAGAGCGCGCACCTGCACGAACTGCTCGCCGCCTGCGGCGATGCCGACGTCGTGGTGCTGGCGCCCGACGCGCGGCCGGCGCCCGGCTGGCTGGTGCAGCTGGCCGCCTGCCTGCGGCGCGACCCCGCCATCGGCACCGCGACGCCCTGGTGCAACGCCGGCGAGGCGACCGCGTGGCCCCGCATCGGTGACATCGCGCCCGCGCCGCCGTTGGCCGACATCGCGCCGGCCGCCGCGGCGATGCCGCCGCGCCATCCCGAACTGCCCTCGGCGGTGGGCCACGCGGTCGCGCTCCGGGGGCGCGCCCTGCAGCGCGCCGGCGGACTGGACGTGGACAGCTTCGGCTCGTGGTACGCGGCGCTGGTCGACCTGTCGCTGCGCCTGGCGGGCCTGGGTTGGCGCAACGCGCTGTGCGACACCGCCTTCGTCGCGCGCGAACGCGAGGGTGCGCCGTTCGACGGCGACCTCGACGCGCTGGCCGCGCGCTGGCCGGCGTGGCACGCGCGCCTGGCCCGGTTCCTGATGGACGACCCGCTGCGGCCGCTGCGCGAGGAACTTGCGCGCCGGCTGGCCGCCCGCGACGCCGCCGGCCCGCAGCCCGACCTGTTTCCCGGCGCCGCGGCGCCGGCAGCCGCCCCCACCGATGACGCGGCCTCCGGCGCAGCGCTCCCGGCGCCGGCCGCCGAGGCCGTGCCATGAGCGGGTCCGGCGACGCGATCGGCGCGGTCGTGGTGACCTACCGGAGCGAGGCGACGATCGGCGAGTGCCTGGACCGGCTGCGCGCGGCGCGCGGCGTTGCCGCGATCCGCGTGGTCGACAACGGCTCCGACGACGGCACCGTGTCGGTCGTGCAGCGCCACGCGCTGGCGGATCCGCGGGTGCGCTTCGTCGCCAACCCCGACAACCCCGGCTTCGCCGTGGCCTGCAACCAGGGCGCGGCCGACCTGCGCGACGACGCGCCCGCGTGGCTCGCCTTCGTGAACCCGGATTGCCTGGTCGATGCGGACTCGCTGGTCCGCCTGCGCGAACACGCCGTGGCGCTCGGCGGCGACGCGCTGGTCGGCGCGGACCTGGTCGACGAGGCGGGCGTGCGCGACGCCGCGGCGCGGCGCCGAGACCCGGACTTCGCCGCGATGCTGCGCGCCCCCTGGGCGGCGACGCGCCTCGGGGTGCCGTTCGACGGCGACGCTCCCCTGCAGCGGGTGGACGCGGTGTCGGGCGCGCTGATGCTCATGCCATGGCGGCTGTTCGCGCGCATCGATGGCTTCGACACCGGCTACCGCCTGCATGCCGAGGACCTGGACCTGTGCCGGCGCGCGCGCGAGGCCGGCGCCGCCGTCGCGGTCGCCAACGACGTGCGCGTGGTGCACCTGCGCGGCGTGTCCTCGCGCTCCCGGCCGGTCTTCGTGGAGTGGCACAAGCACCGCGGCCTGTGGCGCTACTTCCGCCGCTTCGAGGCGGCGCGCCGGCCGGCGTGGCTGCGTGCCGCGGTCGGGGCGATGATCTGGGCGCGCTTCCCGCTCGGGGTGCTGCGCGCGCTGGCCCGGCGCTAGCGGAAGCGGAACTTCACCTGCAGGCCGAGCGTGGCGGGCGTGACGTCATCCAGCGGCGGCAGCAGGATCAGGTTGGCCCCGACGCGGGTCCATTCGATCTTCGCCACCAGGCCGCCCGCGGGCGCGATGCCGCCGTCGTTGTAGCCCGGATAGCCGGTGACCACGCCGCCGAACGCGCCGACGCGCACGTGGTCCCCGAGCGCGAACGGGGTGAACTGGTAGACGGCGTAGAACGAGCCTTCCTCGAGCGAGTTGTGGAACCAGCCGGCCGCCACCGCGTGCGCCGGCCGCCATTGCGCCTCCACGCCCACGCCCGGGTTGAACTCGTTGAACGACTCGCCGGGCGCCAGGTAGTCGGATTCGTCGCCGAAATGGTGCGAACCGATGTTGGCGTTGCCCCACCACTCGGGCGCGGCCGGTCGCCCGTCCGCGGCCTGCGCGGTGGCGGTGGAGAGCAGGCCGACCAGGCCGAGCGCGACGGCGGTGCGGAGGGCGGAACGCGGGGTGTGCATGCGGGCGACCGTATGGCGGGCACGCGCGGATGCTAGCGCGCGGCTGTCATGCCGCGGTCATCCGTCCTGCACCTGGCTGAACCGGTCAGCGGTGGCGGTTGAGCAGGTCGCGCAGGTCGCGCGCCGCGGCCGCGGCGGCGTCGGCGAAATCCTCGCCCCCCGAGGCATAGAGGATCGCGCGCGAGGAACTCACCAGCAGGCCGGTGCCCTCGGCCGTGCGCGCGTTGCGCACCACCGCCCCGGCGTCGCCGCCCTGCGCGCCGACGCCCGGTACAAGCAGCGGCATGTCGCCGACGATCGCGCGCACCTCGCGCAACTGTTCCGGCCAGGTCGCGCCGACCACCAGCGCGCAGTTGCCATTCCCGTTCCATTCGCCCGCCACCTTCCGGGCGACGTGCTGGTACAGCGGACGGCCATCGATCACCAGGTCCTGCAGGTCGCCTGCGCCCGGGTTGGACGTGCGGCACAGGATCACCACGCCGCGGTCGGCGCGGTCCAGGAACGGCTGCACGGAATCCCGGCCGAGATACGGGTTGGCGGTCACCGCGTCCGCGGCGTAGCGGTCGAAGGCCTCGGCCGCGTAGTGCTTCGCGGTGCTGCCGATGTCGCCGCGCTTGGCGTCCAGGATCACGGGGATGCCGGGGTGGGCGGCGTGCACGTGGGCGATGAGGCGGGCGAGGGCGTCCTCGGCGCCGAGCGCCGCGAAGTGGGCGATCTGCGGCTTGAAGGCGCAGGCGAACCCGGCGGTCGCGTCGACGATGTCGCGGCAGAAACCGAACGCCGCATCGGGATCACCGGCGAACCGCGCGGGGAACTTCGCCGGCTCCGGATCCAGCCCGACGCAGACCAGCGTGTCGGCGTCCGCCCAGCGTGCCCTCAGTGCCTGCATGAAGCCCATCGCCACCTCCCTCCGGTTGACCGTCATCCCGCTCGGCCGTCATTCCCACCGGGCCGTCCTTTCCAACCGCCCGTCATTCCCAGCCCGCTGCCGTCATTCCCGCCCCGGTGCCGTCATTCCCACCCCGCTGCCGTCACCCCGGTGCCGTCATTCCCACCCCGCTGCCGTCATTCCCGCGAAGGCGGGAATCCATCTTGCCCCCCGCAGTGGATCCCCGCCTTCGCGGGGATGACGACGTCGGGCCGGGCGAAGCGAAAATGGATCCCCGCCTTCGCGGGGATGACGCCGTGGCCGGGCCGCCGCGAGGTCACTTCAGCGCCTTGAACCGCAGGCGGTGCGGGCCGGCGGCCTCGTCGCCCAGGCGGCGCTTCTTGTCTTCCTCGTACTCGCGGTAGTTGCCCTGGAAGAACTCCACGTGCGAGTCGCCCTCGAACGCCAGGATGTGCGTGGCGATGCGGTCCAGGAACCAGCGGTCGTGCGAGATCACGAAGGCGTTGCCCGGGAACTCGAGCAGCGCGTCCTCGAGCGCGCGCAGCGTCTCGACGTCCAGGTCGTTGGACGGCTCGTCGAGCAGCAGCACGTTGCCGCCCTGGAGCAGGGTCTTGGCCATGTGCAGGCGGCCGCGCTCGCCGCCCGAGAGCGAACCCACGCGCTTCTGCTGGTCGGAACCCTTGAAGTTGAAGCGGCCGATGTAGGCGCGCGACTGGATCTCGATGCCGTTGATGTTGAGGATGTCCAGCCCGCCGGACACCTCCTCCCACACGTTCTTGTCGCCCTCCAGCGCCTCGCGGCTCTGGTCGACGTAGGCCAGGTTCACGGTCGGGCCCATGATGATCTCGCCCGAGTCCGGCTTCTCCTGCCCGGTGATCATCTTGAACAGGGTCGACTTGCCGGCGCCGTTCGGGCCGATGATGCCGACGATCGCGCCCGGCGGGACGATGAAGCTGAGGTCGTCGATCAGCAGCCGGTCGCCGAACTTCTTCGACACGTTGCGGAACTCGACCACCGAGTTGCCCAGGCGCTCGCCCGGCGGGATGAAGATCTCGTTGGTCTCGTTGCGGCGCTGGTAGTCGACCGACTGCAGCTCGTCGAGCCGCGCCAGGCGCGCCTTGCCCTTGGAGCGGCCGCCCTTGGCGTTCTGCCGCGCCCACTCGAGCTCCTTCTGGATCGCCTTCTGGCGCGCCTTCTCCTGCGATTCCTCGCGCTTGAGGCGGTCCTCCTTCTGCACCAGCCACTCGGTGTAGTTGCCCTTCCAGGGGATGCCGCGGCCGCGGTCGAGCTCGAGGATCCACTCGGCGGCGTTGTCCAGGAAGTAGCGGTCGTGGGTGACGGCCACCACGGTGCCCGGGAAGCGGGCCAGGAACTGCTCCAGCCACTCGACCGACTCGGCGTCCAGGTGGTTGGTCGGCTCGTCGAGCAGCAGCATGTCCGGCTTCGACAGCAGCAGGCGGCACAGCGCGACGCGGCGCTTCTCGCCGCCCGACAGCGGGCCGATCTTCGCGTCCCACGGCGGCAGGCGCAGGGCGTCGGCGGCGACCTCGAGCTGCTGCTCGAGCAGGTGCGCGTCGCCCGAGGCCAGGATCGCCTCCAGGCGCTCCTGCTCCTTGGCCAGCGCGTCAAAGTCCGCGCCTTCCTCGGCGTAGGCGGCGTACACCTCGTCCAGGCGGTGCTGCGCCCTGAGGATGTCGCCCACGCCTTCCTCGACCGCCTCGCGCACGGTCTGCTCCGGATCGAGCTCCGGCTCCTGCGGCAGGTAGCCGACCTTGATGCCGGCCTGCGGACGCGCCTCGCCGGTGAAGTCCTGGTCCACGCCGGCCATGATCCGCAGCACCGTGGACTTGCCCGAGCCGTTCAGGCCCAGCAGGCCGATCTTGGCGCCGGGGAAGAACGACAGCGAGATGTCCTTGATGATCTGGCGCTTCGGCGGGACCGTCTTGGACACGCCGTTCATGGTGTAGATGTACTGCATGGATGCGTTCTCGGTGCGTGGGGCGACGCGGCTCGCAGGCGGACGGCAGCGACCTGCCTGTGGGGGCAGGGGCCGGCCTGGATCGCGGGAAGCGCGCATTATCGGTGATCCCGCCGGCCGCTGCCACGGCGCCGGTGGGCGCGTCCGCGGGCAGGGGCGGGCATCCGCCCGGGCGGTCACGGACCCGTTCGCGGCGACGTCGCGAAGGGCATCGCGGGCGTAGGCCCGCTCCTACGGGGGTATTCGACGACGCCCGCCTGCCCCTGTAGGAGCGCGCCTACGCGCGCGATCGCTCCGAAGCGGATCCAAGGGGGCGCCAGCCACCCGGCCCGCAGCCACCACACCTCCGCCCCGGCAGCCGCCACGGCCGAGCCGCTACACTGCATGGCCTTCCCCAGCCCCCGGAGCGGCGATGTTCCCGCGCGATGCCCGCATCGAAGGATTCGACCCCGAACTGGCCCAGGCGATCGCCGACGAGCGCCGCCGCCAGGAGGACCACGTCGAGCTGATCGCCAGCGAGAACTACGCCAGCCCGCGGGTGCTCGAGGCCCAGGGCAGCGTGCTGACCAACAAGTACGCCGAGGGCTACCCGGGCAAGCGCTACTACGGCGGCTGCGAGTACGTCGACGTCGCGGAGCGGCTGGCCATCGACCGCGTGAAGCAACTCTTCGGCGCCGACTACGCGAACGTCCAGCCCCATTCCGGCTCGCAGGCCAACCAGGCCGTGTACCTGTCGCTGCTGCAGCCGGGCGACCGCATCCTGGGCATGAGCTTGGCCCACGGCGGCCACCTGACCCACGGCGCCAAGGTCAACATCTCCGGCAAGCTCTTCGACGCCGCCCAGTACGGCGTCAACGACCAGGGCCTGATCGACTACGACGAGGTCGAGCGCCTCGCCGTCGAGCACAAGCCGAAGATGGTCGTCGCCGGCTTCTCCGCGTACTCGCAGGTGGTGGACTGGGCGCGCTTCCGCGCCATCGCCGACAAGGTCGGCGCCTACCTGTTCGTGGACATGGCGCACGTCGCCGGCCTGATCGCCGCGGGTGTCTACCCGAACCCGCTGCCGCACGCCCACGTGGTCACCTCCACCACGCACAAGACCCTGCGCGGTCCGCGCGGCGGCATCATCGTCGCGAAGGCGCCGGACGAGGACCTGCAGAAGAAGCTGCAGTCGATCGTGTTCCCGGGCATCCAGGGCGGGCCGCTCATGCACGTGATCGCCGCGAAGGCCGTCGCGTTCAAGGAGGCGCTCGAGCCGGGGTTCAAGAGCTACCAGCAGCAGGTCGTGAAGAACGCCCAGGCGATGGCCCGCACGATCATCGAACGCGGCTACCGCATCGTGTCCGGCGGCACCGGGAACCACCTGATGCTGGTCGACATGATCGGCAAGGAAGTGGCCGGCAAGGCGGTCACCGGCAAGGAGGCGGAGGCCGCCCTCGGCCGCGCCCACATCACCGTCAACAAGAACGCGGTGCCCAACGACCCGCAGAAGCCGTTCGTGACCTCGGGCCTGCGCATCGGCACCCCGGCGGTCACCACCCGCGGCTACGGCGAGCAGGACTGCGTGGACCTGGCCAACTGGATGTGCGACGTGCTCGACGCGCCCGCCGACGAGGGCGTGATCGCCTCGGTCCGCGACAAGGTCACCGCGCAGTGCCGCAAGTTCCCGGTGTATGGCTGACCGCGATCGCGCCACCCCCGTCGTCCCCACCCCCCCTGTCGTCCCGAACGCAGTGAGGGACCTGCGTTTCCGGTGCACGCCGCGGATGAAGAGCAATAGCAGGTTCCTCGCTGCGCTCGGAACGACATCGGTTGCGGGCGGAAGCCGCGCACGCTGATGCACTGCCTCTTCTGCCAGCACGACGACACCCGGGTGATCGACTCGCGCGTGTCCGAGGACGGCGCCACCATCCGCCGGCGCCGCGAGTGCGCCGCCTGCGGCGAGCGCTTCTCCACGCTGGAGACGATCGAACTCAAGCTGCCCGCCATCATCAAGGGCGACGGACGGCGCGAGCCGTTCGATGCGCGCAAGCTCCGCCACGGCTTCGATCGCGCGCTGCACAAGCGGCCGGTCTCGGAGGAGGAGGTGGAGGCCGCCGTGCGCGCGGTGGTCCATCAGCTGCGCATGACCGCCGAGCGCGAGGTCGCCTCGCGCCGCGTCGGCGAGTTCGTGATGTCGGAACTGCGCAAGCTCGACCACGTCGGCTACGTCCGCTACGCCTCGGTCTACCGCGCGTTCGAGGACGTGGCGGATTTCCGCGAGGAACTCGACCGCCTGGAGAGCGACAGCGCCGGCGAGGGCCAGTTGCCGCTGCTGGATCCGGATGCACCGGCGGGCCGCACCGGGAAGCGACGCCCATGAAGAAGACGACGATGGACGGACCCGCGTTCAGCGCGATCGACCACGCGCTGATGGCACGTGCGCTGCGCCTGGCCGACAAGGGCGCGTACACCACGCGGCCGAACCCGATGGTCGGTTGCGTGCTGGCGCAGGGCGACCGGATCGTCGGCGAGGGCTGGCACGTGCGCGCCGGCGAGCCGCATGCCGAAGTGCATGCGCTCAAGGCGGCGGGCAAGGACGCGCGCGGCGCGACCTGCTACGTGACGCTGGAGCCGTGCGCGCACGACGGCCGCACCGGTCCATGCGCCGACGCGCTCGTGCGCGCCGGCGTGGCGCGGGTGGTGGCGGCGATGCGCGATCCGTTCGACCAGGTCGACGGAGCCGGCCTCGAAGTCCTGCGCCAGGCCGGTATCCAGGTCGACGTGGGCCTGCTCGAGCGCGAGGCGCGCGAGCTCAACCGGGGATTCGTGTCCCGCATCGTGCGTGGCCGGCCGTGGGTCCGGGTGAAGCTCGCGAGCAGCCTCGACGGGCGGTCCGCGCTCGCCGACGGCGACTCCAAGTGGATCAGCGGCGAGGCGTCGCGTGCCGACGTCCAGCGCTGGCGTGCACGGTCGGGCGCGATCCTCACCGGCGCGGGCACCGTGCTGGCGGACGACCCGTCGCTGACGGTCCGCCTCGGGGACGACACGCCGTTCGTCCCGCCGCTGCGCGTGGTGCTGGACCCGGGCCTGGCGACGGTCTCGCGCGGCAAGGTGCGCGAGGGCGACGCGCCCACCCTGTACGTCCATGCGCCTGACGTGAAGCCCCCTCGCGGCCTCACTGCAGAGCGCGTCCACGTGCCGGTCCATCGCGGGGGGTTCGACCTGCTTGCCGTGATGAAGCTCCTCGCGGAACGGCAGATCAACGAAGTGCAGGTGGAAACCGGCGCCACGCTGGCCGGTGCGCTGCTGGCCAGCGGGCTGGTCGACGAGTTGCTGCTCTACGTCGCGCCGGTGCTGCTCGGCGCGGAGGCCCGGCCCCTGTTCGACGGCCTGGACATCGCGACGATGGGCGAGCGCCTGGGACTCGACATCCTGGAAACGCGCCGGTTCGGCCACGACCTGCGCGTGCTGCTGCGTCCGCCGGAACCCGCCAGGCCATGACCGCGCGCGTGGCGTTCGCCGACCACTTCTCGGCGGTCGCGGCGGACTACGCCGGCGCCCGGCCGGACTATCCCGACGCGCTGTTCGACTGGATCGCCGCGATCGCCCCCGGCAGGGCGCTGGCCTGGGAGGCGGGCTGCGGCAGCGGGCAGGCCACCGCGGACCTGGCCACGCGCTTCGACCGTGTGCACGCGACCGACCCGAGCGTCGCCCAGGTGGCGCAGGCCCGTGGGCCGTCCAACGTCCGGTTCGTGGTCGAACGCGCCGAGGCCTGCAGCCTGGCCGACGGGAGCGCGGACGTCGCCTGCGTCGCACAGGCGCTGCACTGGTTCGACCGCGACGCGTACTTCGCCGGATGCGATCGCGTGCTGCGCCCCGGCGGCGTTCTGGTGGCCTGGGGCTACGGGGATGTCGTCGTGTCGGCGTCGCTGCGCGCGGCGAACGATGCGTTCCAGCGCGACATCCGGGCGCACTGGCCCGCCGAACGCGCGTTGGTCGACGCGGCGTACGCGGGTTTCGCCTGGCCGTTCGAGCGGGTGGACGCGCCGGCGTTCGCGATGACCGCACGCTGGCCGCTGTCGCGCCTGCTGCGCTACTTCGCCAGCTATTCGGCCTCCCGGCGCTGCCGGGACGCCACCGGCCACGATCCGGTCGAGGCGCACCGCGCCACGTTCGAAGCCGCGTGGCCCGACGCCGCGGTGCCGGTCGACGTGCGTTGGCCACTGTTCGTCCATGCCCGCAGTAAGGGGACGGCCTGATGTTCACCGGGCTGGTGGAGGGCGTCGGCACGCTGGCCGGTCGCGACGCGCGCGGCGGCGACGCGCGCCTGCGCATCGCGATCGGCACGTTGCCCTGGGGCGACGGCGCGGCCGTGGCGCTGGGGGAGAGCATCGCCGTCAACGGCACGTGCCTGACGGTGGTCGCCTTCGACGACGGCGGGTTCGAGGCGGACGCCTCCAACGAAACGCTCGCGCTGACGACGCTCGGGGAACTCGAGCTCGGACGCGCGGTGAACCTGGAGCGCGCGCTTCGCGCCGACGCGCGCCTCGGCGGGCACCTGGTGAGCGGCCACGTGGACGGCGTCGGCCGCGTGCTGTCGGTCACCGGCGACGCGCGCGCGCAACGCTGGCGCTTCGCGGCGCCCGCGCGGCTGATGCGCTACCTCGCCACCAAGGGCTCGATCTGCGTCGACGGGGTCAGCCTGACGGTCAACGCGGTCGAGGACGCCGCCGCGGACGCCGGCGGCGGCGACGGTGCCTTCGAGGTCGCGCTGGTCCCGCATACCGTCGCGCACACGGCGTTCGGCGCCACGGCGCCCGGCGACCCGGTCAACCTGGAGGTCGACGTCATCGCCCGTTACGCGGAGCGGTTGCTGGCGCGCTGACGCCGCACGTGGCGCCGTTGGAGTCGCGCCAGAGTTCGCCGGGTTTGCTGTCCATGAAGTCGGGTGCCCGTGCTTCGACGCAGGCGCAGTAGCCGCGGATGGAAGCAAACCTCGGATCTGCTTCCGACTCGACCGGTTCCGTCCCCAGGAAGAGGCCGAGGTTGAGCTGTGCGAGGACGCCGCCCCGGAGGCTTGTGCGCGTTTCATTGCGGAAACGAAGTCCGAGAAATTCTCTCGGCGTGTCCTGGGTGAAGAGATCGAGCAGGATGGGTGGCAGGACGTGCGCGACCTCCAGCGTCGAAGGAATGCGCCCCGCGGAGTCGAGCCAGCTGCAGGCCTGCGCGGTGTACGCGAGCGCCTCGTTGTTGACCAGGTGCAGGTCGCGGCGATGGAGTTTCACGTGCGTGAGTTCGTGCGCCACTGCCAGTGCACCCCTGGCCGGTGCGGATTCGATGTCGTCGCATGCCATGTGCACACCGACCGCGATGCTGGCCTCGGTTCCGCCGAGGCGGAAGATTCCCTCGCGCAACGCGAAGGAGCGGCCTTCCGGGACCAGGTGGATGGTGACGGCTACCGGAAGTTCCTTCAGTGCACGTCGTACCTCGGGCGCCCGGGCGGCGGCTGCCATCGAACGCGACGCGCGCTGGAGTGCCTGCCGGCTCGGTGTCGACCTGCATGTCGCGTCCGGATGGAGCTTCCACGCGACCCGGAACCGATCATCGATCCGATCGATGTGGATGTCGGCAAACCCGGCCGGTGCCACGGGAGGACCGCCGCCGAGTTGCGTCCGAAGCGTCGTGGGATGCCCGGTGAACCAGTTGAAGAACAGGCGAACCTCTGCGTGGACGGGGCTTGCCACTAGCAACGCTGCAAGCGCAAGTAATGCGGCTCTGCTTCCTTTCATTGGCTTTCGTCCCTGATGCGTGCGGGAAGCCGGGCTTGCGCCCGGCTTCCGTTGGCGATTACTGCATTCGACGGAAGTCCCCGTCGGGGAACTGCGCGTGGTGCCACGAGTCTGTGGCCGCGGCGACGTCGGTGCCAAGGTACTTCAGGACGAGCGAGAAGACGTTCGTGCCCGTGACGGATCCGACGCGGACGCCGTCGATGTCCATCTCGATCGCCGTTGCACCGACCGCGGTCGCGCGAAGCCAGCGGTTGACCATCACCGGATCCGCCAGCCTGAGGGCATCGCCCGACCGGTTAACGGTGAACGTCCTGCTTGCGTAGGTGGTGTCGTCCACCTTCAGGCGGATCGTTGCGGTCGACGTGTTGGACAGCACCGGGACATTGCCTTGGCCCAGGTCCGCGGCGACCCCGTTGGCGTCGAACGCCGCCAACTCGGCGGAAGTGATCGGTGCCTTGTGCGACCTCAGCACGAAACTCGGTCGGCACGTCGCGGTGGCGCTGCCCGAGTCGTAGTCACAGGCGTCCTGGAAGAACTTGACGAGGTCGCATCCGCTGAGCGCGATGCCACCCAGCACGATCAGGCCGATCAGGCGTGTCTTTCCGAACATGGGTCCAACTCCTTTTGGTCATGAGCGCTGCGTCCTGCAGCGGCGGGCTTTTTAGTCCGCGATCCGGCCCGCGTCCACCCGGGTGGAGGCCCGCGAAGGGGCGGGCCGCGTGGCCGTCCCATCCACGGAACACAGCACCATCAGGCACTTGCGCGACACGACCCCCGCCGATCGGCGAAAATGGTCGGGTTTCCCCCACGCCACGCCCTCCGGAATCGCCATGGCCTTCGCACCCATCCCCGACCTGCTCGACGAGATCCGCGCCGGGCGGATGGTCGTGATCGTCGACGACGAAGACCGCGAGAACGAGGGCGACCTGATCATGGCCGCCGAGCTCGTGCGGCCGCAGGACGTGAACTTCATGGTCACGCACGCGCGCGGCCTGGTGTGCCTGTCGCTCACGCGCGAGCGCTGCGGCCAGCTCGGCCTGCCGCCGATGGTCCGCGACAACACCTCGCAGCACCACACGAACTTCACCGTCTCGATCGAGGCGGCCGAGGGCGTGACCACCGGCATCAGCGCGTACGACCGCGCCCACACCATCCGCACCGCCGTGCGGCCGGACGCCAAGCCGGCCGACCTCAGCCAGCCGGGCCACATCTTCCCGCTGCAGTCCCAGCCCGGCGGCGTGCTCAGCCGTGCCGGCCACACGGAGGCCGCGGGCGACCTGTCGATGCTCGCCGGCCTGGAGCCGGCCGGCGTGCTGGTCGAGATCCTCAACCCCGATGGGACCATGGCCCGCCGGCCGGAACTGGAGGTGTTCGCGCGCGAGCACGGCTTGATGATGGGGTCGATCGCCGACCTGATCGCCCACCGCCTCGCCACCGAGCACACCGTCGAGCGCATCGAGGAGCGCGACATCGACACCGAGTTCGGCCCGTTCCGGATGGTCTGCTACCGCGACCGCATCGCGCACGACCTGCACTTCGCGCTGGTGCGCGGCGCGCCGGACGCGGCCACCCCGACGCTGGTCCGCGTGCAGGTCGAGAACCCGTTGGCGGACCTGCTCCACTGGCGCCGCGAGGACTTCGGCGTGCATGCCACCGACGCGCTGCGCGCGATCGACGCCGCGGGGCAGGGCGTGATGGTGGTGCTGTCGGCGCCTCGCGACCCGGCCTCGCTGCTGGCCCGCCTGCGCGCGCAGCCGGAGGCGGCCTCCGGCAAGGACGTCGGCCAGTGGCGCCGCAACGGCGCGGGCGCCCAGATCCTGGCCGACCTCGGCCTGGGACGCCTGCGCGTGCTGGGTCCGCCGCGCAAGCAGGTCGGGCTCGGCGGCTTCGGGCTGGAGGTGGTCGAGTACGTCGATCCGGCCGGCCCCGCGGCGCTACGCTAGACTGCGCACCCCCGCCGGACCCCCGCCCCGATGCCCCACCTCGAAGGCGACCTGCGCGCCCCCGACGGCGCGCGCTTCGCGATCCTCGCCAGCCGCTGGAACCCGCGCATCACCGATGCGCTGGTGGCCGGCGCGCGCAAGGTGTTCGCCGACAACGGCGTGGACGAGGCCGCGGTGGACGTGGTCCGCGTGCCCGGTGCGTGGGAGCTTCCGCTCGTCGCGGCCCGGCTCGCGGCCGCCGGCGGTCACGCCGCGGTGGTCGCGCTCGGTTGCGTGGCGCGCGGCGACACCCGCCACTACGAGCACGTCGCCGACCGCTGCGCGGAAGGGTTGATGCGCGTGTCGCTGGACTTCGGCATGCCGGTGCTCAACGGCGTGCTCGCGGTGGAACGCTTCGAGGACGCCGAGGCCCGCGCCGGTGGCACCCACGGCAACAAGGGCGAGGAGGCCGCGCTGGCCGCGATCGAGATGGCCCACCTGCTGGAGCAACTGCCATGAACCGGCGCCGCGACGGCATCGACCCGGTCGCGCGCTCGCGCGCGCGCCGCCGCGCGCTGCAGGCGGTCTACGCCTGGCAGGTGTCCGGCGGCGACGCGCGCAGCGTCATCGCCCAGTTCGCGCACGAGCAGGCGCACGAAGTCGCCGACCTCGAGTACTTCGAGGACCTGGTGCGCGGCGTCATCGCGCACGTGGCCGACCTCGACGCCGCGCTGGCCGGCTTCCTCGACCGGCCCGTCGAGCAGGTCGACCAGGTCGAGCGCGCCGCGCTGCGCATCGCCGCGTACGAACTCCGCCACCGGATGGACATTCCCTACCGCGTGGTGATCAACGAGGCCATCGACAGCACCAAGCGCTTCGGCTCCGAGCACGGCCACACCTACGTCAACGGCGTCCTCGACAAGGCCGCCGCCCAGTGGCGCGAAACCGAGGCCCGCGCCCCGCGCGACTAGCCAAAACCCCTGTCGTCCCGAGCACAGCGAGGGACCTGCATCTCGGCATCGGACCCACCCCATGCCCGAATTCGATCTCATCGCCCGCATCCGCGCCCGCGCGACCGCGCGCGACGACGTCCTGCTCGGCATCGGCGACGACGCCGCGCTGCTGCAGGTGCCGGCCCATCGATCCCTCGTGGTCGCCACCGACACGCTCAACGCCGGCATCCACTTCCCCGTCGACACCGCGCCCGCCGACATCGGCTGGAAGGCGCTGGCCGTCAACCTGTCCGACCTCGCGGCCATGGGCGCGCTGCCCGCGTGGTGCACGCTGTCGCTCTCGCTGCCGCAGGCGGACGACGCCTGGATCGACGCGTTCCTCGACGGCTTGCTGGACCTGGCGGGAGCGCACGATGTCGCCCTCGTGGGCGGCGACACGACCCGGGGGCCATTGTCGATCTGCGTGACCGTGCACGGGTTCGTCGATGCGCCGCAGGCGCTCCTGCGCAGCGGTGCGCGCGTCGGGGATGACGTTTGGGTGACGGGCACGCTGGGCGATGCCGCGGGCGCGCTGGCGCTGCTGCAGGCCTCGGAGGCGATCGTGACCCCGGTGTGCGAAGCGGCGCCGGTACTGCGCGCGGCCGAGGCGGGGGAACTGCAGTCGCTCGCGATCCTGCGGCCGCGCCTGGACCGGCCCGTGCCGAGGCTGGCGGCCGGCCACGCCCTCGCCGGACTGGCGCACGCGGCGATCGACGTTTCGGACGGGCTGGTCGCGGATGCCGGCCATGTCGCGACCGCGAGCGGCCTGGCCATCGACCTCGACATCGAGGCGTTGCCGGCGTCCGACGCACTCCGCGCGGCTTTCCCCGACGATGCGCGGCGCCTCGCCCTGCAGGCCACGGGCGGCGACGACTACGAACTGTGCTTCACGGCCGCTGCCGTCGATCGCGACGCGGTGCGCGCGGCGCTGCAGGCCGTCGGCCTCGACGCCACCATCGTGGGCCGCGTCGTGCCGGGCGTGGGCGTGCGCGCGAAGCACGCCGACGGCAGCGCGTGGCAGCCGCCGCGTGCCGGGCACGAGCATTTCGCGTGACGCCGGCGTCACGCCCGCCGCGCGCGACGCGTCTCCGAAAGCAATCGCGCACGCAGGTGCGCTCCTACCGATCGATCCGCCACATCCCCATCCCCCGTAGGAGCGGGCCTACGCCCGCGATCGCCTGCGCCCCGACGACCTGACCTCCGCGCAATCGCGCGCGTAGGCGCGCTCCTACGGTGGGACATGGATTCATCGGTCTCGCGCCGGATGGAATCGCCTTTACCGGCCGTGCCGCTGTAGGCGCGGGCCTACGCCCGCGATCGCCTGCGCCGCGACATCCTGGCCACCGGGCAATCGCGCGCGTAGGCGCGCTCCTACGGGGGTCGGTAAGTGGCTGTGCAATCCTCGTGCGGGTTGCACGGGGTGGATCATCCGTCGGGCAGCAGCTTGCCCGGGTTGAGGATGCCGTCCGGATCGAACACGCGCTTCACCCCGCGCATCAGCCCCAGCGTCGGTGCGCCCACCGCCCGGGCCATGAAGTCGCGCTTGAGCAGGCCGATGCCGTGTTCGCCGGACAGCGTTCCGCCCAGTTCGATCGCCAGTTCGAACACGCCCGCCAGCGCGGCGTCGGCGCGTCCGGACTGGTCCGCATCCGACGGGTCGTACAGGATGTTGACGTGCAGGTTGCCGTTGCCGGCGTGGCCGAAGCTGACGATCGGCAACGCGAACTCGCGCGACAGCGACTGCACGCCGGAGACCAGTTCGGGAATCCGCGACACCGGGACGACCACGTCCTCGTTGATCTTTCCCGGCGCCAGCGTGCGCAGCGCGGGCGACAGCGCCTTGCGCGCGGCCCACAGCGACGCCGCGGCGGCCTCGTCGGCCGCGTCGTCGATGGCGACGAGCCCGTCGCCGCCGGCCGCGGCCATGACCGCCTCCACCGCGGACGGCAGGCTGTCGTCGTCCCCATCGGCCTCGAGCATCAACAGCGCGCCGGCATCCTCCGGCAGGTCCGCGCCACCGACGGTGCGCGCCAGGCGCACGCAGTCGCCATCCATGAATTCGAGCATCGACGGTGTCTGCGGCTGCGCCATCAACCGCGCGACGGCCGCCGCGGCGGATTCGACGTCGCGGTACAGCGCGCGGATCGCGCGGCGCCGCGTCGGCTTCGGCACCAGCCGCAGGCTCGCCTCCACCACCAGCGCCAGCGTGCCCTCGCTGCCGACGACCAGCCGCTGCAGGTCGTAGCCGGTCGCGCCCTTGGTGGTCTCGCTGCCGAGCCGCAGCAGCTCGCCCGCGCCGGTGACCACGGTGAGGGCGAGTACGTTGTCGCGCGTCGCGCCGTACTTCACCGCCCGCGGGCCGCCCGCGTTGCAGGCAAGGTTGCCGCCGATGGTGGAGAAGTCCGCGCTGGTCGGATCCGGCGGCCAGAACAACCCGTGCGGCGCGAGCGCGCGCTGCAGGTCGCCGTTGAGCACGCCGGGCTGTACCACCGCGCAGCGGTCGCCGGGACGGATGGCGACGATCCGGTCCATGCGTTCGAACGACACGACCACCCCACCGGCCAGCGGCACCGCGGCGGCGGTCGTGTTGGTCCCGCGCCCGCGCGCGACGATCGGCACGCGGTGCGCGCGGCAGGCCCGCACGAGCGCGACGACCTGGCCGGTGTCGCGTGGCAGGGCCACCGCATCGGGCACCGCGAGGCGCCGCGAGTTGTCGTAGCCGTAGGTCAGGCGCTCGTCGGGATCGCGGCGCCAGCCGTCGCCGAGCAGGGCGGCGAGTTCGCGGTCGAGGGCGTCGGGGAGGTCGGCCATGCGGCGATTATCGTCCCGCGGGGCGGCGCCCGCCCGGTCAGCAGTCGTCCGCGCGGAACGCGTCGCGGATCCAGTGCAGGCGCGGCGTGGCCGGATCGCCGCTGGCTTCGACGACATCGAAGCGGCAGGGCGCGTCGGCGAGGCCACGGTGGCGCGAGAGGAACAGCTGCGCCGCGCGGACCAGCCGCCGGCGCTTGCGGACATCGACCGAGGCCGCGCCGCCCCCGAAGCCGCGTCCGGCGCGGTAGCGCACCTCGACGAAGACGACGGTGGTCGCGTCGCCATCCTCGTCGAGCATCACCAGGTCGAGTTCGCCCGTGCGATAGCTGGCGTTCGCCGCCACCGGGCGGAGCCCTTCGCGCTGCAGGTGCGCGGCGGCCGCGGCCTCGACCGCGGCGCCGCGCGCACGGCGATCGATGCGCGGCTCAGCCGCCGGCGCCATCGGCCAGCGGGACCTGGCGTCCACCGCGGAAGGTCGACCACGCCGGGGAACGCAGCACGTTGCCGACCGCGTCGATCGCCAGAACGCCGGTCGCGCCGCGCAGCTTGCCCTCGACCATGCCCGCGGCGAGCTCGGGGTACGCCGTCAGCAGCCAGGCGTCGTAGCCGAACGCGAACAGCCGCGCCGCGCCGCCGCGTGCGGTGGGCAGGCGCGCACCCAGCGCGTCGGCCGACGGCAGGCCCGCCACGCCGCGCACGGTCCAGGTTTCGGCCGGGAACGCGATGCCGTCGAGCAGCGCGTCCTCGCCGGCATCGCCGGTGCCGAGCGTGAGCTGCGACGTGGCCACGCGCGGCAGCCCCGACAGGCCGGCCATCGACAACTGCGGCACGACTTCGCGCGCCTTCGGCGCACGCACGGCCAGGAACACGGCGTCGGCGGCCGGCACCGTCGCGGGCGGACCCTCGGCGGCCGGCGGCGGGGTCGGCAGGCCGGCACCCGCGGCGACGCGCAACGCGGCCGCGAGGTCCGCGGTCTCGCCGCCGACGTAGAAGGTCTGCGCGACCGAACCGCCCCGCGCCTCGAAGTGCTGGGCGAACGCCTGCGCCGACCGCCCCAGGCTCTCGTCGGTGCCGACCAGCACCAGCGCGCGCCGCTGGCCGCGCTGCAGCAGGTACTCGGCCGCGGCGATGCCCTCGTCCTCGGGCGACAGGGAGAAACTCGCATGGCCGGCGGGCGGCGCATCCTGCGCACGGTTCAGCGCCAGCATCGGCACCGACAGCGCGCCGCTGGCGAACACCGACGCCACTTCGTCGCGGCCCAGAGGTCCGACGACGAAGTCCGCGCCGTCGGCGACCGCGCGGTTGTATGCCGCCAGCGGCCCGCCCATCGCGGTGTCGTGGAACACGACCTCCGGTTTGCGCCGGGTCTCGCCGTGGTAGCCGGCAAGGAAGCCGTCGCGCACCGGCGCGGCAGCGCGCGCCAGGTCGCCGGTCAACGGCAGCAGCATCGCCACCTTCGCGGGCGGGCGGTAGCCGTCCGCCTCGGCGGGCATGCGGCCGTCGAGCGACCAGAGGCCGTCCGAATCGAACGGGCGGGGCAGGGCGAGCCCGCGGCTGAGCAGCGCGCGGCCGGCGAAGGCGTACAGCGGATCGCCCGGCGGGAGCGCAGCGGCTTCGCGCGCCAGCGTGGCGTCGTCGATGCGCGCCAGCAGGGCGTCGATGCGCGCGGCGTTGTCGGCGCGCGCCTGGCCGGCCAGGCCCACATGCGCGCGCGCCAGGTCGGCCGCGGCGGCGAAGTCCGCGTCGACCTGTTGCGCCTGCGGCGCCGGGGCGACCGTCTCGCTGACGCGCACGGTGCTCGCGCAGCCGGCGGCGAGCGCCAGCGCGAGCAAGGGCGTCGCAAGGACGAACCGGGCAGGGGAGGGCGTGCGGTGCTGCGTCGGGCGCGCGGCCCGGTTGGTGCGGTCAGGCATCGGTTGTCGCGCCGCGCGGCGCCCCGTTGGAAACCGCTAGGATTCTAACCATCCCGTTGGTGGAGGCACGATGCACGCTCCCGAAGCCGCCGGCGCCGGCCGCGCCGGCGTCCCGACCGCCGGCACGCTCCACGTCGTCGCCACCCCGATCGGCAACCTGGGCGACCTCTCGTCCCGGGCGCGCGAGGTGCTGTCGACGGTCGCCGCGGTCTGCGCAGAGGACACGCGCCGCACGCGGCAGCTGCTGGCGCATTTCGGCATCGAACGCCCGCTGGTCGCGCTGCACGAGCACAACGAGGACGCGCTCGCGGCGCAGCTGGTGGCCCGGCTCCAGTCCGGCGAGTCCCTCGCGCTGGTGTCGGACGCGGGCACGCCGCTGGTCAGCGATCCCGGGTTCCGGCTGGTGCGCGCCGCGCGTGCCGCCGGCGTGCGGGTCTCGCCGCTGCCTGGCCCGTGCGCCGCGATCGCGGCGATGAGCGTGGCGGGCGTGCCGAGCGACCGGTTCGTGTTCGAGGGCTTCCTGCCCGCGAAGGCCGGTGCGCGCCGGGAGCGCCTGGCAGGCCTGGCGGGCGAGTCGCGCACGCTGGTGTTCTACGAGTCGTCCCACCGCATCGCCGAGAGCCTCGCGGACATGGCCGGCGCCTTCGGCGGCGACCGCCCCGCCGTGGTGGCCCGGGAACTGACCAAGCTCTTCGAAACAGTGCTCGACGGCCCGCTCGACACGCTGGTGGCCAGGCTCGAGGCCGATCCCGACCAGCGCAAGGGCGAGTTCGTGGTGGTGGTCCAGGGCGCGCCGGAGGACGCGGACGCGCGGGTGGCCGAGGGCCGCCGGGTCTACGCGAAGCTCGCCACCCACCTCCCGCCCTCGGCCGCCGCCAGGCTCGCGGCTGAACTCACCGGCGCGCCGCGCAAGGCCCTGTACGGCAGCGCGGAGTAGAATGCGCGCGGCGGAGTCGGCCAGGCAGTCGCGTCATCCCTTCGGGGGTGCCGAGGAAAGTCCGGGCTCCACAGGGCACGGTGCCAGGTAACGCCTGGGCGGCGCGAGCCGACGGAAAGTGCAACAGAGAGCAGACCGCCGATGGCCCGCAAGGGCACAGGCAAGGGTGAAACGGTGCGGTAAGAGCGCACCGCGAGCCTGGCAACAGGCCGGCACGGCAAACCCCACCGGGAGCAAGGCCAAATAGGGAGGCTATGCCGCGGCCCGCGGTGCCTCCGGGTAGGCTGCTCGAGCCATGCGGTGACGCATGGCCTAGAGGAATGACTGTCCACGACAGAACCCGGCTTACAGGCCGGCTCCGCCCCCTCCATCCTCTCGACGACCCTCCCGCAGTGTGCGGGCTTGCGGCCCGACGCTCCGGCCTGGTGGGCGGAATTCGCTCTTCCCTCGATCAGGGCATCCTGCCCTGACTCGGGCGCTGGCCATCCATGGCCAGCTGGACGCGAACACCGCCCACCAGTCCGCAGCTCGTTTCGTCTGTCCCGGTGATCCTTCGGTTGGGTTCTTCGAAGCCGCCATCTATCGCGACCAGGTGCCCGCGGGGGGGATGCCCTCGACAGGGGTGGGCTACGCCTTTCAGGTGTTGATCCGAATCGAAGGAGGCGGCGTGCAGCAGCGGTGAGCCGCGGGCTGATGGCGTGGGGTCGCGCAGAGCAGGCCAGGGATGGCCTGCGCCCGAGTCAGGGCAGGGTGAGCGCGGACGGCTTGCGCGGCACTGCCGCGCGTCCGGGCGAACGCCCGGCGCTATGCGCCGGGCCGGACTCCCGAAGGGAGCCCTGACCGAGGGACAAGCGACCCCGCGGCATCAGACCGTGGCGTCGGTCCGGAAGCCCGGCCGCGGTCCCGCCTGCTGCGATGCAGCACAGGCCTCGCCTCATCGTGGATCGGTCGCGGGGCCCCTGCCTTCGAAGGTCCCTAATCTCAAAAAATGAGACGAAACAGCAGCTAGTGGATAAGTCTTGAACAATTCTCTGAAGTTCGTCGCAAGCCATTGACGGCAAAAGCGAAATTGCCCGCGAAACTTGTTGACAACCCTGTGGGGCGCTCCTAAGGTGGCGCCACGTGGGAAATCCGGGGAAGCCGGGGAATCCCGTGGCAGAAGCCCGCCGCAGACGGGCACCCCACCGGGCAGGCGATGTTCCAGGGCGAGACCGCCATCACCATCGACGACAAGGGCCGCCTGGCGATTCCCACCGCCTGGCGCGACGACGTCGCCCGTGCCTGCGGAAACCGCCTCGTCCTGACCTACAACCCCTTCGAGTCCGGTTGCCTGTACCTGTATCCCCACCAGGTGTGGGAAACGGTGCGCGACCAGATCAACGCGCTGCCGCGCACCCGGAAGAACAGCCGCCTGCTCCAGCTCAAGCTGGTCGGCGCCGCGGCGTTCGTCGAGCCGGACGGCAGCGGCCGCATCTCCATTCCCGCCAGCCACCGCGCCGCCGTCGGCATCGAACGGCGCGCCGTGCTGCTGGGCATGGGGGACAAGTTCGAGCTGTGGAGCGAGCAGGCCCACCACGACCAGATCCGGCAGACGCTCTCTGACGAGGACCTGGGCGGGGAGCTGCTCGACCTGCAGCTGTGACGGGCGGTGGCCCGGATGCCCGGTCCGGCCACCTTCCCGTCCTGTTCGCGCAGACCCTGGAAGGCCTGCGCGTGAGGCCGGACGGAACCTACCTGGATGGCACGTTCGGGCGCGGCGGCCATGCGCGCGGGGTGCTGCAACGACTCGGCCCCGGAGGCCGGCTGCTGCTGATGGACAAGGACCCGGAGGCGATCGCGGAAGCCCGGCGTGAATTCGGCGCCGATCCCCGCGTGGCCGTCTTCCACGGCAGCTTCGCGGAGATGGGCCGCTGGGAGGCCGCCGCCGGCGGCCTGGACGGCGTGCTCCTCGACCTGGGCGTGTCCTCGCCGCAGCTGGACGTGGCCGGCCGCGGCTTCTCGTTCTCCAAGGACGGCCCGCTGGACATGCGCATGGACACCTCGTCCGGCGAGTCCGCGGCGCAATGGCTGGCGCGCGCCGACGAGCGCGAGATCGCGGACGTGCTCTGGACCTATGGCGAGGAGCGCCAGTCGCGCCGGATCGCGCGCGCCATCGTGGCCGCGCGCGCCTCCCACCCGATCGAACGCACCGCCCAGCTCGCCGAACTGATCGCCCGCGCGATGCCGCGCGGCGCGGCGAAGATCCATCCGGCCACGCGCAGCTTCCAGGCCATCCGCATCCACGTGAACCGCGAACTCGAGGACCTCGAGGCGGGGCTGGAGGCGGCGTTCGCGCGCCTGCGGCCGGGTGGCCGGCTGGCCGTGATCAGCTTCCACTCGCTCGAGGACCGGATCGTCAAGCGCTTCATCGCCGCGCGCGCGAAGGCGCCGCCGGCCGACCGCCGTCGTCCGGTCGAAGTCGCGTTCACCCCGACCCTGCGCGCCATCGGCGGGGCGGTGAAGGCCGACCAGGCCGAGGTGGACGCCAATCCGCGCGCCCGCAGCGCGGTGCTGCGCGTGGCCGAGCGGCTCGGCGACGGAGGCGACGCATGACGCCCCGCCGGCACGCCCTGCTTGCCCTCCTGGTCGCCGCCAACATCGGCTCGGCGATCGCGGTCGTGCACGCGCGCCATGAACACCGCCAGCTGTTCTCCAACCTGACGCGGCTGCAGGCCGCGCGCGACGAGCTGGAGATCGAGTTCGGCCGCCTGCAGCTCGAGCAGGCCACCTGGGCGGAGAGCAACCGCGTCGACCAGGTCGCGCGCCGTCGCCTGGACATGCGCTTCCCGGCGCCCGAGGACATCGTGGTGGTGCGTCCGTGATCGGCTGGCCGCGCAAGGACGCCAAGACCGGACGCGGCCGCAAGGCCGTGCCGCGCCCCGCGGCGCGCGCGCGGGCGGGCCAGTTCAACCTGCGCGGGCGGTTGGCGCTGGTCGGCGGCACGCTGGCGCTGTGCTCGCTGGCGCTGGTGGTGCGCGCGGTCGACCTGCAGCTGGTGGACGATGCCTTCTACCGCCGCCAGGGCGACGCGCGGTTCCTGCGCGAACTGCCGATCCCGGTGTCGCGCGGCATGATCACCGACCGCCACGGCGAACCGCTGGCGGTCTCCTCGCCGGTCGAGTCGGTGTGGGCGAACCCGCAGGAACTGCTCAAGGCGCCGGACCGCCTGCCCGAACTGGCGAAGGCGCTGGACGTCCCGCACGAGCACCTGGTGCGCAAGCTGGGCCAGCGCGCGGACAAGGAGTTCGTCTACCTCAAGCGGCGCATGAACCCGGCCGACGCGCAGGCGATCCTCGCGCTCGGCATCCCGGGCGTCGCCAGCCAGCGCGAGTTCCGCCGCTTCTACCCGCAGGGCGAGGCGCTGGCCCACGTGCTGGGCTTCACCAACATCGACGACCAGGGCCAGGAAGGCCTGGAGCTGGCCTTCGACGAGTGGCTGCGCGGCACCCCGGGCCGCAAGAAGGTCATCCGCGACCGCCGGGGCCGGATCGTCGAGAACGTGGACCTGCTGGCCGCGCCGGAACCCGGCCGCGACCTCACGCTGTCCATCGACCGCCGGATCCAGTATCTGGCCTACCGCGAGCTCAAGGAGGCGCTCGTCGAGCACTCCGCCAGCAGCGGTTCGGCGGTCGTGCTGGACGTGGCGACCGGCGAGGTGCTGGCGATGGCCAACCTCCCTTCCTACAACCCCAACGCCGTCGACGCGCGCGACCGCGACGCGCGCCGCAACCGCGCGGTCACCGACGTGGTCGAGCCCGGGTCGACCATGAAGCCGTTCACCGTGGCCGCGGCGCTGGAAGCGCGCGTGGTGACGCCGAGCACGCCCATCGACACCAGCCCCGGCTGGATCGCGCTCGGCCGCTTCACCCCGCGCGACCTGCGCAACTACGGCCTGCTCGACGTCACCGGCGTGATCACCAAGAGCTCGAACGTGGGCTCGATCAAGATCGCGCAGAGGCTTCCGGACAAGGACTTCCACGCGTTCCTGACCAGCGTCGGCTACGGCCACTCCACCGGCAGCGGCTTCCCCGGCGAGTCCTCCGGCGTGCTGCCCAGCCCGGCCAACTGGAGCGGATCGTCCAAGGCGACGATTTCCTACGGCTACGGCCTGTCGGCCACGCCCCTGCAGGTCGCGCAGGCCTACGTGACCCTGGGCAACGGCGGCCGCCGCATCGCCCCGAGCTTCGTCAAGGGGCAGCCGGGCGAATCGGAGCAGGTGATCGATCCGGAGGTCGCGGCCGAGGTCGTGCGGATGATGGAGACGGTGACGCTGCCCGGGGGCACCGCCACGCGCGCGGCGATCCTCGGCTATCGCGTCGCCGGCAAGACCGGCACGTCGCGGCAGGCGAGCGAGGGCGGCTACTCGCGCCGCTACTCGTCGCTGTTCGCCGGCCTGGTGCCGGCCAGCAACCCGCGGTTCGCGATGGTGGTGCTGATCAACGAGCCGGATGCGAGCAAGGGCCACGGCTACGGCGGCGGCGCCGTCGCCGCGCCAGTCTTCCACGACGTCATGGCCGGCGCGCTGCGCCTGATGGACGTGGCGCCCGACGACCTGGACACCTGGATGGCGGCGCAGGCCGACGCGCAGGCGCAACGCGCGAGGGCGGCGCGATGAGCGGCGCGATGTCCCTCGCCCGGTTGCTGCCCGACGTGCCCGGCGTGCCGGACGTGCCGGTGGCGCGCCTGGTCCAGGACAGCCGCGCCCTGCGCGCGGGCGACGCCTTCGTGGCGATCCCGCCGGTGGACGAGAGCCAGTCCGGGCTGCACGGCCTGCAGTTCGTCGACCATGCGCGCGCGGCGGGCGCGGTGGCGATCCTGTTCGAGCCGCCCGCCCCCGACGCCTGGCCCGCGCCTGCGGATGCGATTCCCGTGCCGGGCCTGCGTGCGCGCCTGGGGGCGATGGCCGACACCCTGTACGGCCGGCCCACCGCGCACATGCGCATGGCGGGCGTGACCGGCACCAACGGCAAGACGTCGACGGTGCAGCTGCTGGCGCAGGCGTGGCAGTCCATCGGCATGCGCAGCGCGACCATCGGCACGCTCGGCGCCGGCCTGCACGGCCGCGAGGAAGCGACCGGGTTCACCACGCCGCTGGTGCTGCACCTGCACGCGCTGCTCGCCGAGCTGCACGCGGCGGGCGCGGAGGCGGTGGCGATGGAAGTCAGCTCGCACGCCCTGGACCAGGGCCGCGTGGACGGCGTGCATTTCGACGTGGCGGTGTTCACCAACCTCAGCCGCGACCATCTGGACTACCACGGCGACATGGCGGCCTACGGCGCGGCGAAGGCCAAGCTGTTCGCCTGGCCCGGCCTCGGCGCCGCGGTGCTGAACCTGGACGACGCGTTCGGGCGCGAACTCGCGGGCGCGCTGCCCGATGGCGTGCGCGCGATCGGCGTCAGCACGCGCGGTGCGACGGGCGCGACGCTCATGGCGGAAGGCGTCGAGCTCGACCAGGACGGGCTGGCCTTCGACCTGGTGGTCGGCGGCGCGCGCCATCCGGTGCGCTCGCCGCTGCTCGGCCGTTTCAACGTGGACAACCTGCTGGCGGTCGCCGGCGTGCTGCACGCCGCGGGCGAGCCGGCCGCGCGCATCGCCGCGATCCTCGGTGGACTGAAGCCGATCCGCGGCCGGATGAACCGGCTCGGCGGCGACGGCCTGCCGCTCGTGGTCGTCGACTACGCGCACACGCCCGACGCGCTGGAACAGGCGCTCGCCACGCTGCGCGCGCACGCGCCGGCCCGGATCCTGTGCGTGTTCGGCTGCGGCGGCGAGCGCGACACCGGCAAGCGGCCCGAGATGGGCGCGATCGCGGCGAAGCTCGCCGACCTGGTCGTGGTGACCGACGACAACCCGCGCAGCGAGGATGGCGACGCGATCGTCGCCGGCATCCTGGCCGGCATCCACGACCAGGCCGGCGTGGCGGTGCTGCGCGACCGGCGCGCCGCCATCGCGCGCGCGATCGGCCAGGCCCGCGCCGACGACATCGTGCTGGTCGCCGGCAAGGGCCACGAGCCGTACCAGGAGATCGACGGCGTGCGGCATCCCTTCGACGACACCGCCGTGGCCCGCGACGCGCTGGAGGCCTGGCAATGACCCCGGTCGCGCTCACGCGGATCGCGGAAGCGGTCGGCGGCCGGCTTGTCGGCGCCGACACCGCGCACGACGTGCTGATCGACGCCGTCTCGACCGACACGCGTGCCCTCGACCACGCCAACGGCCAGGGCGTGCTGTTCGTCGCGCTGCGCGGCGAGCGCTTCGACGGGCACGACCATGCCGCCGCCGCCGAGGAAGGCGGCGCGCGCGCGTTGCTGGTCTCGCGGCCCCTGGACGTGCGCCTGCCGCAGGTGGTGGTCGCCGACACCGAGCGCGCGCTGGCGGCGCTGGCCTCGGCCATGCATCGCGCGCGCAATGGCCGGACCCGCGTGCTCGCGGTCACCGGAAGCAACGGCAAGACGACGGTGAAGACCCTGCTGCTGTCGATCCTGTCGCGCTGCGGCAAGGCCTACGGCAACCCGGGCAACCGCAACAACGAGATCGGCCTGCCGCTGGCGGTGATCGACGCGCCCGACGACGCCGACTTCGCGGTGTACGAAATGGGCGCGGGCAAGCCCGGCGACATCGCCTACCTGACCGCGGTGGCCCGCCCCGAAGTGTCGCTCGTGAACAACATCGCGCCCGCGCACCTGGAGCGCATGGGCAGCCTGCTGGGCGTGGCCGACACCAAGGCCGCGATCTACGACGCCCTGCCCAACGGCGGTACCGCGGTCATCAACGCCGACGACGCGTTCGCGCCGTACTTCGCCGAGCGCGCGCACGGCCGCCGGATCGTGCGCTTCGGCATCGAGTCGACCGCCGACGTGGTCGCCCGCGACATCCAGCCCGAGGGCGAGGGCACGCGCTTCACGATGGACACGCCGCAGGGCGCCATCGACGCCACGCTGGCGCTGCCGGGCCGCCACAACGTGCGCAACGCGCTCGCGGCCGCGGCCATGGCAATGGCGGTGGGCGCCACGCTCGAGCAGGTGCGCGACGGCCTGGCCGCCGCCACCCCGGTCGCCGGCCGGCTGGTCGTGCGCACGCTCCCGGGCGGCGCCACGCTGGTGGACGACAGCTACAACGCGAACCCCGGCTCGCTGCTCGCGGCGATCGAACTGCTCGGCGCGGGCCCGCAGGCCGGTTGGCTGGTGCTCGGCGACATGCGCGAGCTCGGCGACGACGCCGCCGCGCTGCATGCCGAGGCCGGGCGTCGCGCGCGGGCCGCGGGGATCAAGCGCCTGTACGCGCTCGGCGAACTGAGCGCGCACGCCGCGCGTGCGTTCGGCGAGGACGGGCGGGTGTTCTCCGCCCACGCCGCGCTGGCCGACGCGCTGCGCGCCGACCTGGGCACGCACCCGGACGTGCGCGTGCTGGTGAAGGGGTCGCGGGGCAGCCGCATGGACCGGATCGTCGAGGCGCTGCTTCCGGGCGGGCCAGGGGAGGCACACGATGCTGCTTGAACTCGCGCGCTGGCTTGAGCAGCTCGAAAGCCTGTTCGGCCTGTTCCGCTACATCACGTTCCGCTCGATCGTCGCGGCGCTGACCGCGCTCGCGCTGTCGCTGTGGTGGGGCCCGGCGGTGATCCGCAAGCTCGCCCAGTTCAAGGGCCAGCCGATCCGCAGCGAGGGGCCGAAGACGCACTTCTCCAAGGCCGGCACGCCGACCATGGGCGGCGCGCTGATCCTGATGACGGTGATCGTCTCGGTGCTGCTGTGGGGCGACCTGCGCAACCGCTACGTGTGGGTCGTGCTGGCGGTGCTGGTCGCCTTCGGCGCGATCGGCTGGTACGACGACTGGATCAAGATCGTGCGCCGCGACCCGAACGGGCTGGCCTCGCGCTGGAAGTACGCGATGCAGTCGCTGTTCGGCCTGGCGGCGGGCGTGTTCCTGTTCATGACCGCCGACACGCAGGCGGCCACGACCTTCTTCGTGCCGCTGCTCAAGGACGTGGCGATCCCGCTGGGCGTGCTGTTCGTGGGCGTGGCCTACTTCTGGATCGTCGGCTTCTCCAACGCGGTCAACCTCACCGACGGCCTGGACGGCCTGGCGATCCTGCCGACGGTGCTGGTCGCCTGCGCGCTGGGCGTGTTCGCCTACGCCTCGGGCAACGTCGTGTTCTCCGAGTACCTGCAGATCCCGCAAATCCCCGGGGCGGGCGAGCTGGTGATCATCTGCGCGGCGATCGCCGGCGCAGGGCTCGGGTTCCTCTGGTTCAACACCTACCCGGCGATGGTGTTCATGGGCGACATCGGCGCGCTGGCGCTGGGCGCGGCGCTGGGCACCATGGCCGTGATCGTGCGCCAGGAACTGGTGCTGGTGGTGATGGGCGGCGTGTTCGTCATCGAGACGCTCTCAGTGATGATCCAGGTGGCGTCGTTCAAGCTCACCGGCAAGCGCGTGTTCCGGATGGCGCCGATCCACCACCACTTCGAGCTCAAGGGCTGGCCGGAGCCGCGCGTGATCGTGCGCTTCTGGATCATCTCGGTGGTCCTCGTGCTCGTCGGCCTCGCGACGTTGAAGGTGCGCTGATGGGCGACGCCCGCCACCAGGCTACCCGGCTCGACGCGATCGAAGGGCGCTTCGATCCGTGGCTGCTCGGCGCCGTGCTGGCGCTGGCGTGCCTGGGCGTGGTGATGGTGGGCTCGAGCTCGATCGCCATCGGCGAGGGCCTCGGCGTCGGCCCGTTCTACTTCCTCGCCAAGCACCTGGTGTACCTGGTCGCCGGCGGCCTGATCGCCGTGTGGCTGGCGCGCACCGAACTGAAGTCGATCGAACAGTTCGACCGCGTGCTGCTGCTCGGCGCGGTCGCGCTGCTGGTGCTGGTGTTCGTTCCGGGCATCGGTCGAAGCGTCAACGGCGCGCGCCGCTGGCTCGACCTGGGCATCGCCGGCTTCCAGGCCGTCGAGGCGGTGAAGCTGATGTACATCGTGTGGCTGGCCAGCTACCTCAAGCGCTTCTCCGCGGAGGTGGGCGCCACGTGGCCGGCGATGCTCAAGCCGCTGGGCGTGGCGCTGCTGCTGGTGGTGCTGCTCGGCCTGCAGCCGGACTTCGGCTCGCTGTCGCTGGTACTGGCGGTGACCGCCGGCATGCTGGTGCTGGGCGGCGTGCACCTGCCGCGGATGGCCGCGCCGGTCGTCGTCGGCCTGCCGGTGCTGGCGATCGTGGCCATCGCCGAGCCCTACCGCATGCGCCGCCTCACTTCCTTCATGGACCCGTGGTCGGATCCGTTCGACAGCGGCTACCAGCTGACCAACGCGTTGATCGCGGTCGGCCGGGGCGAGTGGTTCGGCGTCGGCCTGGGCGGGTCGATCCAGAAGCTGGCCTACCTGCCCGAGGCGCACACCGACTTCATCCTGGCGGTGATCGCCGAGGAGCTGGGCTTCGTGGGCGTGTGCGCGGTGATCGCGCTGTACGCGATCGTGGTCTGGCGCGCGTTCTCGATCGGCCTGGCGTGCGTGGAGATGCGCCGCCACTTCGCCGGCTACTGCGCGTTCGGCATCGGGTTGCTGGTCGCGCTGCAGAGCTTCGTCTCGATCGGCGTGAACCTCGGCCTGCTGCCGACCAAGGGGCTGACGCTGCCGCTGGTGTCCTCGGGCGGTTCCAGCGTGCTGGCCACGTGCGCGGCGATGGGCCTGCTGCTGCGCGTGTCCTACGAGCTCGATCGCGCGCAGCGCCAGGTCGCGCGCCTGCGTGGCGATGCGACGCCGCCGCCGGGCGACGAGAAGCCGCCCGTGCCGGCGACGACCCAGCCGCTGCCGGCCGCGGCGCGCGGCAATGCCGCCGCGAAGTCGGCCGGACGCGGCACCAGCCGCCTGCGCGGGCGCATCGAGCCGAACCTCGGGAGGACCTCGTGATGGCGCGCCGCATGCCGCCCGGCGAGGCCCCGGTGATGATCCTGGCCGGCGGCACGGGCGGGCACATCTTCCCGGGCCTGGCGCTCGCCGCCGCGCTGCATGCGCGCGGCGTGCCGGTCAGCTGGCTGGGCGCGGCCGGCGGCATGGAAACGCGGCTGGTGCCGGAGCACGGCATCCCGATCGACACCATTTCCGTCGGCGGCCTGCGCGGCAAGGGCAGGGCGACGCTGCTCGCCGCACCCCTGCGCCTGCTGCGCGCGCTGTTCGCCGCGTGGCGGGTGATCGGCCTGCGCCGTCCGCGCGCGGTAGTCAGTTTCGGTGGCTACGCGGCGGGGCCGGGCGGGCTGGCCGCGTGGCTGCGCGGCCGGCCGCTGCTGGTGCACGAACAGAACCGCGCGCCCGGTTTCACCAACACGGTGCTGGCGCGGCTGGCCCGGCGCGTGCTCACGGGCTTCCCCGGCACCTTCGAGCGCGAGGAGACCGTGGGCAACCCGGTGCGCGACGCCATCGCCACCGTGCCTGCGCCGGCCGAGCGCCTCCGCGACCACGGTGGCGCCATGCGCCTGCTGGTGCTCGGCGGTAGCCAGGGCGCGCGCGCGCTGAACACCGCGGTGCCCGCCGCGCTGGCGGCGCTGGGGCAGCCGATCGACGTGCGCCACCAGTGTGGCGAGCGGCTCGCCGACGAGGCCCGGGCCGCATACGCGGCGGCCGGCGTGCCGGTGTCGCTCGAACCGTTCATCGCCGACATGGCGCAGGCCTACGCCTGGGCCGACGTGGTCGTGTGCCGCGCCGGCGCGCTGACCCTGGCCGAGCTCTGTGCCGTCGGCGTCGGCAGCGTGCTGGTGCCGTTCCCGGCGGCCGTCGACGACCACCAGACCCGCAACGCCGAATACCTGGTCGAACAGGGCGCGGCGCGACTGCTGCCGCAGGACGACGGCGACCTCGCCGACCGCCTGCGCGCGGTGCTGGCCGAACTGGCCGGCGATCCCGCGCTGCGCCTGCGCATGGCCGAGGCCGCGCGCGGCCTGGCGCGCGCCGACGCCGCCGAGCGCGTCGCCTCGATCGTGCTGGACACCGCCACCCCCACGCCGCGCGACACGGAGACCCCGCGATGAGCCGCCACGAGCGTCGCCTGATGCAACCCGGCGACCTGGGCCGCGCCGACTTCGCGCGCGCGTGGCCGCGCGTCCACTTCGTCGGGATCGGCGGCACGGGCATGAGCGGCATCGCGGAAGTGCTGTGCACCCTCGGCTACCAGGTGTCGGGTTCGGACAACGCCGAGAACGCGGCCACGCGCCGGCTGGTGACGCTGGGCGCGACGGTGCACAAGGGGCACGCGGCGTCGAATGTGCTCGGCGCCGACTGCGTGGTCGTCTCCAGCGCGATCCGCCAGGACAACCCCGAACTGATGGAGGCGCGTTCGCAGCGCATCCCGGTGGTGCCGCGCGCGGAGATGCTGGCCGAGCTCATGCGATTCCGCCGCGGCATCGCGGTGGCCGGCACCCACGGCAAGACCACCACGACCTCGCTGATGGCCAGCGTGCTGGCCGAGGGCGAGCTCGACCCGACCTTCGTCATCGGCGGCCAGCTGCTGGCCGCGGGTGCCAACGCGCGCCTCGGGCGCAGCGAATGGCTGGTGGCCGAGGCCGACGAGAGCGACGGCAGCTTCCTGCGCCTGAACCCCCTGGTCGCGGTGGTCACGAACATCGACGCCGACCACCTGGAGAACTACGGCGGCGACTTCGCCAACGTCCAGCGCGCGTTCTCCGAGTTCCTGCACCGGCTGCCGTTCTACGGCCTGGCGGTGCTGTGCATCGACGACCCGGAAGTGGCGAAGCTGGCCGCGGACACCCCGCGCCACGTCATGACCTACGGCTTCGACCCGTCGGCCGACGTCCGCGCCGAGGACGTCGAGCAGTCCGGCGCGCGCATGCGCTTCACGCTGTGCCTGCCCGATGGCGCGCGCTGCAACGTGATGCTGGCGCTGCCCGGCCGCCACAACGTGCTCAACGCCCTGGCGGCGGCCGCCGTCGGTTGGCAGCTGGGCGTGGAGCCGAGGGCGATCGCACGGGCGCTGGAGGCGTTCGCCGGGATCGGCCGCCGCTTCAACCTGCTGGCCAAGACGCCGCTGCCCGACGGTGGCCTGGCGACGGTCGTGGACGACTACGGCCACCACCCGCGCGAACTGGCCGCGGTGTTCGACGCCGCCCGCGGCGGCTGGCCCGACACGCGCCTGGTCGTGGCCTTCCAGCCGCACCGCTACAGCCGCACGCGCGACCACTTCGACGAGTTCGCCGCCGTGCTGTCCAGCGTCGACGCGCTGGTGCTGACCGAGGTGTATCCGGCGGGCGAGGCGCCGATCGCCGGCGCCGACGCCAAGTCGCTGGCGCGCGCCATCCGCGCGCGGGGCCGCATCGACCCGGTCGTGGTGGGCGGCACGGCGGACCTCGGCCCCGTGCTCGGCGACGTGCTGCGCGACGGCGACCTGCTGCTGATGATGGGCGCCGGCGACATCGGCGCGGCCGCCCAGCGGCTGGCCGCGCACGGCTTCGGCCGGGAGGGCGGCGAATGAGCGCCATGCACCCGCCGCGCGTCACCGACCCGGCCGTGTTCGGGCGCGTGGCCGTGCTGATGGGCGGCACCAGCGCCGAGCGCGAGGTCTCGCTCGACTCCGGCCGCAACGTGCGCGAGGCGCTGCGCGCCCGCGGCGTGGACGCGCACGCGGTGGACGGCATCCCGGCACTGGTCGACGCGATCCGCGGCGACGGCTTCGACCGCGTCTTCAACATCCTCCACGGCAACAAGGGCGGGGGCGAGGACGGCGTGCTGCAGGGCCTGCTCGACGCGCTCGGGGTGCCCTACACGGGCTCGGGCGTGCTCGGCAGCGCGCTGTCGATGGACAAGGTGCGCACCAAGCAGGTGTGGCTCGCCGAGGGCCTGCCGACGCCCGCCTACGCGCGCCTGGCGCCGGGTGGCGACGACATGGCCGCGCGGATCCGCGCCGCGGCGGACGAGGTCGGTTTCCCGCTGATCGTGAAGCCCTCCTGCGAGGGCTCGAGCGTCGGCATCTCGCGCGTGTTCGACGCCGAGGGGCTGGACGCGGCGGTCGAACTGGCCGCGCGCTATCCCGGCGAGCTGCTGATGGAACAGATGGTGGTCGGTGACGAGCTGACCGTCGGCATCCTCGGCGACGGCGCTGCGCGCATCGCGCTGCCGTCGATCCGCATCGTGCCCAAGGGCGAGTGGTACGACTACCACGCCAAGTACGTCGCCGAGGACACGCAGTACCTCTGCCCCGGGCTCGAGGGCGACGACGAGGCCGCGATCGGCCGGCTCGCGCTCGACGCGTTCGCCGCGGCGGGATGCAGCGGCTGGGGCCGCGTGGACGTCATGCGCGACCGCGCGAGCGGCACGATGTACCTGCTCGAGGTGAACACCGCGCCGGGCATGACCAGCCACTCGCTGGTGCCCAAGGCCGCGCGCCAGCTGGGCATCGGTTTCGAGGACCTGGTGTGGCGGATCCTTGAAGGCACCGTCATTGAAGGCATCGACGCCGGCGGGGGTGCGCGATGAGCGCACTCCTTCGCGTGCTCGCCTGGGCGCTGGCGGTGGCGCTGGTCGCCGCACCCGTGGTCGCGCTGGTCAATGGCTGGGTCGGCGCCGAGCGCTGGCCGCTGCGCACCCTGCGCGTACACGGCCAGTTCGAACGCGTGGACGAGGCCCGCCTGCGCGAGACGGTGCTGCCGCACGCCCGCGCCGGCTTCTTCGCGGTCGACCTGGACGCGGCCCGCGCCGCGGTCGCCGCGCTGCCGTGGGTCGAGCGCGCCGAGGTGCGCAAGCGCTGGCCCGACGTGATCGAGGTCAATGTCGTCGAACACGTCCCGTTCGCGCGCTGGGGCGAGGACCGCGTGCTGTCCGAGCGCGGCCTGCTGTTCCCCGCGTCGGGCATCGACCTGCCGCCGGGCCTGCCGCGGCTCGCCGGCCCGGAGACGCGCACCGGCGACGTGGTGGCGCTCTACAACGAGGCGCTCGCGCTGTTCGGGCCCACCGGCCGCCGCGTCGCCGCCGTGGCGATGGACGCCCGCGGCAGCTGGCGCCTGCGCCTGGCCGACGGCACCGAGGTCGTGGTCGGCCGCAGCGACGCGCGCCCGCGACTGGCCCGCTTCGCGCGCGTGCTGCCGGGCCTGGTCGCAGCCGAGCCGCGCCAGCTGCTGCGCGCCGACCTCCGCTACACGAACGGCTTCGCCCTGGTCTGGGGCGAGCCCGCCGAGGCCGGCGAGGCGCCGGCACCCGGGACCGCCACGCAGCCGCCGGGCGCGTCGGCCATGACACGAGGAACCGCATGAACCGCAAGGGTGACAAGTCGCTGATCGTGGGCCTGGACATCGGCACCTCCAAGGTGACCGCGCTGGTGGGCGAGTACGCGCCCGGCAGCCCGATCGAGGTGATCGGCATCGGCTCGCACGAGTCGCGCGGCCTGCGCCGCGGCGTGGTCGTGGACATCGACTCGACCGTGCAGTCGATCCAGCGCGCGGTCGAGGAGGCCGAGCTGATGGCCGGCTGCGAGGTCCGCTCGGTGTACGCGTCGATCTCCGGCAACCACATCCAGTGCCGCAACTCGCAGGGCATCGCCCCGATCCGCGACGGCGAGGTCAACTATGCCGACCTGGACCGCGTGCTGGACGCCGCCAAGGCGGTGGCCATCCCGGCCGACCAGAAGATCCTGCACGCGATCCCGCGCGACTACGTGCTGGACGACTCGCAGGAAGGCATCCGCAACCCGGTCGGCATGACCGGCGTGCGCCTGGAGGTGCACGCGCACCTGGTGGTCTGCGCGCAGTCGGCGGCCGCGAACGTGAGCAAGTGCGTGCAGCGCTGCGGCCTGCAGGTCGACGACCTGGTGCTGGCATCGCTCGCCTCCAGCACCGCGGTGCTGACCGACGACGAGCGCGAGCTCGGCGTGGCCCTGGTGGACATCGGCGCGGGCACCACGGACCTGGCGGTGTTCGTGCACGGCGCCATCGCCCACACCGCGAGCCTGCCGATCGCCGGCGACAAGGTCACCGAGGACATCGCGCACATGCTGCGCACGCCCACGCCGGAGGCCGAGCAGATCAAGGTGCGCTACGCCTGCGCGCTGGCGCAGCTGGCCACCGCCGAGGAATCCATCCAGGTCCCGAGCGTCGGCGACCGCCCGCCGCGGCGCATGCCGCGCGCGTCCCTCGCGCAGGCCGTGCAGGCCCGCTACGAGGAGATCTTCGAGATGGTCCAGGCCGAGCTGCGCCGCAGCGGCTTCGAGCAGCACGTGCGCGCCGGCATGGTCCTGACCGGCGGCGCCGCGAAGATGGAAGGCGTGGTGGAGCTGGCCGAGGAGATGCTGCAGATGCCCGTGCGCGTCGGCATCCCGCAGCACGTGACCGGCCTGGGCGAAGTGGTGGGCAACCCGGTCCATGCCACCGGCGTGGGCCTGCTGCTGATGGGCAGCCAGATCGAGAACCCGCGCCGGCCGGTGCTGCCGGCGGGGCGGGCGGGGACGGTGTTCAACAAACTGCGGAACTGGTTCCGCGGCGAGTTCTGAGCGAGCGGTACATAACAACGGAGGACGAGGACATGGCGCATTTCGAACTGGTCGAGAAGATGGCCCCGAACGCGGTCATCAAGGTGGTGGGCGTGGGCGGCGGCGGTGGCAACGCGGTCGCGCACATGGTCAGCAGCAGCGTGGACGGCGTGGAGTTCATCACCGCCAACACCGACGCGCAGGCGATCAAGAACTGCGGCGCGAAGCTGCAGCTCCAGCTGGGCAGCAACGTGACGAAGGGCCTGGGTGCCGGCGCGAACCCCGAGGTCGGCCGCCAGGCCGCGCTCGAGGACCGCGAGCGGATCATGGACGCGCTCCAGGGCGCGGACATGGTGTTCATCACCGCGGGCATGGGCGGCGGCACCGGTACCGGCGCGGCGCCGGTGGTGGCGCAGCTGGCCAAGGAGATGGGCGTGCTGACGGTGGCCGTGGTCACCAAGCCGTTCCCGTTCGAGGGCCGCCGGCGCATGCAGGTCGCGCTCAAGGGCATCGAGGAGCTGGGCCAGCACTGCGACTCGCTGATCACCATCCCCAACGAGAAGCTGATCAGCGTGCTGGGCCGCAACGCCACGATGATCCAGGCGTTCCGCGCGGCGAACGACGTGCTGCTCGGCGCGGTGCAGGGCATCGCGGACCTGATCGTCCGCCCGGGCCTGATCAACGTCGACTTCGCCGACGTGCGCACCGTGATGAGCGAGATGGGCCTGGCGATGATGGGCACCGGCAGCGCCCGCGGCGACGACCGCGCGCAGGCCGCCGCCGAGTCGGCGATCCAGAACCCGCTGCTCGACGACGTCAACCTGTCCGGCGCCAACGGCATCCTGGTCAACATCACCGCCGGCCCCGACTTCACCATGGCCGAGTTCGACGAGGTCGGCCGCACGGTGGAGAACTTCGCCTCCGAGGACGCGACCGTGGTCATCGGCACCGTGCTCGACCCGGACATGCAGGACGAGGTCAAGGTCACGGTGGTGGCGACCGGCCTGAACCGGGCGGCCGCCCGCCAGCCGGTCCGCGACTACGGCAGCCGCGCCGACTTCGGCCAGCGCGAGCAGGCCAACCGCGCCCCGGTGCGACTGGTCCGCAACGCGACCACCGGCCAGCCGGACTTCGACGCGATGGCCAACGTGGAGGAGGCCAACCGCGGCGCGCCGAGCTTCGCCAGCGCCCTGCGTGGTGGCCGCACCGCGGCCGCCGAGCCGGCGCAGGCCGCGCCCGCGGTGGCGGAACTGCCGGACGACTACCTCGACATCCCGGCCTTTCTCCGCCGCCAGGCCGACTGATCCACCGTCGGCCGCCGGTCCCGGCACCGGCCCCGCGAGGGGCCGGCGGGTCCGGTCCGCTCCAGCACGACCCGGGCTGCGCCGCCCGGGCCGTGGCGTCCTCTTCGGCCGGTCGGGTCGCCCCCGACCGGCTGTTTTCATGTCCGCTCGGGAAGGCGCGGGGTCGGATTCGTGACACGGGCGCGACAGCGCCTTGCTTACGTTCAGGTTCAGCAGGCCGCGTGCTAACCTTCCCGCCGTTTAGATGACGGTTCCCGCCGTCCGGGAACCCGCGCCACGCCTGGGTTCCAGCCGTTCGCCCGACGAGATCCGAGCTGCCCCCGAATGCTTCGCCAGCGCACCCTCAAGCACATCACCCGCGCCACCGGCGTGGGCCTGCACAGCGGAGAGAAGGTCTACCTCACGCTGCGGCCGGCCCCGGTGGACACGGGCATCGTGTTCCGCCGCGTGGACCTGGCCCCGGTGGCCGAGATCCCGGCCGACGCATCGCTGGTGACCGAGACCATGCTGTGCACCGGCCTGTCGAAGGACGGCGGCAAGGTGATGACCGTCGAGCACCTGATGTCCGCGCTGGCGGGCCTGGGCATCGACAACGCGTGGATCGAACTGTCGGCGCCCGAGGTGCCGATCATGGACGGCTCCGCGGGCCCGTTCGTGTTCCTGCTGCAGTCGGCCGGCGTGGTCGAGCAGGAGGCGCCCAAGCGCTTCATCCGCGTGCTCAAGCCCGTCGAGGTCCGCGACGGCGACAAGATCGCCCGCTTCGAGCCGCACGACGGGTTCCGGATCGGGTTCACGGTCGAGTTCGACCACCCGGCGATCCCGGCCTCGCGCAGCCGCGCGGAGGTCGAGTTCTCCACCAGCTCCTACGTGAAGGAAGTCAGCCGCGCCCGGACCTTCGGGTTCATGCGCGACCTGGAGTTCATGCGCGAGCGCAACCTCGGCCTGGGCGGCTCGATGGACAACGCCATCGTCCTGGACGAGTACCGCGTGCTCAACGAGGACGGGCTGCGCTACGCGGACGAGTTCGTCCGCCACAAGATCCTCGACGCCGTCGGCGACCTGTACCTCGCCGGCCGGCCGATCATCGGCGCGTTCGAGGGCTTCAAGTCGGGCCACGCGCTGAACAACAAGCTGGTCCGCGCCCTGCTGGCCCAGCCCGATGCCTGGGAGGAAGTCGTCTTCGACGATCCCGGCGCCGCCCCGGTCGCCTACGGCGAGCCGCTCCCCGCCTGACCCGCGTCCCGATTGCCCCGCCACCCTCGTAGGAGCGCCCCTACGGGCGCGAACCCGCGTGGGCCGGACACAGGCGCGGTCTTCGCGCCCGTAGGGGCGCTCCTACAGGGCTGGCGCTGTTTGTGTGACGTGCGTCACATAACCCGTTGATCTGGGTGAGCAAGGCGTGAACCCCGGCCCTGCTTTTAACGCGATCTTAACGAATACCCACGAACCCCTTAACAACCGGCCCCCACCCGGCCGATAGGATGCGTCCGGTCGTCTTCACCGGGCGTCGACAAACGTGACATCCGGCGCGGGGCGGCCACTCAACCGGAATCTTCGTCGCGGCGCTTGCCGCCGGCGGCGGAACCGGAAGGGGCGGCCTCCAGGGAGGCCAGGGCGGCGCGCAGCGCATCGCGCGACGCCTGCGACATCGGCACGGCGGGACGTTCCGCGGGCCGGGGTTGGTGGAAGGGTGCGGTCGCGGTCCTGACCACGACGGCATCCACATCGAGTCCGACGGAGCGGGCCGCGTCGAGGAGTTCGGGTTCGGCAAGTCTCAGCTTGGCGTTCCAGACGGGGGATTCGACGAGAAATACGAGCTTGTGGCCGGAGACGTTCGCAAGCCGCGCATGCGCGGCGAGCACCGGTGGCAGGCAAGGGCGCAACCGACGGTCCAGGGCGTCGAGCATCAAGGCTCGGCGGATCGGGTCGCCGGACGCATCGGCCAGCAGCGCTTCGAGCGCGGGGGTCGGGGCGGACGGCGCGGGCCGGGAACCAGACATCGGGAATGACCTTGAAGACAGCGATCAACAATACATTGCATACCCTCATCGCGATGCCGGCCCAGGCGCGGGCGTTCGCGACCCGCAGCCCGCTGCTGGCCGCCGGCCTGCTGCTGGCGACCGGCATGGTGTTCGGCGCCGGCGCGCGCAGCGGCATCGGCATGGTCGAAGTGGACCGCGCGCAGGCCCAGGCGGCCGCGCAGCAGGCCGAGGTCGAGCAGATCCGGGCCGGCGCGCAGCGCGAGATCAACGCCCTGGCCGCCCGCATGGGCGAGCTGCAGGCGCAGGCCACCCGCCTCAACGCGCTCGGCGAGCGCCTGACCCGCGTCGGCCAGCTGGCCGACGGCGAGTTCGACTTCGACCGTCCGGTCGCCATCGGCGGCGCGGGCAAGGTCGAGGACATGCCGCCTGCCGAGCTGGCCTCGGACCTGGCCTCGCTCGAGGGGCAGTACGCCGCCGCCGGCCAGCAGCTGTCGGTGCTCGAGTCGCTGCTGTTCTCGCGCGAGCTCGACCGCAACGCGACCCCGTCGCGCGCGCCGATCGCCGACAGCTACGTGACCTCGGGCTACGGCATGCGCTCGGACCCGCTGCGCGGCGGCCGCCAGTACCACAAGGGCATCGACTTCGAGGCCGACACCGGCGACGCCGTGCTGTCGGTGGCCGACGGCGTGGTGAGCTTCGCCGGCGCGCGCTCGGGCTACGGCAACGTGGTCGAGGTCGACCACGGCAACGGCTACGTCACCCGCTACGCGCACAACTCGCGCCTGACCCGGCGCGTGGGCGACCTGGTCCGCCGTGGCCAGGAGATCGCCAAGGCCGGCTCCACCGGCCGTTCGACCGGCCCGCACGTGCACTTCGAGGTGTGGGAGAACGGCGTGGCGGTCAACCCGCGCCGCTTCCTGGGCGAGACGCGCGGCTGAGCCGACGGGGGCCGCGGCCCGGGTTGAACCCGGGCGGGCCGGCCCCAACTGCTACAATCGCGAACCCGTGAAAAAGGGCGCCCGGCGCCCTTTTTTATTTGTGTCGCGGACTCCCGGCGCAGCGCCGGCCCGCCCGCACCCGACCCCGGAATCCCATGCTCAACAGCCTGCTGACCCGCGTCTTCGGTAGCCGCAACGAACGCCTCCTCCGCCAGCTCGAAGGCATCGTCAAGAAGGTCAACGCCCTCGAGCCGGAGCTCCAGAAGCTCGACGACGAGGCGCTCAAGGCCAAGACCCCCGAGTTCCAGCAGCGCATCGCCAACGGCGAATCGCTCGACAAGGTCCTGCCCGAGGCCTTCGCCGTCTGCCGCGAGGCCAGCCGCCGCGTGCTGGGCATGCGCCACTACGACGTGCAGCTGATCGGCGGCATGGTGCTGCACCTGGGCAAGATCGCCGAGATGCGCACCGGCGAGGGCAAGACCCTGGTCGCCACCCTGCCGACCTACCTCAACGCCCTGGAAGGCAAGGGCGTGCACGTGGTCACCGTCAACGACTACCTGGCCCGCCGCGACGCCGCCTGGATGGGCCGGCTGTACAACTGGCTGGGCCTGTCGGTCGGCGTGGTCTACCCGGGCATGCCGCATGCCGACAAGAAGGGCGCGTACGCCGCCGACATCACCTACGGCACCAACAACGAGTTCGGCTTCGACTACCTGCGCGACAACATGGCGCTGTCGAAGGACGACCGCCACCAGCGCGGCCTGAACTACGCGATCGTCGACGAGGTCGACTCGATCCTGATCGACGAGGCCCGGACCCCGCTGATCATCTCCGGCCCGGCCGACGAGTCGCCGGACCTGTACATCAAGGTCAACCGCATCGTCCCGACGCTGGTGCGCCAGGTCGAGGAGGAGGGCGAGGGCGACTACTGGGTCGACGAGAAGGGCAAGCAGGTGCACCTGTCCGAGGCCGGCATGGAGCACGCCGAGTCGCTGCTGCGCGCCGCCGGCATCGTCCAGGAGGACGACAGCCTGTACGCCCCGCACAACATCCACGTCGTCCACCACCTCAACGCGGCGCTGCGCGCGCACGCGATCTACCAGCGCGACGTCGACTACATCGTGCGCGACGGCGAAGTGGTGATCGTCGACGAGTTCACCGGTCGCACCCTGGCCGGCCGCCGCTGGTCCGACGGCCTGCACCAGGCGGTCGAGGCGAAGGAGGGCGTGCCGGTCCAGCGCGAGAACCAGACGCTGGCGTCGGTGACGTTCCAGAACCTGTTCCGCATGTACCGCAAGCTCTCGGGCATGACCGGCACGGCGGACACCGAGGCGTTCGAGTTCAACTCGATCTACGGCCTGGAGGTGATCGTCATCCCGACCCACCGGCCGATGGTCCGCGAGGACCACCCGGACCTTGTGTTCCTGACCCGCGACGCGAAGTTCAAGGCGGTGATCGAGGACATCCGCGAGTGCAACGGCCGCGGCCAGCCGGTGCTGGTGGGCACGACCTCGATCGAGACCTCCGAACTGCTGTCCAACGCGCTGCGCCAGGCCGGCATCGCCCACGAGGTGCTCAACGCCAAGCAGCACGAGCGCGAGGCGCACATCGTCGCCCAGGCCGGCCGACCGGGCGCGGTCACCATCGCCACCAACATGGCCGGCCGCGGCACGGACATCGTGCTCGGCGGCGCGCTGGAGTCCGAGCTCGAGGCGCTGGGCGAGGACGCCGACGAGGCGGCGCGCGAGGCGGTGCGCACGGAGTGGAAGGCCCGCCACGAGGCGGTGCTGGCCGCCGGCGGCCTGCACATCATCGGCACCGAGCGCCACGAGTCACGCCGCATCGACAACCAGCTGCGCGGCCGCTCCGGCCGCCAGGGCGACCCGGGTTCGAGCCGGTTCTTCCTGTCGCTGGAAGACAACCTGATGCGCATCTTCGCCGCCGACTGGGTGCAGAAGGCGATGCGGATGATGGGCATGAAGGAGGACGACGTCATCGAGGACCGGCTGGTCACGCGCCAGATCGAGAAGGCGCAGCGCAAGGTCGAGGCCCACAACTTCGACATCCGCAAGAACCTGCTGGACTACGACGACGTCAACAACGACCAGCGCAAGGTGATCTACCAGCAGCGCGACGAGCTGCTGGAGGCCGAGAGCGTCAAGGAGAACGTGGAGGGCATCCGCGCCGACGTGGTCGACGCGATGGTCGCGCGCCACGTGCCGCCCGATTCGATCGACGCGCAGTGGGACCTGGCCGCGCTCGAGGCCGAGCTGCGCGACGAGCTGGGCGTGGAGATGGACCTGCGCGGCATGGCCGAGCGCGAGAAGGAGCTCGACGCCGAGGAGATCGCCACCCGCGTGGAGCGCGAGGTCGAGGCGCACTTCGCCGCGCGCGAGGCCTCAATCGGCGCGGAGAACATGCGCATGCTCGAGAAGCACCTGATGCTCAACGTGCTCGACCAGAGCTGGAAGGAGCACCTGTCGCGCATGGACTTCCTGCGCCAGGGCATCCACCTGCGCGGCTACGCGCAGAAGCAGCCGAAGCAGGAGTACAAGCGCGAGGCGTTCGAGCTGTTCTCGGAGATGCTGGAGAAGGTCAAGCGCGAGGTCGTGCTGCTGCTCGCCCGCGTGCGCATCCGCAGCGAGGAGGAGATCGCCGCGCTGGAGGCGCAGGAGCGCGCGCAGGCCCAGGCCCGCGCCAGCCAGATGCAGTTCCAGCACGCCGACGCCGGCGGCTACGGCGCCGACGAGGAGGCCGCCGCGGTCGCCGCGCCGGGCCAGGGCTTCGAGAAGACCGCGCGCGCGCTGCCCAAGGTCGGCCGCAACGAGCCCTGCCCCTGCGGCAGCGGCAAGAAGTACAAGCACTGCCATGGACAGCTCGCCTGACCCGGACCGAAGTCGCCGCCCGCCCCGCGTCCTCCGGGCCGCGGGCACGCCCGGTTCCACCCCGCGACGGCATGCCCCGAATCCGGGGGCCTCAACTTCCGTAGGAGCGGGCCTTCGCCCGCGATCGCCTTCCCGGCGCAACCAACCGCGGCGCGGTGCGTTCGCTGTTCCGGGTCCCGTGGCGCTTCCGGCGACGCGGGGCGCCTATCGCGCCTGTAGAGGCGCTCCTACGGGTGGCGATTGCAGGGGGTCGCTGGCGGGGTATGTCGCATGAATGACGGCGCGCCCTTCGTCGACGTCGTGGCCGGCGTCATCACCGATCCCAAGGGCCGGATCCTGCTCGCGCGGCGCACCGAGGGCCGCGACCTGGCGGGCCTGTGGGAATTCCCCGGCGGCAAGCGCGAGGCGGGCGAGTCGGCGGAAGGCGCCCTGGCGCGCGAGCTGCACGAGGAGCTCGGCATCCGCATCGAGCCCGGCGAGGCGGTGATCACCGTCCCGCATGCCTACCCGCACAAGCGGCTGCGGCTGGACGTGCGCCGCGTCCGATCGTGGCAGGGCATCCCGCGCGGCCACGAGGGCCAGGCGCTGGCCTGGGTGCCCGCGCACAAGCTGCCGGATTACGCGATGCCCTCGGCCGACCGGCCGGTCGTCGCGGCCCTGCTGCATCCGGACCGCTACCTCGTGACGCCGGCGCCGACCGGCCGCGGCAAGCGGTGGCTGTCGGCGCTCGAGCGCGCGTTGGGTGGCGGCCTGAAGCGGATCCAGCTGCGCCCCGCCGGATTCGATCCCGCCCGCTGGCCCGCGCTGGCGGCCGAAGCCGTCGCCCTGTGCCGGCGCTTCGGCGCGCAGGTGCTGGTGAACGGCGACGTCGGCCTGGCGGACGAGCTCGGGACCGGCGTGCACCTGCGCGCGGCGCAGCTGTCCGAGTTCGATGCGCGTCCGTTGCCGGCCGGCGTGCCGGTCGCCGCCTCCTGCCACGACGCGGACGAACTCGCGGCCGCCGCACGGATCGGCTGCGACTTCGCGGTGCTCGGCCCGATCGAGGCCACCGCCTCGCACCCGGGCACGCGCGGCATCGGCTGGGACGCCTTCGCCGCGCTGCGCGAGAGAAGTGACCTGCCGATCTACGCGATCGGCGGCCTGGCCCCCGGCGACATCGCCTCCGCCCGCGCCCACGGCGCCCAGGGCATCGCGGCCATCCGCGGCCTCTGGCCCGGCCTCATCTGATCGGCCCATCCCGCGATCGACTCGCCCCCCCACACCCGTAGGAGCGGACCTACGTCCGCGATCGAATGCCCGCGTTACTCAGGATTGCGCCGCACCCCCATCGCGCCTGTAGAGGCGCTCCTACGGAAAGGTGCGGTCCGGACGACGACAGTCCCCGTAGGAGCGGACCTGCGTCCGCGATGGAACGCCCCGTGCCTCCGACCCGCCTCGCGAACCCATCGCGCCTGTAGAGGCGCTCCTACGGGGGCTACAACCAGATGGCGTTCCAGTACGGGTAATCGCCGACACGCCGCACCAGCCCCGCGCGCTTCGGGTTGGCCACCACGTACCTCGCAGTGGCCGCGAGATCCTCGTCGGCCCGCAGCGCCCGGTCATGGAAAGCCGGCTGCCAGACCCGTCCCTCGCGCCCGCCGCCCCGGTTCGCCTCCCGTGCACTCGCCGACTTCAACCGCCCGACGAGCCCCTGCAGCGTGTCCCCCGCGCCGATCGTCACCAGCCAGTGCGCGTGGTCGGGCATCAGCACCCAGGCCAGCATGCTCGATTCGCGCAGGACCCCGGGGCGCTCGAACGTCGCCGCCGCAGGCGCCGCGAACCGCCAGCTTTCGAACAGCCGCTCCCGTTCGTGGGTGGTCGCGGTGACGAGATACGTGGTGCCCGGGACAGTTGCGCGCCCCTTGCGGAGCGCCTGGTGTCCGCGATCGCTTTCGGCTGGCATGTCCATGCCGACGATCCTGCGGCCCGATGCCGCGACCCCGGCATCGGCGATCCCCGTCCCGGCGGGTCGGACTTCCGCGGCGTGGGGCGTGCGAGCATAGGGCGCATGCATCGGAGCCTTCGCATGAAGCGGCCTGCCAACCCGCCGACGGATACGGCCGCGCCCTCGATCGCACCGGTCGCCCCGGCAGGCAGGATCCGGGTCATGGCCAGCTGCAGGGATCGCGCATGAGCCGGTTCGTCGTCGGCCTGACGGGCGGGGTGGCATCCGGCAAGTCCACGCTGGCGCGCGCCTTCGAGGCGCTGGACGTGACGGTGGTGGATGCGGACGTCGCGGCGCGGGAGGCGGTGGCGGTCGGGAGCGATGGGCTGCGTGCGGTGGTCGAGGTGTTCGGCGCCGCCGTGCTGTCGGCCGACGGATCACTCGACCGCGCGGCGATGCGGCAACGCGTGTTTTCCGACGACGACGCGCGCCGGCGGCTCGAGGCGATCATCCATCCGCGGGTTCGCGCGGCGCTCAAGGAGGCGTGCGTGGCGGCGCCCGGGCCCTATGCGATCGCGGCCATTCCGTTGCTGGCCGAGGGTGGCGGGCGACGGGCGTATCCGTGGCTGGACCGGATCCTGGTGGTCGACGTGCCGGTCGAGGTGCAGGTCGAGCGCCTGCTCGCGCGCGATGGCATCGACGCGGCGCTCGCGCGGCGCATGGTCGACGCGCAGGCCAGCCGCGCGGCGCGGTTGTCGATCGCGGACGACGTGGTGGTCAACGACGGATCGGTCGAGCGGTTGGAGGCGGCGGCGCGGGGATTGGATGTCCGGTATCGCGAATTGGCCGGAGCTGGCGCGGGATCGCGGACGTAGGTCCGCTCCTACGGGGGTTGTCGGGCGTGGCGGTTGGTTCGTTCGCCGTAGGAGCGCCTCTACAGGCGCGATGGGCGTGCGGCGCGGGTCGGCGCAACGCGGGCGTTCGATCGCGGATGTAGGTCCGCTCCTACGGGGGTTGTCGGGCGTGGCGGTTGGTTCGTTCGCCGTAGGAGCGCCTCTACAGGCGCGATGGGCGTGCGGCGCGGGTCGGAGACCAACGCGGGCGTTCGATCGCGGACGTAGGTCCGCTCCTACGGGGGTTGTCGGGGGTCGCCCGGTCGGGTCATCCGCCGTAGGAGCGCCTCTACAGGCGCGATGGGCGTGCGGCGCGGGTCGGAGACCAACGCGGGCGTTCGATCGCGGACGTAGGTCCGCTCCTACGGGGTTGTCGTCGGTTCGTTCGCCGTAGGAGCGCCTCTACAGGCGCGATGGGCATGCCGGGTGCAATCGGCGCAGAGGTTGCCTGGACAGGCGCTGCGCGGGACTGCGCTCAGGCCAACCCGGCCAGCCGCATGTACCAGCCGACCAGCTGCTCGCCCCACATGAAGACGGCCCAGCCGGCGACGGCGAGGTAGGGGCCGAAGGGAATCGGCGTCGCCCGGTCGCGGCCCTGCGTGGCCAGCCAGATCGAGCCGATCACCGCGCCCACCACCGACGACAGCAGCACCGTCGGCAGGATCCCCGACAGCCCGACCCACGCCCCCAGCGCGGCCAGCAGCTTGAAGTCGCCGTGGCCCATGCCTTCCTTGCCGGTGAGCTGCTTGTACAGCCACCACACGGTCCACAGGCTCAGGTAGCCGGCGATCGCGCCGAGCAGCGCCGGCTTCACCGGCATGTACAACGCGTCCGCGCTGGCGATCAGCCCCAGCCACATCAGGGGCAGGGTGAGCTGGTCGGGCAGCAGCTGCGTGCGCAGGTCGATCCCCGACAGCGCGATCAGGTAGCCCGTAAGCAGCATCGCCCCGAAGCCCTGCCAGCCGAACCCGAACTTCCAGACGCAGGCCACGAACAGCACCGCCGTCAGCAGTTCGACCAGCGGGTACTGGAACGAGATCGGCGCCCTGCAGGTGCGGCACTTGCCGCGCAGGGCGAGCCAGCTGAAGACCGGGATGTTCTCGTACCAGGACAACTGGCGCTTGCACGACGGGCAGTGCGAGGGCTCGACCACGATGCCCGGCGGCGGCGGATCGTAGTCCTCGGGCTCGCCCAGCATCTCTCGGCTGTCGCGCTTCCATTCCCACTCCAGCCGCTTGGGCAGGCGCAGGATCACCACGTTCAGGAAGCTGCCCACCAGCAGCCCGAAGCCCGCCACCAGCGGGAAGCCGATGGCGGGGTTCTGGTCCAGGTACGCCATCTAGGTGGCCGGCGTCGCTTGGGCGGGGCCCGCGGCGCGATGCGCGCGGGCCCCCCGGGAGTGCGGACCCGCCATCAGACGACGGCGGCCAGCTTGAAGATCGGCAGGTACATGGCCACGACCATGCTGCCCACGATCAGGCCCAGCATTACCACGATGATCGGCTCGATGAGGCTGGCCAGCGCGTCGACCGCGTTGTTGACCTCTTCCTCGTAGAACTCGGCCACCTTGAACAGCATCGTGTCCAGGGCGCCGGCCTCCTCGCCGATCGCGGTCATCTGCAGGACCATGTGCGGGAACAGGCCGGTCTGCTTCATGGCCATGTTGAGCTGGTAGCCCACCGCGACGTCGTCGCGCACGCGCTTGACCGCCTGCTCGTACACCGTGTTGCCGGTGGCGCCGGCAACCGAGTCCAGCGCCTCGACCAGCGGCACGCCGGCCTTGAAGGTCACCGCCAGGGTGCGCGAGAACCGGGCCAGCGCGGCCTGGTGCATGATGTTGCCGACCACCGGCAGCTTCAGCACCAGCCGGTCCAGGAAGTGCGAGAACCGGATCGAGCGCTTCTTCGCCATGATGAAGGCGACCACGGTCCCGACCGCCACGAGCAGCAGCAGCCACCACCAGCTCACCATGAACCGGCTGAGGTTCACGAACAGCATGGTGAACGCCGGCAGGTCCGCGCCGAAGCCGGAGAACACGGCCTCGAACTGCGGCACCACGAACACCAGCAGGATCGCGCTGACCAGCAGCGCCACCGCGATGACCATCGCCGGGTAGAACAGGGCCTTCTTGATCTTGCCCTTGAGGGTCTCGATGTTTTCCTTGTACGTGGCGATCGTCTCGAGCACGGTGTCGAGCACGCCCGCCGACTCGCCCGCCTTCACCAGGTTGCGGTAGAGCTCGTCGAACTGCACCGGGTACTTGCCCAGCGCGTCGGAGAGCGAGGTGCCGCTCTCGATGTCGGCGCGAAGGCCGTTGACCATGTCCTTCATGCGCGGGTTCTTCTGCCCGCCGGAGATGATCTCCAGCGCCTGCACGATCGGCACGCCCGAGCGCAGCATGGTGGCGATCTGGCGGCTGAAGACCGCGATGTCCTTCGGGCTGATGCGCTTGCCCGCGCTGCCGAACAGCGGCTTGGGCTTGGGCTTGACCACCGTCGGGGTGATGCCCATCCGGCGCAGCTCGGCGCGCAGCATGTTGGCGTTCTTCGCCTGCTGCTCGCCCTTCATCTTGACGCCGCGCTTGTCCGTGCCTTCCCAGACGAACTCGGTGAACGGGTCCGGGCGCCGCGGCGGGGTCTTCCTTGCGGCCGCGGACTTCGCGGCGGAACGGGTCACGGCCATGGGTCAGTTCCTCATGCCAATGTCAGTGCAGCAAATCGTCGGGAGAGGTCGCGGAGGTTCGCGCGCGTAGGCGCGCTCCTACAGGGGCTGGCGATGACACGCACCCGTAGGAGCGGGCCTACGCCCGCGAACGCCTGCCCCGCGAAGCCGGACATGCCGGCATTCGCGCGCACGGGCGCGTTCCCATGGAGGCGGAATGACGCGATGGCCATCAGTCGGTCGTCACCCGGTTGATCTCGGCCAGGCTGGTCACGCCGTTCCTGACCTTCATCAGCGCGGACTGGCGCAGGTCGCGCACGCCCGCCTTCTGGGCGGCCTCCGCGATCTGGATCGCGTTGCCGCCGGCCAGCACGATCTCGGCGATCTCGTCGCTCATCGGCATCACCTGGTAGATGCCCGTCCGGCCCTTGTAGCCCTCGGTGCAGTCCGGGCAACCGACCGCCTCGAAGATCTTCAGCCCGGCGTGGATCTCGTCGGAACTGAAGCCTTCGGCCAGCAGCGCGTGCTCGGGCAGGTGCACCTCGCGCTTGCAGTCGTGCAGGCGGCGGGCCAAGCGCTGGGCCACCACCAGGGTGACCGAGCTGGTGATGTTGTATGGCGCCACGCCCATGTTCATCAGGCGCGCGATGGTCTGCGGCGCGTCGTTGGTGTGCAGGGTGGACAGCACCATGTGGCCGGTCTGCGCCGCCTTGATCGCGATCTCGGCGGTCTCCAGGTCGCGGATCTCGCCGACCATGATCACGTCCGGGTCCTGGCGCAGGAAGCTGCGCAGCGCGGCGGCGAAGGTCATGCCGCGCTTGGCGTTCATCTGCACCTGGTTGATGCCGGGCACGCGGATCTCGACCGGGTCCTCGACGGTGGAGATGTTGCGCTGCTCGTCGTTGAGGATGTTCAGCGCGGTGTACAGCGACACGGTCTTGCCCGAGCCGGTCGGGCCCGTGACCAGCACCATGCCGTAGGGCTTGACCACCGAATTGGTGTACAGCGCCTGCTGGTCCGGCTCGTAGCCCAGCTTCTCGATGCCGAGCTTGGCCGCGCCGCCGTCCAGGATGCGGAGCACCACCTTCTCGCCGAACAGCGTCGGCAGGGTGCTCACGCGGAAGTCGATCTGCTTGGTCTTGGACAGGTTGAGCTTGATGCGGCCGTCCTGCGGCACGCGCTTCTCGGCGATGTCCAGCTGCGCCATGACCTTCAGGCGCGCGGAGATGCGGGCCTGCAGCTTCACCGGCACCTTGGCCACCTGCTTGAGGATGCCGTCGATGCGCAGGCGCACCCGGTACTCGGTCTCGTAGGGCTCGAAGTGGATGTCCGAGGCGCCGCGGCGGATCGCGTCCACCAGCACCTTGTTGACGAACTTCACCACCGGGGTGTCGTCGCCCTTGGCGTCGACGCCGGTGTCGCCGGCCAGGTCCTCGTCGCCGCCGCTGACCTCCAGGCCCTCGAGCCCTTCCTCGTCGGCGACCGCGTCGGCCAGCGCGTCGGCGTTCTCCAGCCAGGTCTCGATGGCGCGCTTGACCTGGTCCTGGTCGACCAGCAGCGGCTCCACCGTCAGGTTGGTGTGGAACTTGAGCTCGTCCAGCGCGCGCGTGTTGGTCGGGTCGGAGATGCCCACGAACAGCCGGCCGCCGCGCTTGTACAGCGGCAACGCCTCGTGCTTGCGGACCAGGTCCTCGCTGACCAGCTTGATGGCCGATTGCGCCGGGTCCATCGCGGTCACGTCGAACAGCGGCATGCCGAACTCGATCGCGTTGGCCGCGGCCAGCTGCGCCGGCGTCACCAGCTTCTTGTCGGAGATCCACCGGGCGAGCGGCTTGCGCGCCTGCTGGGCCTCGTCCATCGCCTCGCGCGCCTCGGCCTCGCCGAGGACGCCGTCCAGAACCAGGCGCCGGGCAATGCCGGTGATCCCCACCAGGTTGGCGGTCACGACGCCCATCCCCTTGCCATCCAAAGACTTCTCCCCGTGCGGACTGTACCGCAAAGCACCCACCACGCGAACGCACCGCACGGCCCGTTCAGGACACCCGTCCCAGTTCCCGAAGCCAACGCCGAACCCGGTCCCGGACGCTATTCCGCCCCCTCCCCGAACGCAACGCCAATCGCCCCGGAATTCCAAACGCCCGGGATTCCAAACGCCCCGGAATGCCAACCTGCCCCGTAGGCGCGCGCCGACGCGCGCGAACCCCGCGAACGCGTCCGCGGCGCCGCGGCGCCCCCAACCGCACCCGCCCGGTTCCGCGCTACCCTTCCGCGAATGGGGATCGAACAGTCGGACATCACCGTCATCCTGCCCGCCAGGAACGAGGCCGAAGGCCTGCGCCGCACCCTCCCGGCGCTGCGCGCGTGCCTGCCGCGGGCGGAGGTCATCGTCGTGGACGACGGGTCCACGGACGCCACCGCGTCGGTCGCCGCCGAACACGGGGCCCGCGTGCTGTCCGCACCCTACGGCATGGGCAACGGCGCGGCCATCAAGCGCGGCGCGCGTGCCGCGGGCGGCGAGATCCTCGTGTTCATGGACGCCGACGGCCAGCACGACCCGGCCTGCATCCCGGCGCTGCTCGAGCGGCTGGAAGCCGGCTACGACATGGCGGTGGGCGCCCGGGACGCGTCCGGACAGGCCAGCGCAGGCCGCAGCGCGGCCAATGCGCTCTACAACCGCCTGGCCAGCTGGATGACCGGGCACAAGGTCGCCGACCTCACGTCCGGCTTCCGCGCGGCCCGCGCCTCGCGCTTCGGCGAGTTCCTGCACCTGCTGCCCAACGGGTTCAGCTACCCGACCACGAGCACGATGGCCTTCTTCCGCAGCGCCTACCCGGTGGCCTACGTGCCCATCCCGGTGGCGGCGCGGATCGGCAGGAGCCACATCCGGCCGCTGCGCGACGGGGCGCGGTTCCTGCTGATCATCTTCCGCATCGCCACGCTGTACTCGCCGTTGAAGCTGTTCGCGCCGGCGGCGATGGGGTTCGGCACGTTGGGGCTGGGGTACTACGCCTGGACGTTCGCGACCGAAGGCCGTTTCACGAACATGAGCGCGCTGTTGCTGAGCGCGGCGGTGATCGTGTTCCTCATCGGGCTGGTGAGCGAGCAGATCACGGCGCTGACGTTCCGGCAGGACCGGGACCACGCATGAAGCGCATCCAGGGCGCGTCCGATCTCGCGATCAACGGCGCGCCACCCGCGTTCGATGAACTCCTCCACGTCGGCCGGCCCAACATGGGGGACCGCGAGGCCTTCCTCAGGCTGGCGGGCGAGATCCACGACCGCCGCTGGCTGACCAACAACGGCCCGCTGGTCCAGGAACTCGAGCGCCGCGTCGCCGCGCTGCATGGCGTGCGGCACTGCGTGGCGATGTGCAACGGCACGATCGCGCTGGAGATCGCGATCCGCGCGCTCGGCCTGGAGGGCGAGGTCATCGTGCCCTCGTACACCTTCATCGCCACGGCGCACGCGCTGCACTGGCAGGGCATCGCGCCCGTCTTCGCCGACATCGACCCGGCCACCCACAACCTCGATCCGGAGTCCGTGCGCCGGGCCATCACGCCGCGCACGACCGGCATCATCGGCGTGCACCTGTGGGGCCGGCCGGCACCGGTGGAGGCGCTGCAGGCCATCGCGGACGAACACGGCCTGCAGCTGATGTTCGACGCGGCGCACGCCTTCGACTGCGCCCACGCCGGCCGCAAGATCGGCGGCTTCGGCCGGTGCGAAGTGCTGAGCTTCCACGCCACCAAGGTCTTCAACACCTTCGAGGGCGGGGCGGTGCTGACCGACGACGACGCGCTCGCCGAAACGATGCGGCTGATGCGGAACTTCGGGTTCATCGGGCTGGACGATGTCGTCCATCCCGGCACGAACGGGAAGATGACCGAGGTCAACGCGGCGATGGGGCTGGTCAACCTCGACGCGCTTCCCGTGTTCGTGGAAGCGAACCGTCGGCACCACGACGCGTACCGGGCAGCGCTGTCCGATGTGCCCGGCCTGTCGGTCATCGAGTACGCAGCGCAGGACGATCCCAACTACCAGTACGTCGTGCTGGAGGTGGGCGAGGCGTTCCCGGCCTCGCGCGACGCCCTGGTCGATGCGCTGGTGGCGGAGAACGTGCGCGCCCGCAAGTATTTCTGGCCGGGCTGCCACGCGATGAAGCCGTACCGCGACCTCGACCCGTCCGCCGGCGAGCGTCTGCCGGCGACGGTCGCGGTGGCCGGTCGCGTGGTCGTGCTGCCCACCGGCGCAACGCTCTCGGACGATGACGTGGCGGCGATCGCCTCGGTCTGCCGGGCGGTGGGGACGCGCGCTGAATGATCGTCGCGATCATGCAGCCCTACTTCTTTCCCTACATCGGCTACTTCCAGTTGATGGCCGCCGTCGACGCGTTCGTCTTCCTCGACGACGTGCAGTACGTGGAGCGGGGCTGGATGAATCGGAACCGGATCCGTCGCGGAGGCCGGAGCGAATGGCTTTCCATGCCGGTGCAGAAGAGTCCGCGAAACACGACGATCAACGAACGCCGCTATGTCCTGGGGAACACCCAGGCCGTGATCGCCAGCAGGGTCCGGGAGGCCTACGGGGCCGCGCCCGCGTACCGCGCGGTGGCCAGGGTCCTCATGGATACCGTGAACTTCAACGAGCCGAACGTAGCCAGGTTCAACGCGAATCTCCTGCAGGTCATCCTGGGCCAGTTCGGAGCAGGCTCCAGGTTGCTTTTTGCATCGGACGTTCGTGGCGCGCGCCGAGAGGCAGGGCAGGCGGGCATCCTGCAACTCTGCCGCCAGCTGGGTGCGACGCGATACGTCAATGCGATCGGGGGGGGCTCGCTTTATGAAGAAGCGGCATTCACCGATGCCGGTGTGGAGCTCCGTTTCTTGCGCACTCGCGTTCCTCCCGTCGAGCTGGCGGACGGCCCGGAGCACCTGTCGATCATCGACGGACTGATGCATCTCGGGGTCGAGGGCTGCAAGGCACTGTTGCCCGACTACGAGCTGCTGTCGCCCGCCGAGGCGCGCGCACTGTCGTGAACGGCACCGCGGCCCCGCGCATCGTCGCCGTCCACGGCGCGCCCCGATCGGGCACCAGCTGGCTCGGGCAGCTGTTCAACAGCAGCGAGCGCGTCGCCTACCGCTACCAGCCGTTCTTTTCCCACGCCTTCCGCGGCCGCATCGATCCGGCCAGCGACGCGGCGCGGATGCGGGCCTTCTTCGCGGACCTGCTGGAAACCGACGACGATTTCGTGCTGCAGCGGGACGGGTCCGCTCTGGCCGGATACGAACTGACGTTCGACAAGGCGGCCTCCACGCACCTGGTCTACAAGGAGGTGCGGTTCCACGACCTGCTCGGGCCCCTGCTGGAGCGGTTGCCGGGCCTGCATGCGGTCGGCCTCGTCCGCGACCCGCGGGCGGTCATCGCCTCCTGGACGGCTGCGCCCAGGGAGTTCAGGGACGCGTGGCGCCTCGAGGACGAATGGCGCGACGCGCCTTCCAAGAACGCCGGGCAGGCGGAGAACTGGTACGGATTCACGCGCTGGCACGCGCTGGCCCGCCTGTTCCTCGACCTCGCGGACCGGTACCCGGCACGGTTCACGCTGGTCCGCTACGAAGACCTCGTCGCGGACACGGACGCGACCCTCGCGCGCGTATTCGGCGCGGTGGGCCTGCCCATGTCACCGCAGGTCCGCGCCTTCATCGCGCGCTCCGCGTCGGAGGACGACGGGTCCGCCTACGGCGTGTTGCGCAATGCCCGGCGGCGCCCCGCGGTCGAGCTCGATCCGGGCATCCGGCAGGCGATCGAGTCGGCCCTGCAAGGCGACCCTGCGGGCCGGTTCCTTGATCCGAGATGGGGCGGCGGGCAGTGACGACGCCACCGCTCGCCGATCGCGCCGCCCGCGCGTCCTGGTGGGGCGCCCTGGAGATCGCGTCCCGGCACGCCGTCCAGCTCGGCGTGACGCTGGTCCTCGCGCGCCTGCTGGCACCGGCGGACTTCGGACTCGTGGCGATGCTGCTGGTGTTCACCAGCCTCGGCGCGCTGCTGGTCGATTCCGGGCTGGGCGCGGCGCTCGTCCAGCGAGGGGCTTCGAGCGACGACGAAGAGACGTCGGTTTTCATGTTCTCGGTGGCCATGGGCGTGGGAGTGGCGGGCCTTCTCTGGCTGGCCGCGCCCGCGGTCGCGGCGTTCTATCGCCAGCCACGGCTCGTCGAGCTGATGGCGGTCGCCGTCCTGGTCGTGCCCCTTGCGGCGTTGGCCGTGGTGCCGGACGCGTTGCTTTCGAGGTCCCTTGATTTCCGGACTCGTGCGCGTGCCGAGGCTGTCTCGTCGGCCACTGCGGGTGTGGTCGCGATCACGCTGGCCTGGCGCGGCTACGGGGTCTGGAGCCTCGCGTGGATGCCGCCGGTGACGGCGGCCATGCGGGCCATGTGCCTCTGGACGGCGACCGGGTGGCGGCCTCGGGGCCGCTTCGATCGGGTCGCGTTCGGCCGCCTCTTCGGGTTCGGCGGCTACGTGATCGCAGCCAACCTGCTCGAGGTCGTGTCATTGCGACTCCAGTCGCTGTTGCTGGGGCGCCTGTTCGATGCGCGTGTCCTCGGCTACTTCACCCTCGCGCAGAACACGGAGCAGGCGCCTGCCAGCTTCATCGCGTCTCTGCTGAACCGGGTGGGGCTACCGGTGCTGTCGAGCGTGGCCGGTGACAGGGATCGGTTGCGCGAGGCATTGCGGCGTGCGCTGCGCCTCTCGATGTTCTTGTTCCTTCCGGTGATGGCGGGCATCGCGCTTGCCGCTCCGCACCTCGTAGCGCTGCTCTACGGGCCCGGATGGGGCGCGGTGGCGCCGATCCTGGCGGTGTTGGCGCTCGGCTCCTCGCTTTGGCCGCTGCACGTACTGAACCTGGCCGCCATCAATGCCCTCGGCCGGTCCGACCTGTTCCTTCGACTGACCGTGGTGAAGAAGGCCATCGCGATCCCGCTGGTACTGATCGCCGCACCGCACGGACCGGTCGCCATCGCATGGGCGCTGCTTGCAGCGGGGATCGTGGGCGTGGTTGCCAACACCTGGTTCGCGCATCGCATGGTCGGCTACGGACTGCTGGCGCAGATGCGCGACCAGGGGGCCACGGTCGCCGGGACCGCGTTTGCGGCGGCGACGGGGTGGTTCTCGCTCGACGCACTGCCCGTTGGCGGGCCCTGGCTTCTCGCGGCCGGGCTGGCCTCGGCGGCGACCTACCTGCTGGTCGCGATCGTGTTGCGGAATCCCGCGCTGGACGAGGTGCGGATGCTGTCGCGGCGGGCACTCGCATGACCGGGCGTCCCCTCGTGTCGGTCTGCATCACCACGCGGAACCAGCGCGACTACCTGGCGCAATGCGTCGGCAGCGTGCTGGCGCAACGGGGTCCGTTCGAGCTCGAGATCCTGGTCGGGGACGACGCGTCGGAGGACGGCACGGGCGAGGTCGCCGCGGCATTGGCGGCGCAGCACGGGGACGTGGTCCACCACGTGCGGCACGCCGCGCGGGTCGGTGCGTCCGCCAACACCAAGGCGCTCGTGGCGCGCGCCCGCGGCGCGTACATCGCCCGGCTCGACGGCGACGACTACTGGCTCGAAGGGAAGCTGGCGAGGCAGCTGGCCGCGCTCGAGGCCGAACCCGGATGCGCTGCCGTGTACGCCAATGCCCTTGCAGTCGACCTGGAGGGATTTCCGCTGGGTGTCTTCAACGACGCCGGTGACGCGCGGATCGATCTCGGCGCGCTCCTGCGCGGCGGCAACTTCCTCAACAACAGTTCCATGCTGTGCCGGTCCGCCCACCGCGACGCGTGGCTTGCGATGGAGGATCCGCTGCTGGACTACCGCGTGCACCTGATGCACGCGCAGCACGGCGACCTGCTGCACCTCGGCGAGCCGATGGTTGTCTATCGCGTGGCGACGCGGGGATCGATGGTCGCGGAGGCGAACGCGCGGGTGCGCGAGCTGTACTGGGCGGCGCTCGAACGGTTGCCGCGGTCGCGCGTGTCCGCGGACGACCTCGCGCGCGGGCAGGCGGACTTCCTGCGCCGCGTGGCGTTCCGCGCGTTGCGCACGCGGGATGTCGACCTGCTGAGGGCATGGGTGCCGCGCGTGCTGGCGGCATCCCCCGCCGGACCGTTGCGCACCGTCGGACTTGCATGCGCGGCAATTGCACGCGCGGCCTGGCGTGAGCTGGCCGGCGCCGCGGCCCATCGACTGCGCGGCGCGCCGCGCGTGCTCTACCACCGGTGAACGGACGATGGCACTGAAGCCCCTTCGACTGATGCGATACGCCGCCGCCGGCTGGCTGCCCGGCGGGCGGAGGACCTGCGTGCTGTGCGGGCACCGGGTGTGGCGCTTCATGCCGTACGAAGGCGGGTCGAAGGCATCCGCACCGCTGATGCGCGCGCTTGGCATGGTCGGGAGCAACCGGGACGCGTTCGAGTGCCCCCGTTGCGGCAGCCACGACCGTGAGCGGCACCTGTACCTCTACCTGCAGGCGCTCGGCCTGTTCGATGCGTTGCGGGGCCGAACGGTCGTCCACTTCGCGCCGGAGCCCCGCCTGTCAGCGCGCATCGCGTCCGCGGCGCCCGCGCGCCACGTCACCTGCGACCTGTATCCGTCGCGGCCGGGCATCGAACGCGTGGATCTCCTGCGGATGCCCTTCGATGCAGGCTCGGTCGACGTGCTGCTCGCCAACCACGTGCTCGAGCACGTCGATGACGATGCGAAGGCGCTCGAGGAGATCGCCCGGGTACTCGCGCAGGGCGGGATCGCGATCCTGCAAACGCCCTACAGCGAGGTGTTGCACCGGACGTGGGCCGATCCCGGCATCACCGATCCGGTCGCGCGTTTCCAGGCCTACGGGCAGGCGGACCACGTGCGCCTGTACGGGCGCGACATCTTCGAGGCCTTCGCGCGCGCCGGCCTGGCGCCGGACATCCGACGCCACGCCGACCTGCTGCCGGACATCGATCCCGTGCGGTACGGGGTCAATCCGGCCGAGCCGCTGTTCCTCTATCGCCGCTCGGCCTGACCCGGCGCCTCAGCGCACCCGCGGCGCCCCGTGCCGCGCCAGCAACGCGAGCTTGCGCGGCCAGGGCACGAAGCACGACAGGTACTCGGCCAGCGACGCCGAGCGGCGGGACTGGACGTCCGCCCGGCGCGCCCGCAGTGCGGGCCAGTCCTTCCGCAGCGACGCGAAGGCCGGGTGGTAGACCTCGCGCCAGACCCCGGCGCGGGGATTGAGCAGCGCCACCACCACGCCCTCGATCGCGAGGGCGCCCACGTGCACCAGCAGCAGTGGCCAGGCCGCGGCGGTCGGCGTGCACACCACCAGCGCGGCGGTCTTGTTGCGTTCGCTCAGGCGCCGCCGGCGTACCGTCGTGTCCAGCCGGGCGCCGGCCACGCGGTTGCCACCGAAGCTCGCGCCCTGGCGGTGCCGGTAGCCACTGGCGGGGAGCGCACGGACGGGATGCCCGCGCAGCCGCGCCAGGCACCCCAGGTAGAGGTCCTCGCCGATCGACTCCATCCATTCCGGCAGCCCGCCCAGCGCGTTCCACAGGGCCCGCGGGATCCACAGGCAGGCCCCGATCACGTAGGCCACGTCGCTGCGCGCGGCATCGAGGTTGGGCACGGGGTTGTAGAACGGGTCGAGCAGGCAGCCGCGGTCCACCAGCACGCCGCTCTCCCAGTCGTACTGGGGCAGCGTCAGGATGCCGGTGTCGCCCGCGCGCGCCGCGTCGAGCAGCGTGCGCAGGGCGTCCGCCTGCAGCGCGGCGTCGTTGTTGAGCAGCAGCACGTACTCGCCGCGCGCGTGGGCCACCATGCGGTTGTTGGCGACGCAGAAGCCCACGTTGACGCCGCTGGCCAGCACCTCCACGCCCGGGTACCGATCTCGGAGCAACCGCAAGGAGTGATCCGTGGACGCGTCGTCGTGGACGATGATCTCCACGCCGGCGTCGACGTCCTGGGCCAGCACCGAGTCGATGCAGTCCGGCAGCAGCGCCTCGCCGTTGTAGTTGGCGATGCAGACCGAGACCACCGGCCGCTCCGGCCGGTCTACCGCCGGGTACGGAACCAGGTCCATGTCCGCTCCAGGCCCTCGGCCAGCGGGACCGCCGGCGCCCACCCGAACGTCGTGCGCGCGGCCGTGGCGTCGGGGACGATCGAGCGGATGTCCACCCGGCGCGAGGGCTGGGCGTCCCGCCGGAGCGGGGCGCCGGTCGTCGCGTCGATCGCGTCGAGCAGGGCCTCGAGTTCCAGTCCTTCGCCCGATGCGGCGTTGAACACGTGCGTGCCCGGCGCGAGGGCGCGGTCGAGCACGCGCCGGCACAACGCCACGAGATCGTCCACGTACAGGTAGTCGCGCACGCTTGCGCCGTCGCCCCACACCGTGAGCGGCGTGCCGTGCAGGGCGGCGTCGAAGGCGGCGGGGATGATGCCGAAGCCCGCGCGCGGCGGTTGGCCCGGGCCGTACACATTGGACGGGCGCAGCACCACGGCGGTCCCGCCGTACTGCGCCGTCCAGGCCTGGATGAAGTGTTCGGCCGCCGCCTTGCCCGCGCCGTGGTACGAACGCGGTTGCAGCGGGTCGGTCTCCAGCGCGGCGCCTTCGCGGTCGCCGTACAGCGTGCCGCCCGACGACAGGTACACCAGGCGCGTCGAGGGCGCATCCTGCAGGGCCTCCACCAGGGCCAGGGTCGTGCGCAGGTTGCCCTCGAGCTGCGGCTGCGCCGCGGTGCTGCCCGGCGTGGTGTCGGAGGCGGCATGCACCACGGCGCGCGCGTCGCCCAGCAGCGGCACGAACTGTGCCGCCTCGGTGTAGTCGGACACGATATTCCGGATGCCCGGGTGGTAGAACGCGGCGGGCCGGCGCGTTGCGGCAACCACCGGCGTGCCGCCTGCGGCCAGCGCCTCGGCGAGATGGCGGCCAATGAAGCCGCCGGCGCCCAGCACCACGATGGCGTCGCGTTGGTCGGTCATGTCCCCAGCAGCGTCCGGTAGCTGTCCACGTAGCGCGCGACGCAATCGTCCCACGTGCCGACCTCGCGGGCGACCCAGTCGCGTGCCGCCATGCCGATGGCGCGGTTGCGTTCGCCCGCCTCGAGTGCGGTGAAGGCGGGTGCCAGGTCGTCGCGTGGATCGCACAGCCAGCCCGTCTCGCCGTGGCGCAGGAAGCCCGCGTGCGCGGGCATGTCGGACGCGAGGATCGGGAGGCCCGCGGCCATCGCCTCGAGCATCACCTGCGGTCGGCCTTCCGCATGGCGGCTGAGCGTGACCAGCCCGGTCGCGGTGGGGAACCAGTCGCGCCGCAGGACGTCGGGGCCGACCGGGCCGTGGTAGTGGGCCCAAGCGGGCAGGGCGACCTGTTCCTGCATCGGGCCGAACAGGTGCAGTTCGCGCGCGCCGCCGGCGAACCAGTCGCCACCGCGTTCGAGCAGCGGGCCCAGCTTGTCTCGCGTCAGCCGGGTGACGGCCAGCCAGCGCGGCGGGGTGGCCGGCGCGCGTTCCACGGCGAACCAGCCCGGGTCGATGCCGAAGGACAGGAAGCGCACGTCGGCCAGGTCGCCGAACGCCGCGCGCAGCGGCGGCACCATCCAGTCGGCGTTCGGGTGGATCGCCGTCGCGCGCCGCGCGAAGACCCGCCGCAGGCGTTGCCGCACGAGCGGCAGGCCCAGCAGCTTCATGTCGGTGCCGAGCGCGGACACCACCAGGGGACGCCCGTCGTCGGGCAGGGGCAGGGCGTTCTGCAGCCAGTTCACGTGGCGCACGTCGGGCGTGTCCCGGCGAAAGGCCGCGTGCAGGTGGCGCAGCAGGCGGAACGCCTCGAGCGGACCGCTCAGCGGCGCGCGACGCCAGAGGTGCGCGATGCCGCCGGCCGCCATCAGCCGTTCGAGCCACGCACGCTCGGCATCGGTCGACAGCGGACGCACCGCGGGATGGTGCTCGCCGGGCGGTGCCCAGAGGCCGACGTCCAGGTCGTCGCGCCGGCCCAGCGCGTCGGCGAGGTGGCGGATGAACAGTCCGCGCCAGTCGCCGAGGTCGCGCGGGTACGACGTCGCCACCAGCATGACGCGCGTGCGGCGCCTCATTGGCCGCGCCCCGGCGGGTGGCGGAGCCGCTGCTCGAGCAGGCGCGCGTCGTGCTCGGTGCTGCCCGCGCGGCCGATGGCCCGCAGCGTGGCGATCTCGCGACGGGCCGCCTCGTCCTGTCCCGCGGCGATCAGCATGCGCGCGAAGTTGACGCGGTACTGCGGCGTCCGTGGCCGCAGGTTGACGGCGCGCTGCATGAGGGCCAGCGCGCCGGCCATGTCGCCATGCAGGTTCAGCCGCTGGTCCGCCAGCTGCGAAAGGAGTTCCGCGTCCGGTCCGCGCGAGAGCGCCGCGGCATAGGTGGCGTCCATCGCACCGGGCGGGAAGCGGCAACCGCCATCGCGCGCGCAGCGTGCCAGCCCGCCGAGCGCACCGGTCTCCTGCGGGCCGATCGGGTCGCGGCGCAGCCGGGCCTGCATGTCGGTCCACAGCGCGGGATCGGCGGGCCGCCCGGCGGCCTGTGCCAGCAACAGCAAACCGCTGTGCGGCAGGATCCCGCTGCGGGGCACGGTGCGCGCGTGCTCCAGTGCATCGACCGCCGCCTCGAACAGCGGCGAGGCCGGGTCGTAGCCGCTCGCGTCGGCCAGCAGCTTGCCGTACGCGTAGGTGGCGCGCGGCGACTGCGGGTGCTTGGCGGCTTCGCTCGCCGCGAAGCGGAACGGGTCGCTCCATTCCCGGGCGCGCAGGTGCGTCAGTCCTGCGAACGCGAGGACCACGACACCCGCGACCATCGCGCCGGCCCGGGCGATACGTGGCGGTGCCTTTAGCAGCAGCGCGCCGGCCGCCAGGCACAGGCCCAGCGCGGCGAAGTAGTTGCGGTGTTCGTAGACCAGCTCGAACGGGATCACCGTGGCCGTCAGCAGATGCGCGGCCAGGAACCAGGCGATGCCCAGGGTGGCCAGCGGCGCGCGCCGCCGCAGCCACCAGGCGAGGGCGGCCATCGCGCCGAGCACCAGTGCCGCGGCGAGCGTGGTCGACGGCTGCAGCCAGCCGCGCGAGATGGCGTAGTCGTCGTGGTACAGGCTCAACTGGCCGATGTCGGGGAGCACGATCCAGCGCGCGTAGTCGACCACCACCCGCAGTTCCGTCAGCAGGCGCTCGGCCAGGGTGAAGTCGCGGCCCGCCCACGCGCCGGGCGCGAGCATCTGCGGCAGCAGCCAGGCCAGGCCGAGGGCCGCGGGCAGGAACAGCACGGCCGCGAACAGCACGCCCATGCGGCGGTCGAGCCAGCGCGACGCGTCGTGCCGCCCCGACAGGCGCATGGCGAGCTCCACGAGGAAGGCATACAGCGGCAGCAGCACGGCCGACTCCTTCGCCAGCACGCCGAGCACGGTGCCGCCCAGCAGGCCCGCCAGCACCCACGGCCAGCCGCGGCGGCCTTCGTGCATCCGCTGCCGCCCGTGCAGGTACAGCCACAGGCCGGCGAACACGAAGGTGTGCGACAGGCTTTCCATGCGCTGCACGACGAACAGCACCGGCATCAGCTGGATCGGATGCAGCGCCCAGGCCGCGGCGACCAGCCGCGCCGTCCACGCGCGTCGGGTCGCGGGCGCCTCCGGCGAGGCCACCGCAAGCAGCTTCGCCACCAGCGCCAGCACAAGCAGGGCGTTGCCGGCATGCAGCGCGACGTTGGCCAGCTTCATCCACCACGGGTCCAGCCCGGTGGCGTAGTGCTGGGCGGCGAAGGTGAGCATCGCCAGCGGGCGGCTGGCGGGGCCGGCGTCGGACGCGAACGCCGCGGCCATCCAGCGCGACCACGCCATCGCATCGACGTGGACGCGCGGGTTGTCGACGATGTTGGGGAAATCGTCGAACACGAAGCCGCCGCCGAGGCCGGGCCAGTAGACCAGCAGCACCAGGGCGACGAGGCCGAGCGCCCAAGCGGCGCCGTGAAGGGTCGGGCGCGTCATGGGCGGGGAGTGTGACCGATCGCCGCCGCGTCGTCGCCGTGGCCCGCGTCGCGCAGATCCGCGTGCAACTGCCGGCGCAAGGCGGCGAACTCGCGCGGCCAATAGCCCTGCCGCGCAAGGATCCACCGGTGCAGGCGCGGCATGGCGAATCCAGAGTCGCGCGGCGCGTCGGCACGCAGGCGGTCGTAGTGCTCGAGGTGCGCCAGGGCCTGCGCTGCGTAACCGTGCCGGCCCAGCAGGGCGGCCTGGCTGGCGGCGGCGTCGGGACGCGGGTCCGCGGCGAGGCCGCGGTCGAAATGCGCCAGGGCCGCGTCGCCGTCGCCGCGCAGCAGCGCGAGCCGGCCGGCGAGCGCGGCCGCGTCCTGCCGGCGGCCCGGACTGCGCATGGCGGGATTGCCCGCCAGGGCATCGACCCAGGTGGCGAGTGCATCGGGATCGATCCCGGCGCACGGCGTGGTGGCCACCCGGTCGATCCTGCCGTCCAGCCAGCGCCAGGCCAGGTGCTGGCCGTGCGTCGCATTTGCCAGCGCGTGCGACACGCGCCGGGTCGTATTGGCGTCGATGCCGCCGGTCATGCAACGGGCATCTGCAAGGTTGAGCACGACCTGCAGCTCCGTCGGCACGGTATCGGCCAGCGTCGAGAGTTGGACGACGGCCACGTCGGCGCGACCCGCGCGCATCGCGTCCATCGCGGCCGTCGCCTGCGCACGCGGCGACCCGGGATGCTGCAGGGCCCAGACGCGCGCCATCCGCGCCGGCTGGCCCCACAACATGGCGCGCTGCCAGGTGGTGCCCGCAAGCAGTGCCAGCACGGCGACGGCGACCAGCACGCGCAGCGCCGGAGCCGCGCGCCAGCGCACGAGTGCGCGCGCCAACGGCCACGCCAGCAACAGTGCCGGCAGGTAGTTGCGATGCTCGAAATACAGCTCCAGCGGCACCAGGCTCGACTCGAGCATGTGCCCGGCGAGCCAGAACAGCACCGCGGCCGCCGCGACCGGCCACCGTCGCCGTGCGAGCCACGCGCCCATGCCGAGCGCGGCGATGGCCAGCAGTGCCGGCAGCGTCGTCCACGGCGACAGCCAGCCGGTCGAGACGGCGTACGCGTCGTTGTAGAGCCCGGACGACAGCACGCGCGGCACCGCCAGCAGCTGCAGGTAATCGAGCAGCACGCGGGGCTGGGTCATCAGCCGCTCGGCGACCGTCCAGCTGCGCACGTCGATCGGGTCGTGCAGCATCAGCGCGAAGCGGGCGAGGTACACCGCCAGCAGCAGCGTCGGCAGCCACAGCAGGACGAGCTGCCACCCCCGAAGCCGGCGCGCGGTGGCGGGCGCGTCGTCGCCGTCGCCGGCGCGCAGCACCGTGGCCTCGAGCACCAGCGCCAGCAACGGCAGCAGGCTGCCGTTCGCCTTGGCCAGTACGCCGAGCAGGGTGCCCAGGCCGATGCCGGCCACCATCCACGCCACGCCGGCGCGGGGCCGCGCCGCGTGCAGCCGCCGGCCGTGGACGTAGGCCAGCAGCCCCGCCAGCACGCACGTGGCCGGCAGCATCGCCTCGCGCTGCACGATGTACAGCGTGGTCGACACCAGCAGGGGATGCAGCAGCCATGCCGCGGCGCCGAGCACGGCCGCCCAGTCCGTGCGCGCGCCCGGGCCGTCGACATGGCGCCCCAGCCGCCGCAGCAACGCGAACAGCAGCGCGCCGTTGAGCAGGTGCAGCAGCACGTTGGTGCGCAGGAACGGGCGCGGGTCCGCCGGCCAGTCGCGCGCGTCGAGCAGGAAGCTCAGCAGCGAGAGCGGCCGGCCGGTCGGGTCCGCGGTGCCGGAGGTGAGGTAGCGCCAGAACGCGGGCCAATCGTCGATCGCACCCTGGCGACCCAGCGCGTCGAGGTTGATGAGGTCGTCGAACAGGAAACCGCCCGACAGCCCGGGCAGGTAGGCCAGCCACGCCAGCGCAAGCAGCACGGCGAAGGCGGCCAGCGGCAGCCGGCGGGATGCGGACTCGGGCAACGGCATCGGGTCGGTCGGAAAGAAGAAGGGCCGCATGCGCGGCCCTCGACTCTAGCCGGCGGGCCCGGTCGCGGCGAGCGCGCCCGGGCCGCGCAAGGGCCGGATCAATTGCGGCAGACGGTCGGCACCCACACGTCCTTGAGCGCGCCGGACGGGTTGCACACCCATGCCATGCTGCCGCCGCCAGGAACGGCGGAGAAGGTGAGCGACTCGCCCTGGAGGGCGGCGTTCGCGTCGTTGCCGAAGCGCGCGACGATGGTCCCGTTGCTGGCATCCACCTGGTCGACGAACTTGCCGGTGATCGACGTCATCGTTGGCAGGCCGAACGACGCGTTGCTCGATGCGAACGTGCCGGTGTTGTTGTAGTACTCGGTCACCGCGGTCTTGCTTCCCGTCACCAGGGACGCGCCCTCGGCGACCTGGGTCCGGATCACGTAGTCCTGGTACTGGCTGATGGCGATGGCCGCCAGGATGGCGATGATCGCCACCACGATCATCAGTTCGATCAGGGTGAAACCGGCCTGCGCCGGCGCGTGCTGCCTGCTCATCGTGCTGCCTCCCCTAAGGCTGCTGGGACGGATCGGCCCGCCCCACCGGCCGGTCCATGGTTCCGGAACAAGAGCGCTGCAAGAGTCGTGCCATGTGCCGGGTCCTTCCTGGAAACGGAAAGGCCGCCCGGGGGCGGCCTTTCCTGGCGTCGCTTGCGCGAAACCCGAACTACATCAGTTGCGGCAGACGGTCGGCAGGTACTTGGAGTCGACGTCGGTGCCGGCGGCGGCTTCGCAGTTCCACTCCATCGAACCGGCGTTCGGCACGGCCGAGTAGACCAGCACGTTGCCCTGGATGTTGTTGTGGGCCTCGTTGCCGTAGGTGACGGTGATGATGCCGCCGGAAGCATCGACCTGGGTGACGTACTTGCCGGAGATCGAGGCGGCGGTGGACAGGCCGAACGAGGCATTGTTCGAGCCGAAGGTGCCGTAGTTGTTGTAGAACTCGGTCACCGCCGTCTTGGCGCCGGAGGCCAGCGAGGAGCCCTCCGAAACCTGCGTGCGGATCACGTAGTCCTGGTACTGGCTGATGGCGATGGCCGCCAGGATCGCGATGATCGCCACGACGATCATCAGTTCGATCAGGGTGAAGCCTTTCTGGATTGCCTTCTTCATGGTGTTTCCCCTAGGAGTGTTGGAACTTCACGTGCCCACGTCGCCGGCTGTCCCGGTTCCGTCGGCTGGCCGTGCGTCGTTGCACGTGCAGGACAGGGTACGCACGAAACATGCCAGAACGGACAGTGCGGGGGGTGCTTGCCTATCCGGTGCCTGAACTGCCACGGGGGTCACGGTCCGGAACGTGCTAACCGGCCAAGCGGGTGACGCGCAGAGTCACTTTTCTGGGGAAAACTGACGCTGTGGGTCAGCTTTCCCCCCGCCGTGACGCGACGCGTGCCAATGCCGCCACGCGCCGGCGGCCAGCCAGCCCGCCGTCACCAGCATCAGCATCTGCAGGGGGCGATAGGGAATCGCGTAGCGCGGCTCCGCCTGGAACACCCCGTGGACCAGCGTCGCGTAGATGCAGAAGGCCGCCACCAGCACGGCCGGCACCCCCGCCCAGGCGCGGCGGCGCCAGGCCCCGGCGAGCAGCAGCAGGCTGGCGAGCGCCGAGGCCGCGAAGATCGCCGGGTTGGCGCGTTGCAGCCACCGCGTGGGTGCGTGCAGCCAGCCCCCGGTGTCGAAAGGCGACCCACGCACGCGCTGCCAGTGCACGCCGCCCGCGCCGAGCCGGATGCCCCAGTCCCACAGCAGGTACGGCTTTTCCAGCGCATACCAGCGCAGGTGCCGCGCCGGGTCGGCCCGCATGCGCGTGGCCATCGCGGCGAGACCCTCGGTCGGTGCCCGGTCGACCAGGCGCGCTTCGGCGTCGATCTCCGCCAGCACCGCCTTGGCGATGGCGTTGTCATAGAGGATCCGCTGCCGATGGGCCTCGTGGTAGATCGGCCAGGCGCCCTGCGCAAGGTTGAGCGCCGCGCGGCCGGGCGGCACGTGCTCGATGCCGATCCCGCGCACGCCCCACAGCGCGGGCCCGGCGAGCGCCGCGGCCACGAAGACGGCCGCGGCGGGCGCCCGCAGCGTGCGGACCATGAGCGGCGCCACCAGCACCGGGAACAGGAGGCTCACCGGGTTGACCAGCGCGGCGCCGCTCCAGGCCAGCCCCGCCGCCGCCAGTGCTGCCGGTCCCCGGTGTTCCCAGGCCCGCGCGGTCAACAGCAGGGCGAGTGCGAGCAGGAAGCCGAACAGGACTTCACCGAGCAATGCACCGGTGGCGGCCACGTGGTGTGGCCAGAGCGCCACCAGCACGCCGGCCGCGAGGGCCGGGCCGCGCGGCAGCCAACGCACGCCCAGCAGGACGACCAGCGGGACGGTCGATGCGCCCAGCAGTGCCTGCGCATGCAATGCCGCCCAGTACCAGCCGTCGCCCGTGCTCCCGAACGCGGCCATCCACGGCAGCAGGAAGACGGGATAGCCGGGGCTGCGGAACGTGTCGGACAGCGGCGTGCCTTCGCCCGGCCAGGTGTTGGAGAACACGCCGTGGTGCAGCAGGTTCCATGCGTACGCCACGTACTGCCGGACGTCGCCGCGGAACGGCGCCTCGACCTCGGTGGAGAGGATGAAGTGCGTGCGTAGCAGCCAGGCCGCGACGGCCAGCAACACAAGGAGCAGCAGGAAGCGGCGGTCCGCCGCGGGGCGGCGGGTCGGGCGTGGATCGGACGGCACGGCGGGCCTGTTGGCGCGAAAGCGCGCAGCTTAACCGTCCGGTCGGATGGCGCCGCGCGACCGGGGATCGCGCGGAAACTAGGTGCCCGGCGAAACGGATTCGTAGCCGGCGATCTCGCTCTCGGCCACCAGCCGCCGCAACTGCGCGGCCGAGGCCCGCGCCATGGGCTTCTCGTCGATGCCAGACAGCGGGGCCTGCCGCAGCGCATCGCGCGGCAGCACGGTCAGGTCGAAGGTCAGGTCCTCGGCGGCGAACAGCCAGACCGGCAGCTCGGCCTGCCGCTCGCGGTCAAGGCGCAGCACGCGCGAGCGCGCTTCGGTGGGGACGCCCTGTTCCTCGAGGAAGCGCGGCACGGCGTCCGCATCGTCGGTGTACAGGTGCAGCGAGACGGCGGTGTGGCCGTCGGCCGTGCCTTCGAGGACCGGGCCGACGAGTCGCGCATCGAAGGGCGCGAAGAACTCCAGGGCGCGCAGCGCGGCGTCGCGGCGCACGCGCAGGGCGTCGGCCGTGGCTTCGGGCTGGAACAGGCGCTGGTATTCGCGCAGGGCGTCGTCGATCTCGCGGTTGCGCGGGAGCGAGGCGTCGTCGTGGATGCCGAGCCGGTCGGCCGCCTTGAGCTTGGCCTGGTGGTAGTCGCGGATGCCGCCCTCGGCCATCAGCCGGGCGGCTTCGGTGGCGAGGCGGTGGCGGCGTTCGCGGGTGCGGGTGACCGCGTGGGCATGGGCGTGCTGCTGCCGGCGACCGTGGTGCATGGCGCGTCCCCCCGCGTTGGCCTGCGGGGGACTGTAGCGGAACGGGGTGGAAGCGGGGTGAGGCGATGCGTCGGGTGGCGCGGGCGTCGGTGATCGCGCCCGTAGGGGCGCTCCTACGGGGGTGGGGTGTCGGGCGCGTGCGGCAGAGGGGGTGTCGGACGCGCATGCGCACGGCGGCAGGCGTGTTGGGCGCGTGCGGAGGGGTCGGTCGGGGTGTTGGTTGCGGGTGCGTGCGGCATGGGTGCCGTGCCGCAGCAGCGTCCGAATGGGTGCCGTGCCGCAGGCAACGTGCGGATGGGTGCCGTTGCCGCAGGGAACGTGCGGATGGGTGCCGTGCCGCAGGGAACGTGCGGATGGGTGCCGTTGCCGCAGGCAGCGTCCGGATGGGTGCCGTTGCCACAGGCAGCGTCCGGATGGGTGCCGTGCCGCAGGCAACGTGCGGATGGTGCCGTCCCGCAGGCAGCGTCCGGATGGGTGCCGTTGCCGCAGGCAACGTGCGGATGGGTGCCGTTGCCGCAGGGAACGTCCGGATGGGCGCCGTGCCGCAGGCAACGTGCGGATGGGTGCCGTTGCCGCAGGGAACGTGCGGATGGGTGCCGTGCCGCAGGCAACGTGCGGATGGTGCCGTCCCGCAGGCAGCGTCCGGATGGGTGCCGTTGCCGCAGGCAACGTGCGGATGGGTGCCGTGCCGCAGGGAACGTCCGGATGGGTGCCGTCATCCCCGCGAAGGCGGGGATCCATGGGCCGTCAGGTGCCGACATCCAGGGGGCTGGATTCCCGCCTTCGCGGGAATGACGGATCGGGGCCGGGGGGTCCGGACCTTCCTCGGGATTCGGACCTTCTACGGGGTTCGGGCCTTCCTCGGCATCCGGGCCTTGCTCGGCATCCGGGCCTTGCTCGGGATTCGGGCCTTCCTCGGGATTCGGGCCTTCCTCAGAAGATGTCGAACGCTTCCTCTTCGTACTGGCGCGATTCCTGCTCGTAGGCGGCGGTGGCCTGGATGCGCTCCAGGTCCTCGGCCTTCACCCACTCGGTGATCCCGCCCGTGGCGCCCTGGATGAGCCGGCCGCCCGCACCGATGGCCACCTCGACCATGCCCTGCGGCGGCTCGAGCGCCACTTCGGCCCGGTCGGCCAGCGCCACCCGCATGTAGTCGATCCAGATCGGCAGGGCGGCCTTGCCGCCGTACTCGCGGTAGCCGAGCGACTTGAAGTCGTCGCGGCCCACCCAGACGGTGGTCACCACGTCCGCACCGAAGCCGGAGAACCACGCGTCGCGGTGGTCGTTGGTCGAGCCGGTCTTGCCGCCCACGTCCGGGCGCTCGAGCACCTTGGCCGCCGTGCCCGTGCCGCGTTGGACGACGTCGCGCAGCATCGAGTTGATCTGGTACGCGGTGCGCTCGTCGATCGCGCGCGGGGCGACCACCAGGTTCGGATCCACCGGCTTCGCCTCGCGCGGCGTTTCCGGCTCGGCGGGCTGCGCGGGTTCGGCGGGCTGGGCGGGACCGAGGTTGAAGCCGTCGACCACGTTGCTGGCGGTGCGCTGCTGCGCCTGCGCGGCGTTGGCCGGCGACGTGCCGGGGCCGCAGCCCGGGCACGCGGTCGGCGGCTCGGCCTTGAACACCACCGCGTCGTCCCGGTCGCGCACCTCGTCGATGAACCACGGGGTGATGCGGAAGCCGCCGTTGACGAAGGCGGCGAAGCCGCGCGCCACCGTCATCGGGTGCACGGAGGCGGTGCCCAGCGACATCGACAGGTTGGGCGGCAGCTCGGACTCGTCGAAGCCGAAGTGGCTGATGTAGCGGCGGGCGTAGTCCACGCCGATGGCGTCGAGCAGGCGCACCGACACCAGGTTCTTGGACTGCACCAGCGCCTCGCGCAGGCGCATGGGGCCCGCGAACTTGCCGTTGTCGTTCTGCGGGCGCCATTCCTTGCCGCGGCGGTCGCGGAACACGACCGGGGCGTCCAGCACGATGGAACCCGGGTGGAAGCCGCGCTCGAACGCCGCGGCGTACAGGAACGGCTTGAAGCTCGAGCCCGGCTGGCGGCGCGCCTGCGTGGCGCGGTTGAACTTGCTGCCGGCGAAGCTGTAGCCGCCGGCGAGCGCGAGCAGGGCGCCGTTGTCGGCGTCCATCGACACCAGCGCGACCTGCGCCTGCGGCAACTGCTCCAGCACGTAGGTGGCCTCCGCTTCCGCGGCGGCGCGCGCGTCGTCGTCGTCGCCTTCGGGCTCCCGCACCACGCGCCGCACGCGAACCACGTCGCCGCGGTCCAGCAGCGCCGCCGGCGTGCGGCCGGTCCAGGTGCTCGACGCGCGATCCAGGGTCACCGTCTCGCCACTGCGGAGGACCACGGTCGCCGACGTGCCGTCCTCCGACATCACGATGGCCGGCACCAGACCACCCTGCACCGGCAGGGTGCGCAGGTGGCGCGCGGCCTCCTCGGCGGTGGCGCCTTCGGCCAGTTCCACTTCCTGTTCCGCGCCACGCCAGCCGTGCCGGTGGTCGTAGGTGGCCATGCCGTCGCGGATCGCCTGGTCGGCCGCGGCCTGCAGCGCCGGGTCGAGCGTGGTGCGCACGTGGTAGCCGCGCGTGAGCACGTCGCCGCCGAAGCGGGCGACCATTTCCTGCCGCACCATCTCGGCCACGTACGGCGCGTAGGTCTCGATGGGCCGCTCGTGCGGGCTGGCGTGCATCCGCGCGCCCTGGGCCTGGCGCATCTGCGCCGGCGTGATCATGTCCAGCTCGGCCATGCGCTGGAGGATGTAGTCGCGGCGGACCTGGTTGCGCTCGGGGTTGCTCAGCGGGTTGCCGCTGGACGGGAACTTGGGCGTGCCCGCCAGCGTGGCGATCTCGTCGAGGGTGAGCGCGTCGAGCGACTTGCCGTAATAGAACTCGGCCGCCGCGGCCACGCCGTACGCACGGTTCCCGAAGAAGCTCTTGTTGAGGTAGAGCTCGAAGATCTCGTCCTTGGTCAGCTCGCGCTCCATCTTCAGCGCCAGCAGCATCTCGGCGAGCTTGCGGGTGTAGCTGTACTCCGAGCTCAGGTAGAACTGCCGCGCGACCTGCTGGGTGATGGTGGAGCCGCCGGGGACGCGCTCGTCCTCGGTGGTGGCCAGCAGCCACACCGCGCGCACCACGCCCTTCCAGTCCACGCCGGGGTGCTCGTAGAAGCTCGCGTCCTCGATGGCGATGAAGGCGTCCTTGACCGCATCGGGCACGGTCTCGATCTCGACCGGGTAGCGGCGCGTCTCGCCGAACAGCGCCATCAGGCGCCCGTTCCTGTCGTAGACGTACATCGGTTCCTGGAGCTCGACGGTGCGGAGCGTTTCGACGTCCGGGAGCTTGGGGGCGACGATGGCGTACAGCAGGCCAAGGCCGAGCAGGCCGAGCAGGGCCACGCCGGCGAACGCAATGAGCGCCCAGCGGAGCAGGCGGCGGAATCGGGGCATCGGTTGGTGGTTCCGGAGGTACGGCAGGACTGCCGGCAAGTATAGGTGGAGGCCGGGGTGAGGCCTGTGCGAGGATGCGGCCGCCGACCCGGGACGGGTGCCCGCGGGGTGCGATGGCCGCGGCACGGGGGCCGGTCATCGCCGCGGATCGCGTTGCGTGTTGTCGGGGAGGCTGCGGACGGGGGGCGGGCGGCCAGGGGGAACCGGGGCGGGCGGCACGAAGCAGGCGACGACCACGGTCCCGGGCTTGCCACGACGTAAAAAGTCCGTTATTAACGTTGCGGGGCACGTTGTGCGCGTAAGCGCCCGTGAATAGGGGAGAAACCGTGGGACTGATCACAAAAAGTCAGCCGCCGCTGATCGGTGTCGACATCAGCTCGACCGCGGTCAAGCTGCTGCAGTTGTCCCGGACGGGCGACCGCTACCGGGTCGAGCATTACGCCGTCGAGCCGCTGCCGCCCAACGCGGTGGTGGAGAAGAACATCGTCGAGGTCGAGGCCGTGGGCGACGCCATCCGGCGCGCCGTGGCCCGCTCGGGCACCCGGGCCCGGCACGCGGCCGGCGCCGTCGCGGGCTCCGCGGTGATGACCAAGGTCATCCCGATGGCGGCGGACCTGGACGAGGACGAACTCGAGTCGGCGATCGAACTCGAGTCGGTCAACTACATCCCGTACCCGATCGAGGAAGTGAACCTCGACTTCGAGGTGCTCGGGGCGATGCCCGGCAACCCGGACATGGTCCAGGTGCTGCTGGCGGCGTCGCGCTCGGAGAACGTCGATGCGCGCGTCGCGGCGCTGGAGATGGGCGGGCTCGAGGCCCGGGTGATGGACGTCGAGGCCTTCGCGGTCGAGAACGCCTACGCCCTGATGGCCGAGCACCTGAACGTGCCCGCCGACGGCATCGTGGCGCTGGTGGACACCGGCGCGACCATGACCACGCTCAACATCCTGCGCAAGGGCCGCTCGATCTACAGCCGCGAGCAGGTCTTCGGCGGCAAGCGGCTCACCGACGAGGTGATGCGCCGCTACGGCCTGAGCTACGAGGAGGCGGGCCTGGCCAAGCGCCAGGGCGGCCTGCCCGAGAGCTACGAGATCGAGGTGCTCGAGCCGTTCAAGGAAGCGGTCGTGCAGCAGATCAGCCGACTGCTGCAGTTCTTCTACGCGGGCAGCGAGTTCAACCGCGTCGACCAGATCGTGCTGGCCGGTGGCTGCGCGGCGATCCCGGGCATCGCGGACATGTCCGAGGAGCAGCTCGGCGTGCCGACCGTGGTGGCCAACCCGCTGGCGCACATGACCCTCGGACCCCGCGTGCAGGCGCACGCGCTGGCGCAGGACGCGCCGGCGCTGATGATCGCCTGCGGCCTCGCCCTGAGGAGCTTCGACTGATGGCCAGGATCAACCTGCTTCCCTGGCGCGTCGAGCGCCGCGCGCAGCGCCAGAAGGAATTCCTCGCCATGCTCGGCGCCGCGGCGCTGGCGGGCGTGCTGGTCGCGTTCCTCATCATCAGCTGGCATGGCGCCCAGATCGACGGGCAGAACGAGCGCAACGAGTACCTGCGCGCGGAGATCAGGACGCTCGACGCCGCGATCAAGGAGATCGAGAAGCTCGACGAGCAGAAGGGGCGCCTGCTGGCCCGCAAGGAAGTGATCGAGAAGCTGCAGGCCAGCCGCTCGCAGATGGTGCACCTGTTCGACTCGCTGGTGCGGACCATCCCCGACGGCGTGGTGCTGACCTCGATCCGCCAGGCGGGCGAGAAGCTGACGCTCGAGGGCCGGTCGCAGTCCAACGCGCGCGTGAGTACCTACATGCGCAACCTGGAGAGCTCGGGCTGGATGACGCGCCCCGACCTGTCGATCATCGAGGCGCGCGCCGGCGAGCCCGGCCTGCCCTACGTCTTCAACCTGACGGTCACCCTGGCCAACCCGAACGCCCCGATCGACACCGACGGCGACGGCGTGCCGGACACCGTGCCCCCGCCGCCGCAGCCGATCGACCCGAACGCGGGCCTGTCGACGCTGCCGGAGGAGCCGGCGCCCGCCGCGGCCGCGGACGAGGCGGCGGCCGAAGGCGCCGACGCCCCGGCCGAGGGCGGGTCGACTGAAGACACCGCCCCGCAGGAGGCGCCCGCCGACGCGGATGCCCCGAGCGAGCCGGCCGAGACGGGAGGCGCCCGATGAGCCAGAAGAAGATGGCCCTCAAGGACCTGAGCTTCAGCAACACCGGGTCCTGGCCGCGCGAATACAAGATCGGCTTCGGCGTCCTGATCGCGCTGGTGATCGTCGGCCTGGCCTGGTGGTTCTTCGTCCGCGACCAGCGCGAGGAACTGGCCGGCCTGGAGCGCGAGGAGACCACCCTGCGCGAAGAGTTCGAGACCAAGCAGGGCCGCGCAGCGAACCTCGAGCCGCTCAAGCAGCAGCTTGCGCAGATGGAACTGCAGTTGCAGCAGATGCTGCGCCAGCTGCCCAGCCGCACCGAGATGCCGGACCTGATCGTCGACATCTCGCAGACCGCGCTGGCCACCGGTATCCAGAACGAGCTGTTCCAGCCCGGTCCGGAAACGCCGAAGGAGTTCTACGCCGAGAAGCCGATCCAGCTGCGCATGGTCGGCAGCTACCACCAGTTCGGTTCGTTCGTCAGCGGCGTCGCCTCGCTGCCGCGCGTGGTCATCATGACCATGCACGACATCGCGCTGCGCCCGCGCGGCCGCGACCAGAGCGGGATCGGGCCCAACTCGACGCTCGAGCTGTCGGGCACGGTCAAGACCTACCGCTACCTCGACGAGGACGAGACGCAGCCCGCCCAGGCGCCTGCGGCACGGGGAGGTGCGCGATGAGCACGCACGTGAAGACCATGCTGCGATCGGGGGCCACGGCCGCCGCGTTGGTCCTGCTGGCCGCCTGCGGCCGCGGCATCACCAGCACGCCCGGCGATGCGCCGAACCTGGAGGCGTGGACCGCCGAGGTCCGCGCCCGTCCGGCGCCGCCGCTCGACCCGCTGCCGGTGATGCAGCAGTTCGAGACGTTCGAGTACGCCGCGCAGGGCCTGCGCGATCCGTTCAGCAATGCGTTCACGGACCAGGGCAACGGCAGCGGCCCGCGCCCGGACCCGAGCCGGCGCAAGCAGGTGCTCGAGCAGTTCCCGCTCGACAGCCTGGACATGGTCGGCACGCTCGGCACCGGCGGCGGCCTCGTCGCGCTGGTGATGGCGCCCGACAAGGTGACCTACCGGGTGCGCCCGGGCGTGTACATGGGGCAGAGCGACGGCCAGGTCGTGGCCGTGGCCGAGGACCGCATCGAAATTGTGGAACTGGTGCCGGATGGCGCGGGTGGATGGCTGGAGCGTCCGGCCGAAATCGCGCTCGAAGATCAATGATTGGGGGATGACACGATGACCGTCTTCAACGCCAACCAGCGGCCGGTCCGGCGCACCACCGCCCTCGGCGCCATGCGCGTCGGGGCGCTCGGGCTCGCGTTCGGCCTGGTCGCAGCGGCCAGCGGCGTCCATGCCGCCGCGCCCGTGGCCGTCCCCGGCATGGCGCAGGCCACCGCGGTCACCGGCAGCGACCCGGCGCGGCGCGCCCCGGGCGCGGTCGAGGTGTCCAACATCGACTTCCGCCGCGGCGAGGGCGGGTCCGGCAAGCTGGTGATCCGCTTCGACGGACCCGGCGCGGTCGCCGACCTGCAGAACAACGGCTCGCAGGTCGTCATCGACATGCCGAACGCCGAACTGCCGGCCAGCCTGCAGCGGCCGCTGGACGTGCGCGACTTCGCCACCCCGGTCGACACGGTCAGCCCGCGCGACGGCAGCGGCGGCGCCAAGCTGGTGCTGGAGACCCGCGGCGCGTTCGAGTCGCTCGCATACCAGAGCGGCAACGAGTACATCGTCGAGGTGGTGCCGCGCGCGGCGCCCGGCCCGCAGCGCGCCATGGGCCAGGTGGTCGAGGGCGGCTCCGTGACCACGCTCGAGGAGCGCACCTACAGCGGTCGCCCGGTGACCTTCAACTTCCAGGACGTGCCGGTGCGCACCGTCCTGCAGCTGATCGCCGAGGAGTCCAACCTCAACATCGTCGCCAGCGACACGGTGCAGGGCAACGTGACCCTGCGCCTGATCAACGTGCCCTGGGACCAGGCGCTGGACATCGTCCTGCGCGCCAAAGGCCTGGACAAGCGCCGCAGCGGCAACGTGGTGTGGGTGGCGCCGCAGGCGGAGATCGCGAAGTACGAGCAGGACGTGCTCGACGCCCGGATCGCGGTGTCCAACCGCGCCGAGATGGTGACCGAGTACATCCCGATCAACTACGCCAATGCCGAGGACATCGCGACGCTGCTCACCGAGGGCGCCAAGAACAGCACCGGCGGTGGCGGCGCGGGCGGCGAGGGTGGCAACCAGCGCGGCTTCCTGTCCCCGCGCGGCAGCATCAGCTTCGACACCCGCACGAACACGCTGCTGGTGATCGACATCCCGGAGAAGGTGGCCGAGATCCGCCGCCTCGTCAGCCTGCTCGACAAGCCGGTCGACCAGGTGCTGATCGAGGCGCGCATCGTGATCGCCACCGAGTCGTTCGCCCGCGAGCTGGGCGCACGCTTCGGCATCAGCGGCAACAAGGACGAGGACGTCTACTTCAGCGGCGACCTCGACGCCAACCGCGCCAACATCAACAGCACGGACGGCACGATCACCCGCGGCCTCAACGTCGACCTGCCGACCTCGTTCACCAACGCGGGCGCGCTGGCGCTGTCGATCCTCAACGCCGGCTACCTGCTGGACGTCGAGCTCTCGGCGCTGCAGCAGGAAGGCCGCGGCGAGGTGATCTCCAACCCGCGCATCGTCACCAGCAACCAGCGCGAGGCGGTGATCCGCCAGGGCCAGGAGGTCGGCTACGTGACGGTCTCCGGCGCGCAGACCGCCGGCACCGTGCCGATCCCCAACGTCCAGTTCAAGGACGTGCTGCTCGAGCTCCGCGTCACCCCGACGATCACCAACGACGGCCGGGTGTTCATGAACCTGGTGGTCAACAAGGACGAGATCGAGGGCTTCGTGGACACCTCCATCGGCGACGTGCCGCAGATCAGCACCCGCGAGGTCACCACCGCGGTGCTGGTGGAGGACGGCCAGACGGTGGTCATCGGCGGCGTCTACGAGTTCCGCAGCCGCGACGACGTCTCCAAGGTGCCGTTCCTGGGCGACCTGCCGATCATCGGCAACCTGTTCCGCACCAAGGGCCGCAGCAAGGACAAGGCCGAACTGCTGATCTTCGTCACCCCGAAGGTGATGGAAGTCGCGCGGCGCGGCTGAGCCCGGCCTGCCAGGCAAGACCCGCGACGGGGCCCTTCGGGGCCCCGTTCGCGTTTCAGGACAATACCCTCCACCTCCGTAGGAGCGCGCCTACGCGCGCGATGCCTTCCGTTCCGCCCACGGGTGCGCACGCCACCACGCGAACGTCGACCAGATCGCGCGCGTAGGCGCGCTCCTACGGGGAGGTGGGCCAGATGAACGCGGGGCAGGGCACCGCGAACCTTCCCCGTGTCGATCGGTCAAACTGCGTCCGTCGCAGTTCACGACCGAGCCCGCATGGACGACCGCGCCCACGAGGCACCGCTTTCCCCGCCGCCCGCCGACGACGACCGCCGCATCCCCGCCGACGAGGTCGCGCGCCTGCACGAGGCGTTCCATGGCCTGCGCGCGTCCCTCTCGGACACGATCATCGGCCAGGCCGCCCTCGTCGACCGCCTGCTGATCGCCCTGCTGGCCGACGGCCACCTGCTGGTGGAGGGCGCGCCCGGCCTGGCCAAGACCACCGCCATCCGCACCCTGGCCGCGCACCTGGAGGCCGACTTCGCCCGCGTGCAGTTCACCCCCGACCTGCTGCCGGCCGACCTGACCGGCACGGAGGTCTGGCGCCCGCAGGACGGCCGCTTCGAGTTCCAGCCCGGGCCGATCTTCCACCCGCTGCTGCTGGCCGACGAGATCAACCGCGCGCCGGCCAAGGTGCAGTCCGCCCTGCTCGAGGCGATGGGCGAGCGCCAGGTGACGGTCGGGCGGCACACCTACCCGCTGCCGGAACTGTTCCTGGTCATGGCGACCCAGAACCCGATCGAGCAGGAGGGCACCTTCCCCCTGCCCGAGGCGCAGCTCGACCGCTTCCTGATGCACGTGCGCATCGCCTACCCTGAGGTCGACGCCGAAACCGGGATCCTGCGCCTGGCGCGGGAGCGCGCACGCGATGCGGTGGCGCACGTGGCCAAGGTGCCCCGCCGCCTGCCGCAGTCGGACGTGTTCGCCGCGCGCGCGGCGGTGCTGGACCTGCATGTCGCGCCGGCCCTCGAGCGCTACCTGGTCGAGCTGGTGCTCGCCTCGCGCACGCCCGGACGCTATGACGCGGACCTCGCCCGGCGCATCGCCTGGGGCGCGAGCCCCCGCGGGTCCATTGCGCTGGAGCGCTGCGCACGGGCCCACGCGTGGCTGGCCGGTCGCGACTTCGTGACCCCGGAGGACGTGCGCGCGATCGCGCCGGACGTGCTGCGCCACCGGGTGCTTCCCAGCTACGAGGCGACCGCCGAAGGCTGGGACGGCGAACGCCTGGTGGCCGAGCTGCTGGCGAAGGTGCCGCTGCCCTGATGCCGCGGCAGGAGCCCCACGCCGTAGGAGCGCGCCTACGCGCGCGATGCCCTTCGGTCCGGCGACGCGTGCCGTCGACCCCATGCAGACGATTGCGCAATCGCGCGCGTAGGCGCGCTCCTACAGGTGTGGGATTGGGCTGTCCGTGCGGGGGATCCCGGCCTGCGGATGGCGCGTTGCGGCATGACTGACGGCATCCACCCGACGCTGGAGGAACTGGTGGCGCTGCGCGCGCGCGCGGCCGGGCGGCGGCTGCCGCGCCGGGGGCGCCATGGCGTGCGCGGGCAGGGCGCGTCGCCCGTGCGCGGTCGCGGGATGGAATACGCGGAATCGCGCGAATACGCGCAGGGCGACGACGCCCGCCACATCGACTGGCGGCTGACCGCGCGCAGCGGCCGCACGCATACCAAGCTGTTCCAGGCCGAGCGCGAGCGTCTCACGCTGGTGGTGGCCGACACGGCGCCCGCGCTGTACTTCGGCACGCGCGTGCGCTTCAAGTCGGTGCAGGCCGCGCGCGCCGGCGCGGTGGCCGCGTGGGCCGCGGTCCGTGACGGCGACCGGCTCGCCGCGTTGCGCGGCAGTGCGCGCGAGGCACCGGTGCCCCCGGCGTCCGGGCCGCGTGGCGCGTTGCGCGTGCTCGACGCGCTGGTGCGCTGGTATGCCGGGTCGCCTCCCGACGACGCCGGGCTGGCGACCGCGCTCGACCATGCGGCGCACCTGCTGCGGCCCGGTTCGCGGATGCTCGTGCTGGCCGATCCGTCCAGCCTGCCCGCGCTCGCCGGCGCCGGCTGGCCCGAGGCGCGCTGGTCGCAACTCGCGCGCCACCATGAGGTCGTCGTCCTGCTGCTGACCGATCCGCTGGAGCAGGCGCCGCCCCGCGCGGCACTGCCGTTCCTCAGCGGCGGCGCGGACGCGCCGCACCGCGTCGAGCTGGACCTTGCAAGCGGCCCGCAGCGCCAGCGCTGGGGCGCCACGTTCGCCGCGCCGGTCGAGGCCGCGCTTGCCGCGCTCCCGTCCCGCGGGGTGCGCGTGCGCACGCTGTCCACCGACGAGGACAGCGATGCCTGGCTGCCGCTGTTCGGTGGCGGTGCCGTGGCGTCGGCCCCCACGGCGGCCCACGCATGACCGCGCCCGACCTCGTCCTGCGCGACGTGCACGCGCCGCTCGCGCCGCCACTCTGGCCGCCCGCGCCGGGCTGGTGGCTGGTGGCCGCGCTGCTGCTTGTCGTGGTCGGGGGCGTCGCCTGGTGGATGCGCGCGCGCCGTCGGCGCCGCCGCACGCTGGACGCGCTCTTCGAGGACACGCTCGCGGACGCGGCGACGCCGACCGAACGCGTGGCCGCACTGTCCGGCCTCCTGCGCCGCGCGGCACGACTGCACGACGCCGCAGCGACGCACCTCGACGGCGAGCGATGGCTGGACTGGCTCGACGCCCACGCGGGCGTGCCCGGCATCGGCCACCGCCATGCGGAACTCCTGCTGGAGGGTGGCTGGCGTCGTGACCTGCCCGCGCACGCGGTGGATGCGCTGGAAGCGGATGCGCATCGGGCATGGCGCCATCTCGTGTCCGACCGTGGTGCATGGACCCGTGCGCGAAGGTGGTTGCCGGCGTGGCATCGCGGCAATCCGGCATCGCGGACGGGGACCCCGGTGGCGGACGGCGAGGCATCGCGGTGACGGGCCTGCTCGCCGGTGCCGGCCTGCCTGAATTCGCCTGGCCATGGGCACTCCTCGCCCTGCCGCTGCCTTGGCTGGCGCGTTGGCTGCTGCCGCCGCGCCGCGGCGGATCCGCGGCGTTGCGCGTGCCGTGGGGCGACCGGCTGGATCCCATCGCGGCGGCCGGTGGCCGCGCGCTGCGTGGCACGGGCGCCGGGCTGCTGGCCTGGGCGGCATGGGTGCTGTTGTGCACGGCCGCCGCGCGGCCGCAGGTCCTGGGTCCGCCGCAGGTGCCGCCGCAGTCGGGTCGGGAAATGATGCTCGCCGTGGACCTCTCGGGAAGCATGGCCGAGGAGGACATGGAACTCGGCGGGCGCCTGGTCGACCGGCTGACCGCGGCCAAGGCGGTGCTTGCCGACTTCCTCGACCGTCGCGCGGGCGACCGCGTGGGCTTGGTCGTGTTCGGGCAGCGCGCCTACGTGCTCGCCCCGGTGACGCAGGACCTGGAGACGGTGCGCGCGCAACTGGCGGCGAGCACAGTCGCGCTGGCCGGGCGCGAGACCGCGATCGGCGATGCGATCGGGTTGTCGGTGAAGCGGATGCGCGACGACAGCGCCGGCGACGGTGGCCGCACCGACGTGCTCGTGCTGCTGACCGATGGCGTGAACACCGCCGGCGTGCTCGAGCCGGTCAAGGCGGCGGAGCTCGCGCGCGATGCCGGCGTCCGCGTGCACACGATCGCGTTCGGCGGCGAGGGCGGTGCGCTCGGCCTGTTCGGCTTCCGCCTGCCCGGCGGCGGCGAGGAGATCGACGAGGACACGCTGCGCGCGATCGCCGAGACCACGGGCGGCACGTTCTTCCGCGCACGCGACACCGCGTCGCTGGCGGGCATCTACGGCGAGATCGACCGCATCGAACCGATGCCGCGACCGGGGCGCGCGGTGCGGCCGCGGATCGAACGCTATCCCGCGCCGCTGGCGGCATCGCTGGGCTGCGCGCTGCTCGCGTTCGCGTGGGCGGGCCGGAGGCGGGCGTGATGCCGTTGGCCATGGACGCGATCGCGGACCTCCACCTGCTGCGCCCGCAGTGGCTGTGGGCGCTGCTCGCCATCCCCGTGCTTGCATGGTGGTGGCGCGCGCGGCGGCAGCGCGCCCAGGCCTGGCGCGGCGCGGTCGATGCGCACCTCCTGCCGCACCTGCTCGAACACGAGGCCGGCCGGCGCGGGCGCTTGGGGCTGGCGACAGGGCTGCTCGCGTACGCGCTGGCGGTCGTCGCGCTCGCCGGACCCAGCTGGCGCCAGTCCGAGGCGCCGCTGTGGCAGTCGCGCGCGCCGTTGGTGGTCGCGCTGGACCTGTCGAGCGCGATCACCGCCACCGACCTGCCGCCGTCGCGGCTGCTCCAGGCGCGGGCCAAGCTCGCCGACCTGCTCACGACGCGGACGGGGGGCGAAGTCGGCCTGGTGGTCTATTCGGGCGATGCGTTCACCGTGGCACCGCTGACCGACGACGCGCGCAATGTCGCCCTGTTCCTCGATGCGCTCGAGCCGTCGGTGATGCCGCTCGAGGGCGATCGGCCGGATCGCGCGATCGCGCATGCCGCGGACCTGCTGGCACAGGCCGGGTTCGACCAGGGCGACATCCTGCTGATGGCCGGCGGCGCCGATGCGCCGGCGCGCGATGCCGCCCGGGATGCAGCGGCGCGCGGCTACCGCGTGTCGGCGCTGGGACTGGGCACGCCCACCGGCTCGGCGGTCCGCACGGGCCTGGGCGCGATCGAACAGGTGCGGCTGGATGTCGGCGCGCTGCAGTCGCTGGCGACCACGGGCGGGGGCACGTACGCGACGATCACGCCGGATGCGGCGGACCTGCGCGCGCTCGGCGTCCTCGATCCGCGCGAAGCGGGCGACACGGCGGGCGGGCGGGGCGGCCGGCAATGGCAGGACCAGGGCTACTGGCTGCTGCCGCCGCTGATGCTGCTGGCGCTGTTCGCGTTCCGCCGGGGCGGTGGTGCCGCGCTGGTGGTGCTGTGCCTGGCGCTCCCGATGGTGCCTGTCCGCGCGGCGCCCGCGTCCGTGCCGGCCGCGGCCCCGTCGCCTGTGTCGAGCGGCTGGTGGCTCCGCGAGGACCAGCAGCGCCACCGGCGGATGCAGCGCGGCATCGACCACTATCGCGCCGGGGAACACGACGCTGCCGCGGAAGCGTTCGCGGGCGTCGACACGGCCGACGGCCACTACAACCGCGGCAACGCGCTCGCGAAGGCGGGCAAGTACCGGGATGCCATCGCCGCGTACGACGCCGCGCTCGAGCGCGCGCCGGGCATGCCCGACGCGGTCGCCAACCGGGCGGCCGTCCAGGCGCTGCTCGACCGCAAGCCGCCGCCCGGGCCGAACGACAGCGAACGCGGCGATGGCGAAGGCCAGGGCGGCGACGCGGGCCAGCCGTCCGACCGGGGCGAGCCGGGGTCGCAGGGCGACGGCGGAAGCGACGGCGAACCGCAATCGCCGCCCGGGCCCGCGCAGGACACGCCGGGCGGTAATCCGGCCGAGCCGGCGCAGGACGGACAGGCGGCACCCGAAGACCCGGGCGAACAGGCCGAAGCCGACGCCGCGCAGCGCGCGCGCATGCGCGAAGCGATGGAACGGCAGCAGGCCGAAGCCAACGCCGCCGACACGACCGACGCGCGCGAAGGCGAGTCCCCGGAGGCGCGCGAACGCCGCCTCGCGAACGAAGCCTGGCTGCGGCGCGTGCCCGACGACCCGGGCGGCCTGCTGCGGCGCCGCTTCGCGCTGGAGTACGAACGCCGCCTGCGCGACGGGGACGCGCCATGATCCCGAACCTGCCCAGGGCCATCCCGATGCCGACGCGCGCGTTCCTCCTGTTGATGCTCGCGATGCTCGTCGTCGCCTCGCTGCCGCTCGATGCGCGCGCGGCGGCCCGCGCGTGGCTCGATCGCGACCGCATCGCGTACGGCGAGACGGCCACGCTCAACATCGAGGTCGACGGCCACGCGCCGCCGCCCGACTACGCGCCGCTCGCGCCGGATTTCCGCGTGGATGGCCATACCAGCAGCCGGCGCTTCCAGTCGGGTCCGGACGGCCGCTCGGAGCGCACGCTCTACGCGGTGCTGGTGGAGCCGCGGCGCGAGGGCGTGCTCGGCATCCCGTCGCTGCGGGTCGGCAACGCGCGCACCCAGCCGCTGTCGTTGACCGTCACGCCGGCCGCCGCGGCGCCGGCACGCGCGGGCGAGCGGGTGTTCATCGAGGTCGAGGTGGACGACCGGGCGCCCTACGTCCAGCAGGCGGTGGGCGTCATCGTGCGCCTGTTCTACGCCATGCCGCTGGTATCCGGGCAGCTCGACCAGGATGCGCCGGACGGCGCGAGCCTGCAGCGCGTGGGCGAGGACCTGCGCTTCACCCGCGAACTCGCCGGGCGACGCTACGAGGTGGTGGAACGTCGCTTCCTGCTGATCCCCGAGGCGAGCGGCGACCTGGTGCTGCCGGGCGCGCGCTTCTCCGGTCGGGGCGTGCCGGGCTTCTTCGACGAGATCTTCAACGGCGGCGTGGGCGATGCGCTTCAGGCGCGTGCCGCGCCGGTGCGGATGCGCGTGCAGCCGATCCCGGGCGGCGCCGCGCAGCCGTGGCTGCCGCTGCACGACCTGCGCCTGCGTTACGCATCCACGCCGCAGTCCGCGCGCGCCGGCGAGGCCGCGACGGTGGCGGTCGAACTCGTCGCCGACGGCGCCGGTGCCGCGCAGCTGCCCCCGCTGGAACTCGCGGTCGGCGGTGGCGCGCAGGTGTTCGCCGAACCCGTGCAGGCCGACGAGCGGTTCCGTGGCGGACGGCCCCAGGCCACGGTGGTGCGGCGGTTCTCGGTGGTGCCGGGACGGCCCGGCACCCTGGAGATCCCCGGGCCGAAGGTGCAGTGGTGGGACGTGGGCGAGGACCGGCTGCGGACTACGGAACTCCCGCCGCTCGTGCTCGAGGTCGCACCGGGGCAGGGGGCGTTCGCGCGGGGACCGGCAGCCGTGGTACCTGGCGATGCCGGCGCGGCGCCGGACCGCGGGCCGGCGGGCGGCACCTGGCTTCGCGTGCCGGGCATCCAAGGCGAGGTGCGCCCCTGGGCGCTGGCGACGGTCGGGTTCGCGCTGCTGTGGTTGCTCACGCTCGCCTGGGGCCTCTACCGCCAGCGGACGGCGCCGGTGCAGGCGAGGGCCGAGGCGGTTGAGGACACGGGGGCGCGCGCGGCGCGACAGGCACGGCATGCATCTCTACGCCGCGCGTTGGCCGACGGGGACCTGCTTGCGATCGAGGATGCCTTGCGCGCCGCGGCGCCAGAGCCGGCCGCGGACCTCGCGGCGGTGCACCGGCAGCTCGCCGATCCCGCGCAACGCGCGGCGATCGAAGGCCTGCAGCATGCGCGGTGGGGCGGTGGCGATCCCGCCGCCGCCCGGGAAACCCTGCGCCGCGTGTTCGCGCGCGGACCGGCGTGGGCCGGCGACACGGGCCACGATGCCCCGCCAGTCCCGCCCCTCTATCCGGATTGAGCCACCAAGCAACGCCCGCAAGGCGCCTCCCGTAGGCGCGCGCCTACGTGCGTGATGGGGCGTGACGCAGCCGCGGCAATCGCGCCTGTAGAGGCGCTCCTACGGGGGAAAGCGACATCGCTCCGTGGGGGCGCGCCCACGCGCGCGATGGATGTGCGACGCGGCCGCGGCAATCGCGCCTGTAGAGGCGCTCCTACGGGGGAAAGCGACATCGCTCCGTGGGGGCGCGCCCACGCGCGCGATGGATGTGCGGCGCGGTCGCGGCAATCGCGCCTGTAGAGGCGCTCCTACGGGCGGAAAGGGGGACATCTCGCTGTAGGAGCGCGCCTAGGCGCGCGATGGGTGGGTGACGCGGCCGCGGCAATCGCGCCTGTAGAGGCGCTCCTACGGGGATAGGGATTTCCTCCGTAGGAACGCGCCTACGCGAGGGGCAGTTCGAATCGCAGGCGGATGCCGTTATCGGTCGGTTCCGCGACCAGGCGTCCGCCATGGGCCTCGGCGATCGCGCGCGCGATCATCAACCGCAGGCCCAGTCCCTCGTCGGGCGGATCGGGGACCGGTGCCTCCAGCAGCGAACCTGCCTCCCCGGCCATGCCATCGGCTTCCACGTCGAGCCGGAGCCGGTCGCCCGCGACGGACAGCCTGATGCGCGGCGGCGCATCGCCGCGGGCTGCCGGATGGACGGCGATCGCACGCATCGCCTGCACCAGCCGGCCGGGATCGCCGCGCAGGCGCGCCTCCACCACGCCGGGCGCGACCTCGGGGGTGACCCCCGACAGCACGGCATCACCCTCCAGCGCCATCGCAAGCAAGGCGTCCGGCTCGCAATCCTGCAGCGCGCCGAGCAGTCGTCCCTGCGAGGCGCGCGACCAGTCGGCCACCTCGTCGATCATCCGCGACAGGCGCCGCGTCTGGCGGTCGATCAGGTCGAACAGTTCCTTCTGCCGCGACTCGTCCAGCGCGCCGGAGCGCAGCAGGTAGGACGCCGTCTGCAGCGGGGCCAGCGGTCCACGCAGGTCGTGGGCCAGGCGGTCCAGCCACTCGGGCATGCCGGACGCGCTCATGCGTCGTCGGCCCCGGTGCGCGCGGGATCAAGGCAGATCGCGCGGATGTCCTCCAGTTCCACCGGCTTGACCAGGTGCCGGTCGAAGCCGGCCTCGCGCGTGCGCCGGCGATCCTCCGGCTGGCCCCAGCCGGTGACCGCGACCAGCAGCATCGCGTCGCCGTCCGGGCGCGCGCGGAGCACGCGGGCGAGGTCGTAGCCGCTCAGCCCGGGCATGCCGACGTCGAGGAACACGATCTCCGGCTTGTAGTCCGCCACGATCCCCTCGACCTCGTGCGGGTCGTAGGCGCGCTTCACCTGGTGGCCGAGGAGCTCGATCATCATCGCCAGCGTGTCGGCCGAATCGCGGTTGTCGTCGACCACCAGCGTGCGGCAGCGTTCGCGCACGCAAGGAGTGTCGGCCCGCGGGGCCTCGCGCGGCGGCGCCACCGCGCCGGGCACCTTCAGCGGCAGGCACACGCGGAACTCGCTCCCGCGGCCCAGGCCCTCGCTGTGCACCTCCACGCGCCCGCCGTGCATCTCGGTGAGCTGTTGCACCAGCGTCAGGCCGATGCCCAGCCCGCCGCGCGCGCGCTCGATGGCGGTGTCGACCTGCGAGAACAGCTCGAAGATGTTGGCGATCTGGTCGGTGCTCAGGCCGATGCCGTCGTCGCGCACGGCCACGCACGCCTCGCCGCCGCGCACCTTCGCCTCCAAACCGATGCGGCCATGGGCGTCGGAGTACTTCGCGGCGTTGTTGAGCAGGTTGGAGAACACCTGCGCCAGGCGCTCGTCGTCGACGAGCATCGGCACGTCCTCGCCAGGCACGTCGAGCTGCAGGTCGTGGCCGCCCGCCTCGATCACCGGCGTCGCCGTCTCGACCGCCGCCTCGAGCACCCGTGCCAGCGTCGTTTCGCGCGGCCGCAGCGCCAGCTTGCCGCGCGAGATGCGCGCCACGTCCAGCAGGTCGTCGATCAGCCGGACCAGCAGGCCGAGCTGGCGTTCCATCGTGCGCTGCAGCGGGTCGTCCGGGGCGCCGTCGGTGGACAGCCGGCGGATGTTGAGCGCGTTGCGGAGCGGCGCGAGCGGGTTGCGCAGTTCGTGCGCCAGCGTGGCCAGGAACTCGTCCTTGCGCAGGTCCGCCGCGATCAGCTGCCGTTCCACGCGGGCACGCTCGCCGATCTCGATCTGCAGTTCACGGTTGCGCGTGGCCAGCTCGGTGTTGGCCTCGCGCAGCGACGCGTTGAGCCGCTCCAGCTCGCGCGCCTTCTCCAGCTGCAGCGCCTCGTTGGCGGCGGCCAGCTTCTCGTTGGCCAGCTGCAACTCGCGGCGCTTGCGGAACAGCTCGACCAGCACCACCACCTTGCTGCGCAGGATCTCCGGGATGACCGGGACCATGACGTAGTCGACCGCGCCGAGCTTGTAGCCCTTCAGCCGGTCCATGTCGGTGACGTTGACCGCGGTGACGAAGATGATCGGCGTCTTCTCGTACCGCGGATGCTGGTGGATCATCGACGCGGTCTCGAACCCGTCCATGCCCGGCATGTTCACGTCGAGCAGGATCAGCGCGAACTCCTCCTCCATGAGGCGCTTGAGCGCCTCCATGCCGGAGCTCGCCTCGACCAGCCGCTCGCCGAGCGGCTCGAGGATCGCGCGGTACGTGAGCAGGCGCCCCGGCTGGTCGTCGACCAGCAGGATGTTCACCGGCTCGGGCGGCACCGCGCCCTCTGGGACGGGGGTCAGCGATGCAACCACTGGCGCAGCACTCCGAGCAGCTGGTCGGTGACGACGGGCTTGGCGAGGTAGTCGGACGCGCCGGCTTCCAGGCACTTCTCGCGGTCGCCCTTCATCGCCTTGGCGGTGACGGCCACGATGGGCAGCGTGCGCAGGTCGGGCTTCTCGCGGATCGCGCGCATGGTGTCGTAGCCGTCCATGCCCGGCATCATGATGTCCATCAGCACCAGGTCGATGGCGTCGTCGCCGGTGACCTTCTCGATCGCCTCCTGGCCGTTGCCGGCGCTGACCACCTGGATGCCGTGGCGCTCCAGCACGCTGGACATGGCGAAGATGTTGCGCACGTCGTCGTCGACCACCAGCACGCGCTTGTCGCGCAGCACGTCGTCGGACTCGTGCAGGCGCTGGACCATGCGGCGCTTGGACTCGGGCAGGTCGTCGATCACGCGGTGCAGGAACAGCGCGGTCTCGTCGAGCAGGCGCTCGGGCGATTCCACGCCCTTGATCACGACCGACTTGGCCACCTTGCGCAGCTTCGCGTCCTCCTCGGCGGTGAGTTCCTTGCCCGTGAACACGACGATCGGAAGGTCGCGCAGGGCCTCGATGCCCTGGATCCGGTCGAGCAGTTCGAAGCCGGTCATGTCCGGCAGCTTGAGGTCCAGGACGACGCAGTCGAACTGGCGGTCCTGGCCGAGCAGATCGAGCGCGGCCTCACCCGTGCCGACGGTGGTGATCTCGATGTCGTCGTGGCGGATGAGCTCCTCAATGCTCATGCGTTCGCGGTCGTCGTCCTCGACGATCAGCAGGCGCTTGACCCGCGGCAGCGTGTATTCCTTGATCCGCTGCAGCGCCGCCGACAGCGATTCGCTGGTCGCCGGCTTGGCGAGGTAGGAGAACGCGCCGCGCTCGATCGAGTGGTGGCGCTCCTCCTCCACGGTGACGATCTGCACCGGGATGTGCCGGGTCGACGAGTCCTGCTTCAGGCGCGCGAGCACCGTCCAGCCGAGCATGTCGGGCAGGAAGATGTCGAGCGAGATCGCGCTGGGCCGGTACTCGCGGACCAGCCGCAGCGCGTCGGCGCCGCGGTTGGCGACCAGCACCTTGAAGCCGAGTGCACGCGCCTGGTCGCGAAGGACGGCGGCATAGCGCGCGTCGTCCTCGACCACCAGCAGGCTCGGCTCGCCGGGCAGCAGCTGGGCGCGATCGTCCGCGATCTGCTCGAGCGCGGCGGCATCCTTCGGACCATGCGCGCCCTCGTGTTCGATGGCCTGCACGTGCGCGGCCTCGGCCCGGCGGCGCGGGTCCTCGGACTGGGTGTCGGGGCCGGAGTAGCGCAGTGGCAGGTACAGGGTGAACGTGCTGCCCTTGCCGGGGGTGCTTTCCAGGGTCAGTTCGCCGCCCAGGAGCCCCGCGATCTCGCGCGAGATGGCCAGCCCCAGGCCCGTGCCGCCGTACTTGCGCGAGGTGCCGGCGTCGGCCTGCTGGAACGCCTCGAACACGATCTTCTGCTTCTCGGGCGAAATGCCGATGCCCGTGTCGGTGACCTCGAAGGCGACCACCGTCGACGCCTCGTCCAGCACCTTGTGGCCCGCGCTCCAGCCGCGGCTGACCGGCCGCGCGGTCAGCGTGACGCTGCCCTCGGAGGTGAACTTCATGGCGTTGGACAGCAGGTTCTTGAGGATCTGCTGCAGGCGCTTGGGGTCGGTGGTGAGCGATCGGCCGAGGCTGGCCGAGAAGTCGACCTCGAAGTCCAGGGCGCGGCGCTCGGCCTCGTGGCGGAAGCTGCGCTCGATGTTCTGCCGCAGGTGCGAGAACGCGATGTCCTCGCTGTCCACGGTGACCGTGCCGGACTCGATCTTGGACAGGTCGAGGATGTCGCTGATCAGGTGCAGCAGGTCGGTGCCGGCGGCGTGGATGGTCTTGGCGAACTCGACCTGCCGCTCGCTGAGGTTCTCGCCCGCGTTCTCGGCCAGCTGCTGGCCCAGGATGAGGATCGAGTTCAGCGGCGTGCGCAGCTCGTGCGACATGTTGGCCAGGAACTCGGACTTGTAGCGCGAGGTGAGCGCCAGCTCGGCGGCCTTCTCCTCGAGCGCCCGGCGGGCCTGCTCGATCTGCTGGTTCTTCTGCTCCACCTCGGTCTTCTGCTCGGCGAGCAGCGTGGCCTTGAGGGCGATCTCCTCGTTGGTCTGCTGCAGCTCCTCCTGCTGCGCGCGCAGTTCCACCGCCAGCTGCTGCGACTGCGCCAGCAGCCGCTCGGTCCGCATGTTCGCCTCGATGGTGTTGAGGGTGATGCCGATCGAGCCAGACAGCTGCTCCAGGAACAGGCGCTGCGACTTGGTGAACTCGCCCAGCGTCGCCAGCTCCAGCACCGCCTTCATCTGGTCCTCGAAGCGGACCGGGATGACCATGACGTTGCGCGGACGCGCGCTGAGCAGGCCCGATTCGATCTGCACAGAATCCGGCGGCACGTCGTTGATCTGGATCAGCTGCCCCTGCGCGGCGCACTGGCCGACCAGGCCCTGGCCGAACTCGAGCGTGCCGCGCGACGCCGGCTGGCCGCCCGCGTCGGCGTAGCCGGCCAGGCGGTGCAGCTGGCGCTTGCCGCGGTCGTCGGCCTCGGCCATGTAGATGACGCCCTGCTGCGCGCCGACCAGCGGCGCGAGCTCGGACAGCAGCGTGGCGCCGAGGGTCTGCAGGTCGCGCTGTCCCTGCATCAGGTCGCCGAAGCGCGCCAGGTTCGACTTCAGCCAGTCCTGCTCGCTGTTCGACTCGGTGGTCTGCTTCAGCGTGCCGATCATCAGGTTCATGTTGTCCTTCAGGTCGGCCAGCTCGCCACGCACGTCCACGGTGATCGAGCGGGTCAGGTCGCCCTGGGTCACCGCGGTGGCGACCTCGGCGATCGCGCGCACCTGGGTGGTCAGGTTGGCCGCGAGCTGGTTCACGTTCGCGGTCAGGTCCTTCCAGATGCCGGCGGTGCCCGGCACGTGCGCCTGGCCGCCGAGGCGGCCCTCGACGCCGACCTCGCGGGCCACGGTCGTCACCTGGTCGGCGAAGATCGCGAGCGTCTCGGTCATCGAGTTGATGGTGTCGGCGAGCGCGGCGATCTCGCCCTTGGCCTCCACGGTCAGCTTCTTGTGCAGGTCGCCGTTGGCCACCGCGGTCACCACCTTGGCGATGCCGCGCACCTGGGTGGTCAGGTTGGACGCCATGCTGTTGACGTTGTCGGTGAGGTCGGCCCAGGTGCCGGCGACACCGGGCACCGTCGCCTGGCCGCCGAGCTTGCCTTCCGTGCCCACCTCGCGCGCCACGCGGGTCACTTCGGCGGCGAACGCGTTGAGCTGGTCCACCATCGTGTTGAGGGTGTCCTTCAGCAGCAGGATCTCGCCCTGCGCATCGACGTCGATCTTGCGCGACAGGTCGCCCTTGGCCACCGCGGTCGCGACCTCGGCGATGTTGCGCACCTGCTGGGTGAGGTTGGACGCCATCGAGTTGACGTTGTCGGTGAGGTCCTTCCAGGTGCCGGCCACGCCGGGCACGCGCGCCTGGCCACCGAGCTTGCCCTCGGTGCCCACTTCGCGCGCCACGCGGGTGACTTCCGCGGCGAACGCGTTGAGCTGGTCCACCATCGTGTTGACGGTGTTCTTCACCTCCAGGATCTCGCCGCGCACCTCCACCGTGATCTTGCGCGACAGGTCGCCCTTGGCCACCGCGGTGGTGACCTCGGCGATGTTGCGCACCTGCGAGGTGAGGTTCGAGGCGAGCGTGTTGACGTTGTCGGTGAGGTCCGCCCAGGTGCCGGCCACGCCCGGCACGGTCGCCTGGCCGCCGAGCTTGCCCTCGGTGCCGACCTCGCGCGCCACGCGCGTGACTTCCGCGGCGAACGCGTTGAGCTGGTCCACCATCGTGTTGATGGTGTCCTTGAGCTGCAGGATCTCGCCCTGGGCATCGACCGCGATCTTGCGCGACAGGTCGCCGCGCGCCACGGCCGTGGTCACCTCGGCGATGTTGCGCACCTGCGAGGTCAGGTTCGACGCCATCGCGTTCACCGAGTCGGTGAGGTCGGCCCACGTGCCCGCCACCCCCGGCACCTGCGCCTGGCCGCCGAGCTTGCCTTCCGTGCCCACCTCGCGCGCCACGCGCGTCACTTCCGCCGCGAAGCCGTTGAGCTGGTCCACCATCGTGTTGAGGGTGTTCTTCAGCTCGAGCATCTCGCCGCGCACGTCCACCGTGATCTTGCGCGACAGGTCGCCCTTCGCCACGGCGGTGGTGACCTCGGCGATGTTGCGCACCTGCGAGGTCAGGTTCGAGGCCATCGAGTTCACGTGGTCGGTCAGGTCCTTCCACGTGCCTGCGACGTCCGGCACCTGCGCCTGGCCGCCGAGCTTGCCCTCGGTGCCGACCTCGCGCGCCACGCGGGTCACCTCCGCGGCGAACGCGTTGAGCTGGTCCACCATCGTGTTGACGGTGTTCTTCACCTCCAGGATTTCGCCGCGCACCTCCACCGTGATCTTGCGTGACAGGTCGCCCTTGGCCACCGCGGTGGTGACCTCGGCGATGTTGCGCACCTGGGTGGTGAGGTTGGACGCCATCGCGTTCACCGAGTCGGTCAGGTCCTTCCACGTCCCCGCGACGCCCGGCACGATCGCCTGGCCGCCGAGCTTGCCGTCCGTGCCCACCTCGCGCGCCACGCGCGTCACCTCGGAGGCGAACGAGCGCAGCTGGTCGACCATCGTGTTGATGGCCTCCTTCAGTTGCAGCATCTCGCCGCGCACGTCCACCGTGATCTTGCGCGACAGGTCGCCGCTGGCCACCGCGATCGTCACCTCGGAAATGTTCCGGACCTGGGCGGTCAGGTTGTTGGCCATCTGGTTGACCGAGTCGGTCAGTTCCTTCCAGACGCCGGACACGCCCTTCACCTTCGCCTGGCCGCCCAGCAGGCCGGCGGTGCCGACCTCCAGCGCCACGCGCGTGACTTCCGAGCTGAACTCGGTCATCTGCTCGAGCATGCGGTTGACGATGGTGGCCGCGCGCAGGAACTCGCCCTGCAGCGGGCGGCCGCCGGCCTCGAGCGGCACGGTGCGGGTCAGGTCGCCCTTGGCCACCGCGGCCATGGATTCGGTCATCGCCTCGACCGGGCGGACCATGTCGTCGATCAGGCCGTTGACCGACTGTTCCATCTCGCCCCAGTTGCCGGCGCGCATGGACAGGTTGATGCGCTGGCGGGTCTGGCCCTCGTGGCCGACCTTTTCACGCACGCGTGAAAGCTCGCCCGCGAGCTGGCGGTTGGCGGACACGACCTGGTTGAAGTGCTCGGCGAGCTTGCCGTGGATGCCCTCCCAGTGCTCGGGCAGCTGGACCTCGAAGTCGCCGTTGCGCACGGCGACCATCGCCGAGAGCAGCGCCTTCATCGGATCCCCGTCCTCGATCCGGCGGCCGGGCGCGGCGCGCGCCGCCTTGCGCGCCGGCGTCTTCTTCGGGGCCTGTTCGGTCCCGCCGCTGGCGCGGCGCGGACGGCGGGCGGTGTCGGTACTCACGCGGTCGTTCTCCCCCGGTACTTGCGTGCGCGGGCGTGGCCCGCGAATGGCCCGCGGCGACCTGGACCGGATGGTCCCGGGCGCGGGCGGATCGCGGACCATACCTTGCGTGGGCGTCGCGTCGATGTGTACGCGGCGCGAAGAGCGGGCGGCAGGGCGCGGCGGGGCACCCCGCGTGCGCGAACCGTGACGCGCGTGCGCCCCGGCGGCGCGGGGCCGGTGGTGTACCCTCGCGGCGGTTCGAGGGGATCGCCGGGGGAAGGCAATGCAAGAGGGCACGGGCGCGGCGCGCAAGCGGCTGCCGCTGCACTGGAAGATGCTGATCGGCTTCGTGGCCGGCCTCGCGCTGGGCCTGGTGGCGCACTACGTTTCCGGTCCGGACGCGGGTTGGGTGCAATGGCTGACCGGCTACGTCACCCAGCCGATCGGCACGCTGTTCCTGCGGCTGATCTTCATGCTGGTCATCCCGCTGCTGTTCTCGGCGCTGGTGGTGGGCATCGCCGAAATGGGCGACATCCGGTCGCTCGGGCGCGTGGGCTGGAAGACGCTTGCCTACACGGTGATCGTCTCGGGCATCGCTGTGGTGATCGGCCTGGTGCTGGTCAACTGGCTGCAGCCGGGCGCGGGCGTGGACCGCGAGGCCGCGGCGATGATGCTGGCGGAAGGTTCGGAGCGCGCTCAGGCGATCGTGAGTTCGGGCGCGGAACAGCCGCAGGGCCTGAACATGCTGCTGTCGATCGTGCCGGACAACGTGGTCGCGGCCGCGGCCGACAACGCGATCCTCGCGGTCATGTTCTTCGCGCTGTTCATGGGCATCGGCCTGGTGCTGGCCCGCAGCCCGGCGACGGACACGCTCAAGCGCGGCATCGAGGGCCTGTTCGAGGTCTCGATGAAGCTGATCGGCCTGGTCATCCGGCTGGCGCCGTACGCGGTGTTCTGCTTCATGTTCAACCTGGCGGCGCTGTTCGGCTGGGACCTGCTGGTCCGGCTGGGCGCCTACGTGGGCGTGGTCGTGCTGGCGCTGTCGATCCACATGGTGGTCGTCTATTCGATGGCGCTGAAGTTCGTCGGCGGCTACTCGCCGGCGAAGTTCTTCCGCGGGTCGCAAGAGGCCATGGTCATGGCCTTCTCCACCGCGTCCAGCAACGCGACGCTGCCCACGGCGCTGCGCGTGGCGGAGGACCAGCTGGGCCTGCCGCGCCGGGTCTCGCGCTTCGTGCTGACGGTGGGCGCGACCGCCAACCAGAACGGCACGGCGCTGTTCGAGGGCGTCACCGTCCTGTTCCTGGCCCAGTTCTTCGGCATCGACCTGAGCCTGACCCAGCAGGTCACGGTGATGTTCGTCTGCATCCTGGGCGGCATCGGCACCGCGGGCGTGCCCGCGGGCTCGCTGCCGGTCGTGGCGCTGATCTGCGGCATGGTCGGCGTGCCGCCGGAGGGCATCGGCCTGATCCTGGGCGTCGACCGCTTCCTCGACATGTGCCGCACCACGCTCAACGTCACCGGTGACCTGGCCGCGGCGGCGGTCGTCTCGCGCGGCGAGGTCGAGGCGCCCGCGGAACTGGTAGCCGATTGAGGCCATCGCCCCGGGCACTCGCTCCGCTCGCCGCTCTCCGCTCCCGCTCCCGCTCTCCGTCCCGAAGCCCGAACGGGTCGGGACGGGCGGTGGACGGCAGGGGGATTGCGGAGAGCCGGCCAGGGATGGCCGGCGCCCCCGAATCAGGGCAGGACGCCCTGTCTGAGGGGCGGAGCAATCCCCCTGCCGGCCGGCGACCGCTTCGATTGCTTCCGGAGTCGCTCTGGGGGGGCTTCGGAAGGTTGCGCTGGGCAGTCGCCGGCAGAGGGGGCATTGCTCTTCCCTCGGTCAGGACATCCTGTCCTGACTCGGGCGCAGGCCATCCCTGGCCTGCTTGGCCGCAATACCCCCTCTACCGACGCCTGCCTCCTCCGATCCGGGGCTTCGGGTTGCAAAGCTGAAGAGCTGAAGCCGGGACGAGGAAGTGAGGGCATCCGGGGATTCGGGGACCTGGCGTCGGGACACGGGGTCGTCGTGGATGGGACAATGGGCGCTGATCCGCCCCAGGTTGCCCCATGTCCGCCCCGTCCCGCCGTGAGCTCGCCAACGCCATCCGTTTCCTTGCCGCCGACGCCGTCCAGGCCGCCAATTCCGGGCACCCGGGCATGCCGATGGGCATGGCGGACATCGCCGAGGTGCTCTGGAACGACTTCCTGAAGCACAACCCCGCGAATCCCGGGTGGTTCGACCGCGACCGGTTCGTGCTGTCCAACGGCCACGGCTCGATGCTGCAGTACGCGCTGCTGCACCTGGCGGGCTACGACATGTCCGTCGATGACCTCAAGGCGTTCCGCCAGCTCGAGTCGAAGACCCCGGGGCACCCCGAGAACTTCATGACCCCGGGCGTGGAGACCACGACCGGGCCGCTGGGGCAGGGCTTCGCGAACGCCGTGGGCTTCGCGCTGGCCGAGAAGCTGATGGCGCAGCGGTTCAACCGGGACGGCCACGCCATCGTCGACCACCGGACCTGGGTGTTCATGGGCGACGGCTGCCTGATGGAGGGCATCTCGCACGAGGCCGCCTCGCTCGCCGGCACCTGGGGGCTGGGCAAGCTGGTGGCGTTCTGGGACGACAACCACATCTCGATCGACGGCGACACCGCCGGCTGGTTCACCGACGACACGCCGGCGCGCTTCGAGGCCTACGGGTGGAAGGTGATCCGGGACGTGGACGGCCATGACGCCGACGCCATCCGTGCGGCCATCCAGGACGCCATGGCGGCCAGCGACCGCCCGGTGCTGGTGTGCTGCCGCACGACGATCGGCTACGGGTCGCCGAACAAGGCGGGCAAGGAGTCGAGCCACGGCGCGCCGCTGGGCGGCGACGAGCTGGCGGCCACGCGCGAGGCGCTGGGCTGGTCGCATGGCGCCTTCGAGGTGCCGGAGGCGGTGCGCGCGGGGTGGGACGCGCGCGAGGCCGGCGCCCGGCGCGAGGCCGACTGGAACAGGGCGTTCGAGGCGTATTCGAAGGCGTTCCCGGAGCAGGGTGCCGAGCTGTCGCGCCGGATGGCCGGCGAGCTGCCGGCGGGCTTCGCCAAGGCGGCCGACGACTACGTCGCGAAGCTGCAGGCGGACGGCCCGGAGGTCGCCTCGCGCAAGGCGTCGCAGATGGCGATCGAGGCGTACGCGCCGCACCTGCCGGAGCTGGTGGGCGGGTCGGCCGACCTGGCGCACTCGAACCTGACCCTGTGGAAGGGCAGCAAGTCCGTGGCGGGCGACGACGCCGACGCCAATTACATCTACTTCGGTGTGCGCGAGTTCGCGATGACCGCGATCAGCAACGGCCTGGCGTTGCACGGCGGGTTCGTGCCGTACGACGCCACGTTCCTGGTGTTCAGCGACTACGCGCGCAACGCCGTGCGCATGAGCGCGCTGATGGGGGCGCGCGCGGTGCACGTGTACACGCACGATTCGATCGGCCTGGGCGAGGACGGCCCGACCCACCAGCCCATCGAGCACATGGCCAGCCTGCGTTACATCCCGCACAACGATGTCTGGCGCCCGTGCGACGCGGTCGAGTCCGCGGTGGCCTGGCGCGCGGCGATCGAGCGCGCGGACGGGCCGAGCTGCCTGGTGTTCTCGCGCCAGAACCTGCCGCACCAGGCACGCGATGCCGAACAGCTGTCGGCGATCGCGCGCGGTGGCTACGTGCTGCGCGATTCGAAGGGCGCGCCGGAGATCGTGCTGATCGCGACCGGCTCGGAGGTCGGGCTGGCGATGGACGCCGCCGCGAAGCTGGGCGACGGCGTGCGCGTGGTGTCGATGCCGTCCACGGACGTGTTCGACCGGCAGGACGCGGCGTACCGCGAGTCGGTGCTGCCGAAGGCCTGCCGCAAGCGCGTCGCCATCGAGGCGGGCGTGGGCGACTTCTGGCGCAAGTACGTGGGCCTGGACGGCGCGGTCATCGGCATCGACCGCTTCGGCGCCAGCGCACCGGCCGGCAAGCTGTTCCCGCACTTCGGCTTCACCGTCGACGCCGTCGTCGAGGCTGCGCGGGCCCTCTGACACCGCGCATCCTCGGCCACCCCCGTAGGAGCGCCTCTACAGGCGCGATCCCGGCGGCCGCGTCACCACCGCCCCAATCGCGCGCGTAGGCGCGCTCCTACAGGGTTACGCAGCTCGGGCGCGGTCACCGCGCCCTTCTCAACCTCCGCCATTCGCGCGCGTAGGCGCGCTCCTACAGGGGTTCCCCCCACCTCCCGTAGGAGCGCCTCTACAGGCGCGATCAGGGCGCACGCGTCACCCACCGGCCCCAATCGCGCGCGTAGGCGCGCTCCTACGGGGGCGGGGTGTGGGCGGCGCCGCCATTGGACACGGCCGGGTTCAGGTGAACAGCAGCTTCGCGGCAGCCACCAGCAGCACGACGCCGAGCGCCCGCCGCAACATTTCGACCGGCAGCCACTTCAGGCCGAGCTGCGTGCCGACCAGGGCGCCGATCGCCACCGCGGCGAGCCAGGCGGGCAGGGCGACCGGCAAGGCGCCGCCCGCCAGCAGCAGGCCGGCGAGCGCAGTGATGGAGTTGATCCAGACGAAGGCCACCGACGTGCCCGAGGCCTCGCGCGTCGGCATCCAGTGCGCGAACAGCAGCAGGGGCGTGAGGAAGATCGCGCCGCCCGTGCCGGTCAGCCCCGACAGCACGCCGATGGCCGCGCCCGCTGCAAGGCCCGCAGGCCAGGGCACGCGTCGGCCCGCGGCGGCGGTGTCCTCGCCGGTCGCGCGCGCCGCGTGGCGGAACACGCCGATCGCCGCGACCAGCAGCACGATCCCGAGCAGGGTGGAGAACTGTTCCCTCGGCAGCGTCACCTGCGCGGCGAGGAACGCCGCGGGCGCCGACGCCAGCACGAACGGCAGCACGTTGCGCCAGCGCACCTGCCCACCGCGCCAGAAGCGGTACAGGCCGATGCCGCCGACCAGCAGGTTCAGCGCGAGCGCGGTGGGCCGCACCTGCTCGGGGGCGAAGCCGAGCAGCGCCATCGCCGCGATGTAGCCGCTGGCGCCTGCGTGGCCCACGGACGAGTAGAGCGTCGCGACCACGAGGAACAGCGCCGCGAGCAGCCAGACGGTGGAGTCCATGCGGGGATGCTAGGGCACGCCGCGCCCGCCAGGCGGGTTTCGCCCAACCAACCGGTTGCACACCCTGTAGGAGCGCGCCTACGCGCGCGATGGTTGGCGCGGGGCGTCGGGCCGGCAGCCGCGTGACCTGTCGACATCGCGACGGCGCGTGCCGTACCCCGGCCCCGGGGACATCGCGCGCGTAGGCGCGCTCCTACACGGAGGGCCGGATGGCGTGGGGTCGCGTCCCGAGGTGCGCGCCTACGGGGTGGCCTTCGCGGGGACGAGGCGGGCGACCTGGGCGCCGGCGAGGAGGGCGGCGATGAAGGCGAACGCCTCCAGCGAGCCGTGCGCCAGGTTCGCCAACGCGGGTCCCGGGCAATAGCCCGCGATCCCCCAGCCGATGCCGAACAGGGTGCTGCCCGCCACCAGCCGCGCATCGATCCGACGGGCTGACGGCAGCTGCAGCGGATCCCCGCACGCCGACGCCGCGCCGCGACGCCGCACCCAGGCGTAGCCGGGCAGCGAGACGGCGAGCGCACCCGCCATCACGAGCGCCAGCGACGGATCCCAGCGACCGGACACGTCGAGGAAGTTCAGCACCTTGTCCGGGTTCGTCATCTGCGAGACCGCGAGGCCCAGGCCGAACAGCGCGCCGGACGCGAGTGCGTACAGGGTCCGCTTCATGCCAGCACCCCCGCGGCGTGGCGCAGCACGTAGACGGTCACGAAGCCCGCGGCCATGAAGACGCACACCGCCACCATGGACCGGGGCGACAACCGCGAGAGCCCGCAGATGCCGTGGCCGCTCGTGCAGCCGCTGCCCAGGCGCGTGCCGAAGCCGACCAGCAGGCCGCCGGCGACCAGCCAGGGCAGCGGGAATCCAGCGCGGGGCACCGCGCCCGAGACGGCGAACCAGGCGCCGGCCGCGAGGACGAGCCCGGCGAGGAAGGCGACGCGCCAGCCACGGCCGACACGCTCCTCGAGCGCGCCGTTGAGGATGCCGCTGACGCCGGCGATGCGGCCCAGCGACCACAGCAGGAGCGTGGCCGCGCCTCCAATGAGCATGCCGCCCAGCAGGGCGGAAACAGGCGTGAAATCGGTGGGCATCAGAGCTGGTCCAGCGGGATCTTGAGGTAGCGGACGCCGTTGTCCTCCGGGTCCGGGAGGCTGCCGGCGCGGATGTTGGTCTGCACCGCCGGCAGGATCAGCGTCGGCATGTCGAGCGACGCGTCGCGCGTTTCGCGCATCTCCACGAACTGGTCTTCCGTGGTGCCGGAATGCACGTGGATGTTGCTGCGCTTTTGCTCGCCGATCGTGGTCTCGCAGGCGGGTTCCCGGCCACCGGGACCGTAGTCGTGGCAGACGAAGACGCGCGTGGCGTCGGGCAGTTCGAACAGGTTCTGGATGGAGCGGTAGAGTAGCCGCGCGCTGCCGCCGGGGAAGTCGCAACGCGCCGTGCCGCCATCGGGCATGAACAGCGAGTCGCCGGTGAACAGCGCATCGCCGACCAGGAACGCGTTGGAGTCGTTGGTGTGCCCGGGCACCGGGATCACGCGGCCCTGGAGCGTGCCGATGTGGAAGGTCTCGTCCGCCGCGAACAGGTGGTCGAACTGCGAGCCGTCCACGGGGAAGTGCTCCCCGAGGTTGAAGATCGGCCGGAAGGTCTTCTGCACCGTGCGGATGCCCTCGCCGATCGCGAGCCTCGCGTCGGGCAGCCGGCCCTTCAGCCAATGGCCGGCGCTCAGGTGGTCGGCGTGCGCGTGGGTCTCGAGGATCCACTCGACCGCCAGGTCCTCCCCCCGGACGAAGTCCAGGACGGCCTGCGCCGACGTGGTGGACGTGCGGCCGGCCCTGGGATCGAAGTCCAGGACCGGGTCGACGATGGCGGCGGCCTTGCCGCCGGGCTCTGCGACCACGTAGGTCCAGGTGCCGCTGTCCTTGTGGAAGAAGGCGTGGACGACGGGGTTCATGGGTGCCTCCCGGTGTGACTGCGACAAGAATAACAGTACTTGCTAAATTAGCAAATACGAATATAATGCACCGGGTCCAGACGGAGGACCCTCCAGGATGAACACGACCGACCAGACCGTCCCGCCACCGATGCCGGTGGACGTGGACGACATGGCCAGGCACGCCGGCGAGGCCGCCACGCTGCTGCGCTCGATGGCGAACGAGCAGCGCCTGCTCGTGCTGTGCCACCTGGCGCAGGGCGAACTGTCGGTCGGGCAGCTGCTCGAACGCATCGACCTGTCGCAGTCGGCCCTGTCGCAGCACCTGGCGATCCTCCGCGATGCGGGCTTCGTCACCACCCGGCGCCAGGCGCAGCAGGTGTTCTACGCACTGGCCGAAGGCCCCGCGCTGCAGGTGATGCAGACCCTCCATGCGCTGTACTGCGCGGATGGCGCGCCGTGATGTGGCTCGCCTGGCTGGGCGCCGGGCGATACGGCCTTCGCGATCGGCTGGCAGACCCTGCCGCGCGCCTTCGCCGCCACGCCGGCGGCCGGCCACGCCGCAACCCTGCCATCCGGCAACCCACCCATCCCACCCACCGCCGCCAGCGCGGCGCGATCCGCGCCATCCCCTGACCGAGGAGACACTCCGATGCCCCCCCGGGACACCATCCCGCGCGTGCCCGGATTCAAGGAGCCGCGCATCGACCTGCTGACCGGCGGGCAGCCCGACGAAGGCGACTGGCTGCGGCTGCGTCGCGCCGGCGTCACGACCGTCGTGAACCTCCGGACCGCGGAGGAAATGGCGGGCCGCGACGCGGCCGGCGAGGCGCAGGCGGCGGGCCTTCGCTACCTGTCCATGCCCATCGACGGCGCGGCGGGCGTGACGCCCGAGGCCGCGCGCGCGCTCTGGGCGCTGCTCGAATCGGAAACGGACGGGGGCGCCACGCTCGTGCATTGCGCGTCAGGCAACCGGGTCGGCGCGCTGCTCGCCGTGGGCGCGGCGCAGTCGGGGGCCATGTCGACGGAACAGGCGATTGAGTTCGGCCGCGCGGCCGGCCTGACGGGGCTGGAGGACCGGGTCCGCGAGCTGCTGGCGCCCGCCGGGACCCGCTAATCGATGGTGGACGCCGGGTCGCCGGCCAGCGCGGCGTTCAGCACGGCGGCCAGCCGGCTCGCCGCGATGCGGACCCGCGCCTCGGCCACCGGCCGCCAGGTGGCGTAGTACGCGACGTCGAGCGTCGCGGCGGGTGGCACCAGGCCATCCTGCAGCACCAGGCGGCAGGACTCCCCGGCCCAGTCCCCGGCAGGGGGCGGCAGGGCCGGATCGACCACCTCGACGGCCATGGGGAGGGCGCGCAGGCGCTCGCGGAGGTCGTCCTCGTCCAGTCCGGCGCTGTGCAGCAGGCCCCCGTCCCATACCGAGTGCAGGTTGCTGCCGGGGTTGCCGTTCGCGTAAGGGGGGATGAAGGGCGCCGGCAGCCGGACCTGGATCGTGTTGCCGCCGCGGTCCCGGGCGAACCCGGCGTGCAGGGGCTGGTGGACGTCGCCGATGAAGTGCACGACGAACTTGAGGGCGCGGAGGCGCTCGGCGTCGCTGCGCGCACGATCCGCGAGGATCGCCGCCTGTTCGCGGATCGCCTCCACCACGCAGTCGCCGCCAGGGCAGGCCGTCGCGGCGTCGTAGCGGCAGCCGTGCTCTCCGAGGTTCACGTAGTGCCACGGCGCCGAACGGCGGCCGAGCCCGGGGTCGTGTTCGCGCAGCTGGTCGGCCCACGTCGAGATGCCGGCCAGGGTCGGCTCGGGCTCGCCCGCCATCAGCCGGGCGGCCTCGGCGCGCGCGGCGGGCGACAGTTCCTCGGTGGCGAGCGTGGCGACCAGCCGGTGCCCGAGCTTGCCCCACGCGGCGGCGGGCCCGGCGGCCAGCAGCAGGAACGCGGCCAGCAGTGCAGGCAGGCGCCGGACGGGGCGGGTCGGGGTGGCGCGGCGCGCGGTCGGGGTCTCGGGCATGGGTCGGGGGTGAAGCGGGGCGTCCGGCGGGCTAAAATAGCGGGCTTTCCGGCGTGCCGGCCACCGTGCACGTCCGTCACCCCGCCCGCTGGCCGGGCCCCGAGGAGCGCGCAATGGCGATCAAGGTAGGCATCAATGGCTTCGGCCGCATCGGACGCAATGTTTTCCGGTCGGCGGTGCTGAATTTCGGCGACGACATCGAGGTCGTGGCGATCAACGACCTGCTCGAGCCGGACTACCTGGCCTACATGCTGCGCTACGACTCGGTGCACGGCCGCTTCGACGGCGACGTCGAGGTCAGGGACGGCAACCTGGTGGTCAACGGGAAGACGATCCGCCTGACCCAGGAGCGCGACCCCGCCAACCTGAAGTGGGATGCGGTCGGCGCGGACGTGGTGATCGAGTCCACCGGCATCTTCCTGACCAAGGATGGCGCGCAGAAGCACATCGACGCGGGCGCGAAGAAGGTGATCATGTCGGCGCCCTCCAAGGACGACACGCCGATGTTCGTCTACGGCGTGAACCACGCGGCGTACGCCGGCGAGGCGATCATCTCCAACGCGTCGTGCACCACCAACTGCCTGGCGCCGGTCGCCAAGGTGCTCGACGACAAGTGGGGCATCAAGCGCGGCCTGATGACCACCGTGCACGCCGCCACCGCGACCCAGAAGACCGTCGACGGCCCGTCCAACAAGGACTGGCGCGGCGGCCGCGGCATCCTCGAGAACATCATCCCGTCGTCCACGGGCGCGGCGAAGGCCGTGGGCAAGGTGCTGCCGGCGCTCAACGGCAAGCTGACCGGCATGAGCTTCCGCGTGCCGACCTCCGACGTCTCGGTCGTGGACCTGACCGTCGAACTCGGGAAGCCGGCCACCTACGCCGAGATCTGCGCGGAGATGAAGGCGCAGTCGCAGGGCGCGCTGAAGGGCGTGCTGGGCTACACCGAGGACAAGGTGGTCGCCACCGATTTCCGCGGTGACGCGCGCACCTCGATCTTCGACGCCGAGGCCGGCATCCAGCTCGACGACACCTTCGTCAAGCTGGTGAGCTGGTACGACAACGAGTGGGGCTACTCCAACAAGTGCCTGGAGATGGCCAAGGTCGTCGCCGCGGCGTGATCGCCGCGGTCGCCCGGGGCGCGTGATGGCGCGCGCCCCGCTGGCCGGTTACGGTTCCCGCATGCCCGCTCCCGGTGCACCAGGCCCGCGACCGCGCGGACGCTCGCTCCGGCGGGCGTTCGGGCGACTGCTGCTGCTCGCATCGCTGCTGCCGGCGCTGATCTTCGGCGCCTTCATGGTCGCCAACCAGCACAACGACGAGCAGCGCCGGCTCAAGGAGAGCCTGTCGGCCTCCGCGGTGGTCACCGCGGATGCCGTGGACCAGGTGCTCGAGGGCAAGCTCAGCAGCCTGGCGCTGCTTGCCGACGTGCGTTCGGCCTCGCCGCCGGACTGGCCGTCCGACCTGGCCGCCCTGCGCGCGCGGCATCCGGAACTGGTCACGGCGCTGGCCACCGATGCGGAGGGTCGCATCGTCGCGGTCGTACCGCGCGAACGGCTCCCGGAGGGACCGCTGGGCGGGGTCGCGGACCGCGACTATTTCCAGACGCCCCGGCGCACGCTGGCGCCGCACATTTCCAACGCCTTCCGCGGGCGGAGCCTCGGCAACGACCCGCTCGTGGCGATCTCCGCGCCGGTCGTGCGCGACGGGGCCTTCGCGGGCGTGGTCGAAGGCTCGATCCGCGTGGACTCGCTCCTGCACGAGGGCGGCAAGGCATTCACCGAGCGCGGTTACGCCATCGCCCTCCTCGACCGCGATGGGAAGGTGATCCTGGCCACGCCGGGCCTGGGCCTGGAATTCCTCGAGGACGTGGACCTGGACGCGCGCTTCGGGCCCGTCACCGGTCGCCGGCCGGCGATGGCCCTGCCCCATGCGCTCGAGGGCGGGGAACCGGCGCTGGTCGCGCGCGCTCCGATGCGTTCGGGCTGGACGCTCGTGCTGGCGGCGAGCGAGTCGCGCCTGATGTCGGGCGTGGCGACGCGGGGCTGGATGCTGTTCGGGGTCCTGCTGCTGGTGACTTCCGGCGTCCTGCTGGCGTCGTGGTGGCAGCTGCGCCAACTGGCCGGCGGCATGCGCGGCCTGCTCGATGCGATGGCGGGCCTCGGGCCGGGCGAGCGCCTGCCGGACGAGAGCCGCGCGCGGATGCCGCGCGAACTGGCACCGGTGGCCGACGCGATCGACGCGCTCGCGCGTCGGCTCGGCGAAGCCAACGCGGGGCTGGAGGAGGCCCTGGCGCGCGAGCGCGGCCTGGCGGCCTCGCTCCAGGACGTGGTCGCCACGCGCGAGCAGGAAGTGGCCGCTCGCACGGAGGAACTGCGCGAGGCCGTCGAGGAACTAGACCGGGTCAGCCGGACCGATCCGCTCACCGGCGCCTTGAACGTCCGCGGCCTGGAGGACTGGATGGAGACGGCGTGGCCGGCACTGCGCGCGAATGCGGCGTGCCTCGGCCTGCTGGCCATGGACGTCGACCATTTCAAGGAGTTCAACGACGCCTACGGCCACCCCGCGGGCGATGCCGCCCTCAAGCGCCTCGTGGGTGCGGTGCGTGGCGCCCTGCGCGGACCGGACGACGAGATCGTGCGCATGGGCGGCGAGGAATTCCTCGTGCTGCTGCCCGGCGCGGATGCCAGGACCACGCGCGAGGTCGGCGAGCGGACCCGTCGCGCGATCGAGGCGGCCGGCATCCCGCACGAGGCGGCCGCGGGCGGGGTGCTGACCGCGAGCTTCGGCATGGCGGTCGCCGATCCCGGCCGCGACGGCGACATCCACCGAGCGCGGGGCGATGCGGACAGGGCGCTGTACCAGGCCAAGCACGACGGCAGGAACCGCCTGCACGGTTGAGCGGTTTTGTCCGCGCACGGCGCGCCTGCGACAATGCGCGCCCCGTGAATCCGCCCGGAACCCGCCCGATGGCCATCCTCCGCATGACCGACCTCGACCTCGCCGGCAAGCGCGTGCTCGTCCGCGAGGACCTCAACGTGCCGATCGACGCCGAGGGCCGCATCAACTCCACCCAGCGCATCGACGCCGCCGTGCCGACGCTGCGCATGGCGCTCGAGCGCGGCGCGGCCGTGATCGTGATGTCGCACCGCGGCCGCCCGGTGGAGGGCGAATGGAGCGAGACGGACTCGCTCGCGCCGGTCGCCGCGCACCTGTCGCGGGCACTGGGCATGGACGTGCCGCTGGTGCGCGACTGGGTCGGCGGGGTGCCGGTTCGGCCGGGCCAGCTGGTCATGCTCGAGAACTGCCGCATGAACGCCGGCGAGAAGAAGGACGACCCGACGCTGGCGAAGGCCTATGCCGACCTGTGCGACGTCTTCGTCATGGACGCGTTCGGCACGGCGCATCGTGCGCAGGCGTCCACCCATGGCGTCATCCGCGAGGCGAAGGTGGCCTGCGGCGGCCCGCTGCTCATGGCCGAACTGGATGCGCTCGGCAAGGCGCTCGACGCGCCCGCGCGCCCGCTGCTGGCGATCGTCGCCGGCAGCAAGGTGTCGACCAAGCTCGAGCTGCTGGCGTCGCTGGTGGGCAAGGTCGACCAGCTGATCGTCGGTGGCGGCATCGCCAACACGTTCATCGCCGCGGCCGGACATGCCGTGGGCAGGTCGCTGTACGAGCCCGACCTCATCGAGACGGCCCGGAAGATCATGGCGGACGCCAGGGCGCGCGGCGCCGAGGTGCCGGTGCCGGTCGACGTCGTCGTCGCGCCCGAATTCAAGGCCGATGCGCCGGCCACGGTGAAGCCGGTCGACCGGGTCGGCGCGGACGACATGATCCTCGACATCGGCCCCGAGACGGCCACGCGCTACGCGGCGATGGTCAAGGCGGCGGGCACGGTGGTGTGGAACGGCCCGGTGGGCGTGTTCGAGTTCGACGCGTTCGGCAAGGGCACCGAGGTGCTGGCGCGCGCGATCGCCGACAGCGACGCGTTCTCGATCGCGGGCGGCGGCGACACGCTGGCGGCCGTGGACAAGTACGGCATCGCCGGCGACGTGTCGTACATCTCGACCGGCGGTGGCGCGTTCCTGGAGTTCCTCGAGGGCAAGACGCTGCCGGCGGTCGCCGCGCTCAGGGCACGCGCGGCCTGAGGTCCGCCCGGATCGCGCGCCACTCGCGCGCGAGCAGGCCGTGCCAGGCGCTGTCGCAGGTCTCGCCGCCGACCTGCCAGCGTTCGCGGAGCAGGCCTTCCTGCCGGAATCCGAGCGTGCGCGCCAGGCGCATCGACCCGTCGTTGCGCGGGTCGATGTCGGCCTCGACCCGGCGCAGCCCGAGCGTGTCGAACGCATGGTCGAGCACGAGCGCGACCGCCTCGCGCGCGAGGCCCCGTCCCCAATGGGCGCTGCCCAGCGCGTAGCCCAGTTCCGCGCGGCCCTGCGCGCGATCGATGGCGGCGAGGGTGCTCGTCCCGATGAGCACGTCCGCCTCCGCCGGGGTGACCACCCAGCACAGCATGTCGTCCGGATCGGTCGCGGCCAGGCCGCGCGCGAAGTACTCGCGCGCCTGTTCCGGATCCGTCCATGCCGGGAAGCTCCAGTAGCGCATCACCCGTGGATCGGAATGCAACGCGAAGAGCGCCTGGAAGTCGGTGTCCCGGAAACCGCGCAGGCGCACGCGCGCGCCGTGCAGGACCGGCAGGGACGCGTCGTCACCGGGCGTGTGTCCGCTCACGACAGCAGCAATCCGATGCCGATGACCACGCCGGTCACCAGCAGCTGCACCACGCAGAACCCCATGACGTCGCGCGCCCGCAGGCCCGCGATCGCAAGCAGCGGAAGCGCCCAGAACGGCTGCACCAGGTTCGTCCACGCATCGCCCCAGGCCACGCCCATCGCCACCTTCGCCATGTCCGCGCCGAGCGCCTCGGCGGCCGGCACCATGATCGGTGCCTGCACGGCCCACTGCCCGCCACCGGACGGCACGAAGATGTTGAGCACGCCGCCGGCGAGGAAGCTCCAGAACGGCAGGGTCTCGGCGGTCGCCAGCGTGACGAACGCGCGCGACAGGTCCGCGGCAAGCCCGGACCCGCCCATGATCGCCATGATCCCGGCGTAGAACGGGAACTGGATGACGATGCCCGCGCCGCCCCGGATCGCCTGCTGCAGGCTGTCCAGCAGGTGCCGCGCGGTCCCGTGCATGACGATGGCAAGCATGAGCAGCGCGAAGTTGACGGTGTCCAGGTCGAGCCGGCCGCCGGCCAGGAAGCGGTCGGCCAGCCACGCCAGGCCGGGCAGCCCGATCGCCAGGGCGAGCAGGCGGCTGTGCTCGAGGCGGTCGGCCAGGCGGGTGCCGTCCGCCGCCGCGGGCGCCGCGGGCGCCTCGGCGTCGTCCCCGGGCGTCGCGTCCGCGTGCACGCGCCATTCCTCCGCGGGCGGCAACATCAGCCGGTTCACCACCGGCACGACGACGAACAGCGCGGCGACGATCGCCAGGTTCCAGGGCGAGAAGATGGTGGCCGACGTCGGCACGACGCCCATCGCGTCGGCCATGAAGTGCCCTTCGCCCGCGATGGCCAGCGGCACCGAGCCGGACAGGCCGCCGTGCCAGACGACGAAGCCCGAGTACGCGCTCGCGACCAGCAGCCGGTAGTCCACGCGCACCTGCCGCGCCAGTTCGCGCGCGAACAGGGCGCCGACCACCAGGCCGAAGCCCCAGTTGAGCCAGCTCGCCAGCAGCGACACGACGGAGACCAGCACGATGGCCGAGCCCGCGCCGCGCGCCAGCGCCGCGAGCCGCCGCAGCCCTGCGCGCACCGGCGGGGTGCTCGCGAGCATGTAGCCGGTCACCAGCACCAGCAGCATCTGCATCGAGAACGCCAGCAGCCCCCACAGGCCGTCGCCCCACAACCGCAGGACCTGCAGCGGCGTCTGCTGCTCGAACGCCATCGCCGCGCCGGCCGCGACCAGCGTGAGCAGCAGGACCAGCACGTAGGGGTCGGGGAGCCAGCGTTCGACGAGCCGCACGGCAGGGCGGGAAACCTTGTCCAGCATCGTGTGTTCCCCCCGCGCGGCGTGCCCCGGCGGACATCGTAGACAACGCGCGGCTGGCCGTCGCGTGCGTCCGTTTGCGTGATATCCCTGACGACGCCACGGTCCGGGACCGCGTCGGCCGTGGAAGCGGGGTAGGCTGTCGCCCGGGGAACACGACTCAGGGACGGGAACAGGGGAATGCGGGGATTGTTGTTGGTCGGCCTGCTGTGGGCGGCAGGCGCGCGCGCGGATGTGATCGAGCATCGCAGCGGGGAATTCGCCTACACCATCGGTCCCGTGCCTGAATTCGTCGTCGAGCGCGACGTGCCGGACGCGTGGCCCGCCGAGGCGCCCGGCGCCGCCGACGAACGCTGGCGCTACTGGCTCTACGACACGCAGGTCGACCGGCGCGAAGGGCGCGACGCGGTCTACCGCGCGCATGCCTACGAAGCGAGGTCGACCTCGCAGCTCGGCGACGCGGGCCGGTTCTCCGTCAGCTTCAGCCCGGGGCACCAGGCGCTGCGCATCCACCACGTGCGGGTCCGTCGCGGGGATGCCTGGCACGACCGGCTCGATCCGGCGGGCATTTCGCTCGCGCGACGCGAGAGCGAGTTCGAGCGCGACCTGTCCGACGGCGAGGTCACCGCGCTGGTGGTCCTGCAGGACATCCGCGTCGGCGACGTGGTGCACGTCGGCTACACGGTCACGGGCGCGAACCCGATCCTGGACGGCCAGGCGAGCGACTGGGCGACCTTCGCGTGGCACAACCCCGTGCTCGACGCCCACCTGCGGGTGCTGATGGATCCGGGCACCGTCCCGGCCATCCACCGCGAGAACGGCGCGCCACGCCCCGTCGTGCGCACGCTGCCCGACGCGGTCGAGGTGTCGATGCACGCGCATGCCTCGCCCGCGATGGTGGACGAGTCCGGCTATCCGGGCTGGTACCAGCCGTTCCCCCTGGCGCAGGTCACCGCCCGCCGGGACTGGTCCGACGTCGTGGACTGGGCGCTGCCGCTGTATCCGCCGGTCGATGGACTCCCCGCCGACCTCGAGGGCCTGGTCGCCGGCTGGAAGGTCCTCGATGATCCCGCCGCGCGGCTCCAGGCGGCGCTGCGCGCGGTCCAGGACGATGTCCGCTACTTCGGCGTCGAGATGGGCGAGAACACCCACCGGCCGGTGTCGCCGCCGATCACCTGGACCCGGCGCTACGGCGATTGCAAGGACAAGGCGTACCTGCTCGTCACCGTCCTCGACCGCCTCGGCATCCGCGCGGTCCCCGCGCTCGTGTCCACGCATCGCGGCCGCGCCATCCGCGATTTCGCGCCGACCGCGGCGGTCTTCGACCACGTCATCGTGCGTGCCGAATTGCCGGAAGGCGTCGTCTGGGTCGATCCGACCCGCACGCAGGAGGGCGGCGACGTGCGCCTGGCGGACACCAGCCACCTTGGATTCGCGTTGCCCGTGGCGCCTGGCGTCGCGTCGCTCGAGGAGGTCGCTCGGCCCGAACGCCACGACAACGCCATCACCACGCGCGAGCGGTTCGAGGTCGGCGAGGATGGCCGGTCGGTCGAACTGGCGATCAGGACGACCTACCGCGGACGCGCCGCCGACCGCGCGAGGCGCACGATCGGGTCGGAACGACCCACGGACGTGTCCCGGCGCTACTCGGATTACTACCGGCGGCGCTACGGCGAACTGTCGGTGATCGAGTCCATGCGCATCAGCGACGACCGCCCGGCGAACGCGTTCGTGGTGCAGGAGCGGTACCGGCTCGCGGCCCCGGTGCGCGTCGATCGCACGCTCCACGTGCTGCCGTTGCAGGCCGAGGCGCTGCAGCCGATCGCCGAATCTCCGCGCACGGTCGAGCGCACGGGTCCGCTCGAGTTCGCGGCGTACCCGACGCGGTATCGGCACGAGATCGAGATCGACGTGCCCGAGGCGTGGGAGGCATCGTTCAAGCGGGAGGCCCTGTCGCACCGTTCGCCGGCCTATGCGTACTCGCGCGAGGTTGAGCCGACCGAGGACGGCGCGCGGGTGGTCTACGAGATGGACGTGCAGCGCACGGAGCTCGCACGGGAGGACGTCGCGGCGCACCTGTCCCAACTGAAGGCGACGCGCGAATCGTTGTGGATCGAGCTCGGTTTCCACGCCTCGCCCGCGTCGCTGGACGCGGCCGAGCGGAGGCGCCGGCTCGAGGCGCTGCTCAAGGATGCGATGGAGTGAACACCATGAAGACCCATGCCCTGCGGGCGATCGCGCTCGCATTCGCGGCCGCATGCGCGACCGCCCCCGCGACCGCGGCCGAGGACGGTGACCTGCCGGCCGCCGCGCAGCCGCCCGCGCTGGCGCCCCAGGAAATCGTGGCCGACCCCGCCGCGGCCTGGACCCGCTTCCTCTCGAGCGCGGCGCTGGAGGATGTCTACGCGGCCCACGCCGTGTTGAACGACGTGGGCTACCAGGCCGGCGCCGTGGACGCCGACCGCTGCCGTGACCACGCGCAGGCCCTGCGTGCCTCGGTGGAACGCGCGCCCGTGGGACTGGCGATGCGCCATGCCGCGATGCTGTGCGCGGAAGCGATCGGCGACGACGCCTGGGCGGAGGAGGAGGCGACGGTGTTCGCCGCCCTGTCGCGCCACGCCTTGTCGGGCGCGGGTGCCACCCGCATGGGCATGCCCGTGCGCGTGCTCATGCCGAGGGACCCCTATGCGCTGCTGAAGGCCAGTGGCCTCGAGTTCCTCTACGAGTACTACCAGGACGCGCGTCCGGCCCGCTATTTCCCGCTGGTGGTCGCGGCGCTCGACCCGGATTCGGGCAAGGAACGCCTGCTCCGGTTCGACTTCGTGGATTCCGGCAACGCGATGCTGCACGGCGACGTCCACAGCGGGTTCCCCGCGCAGCGGCACGCCCTCGCCAACGAGTTCCTCCGGTCGCATGCCGAAGGCGGCGACGTCGCGTCGATCGATGCGCTCGCGCTCGTGGAGGCCGCTTCGGCCCGCGGGAACCAGGCCAAGCGCGACCCGCTCAAGCGGGCGGCGGAGCGCGGCGGTATCCAGTCGGCGCGGGCATGGGCGGTCCTGTGCGTCCGGACGCCCTTCGAGGGCTGTGGCGACGGCTTGTTCGAGGCGCTCCTGCCGGGCGCGGAATCGCGGCACGGCGCCGTCCTGGTGCTGATGGCGTTCGCGCATGCCGAGGGCATCGGCTCGCCCGCGTCCGAGGACGATGCGAAGCGGTTGCTCGACCTGGCCGCGACGCGCTGGGAAGGCGAGGGCACGGCCGAGGTCGAATTCTCCGAGTTGTGGTCGCTGTCCCGGGGCGACGACCTGCGGCCTGGCTGGTTGCTCGATCGCCTCGAACGGGCCGCGTCGGCGGGATCGATCGACGCGCGGTTGCACCTGCTCGCGTTGCGCGCGGACGAGGCGGGCCTGTTCGACCCGGAGGCCACCCGGTTCCTGTCGCAGCCCGGGATCAATTCGCTCGGCGAGGGCCATGCGCTGCTAGCCGCGGACGCGTTCCAGGCCAAGGCCAAGCCGCTCGCGCTGGGCTTCATGGGCCACGCGGCGGCGGCGGGCAACGCGATGATGATGGGCCTGGCCGTGCTGAGCGAACTCGAGGCGGTGAAGGGGGCGCCGACCCCCGCGCTGCTGGAACGGCTCGAGGCGGCGGCGCATGCCGGCAGTGCCGCGGCCGCGCGTCGGCGCGCGTCGATCGCGGCGGATGCGGGCCAGTGGCAGGACGCGCAGTCCTGGCTGCTGGCCCCTGCGTGGTCGGGCGATGCCGATGCGATCCTCGATTACGCCCTGCTCATCTCCGAGGACCATCCGGGCGCGCCCGCGAAGCTGGAGGAGGCCGTCGGGATCCTGAAGTCCCTGGCCGAACTCGACGACGTGCCCGCGGCCCGCCGCGAACTGTCCCGGCTCGCGTTCGAGGGCCGCGGGATGCCGCGCGATCCCGCGCAGGCGCGCGCGTGGCTCCTCGAGGATGCAGAAGGCGGGGATGCGCAGTCGCAGGCGCTGCTCGGCCTGTCCTACCTCGACGACACGCACGGCGCGCCCGACGTGGATGCCGCCGAACGCTGGCTCGTCCCGTTGGTGGAGGCGGGCAACGACACGGCGATCATCGACTATGGCGCGTGGCTCTACTACAAGGGCGAAAGCGTCGAGGCGCGGCTGCGCGGCCTGGACGTCTGGGCGAAGGGCGAGGCGCACGACATCCTGACCGCGCGCAACAACCATGCCTGGGCGCTGTGCACCTCGCCCGACGCCGCGATCCTGGATCCCGAGCGCGGGCTCGAGATCGCGCTGGCGATGGACGCGGACCATGAGCTGGACGCAGGCGAGACCGACACGGTCGCCGCGTGCCATGCCGCCACGGGTGACTTCGAGTCCGCGACCCGGGTGCAGCAGGCCGCGCTCGACGCCATGGCCGCGTTCGATCAGGTGTCCGGCGACCAGGCGCGCGCCGACGCCATCGAAGCGATGCGCGAGGACCTCGGCAGCCGGCTTGCGCTGTACCGCGCACGCGAGGCCTACGTCGAACCGATCCCGCAGTGAGCGACATCGGATCGCGCGCCGACGGGCGTGCGATCCGCCCACCGGAACCGTGGGTGGGATCAGCCCTTGCGGCCGCTTCCCGACTTCTTGCCGCCGCCGTCCTGCTTGTTGACCGTGGCCCACGCGATGCGCTCGGCGTCCTCCTCCGAGCGACCCTGCTTCTTCTCGCTCTGCTCGATGTGGGACGCCTGGCGCTTCTGCTTGTCCGTGTAGGCCGACTTGTCACCCTTGCTCATGGTCGCCACCTGCGGTCGGGGGAGGGGTGCACGCTAGGCCGGAGGCCGTAAGCGTCGGGTCAATCCGGAGGGCGTTGGCATGCACACGCGGCAAACGTATTCAAGCAATCCGGCAAACCCGCTGTGCTAGCGTTCCGGGACCTCCGGAACCGCGCCAGAACGCGCCAATGACCGAACCCGATCGATCGACTCCCTCGCGGTCCCGCACCCGCGTGCTCGCGACGCTCGGGCCGGCGACGGATGCCCCCGGCGTCCTGGATGCATTGATCGAGGCGGGCGTGGACGTCGTCCGGCTCAACCTGTCGCACGGCGATGCCGCCTCCCACGCCGGCCGCGCGAAGGCCGTGCGCGAAGCGGCCGCACGGGTCGGCGTGGAGGTCGGCATCCTCGTCGACCTGCCGGGCCCGAAGATCCGCATCGAGCGGTTCGCCGAAGGCCGCGTCCGGCTGTCGGAGGGCGATGGCTTCGACCTGCTCGCCGACCCCGATGCGCCGCCGGGCGACGCGCGCCAGGTCGGCGTCAGCTACCTCGGCCTGCCCGGCGACGTCGCCCCGGGCGACGTCCTGCTGCTCGACGATGGGCTGGTGCAGTTGCGCGTGGAACAGGTCGAGGGCGCGCGCATCGCCACCACCGTGCTCAACGACGGCGAACTCTCCGACCGGAAGGGCCTGAACAAGCAGGGGGGCGGCCTTTCGCTCGGCGCGCTCACCGACCGCGACCGCGAGCTCATCGCGTTGGCGGCCGAACTGGGCGCGGACTTCATCGCGGTGTCCTTCTGCCGCAACGCGGAGGACATGGCGGAGGCGCGCCGGGTCGCGCAGTCGCACGGCAGCCGGGCGGCGATGGTCGCCAAGGTCGAGCGCGCGGAGGCGATCGAGCACCTGGCGGGGATCATCGACGCGTCGGACGTGGTGATGGTGGCGCGCGGCGACCTCGGCGTGGAGATCGGCGACGCGGCGCTGCCCGGCCTGCAGAAGAAGATCATCCGGGAGGCGTTGGCCCGCAACCGCGTGGTGATCACCGCCACCCAGATGCTGCAGTCGATGGTCGACAACCCGATGCCCACGCGCGCCGAGGTGCTGGACGTCGCCAACGCGGTGATCGACGGGACGGACGCGGTGATGCTCTCCGCGGAAACGGCGGCCGGCAGCTGGCCGGTCAAGGCGGTGCAGGCGATGGCCCGCATCTGTGCCGGCGCCGAGGCCCAGTTCGAGCACGAGACCGACTTCGAGCAGGCCCAGCGCGGCTTGCAGCGGGCCGACCAGGCGATCGCGATGGCGGCGATGTTCCTGGCCGAGCACATCGAGGTGCGCGCGATCGTGGCCATGACCGAGTCCGGCGGTACCGCGCGCTACCTGTCGCGGTTCCGCTCCAGCGTGCCGATCTACGGCCTGTCCCGCCACGTGGGCGCGCGGCGCCAGATGGCCCTGATGCGCGACGTGTTCCCGGTGGACTTCGACAGCCGCGGCCTGGCCGCCCGGGACGCCGCCCGGGAGGGGGTGAAGCTGCTGTTCGACAAGGGCCTGCTGGCGGACGGCGACCGGGTCATGTTCACCAGCGGCGACCACATGGAGCACCACGGGGCCACGAATACCCTGCGCCTGCTCCAGGTCGGCCCCGGCGGGCGGGCGGAGGGGCTGGGCGAGCTCTAGGGGCGCCCACGGGCGCACGGGGCCCGGGGTCCGGCCGGGGGGCGGCGGCGGCTATAATTCCGCCTTTCCCCGCACCGAGCGCAGGACGCCAATGAGCATCGAACAGCTTGCCGAGACCGCCCAGGCCATGGTCGCCCCGGGCAAGGGCATCATCGCCATCGACGAATCGAACGCCACCATCAAGAAGCGCTTCGACGGCGTCGGCATCGAGTGCACCGAGGAGAACCGCCGCGCCTACCGCGAGCTGCTCCTGACCACGCCGAAGCTGTCCGACCACATCTCCGGCGCCATCCTGTTCGACGAGACCATCCGCCAGGCCACGAAGGCCGGTGTGCCGTTCGCCAAGGTGATGAGCGACGCCGGCATGATCCCGGGCATCAAGGTCGACCGGGGCACGCACCCGCTGGCCGGCTTCCCGGGCGAGGTCGTGACCGAGGGCCTGGACGGCCTGCGCGACCGCCTGAAGGAGTACTACGGGCTGGGCGCGCGCTTCGCCAAGTGGCGCGCGGTGATCAACATCGGCGACGACATCCCGTCGGGCACCTGCATCGAGGCCAACTCGCACGCGCTGGCGCGCTACGCGGCGCTGTGCCAGGAGCAGGGCCTGGTGCCGATGGTGGAGCCGGAGGTGCTGATGGACGGCAGCCACGACATCGACACCTGCTTCGAGGTGACCGAGGTCGTGCTGCGTTCGCTGTTCGGCGCGCTCTACGAGCACAACGTGCTGCTCGAGGGCACGATCCTGAAGGCCTCGATGGTGCTGCCGGGCAAGGACAGCGACGAGCAGGCCAGTGTCGAGGAGGTCGCCGCCGCCACCCTGCAGTGCCTGAAGTCGACCGTGCCGGCGATCCTGCCGGGCATCGTGTTCCTGTCCGGCGGCCAGTCCGACGAGGACGCCACCGCGCACCTGGACATGATGAACCGCATGGGCCCGAACCCGTGGCCGCTGTCGTTCTCCTATGGCCGCGCGATGCAGTCGGCCGCGCTCAAGCTGTGGTCGCAGGACATCGCCGCGAACATCGGCAAGGCGCAGGAGACGGTGTTCGCCCGCGCCCGCGACAACGGCCTGGCCGCGCAGGGCAAGTGGGGCCAGGCCGCGTAACGCGGACCGCCCGGGAGTTGCAGAGGGACGCCGGCCGGAGGCCGGCGTCTTTTTTTTTGCGAGGCCGCCGTGCTCAGGGCAGGCCGGCGAGCCAGTCCTCGTCCGAGCCCTCGTTGACGTCCTCGAACAGGAACGTCGACAGGTAGCGCTCGCCCGTGTCGGGCAGCATCGCCAGGATCACGTCCCCCTCGTCCGCGCGTCCGGCGACCTGCAGCGCCGCCGCCACCGTGCCGCCGGCGGAGATCCCCACGAACAGGCCTTCCTCGGCCGCGAGCCGGCGCGCGGTGTCACGGGCGAGCACGTCGTCGATCGGCAGGTTCTCGTCGTAGATGGCGCGGTCCAGCACCTCGGGCACGAAATCCGGCGTCCAGCCCTGGATCTTGTGCGGGTTCCACTCCTTGCCGGCGAGCAGCGACGCGCCGGCCGGTTCGCAGGTGACGATCCTCAGGTCGGGCCGCGCCGCCTTGAGCACCTTGCCCGCGCCGCTCATCGTGCCGCCGGTGCCCCAGCCGGTGACGAACCAGTCCAGCCGCTGGCCGGCGAAGTCGCGCAGGATCTCCGGGCCGGTGGTCTGCGCGTGGTACGCGGGATTGGCCGGGTTCTGGAACTGGCGGGCCAGGAACCAGCCGTGCTTCTTCGCCAGTTCCTCCGCGCGCCGCACCATGCCGCTACCGCGCTCGGCGGCCGGCGTGAGGATCACCTTGGCGCCATAGGCGCGCATCAGCTTGCGGCGTTCGATCGAGAACGTCTCCGACATCGTCGCCACGAACCTGTAGCCGCGCGCCGCGCACACCATCGCGAGCGCGACGCCGGTGTTGCCGGAGGTCGCCTCCACCACGGTGTCGCCGGGCTTGATCAGGCCGCGCGCTTCCGCGTCCAGGATGATGCCGATCGCCAGCCGGTCCTTGACCGAGCCGCCGGGGTTGAAGGACTCGACCTTCGCGTACATCCGCACATGCGGGGGCGCGACGCGCTGCAGGCGGACCACCGGCGTGCCGCCGATGGTGTCGAGGATGCTCTCGTGGACGGTCATGGGACGCTCCGGGGGGGGCGGGCGGGTCTGCGCACGATGGCACAACGCGGCGACCGTGGCGGGACGGCCGCCGGTCGAACGGCGACACGGAACGCAGCGTTCCATGCATGCGGCGCGCCGGCCCTGACCAAGGTCACGGGGCGTTGCCCGAGGCGCTGGCTAGAATCCCGGGATGACCACGTCTCCATCGGGCGCCACGGCCCCAAGGCCGGCCAGGGTGCCGCCATTCCTCGTCCTCGTCCTCGTGCCGCTGGTGCTGGCGCTGGCCGCCTGCGGGCGCGACGCGGCGCGCGCGGAGGGCGGCGCGGCGCGCGACGCGGCGATTCCCGTCACCACCACCGAGGTGGCCCGCCGCGAATGGAACGACAGCCTGCAGGCCGTCGGCACGGTGAAGGCGCTCGAGTCGGTGGATGTCACCGCGAAGGTCAGCGAGACGGTCGAGCGGGTGCACTTCGACAGTGGCGACGCGGTGCGTGCCGGTGCGCCGCTGGTGACCCTCTCCGGTTCGCAGCAGCAGGCCGCGCTCGCCGAGGCGCAGGCCGCGGCGAACGAGGCCGAGCGGCTGTATCGAAGGCTCGAGGGCCTGGCCGGCCAGCAGCTCGTGGCCAGCGCGCAGCTCGACACCCAGCGCGCGACGCGCGACGCCGCCCGCGCCCGCGTGGCGCAGGTGCGCGCGCAGCTCGGCGACCGCGTGGTGCGCGCGCCGTTCGCCGGCGTGCTGGGCATCCGCCAGGTCAGTCCCGGCGCGCTGGTGACGCCGGGCACCGTGATCGCGACGCTCGACGCCATCGACCGCGTGCACGTCGATTTCCCCGTGCCCGAGCAGGCGCTCCCGTCCGTCGCCGCCGGCCACCGCGTGATCGGTCGCAGCGCCGCGTGGCCGACCCTGGAGTTCAGTGGCGACGTCGAGACGATCGGCACGCGCATCGATCCGCAGACGCGCGCGCTGACCGTGCGCGCGGAGTTCCCGAATCCCGACCAGCGGCTGCGGCCCGGCATGCTGATGGAAGTGCGGCTGCTGCAGCCGGCGCGCGACGCGCTGGTCGTGCCGGAGATCGCGGTGGTGCAGGTCGGCCGCGAGAGCTTCGTCTTCCGCGTCGGCGAAGACGGCGTGGTGGAGCGCGCGCCGGTGCAGACCGGCAGCCGCCAGGCGGGGTCCGTGGTGGTCGCGTCCGGCCTGGCGGCGGGCGACCGGATCGTGGTCGACGGCACCGGCAAGTTGCGCGATGGCGTGCGGGTGGTGGAGGCGGGCCGCGAGGGCGCGCCGACCGACGAGGGCGGCGGCGCCAGCCACGGCGCGGCCGTGCAGCCGGCCGGGGGCTGACGGGCCATGCGCCTGTCCGAGGTCTCGATCGAGCGGCCCGTCTTCGCGACGGTGCTGAGCCTGCTGCTGGTCGTGCTCGGGGTGATGGCGTTCTCGCGGCTCACGCTGCGCGAACTGCCGGCGATCGATCCGCCGATCGTGTCGGTGGAAATGGCGTACCCGGGCGCGTCCGCGGCCGTGGTCGAGACCCGGATCACCCAGGTCCTCGAGGACGCGGTGAGCGGCATCGAGGGCATCCGCACGCTGTCATCGCGCAGCCGCAACGGCAGCGCGGACCTGACGCTCGAGTTCACCCTCGAGCGCGACATCGAGGCCGCCGCCAACGACGTGCGCGACGCGGTGAGCCGCGTGCTCGACCGCCTGCCCGAGGAGGCCGAGCCGCCGGAGATCGAGAAGGCCGACAGCAGCGCCGAGACCATCATGTGGCTCAACATGAGCTCCAGCCGCATGGACACGCTGGCGCTGTCGGACTACGCCGACCGCTACGTCGTCGACCGGCTGGCGTCGCTCGACGGTGTCGCCCAGGTGCGGATCGGCGGGCAGCAGCGCTACGCGATGCGCGTCTGGCTGGACCGCGAGGCGCTCGCCGCGCGCGGACTGACCGCCTCCGACGTCGAGGACGCGCTGCGGCGCGAGAACGTGGAACTGCCGGCGGGCCGGCTGGAGTCCGAGGACCGCGACTTCACCCTGCGCGTGGCGCGCAGCTACCTGTCGCCGGAGGATTTCCAGCGCGTGCCGCTGGGTCGCGGCGCCGACGGCTACGTGGTGCGCCTGGACGACGTGGCGGACGTCGAGCTGGCCACGTCCGAACGCCGCGCCTACTACCGCAGCAACAGCGAACCGAACATCGGCCTGGGCATCGTCAAGACATCGACGGCCAACAGCCTGGAAGTGGCACGGGCCGCGCGCGCGGAGGCCGAGCGCATCCAGCAGACGCTGCCCGGGGGCACCGACATCTTCGTGGCGTTCGACAGCACCGTGTTCATCGGCGCGGCGGTCGAGCGGGTCTACCTGACGCTGGCCGAGGCGATCGTGCTGGTGCTGATCGTGATCTGGCTGTTCCTCGGCAGCGCGCGCGCTGCGCTGATCCCGGCGGTGACGGTGCCGGTCTGCCTCGTCGCCTCGTTCATGGCGCTCTACGCCTTCGGCTTCTCGATCAACCTGCTGACCCTGCTGGCGCTGGTGCTGTGCATCGGCCTGGTGGTGGACGACGCGATCGTGGTGCTGGAGAACGTGCAGCGGCGCGTGGACCTGGGCGAACCCCCGCTGGTCGCGGCCAAGCGCGGCACCGCGCAGGTCGCGTTCGCGGTGATCGCGACCACGGCCGTCCTGGTGGCGGTGTTCCTGCCGGTCGGCTTCATGGAGGGCGACACGGGCCGCCTGTTCCGCGAGCTGTCGGTGGCGTTGGCCGGTGCAGTGGCGATCTCCGCCTTCGTCGCGCTGACGCTCACCCCGATGATGTGCTCCAAGCTCGTGCGGCCGCACGGGCGCGAGCACGGACGTGGACTGGACGGCTGGATCCACGCGCGGCTGGAGAAGGTGACCACGGGCTACCGCGGCATCATCGAGCGGCACGTGGACCGCACCTGGCTGTTCGGCGGCGTGCTGCTGGCGGCAGTGGTCGTGGGGGCGCTGCTGTTCCGCTGGGTGCCGTCGGAACTGGCGCCGACGGAAGACCGCGGCGCGTTCTTCGTGTCGGTGACCGGTCCGGAAGGCGCGGGCTTCGATTACACGGTCGGGCAGATGCAGCAGATCGAGTCGGTGCTCGGCGACTTCGTCGCCAGTGGCGGTCCGATCCAGCGCGCCAACACCCGCGTTCCCGGCGGCTGGGGCGCGAGCGAGGAGATGCACACCGGCAACGTGATCGTGTTCCTGCGCCCGTGGGACGAGCGCGAGGTGAGCACGAACGAGGTGGTGGACGAGCTGCGCGCCGAGCTGGGCACGCTGCCCGGCGTGCGCGCGATGCCGCGGGTGGGCGGCGGGCTGGTGCGCGGCGGCGGGCAGCCGGTGGAGATCGTGCTCGGCGGGCCGGAGTATGGAGAGATCGCCGCCTGGCGCGACCGCCTGATGGCGCGCATGGAACAGAACCCGGGCCTGTACGGCGTGGACTCCGACTACCGCGAGACGCGGCCGCAGATGCGGGTGGAGATCGACCGCCAGCGCGCCGCGGACCTCGGCGTGTCGGTGACGGAGATCGGCCGCACGCTCGAGACGATGATGGGCGGGCGCCGCGTGACCACCTACGTCGACGACGGCCAGGAGTACGACGTCGTCGTCCAGGCCGGCCGCGAGGACCGCCGCACGCCGTCCGACCTCGCCAGCCTGTACGTCCGTTCGGCTGCCGGCGAACTGGTGCCGCTCGCCAGCCTGGTGACGATCCAGGAGATCGCCGAGGCCGGCGAGCTCAACCGCTTCAACCGCCTGCGCGCGATCACCATCTCGGCCGGACTGGCGGATGGCTATCCGCTCGGCGAGGCGCTCGAGTGGGTGCGCGGCGTCGTGCAGGAGGAACTGCCCGAATACGCGCAGCTCGACTACAAGGGCCAGTCGCGCCAGTTCGTCGAGGCCGGCGGCGCGGTCTTCTTCACCTTCGCGATGGCGCTGCTGATCGTGTACCTGGCGCTGGCCGCGCAGTTCGAGAGCTTCGCGCACCCGCTCACCATCATGCTGACCGTGCCGTTCGCGGTGCTGGGTGCGCTCATCGGCATCGCGGTCACCGGCGGGACGCTCAACCTGTTCAGCCAGATCGGCATCGTGATGCTGGTGGGGCTGGCGGCCAAGAACGGCATCCTGATCGTCGAATTCGCCAACCAGCTGCGCGACGACGGCGCGTCGGTGCGCGAGGCCATCGTCGAGGCGTCCGCCGTCCGGCTGCGGCCGATCCTGATGACCTCGGTGGCGACCATGATGGGCGTGGTCCCGCTGATCGTCGCCGGCGGACCGGGTTCGGCGAGCCGCGCCGCCATCGGCGTGGTGGTCCTCTTCGGCGTCGCGTTCTCCACGTTGCTGTCGCTGTTCGTGGTGCCCGCGTTCTACATGCTGCTGGCGCCGCGCACGCGCTCGCCGCGGGCGCTGGCCCGGCGGCTGGCGAAGCAGGAGGCGGAGACCCCGGAGGTCGGCGGCCACGCCTGAAGCGCGCCTCACCTATTGGCGCCCCGCGGGCTTCGCGCCGCGGGGGCGATCCGGTTAAGGTGCCGGCTCCGCCGCCGTCCGCCCCGTGCCGGGGCCGGCGCGGCCTGGCCTGACCGGGAGGGGCACGTGGAACAATTGATCAACGCCGTCAACGGCATCGTCTGGAGCCTGCCGCTGGTGGTGCTGTGCCTCGCGCTCGGCATCTACTTCTCGATCCGCACGCGCTTCATGCAGGTGCGCGGCATCCCCGAGATGATCCGGCTGATGCTCAACAACAAGGCGTCGGACTCGGGCGTGTCCTCGTTCCAGGCGCTGGCGATGTCCCTGAGCGGGCGCGTGGGCACCGGCAACATCGCCGGCGTGGCCACCGCCATCGCCTTCGGCGGCCCGGGCGCGGTGTTCTGGATGTGGATGATGGCCTTCCTCGGCGCGGCCACCTCCTACATCGAATGCACGCTGGCGCAGATCTACAAGGAAAAGGACGACGAGGGGCGCTACCGAGGCGGCCCGGCGTACTACATCGAGAAGGCCATGGGCCTGAAGTGGTACGCGTGGCTGTTCGCCGTGGTCACGGTGCTGGCCTGCGGCTTCCTGCTGCCGGTGGTGCAGGTCAACACGCTGGCGACTGCGATGAACGTCGCCTTCGACATCCCGCCGCTGCTGATGGCGGTCGTCGTCGCCGTCGCGCTCGCCCTGATCATCTTCGGCGGCGTCACCCGAATCGCCACGTTCGCGCAGTTCGTCGTGCCGTTCATGGCCCTGGCGTACATGCTCGTCGCGATCACGATCATGGCGCTCAACGCCGACCGCCTGCCGGCGATGTTCTCGCTGATCATCGACAGCGCCTTCGGCCTGCATGCCGGCTTCGGCGCGATGCTCGGCCTGGCGGTGGAGTGGGGCGTCAAGCGCGGCATCTACTCCAACGAGGCGGGGCAGGGCACGGGCCCGCACGCCGCCGCGGCGGCCGAGGTGCAGCACCCGGCGCAGCAGGGCTTCGTGCAGGCGTTCTCGGTCTACGTCGACACGCTCCTGGTATGCAGCGCGACCGCCTTCATGATCCTGTCGACCGGCATGTTCAACGTCGCCTCGCCGGAGGGCGGATTCCTCGTCCAGGCCCTGCCGGGCATGGAGGCGGGGCCGGCCTACACCCAGGCCGCGGTGGATTCGGTGCCGGAACTGGCCGGGTGGGGCGAGGGCTTCGTGGCGATCGCGCTGCTGTTCTTCGTGTTCACCACCGTCATCGCGTACTACTACATGGCCGAGACCAACGTGGCCTACATCAACCGCAAGGTGCACCGGCCCTGGCTGGTGCTGCTGCTGCGCCTGACGATCATCGGCGCGGTGATGGTCGGCGTGTTCCGCACCGCCGGCGGCGCCTGGGCGCTGGGCGACATCGGCGTGGGCCTGATGGCCTGGCTGAACCTCATCGCGATCGTCATCCTGCACAAGCCGGCGCTGGCTGCGCTGCGCGACTACGAGCGCCAGAAGCGCGCCGGCGTGGTCGACTACGACTTCGACCCGAAGGCCCTGGGCATCGACAACGCGCACTACTGGGAGCGCCGCGAGGTGGGACTGGAGCCCGACCTGCCGGACGTCGACGGCCCGGTTCGCGGTCCCGGCAGTGGTGGCGATGGCCGCTGAACCCCGCAGGCACGGCCGCAGTGGCCAGGCGCCGCCGGCGACCCGCGACGGCGCCGCGCACCCGGAAGAACAGCGGCTCTACGGGCTGAACGCGGTGCGCGCGGCCTTCGCGCACCGTCCCGACGCGCTGCGCAAGCTGTGGCTGCTGGAGTCGCGCATCCCGGCGCTGCAGCCGATGCTGAAATGGTGCGTCGAGCGCCGCATCGGCTACCGCGTGGTCGGCGAGGACGACCTGCAGCGCCTGTCGGGCGGCACCCACCACGAGGGCGTCGTCGCCGACATGCTGCGCGCGCCGATGCCCGCGCTGGGGCCCTGGCTGCGCGGGGCCGCGGACGGGCCGCAGTGCGTGCTGTGGCTGGAGGGCGTCGGCAACCCGCACAACGTCGGCGCGCTGCTGCGCTCGGCGGCGCACTTCGGGGTCGCGGCCGTGCTGTTGCCGAAGGAGGCGCCCGCGTTGTCCGGCGCGGCGGCGCGCGTGGCCGAGGGCGGCGCCGAGGCGGTGCCGCTCGTCCGGCTGGGGCGCCGCGACAACGCGATGGCGCAGTTGCGCGGCGCGGGGTTCACGCTGGCCGCGACGGTCGTCCGCCAGGGCACGCCGCTGGCCGATGCGCCCGTCCCCTCGCGCGTGGCCTGGATCCTCGGCGCGGAGGGCGTCGGCCTGGACACGGACATCGCCGCCGCCGCCGACGAGCGGGTCACCATTCCCGGGACCGGCGCGGTCGAGAGCCTGAACGTCGCCGTCGCGGGCGCCCTGCTGATGTCGGCATGGTTCAGCCGCCGGGCGGGATGATGCGCCGCCGCGCGGCGTCAACGCGCGGGCCGGCTGGAGGATTCGACATGGACAAGGCGGCATCCGACCGCATCGCCACGCACGGGCCGGTCCTGCGCATGGTCATGGCCGCGGCGTTCGTGCTCGCGATGCTGCCGGCCTGGGCGGCGGCGCGCCCGTCGTTCGTGGTCGACTACCGGGTGGCGCTGTCGCCCGAACGCGGCGAGGCGCGGGTCGTGGTGTCGACGCGCGCGGTCGACGGCCGCCTGATCCGGCTGAAGATGCCGCTGGACCGCGACCGCTACCACGACCTCGAGGCCGACGGCTCGCTGGCGCGCGACGGTTCGCGCGTGACCTGGACGCCGCCCGAGGCCGGCGGCACGTTGCGCTATCGCGTGCGCATCGACCACCGCCGCCGCGGCGACGGCTACGACGCCCGGATCACGAAGGACTGGGCGCTGTTGCGGGGCGACGACCTGTTCCCGCCGATGCAGGCGACCGTGACCAGGGGCGCCGACGCGCGCGCGCGCCTGCGCTTCGTCCTGCCCGAGGGCTGGAGCGTGGAGACGCCCTACGCCCGCACGGACGACCGCAAGGCGTTCGTCGTCGTGGACCCGGAGCGGCGCATGGACCGGCCCGAGGGCTGGATGCTGTTCGGCCGGATGGGCGTGCGGCGGGACAGGGTCGCCGGCACCGACATCGCCGTCGCCGCGCCGGTGGGGCAGGACGCGCGCCGCGGGGACCTGCTCGGCTTCGTCACCGCGCTGGCGCCCGAACTGCGCCGCGCCTTCGGGGCGCTGCCGCCCCGGCTGCTGCTGGTCCAGGCCGGCGACCCGATGTGGCGCGGCGGCCTGTCCGGGCCGCGCTCGCTGTTCCTCCATGCGGACCGCCCGCTGATCAGCGAGAACGGCAGCAGCACGCCGGCGCACGAGCTGGTGCACGTCGTCACCCGCCTGCACGCGGCCGACGACGACGACTGGATCGTCGAGGGCATCGCCGAGTACTACTCCATCGAACTGCTCCGGCGCGCCGGCCTGCTGAGCGAGCGCCGCGCCGGCATGGCGATCGACTGGATGCGCGAACACGGCGAGGATGTCGACCGCCTGTCCACCGACCGCTCGAAGGGGGAGGTCACCGCGCGCGCGGTGGCGCTGCTGGCCGACCTCGACCGCGAAGTGCGCGGCGCGACCGACGGACGCCGCGACCTGGACGACGTCGTCCGCCCGCTGCTCGCCGACCGGGAGGTCTCGCGCGAACGCCTGCGCGAGGCCGCGCGCAAGGCGATGGGCCGCGAGTCGCGCGTGCTGGATTCGCGGCTGCTGCGCTGACGCGGCTCAGTCCGCGCCGTCCGCCGCGGGCGCCACGGGCGCGCTGCCGAATCCGCCGCGGGCCTCCGCGGCCAGGTACGCGAACACCGCATAGGCGGCCACGTTCTGCGCCACCGCGTCCGGATCGATCTTGTCGAAGGTGTCGTCCGGCGTGTGGTGGAGGTCGAAGTAGTCCGTGCCGTCCTGCGCCAGGCGCGCCCAGGCCAGGCCCTTCTGCGCGAACGGAATGAGGTCGGGGCCCGGCCCGCCGGTGCCTGGCGCATGCGCGATGCCCAGCGGCGCGAGCGCGCGCGCGATCGCGGCTTCGGCGTCCCGCGCCCATCCTGGCGCGCCCGTCGAGAACGCGTAGATCCGTCCGGCGCCGAAGTCGCTCTCCGCCGCGATCTGGTGCTTCACCAGCGCGTCGGCGTGGGCGGCCGCGTAGGCCTTTCCGCCGTGCAGGCCCTGTTCCTCGTTCGCGAACGCGACCACGCGGATGCTGCGCGCGGGGCGCGCGTCCATGCGGCCGATCAGCGCGCCCGCGGCCATGGTGATGCCGATGCCGGCGGCATCGTCGATGGCGCCGGTGCCGAGGTCCCAGGAGTCCAGGTGGCCGCCGATCAGCACCACCTCGTCCGGCATCGCGCTGCCGGTGATCTCGCCGATGACGTTTTGCGAGGTGTATTCGCCGCCCCAGCCGACATCCAGCGCCATGCGCACGCGGACCGGCCCGCGCTCGAGCAGCCGCGCGAGCTGGTCGGCATCGGGATTGGACAGCGCGGCCGCGGGGATCGGGGTGAGGCCGTCCTCGAACCGGGTCTGGCCGGTATGCGGGTTGCGATGCGAATCGGTACCCGCCGAGCGCATCAGGTACCCCGCCGCCCCGGCACGGATCGCGGCCGACGGCCCGCGCGAGCGCACCGCCGACCCCGGCCCGTAGCCCGCACCGTCGCGCGCGCGTTCCATCCGGTAGTCGACGAAGGCGATCTTCCCGTCGAGCGAACCGGGCGCGGCGGCCTCCAGCGCCGCGAGGTCGGCGAAGCGCACGATCGCGGCCTCGACGGTACCGCCCGGGCTGCCACCGAGGGCGGTCAGCGCCAGGGGCTGCGCGTTGTCGCCCAGCACGGCGCCGGACTCGCCGCGGCGCACCCACTTCGGGAAGGTGACCGGCTCGGTCCAGACGCGGTCGTAGCCGAGTTCGCGGAACTTCGCTTCCGCCCACGCCACGGCGCGTGCGTCCCCCTCGCTGCCGGCCAGTCGCGGGCCGACCTCGGTGGTCAGCGATTCGGTGATGCGGTAGCCGAGGTCGCTCGCCAGTGCCTGTTCTCGCAACGCGTCGGCGGCGTCGAACGCGGTCGACGGGATGGTCGTGGGTGCGGTCGGTGACGAGGCATGGAGCGGGGATGCGCCGAGCGCGAGGGCCAGGGCCAGGGCGGCCGGGACGAGGGCAGGGCGCATGCGGGCTCCACGGACGACGGGAAACGCCGCAGCTTAGCAGCGCCGCCCACCCCGTCCGTGTGCCCCAGGTCACGCGCCGCGTAGGCGGCGCGCACCCGGTGCGTCCTCAGCGTGGCTGCTTCAGCGCGTCGCGGATCTCGCGCAACAGCAGCACCTCTTCCGGCGGCGGCGCGGGTGCGGCGGCTTCCTTGCGGTGCATGCGGTTGTACGCGCGCACCACCAGGAAGATCACGAAGGCGATCAGCACGAAATCGAGGATGGTCTGGATGAAGGCGCCATAGGTGACCACGGGCGCGGCTGCTTCCCGGGCTTCGGCGAGGGTCGCGTAGTCTTCGCCGTCGAGCGCGATGAACAGCTGCGAGAAGTCCACGCGGCCGAGCGCCATGCCGACCACCGGCATCACGATGCCGTCCACCAGCGCGGTGACGATCTTGCCGAAGGCCGCGCCGATCACCACCGCGACCGCCAAGTCGAGGACGTTGCCGCGTGCGATGAACGCCTTGAATTCGCTGGCCATGCCCATGCGTGCTCCCCTCGTGCGAAGCCGGCGCGGCCGGCGGTCGGCGCAGGGTAGCGCAGGCGGTCAGCGTGCCGGGACGATCCGGCCTTCGAGCACCAGCAGGTCGTCGAGCGTCGCGCGGAACGTGTTGCCGGGTTCGAGCGGCCCGACGCCCGCCGGCGTGCCCATGAAGACCAGGTCGCCGGCACGCAGCGCGTACAGCCGCGACAGTGCGACCAGGATGTCCGCGACGTCCCAGATCATGTTCGAGAGCACGGATCGCTGGCGGACGACGCCGTCCACTTCGAGCGACAGCGTCCGCGCCGCGAGGTCGCCGACGTCCGCCGCCGGCAGCAGGCCGCTGGCGGGCGCCGCGTGGTCGAAGCTCTTGCCGGTGTCCCAGGGCAGGCCCGCGGCCTTGGCGCGCGCCTGCAGGTCGCGGCGCGTCAGGTCCAGGCCGATGCCGTAACCGAAGACGAGCGTCAACGCGGCGTCCCGGTCGAGCGCGCCGGCGGGCGCGTCCGCGCCCAGCGCCACCACCAGCTCCACTTCATGGTGCAGGTCGGACGTGCCGGGGGGATAGGGGATGTCGCCGACCGCGGGCACGATCGCGTCGGCGGGCTTGAGGAAGAACACCGGGTCGCCCCGCGTCTCCGGCACGGCCGCGCCCATCTCGCGGGCGTGGTCGGCGAAATTGCGCCCCACGCAGTAGACCCGGCGCACGGGGAACCGCGCGTCGCCGCCGGCGACCGGCAGCGAGGGGCGGGGCGGGGCGGGAATGACGAAGCATTCGGCGCCGTCGTCGCCTGCCGGGACGTCGGCCACGCGTCAGCGCGAGGGCAGGGAGTGGCGGTCGACGACGCGGAACGTGCCGTCCAGCACCTGGCCGTCCATGTCGCGTGCGCGCTGCCGCGCGATCGGCTTGCCACGCAGGTTCAGCAGGCGCAGCACCACGCCCGCGGCCAGCATCGCCAGCCCCACGAACAGGCCGCCCACCAGCAGCACCGCGAGCAACGCCAGGCCGAGCAGGGCGGCGCCGAGGCGCAGCAGCGGGTTGCGCGGCTTGCGCGGCGCGAACAGGGCATGGAGGCGGGTGGAGTCGAAGCGGAAGGCGTGGACGTGCATGGAACCTGCGTTCTCTCGGATTCGGTGCGTGATGGCGGTCTTCGTGGCCGTGACACAATTCCGTGCCCGGCCGGCGGTCGCCACTGGCCGGCAAGTATCGGGGCCGAGGCCGATCCAGTCGTGAAAGAAGCGTTAAACAGTGGCACGCGCGCGTGGCTGGTCGCACTCGATTCGCTGCCGGACGGCACGCTCTGCGAGCATGAAGCGGTCGTCGACGGGGACGCGGAGTCGCTGATCCTGCTGCGCGACGGCGACCACGTGCGGGCCTGGTTCAACATCTGCCCGCATGCCGGCAGGCGGCTGGACTGGGCGCCGGGGAAGTTCCTGCTGTCGAAGGCCGGGGACCTCGTCTGCGCCGTCCATGGGGCGACGTTCGCCCTGGGCGACGGCCGCTGCATCGCGGGGCCGTGCGTGGGTGAATCGCTGCGCGAGGTGCCGGTGTCGGTGCGCGACGGCGGCGTCTGGCTCGCCTGAGCCGGCGCCGGCGGCGGCGGACCTCAGAACATCAGGTTGACCGCCAGCACCACCACGACGATGTACGCCGCGGCCAGCGGTCCGCCCACGCGCCAGAGGTCCGCGCTGCGGTAGTCCGCCGGGCCGGTGATCATCGACATGACCGGGTTGGACGCGGTCATGAAGTTGTTGGACGCGGCTAGCGCCACGATCAGCGCGAAGGCGGTCGGGTCGCCCCCGGCGGCGAGCGCCAGGTTGATCGCCATCGGCACCATCACGATGGTGGCCCCGACATGGCTGATGACCAGCGAGAACACCGAGGTCAGCAGCGCCAGCGCCAGTTCGATGACCCAGATCGGCAGGCCTTCGGGCAGGCGTTCGAGGGTATGGCCCGCGATCCACGCCGCGGCGCCGCTGGTGTCCATCGCCCAGCCCAGCGGGATCAGGCAGGCCATCAGGAACACCGTCTTCCAGTTGATGGCCGAATAGGCCTCGTCCATCTGCAGCACGCCCGCGACCAGCATGCCGGCCACGCCCGCCATCAGCGCGACCGAGACGGGCAGGCTGGTGGTCAGCGCGAGGAGGATGGTGAGCGCGAAGATCGCCATCGCGATCTTGAACTTGTGCGGGCGCTGTTCGCCCTTGGGGTAGTCGGTGACGACGACCAGGTCGCGTCCCTTGGCCGCGTCGCCCAGGTCCGTCCAGATGCTGTGCAGCACCAGCATGTCGCCGGCGCGAAGCTGGACGTTGCGCACGTCCTCGCGCAGCACCTGCTTGTCGCGGTTGATCGCCAGCAGGCTGATGCCGCGTTGCTTGCGCAGCTGCAGGTCGCCGGCGGTCTTGCCGATGAACTTCGAGGTCGGCGGGACCACGGCCTCGGAGATGCCGGCACGGCTCGGGTTGAACAGGTCGCCGAAGTGCCGGAGCCGGGCGGACAGGCGAAGGAAGTTGTTCTGCGCGAAGTCGGTCACCTGCTGCCGCGGGCCCATCGCGCCCAGCACGCTGCCGACCCAGATGCGGGTGTCGGCCGGCGGCGCGAGGCGTGATTCGTTGCCGCTCTTCAGCGCCAGCAGGAGCGGCGCGCGGTGCAGCGCCTCGGCCTCGCCGACGGTCATGCCGACCAGCGGGCTGTCCGCGCCGACCGTGAGCTCGAACACCTCGCCCTCGATGCCGTAGGCCTGCGCGAAGTAGCTCTGGGTGCGCGCGGGCGTCACGCCCTTGTCGCTCTCGCCCCGCAGCAGCCGGTCGCCGAACAGGCGGAAGTACAGCAGCGCCGCGCCGAGCAGCGCCAGGCCGATGGGCATCGGCGCGAACATGCGCAGCGGCTCGAGCGTCGCCACGCCCGAGGGCAGGTTGGCGTTGGCCGAGACAAGCAGGTCGTTGAGCAGGATCAGCGGTGAATTGCCGACCATGGTCAGCGTGCCGCCCATCACCACCGCCACCGCGAGCGGCAGCAGGAGCCGCGACAGCGGGATGCCGGTGCGCGATGACAGGCGCGAGGCGACCGGCAGGTAGAGCGCCATCACCGACGGATTCTGCATGATCGACGAATTGACGCCGGCGACCGCCGAGGTCAGCAGGAGCAGGCGCTGCTCCACGCCGTGCGCGCGCCGCAGCAGCCAACCGGCCAGGCGGTTCAGCGCGCCGGTACGGTCCAGGCCCGCGCCCAGGATCATGGTCGCGATCACGCTCATGACCGCGTTGCCGGAGAAGCCGCCGAACAGGTCCTCCGGCGCGACCACGCCGGTCAGGCCCAGCAGCACGAGCACCACGAGCGCGACCACGTCGGGCCGGATGCGCTCGAACAGGAACATCGCCATCACGAAGCCCACCAGCCCGAGCACGATCTGCATGTCGGTGGTGAGCGTCAGCGCGGTGTCCATCGCGGCCGGGGCTGCCCCTTGGTCGTCGGTCCCGGGCCCGGGACGCGGGTGGTTCGTCGAGCGTGTCGCGCGTCAGGCCGCGACGCGGTCGTACAGCAGGTCCCACACGCCGTGGCCGAGCCGCTCGCCACGGGTCTCGAAGTGCGTCCGCGGGCGCCACGACGGGCGCGCCACCGCGCCCCGCGGGCCGGCCCGGTTCGCCAACCCGGGGGTGGCGTCGAGCACGTCCCACATCTGCTCCGCATAGTCCCGCCAATCGGTGGCGAGGTGCAAGCGGCCGCCGGGGGCGATGCGCGACACCAGCAGCGCCGCGAAATCAGGGTTCACCAGCCGCCGCTTGTTGTGGCGCTTCTTGTGCCAGGGATCCGGGAAATAGATGCGGACCTCGTCCAGCGACGCCGGGGCGATCTCGTGCTCCAGCACCTCCACCGCGTCGTGGTGGTAGACGCGCACGTTGCCGAGCCCGTCCTGTTCGAGCGCGTTGAGCAGGCGGCCGACGCCCGGCGCGTGCACCTCGATGCCGACGTGGTCGCGCGCCGGGTCCTGCGCCGCGGAGAAGCGCAGCGCCTCGCCGTTGCCGAACCCGATCTCCAGGATGCGCGGCGCGTGGCGCCCGAACGCCCCGTCGAAGTCGCGGACCGTGCCCGCGTAGTCGAGGCCGAACTTCGGCCAGAGCGCGTCGAACGCCCGCTGCTGCGCCGGCGTGAACCGGCCCTGCCGCAGCACGAAGCTGCGCACGCGGCGGTGGCCCTCGGCCACGGTGAACGGCTTGGGCGGGACGCGCCCCTTCGGCGCCTCGTCGCTCATGGCCGCCCGGGCGCCGACGCGTCCGAGGCGGTCATCCGACCAGCCCGTCGACCGGGCTCGAGGCGCTGGCGTAGCGCTTGCGCGGGATGCGGCCGGCGAGGAAGGCGTCGCGCCCGGCCTCGACCGCCAGCTTCATCGCGCGGGCCATGCGCACGGGATCCTTCGCGCCGGCGATCGCGGTGTTCATCAGCACCCCGTCGCAGCCGAGTTCCATCGCGATCGCAGCGTCCGAGGCGGTGCCCACGCCGGCGTCGACGATGATCGGCACCGAGGCGTTCTCCACGATCTCCAGCAGGTTGTACCGGTTCTGGACGCCGAGGCCCGAGCCGATCGGCGCGGCCAGCGGCATCACCGCGACGCACCCGATCTCCTCCAGCCGGCGCGCCAGGATCGGGTCGTCGCTGGTGTAGACCATGACCTGGAAGCCGTCGGCCACCAGGGTCTCGGCGGCGGCCAGGGTCTGCACCACGTCGGGGAACAGCGTCTTCTGGTCCCCGAGGACCTCCAGCTTCACCAGCGCGTGCCCATCGAGCAGCTCGCGCGCCAGGCGGCAGGTCCGGACCGCTTCGTCGGCCGTGTAGCAGCCGGCCGTGTTGGGCAGGATCGTGAACCGGTCGGGGGGCAGGACGTCGAGCAGGTTCGGCTCGCCGGGCGCCTGGCCGATGTTCGTGCGGCGGATCGCGACCGTCACGATCTCCGCGCCGGCGGCCTCGGTGGCGCGGCGGGTCTCGTCGAGGTCCTTGAACTTGCCGGTCCCCGTGAGCAGTCGGGAACCGTAGGTGCGGCCCGCGATCGACAGTCCGTCGTCGCCGGGCCCGGGGGCGGGCTGGGTCATGCGCGCCATGGTACCAGCGCCGTTCGTCGTTCCCGGATTCCCGCCCGTCGGTCGGGGACGGCGTCTTGTCCGGTTCGAGCGCGGCGGGTCGTTGGGTTCGAAGAGCGGGCGGAAGGCCGGGGGTCCACCCCTGTGCCCTCGGCGACACTCCGTCCGCCACGCGCGATTGCCATCGCGCGGTGCGCAAAAAGCACACCCGGCGCGAGCCGGGGTCGCAAAGCTACGGGTCCCCGGCCACTCCCCCCGCCGAGGATCGCCGGGTTCCCGTTCCGCGGATGGCCGTCGCGCGGCCTTTTGCCTGGTGCCGTCGGGAGCGCACCGACGCGCATCGTTCGCGCCGGCCGGCGTCAGCCGCCGCCGAGCGCGTGCACGATCTCCACCCGGTCGCCTGGCGACAGCACGTGGGTCGCGTGCTGGCCGCGGGGGACGATGCACCCGTTCACCTCCACGGCGACCCTGCGCCCGGCCAGGCCCTGCAGCCGCAACAATGCTTCGATGGTGGTCGCAGGCGCCACGGAGGTGGGCTGGCCGTTGAGCTGGATGGCGTCGTCGGGCATCGGATCGGCGTCGTTGCGGGTGGGTCGACGGGCATTGTCCCGCAGGCGGGCGCCCGCCTGCATCCGGCACTTGAGCGTGGCCCGGGCTTCGTGGAACGATCCGCCATGCGCCGGCGTACGTCGCCGGAGCGCCTGACTGAACCGCACGGGGATCCCATCGATGACTTCCGCTTCCCGGCCCGGCCGCCGGCTGCTGGCCGCCGCCCTCGCCTTCGCCTGCGCGCCGGCCTTCGCCGACAGCCCCTTCTCGAGCACGGTCTTCTTCGGTGACAGCCTGACCGACGCGGGCACGTTCCGGCCCGCGCTGATCCAGTTCGCCGGGCCCGAGGCCGCGATCCTCGGCCGGTTCACGACCAATCCGGACCTGGTCTGGGCGGAGTGGCTGGCCGGCTACTACGGCGGCGACGGCAACCCCGCCAACCAGGGCGGGGACAACTACGCGGTGGGTGGCGCGCGCACCGGCACCGATACCGCCGGCCCGTTCGGCGCCATCCCGTCGGTGACTTCGCAGGTCCAGGCCTACCTCGCCGCGAACGGCGGGCGCGCGGATGCCGATGCGCTGTACACCGTATGGGCAGGCGCGAACGACCTGTTCGCGATCACCGATCCGTCGACCGCACCGCTGCAGATCGGCGCCGCGGTGACCGCGCACGTGACCGCCATCGGGACGCTGCAGGCGGCCGGCGCGCGTTACGTCCTGGTGCCGACGGTGCCCGACCTCGGCCTGACGCCGGCGTACACCGCGATGGGCCAGTCGGCCACCGGCAGCCAGCTGTCCATCGGCTACAACTCGGCGCTGTTCAACGCGCTGGCGGCGAACGGCCTGCGGGTGATCCCGCTCGACACGTTCGGGCTGCTTCGGGAGGTGGCCGCCGACCCGGGCCGCTACGGCTTCGCGAACGTCACCGGCACCGCCTGCCAGCCGCAGGTCACCGCGCAGTCGCTGACCTGCAATCCCGGCACGCTGGTCGGTCCGGATGCGCCGGACACCTACCTGTTCGCCGACGGCGTGCATCCCACGGGCGCGGCGCACGAGATCGTCGCCGACTTCGCCGTCGCCACCATCGAGGCGCCGCGCCAGGTGGCGTTGCTGCCGCATGCGGCGCAGTCGATCGGCCGCTCGCGCGCCGAGCGCGTGCGCGGACGCCTCGACGCCGGCGCGCCGGCCGACGGCACCCGCTGGTGGGCGGACGTGCGGGGCGACGTCCAGCGGCAGGACGAGGGCGATGCGATGGACGGTGGCGGGCCGAGCCTGACGCTGGGCGTCGACTGGACGCGTGGCGCGATCGTCGCGGGCCTGTTCGCCGGCATCGGCCGCCAGGACATCGACTTCGGCGACGACCGCGGCGAGTTCGAGCAGCGCGATGCGGCCCTTGGCGGTTTCGTCGGCTGGCGCGGCGACGGTCCCTGGGTGCAGGCGCAGGCGAGCTATGCGCGGCTGGGCTTCGACGTCGATCGCGTCGTGCAGCTCGGCCCCGCCACGCGCGTGCATGAAGGTTCGCCGGACGGCACCAACCTCGGCGTCGGCCTCGCCGGCGGCTGGCGCTTCGACGCCGGCGCGCTGTCCCACGGCCCGGTGCTGTCGGTGCTGTCGCAGCGGATCGAGGTCGACGGCTACGCCGAGTCCGCCGACGCGGGCAGCCAGTCCAGCGCGCTCGCCTACCCGGAGCAGTCGTTCGACTCGCTCGTCGGCAGCGTCGGCTGGGAAGTCGAGTTCAACGGCGGCGCGATCCGGCCGTACGCCCGGGCGACCTGGGACCGCGAGTTCGAGGACGCGCCGGAGGAAGCCTTCGCGATGTCGCAGTCGATCGCCGGCGCGCTGCCGTGGGCGGTGCCCGCGCACCGCTTCGACGAGGACTACGCCACGGTGCTGGTCGGCGCGCGCACGGCCGTGTTCGGCCTGGACGCGGACCTCGGCCTGATGACCACGGTCCAGAACCACGGCAACGACACGACGGTCTTCGCGACGGTCGGCGGGCGCTTCTGACGCAGGAAAGGCCGGCGGGCACCGCGTTGCCAAGGGGCGCGCGGCCTGCTTAGACTTGCCACTTCGCGGGTGTAGTTCAATGGTAGAACTGCAGCTTCCCAAGCTGCTAACGTGGGTTCGATTCCCATCACCCGCTCCAGGTCCAGGCGGCGGCCGTCCCACGAGGGGCGGCCGCCGTTTTCGCCTCCGGTCGCCCCCTCGGGAGGTTCGATGCGCGACAGCACGGAACCGACGGGCCTGATCGTGCTCGGCTGGCGCGAATGGCTGGCGCTTCCGGCGCTCGGCATCGCCGCGATCCGCGCCAAGGTGGACAGCGGCGCGCGCAGCAGCGCGCTGCATGTCGACGCGCAGTGGCGGTTCACCGAGGGGGGCGCGCCGTGGGTCGGCTTCCGCCTCACGCCGTCCGAGGGCGCGGCGCCGATCGAGGCCGCCGCGCCGCTGCTCGACGAACGCGAGGTCACCGACTCGGGCGGCCACCGCGGCACGCGCGCGTTCCTGCGCACGCCACTGTCGCTGGCGGGTGTGGTGCGGGACGTCGACGTGAACCTGGCGGACCGGCGCGGGATGCGTTTCCCGATGCTGCTCGGCCGGACCGCGATGGCCGGCGCCTTCACCGTCGACCCGTCACGCTCGTTCCTCCACGGCCGCCCCGGCGAACGCCCCGCATGAAGCTCGCGATCCTCTCGCGCAACGGCAAGCTGTACTCGACCCGCCGCCTGATCGAGGCCGCGCGCCAGTACGGCCACAGCGTGCGCGTGCTCGACCCGTTGCGCTGCTACATGCGCATCAGTTCCGACGGCTTCGCGATGCATTACCGCGGCACCACCCTCACCGGGTACCACGCGGTCATCCCGCGGATCGGCGCGTCGGTCACGCGCTATGGCACGGCAGTGCTGCGCCAGTTCGAACTCATGGGCAGCTTCACGCCGAACCCGTCCGACGCGATCCTCCGCGCGCGCGACAAGCTGCGCTGCCACCAGCTCCTCGCCGCGCAGGGCCTGGGCCTGCCGGTCACCGTGTTCGGCGACAACCCCGACGACACCCACGACCTGCTGTCGCTGCTCGGCCCGCCGCCACACGTGATCAAGCTCACGGAGGGCACGCAGGGCGCCGGCGTGATGCTTACCGAGAAGCCGTCCGCGTCGCGCAGCGTGATCGAGGCCTTGCGCGGCCTGTACGCGAACTTCGTGGTGCAGGAGTTCATCGGCGAGGCGAAGGGCGCGGACCTGCGCTGCTTCGTGGTCGGCGGCCGCGTCATCGCCGCGATGCGCCGCCAGGCGCCGAAGGGCGACTTCCGGTCGAACCTGCACCGCGGCGGCAAGGCCCGCGCGATCACGCCCAGCGCGGCGGAGCAGGACACAGCGATCCGCGCCGCGCGCCTGCTGGGGCTGGGTATCTGCGGCGTCGACCTGATCCGTTCGAAACGGGGGCCGCTGATCCTCGAGGTCAACGCGTCGCCGGGACTCGAAGGCATCGAGGCCGCCAGCGGGGTGGACGTGGCCGGCCACATCATCGAGTACGTGGCCGGACGCCAGCGGCGGCGCAGCGCCAAGCTGCGGGCCGCGCGGGCCGGGGACGCCGCCGCCAAGGGCAAAAAGTCTGTCTGATCAGTGACTTGCGGTCGCCTCGCGCCGCCCGGGTCGCCCGGCGAAGCCGGTTTAACAGCGCCTTAATCGACCCCTGCGTACAGTGCCCGTTCCGCAATCCTGCCTCCCCTGGCGCAGGCCGCGGCCGGCATCGTCGCCGACCGTGGCAGGGTCCTCGTCCCCGCGTGCCAGGCAGCGGATTACGGCCATCGGGGTTATACCTTCGGCCCGGACGGCACGCCGTCCGGGCCGTGTTTTGTCCGCGCGGCGGGTTTGCATCGGGTGCCGGGCACGTGCGGCGACGCGCATGTTCATGCCGGCCATGCGCCGCGGTCTGGCAGAATCCGGCGGCTGGTGCGATCGCGGGAACCCGCGCACGCGATCGGCACTCCAACCGTGCCCAGCACGCGACCGGCTCGACGAGCCGCCAACCGGGACCGTCCATGCGCATCCTCGTGATCGAAGACAACCAGGACATCGCCGCCAACCTCGGCGACTACCTCGAGGAACGCGGCCACGCCGTGGATTTCGCCGCCGACGGCGTCACGGGGCTCCACCTGGCCGTAGTCAACGACTTCGACGCGATCGTGCTGGACCTGAGCCTGCCGGGCATGGACGGCCTGGAGGTCTGCCGCAAGCTTCGCAACGAGGCGCGCAAGCAGACGCCCGTGCTGATGCTCACCGCCCGGGATTCGCTCGACAACAAGCTGGCCGGCTTCGACTCCGGCGCCGACGACTACCTGATCAAGCCGTTCGCGCTGCAGGAGGTGGAGGTCCGGCTCAACGCGCTGTCGCGCCGGGGCAAGGGCGTGCAGACGCGGGTGCTGGAGGTCGGCGACCTGGAGTACAACCTCGACACGCTCGAGGTGCGCCGCGAGGGCAAGCTGCTGCAGCTCAACCCGACCGCGCTGAAGATCCTGCAGGCGCTGATGGAGTCGGCGCCGGCGGTGGTCACCCGGCAGGAGCTCGAGACCCGCGTGTGGGGCGAGGAACTGCCGGACTCCGACTCGCTGCGCGTGCACATCCACGGCCTGCGCCAGGTCGTCGACAAGCCCTTCGAGGTACCGATGATCCAGACCCGCCACGGCATCGGCTACCGGATCGCGCCGCCCGATGCCGGGAGCTGACGCGGGTCCGCGCGTCCGCGTGAGGCGCCGGCGGCCCCGCTTCCGGCGCCGGCTGCGCAGCCGCATCATCCTGTCGTTCGTGCTGCTTGGCTTCGGCCTGACGCTGATGCTCGCGTTCGCCACCAACTGGGTGCGCAACCGGGTGGAGAACCAGCTGGTCGAGGACGTGATGAACCGCAACCTCGACGAGTCGTGGCTGCGCTACGCGCGCAGCGGCGGCGAGGCGCCCGTCGCGCCGGTCGAGCAGATGCGCGGCTACTTCTACACGGCCGACAAGTTCGACGACCTGCGGCGCAGCCGCCCCGAATGGTACGAGCTCGAGGACGGCATCCATTCGATCACCGTGCTGGAGGACGACGGATCCGAGTCGTTCTACAAGCTGGGCGTGCGCAAGTCGCCGGAGGCGTGGTTCTTCCTCGCCTACGACATGAGCCAGGTCGAGCGGGGCGAGGAACGTTTCAACACCGCGCTGGTGGGCGTGGTCGTGCTGTTCACCGCGCTGTCGCTGGTGATCGGCTGGTGGGCGGCGTCTCGGGTGATGAGCCCGGTTTCCGAACTCGCGCGGCGCCTGCGGCTGTCCGGTCGGAGCTCGGAACCCGAATCGCTGGCCACGCACTTCCCGGACGACGAGGTCGGGCAGCTCGCGTTCGCCCTCGACGACTACGCCGAGCGGCTGACCGACGTGGTCAAGCGCGACCGCGAGTTCAATGCCGACGTGAGCCACGAGCTGCGCACGCCGCTCGCGGTGATCAAGGGCGCGGTCGAGCTGCTGCTGGCGCGACCCGACCTCGACGAACGCACCCGGGCGCGCCTGCTCCGCATCCAGCGCGCCGAACAGCAGTGCACCGATCTCATCAGTGCGCTGCTGCTGCTCTCGCGCAACGAGCGCGGGCAGGGCCATACCGACGTGGCGCGGGTCGCGGAGCAGTTGATAGAGGTGCACCGTGCGCAGTTGGGCGCCAAGCCGCTCGACCTGCGCGTCGAGGGCGCGGGGCCGTTGCCGGTGGAGGCGCCGGAGGCGGCGGTCTCGGTGGCCCTGGGCAACCTCGTCGGCAACGCGGTGAAGTACACGCGGCAGGGCGAGGTGATCGTCCGCCTGCGGGGCGATTCCGTGGACGTCATCGACTCCGGCCCGGGCCTGAGCGCCGAGGACGCGGCGCGCCTGTTCGAGCGGGGATACCGCGGCAGCCATGCCGAGCACTCGCAGGGCGGCGGCATCGGCCTGTCGATCGTGCGCCGCCTGTGCGAGCTCTACGGCTGGCAGGTCCGCGTGCAGCCGGGCGAGGAAGAAGGCGTGGTGGCGACGCTCGAATTCACGCCCGCAGGGGATGCCTGATCAATCGCGCGTGGCGGTGTCGATCGGATCAAGCCAGCCGTGCCGGTCGGGCGTGCGGCCGTCGAACAGCCCGAAGAACAGGTCCTGCATCCGGCGCGTCACCGGGCCCGGCCGGCCTTCGCCGACCTGGCGGCCATCCACGGACCGGATGGGCGTGATCTCCGCGGCCGTGCCGCACATGAAGAGTTCGTCGCACAGGTAGAGGTATTCGCGCGGCAGGTCCCGCTCGACCACGTCGATGCCCGCGTCGCGCGCCAGGGTGATCAGCGTGTGCCGCGTGATGCCGTCCAGCAGCGCGGCGCTCGCCGGCGGCGTGTGCAACGCGCCGCCGAAGACCAGGAACAGGTTCTCGCCCGCGCCCTCGCTGAGCAGGCCGGTCGACGCCAGCGCGATGCCCTCGCCGAAGCCCAGCCGGCGCGCCTCGCGCGCGACCAGCTGGCCGGACAGGTAGTTGCCGCCCGCCTTGGCGCCGGCGGGAATGGTGTTGGGTGCGAACCGCTGCCAACTGGACACGCAGGCATCGATGCCCGCCTCGAGCACGCCTTCCCCCAAGTACGCGCCCATCGCCCAGGCGCCGACGGCCACGTCCGTCGGCGTGTCCGCCGACAGGCCGAACCCGCCCAGCCCGCGGAACGCCACCGGGCGAAGGTAGGCGCGGCCGAGGTCGTTGGCCTCGAGCACCGCGCGACAGGCCGCCTCGATGCGGTCCGGTGCGAAGGGCATCGCGATCTCGTGGATCTTCGCCGAGGCGAACAGGCGGCGGACATGGTCCCCGAGCCGGAAGATCATCGGTCCGTCCGGCGTGTCGTAGCTGCGGATGCCCTCGAACACGGACGAACCGTAGTGCAGGGCATGTGCCATCACATGCGTTGTCGCCTCGGCCCATGGCTTGATGGCGCCGTTGTGCCAGATCTTCTCGGGATAGCGCATGGATCGCCGGTCGCTGGTGCACCCGACGGGTGCGGAGCCGGCATTCTCGCCCAAGCCGGCGCCCGTGGGCCGGTAGGCCGCTAGAGCTGGATCCACCAGCAGGCCATGTGCCGGCGGAGGCCGAACACGGTCCGCGCCGGGGTGGTGCCGTTGGCCAGCGTCTGCTCCACGCGCAGGCCCACGGGCGCGGCGCGCACGCTGGCCTGCGGGTACAGGTTGCCGTCGACGGAGGCGCCGGCCGGGTCCGCCACGGCTCCCTGGATCGGCACGACATCCACCAGCGGCCGCTGGACGATCGCGTCGAGCCGGCGCATGACCCGCTCCGCGGGGCCGGAGGACATGCCGGGCCAATGGTAGAGCGCCGCCAGCCGGTTGACGTCGCCCGAATCGATGGACGTCGTCAGCTCGTACATCAGGTCCTGGAAATTGCGGGCGCAGCCCCCGCGGAACAGCCGCGTGCTGGCGACGCCGGGCGTGGCGGGCGATGCGGTCCGGGGGTTCGCGCCGAGCGCGTCGCAGCGCCGGTCGGTGTACAGGGTCCGTCCGTCCGGGGTCACGCAGCGCCGCACCTCGGCCTCGGCGCGTGCCGTGGGCACCAGCGTGGCGGGCAGGGCGAGGATCACGACGAGGGGCAGCAGGGCGGCACGCCTCGCATCGCGTCGTCCGGTCCCGGGTTCGGGAAGGGGGGAAGGCATGCGCGGAGCGTACCGGCCCGCGGCGGGGCGGGGTAGCCGGGACGCTGAACACCGGGCGCCGGATGCAGGAACCGCCTGCCGCATGCGAAAGGACCCGGCCTTGCCGGGTCCCTTGCGCGTGGACGTGCAGTCGTGTCCGTCGGAGGTCGTGGGCAGCCCGGCGCCCCTCAGAATCGGACGAAGTAGCAGCCCTGGTAGCGCTCGACGTCCATGTCCACCACGCGCGAGACGCCGCCTTCGCCGAACATCAACTGCATGATGCCGCCGGACGACGATCCGCCGGACGAACCACTGGCGTCGGCGAACCCGCCAAGCGAAATCGTGGCGTCGAAGAACTGCGTGTCCATGAGCGGATCGGTGGCCAGCTGTTCGAGCCGCGCCATCACGCCCTTCGCCTGGTCGCTGCCCATGCCGGCCCAGTGGTAGCTCTCCGCGATGCGGTTCACGTCGCGCAGCGCGAACGAGCCGCGCAGGTCCATCGCCAACTGCGTCGGCGTGCGTGCACAGCCGTCCGAGGCGGAGCGGCGCGCGGTGGTGTTGCCCACCGGCGCGTCCTGGCCCGGAAGGAACGAGGCGGCGTCCGCATGGGCGCCGGTCCCCGGGGTGCCCTGGGGTGCCCGGAGCGACTCTTCCCGGGCGATGCGGGCGACGCGCGTCATCAGCTCGCCCGACATGGGGGTCGCGGTCGCGCCGAAGGCGCCGCAGGGCTTGTCGGTGTAGACCACCGACCCATCGGCGGCTTCGCAGCGCTGGATGCCGGTGGCGGCATGTGCGTCCCGGACCAGCGGCGAACCCGGGAGCAGGGCGGCGGTGGCGGCGATCGTGGCGGCGGCGAGGGCGGTGGCGAGCGGCGGGCGGTTCATGGCGGTCGGGCGCTGGGCGCGTGGCTGGTGTGCCGCCAGATTCCCCGCGCGCGCGTCGCCGGTCCGTTCGATCCGGCCCGCCGACGCTGAACAGGCGCCGACACGCCCCGGATTTCACCGCATCCGGGCGAGCACGTTCACCGTCGGTTTCGAGAGGTTGAGCGTATAGAAATGCAGCGCGGGCGCCCCGCCGTCCACCAGGCGGCGGCACAGGCCGGCCACCAGGTCGGCGGCGAACTCCCGGATCGCGTCGACGTCATCGCCGTAGGCCTGCATCCGCTTGCCGATCCAGCGCGGGATCTCCGCGCCGCAGGCCTCGGAGAACCGGCGCAACTGGCTGAAGTTCGACACCGGCATGATCCCGGGCACCACCGGGATGTCCAGGCCCATGCCGCGCACGTCGTCGACGAACCGGAAATACGCGTCGGCGTTGTAGAAGTACTGGGTGATCGCGCCGTCCGCGCCGGCGTCCACCTTCGCCTTGAAGTGCCGCAGGTCCGAGAACGGGTCGCTGGCCTGGGGGTGCATCTCCGGGTAGCAGCCCACCTCGACGTGGAACCAGTCGCCATGCTCCTCGCGGATGAAGGCGACCAGGTCGGCGGCGTAGCGGAAGTCGCCCATGCGCGCCATGCCGGAGGGGAGGTCGCCACGCAGCGCGACCAGGCGCCGGCAGCCGAGTGCGCGGTAGAGCTTGAGCAGCGACCGCAGCTCGGCGCGCGTTCCGCCCATGCAGGACAGGTGGGGCGCCGCCTCGAGCCCATGGCGGTCGCGCAGCCGTCGCACCGTCTCGGGCGTGTACGACAGCGTGGAGCCACCCGCGCCGAACGTGCACGAAACGTACTCGGGCAACTCGGACTTGAGCCGGGTGGCCGCGCGGTCGAGCTGCGCGCGCTGCTCGTCGGTCTTCGGCGGGTAGAACTCGAACGAGATCGGGACGCCGGCCATTCCAGGTCCTCTGCGCGGGAGGGGCATGGCGGCGGGCGGCACCGGGCCGCCCGCCGCGTCCGGTCAGTAGCGGTAGTGCTCGGACTTGTACGGGCCCTCGACCGGCACGCCGATGTAGTCCGCCTGGTCCTTGGTGAGCTTCGTCAGCTTCACGCCGATCTTCTCCAGGTGCAGGCGCGCGACCTCCTCGTCGAGCTTCTTCGGCAGCAGGTACACCTGCTTGCCGTACTCGTCCTTGCGCGCCCACAGGTCGATCTGCGCGAGCGTCTGGTTGGAGAACGAGTTCGACATCACGAAGCTGGGGTGGCCGGTGGCGCAGCCCAGGTTCACGAGCCGGCCCTCGGCGAGCAGGAAGATCGCGTTGCCGTTGGCGAACACGAACTTGTCCACCTGCGGCTTGATGTTCACCTGCTCGACGCCCGGCAGCGCCTTGAGCGCGTCGACCTGGATCTCGTTGTCGAAGTGGCCGATGTTGCAGACGATCGCCTGGTCCTTCATCGCCTGCATGTGCTCGACGGTGATGATGTCCTTGTTGCCGGTCGTCGTGACATAGATGTCGGCGCGGCCGAGGGTGTCCTCGAGCGTGGTGACCTCGAAGCCCTCCATCGCCGCCTGCAGCGCGCAGATCGGGTCGATCTCGGTGACGACCACGCGGGCGCCGTACGCGCGCAACGAGTGCGCCGAGCCCTTGCCGACGTCGCCGTAGCCGCACACGACCGCGACCTTGCCGGCCAGCATCACGTCCATCGCGCGCTTCAGGCCGTCGGCCAGCGACTCGCGGCAGCCGTACAGGTTGTCGAACTTGCTCTTGGTGACCGAGTCGTTGACGTTGATCGCCGGCACCAGCAGCTGGCCCTTCTCGGCGAGCTGGTAGAGGCGGTGCACGCCGGTGGTGGTCTCCTCGGACACGCCCTTCCAGTCGCGCACGACGGTGGTCCAGAAGCCCGGGCGCTCCTTCGCGACGCGCTTGAGCAGGTCCTTGATGACCTTCTCCTCGTGGCTGCCGGCCGGGCCGTTGACCCAGCTGTCGTCGCCCTGCTCGAGCTCGTAGCCCTTGTGGATCAGCAGCGTGACGTCGCCGCCGTCGTCCACCACCAGCTGCGGCCCGAGGTAGCCGCCCTTGCCGTCCGGGAAGCTCAGCGCGGCGAGCGTGCAGTCCCAGTATTCCTCGAGCGTCTCGCCCTTCCAGGCGAACACCGGGGTGCCGGTCGCGGCGATCGCGGCGGCGGCGTGGTCCTGCGTGGAGAAGATGTTGCACGAGGCCCAGCGCACGTCGGCGCCGATGTCCTTGAGCGTCTCGATCAGCACCGCCGTCTGGATGGTCATGTGCAGCGAGCCGGTGACGCGCACGTCCTTCAGCGGCGCCTCCGCGGCGTACTTGCGGCGGATGGACATCAGGCCGGGCATCTCGTGCTCGGCGATGTCGATTTCCTTGCGGCCCCAATCGGCCAGGGAAATGTCGGCGACCTTGTAGTCGCCATCCTGGGAAAAGGTCTTGCGAACAGCATTCATGGTTCGAGCTCCGGTCTGGTTCCGCACCCCGCGCGGGTGCGGGCGGGTGGGGGCCACCGGGCGCCGTTGTCGCGTGGTCCCCGCCGAGCCTGGCCGGCCATGCCGGTCGCAGCGCCCCTCGGCGGGGAGTGGCGGGGCCCGTGGCCCCGCCCGTTCATGGCCACCTCGGGTGGCCGGGCGGACGGGCCGCCCTAAAGCTTGGCGTCGGCGCGCAGCGCGTCGGCCTTGTCGGTCTTCTCCCAGGAGAAGGCCGTGGCGACGTGCTTCTTGCCGTTCGGATCGAGGTACTCCACCTCGTACGGCTTGCGGCCGAAGTGGCCGTAGGCCGCCGTCGGGCGGTAGATCGGGTGCACCAGGTCGAGCATCCTGAGGATGCCGTACGGGCGCAGGTCGAAGTGGCGGCGGATCAGCTTCTCGATCTCGGCGTCGGTGATGCGGCCGGTGCCGAAGGTGGTCACCGAGATGCTGGTCGGCTCGGCCACGCCGATGGCGTAGGACAGCTGCACCTCGCAGCGCCCGGCCAGGCCCGCGGCGACCACGTTCTTGGCCACGTAGCGCGCGGCGTACGCGGCGCTGCGGTCGACCTTGGACGGATCCTTGCCCGAGAACGCGCCGCCGCCATGGCGGGCCCAGCCGCCGTAGGTGTCGACGATGATCTTGCGGCCGGTCAGGCCGGCGTCGCCCACCGGGCCGCCGATCACGAACTTGCCGGTCGGGTTGATGTGGAACTTGGTGCCCTTGTGCAGCCACTTCTCGGGCAGCACGGGCTTGAGGATGTGCTCGCGCACGGCCTCGACCAGGTCCTTCTGCTTCACGCCCGGGTCGTGCTGCGTGGACAGCACGACCGCGTCGATGGCGACCGCCTTGCCGTTCTCGTAGCGCAGGGTGACCTGGCTCTTGGCATCCGGGCGCAGCCACGGCAGCGGCGAGTTCTTCTTCTTGCGGATCTTCGACTGCTGCTCGACCAGGCGGTGCGAGTAGTGGATCGCGGCCGGCATGAAGCTCGGCGTCTCGGCGGTGGCGTAGCCGAACATCAGGCCCTGGTCGCCGGCGCCCTGTTCCTCGGGCTTCTTGCGGTCCACGCCCTGGTTGATGTCGGGCGACTGCTTGCCGATCAGGTTCAGCACGCCGCAGGTCGCGCCGTCGAAGCCGACCTCGCTGCTGTCGTAGCCGATGTCCAGGATGACCTTGCGGGTCAGGTCCTCGAGGTCCACCCAGGCGGTGGTGGTGATCTCGCCCGCGACGATCGCCACGCCCGTCTTGACCAGCGTCTCGCAGGCCACGCGCGCGCGCTTGTCCTGGGTCAGGATGGCGTCGAGGACGGCGTCGGAAATCTGGTCGGCGACCTTGTCCGGATGGCCTTCGGAAACGGATTCGGAGGTGAACAGCGTGGTGGTCATGGGCCGTGGGCTCCCGCGGGATGGTGATTCATCCCTTTATTCGGATGAAAGGATGGCCGCATAGGATAGCGCCTGCGGCCGGGATGCGCATCTTGCCGGAACCCCCTCGGAAGGGGGCGAGACGGCGTTCAGCTAGCATCGCCGGATGGACTCGATCACCCAGGCCCTGCTCGGCGGGGCGGTCGCTGCGGCCTTCGTGCCGGCCGGCCACCGCCGGGCCGCCCTGCTGGCCGGCGCCGCCCTCGGCACGCTGCCGGACCTCGACTCGCTGCCGCTGGCCCTGCTGACCGGTGACCCCGTGCTGCGCATGACCTGGCACCGCGGGCCGAGCCACTCGCTGTTCGTCCTGCCGGTCCTCGGCTGGCTGCTGTGGATGTGGTTCCGTGGCCGGGGCGGGCGCGTGGGCGCGGCGCCCGGGCACTGGTTCCGCGCGATCCAGCTGGCGTTGCTGACCCATCCACTGCTCGATGCGTTCACGGTCTATGGGACGCAGCTGTTCTGGCCGCTGCCGCTCCGGCCGGCGATGTGGTCGAGCGTGTTCATCATCGATCCGCTCTACACGGTGTGGCTGCTCCTCGCGGTCGCCGTGGCCGCGTTCGCCGGGTCGCGGCGCATCGCGCGCCATGCGCTTGTCGCAGGACTGGTCGCGAGCACGGCCTACCTCGGCTGGTCGCTGGCCGCCAAGTCCATCGTGGACCGGCGCGCGGACGAGGCACTGGTGGCGGCGGGCCTCGGCGACGCCCCGCGCTTCTCGGCCGCGTCGCCGTTCAACACGTTGCTGTGGCGCGTGGTGGCGATGACGCCGGACGGGTTCGTGGAGGGCGAGACGTCGCTCGTGGCCGACGAGGGCCCGGTGCGGTTCCGCCGCCATGTCTTCGCGCCGGAGGCGCGCAGCGCCCTGGCGGTGGTCGATGCGACGGAGGCGGTCGCGCGCCTGCGCTGTTTCAACCACGGCTTCATGAAGCCGCAGGTGCGCGACGGCCGCCTGGTCCTGAGCGACCTGCGCATGGGCGCCGAGCCCGACTACACATTCAATTTCGCCGTCGCCGAGCGACACGGGGCGGCTTGGCGGCCGATCCCGCCCGAGCAGTTGCGCTGGCCGTGGGAGGTGGAGCGGCGTCTCGCCGTGATGTGGAACAGGATCTGGACGTCCCCGCGCGGCGCGTCGGCCGGCCCCGGCCAGGCGACCGGCCCGTGACGCCGCGTCAGTAGACGGTCGCGCGCGCCTGCACGAAGGAATAGAAGAACACCGCGTTCGGGTCGTTCTGCACCTGCTGCATCTCCCGGCGCATGCCCTCGACGGTGGCGGGTTCGACCTTGCCGGCCTCCACCAGCTGGTCGGCCGCCGACAGCAGCAGTTCCTCCCAGAACGCGATCATCTGCTTGCGGCGCGCGGGTTCGCGGTTGTCGAAGTGGAAGGTCTTGATCTCGGTGGTGACGTCGCGGAACCCGCCCGCCAGCAGCAGGTTGCCGAGCTTGGCCCCCACGAACGGGTCGCCGCCGCTGTCGATCTGGAAGTCGTTGAAGGCCATCCAGTAGCGCCACGTGTCGGGCGAGTAGGGATCCAGCAGGAAGGAGGCGTTCAACACTTCTGTCGCGTACACGACCGCGCCCGGCGCAAGCACCCGGCGCACTTCGCTGAGCACGCGGGCGGGCGAGGGGACGTGCTCCAGGACCCAGCACAGGAACGCCGCATCGAACCGGCGCGGCTCGAAGGGCAGGTCGCTGGCGTCGGCGCGGTGCAGTTCGTAGCGACCCTCCAGCCACGGCATCCGGCCGAGGTTGTCGCGCGCGGCCGAGAGCTGCTGGGCGTTGAAGTCCACGCAGGTGACGTGCAGGTCCGGAAAGCGCCGCAGCAGGATCTCGGTCTGGGCGCCGACGCCGCTGCCGACCTCCAGCAGGCGGCGCGACTCGGTGAAGTCGATGTTGCGGAAGATGGTCGATTCGGCCAGCCGCGCCTGGCGCTGCAGGCGTGCCTGCTCGGTCGGCGAGAAGCCGTGCAGGTAGGGGAAGTCGGTGCTGGATCGCGTCGCGTCGCTCATGTCGGCGGTTCCATCGGTGGCGCGAGGCGCGCCCGGTTCGAAATGGGGTCGCGCCGCCTGCCACTCAGGCGGCGACGGGCAGCTCCGGCGGGACGCCGGCGGCGAGCGCGTCGAAGTAGTCGCGCGTCAGGCGCAGCTGCGAGGCCGGATCCTGCGCGCGGTTGGCAACCGCGAGGAAGGCGCGGTTCTCGGGTCGGTCCTTCGCGTACCAGCCCAGGTGCTTGCGCGCGATGCGCACGCCCATCTCCTCGCCGTAGAACGCGTGCAGGTCGACCAGGTGGCCGAGCAGGATGTCGCGGACCTCCGCGTGACCCGGCGATGCCAGCCGCTCGCCCGTGGCGAGGAAGTGCGCGATCTCGCGGAAGATCCACGGCCGCCCCTGCGCGGCGCGGCCGACCATCACCGCGTCGCAGCCCGTCAGGCGGAGGACGTCGGCGGCCTTGTCCGGGCCGTCGACGTCGCCGTTGCACATGACCGGGATCGACACCGCGTCCTTCACTTGGGCGATCGTGCCGTACTCGGCGTGCCCGGTGTACATCTGGTCGCGGGTGCGCCCGTGCACGGCGAGTGCCGCGATGCCGCTGTCCTCGGCGATGCGCGCGATCGCGACGGCGTTCTTCCGGTCGGCGGCCCAGCCCGTCCGGATCTTGAGGGTGACCGGGACGTCCACCGCGCCGGCCACCGCCGCCAGGATGCGGGCCACGAGCGCTTCGTCCCGCATCAGCGCCGAACCGGCCCAGGCCTTGCAGACCTTCTTGGCGGGGCAGCCCATGTTGATGTCGACCAGCTGCGCGCCCTGGTCGACGTTGTAGCGCGCCGCGTCGGCCATCAGCGCGGGCTCGGTGCCGGCGATCTGGACGCTCACCGGCGCGGGTTCGCCGGCGTGGTCCATCCGGCGCAACGACTTGGCCGTGTTCCAGAAGCGCGGGTCGGACGTCGTCATCTCCGACACGCACAGCCCGGCGCCCAGCCGCTTGCACAGCACGCGGAATGGTTTGTCCGTCACGCCCGCCATGGGCGCGAGGACGACCGGTGGCTCGATGGCGTGGGGGCCGATGCGCATGGCGCGAGTTTAGCGGGCGCCGGTCAGGCCCGGCCGATCCGGCGACGGCGCCACCAGAACAGGGCCCCCGTCACCAGCAGGAACGCCGGCAGGAGCCCCCCGAGGAACGTCAGCCAGCGCATCGCGCCCCCGCCCACCGCGCCGACGTGCAGGGGGTAGATGGCCTGGTGGATGCGGATGCCGGCGGCATGCCCGGTCGCATCGACGACCTGCAGGGTGCGGTCGCCGGCGGCGGTCGCGCGGATCTCGCTCCGGCCCACGGGGTGCCACTCGCCGGGCGCTCGGGCGCGGAAGGCCACGCTCCCGTCGTCCTCGGCGGGGATGGACAGGCGGCTCACGCGCGCACCGGGCAGCGCGATGTCCACGCGTGCGAGGACGGCATCCCATTCGATGCGCTCCGCAGCCGGCGCTTCCGTCGCCGCGGGTGACGCGCCGCCGCCGAACACGGCGACGAGCACCGTGCGGAACCCATTGGAATAGACCATCCCGACGCCGGTCAGCGTCAGCAGCAGGAGCAGCGGCGAGAGCAGCGCACCGGCCGACTGGTGCCAGCTGCGCCAGCGCCGCGCCGGCGGACCGCGGTGCCACCGCAGGCTCGAGAGCCACTTGCCCGCCTTCGGCCACCAGAGGTAGAGGCCGGTGACGAGCAGGCCGAGCGCGATCCAGCCGACCACGCCGAGGAATTCCCTGCCCGTGGGTCCGGCCCGCAGCTCGACGTGGAATTCGTGCAGCCACAGCAGCACGTCGTCGTGGTGCGAGCGCTCGAGCAGCAGGCGCCCGTCGTCCGGCGCGAAATAGGCCCGCGACCCGTCCGCGAGGTAGCCCTGCCAGACAGGGAGGTCGGCGTGCGGCAGGTCGAGCGCGCGCAGGCCACGCGGGCGCCAGGTCTCGACGATGCCCTCGAGGACGCGGCCGTCCGCGATCGGCGCATGGCCCTCGAGCGACGGGTGCTGCCACTTGAGCAGCGCGACATGGAAGACGAGCGGAGCGCCCGCCAGCGCGACCAGTGCGAACACCGTGCCCGCCGCGAGGCCCAGCCACAGGTGCAGCCACGCCAACGCCGCCCGGAGGCGGCGTCGGAACGGTCGTCCCCGTGCGGGACTGCCCGGCGACATCGCGGCGGTCGCTCCGGTCAGAAGCGGTGCGACCAGCCCAGCGTCAGGACCCGGCCGCGGCCGGCGACGTAGGTGTCCGCGCGCGGGGTGCTCTGCGAGTAGTAGGTCACGTACTGCTCGCCCAGCAGGTTCTCGACACCCACGTCCAGGGTGCCCACCGGGAGCGCGAAGCGGGCCATCAGGTCGACGAGGGTGTAGCCGTCGAAGTCCGCGACCTCCGCGCCCTGGCGGTCGAACGACCGGTCGAAGGCGTGGCTGGCCTGCAGGCGGGTGCTGATTCCGGGCGACCAGTCGCGGGTCCAGAACGCGGTCACGCGGTCCGGGCTCACGTTGATGCCGGGCAGGTCGCTGTCGACGCGGTCGTCGCCGTCGCTGTCGTACTCGCCTTCGGTTGCCGCGTACGCGAGACCGAGGCGGTCCGCGTCGGCGACACGCACCGCCACGTTGCCCTCGATTCCGCGGATCTCCGTGCGCTCGCGCACGACGCTGTACGTGCCGGACACGGGGTCGAACGACAGGCGCGAGCCCAGCTCGGAGTCGGACCAGAAGGCGGCCAGGTGCGCGACCCAACGGCCGTCGTCGTAGTCCACGCCGACTTCGCGGTTGTCGGCGATCACCGGCGACAGGTCGACCAGGTCGTCCACGCGCTGGCCCGGCGTGTTGATGCCGCGCAGCACGCGGCCCACGTCCGCGACGGTGTAGCCCTCCGAATAGGACGCGTACAGCTTCAGCGCGTCGGTCGCTTCGAACACGGCGCCCACGTTGGGCAGCACTTCGCTGGTGGTCGGGTTGCCACCTTCGACCTGCTGGCTGCCGTAGACGGGCAGCGTGGTGAAGTCGTCGACCTGGAGCTCGCCGTGCTCGTAGCGCAGGCCGCCGGTCAACAGGACGCGATCGCCCAGCCGCCACTCGGTCTGCACGAACGGCGACCACGATTCGTAGCGCGTCTCCGGCACCCAGTCGAGGTCGCTGACGACCAGCTCCTGGTAGGTCGTGTCGCGCGCCCAGTCCAGGCCCAGGGTCAGGCGCAGCCGGCCGTCGAGCAGGCCGCCGCGCGACCACGTCGCCTTGCTGCCGAGCTTCTCCGACGCGTTCTGCGACTGGTCCCACCAGTCCGGGTCGCGTCCGTCGCCCCAGAAGTCGCCCCAGTTGCTGCCGCCGTAGAGCGCGGCGAAGTCGACCCAGTAGGCCTGGGCCTGGAAATAGCCGCCGGCGAACGCGTTGTCCGTGTAGTCGGCGACGAGCGACGTGGAGCGGTTGCGCGGCCCCTCGCCTTCGGGCGCGCCGCGCTCGGACGTGGCGAGCAGCCCCGTGGCGGGATCGCCGTCGACCGTGCGGTAGTCGTGGTTGCCCTGCAGGTGGTAGCGGTTGGCCGTCAGTTGCAGGCGGCGGTCCTGGTCGAGCGTCCAGCCGGCCTTCGCGAACAGGTCGTGGCTGCGGGCGTCCATCAGGTCGCCCTGCACGTCGTTGACGGCGATCGCCCGGCCGTCCGCGTCGTAGTACAGCCCTTCGCTCGCGTACGACGCGCCCGCGACCATGTCGAAGGCGCCCGAATGCGTACCGAAGACATAGGATGCGCGGTGGCCGTCGCCGTCGTCCTCGGCGGGCAGGGCCGTGCTCGCGGCGATCGTGACGTCATGGAACGTCCCGCCGTCCCCGCGCGGCGCGCGCTTGGTGATGATGTTGATGATGCCGCCGGACGCGCCCAGGCCCTGCAGCGCGTTGGCGCCGTGGATGACCTCGATGCGCTCGATCATCGCCGGGTCGATGGTGTGGCCGTCGCGGCCGCCTTCGCGCAACGGCGTCGACTGCGGCACGCCGTCGACCAGGTACAGCGGCTTACGTCCGCGCAACGTCTCGCCGCTGTTGGTCAGCTTCTGGCGCGACGGGGTGAACGACGGGATCAGGTTGGACAGGACCTGCGACAGGTCCTGCGTGATCGCCAGCTGCTGCTCGAGCTGCTCGCGGTCGATGACGGTGATGGTGTTCGGCAGCGCCGCGTCGGAGTCCGGGACGCGGCTGGTGCTGGCGGAGACGACCACCCGGTCGAGGGTGGTGGCGTCATCGGCGGCGGCGGGCAGGGCGAGGGCGCCGGCGATCGCGCCGGCGAGCAGTCGGATGGGGGTCATGCGCGTCCAGGTCCTTCGAGGCGGCGCGCATGTTAATAAAAACGATTCGCATTAGCAACGGCACGGGCCGGCTAGCGCTGCAGGTGGTACACCTCCAGGCGTTCCGTGTGCGCCTCCAGCACCATCAGCAGTTCATCGGGGCCGATCCGGACCAGGAACCCGGCACTGTTCGCATGGCCCGGCCACTGCGCCTCTTCCGGCCAGGCCGGGTCGTAGGCGCGTGGTGGTTCATCGTTGACCGTCTGGGTGCCGAGGAAGGCGAGGCGGTCGGGTTTTGCATCGCGGTGGAGTATTCCGCTGCGCCTTTGCGAACCGGCCGTCTTGGCGAACGCATGCCCGCATGGATGCGGACGGATCTCCCCGGCGAAGAACGGGTAGCCGAACACGTCCCCGTGCGCGGACTGCAGCGAGCGCACCCGCCACGGACCGTCGATGTTTCCCAGCGGCAGTGACGGACGCCGCAGCAACGTCCGCATCATGCGCGCGTCGGCGGTGTCACGGGGGACGTGATCGGCGAGGTCCCGCCTGTCGGCGTCCACGGCGCGTGCATGCGCGGGAAGGGCGCGCGTCGTCCAGTCGCAGGACGCGCCGCCTGCGCGGACGTCCGTCGATCCGGTCACGCTGCGCGTGTCGATGGGAGAAACCGCTGCCTCGGCATCGATCGCCGATCGACCACTCGCGGGCGGCGCACGCTCGCCAGTGGCGCATCCCGACAACAGGAGGACAAGCAGGCAGGCGGGTGCCGAAGACGTCAAGGGGCGTCGGCGGGGCGGGGCGGCGTGGCGGCTCGGGTCCATGCGCGGCACGCTCGCGCGCCCCCGGTGACCGGGCGATGAAGCGTCAGGACCAGGGCATGGCCAGGGCCGCGCCGGCGGCCTCGGTCGAGCGCGCGGCGTAAGCGGTGGCGGTCTCGACTTGCCTTCGGAACTGCGTTCCCGGCGCACGCGCGAGCGCGCTGCACAGGGCGCCGCTGAAGGCGTCGCCGGCGCCCGTGGTGTCCACCACGCGGACGCGGGGTGCCGCGACACGGTAGGCCTCGTCCCGATCCCCGCGCCGCCTGTCGTCCGCGTGCGAGACGAAGCAGCCCGCGGCACCGAGCGTGACGACCACCGTGCCCCCCGGGAGCAGCGCACGGCACCAGGCGTGCAGCCGCGCGTCATCGACGGCGGGCACGTCCTGGGGCGCCACGTCGGCGATGCCGCGCGCGGAGAGCAGGGCGACGAGTTCGGTCTCGTTGGGCGTCACGACGTCCACGCACGCCAACAGCGCGTCGGGCACGGGCGCATTGGCCGGCGCGGGGTTGAGGACGGCGAGCATCCCGCGGGCGACCGCACGGGTGAGGACAGCGACGACCGCGTCGGGCGGGGACTCGAGTTGCGCCAGCACGACGGCCACGTCGTCGAACGCGTCCAGTGCGTCGACCGCGAACCCTGCGTCGAGCGCCGCGTTCGCGCCCGCGCCGATCACGATGGTGTTCGATCCGGCGGCGTCCACGTAGATCCCGGCCGTGCCGGTCGGTGCGTCGGCAGGCAGCGCACGCAGGTCGATGCCGTCCGCCGTGCACAGCGCACGCGCCTGCTGCGCACCCGCGTCTTCCCCCAGTGCACAGACGAAGCCTGTCGCGGCACCGCTCCGCCGGGCGGCGACCGCCTGGTTGAAGCCCTTGCCGCCGGGCCCGGTCGAGTAGGTGCCCGCCAAGGTGGCGCCGGGCGCCGGGAGCGTGGCGACGCGCCAGACATGGTCGATGTTGAACGACCCGACGACGACGACCCGCCCCACGGCCCGTGCCTCAGGCCGTGGCGCTGAGGACGCCCGCGATCGTGGCGGTCATCAGGGTGGCCAACGTGCCGCCGAGCACCGCGCGCAGGCCGAAGCGCGCCAGGTCGTGGCGACGTTCGGGCGCGATGCCGCCGATCCCGCCGATCTGGATCGCGATCGAGCTGAAGTTCGCGAAGCCGCACAGTGCGTAGGTGGCGATCAGCGCGCCCCGGTCGGTCAGGCCGACGCCGGGCACGTTGCCACGCAGCACTTCGCCCAGCTGCACGTAGGCGACGAATTCGTTGAGCACGACCTTGGTGCCGATCAGCCCGCCGACGGTGGCCGCGTCCTGCCAGGGCACGCCGATCACCCAGGCGATCGGCGCCAGCAACAGGCCGAGCAGGCCGGCCAGGTCGGTGCGCCGGCCGAGCATCGCCTCGAGGCCGGTGACCTCGCCCAGCCACGCCAGCGGGGCGTTCAGCAGGGCGATCAGCGCGATGAACGCCAGCAGCATCGCGCCGACGTTCAGCGCGAGCTTCAGGCCGTCCGACGCGCCGGCCGCGGCGGCGTCGATCACGTTGGTCGTCGTTTTCTCGACGTTGACCCGGACCTCGCCGAGCGTCAGCGGCGTGGCGGTCTCCGGGACGAGGATCTTGGCGATGACCAGGGTCGCGGGCGCCGCCATGACGCTGGCCGTGATCAGGTGCTTGGCGTAGAACGCCTGTTGCGCCGCGTCACCGCCGCCCAGCAGCAGTACGTACGCACCGAGCACGCCGCCGGCGATGGTGGCCATGCCGCCGACCATGAGCGTGACCAGCTCCGACTCGGTCATCTTCGAGATGTACGGGCGCACCACCAGCGGCGCCTCGGTCTGGCCGATGAAGGAGTTCGCGCACACGCTCAGCGTCTCCGCGCCCGACACGCGCATCAGGCGGGTGATCACCCAGGCCATGCCCTGGACGACCTTCTGCATCACGCCCAGGTGGTAGAGCACGCTCATGAAGCTGGCGAAGAAGATGATCGTCGGCAGCACCTGGAACGCGAACACGAAGCCGAACCGCTCGGGGTCGGTGAAGTCGCCGAAGATGAACCGCGCGCCCTCGGTGGTGAACCCGAGCAGCTTCACGAACCCGGTCGCGATGGTGTCGAACACCACCGCACCCCAGGGCGTGAGCAGGACGAACGCGGCGATCAGCAGCTGCAGCACCAGGCCGACCGAGACCAGCCGCCAGTCCACCCGCCGCCGGTTGTTGGAGAACGCCCAGGCGATGGCCAGCAGCACCGCGAGTCCGAACAGGCCGAACCCGGCCCGCGCCACCATGTCCATCGAACGTCCCCGCCGGCCCCTTTTCGAGCGCGCAGGTTAGGGGAGCCGCCTGCCACCGGCAACCGCCGGCGGGCGCTTGCGCCGATGGCGGGGCTTGGTCAGGCGTCGCGCGCCATCGCCCGGTTCCCGCCCTCGCGCTTGGCCCGCTTGAGCCGCTGGTCGGCGCGCCGCAGCAGGTCGGACATGTCCGCGCCTTCCTGGGGGAAGCTCGCGAGCCCGGCGCTGATCGTCTGCCGGACCCGGTCGCCATCGGGGGTCCTGAAGCCGCGTTCGAGGATGGACTGGCGGATCGCGTCCACGTGTTCCCACGCGGTACCCAGGGGCTGGCGCAGCAGCAGGACGAACTCCTGGCCGCCGATCCGGACCAGCCATTCGTCGTGCACCGCCTCTTCGCGGACGAAGTCGATGAGCTGCCGCAGGACCGCGTCGCCGGTCTTGAACCCCGATTCCTCGTTGAGCACGCGGAAGCGGTCCATGTCGATCAGCGCCAGCGTCAGGCTGCCGCCGTTCGAGCGGACCTCGTCGAGCAGGCGCGGCATCCGGTGGTGCAGCCACGTCCGGTTCGGCAGGCCGGTGAGCCCATCCGTGCCCGACAGTTCCACCAGCCGCTGCATCCGGTAGACGACGGTGCACGTGACCAGCGTGAACGCCGCGAGCAGTCCGAGGCGCTGCAGTTGCCCCGCGAGCGCGACCGTGCCGTGCTCGGTCGAGACCAGGCGCTCGGGCGTTTCCGACATGGCGAATGCCACCAGCACGAGGCCCGCGTACTGGACGATCGCCAGCGCGCCGGTGAACAGGGCCACGCGACCGTCGCTGCGCAGGGCCCCGACGCTGATCGCGACCAGGTAGCCGGAAAACACCAGCACGCTGTTGAGTCCGGCGGGAATCGACCCGGCCGCGAGGATCCCGAGCACCGCCGTGCCGACCGTGACGTCCCAGGCGCTGGTCACGAAGGGCAGCCATGCATGGCGCCTCGGCCGGCGGGCGAGGGCGAGCCAGGCATGCGCCACGACGTTGAGCACGACGACGGCCGCCAGGCCCAGGAACGTTTCCTGGACGTTGCCCCCGCCAAGTGCGTTGGCGAGTGGTGCGAGCAGCAGCAGGGTCGCGATGACCACGCGCAGGCGGGCCACGAGCAGCTCGCCACTGGCGCCGAGCTCCAGCATGAGGTCGTCGGGCCGCGACGTCAGCGACGCGAGGGCCGCCTGGAATCCTCCCTTCGGCTCGAGCATGCGTGTCCCCGTTCCCTGGCGCGGGGCGAGGATAACGCGCGCCGGCCGCGGCCGCGCCGGCGGCGGGCCCACGGCTACACTCCGCGGACGCCCGCACTCCGACAAATCCCATGGAATACCGCCGCCTCGGCTCCTCCGGCCTGCCGCTGTCCGCGCTCTCGCTCGGGGCGTGGGTCACCTTCGGCAATGCCGTCGGGCGCGGTGCGGCGCGCGAGATGATCGCCGCGGCGTGGGACCACGGGGTCAACTTCTTCGACAACGCCGAGGGTTACGCCAACGGCGAGGCCGAGCGGGTGATGGGCGACGCGGTCGCGGACCTGCGCCTGCCACGCGATGGTTGGTGCGTCTCGAGCAAGGTCTTCTTCGGGGCCGCCGACGACCCGCGGCCGACGCAGCGGGGCCTGTCGCGCAAGCATGTCCACGATGCCTGCCACGCGGCGTTGCGCCGGCTGCGCGTCGACTACCTCGACCTGTATTTCTGCCACCGCCCCGATCCGGACGTCCCGATCGCCGAGACCGTGTCGGCGATGGACGTGCTCGTGCGCCAGGGCAAGGTCCTGTACTGGGGCACGTCGGAGTGGAGCGCGACGCAGATCCGCGAAGCGCACCGGATCGCGAAGGCCAACGGCCTCGTCGCGCCCACGATGGAGCAGCCGCAGTACAACCTCCTGCACCGGCACCGCGTGGAACTCGAGTACGCACCGTTGTACGCGGAGTACGGCATGGGCACGACCACGTGGTCGCCGCTCGCGTCCGGGCTGCTGACGGGCAAGTACAACGAGGGCGTGCCCGGGGACGCGCGCCTTGGCCAGGAGGGCATGGGCTGGTTGCGGAAATGGGTGCTCGGCGACGAGACGGAGGACCGGGTCGCGCGCGCGCGGCGCTTCACGGCCCTCGCCGACGAGATCGGCGTGCCGCCCGCGCCCCTGGCCATCGCGTGGTGCCTGCGCAATCCGCACGTCTCGACGGTCATCCTCGGTGCATCGAGGGTCGGGCAGCTGGTGGAGAACCTCGCCGCGCTGGACGTGGCACGCACCCTGGACGAAGCGACCTGGGCACGGATCGAGGCGGCAACGACGGGCTAGGCGCGGAGCGGTTGACGCCCAAATAGGAATCATTATCATTCGCGGACACCCGTCCCGGGAGTCCGCGATGCCCGCGCCCACCCACGCTGTCGGATCCCGCCCCCGCGTCCCGGTCAAGCGCACGATGCGACAGGAGGGTTGCGACGTGCCGGCGGACGAGGCGCGGCCATCCCCCCGCCCGCCCGCGTGCGAGAGCAGTGAACTGCTCCGTGGCGCGCGCGAGGTCCTCATCCGCCATGGCGGCGAGGTCTACAGGCTGCGCCACACGCGCAACGACAAGTTGATCCTGACCAAGTAGCGCCGCGGGGCCGCCGTGCCAGGCGGCGAGCCGCCCTCGAACTGAACACGTTCATGCATGCGACGCCGTGGTGCGCCGGCATGACCTTGCGCTCACGCGCCCGGCGGCAATTTTCCCTACGCCGCGAGGCACCTCCCCCAAGAACAGGAGCAGGACCGTGAACAAGGACATCTTCGAAGGCAAGTGGGACCAGATGAAGGGCAAGATCCAGCAGCAGTGGGGCAAGCTCACGGACGACGACTTCGACGTCGCCGATGGCAACCGCGACTACCTGTGCGGCCGACTGCAGGAACGCTACGGCTGGGACCGCGAGCGCGCCGAGGACGAGATCAACACCTTCGAGCGCGCGGTGAAGCCGGACTACATGTAATCCGGGGCATCCACCGGGAGACGACGGGCCGGGCATTCCCCCGGCCCGTCTTGCGTTCCGGGCGCGCCGCCGTCCGCCGGACGCCCCGGCAGTCGCCCGCGCGGCTAAGATGTGGACGACTCTGGGGAGAGCGTCCATGGATCTGTTCGTCGTCGTCCTGCTGGTCTTCGCCGTCGTCACCGTGTTCATGGGGGTGCGCGTCGTGCCCCAGGGCTACGAATGGACGGTGGAACGCTTCGGCAAGTACACCCACACGCTGTCGCCGGGCCTGGGATTCATCGTCCCGTGGATCGACCGGGTGGGGCGCAAGCTCAACATGATGGAACAGGTGATGGACGTCCCCAGCCAGGACGTGATCACCAAGGACAACGCCGTGGTGAAGTGCGACGGCGTCGTCTACTTCCAGGTGCTCGACGCGCCCAAGGCCGCGTACGAGGTCGCCCAGCTCGAAATCGCGATCCTCAACCTGGTGATGACCAACATCCGCACGTCGATCGGCTCGATGGACCTGGACGAGTCGCTGTCCAAGCGCGACGAGATCAACGCCAAGGTGCTGGTCGCCGTCGACCAGGCGACGCACCCGTGGGGCGTCAAGGTCAACCGCATCGAACTGAAGGACATCCAGCCGCCGCGCGACCTGGTCGAGGCCATGGCGCGCCAGATGAAGGCCGAGCGCGAGAAGCGCGCCAACATCCTCGAGGCGGAGGGCTTCCGCCAGGCGGCCATCCTCAAGGCCGAGGGCGAGAAGCAGTCGACCATCCTCGACGCCGAGGGCGAGCGCGAGGCCGCGTTCCGCGAGGCCGAGGCCCGCGAGCGCCTGGCCGAGGCCGAGGCCAAGGCCACGCGCATGGTGTCCGAAGCGATCGCCCAGGGCGACGTCCAGGCGATCAACTACTTCGTCGCCCAGAAGTACGTCGAGGCGCTGAAGGAGTTCGCGGCGTCGCCGAACCAGAAGCTGCTGATGCTGCCGATGGAGGCGACCGGCGTGCTGGGCTCGCTCGCCGGCATCGCCGAACTCGCGCGTTCCGTGAAGCCGGGAGGTGGCGATGGACACGCGCCCGAAAGGCATCCTGCGAGGGATCGCTGACATGCTGGCGGCGGTGATGCAGTCGCCGTGGTTCTGGTGGGGGCTGGCACTGCTCCTGCTGGCGATCGAGGCGCTCGCGCCCGGCACGTTCATGCTGTGGCTGGCGATCGCCGCCGCGGGGACGGGGCTCGTCGACCTGGTGCTGCCGCTCGAGCCCACGACCGAATGGATCGTGTTCGCGATCCTGTCGCTGGTGTCGGTCGGCATCGGCTGGCACGTGCGCCGGTCGCGCACGCCGCCCGAGGCGGGGCGCCCCCTGCTGAACCGCCGGGGCGAACAGCTCGTCGGCCAGGTCTTCGTGCTCGAGACGGCGATCGTGGATGGCCGGGGGCGACTGAAGATCGGCGATGCGTTCTGGACCGCTGCCGGTCCCGACCTGCCGGCCGGCACGCGCGTGCGCGTGGTGGCGTCCGACGCGGGCACGCTGAGGGTCGAGGCCGCCTGACCCGGGCGCGGTCCCGCCACCCCGGTCCGGGGGCGGCAGGAGCCGACCCGCCGCGTCTGGGATAATCGCCGGTCCCCACACGCACGCGAACCGACGATGACCCGCAGCACCGTCCTCAACGATGCCCACCGCGCCCTCGGCGCGAAGATGGTCGACTTCGGCGGCTGGGACATGCCGCTCCACTACGGCTCGCAGGTCGACGAGCACCACCAGGTCCGTCGCGACGCCGGCATGTTCGACGTCAGCCACATGACGGTGGTCGACCTGCACGGCGCCCGCGTCCGCGAATTCCTGCGCCGCCTGCTCGCCAATTCGGTCGACAAGCTGAAGGCGCCGGGCAAGGCGCTGTACGCCTGCATGCTCGACGAGCGCGGCGGCGTGATCGACGACCTGATCGTGTACTTCGTGGCCGACGACTTCTTCCGCATGGTGGTCAACGCGGCCACCCGCGAGAAGGACCTGGCCTGGATCCGCACCCAGGCCGAGGCGTTCGCCGTCACGGTGGTGGAGCGCGAGGACCTGGCGATCATCGCGGTGCAGGGCCCCACCGCGCGCGAGCGGGTGGCCGGCCTGCTCGACGAGGCGGGCGCCGCGGTCGCCGCCAGGCTCGGCCGGTTCGCCGCCGGCGAAGCGCGGACGACCGCGGGCGTGCCGCTGTTCCTGGCGCGCACCGGCTACACGGGCGAGGACGGCTTCGAGGTCATCGTGCCCGCCGACAGCGCGCCGGCGCTCTGGCAGGCGCTGCTCGACGCCGGGGTGAAGCCGGCCGGCCTCGGCGCGCGCGACACGCTGCGCCTGGAGGCGGGCATGAACCTCTACGGCCAGGACATGGACGAGTCGACCACGCCGTGGGAGTCGGCGCTCGGCTGGACGATCTCGATGGACGAGGGCCGCGACTTCATCGGGCGCCAGGCGCTCGAGGCGCAGAAGGCCGGCGGCGTCCCGCGCCAGCTCGTGGGACTGGTGATGGACGAGCGCGGGGTGCTGCGCCACGGCCAGCGTGTCCTGGCCGCGAGCGGGGAAGGGGAGATCCTGTCGGGCACGTTCTCGCCGAGCATCGGCAAGGCGATTGCGTTCGCGCGGATCCCCGCGGGGGACGCGGGCGACGTGCGGGTCGACATCCGTGGCCGCGAGGTGCCCGTCCGCCTGGTCAAGCCGCCATTCGTCCGCGAAGGCAAGCCGCAGCCCGGCATCTGACCGGCCGCGTGGCCTTCGCTACACTACCGCCGCCCGGGCCAGGCGCCCGGCGCGGCAAGCACCAGCACCCCCAGCACGGAGCAGCGGCATGAGCGAGATTCCCGGCGACCTGAAGTTCATGAAGTCCCACGAGTGGCTGCGCGTCGAGGGCGACGGCAAGGCCACGGTCGGCATCTCCGACCATGCCCAGGGACTGCTGGGCGACCTCGTCTACGTGGAGCTCCCGAACGTGGGCGATCGCATCGAGGCGGGCAACGCCTGCGCCGTCGTCGAGTCGGTCAAGGCCGCGTCCGACGTCTACGCACCCGTGTCCGGCACGGTGGTGGAAGTCAACGGCGCGCTGGCCGACAAGCCGGAGACGATCAACGAAGACGCCTACGGCGACGGCTGGCTGTTCGTGCTCGAGGTCGAGGAGCCGGACCAGGTCAAGGAACTGCTGGAGCCGGACGACTACGCCGAACTCCTCGAGGATGACGACCACTGAGTCGTCGCGGGGCCGGCGTCGTCCGGCCCGATGCTGCAAACCGGACCGGCCGCGACGCGGCCGGTTTTTTTTGTGGCCGAGGAAGCCGGTGCGACCGGACCGACCGGTCGGTCGGCACGTGCGCGACGATCCGGCCACGTCGTCGACCTTCATCGCGTTTTCGCGCATTTCGGCTTGTGCGACGCGCCAAGCCGGCGCCTGGCCGGCCACGCCAGGTCACGCCGCGGGCGGGTCGCCACGCGTCGTGCGTATCGTGCGCGCGCCGTGCGCACGTCCGTGCGGAAGCGTGGACAAAATATCGCCACACCGTCTGGAAACCGCGCCAGCGCTTGTTTTCAGCGCGCATGCATGACGGTCCGGTCATGGCTCTGGTGCCGGCGGCCGGCGTTGGCGTGTTCCTTGTGTCGGCGTTCGCCGGGCCGGTCCGGGATTGCGGTGCGAAAAAACACGGACGGGGTTGTTGACAGCCAAAAAAACCGTGATTAGGTTTCGCGCAGCAGACGTTGCCTGCAGGAACGAGTGAGCCGAGTCAACGCGACAACGCGCGACACAACTCAGCCTTCCGCCCGGACGGTCACAACGGTGGAATCGGGCACCGTCTCCCTCGAAAAAACCCGGCAACGTCCAGACCATCCCACCCGCGCCGCGAATGCGACGCGGGTTTTTTGTTGCCGCGCGTCCGTGCGGCACGGGCAAGCATCCGTTCCGGCGCGCCACGCGCACCGGCGGTTGGCCGCGGGTCCGATCCCCGCGGCGCTGTTTCCTCCTGGGCAGTCAAACCAGCGAGTCCACTGACGAGGAGCCATCCCATGGCCATGAAGAAAGCTGCGAAGAAGTCCGCCAAGAAAGCGACGAAGAAAACCGCGCGCAAGACCGCCGCCAAGAAGGCGACGAAGAAGACCGCGCGCAAGTCCGCCGCCAAGAAGTCGACCGCCCGCAAGGCGGCGAAGAAGACGGCCCGCAAGTCCACCGCCCGAAAGGCCGCCAAGAAGACGGCCCGCAAGGCCACGGCGAAGAAGCGTCCGGCGAAGAAGACGGCCCGCAAGGCAGCCGCCAAGAAGCGCCCGGCGAAGAAGACGGCCCGCAAGGCCGCCGCCAAGAAGCGTCCGGCGAAGAAGACGGCCCGCAAGGCGGCCGCCAAGAAGCGCCCGGCAAAGAAGACGGCCCGCAAGGCCGCCGCCAAGAAGCGACCGGCCGCCAAGAAGACGGCCCGCAAGGCGGCCGCCAAGAAGCGTCCGGCCGCGAAGAAGACGGCCCGCAAGGCCGCTGCCAAGAAGACCGCGAAGAAGGCTGCCAAGCGCCCGGCGAGGCGTCGTGCCGCCAAGAAGTCGGCCCCGGTGACGATGCCGGCGATGCCGACCCCGATGATGTAATCGGCGACCCCGAAAGCCGTAGTCCAATCGGCTCCCTCCCTGCGCCCAGGCAGGGAGGGAGCTTTTTTATGCGCTGATGGCGGCGGCCGGCGCGCGGCGCCGCGCGGTTGCGGTCAGCGGGGCGCGGCGGTCGCGACGCCCGCGCGTGCGCCCGGCCGGGCTTGCGTGCGCGCGTCGCGATACTGGCTGATCCCGCGGCCGGGGGTTGCCCCGCTCGCCTCGAATGCCGCCGCGTCGGCGAGCACGCCGTTCTGCAGCCACGACTGGGGCGCCAGGCCGATCGCACGGTCGAGCACCGTCGGCAGGAGCGCGGACGGCAGCGAGCTTTCGCCGTTCCACAGGACCGCGATGCCGAGGTCGCGGTCGGGCAGCAGGGCGATCATGCCGCGGTAACCCTGCACCGCACCCGCGTGGTACACGAGGTCGTGCCCCGCGTAGTCGTAGATCCGCCAGCCCAGGCCGTAGCCCGCCGCCTGCAGGCGTTGCCGGCGCCACGAACCGGCCCCGCCGCGGATCTCGGTCGGCGTGTCCACGAGCGGCGTGTGCAGTGTCGCGAGCAGCGGCGCGGGCAGCACGTCCGGCCGGTGGCCGCCCTGGGCAAGCAGCCATTGCGCCATGTCATGCGCGCTGGCGTTGACGCCGGCCGCCGGCGGCAGCCGGTAGTAGGTCGGCTTCGGCCGCAGCGAGACCCAGCCGCCGCGGCCGCGGACATGCGGGCGCGCCCAGCGCGAGCTTGCTTCGATGCCTTCCAGGCCGAGGCTGGCGTCCACCATGCCGAGCGGGCCGAACAGCCGGCGCTCGATCGCCTGGCTGTAGAACTGTCCGGTGGCGGCGAAGACCACGTCGCCGATCAGGCTGAAGGCGACGTTCTGGTAGCCGTAGCACGCGCCCGGCGCGCAGCGCAGGGGTGTCTGGTAGAGGCGGTTGACCAGGTCGCGGTAGTCGGCGTTCGACTCGATGTCGCGGTCGTAGGTGTGGTGCGGGAGGCCGACGCGGTGGCTGAGCACGTCCGCGACCGTCAACTGGCGTGCCGCGATCGGGTCGTTCAGGCGGAACTGCGGCATGTACTCGGCGACTCGGCTGTCCCAGCGCAGCGCACCCTCGGAGACCAGCATGCCGGTCAGCGTCCCGGCGAATCCCTTGGACAGCGAGGCGAGGCGGAACACCGTGTGCGCGTCGACCGGCTCGGCCGCGCGCACGTCGGTGATGCCGTAGCCGCGCGCGCTGAGCACGCGGCCATCGTGCACGATCGCCATGGCCAGCCCGGGCACGCGCTGGTTCGCGACCAGCGCCTGCGCCATCGATTCGAATTCCCGGACGTCGAATCCGTTCGCAAGCGGGCGGGCGGTCTGTGCGGTGGGCGTGGCGACCGCCGGCGTCGCGGCCGCGGTCGACACCTCGACCATCGCCAACGTGTCCGGCGTGGCCGCAGCCTCGGGCGCCGGTTGCGGATCGACGGTGCCCGGGAACTGGTTGGCGGAGGCGACCGCGAAGGCGAGCAGGCCGAGCGCGGCCGCGCCGGCGAGGGCGCGGCCGCGCCACCTGGCATGCCTCGTCCGCGACTGCCTCGTTTCCATCCTGCCTGCCCCCTGCGTATGCTGCGGATCCGACCCGGGCGTGCGGCGTCGGGTCCGTTCCGATTCTAGCGACCGTGCCGGGCGTTGCATGAACATGCCGCACGTTTCCGTGAAGCGCCGATGAATGCGCGGCCACCCGCCGCGGTTTAGGGAGGAAGGGGAAATGGGCACTGTGTTCCTGTTGGTCGTGCTGGCGATCGCCGGCGTGCTGGTCGCATGGGGCGTGGGCATCTACAACGGGCTGGTCACCGCCCGGAACGCGTGGCGCAATGCGTTCGCGCAGATCGACGTCCAGCTGCAGCGGCGCTTCGACCTGATCCCCAACCTGGTGGAGACGGCGAAGGGTTACCTGGCCCACGAGCGGGGCACCCTCGAGGCGGTCACCGCCGCACGCAACACCGCGCAGGCGGGACTTGCGGCGGCCAAGGCGGCGCCGGGCGATCCGGCGGCGATGGCCGAACTGTCCCGGTCGCAGGCCGCGCTGGAGGGCGCGCTCGGCCGCCTGCTGGTGACGGTCGAGGCCTATCCTGAGCTGAAGGCGAGCCAGAACATGATGCAGCTCACCGAGGAGCTGACCAGCACCGAGAACAAGGTGGCCTTCGCGCGGCAGGCGTACAACGACAGCGTGATGGCCTACAACAACCGGCGCGAGGTCTTCCCGGCGAGCCTGGTCGCGAACAGTTTCGCCTTCAAGCCGGCGGCGCTGCTCGAGATCCCCGCCGACCAGCGCGACGCGGTCCGCGCCGCGCCGAAAGTCCAGTTCTGATCCCGGCATCCACCGGCCCGTGCGGCGTTCGCACCCCGCGGGCCGCCCGCTGAAGGCGCGACCGCCCCGGCTGCCCACGTGAATTTCTTCGAACGCCAGGCGCAGGCGCGCCGCACGTCGACGCGACTGGTGTCGCTGTTCGCGCTGGCGGTGGCGGGCATCGTGGGCGCCGCCTGCTTCGCCGTCTGGCTGGTGGCGGGGACCGACGCCACGGGGGCCACCAACACCGGCCTGCTGGCGGGGACCGCGCTGGTGACGCTGGCGGTCATCGGATTCGGTTCGCTCTACCGGATCGCGTCGCTGCGCGACGGTGGCGAGGCGGTGGCCCGGCAACTGGGCGGCGTGCCGGTCGACGAGGGCACCACCGACCTGGGCCTGCGGCGCCTGCGCAACGTGGTTGAGGAGATCGCCATCGCGTCCGGGGTGCCGATGCCGCGGCTCTACGTCCTGGAGCACGAGGCGGGCATCAACGCGTTCGCCGCCGGGTACGCGCCCGCCGATGCCGCGATCGCGGTCACCCGCGGTGCGCTCGACCGGCTCAACCGGGACGAGCTCCAGGGCGTCGTCGCCCACGAGTTCAGCCACGTGCTCAATGGCGACATGCGGCTCAACATCCGCCTGATCGGCGTGCTGTTCGGCATCCTGATGGTGGGGCTGATCGGCCGGAAGGTGCTCGAGCACGGCGGCCGCGCGCGCGGACGTGGCAGCGCCGCGATCCTGGCGGCGGCGCTGGTCGCGATGGCGATCGGCTACATCGGCCTGTTCTTCGGCCGGATCATCAAGGCGGGGATCAGTCGCACGCGCGAGTCGCTCGCCGATGCGTCGGCGGTGCAGTTCACCCGGCAGGCCGCCGGCCTGGCCGGCGCGCTCAAGAAGATCGGCGGCCTGCCGGACGGCGCGCGATTGAACGACCCGGGCGAGGCGGAGGAGGTCAGCCACATGCTGTTCGGCGATGGCGTCGGGCTGGCGGGCTGGTTCGCCACGCACCCGCCGCTGCTCGAACGCATCCGGGCGCTGGAGCCTTCCTTCGATGCCAGCGGCCTGGCGGCGCTTTCCAGGCGCTGGGCCAGCCATCCACCGCAGGGGCTGGAAGAGGACGCACTGCTCGGGATGGCACCCGTCGATGGCCTGTCAACGGACGAGGCGGAATTCCGCATCGAGCCGGGGCGCGTGAGCGCGCAGGTCGCCGACCCGCGCGCGGACGACTACCGGCGGGCCGACGCGATCGTGGCGGCGATGCCGGCCGACCTCCATGCGATGGCGGTCGACCGGGGCACGGCCTTCGACGTGGTGCTGTCGCTGCTGCTCGACCGAGACCCCGACGTGGCGTCGCTCCAGCTCGAGGAGATCGCCGCGCGCCTGGGCACCCAGCTGTCCGAACGCGTGCGCGCGGCGGCTGAACGGAGCGCGGGCCTGCATCCACAGCTCCGCCTCCCGCTCGCGCAGATCGCGTTCCCCGCGTTGCGGCGTCGGCCGCGGCCCGAAGTCGCCGCGTTCCTGGACGTCGCGCACGCGATGGTGCATGCGGACGGCCGCGTGGCCCTGTTCGAGTACTGCCTCGGGCGGTTGCTGGACGTGCAGGTGCGCGAGGCGCTCGATCCCGCGGCCTTCGCGCGCCTCGGACGCCGACGGCTCCCGGATGTCGGCAGCGAGATCGCGACGTTGCTGTGCGTGGTCGCGCAGCACGGCCACGCGGACGAGGCCGGCGCGCGGCGCGCCTACCTCGCCGGGATCCGCCGCGTGCTCCCGGAGCAGGGCCTGCCCTACCTGCCGCGCCGCGACTGGGTTCGGCAGCTCGATGCGGTCTGGTGGCCGCTCGATGCGCTCGACCCGCTCGCCAAACAGCAACTCGTCGAGGCACTGGCCGACACGGTCGCCCATGACGGGCGGGTCTCGGTCGCCGAGGCCGAATTGCTGCGGACGGTCTGCGGCGTCCTGCACTGCCCGCTGCCGCCGATGCTGGAGCACTGACGCCTAGGCGTCCCCGAGGACCAGGTCCGCGGCACGCTCGGCGATCATCGTCACCGGGGCGTTGGTGTTGCCGCCGGGCAGCGTGGGCATGACCGACGCATCGACCACGCGCAGTCCGTCGACGCCGTGCACGCGCAGGCGCGGGTCGACGACCGACATGTCGTCCACGCCCATGCGGCACGTCCCCGCGGGGTGGTAGATCGTCTCGGCCTTCGCGCGGATGAAGTCCGCCAGCCCGGCGTCGTCCAGGTCGTCGCGCGCGGGCAGGACCGGGTCGCCGCGGAAGGCGTCGAAGGCCGGCTGGGCGAGGATCCCGCGGGCGAGCCGGGCCGCCTCGACCATCACGGCCAGGTCGTGGCCCGCGTCATCCGTCAGGTAGCCGGCATGGATCCTCGGCGGTTGCGTCGCGCGGTTGCCCGCCAGGCGGATCCGGCCGCGGCTGCGCGGGCGCAGGGCGCAGGCATGCAGGGTGTAGCCGCGACCCGGCAGGCGGTTCCGGCCGTGGTCGTCGAGCTGCGCGGGGACGAAGTGGAACTGGATGTCCGGGCGCGCGTCCGGCGCCAGCGACGAGCGCGCGAATCCGCCGGCCTCGGCGATGTTGCTGGTGCCCGGGCCGCGCCGGCCGCGCAGGTAGTAGTCGAAGGCGACGCCGAGGGGATTCAGTCGGTCGTAGCCCACAGGGCGGCTCGTCGACACGAGCGTGCAGATGTCGAGGTGGTCCTGCAGGTTCCCGCCGACGCCGGGCAGGTCGGCGACCCGGTCGATCGCGTGCGCGCGCAGTTCCGCCGACGGCCCGATCCCCGACAGCATCAGCAGTTGCGGGGAATTGACCGCCCCGCCGCACAGGATCACCTCGCGCGCGGCGGGCTGGTGGTACGCGCTGCCGCGCATGGCATACACGACGCCGTTCGCCCGTGCCCGCGTGCCGCGCGAGAAGGTGATCCGCACGACGTGCGCGCCGGCGTGGACCACGAGGTTGGCGCGGTCGCGGACGGGCGCCAGGTAGGCCGTGGCCGCCGAGCACCGGGCGCCGTCGCGCTGCGTCACCTGGTACGTCCCGACGCCCAGTTGCGCGGCGCCGTTGAAGTCGTCGTTCGCCGGCAGCCCGGACTGCACGCCCGCGGCGACGAAGGCGCGCGACAGCGTGTCGACGTGCCGCGGGTCGGACACCGAGAGGGGCCCGTCGGCGCCATGGAAGGCATCGGCGCCCCGCGCGTTGCCCTCCGAGCGGCGGAAATAGGGCAGCACCGTGGCCCAGTCCCATCCCGTCGCGCCCGACGCCGCCCAGTCGTCGTAGTCGCCGGGGGCGCCGCGCGTGTAGCACATCGCGTTGATGGCGCTGGAACCACCCAGGACCTTTCCGCGCGGCCACCACAGCCGGCGACCGTCGAGCCCGGGTTCGGGTTCGGTTTCGTAGTTCCAGTTGATGCGCCGGTTGCGCACCAGGCGCGACAGCCCGGCCGGCATGTGGATGAGCGGATTGGCGTCGCGCGGCCCGGCCTCGAGCAGCAGGACGCGGCAGGACGGGTCGGCTGACAGCCGGTTCGCGAGCACGCAGCCGGCCGACCCAGCGCCGATGATGATGTAGTCGAACACGCGTCGCAGGCCGCCCCCCGGGTGGACGCGCATTGTGCACCGCCCGGGCACGGTCGCCGGTCCGGCGCGATGGCGGCGCACGGACCCTTCGGCTACCGTGCTCGCCTGCTGCCGGCGCCGCGGTGCACCGTGAATCCAGGGGCCACGCCCGACCCGCGAGGAACAGGACGACCGACCGGGTCAGGCATGGCGCGGCTGCGCGCCGCGCTGGCCGGGTCACCGCCGCTGTGGTGGGCGCTGCTGTATTTCTTCAGCCTGCTGTGCGGCTACTACGTGCTGCGTCCGGTCCGCGACGCGATGGGGGCGTCGGGCGACATGGCCGCGCTGTTCCCGCCGGGGCTCGTCGCCTGGGCCGGGGCACGCGGCTTCGACCTGGCGGACTTCACCCTGCAGGTCCTGTTCACCGGCACGTTCGTGGCGATGGTGCTGCTGCAGCCGGTGTACGGGGCGCTGGTGGCGCGTTTCCCGCGGCGTGTGTTCCTTCCCGTGGTGTACGGCGTGTTCATCGCCTGCCTGCTCGCGTTCTGGATCCTGTTCGACCGCGATGCGCCGGGACGTGGCGCGGCGTTCTTCATCTGGGTGGCGGTGTTCAACCTGTTCGCCGTGGTGGTGTTCTGGAGCTTCATGGCGGACGTGTTCGACGACGTACAGGCGCGTTCGGTGTACGGGTACATCGGCGCGGGCGGCACCGTCGGGGCATTGCTCGGGCCAATGATCACGCGGCTGGTCGTCGAGCGCATCGGTGTCGCCAACCTGCTGCTGGTGTCGTGCGCCTTCCTCTGCATCTGCCTCGTCTGCATCCTCAAGCTGCGGCCGTGGGCCGTTGCCCGGGAGCGGAGGCAGGGCACGACCGACGGCGAGCGCGCGATGGGCGGGGGCGTGCTCGCCGGCCTGCGGCTCGTGTTCCGCGATCCCCTGCTCGGGGCGCTGGCGCTCGTGATGTTCTTCGGCGTTGGCGTCGGAACGCTGCTCTACAACGAACAGGCGGCGATCGCGCGCGCGCACTTCACCACCGCGGAAGCCCGCACGGCCTTCTACGCGGGCATCGACCTCGCGGTGAACACGCTCACGATCCTCGTGCAGGTGTTCGCGACGCGCTGGCTGCTCCGGCGGCATGGCGTCGCGCCCGCGCTGCTCCTGCCGGCCGGCGCGATCCTGGTCGGCTTCTGCCTGCTGGCGGCCTCGCCGCTGCCGGCCCTGGTGGCGATGGTCCAGGTCGCCACCCGCGCGGGCGAGTTCTCCCTGGCCAAGCCGGCGCGCGAATCCCTCTACACGCGAATGGACCGCGAAGCGCGCTACAAGGCGCACGCGGCGATCGACACGGCCATCTACCGCGCGTCGGACCTGTCGTTCGTCTGGCTGCACAAGGGCCTCGCGTTCGCCGGGTCGTCCGCGGTGTTCGCCGCGGGCGTGGGCGTGGCGGGGGCGCTGGCCTGGTCGGCCTGGCGGGTCGTCCGGCGGCAGCGCGACCTCCCGGGCGGCGGGGGCGTGCCGGCGGTCGGCGGCGCGGGTGCCCGCGCGTGATGCGCTGGCAGTGGCGGCGCCGGGCGCTGCAATGGTCGGCCTGGGTCGGCGCGCTGGCGCTCGTGGCCTTCTGCGTGCGGGGGTTCGTGTGGGAACCCGCGCAACTGGTGGAACGCGACCACGTGCTCGCCGGCCTGCCTGGCTGGACAGCCGAATGCGAAGGGCTGCGCGTCGATGTCCTGGCGGACATCCACACCGGCTCGCCCGGCAACGGCATCGACAAGCTCGACCGGATCGCGGCGACCGTGGCGGGAGGGGACGCCGACCTCGTGCTGCTGGCCGGCGACTACCTGATCCTGAGCGTCTTCCTCGGGGAATACGTGCCACCCGAGGTCGTGGCCGCGCGCCTGCGCGGGCTGGCACGGGCGAAGCCGGTGTTCGGCGTGCTCGGCAACCATGACTGGTGGAAGGGCGGGGCCAAGGTGCGCGCCGCCTTCGAGGCCGCGGGCATCCCGATCATCGACAACCGCGCGGTCCCGGTCGAAGTCGATGGCTGTCGCCTCTGGCTCGCGGGCATCGGCGACCTGTGGGAAGGGGACCCCGACATCGAGTCCGCCTTCGAAGGCATCCCGCCGGCGGGCGCGCCGGTGTTGGCGCTCACGCACCACCCGGACCTGTTCGCGCGCATCCCCGCCCGGGCATCGCTGCTCGTGGCGGGGCACACCCATGGAGGCCAGGTCAGCTTCGCGCCGTTCGTCGACCCGCGCGTCGGCACGCCCTGGGTGAACGGCCACTACGTGCGGGACGGGCGGCACCTGTTCGTCTCGCCCGGCCTGGGCACCAGCATCCTGCCGCTCCGGTTCCGCGTGCCGCCGGAGATCTCCCGCCTGACACTCTCGCGATGAAGGCGGCCGGCCCCTACGCCGCGGCGCGATTCCCGCTGGTGGAGATCTCGGCCTCGTAGTAACCGGCCGCGCGCAGCTCCCAGGCGGCGAAGTCGTCGACGCTGATCGCGTCGAGCGTCATTGCGCGCAGCTCCTCGAGCTGCGCCTTCTCGTCCTGGGTAATCCAGCCCTCGCGCACGCCTTCCTCGAGCTGGGCCCCGAAGTCCAGCGCCTCGATGTCGCTGTGCTTGAGCGCCTTGGCGAGCTTGCGTTCCACCGGCTCGGCGAGGATCACCTTCTGCAGGTAGCTGTTGACGCGGCCGGCCGGGTTGTTCGCGGTCGGCGTGGTGAACACGCCCTCGGCCAGGCGGTCGCGCGCCTCGTTGGGCGACATGAGCAGGCTGGCGGCCTTGTGGCCGAGGCGGTCGCTGGGTGCCTGCGCGCGGCGGCCGACGGGGAAGACCAGCAGCCACAGCAGCCAGCCGACCGGGCGGATCGGGAAGTTGCGCAGCGCGGCGGACAGCGACGTCTCGATGCGATGCACGCTGTCGTGGAAGGCCCAGGCGAGGAGCGGCCGGTCGGCCACCGGGCGGCCCTGGTCCTCGTAGCGCTTGAGCATGGCGCTGGCGAGGTACAGGTGGCTGAGCACGTCGCCCAGGCGGCCCGACAGCGATTCCTTGAACTTGAGCTTGCCGCCCAGCAGCAGCATCGACGTGTCGGCACACAGTGCCAGGACCGCGGAGTAGCGGTTGAGCTTGCGGTAGTAGCGCCGCGTGTAGGCATCGCCGGGCGCCTTGCCGATGCGCGCCGCCGTCAGCCCGAACCAGAAACTCCGCACGGCGTTGGAGATGGCGAAGCCGATGTGGCCGAAGAGGTTGCGGTCGAATTCCTCCAGCCGTTGCGCCTCGTCCTCGAGCGCGGCCGCGCGCATTTCCTTGAGCACCCACGGATGGCAGAGGATCGCGCCCTGGCCGAAGATCATCAGCGAGCGGGTCATGATGTTCGCGCCCTCGACGGTGATCGAGATCGGCGTCGCCTGCCACGCCCGGCCCAGGTAGTTGCGCGGGCCGAGGATGATGCCCTTGCCGCCGTGCACGTCCATGGCGTCGATGACCACGTCGCGGCCCATCTCCGTGCAGTGGTACTTCGCGATCGCGGACGGGACGGCCGGCTTCTCGCCCCGGTCGACCGCGGCCGCCGTCGCCTCCGACAGCGCGCTGATCGCGTAGGCCTTGCCGGCGATCCGCGCCAGCGCCTCCTGCACGCCCTCGAATCGGCCGATCGACAGGCCGAACTGCTTGCGGATGCGCGCATACGCGCCCGTCGCGATGGCGCCCATCTTCGATCCGCCGCTCGCGGTGGAGGGCAGGGTGATCGACCGGCCGATCGACAGGCATTCGACGAGCATCTGCCAGCCCTTGCCCGCGTAATCCTCGCCGCCGATCAGCTGGCTGAGCGGGATGAAGACGTCCTCGCCCGAGACCGGTCCGTTCTGGAACGGCGAGTTGAGCGGGAAGTGGCGGCGCCCGACCTCGACCCCCGCGGTGTCGCGCGGCAGCAGCGCAAGCGTGATGCCGATGTCGTTCGTCTCGCCGATCAGGCCCTCCGGGTCGTACATCCGGAACGCCAGGCCGATCACGGTCGCCACGGGGGCGAGCGTGATGTAGCGCTTCTCGAAGGTCAGCCGAACCCCGACCACGTTCGCGCCGTTCCACTCGCCCATGCAGACGATGCCGTAGTCCGGGATCGAGGTCGCGTCGGAACCCGCGAAGGGGCCGGTCAGGCCGAAGCAGGGCACCTCGCGGCCGTCGGCGAGCCGCGGCAGGTAGTGCTGCTTCTGCTCATCCGTCCCGTAATGCATCAGCAACTCGCCGGGTCCGAGCGAGTTGGGCACGCCCACGGTCGAGCTGACGACGGTGGAGATGGATGCGATCTTCTGGATGACCTTGTGGTGCGCGAGCGCGGAGAACCCGAGGCCGCCGTATTCCTTCGGGATGATCATCCCGAAGAAGCGCTCGCGCTTGATGTAGTCCCACAGCTCCGGGGGCAGGTCGGCGTGCACGTGCGTGATCTGCCACTCGTCGATCATGCGGCACAGCTGTTCGACCGGGCCGTCGAGGAATGCCTGCTCCTCGTCCGTCAGTTGCGGTTTCGCCTGCCCGAGGAGCACGGACCAGTCGGGCCGGCCCGAGAACAGTTCCCCCTCGAAACCCACGGTGCCCGACTCCAGCGCGGTCCGCTCCGTCGCGGAGAGCGGCGGGAGGATGCGCGTGTAGAAGCGGAGCAGGGGGGCGGTGATCGCGGGCTTTCGCACCGACGGGACCAGGAGGGGAATGGAGACCAGGCCGAGGAGCACCAGTGCGATGGCGGTCGCGGCGGGGTCCGCGCCGAGGAGCCAGCAGGCGACCAGGCCGGTCGCGGTCGCGGCCGCCCAGGTGGCGAGGCGCCAGCGGTGGTAGGCCGCGATGCCTGCGAGGACGAGAAAGGCGATGAAGGGCGTGGCGACGTCCATGGAGACCTCCTCGGGACGCTGCGGGTCCCAGTGCGCGGCGGGATGGCGGCGTGGTCGCGGGTCCCACACCACGGCGCCTGACCATACGCTGAAGTATGGTATTGCCGGTTTTCCACTGTCAACGCACCCGCCTGCCACTCGGGCCACGGTCCATGCTGTTCGTCGCCGGGCGGCCACCACGAACATACTGCCGCCCGCCCGACCGTACGGTTACACTCCTGCCATGCCGCCCGCCGCCGCCCGCACGCCCACCGCCGAGTCCGGCAAACGTCCTCGCCAGGACGGTAGCGGGCGCCTGAGCGCGACGGACTGGGCACAGGCGGCCCTCGACCAGATCGCCGAGGGCGGCGTGGCCTCCGTCGCGGTCGAGCCGCTCGCCCGGCGACTTGGCGTCACCAAGGGCAGCTTCTACTGGCACTTCCCCTCGCGCGACGCCCTGCTCCAGGCGGCGCTCGAGCGTTGGGAGACCGTCGAGCAGCAGGAAGTCTTCGGCCAGCTCGAGGCCATCCCGGATCCCCGCGAGCGCCTGCGCGCGCTCTTCCGCCTGGTCGCCAACGAGGCGACCTCCCACATCATCTATTCGGAACTGCTCAAGGCCCTCGACCACCCTGCGGTGCAGCCGGTGATCGGCCGGGTCTCCCAGCGCCGCTTCGACTGGCTCGCCGCGTCGTTCCGCCAGGCGGGACTGACGCGCACCGATGCACAGCATCGCGCCCGCCTTGCGTATGCCGCGTACGTCGGCTTCCTGCAGCTCAACCTGCAACTCCACCACGCACGGTTGCCGCACGAGGAGTTCGACGACTACGTCGAACACGTGATGGCGACGCTGATCCCCCCGGACTGACGTCCGGTCGGAACGTGGCGCCGGTGGCGTGCGAGCCGCCGGCGTCGCTGCTTTCCCGACGCGCCACGCGCGACTCGCACGCACTCCATCCGCAGAGCAAGGAAACACCGCCGTGAACGCCGTTCCCCAGTCCGCCAACCCGGAATCCGCCCGTGCCCCCTCGCGCCTGGAGGCACTCAATGACTGGGTGGCCGAAGTCGCGGCGCTCACGCAGCCGGACGCGGTGCACTGGTGCGACGGCAGCGACGCCGAGAACGACCGGCTCGTGCAGGCGATGCTCGCGGACGGGACGTTGCAGGCGCTCAACCAGGAGACGAATCCCGGCAGCTTCCTGCATCGCTCCGACCCGGACGACGTCGCGCGCGTCGAGCACCTGACCTTCGTCTGCACGACGCGGCAGGATGACGCGGGCCCCAACAACCACTGGATGGCGCCGGACGAGGCGCACCGCAAGATGGACGCGCTGTTCGAGGGCTGCATGCGCGGACGCACCATGTACGTCATCCCGTACTGCATGGGCCCCATCGACTCGCCGCTGTCGCGCTGCGGCGTCGAGGTCACCGACTCGCCGTACGTGGTCGCGAACATGCGGCTGATGACGCGCATGGGTGCGCCCGCGCTGCGCCGCATCGAGGATGAGGGCACGTTCGTCAGGGGCCTGCACTCGATCGGAGAACTCGATCCCGGGCGCCGCTTCATCATGCACTTCCCCGAGGAACTGACGATCAAGTCGTTCGGTTCGGGCTACGGCGGCAACGCGCTGCTCGGCAAGAAGTGCCACGCGTTGCGCATCGCCTCGCACCAGGCGCGCAACGAGGGATGGCTCGCCGAGCACATGCTGATCGTCGGCGTCGAGAACCCGCAGGGCGAAACGCACTACATCGCCGCCGCCTTCCCCTCCGCCTGCGGCAAGACCAACCTGGCGATGCTGATCCCGCCCGCGTCGTACCGCGAGAAGGGCTGGAAGGTGTGGACCGTGGGCGACGACATCTGCTGGATGCGCCCGGGCGACGACGGCCGGCTCTACGCGATCAATCCCGAAGCGGGCTTCTTCGGCGTGGCGCCCGGCACGAGTGCGAAGTCGAACCCGAATGCCCTGGCGACGCTGTCGCGCGACGCGATCTTCACCAACGTCGGGCTGACCGCGGACGACCGCCCGTGGTGGGAAGGCCTGGACGACGGCAGCACCCCGGCGATCGACTGGCGTGGCGAGGACTACGACCCGTCCAAGCGCCCGGCCGCGCATCCCAACGCCCGCTTCACGGTCAGCGCGAAGCAGTGCCCTAGCTATTCCGTGCAGGCCGAGAACCCGAAGGGCGTGCCCATCAGCGCGATCGTGTTCGGCGGGCGCCGGCCCTCGCTCGTGCCGCTGGTGTTCGAGGCGCGCGACTGGACGCACGGCGTGCTCGTCGGCGCGGCGATGGGTTCGGAAACCACCGCCGCCGCGAGCGGCGCGGTCGGCGTCATGCGCCGCGACCCGATGGCGATGAAGCCGTTCTGCGGCTACAACTTCGCCGACTACTTCGCGCACTGGCTGTCGTTCGACGACGGCAGGAACGCGCTGCCGAAGATCTTCCACGTCAACTGGTTCCGCAAGGGCGACGACGGTTCGTTCCTGTGGCCGGGCTTCGGCGACAACCTGCGCGTGCTCGAGTGGATCATCGGGCGCGTCAGGGGCGAAGCCGGCGCGACCGAAACACCCATCGGCAGGTTGCCCGGCCCCGGGGACCTGGATCTCGAGGGGCTGGCCCTCGACGGGGAAGCCGAGGCCAAGCTGTTCGGCTTCGACCGCGACGGATGGCGCGCGGAGTTCGCCAGCATCGCCGAGTACCTCGAGAGCTTCGGCGCGAGGATGCCGCCGGCGCTGCGCGAGGAATGCACGCGCGTCTCCGGTGCGCTCGATGCCGGCGCGCCGTGACGCCTCCTGCGGCGCACGACGCGTATTCAGGTGCGATTGTGCAGCGCACCACTGTGTCCCTTCGCGATCGATTTCCAGCGCAAGTGACTGTTGCGGAAGGTATTTCACGGCGTTTTAGCAACCCGTGGTGCAGGCCCTTCCATCGCCCGTAAAAATTGCGTTATGCTCGGCCGGGCCAGGCATTGGGCTGGGCTTCATATCGTTGGCCAGCGTGATCTTGGGCTGCTGCACTTACCAAAAATTTTTGGAGAGAAAGCGAGATGATCAACCTTAAGAAGCTGCCGAGCGCGATCCAGTTCGCGCTGTTCGTCGGCGCCGCTTCGCTGGTCTCGGGCAACGCGCTTGCCCAGGACGACCAGGAAGAGGAGTCCGACCAGCAAGCCACCACCCTGGATCGCATCCAGGTCACCGGCTCCCGCCTGACCCGTGCCGACATCGAAGGCGCCGTGCCGGTCGTCACCATCGACCGCGAGGACATCGACGTCTCCGGTGACGTGTCCGTCGCCGACGTGCTGCGCGACACCACCTTCGCGTCGTTCGGTAACTTCAAGCCGCAGTCGGGCTCCTCCGCCCAGGCGCTGGCCACCATCGACCTGCGTGGCCTGGGTTCGGGCCGCACGCTGGTGCTGATCGACGGCCGCCGCGCCCCGACCAGCCCGATGGCCGCCTCCTCCGGCGTGGACGTCAACGCCATCCCGCTGGCCGCGGTCGAGCGCATCGAGATCCTGTCCGACGGCGCGTCCGCGGTCTACGGCTCCGACGCGATCGGCGGCGTGGTCAACATCATCCTGCGCAAGGACTTCGACGGCGCCGAGCTGCGTTACGGCATCGGCCAGACGAAGGTCACCGGCGGCGACACCGAGGAAGCCTCGGCCGTCTTCGGTGCGACCTCCGAGCGTGGCCGCATCGTCGGTGGCGCCGGCATGTCGCGTCGCGGCATGGTGTTCACCCGCGACCAGATCGGCGGCAGCACCCGCGGCGTGTCGACCTACGGCAACAACTACTACGCCTGGGCGTTCGACGCCGACGGCGACCTGGTGGGTGCCTCGATCGAGGCGGCGCCGGGCTTCTCGTGCGACCAGGGCGCGTTCTACTTCCTGGGCAACACCACCGGCCAGCCGGCGTTCTCGCCGAACGGCAACTGCTCGTTCAACTTCAACTCGGTGGCGGCCAACGAGGCCTCGATCGAGAACGAGTCGGTGTTCCTGCGTGGTGACTACCAGATCAACGACAACTGGAACGTCTACAGCGCCGCCAGCTCGACCAAGACCGAGTCCTTCGGTCGCTACGCGCCGGTCCCGGGCGTGGTCCGCGTCGAAGACGGCACCCCGAACGACGTGAACTTCGGCGAGCGTTGCGATTCGACCCCGGGCGCCTGCGCCTCGGATGGCCTGCCGACGTACTACTTCCACCGCTTCGCGGCGGCCGGCAACCGCGACAACTTCACCGATTCGACCAACCGTGACTTCCTGCTGGGCTTCGAAGGCCAGCTGACCGACACGATCGGCGTCGACTTCGGCATCCGTCGCACCGACTACAAGTACCTCGAGCTGGGCCGTGGCTACATCGTCGGCAGCCTCGCCAACGCGGCGGCCAACAACGGCGACTACCTGCTGAACGATCCGTTCGGCGCGGACGAGTCGGTCCTGAACAGCTTCAAGGTCACCATCAACCGCGAGTCGCGCTACTCCAGCGACGAGATCTACGCGCAGACCTTCTTCGACGTGTTCGAAATGGCCGGCGGCATCTCCAACGCGGTCATCGGTGCCGAGCACCGCGAAGACACCTTCACCGACCAGTACGATTCGCTTTCCGAGGCCGGCGTCGTGCTGGGTTCGGCCGGCAACTCGTCCGGTGGCGAGCGCAGCGTCTCGGCGGTGTTCTTCGAGTGGCTGTTCCCGTTCACCACGACGTTCGACATGACCGTCGCGGGCCGCTACGACAACTACAGCGACTACGGCAACGACTTCTCGCCGAAGGTCTCGTTCCGCTGGCAGCCGCTGGATGCGCTGACCTTCCGCGGTTCGTACGGCCAGGGCTTCCGCGCCCCGCCGCTGGACATCCTGTCGCAGAAGACCACCTTCTCGGCCGAGCCGGTCAACGACCCGCAGTCCTGCGCCGCCCTCGGCCAGCCGACGACCTGCCAGCTGCAGGTCGACACGTTCTTCGTGGCCAACCCGGACCTGCTGTCGGAGCAGTCCAAGCAGTACAGCCTGGGCGTTGTCTGGGCCCCGCTCGACTGGCTCGACATGAGCCTCGACCACTACAACATCACGGTTGAGGACACCATCGTCGCGATCGGTGCGCAGGACATCATCAACTCCGACCTCGATCCGGGCACCTACGGTCCGATCCCGGCCGGCCTGGGCCTGGTCCGCAACCCGCTGACCGGTCGCATCACGTCGATCACCGCGGGTTACGCCAACGCCGGTGAGCTCAACACCAACGGTTACGACTTCCGTCTGAACACCAACTTCGACCTGGGCGCGATGGGCAACCTGCGCAACCAGCTGATGGTGTCGTACATCGACGAGTACGAGATCACCGACCCGAACGGCGTCAAGACGGAGTACACCGGCCTGGAGGGCACGCCGCACGGTCGCGCCAGCCTGCGCAACGCGTGGGGCATCGGTGACTGGACGTTCGGCTTCAACAGCAACTACATCCACCACCAGCCGACGGTGACCTCGTCGGGCCGTGGCCCGGGCGGCTACACCACCCACGACGTCCAGATCGCCTGGGAAGCGCCGTGGAACGCCACCGTCGCCGTGGGTGCGATCAACGTCGGTGACCGGTACCCGGAGCTGAACGCGTACGATGGTCGTCCGTGGAACTTCTACCTCTACGACGCCAACGGCCGCACCACGTACTTCCGCTACACCCAGCGCTTCTGATCCATCGAACCGCTGTTGCGTCACCAGGAAGGGCCCCGAAAGGGGCCCTTCTTTTTTTGTGCGCATGGCGGCCATCGCGGAGAATGCCCGCCATGGAGATCGATCCGGAAGAAGCCGTACCCGGCAAGCCGACGGGGCAACGCCGCGCCGCATGGGACCAGTACTGGTCGAGCGGCGCACTGCATTCGTGCGTGGGTTCGTTCGACGGGAACTACGGCGGGGCCATCGGTACGCTCTGGGATGCAGTCGCCGACCATCTGGCGCCCGGCGCGCGCGTCCTCGACCTGGCGACGGGCAATGGCGCCTTGCCCCGGCGGCTCTGGGAACGCAGGGGCGGTGAGGCGAAGCTCGAGATCGATGCCATCGACCTCGCCAACGTGCGGCCCGCCTGGCACGACCCCGCAAGGCATGCCGCGATCCGCTTCCACGCCGGCGTCGACATGTGCGCCCTCCCGTTCCCGGATGACGCCTTCGACTGGGTGCTCAGCCAGTTCGGGTTCGAGTACGCGCCACGGTCGGCCGCATTGCATGAAGCGCTGCGCGTGCTGTCGAGCGACGGCGCGTTGTACCTGGTGATGCACCACGCGGACTCGGTACTGGCCACCGTCGCGCGCGAGGAACTCCGCAACCAGCAGGCGCTGCTGGCGCCCGGCGGCGTGCTGGAATCCGCCGAGGCGGTCGTGGGGTGGATCGCACGCGCGGCAGCGGGCGAGCAGGTGGCGGGCGACCCGCGCGCGGAGTCAGCCAGGCACGCCTACAACATGGCAATGCGGGACATCGATCGACGGATCGCCGGAAGCGCCGTGCCCGACCAGCTGCACGCCACGCGCGATTCCGTGCATGCGCTCCTGGCGAAGCGCGATCTCCGGCCCGCCGCGGCGATCGAGGCGTTGCGGGAGCACGGCCGCGCGCTGCTGGCTGCATCGTTGCGGACGGGCGAACTGCTCGATCACGCCCTGGACGCGCCACAGGTCGAGGCCCTGGCGGCCGAAGTCGGCGCCCTGCGCCCGGGCTGGCGTGTTCGCGCCTCGCCCGTGTCGCAGGCCGAGGGGCTGCTCGCGTGGGTATTCGCCGCTGGCCCAGCGGCGGATGGCCTGGAACTCAGTTGAGTTCCGCCAACAGGTCGTCGTCCAGTGCCTCCAGGAGCGGCGCGATGTCGTCCCGGTAGTGGCGCCAGCGCCCGACCGAGCGGGCGTGCAGGGGTTCCCGGACCTGCCACCGGCTCGGGGTCTGCACCGCGCGCGTGCTGCGGTGGAAGGACAGGCAGGCCGGATCCCAGTCCAGCCCGGCGAAGTCGACGAGGGCGCGCGTGCGCGCCTCGGGCTCGGCGACCAGCGCTTCATAGCGGAACTCGACGATCGGCAGCGGCAGCACGGCCTGCCAATGGCGCATCAGCCGATGCTGCAGGCTGATGTAGCGACCCAACCCACGGAAATCGGTTGCGAGCGTCTCGTCGAGCGCGAAGTTCTCGCCATAGATCGAGATGGCCACGTCCCGGGGGTCGCGGCGGCACCAGATGACGCGCGCATGGGGGAAGAGCCGCGCGATCCAACCGAGCTGCAGGAAATTCAACGGCTCCTTGTCGACGATGCGCACCACGTCCGGCGGCGCGCTCCGCGTCAACGCCTCGAGATAGCGCGAGGCCGCCGCGGCCAGCATGGGTTGATCGACGTGCGCGGGGTCGGGAGGGAGCCGCCGCGCGACCAGCTCCATGTCCGGCAATTCGCCCGCGCCGTGGACGCGTGGGTGCCTTGCAATGATCTGCTCGGTGAGCGTCGTGCCACTGCGGGGCATGCCCACGATGAAGACAGGCCGCGGGTCGTGCGATCCCGTCGCCGTTCCGCGGAACGAGGATGCGTCGAAGTGCCGGATGGTCGCCTCGACGCGCGCGCGAAGGGGCTCCGGATCCGGGGGGCCGATCATTCGCTGGCGGGCCAGGTTCGCATCCCGCCATCGCCGCATCGCATCGGCGTGCGCGCCACGCGCATCGAGGGCACGGCCCAGCGCGTAGCCCAGCATCGAACGGTCATGGTCGTCGAGCCGATCGCCATCGAGCTGGCGCGCGGCTTCCTCGAGCCATCGGCTCGTCGCGTCGCCCCGCTGCAGGCCGAGCAGGCAGGCGAGGGGATAGGTCCAGCCCGGTCGACGGTCCAATGCGGCTTCGTAGGCCCCGGACGCACCCTGCCGATCACCGTCGTCCTCGAGCGCCTGGCCGAGTGCGAGTTGCAGGCCCGGATCGTCTGGCGCGGCCTCCAGCCCCACGCGGAAGAGCCCGGCCGCCTCGGCTTGGCGACCCAGGCGGCTCAGGCACTCGCCGGTCTTCAGCCGGGCGTCGACGTCGTTCGGTGCGCGCGCCAGCACGCGCTGCCAGAGGGGAAGGGCATCCGCGGGAAACCCGTGGTCGAATTCGAGCCGCGCGAGGGCGGGCAGGCTCGCGCCCGCGTCGCCTTCGAGGTCGCACGCGCGCGCCAGTGCCTCCCGCGCGCGCGGGATCTCGCCCCGGCGATGTTCGGCCAGGCCCAGCAGGTGCCATGCGCGCGCGTTCCCGGGTTCGAGTGTGGCGGCCGCGGACAGGTGCCTTGCCGCGAGGTCGAACCGCCCTGCATGCGCCAGGAGGCTGCCGAACTGCAGCCGGGTGTCCGCCTCGTCGGGCGCGAGTTCGACCGCGCGTGCCATCGCCTGCAGCGCACCTGGCGCGTCGCCACGGCGCAGCGCGACCCGGGCCACGAGGCGATGCACCCGCGCACTCCGGGGATGTGCATCCAGGAGCGCCTGCGCGACGCGCCGAGCGTCGACGATCGCGCCACGCGCAAGCAGGGCTTCGCCCTCGCGGATGCGCGCGTCGATTTCCAGGGCGTGGGCAGGATCCGTCATCCCCGCATTCTAGGGGTGCGTACGGAACTCACGAAGGTTGGCGATCAAGTCCGGCGGCCCGCGCGTTGCTGCCTTTGGCGCGGCGTCGCGTCGGAGCGCCCGTGCCGGCACGAGGCTGCCACGGCAGCGTCAGCGCTCAGAGATCCTGTTCGTACCTGACGTACGGGATCGCGCCTTCTTCCTCGCCATTGGCCTGCGGCGAGAAAGGATTGCGCCCGCGCGTGACGACGTTGTCGGCACCGACGCTGAGCTTGCCGCTCCAGGGCGTGCGCCACGTCAGGCCGACGCCATAGCCCTGCCAGTCTTCCGGCTGGCCTGGCACGTCGACGACGCGGCCGACGATGCTCGCGCCGAAATTGCCGATGCTGCCGCCCACGCGGAGGGTCCGGCTGCTCCACCGGTCGGCGAGCATCGGCACCTCGCCGGGCGACACGATGCGCGCGCGCGCGAGCGTGCCGCCGATCGAGACGACGCCCTCGCTGCCCACGTTGCGCTCGGCGAAGACGGTCAGGTCGGTCTGCTCGACGCGGTCGCCGCGCGGCGTCATCCACGCGGGCAGCCGCGAGAGCGACTCGCCCACGGACAGGCCGAACCGGCCCGACGGGCGCGAGATGCCGGCGCCGAGCGTGGCGACGCTGCAGTCCGACAGGCTGACGAGCGAGCTGCCGATGCCACGGTCGCAGAGCAGTCCGAGGGACGACTGCGAAGACGCCGGCGTGCGACCGAACTGCCATCGCGCCTCGCCGTTCTTCTGCGGCTCAAGGAGGAGGAAGCCCTGCAGGCGGTCCTGGTGCCAGATCGGCAACGCGGTCGCGTCGGCGGCATCCTGCGCACGTGCGCCGGCCACCGCGCCGAAGGCGAGGACGAGGGCGAACGCTGCGCGCGCGAGGGTCAGGGACATGGCTTGGGATGGACCGCTTCAGTGCCGGAATCGTTCCCCTGTTCCGGGCATCCGATGGTAGTCGATTTATGGTTCTTTAACAATCCATCCCGGGTCGTTCCGACCGCGTGAAGACGGCTACTGCAGGCGGTCCGGTGCCGCGCCCTCCACCCCCGCGGGGAACAGCCCGGCGATGGCATCGGCATCGAAATGGTAGCGCTCGCCGCAGAACTCGCAGCGGATCTCGGCCACGCCGTCGGCGGCGGCCGCCAGCGCCTCCTCCTGGCCCAGCGAGGCCAGGACCTCCGCCACCCGGGCCCTTGAACAGGAGCAGCCGAACTGCAGGGGGCGCGCCGGGGGCAACCGGACCTCCTCCTCGTGGAACAGCCGCCTGAGAAGCTCGAGGCCGGGAACCTCGAGCAATTCGGCCTCGCCGAGGGTCTCCATCAGCGCGGAGGCACGGGCCCAGCCGTCGGCGTCGCCCGGCGCGCCATGGCCGCCTTCGCCCGGGATGCGCTGGAGCAGGAGCCCCGCCACCCGCCCGCCGTCCACGGCCAGGAGGATGCGCGTGGGCAGTTGCTCGGACTGCCGGAAATAGTCCTCCAGCGCGCCGGCGAGGGTGTCGGACTCCATGGGCACCAGCCCCTGGTAGCGCCTGGCGTCCCGGCCCGGGGCGCCAGGATTCTCGATGGTGATCGCCAGCACTGCGCCGGTGCCCAGTTCCCTCAGGTCGCGGGTGAGGCCGCCTTCCGGCGGTTCGCCGTCCACCTGCGCGATGCCGCGGACCGTGCCTTCCCCCGTGCATTCGGCGAACAGCAGCCGGATGGCACCGCTGCCGCGCAACTGCAGCGACAGCCGGCCCTCGATCTTGGCGTGCGCGGTCAGCAGCGCGGCGGCGGCCAGCGCTTCGCCCAGCAGTTCGGTGACGGCGACCGGGTGGTCGGCCCGCGCCTCGATCTCCCTCCATGCACCATCCAGCCGGACGTGCACGCCACGGACGCCCGCGCCGTCGAGCACGAAGCGGGTGAGGCGGTCATCGGTGGGAAGCGGGGTTGTCGTCAAGGCGTATGTCCGGCGGGAAGGCGTGGCCGGGCGCGATACCATGCCGCGCCCCGGGAAACATCCACAGTATGAGGCCAGCTGGCATGCAGCACCGTCACCGTTCGACCGGCCGACCCGCGAAGCGCGGGCGCTGGTGGCGCTGGCCCCTCCTCGTGGTGGCGGCATTCATGGTGCTCAGCGTCGCGCAGGTGCTGGCCCTGAAGTTCATCGACCCGCCCGCGAGCGCCTACATGGCGGCGCGCTGGATCGAGGCCACCGTGGATCGCGAGCCGGATTTCGCGCTCCGCCACGAGTGGCGCGACCTCGACGCGCAATCGGCGCACCTGCTGCTCGCGGTGATCGCCGCGGAGGACCAGCGCTTCGCGGAACACCGCGGCTTCGACTTCGAACAGATCCGCAAGGCACGCGAAACGCACCGGCGGGGCGGCCGGCTGCGCGGCGCCAGCACCCTCACCCAGCAGGTCGCGCGCAACCTGTTCCTGTGGAGTGGTGGCGGCTGGTTCCGCAAGGGGCTGGAAGCCTGGTACACGTTGCTGATCGAGACGTTCTGGAGCAAGTCGCGGATCATCGAGCTGTACGTCAACGTCGCGGAGTTCGGCGATGGCACCTATGGCGCCCAGGCCGCGGCCCGGCGCTATTTCGGCAAGGACGCGGCGCGCCTCGCGCCGTCGGAGGCGGCCCGCCTCGCGGCCGTGCTGCCGAGCCCGCGGCGCTACAGCGCGGCCAACCCGGGCCCCTACGTCCGGCGCAGGACGGCCCAGATCCAGCGGCAGATGCGGCAGATCGGCGGGCCGGGCTACCTGGAGCGCCTGGACTGACCGCACGGGCACGCGTGCCCGCGAGGGCGCCGACCGCTACCATCCCCGCATGGACCGCCCCGCGCACGCCAGTGACGACCGCCTGACGGTCGTGGTCGCCGCCTTCGACGAGGAGGCCGTGCTGCCGGCGGTGCACCCGCGGATCCTCGCCGCGCTGGATGCGTGCCGCCGCGATTTCGGGCTCGAGGGAACCGTGTTGTACGTCGACGACGGCAGCGCGGACGGCACGTGGCCGTTGCTCGAGTCGTTCGCCGCGGCGGATGCGCGCGTCTCGGTGCTGCGGCTGAGCCGCAACTTCGGCAAGGAGGCCGCGCTGACGGCGGGGCTGGACCACGTGCATGCCGGCGCGGCGATCATCCTGGACGCCGACGGGCAGGATCCGCCGGAACTGATCCCCCGGTTCGTCGAGAAGTGGCGGGAAGGCTTCGACGACGTCCACGGCACGCGGATCGAGCGGGACGGCGAGGGCTGGCTCAAGCGCGCCACCGCGCACGCCTTCTACCGCGTGATCGGGCGCCTGTCGAAGACGCCGATCCCGCGCGATACCGGCGACTTCCGGCTGCTGTCCCCGCGGGCCCTCGCTGCGTTGCGACAGTTGCGCGAGCGGCACCGCTTCATGAAGGGACTGTTCGGCTGGGTGGGGTACGAGCGCACCGCGATCGCCTACCAGCGCGACGCGCGCGCGGCGGGCCGGAGCAAGTTCAATTTCTGGCGGCTGTGGAACTTCGCGCTGGAAGGCATCACCAGCTTCACCACCGCGCCATTGCGCGTGGCGACCTACCTGGGCGTGCTGACCGCGGTGCTCGCGTTCGCCTACGGCACCTGGATCGTGGTCAAGGCGCTGCTCTGGGGCGACCCGGTCGCGGGCTGGCCGACGATGATGGCGGTCATCCTGTTCCTGGGCGGCGTGCAACTGGTCGCCCTCGGGCTGATCGGCGAGTACCTCGGCCGGCTGTACGAGGAGGCCAAGCAGCGCCCGCTGTACCTCGTCGACGCCTGGCGGCCGGGGACGGCGGTATCCTCCGGCCAGCCCGCCCACCAGGCGCCACTCCACGCCGTCGGAGGAGAAGACCATGCGCACCGTCCGCCAACTGCTCGAGGCCAAGGGGCCTGACGTCCACGCGATCGCGCCGGACGCGCCGGTGATCGACGCATTGCGCCTCATGGCCGAGCGGGGCATCGGCGCCGTCATGGTGATGGAGGGCGGACGCCTGGTCGGCGTCGTTTCGGAGCGGGACTACGCCCGCAAGGTGGCGCTCGAAGGGCGCTCGTCCGCGGACACGCCGGTGCGCGACATCATGACCCCGGACGTCATCCGCGTCGCGCCGGAGGACAGCGATGCGCGCTGCATGCAGCTGGTGACCGAGCGGCGCATCCGCCACCTGCCGGTGTGCGAGGGCGACGCCGTCGTCGGCGTGGTCTCGATCGGCGACCTGGTCAAGGCCGTGATCGAGGACCAGCAGGTCGAGATCGAGCAGCTCCAGCGCTACATCGCGAGCTGAGCCGGATGGCCGCGCCGGGCGGCCTCAGGCGTCCATCAGTGCCTGGGCATGCTCGCGCGTGGCCTCGAAGCGCAGGTCGGGCCAGCGCTCCTGCGCCAGCTGCAGGTTGACCCGGGTGGGCGCCAGGTAGACGAGCTGCCCCGCGGCATCGAGCGCGAGGTTCATCGCGTTCTTGTCCCGGAACTCCTCCCGCTTGCGCGCATCGCCGCCTTTCACCCAACGGGCCGTCGCGACCTGCACCGGCTCGAACGACGCCTCCACGCCGTACTCGTCCTTGAGCCGGTAGGCGACCACGTCGAACTGCAGCATGCCGACAGCGCCCAGGATCAGGTCGTTGCTCATCATCGGCCGGAAGAACTGCGTCGCGCCTTCCTCCGACAGCTGCGCCAGGCCCTTCTGCAGCTGCTTGAGCTTGAGCGGGTCGCGCAGGCGCGCGCGGCGGAACAGTTCCGGCGCGAAGTTGGGGATGCCGGTGAAGTGCAGCGCCTCGCCCTCGCTGAAGCTGTCGCCGATGGAGATCGTGCCGTGGTTGTGTATGCCGATGACGTCGCCCGGCCAGGCGTCCTGCGCGATCTCGCGGTCCGAGGCCATGAACGTCAATGCGTTGGCCAGCTTCACGTCCTTGCCGGTGCGCACGTGGAAGGCCTTCATGCCGGCGGTGAACCGGCCCGAGCACACGCGCATGAATGCCACGCGATCACGATGCTGCGGATCCATGTTGGCCTGGATCTTGAACACGAAGCCGGACAGCGCGGGTTCCTGGGGCGCGACCTCGCGGGTCGCCGTCTCATGCGGCTGCGGCGAAGGCGCGTGCGCGACGAAGAAGTCGAGCAGCGGCTGCACGCCGAAGTTGTTGACGGCCGAGCCGAAGAACACCGGCGTCTGTTCGCCGCGCAGGTAGGCGTCCTTGTCGAACGGGTGGCTCGCGCCCTGGACGAGCTCCAGCTCGTCCCGAAGTTCGGCCAGCATGTCCGCGCCGATCGCCGCGGCGACGCCCGGGTCGTCGATCGACGGGAAGATGGTCGAATCCTGGCGGGTGAAGTTCCGGCCCTGTTCGTACAGGTGGACCTCGCCGCTGACCAGGTGCACGACGCCCTTCAGCCGCTTGCCCATGCCGATGGGCCAGGTCACGGGCGCGCACTGGATGCCGAGCACGGACTCGACCTCGTCCAGCAGCTCGATGGGTTCGCGTCCCTCGCGGTCGAGCTTGTTGATGAAGGTCATGATCGGCGTGTCGCGCAGCCGGCAGACCTCCATCAGCTTGATGGTGCGCTCCTCGACGCCCTTGGCCACGTCGATGACCATCAGCGCCGAATCCACGGCCGTCAGCACGCGGTAGGTGTCCTCGCCGAAGTCGGCGTGGCCGGGCGTGTCGAGCAGGTTGACGATGCGCCCGCCGTACGGGAACTGCATCACCGAGGAGGTCACCGAAATGCCGCGCTCCTTCTCCAGCGCCATCCAGTCGGACGTCGCGTGGCGCGCCGCCTTGCGGCCCTTGACGCTGCCGGCCATCTGGATCGCGCCGCCGAACAGCAGCAGCTTTTCCGTCAGCGTGGTCTTGCCCGCGTCGGGATGGGAAATGATGGCGAAGGTGCGGCGGCGCGCGGCCTCGCGGGCGACGTCGGACATGGCGAAGGCGCGCGGGCGGCGCGGGGGCGGTGCGGGGAGGGGCGCGATTATACCGGCCCGCGGCGCCGATGCCGGGACGGGCTGCCCGGCCTCAAGTCCCGTCCGCCACGGCCGTTAACGGCTGCGTCCAGCCAGCACAGGGAGCCCGGGTGTATATCGTCATCGCAGGAGAGAAGGGCGCGGCGCGCGCCGATTTCGAGCAGGCGCTCCGGGACTTCGACCTCGAGTGGGAGGTCGCCTGGTGCGATGACGCGACGGCGGCGCTCGCCGTGCCCGCGGACCGCGCGGTGGACGTCGTGGTCGCCGGCTCGGCCGCCAACGACATGCCCGGCGCGGGCCTGCTGGCGCGCATGCGCGAGCTCTGCCCCGGCGCGGTCCGGATCCTGCTGCTGGACGGCGACGCCGACGGCGACGCCCAGCAGGGCCTGGAGAGCGCCCATCGGCTCCTGCGTCGGCCACTGGAGCCGGGCGAACTGATCGAGGCGGTCGAAAGCGTCGTGGAACTGCGCGAGCTGCTCGACAGCCCTCACCTGAAACAGGCCATCGGCGGGGTCGAGTCGCTGCCCACGCCGCCGCACCTGTACATCGACCTGTGCCAGCTGCTGCAGGACCGCGACACGGACACGGCCGACGTGGCCGAACTGCTGAGCCAGGACCCGGCCACGGTGGCGAAGGTCCTGCGCCTGTGCAATTCGGCGTACTTCTCCGCCGGGCGCGTCGTCACCGATATCCGCTCCGCGGTCGTCCGGCTCGGGTTCCAGGCGATCAAGCGCCTGGTGCTGGCGGCCGAGGTGTTCTCCAAGCAGCGCGCCGGCGGGGTGGACCGCGAGGCGATGCAGGCGCGCGCGATGCTCACGTCGCGCCTGGCCGGCCAGATCCTCGCCGGGCCCAGCGCGGAACTCGCCGCCACCGCGGGCCTGCTGTGCGAGATCGGCCTGCTGCTGCCGGGCATCGAAGCGGCGCCGGGCGACGGATCGAAGGGCGCGGATCCCGCCGCGCCGCATTACGCCGAGGCCGGCGCCTACCTGCTCGGGCTGTGGGGCGTGCCGATGCCGATCGTGGAGGCGGTGGCGAGCCACCACGCGCCGGGCCGTCTCCGCATGTCGGGGTTCTGGGTGGCCGGTGCGGTGCACGTGGCGTCGGCGCTGGTCGGTGGCACGCCGCTCGACGAGGAGTACCTCAAGGCGGCCGGCGTCCATGACCGCCTGCCGCGCTGGCGGGCGCTGGCCGAGGATGCCCTCGCCGAAGCCGCCTGACGGGGCTAGCGCAGGCGGGTCTGCCGCGCGTCGGCTTCGAAGCGGAACGGAATCGAGACCAGGCGCATCCCGCGGTTGACCTGCACCACGAAGTGCAGATGCGGGCCGGTGGTGAACCCGGTATTGCCCGACAGCCCGATCTGCTGGCCGGCGCGCACCGCCTGGCCCACGCGCACCATGACGCCGCCTTCCTTGAGGTGCGCGTACAGCGCCATCGTGCCGTCGGCGTGCAGCACGCGGACGAAGTTCGCCCGGCCGGCGTACGCGTCCCGGTCGAGTCCCGCGCCATCGAACCCGGACTCCACCTGCATGACCACGCCCTCGCGCGCGGCCAGCACCGGCGTGCCGACGGGTGCGTCGAAATCGACGGCATGCCGGTTCTGGGCGTCGTTGTGGCTGAACTCGCCGCCGAACCCCTGGTGGATCCGCGCGGTCGGCAGGGCGAGCGGCATGCCGTACTCGACGTCCACCGGCGCGGCCCGCGGGTCGCCCGGCACCACGTCCAGGCGCAGTTCGAACCCGCCGTCGCGCATGGGGTCCACGAGGCCCAGTCGCGACACGAGCGCGGAGCCGCGCGCGGGGACCGTGGCACGCGCGGGGAGCTCCGGCGCGCCCGCGACGTTCTGCCGCTCGCTGAAATGCAGCATCACCTCGACCGGTCCGGCGAGCGCGTTGTCGGCCCACGCCGCGTAGAGGGCACCCTCCCGGTCCACGCGCAGGCGCGCGATCGCGCCGGCCTCGGCGCGCACCGGAATGACCCTGATGTCCATCGGCGTGGCGCCCGCGGGCGGGCGGTCGCCGTAGTGGGTCACGCCGTCCCTGTCCTTCCAGCGGTAGACGCCAGCCGCGACGGCGGGCGCCGCCACGGCGGCGGCGCACGCCAGCAGCGCGAGGCGGGCTAGAGCGCGCACTCCGGCGCGAGCCCGAGCGTGCGGGCCACGTCCGCGAGGTCGAAGGCGGCGACGGCCTTGTCCGCGTGGACCGCATAGAGGGCGCCGGCCGGGAAGGCGGGCGTCGCCGCGGCGTGCAACGCGATGCCGTCGGTCCAGGACGTGGCTTCGCCGGTGAAGCTCGCGACTAGCGCGAGGCCGTCGCGCTCGAACAGGTGGAAGGTCGTCAGCGGCGAGATCTGGTCGACGGCGACCCAGTACCCAACGTCCGGGTCCCCTCCGTCGCAGGTCCACAGCGCGACGCCCTCGGCTTCGGCCGCGAAGCTGTCGCTCGGCAGGCTGCGCCCGGCGTAACGGCCATCGAAGCCGTAGTCGCGCAGCGTCGAACCGCCCGGGGTGAATTCGTCGGCGATGAGCAGGCGCCGGTGCGCGGGATCGCCGGCGATGGATTCGACCTTGCGCAGCGCGCCGGCGCCGGTGTCGCCGAAGCTGCCGAGCAGGCGCGCGCGCACGGGGCCGGCGCCGTCGTCCACCACCTCGAAGCGGCGCACGCGCTCGTCGAGTTCGTCCGCCCCCGGCACGACGTCGTAGGCCTCGCCGTACATGAAGCTGTCGGTGACGAAGACTTCCAGTTCGCCGGGACCGGTCTCGTGCAGCCAGATCCCGTACGGGCTGCGCAGCTCGTCCGCACCGAAGATGCCGGCGGGTTCGAAGCCGGGCAGGCGGAAGGCCTGCACGCGATGGCCGTCGCGCTCGACCACCAGGGCCAGGTCGCCGTGGACCGCGATGCCATTGGGCCGGATGAACTCGCCCGGTGCCTCGCCGCGCCGGCCGACCGTCCGCAGCCGCGCGCCGGTGCCGCCGTCGAAGACCACCAGTTCGTGCGATCCCTTGGCCGTGGCGATCACCCACAGGCCGCCCTCGGGCGTCGGCCAGGTCGCGAGCGAGTCCAGTTCCCCCGGCGTGTCGCCGGACACGAAGCGCTCCGGCAGCGCGACCGAATCCCGCGCGGCGGTGGCGGCGCCGGGTGCGGAGGCATCGGGGGGTGCGCCGGATTCCGCCACGGGACGCGTCGCGCATCCGGCGGCGATCAGGGCGGCGAGGACGGTGGCGGTGGTGGCTCGGAGGGGCCTGGCGTGCATCGGTGGAGTATGCGGAATCGTGCGTGCGAGTGGCAGCGGCCGCGGCCCGGTCGCCGGGCTCAGCATTCGATGACGTTCACGGCCAGCCCGCCCCGCGACGTTTCCTTGTACTTGTCGCGCATGTCGCGGCCCGTGTCCCGCATCGTCTTGATCACCTTGTCCAGGCTGACCTTGTGCTTGCCGTCGCCCCGCATCGCCATGCGCGAGGCGTTGATCGCCTTGACCGAGCCCATGGCGTTGCGCTCGATGCAGGGGATCTGCACCAGCCCGCCGATCGGGTCGCAGGTCAGCCCGAGGTTGTGCTCCATGCCGATCTCGGCGGCGTTCTCCACGCGGTCCGGGTCGCCGCCCAGCGCGGCGGTGAGCCCGCCGGCGGCCATCGAGCAGGCCACGCCGACCTCGCCCTGGCAGCCGACCTCCGCGCCCGAGATCGACGCGTTCTCCTTGTAGAGGATGCCGATCGCGGCCGCGGTCAGCAGGAAATCGCGGATGCCCTGGCGCCGCGCGGCGTCGTCCGCGCCGTGCGCGCAGAACCGCTCGTAGTAGTGGAGGACGGCGGGGATGATGCCGGCCGCGCCATTGGTCGGCGCGGTCACCACGCGGCCGCCGGCCGCGTTCTCCTCGTTCACCGCCAGCGCGAACAGGTTGACCCAGTCGAGCGTGGTCAGCGGGTCTTCGGCGGCGGCCTCCGGCCGGGCCTCGAGTTCCGCATGCAGCGCCGGCGCGCGCCGGGCGACGTGGAGGCCGCCCGGCAGCGTGCCCGGCGAGCGGATGCCGCGCTCCACGCACGACTGCATGGCGGCCCAGATCCGGTCGAGCCCCGCGTCGATCTCCTCGCGCGTCCGCCAGCACTGCTCGTTCGCGTACATCAGGTCCGCGATCGTGATGCCCTCGCGCTTGCAGGTCTCGATCAGCTGGTCGCCCGAGTCGAACGGGTAGGGGACCGCGGTCGTGTCGGCGACGATGCGGTCCTCGGCGGCCTCGTCCTGGTTGACCACGAACCCGCCGCCCACCGAGTAGTAGTCGCGGCTTGCGATCTCGTTGCCGTCGGCGTCGTACGCGGTGAAGCGCATGCCGTTGGTGTGGTAGGGCAGCTTCTGCCGCTTGTTCATCACCAGGTCGCGCTTCTCGTCGAAGGCGATCTCGTGGCGGCCGAGCAGGCGGATGCGGCCGCTGCCGCGGATCCGCTCCAGCGCGCCGGGAATGAGGTCCGGGTCGATCTCGTCGGGCCAGTGGCCCTCCAGTCCCATCAGCACCGCCTTGTCGGTGCCGTGGCCGCGACCGGTGAGCGCCAGCGACCCGAAGACCTCCGCCCGCACGCGCGCAACGTCCGCCAGCCGCCCGGCCTCGTCCAGCCACTTGCCGGCGAAGCGGGCAGCCGCCCGCATCGGCCCCACGGTGTGCGAGGAGCTGGGCCCGATGCCGATCTTGAACAGGTCGAAGGTACTGACGGCCATGCGTTGCGTCGTCCGGTGGGTGCCGGGGATCCGGCGCCATGCGCCTATTCTATGCGCCCGCCGCGCGACGCCCCACCGCCCCGCCATGTCCCTGCGCCTCTACCAGCGCGACGACTGCCACCTGTGCGACCTCGCGCTGGAGGTGCTGGCCGCCGCGCGCGTGCCGGACTTCGAAAGCGTGTTCATCGACGGCGACGCGGCGCTGGAGGCGCGTTACGGGATGCGCGTGCCGGTGCTGTCGGACGGACCCGGCAGGGAGCTGGCGTGGCCGTTCGACGTGGCGCGCGTGCAGGCCTGGCTCGGAGGGGACGGCTAGTCGGGCCGCGCCGGTGCGAACACGACGCGCGTGCTGACCGCGATCGCGTCGGGGAGGACGCCCGTGTCGGCCCAGTCCCCGCCACCGATGCCGAACGCCAGCCGCGACACCGTCGCCCGGCCCTGGAGGACGGGGCGCGGCCCCGCGGACCACGTGAATTCGAGCGGCACGGGCAGTGACACCCCGCGCAGTGTCAGCGTGCCGTCGGCGCGGTACCGGCCCCCGCCAAGCGCCTGGACGCCCGCGGCCTCGTAGCGCGCTTCCGGAAAGCGCGCGGCATCGAAGAAGTCGCGTCCGCGCAGGGTGTCGTCCCGGTCGCGGCTGTCGGTGTCGACGCCGGCCAGCGGGATGGTGACCGCGAGGCGCGCCTCCGCGGGCGCGGCCGGATCGAAGCTCAGCGTCGTGCGGAAGCCGGGGAACCGGCCGGTGAACACCTCGCCCTCGTATTCACCCGCGAACGCGAGCGTGGACCCCGGCGCCTGCAGGTAGTCGGCCGCCTGCGCCGCCGGCGCGCAGAGCAGGAGCAGGACCGCGCCCCGCGACACGACGCGCCGCGCGATGCGTTCAGCCACGATCGGCCTCGCGCGGGTCGGCCCCGCGCAGCCAGCCGCGCGGCAGCATCCGGGCCAGCGTCGCGTCGCCGCGGAACAGGTGGTGGTAGAACGCGGCCAGCACGTGGAGCGCCACGACGCCGAGCAGCACCAGGAACAGCGTTTCGTGCAGGTCGTGCGCGTCGTCGGCCAGCGCCTCGTCCGGGGAGGCCAGCTTCGGCACCCGGAACAGGCCGAACCATTCGAGTGGACGCAGGCCGGAGGCCGAGTCCATCAGCCAGCCCGACAGCGGCATCGCGAAGATCAACACGTACAGCAGGGCATGCGCCGTGGTCGCTCCGATGCGCTCGATGCGTGGCACGCCGGGCACCGGCGCGGGGGCGCCGGCATACAGGCGCCAGGCCAGCCGGACGACGGCGAGGCCGAGCACCGTGAGCCCGGTGGACTTGTGCAGGTCGTAGACCCACAGCGAATCGGGCGAACGCGGGAGCGAATCGAGGCTGAGCCCCACGATCGCCAGCACGACCACCAGCAGGGCGATCGTCCAGTGCAGGACCTGGCTGACCGGTCCCCAGCGTTCCACGTTGCGCAGCGTCATCCCGGCGTCTCCCCGTCGACCGGGCCATCCTGCGCCGCATCACCGTCGGGCGCCACCGTGTCGCCGTCCGGCGCCGGTCCCGCGTGGCGTGCCTCGACCTCGATCCGCAACGCCACCTCGTCGCCGACCATCCGTGGCCAGTCGACGATGCCGAAGTCGCTGCGCCGCAGGGACGCGGTGGCCGAGAAGCCGGCGACGAGGCGGAACGGCGGCACCGAATGGCGCGCGACCCGGTTCGCCTGGACGTCCATGCACAGCGGGCGGGTCACGCCGTGGAGCGTGAGCTCGCCGCACAGGCGGCGCGCCCCGGCCGCGTCCACCGTGGCGCCGCCGGGGCCGGCCACGAACCGCGCGAAGGGATGCACGTCGGTTCCGAGCATCCGGCCGACCGCGGCGTTCCAGCCCGCGTCGCCGAAATCCAGGCGCGACAACGGCACGCTGGCTTCGATCCGCGACTGGCGCCAGTCGTCCGGATCGAAAACGAGCGTGCCCTCGCTTCCCGACACGGTGCCCATCGCCATCGAATAGCCGCCGTGTTCGATGACGGCGAGCACCCGCGTATGCACCGGGTCGAGCGTGTAGCGCGCCGGCTCGGCGAGGCAGGGTGCCGACGCGCCGGTGAGCAGGACGAGCGCCGCGGCGATCCGCGCCCGAAGGCGGCTCGCGGAGCGCGCTGTGTTCGACGGGGCCATGCAGGTGCTCCTCGCGGGACGGATCGATTCTATGTCCGTGGAATGGCCGGCGCCGACGCGCCGACTTGCGTTCATGTCGAGCGGTTGCCACCATCGCGCCCGCGCCTGGACGGCGCAGGGTCCTTGGCCGGGAGTGGGAACGGATGCCGATCGATCGGAAGGGATGCTGGTTCGCCGGCGCGCTCGCCGCCGCGTGTTTCGTGTCCGATGCGACCGCCGCATCGTCCGGCCGGCTCGACGTCGGGGAGGTCCTCCGCCAGGTCGTGGAGCGCGCGCTTCCGGGCGGCGACGCATTCCGCGGGGCCATTCCGGCACGGCCGGTGGAAGGGCTCGTCCCCCTGTCGGGATTCCGGGGCTCGTCCGGGGCCGCGACGCCCGAACTCCCCGGGATGCCCGACCTTCCCGCGCCGCTGGCCGACCGCGACACCTGGCCCGTCGAGGCCGTGTTCGTCGACGCCGAGGACCGGCTGTGGTTCGCCGTGGGCGAGGAGGGCGACTACGCGCTGCACCGGATGGCGTGGGGCATGTCGAACGTGCGTGCCGCGGCGGCGTGCCTGGTGGCGCTGCTTGTGGTCGTGGCGTGCTGGCGCATCCGTCGCTCGGTGCGCCGCCGCGCGCGCCTGCGCAGGATCGACGCGCGGCGCGTGCAGGCGGAGAACGCCTCGCGCGCGAAGTCCAGGTTCCTCGCCACCCTCGGCCACGAGGTCCGGACCCCGATGACCGGCATGCTCGGCATGTCGGAACTGCTGATGGAGACGCCGCTCGACGCCCGTCAACGCCGCTACGTCGAGTCGATCCTGCGCGCGGGCGGCCACCTATTGGCGCTGCTCGACGACGCCATCGACGTCGCCGGCATCGAGGAGGGCCGGCTGGCGATCGCGACGGAGGACGTCGACCTGCGGGCGCTCGTCGACGACATCGCACGCCAGGCCGCGCCGCTCGCCGAACGCAAGGGCCTGCGCTTCCGCTGCGAGGTCGCCGACGCGGCGCCACACGCCGTGCTCGGCGATCCGGTGCGGCTGCGCCAGGTCGTGATCAACCTCGTGTCCAATGCCCTGAAGTTCACCGTGCGCGGGGGCGTGGTGCTGCACGTGGGCAGGCTGGGGGGCGGGGGCATCTGCCTCCGGGTATCGGACACGGGACCGGGCGTGGACGCGGCCCAGCGCGCGCGCCTGTTCACCCGCTTCGTGCAGGTCGGGAAAGGCGAGGCAGGCGACCGTCGCGGCAAGGGGCTCGGGCTGGCGATCAGCCGCGAACTCGTCGAGGCCATGGGGGGCGCCATCCGGGTCGAAAGCACGCCCGGTCGCGGCTCGTGCTTCGTCGTCGAACTGCCGCTCGCCACCCCCGCGTCCGACGCGGATGCGCCGGTCCGCGCGGGATTCAGCCCGTGGCGGCGCGGGTCGCGGGCAACCGTGTCCGGCAAAGCAGGGTGATGCCGAGCAGGGCGGTCCGGTCGTTCCAGGCGATTTCGCGACCGCCGCCCGCGCGCGCGAGATCGGCCACCACCCGGGCCGAGGCCGCGCGGCTGGCGGCCGCGGTCCAGTCCTCGTCGCCGCCCGCGGCGGGGGGCTCCGGCAACCGGAGCCGGTCACCCGGCCGCAACGTCTCGACCAGGTAGCAGGATTCCACGAGCGCGGCGCGGTACTCGTCGTCGTCCCGCGAGAGCGCGGGCGTGAGGGCGCCCGCGGTGGCGTGGCTGGCTTCGTGCAGGGCCGTGGCGAGCGCGCGGCCCAGTTGCGCCGACGGCGCGGTACCCGCCGCCGGATCCAGGGGCGCGGCGATGTCGATGGTGGTCGCGCCGGCACCTGCGTGGACGCGGCGCTGCGAAAGACGGTGGCCGTCCCCCACGAGGGTGAGCACGATGCGTGCCGGGGCGTGGCCATCCGGCGCCAAGCGCGCAAGCCAGTCGACGGCGCGATCGAGTTCGCGATCGACATGCCGCGGGTCGGCGGGCAGCGAGGCGCGCGCGGCGCCGTCGGCCCGGATCGACACGGAAGCGTGCCCGCGCATGCGCCGGGCGAACGGTGTCGCGGCCAGCGCGCCGTCGCGATCCGAACCGCCGGTGTTGATGACGCTGATGCTCTCCACGCGACGCGTGTCGCCCGTGCCCGTCGTCCGTACCTGCCAGTGGTCGACCGCCGGCGCCGAACGCAGCCCGGGCACGCAACATGCCGCCACGAGGGCGGCGGCGATCAGGAACTTGGCGGGACTGGCGCGGGACACACGCATGGCGCCGATGTTGGACGCGCGCGCGCCCGCGTGCATGAACGCGCGCCGGCCGGGCCGGCCGCGCGTCGGGATCAGGCGAGCGTGCGCACCGCGCTGCCCGCGTGGACGGCCTCGACCAGCGCGGCGACGTGCGCCGGATCCATGTCGGGAGACAGCCCATGGCCGAGGTTGAACACGTGGCCCTCGCGCGATCCGCCGTTGCCGCGGGCGTAGTCGTCGAGCGCGTCCTGCACCTTCGCGGCGATGGCCTCCGGCGATGCGTACAGCGTCGCCGGGTCCAGGTTGCCCTGCAGCGCCACCCGGCCGCCGGTGCGGCGGGCGGCGTCCTCGAGGGTGACCGTCCAGTCCACGCCGACGCCTTCCGCGCCCGAGGACGCGAGCGCCTCCAGGTACGGCGCGTTGCCCTTGCCGAACAGGATCAGCGGCGCGCGGTCGGCGCCGTCGCCGCGCGGCAGCTCGCGCGCGATGCGTTCGAGCGAGCGCAGCGAGAACTCGCGGTACATGGCGGGCGAGAGCACGCCGCCCCAGGTGTCGAACACCTGCAGCACCTGCGCGCCCGCGGCGTGCTGCGCCGACAGGTAGGCGATCACCGCGTCGGTCACCACGTCGAGCAGGCGATGCATCGCGGCCGGCTCGTTGAGCGCGAGCGCCTTGACGCGGCCCCAGTCCTTGCTGCCGCCGCCCTCGACCATGTAGCAGGCGAGCGTCCAGGGGCTGCCGGAGAAGCCGATCAGCGGCACGCTGCCGTCGAGCTCGCGGCGGATCGTGCGCACCGCGTCCATCACGTAGCGCAGTTCGGACTCCATGTCCGGGACCGACAGCCGCGCGATGTCGGCGGGCATGCGCAGCGGGCGCTCGAACCTCGGGCCCTCGCCGTCGGCGAAGTACAGGCCCAGGCCCATCGCGTCGGGGATGGTGAGGATGTCCGAGAACAGGATCGCCGCGTCCAGCGGGAAACGGCGCAACGGCTGCAGCGTGACCTCGCAGGCCAGTTCCGGGTTCTTCGCCAGGCCCAGGAAGCTGCCGGCCTGGCGGCGCGTTTCGCGGTACTCGGGCAGGTAGCGACCGGCCTGGCGCATCAGCCAGACGGGGGTGCGGTCCACGGGCGCGCGGCGGAGGGCGCGCAGCAGTCGGTCGTTTCGGAGTTCGGGTTGCGGCATCGTGGACATCCGGAAGTCGGGGGCGCGGGCGCGTCAGCGCCCCGGGGCGACGGCGCCTTCGCTGTAGGTGAGCTGGAAGCCCCGCTTGAGGTGCTGGTCGCGGGCCTGCTCGAACGCGGACACCGCGCCCGCCTGGTCGAGGAACTGCTCGCGGCGGACCTGGCTGCGGCCGCCGACCACGCCCGTCTCGCGGACCAGCGTCCACCCGCCGAGCAGGTCGCGCTGCAGCATGAGCTGGAGGAAGCGGGGCGGCTCGTCGCCGGCGGGGCGTTGCTGCAGGAACACGCGCATGGGACGCGGATTGTACGGGACGGGGCCGGCGGGATGCCGCTCCCGCGAGGGCCGTCAGCCGGCTTCGAGGACCCCCAGCACGGCACCGGGGTCGACACCACCGACGAGCCGGGCCGCGCCGGCACCGTCCCAGAGCACGAAGCGCAGCCCGGACGCATCCGCCTTCTTGTCCAGTCGCATCCGCGACAGCAGGGCGTCCGGCGCGAGTGGGGCCGGTCGCGTGGTGGGCAGGTCGAACCGCGCCAGAAGCCGCGCCAGGCGCAGGGTGTCGGCCTCCGGGGCCATTCCGAGGCGTGCCGAGAGACTGGCCGCGAGGACCATGCCCACCGCCACGGCCTCGCCGTGGTTCAGCGCACCGTCGGTCCCGAAGCCCTGCTCGGCCTCGATCGCGTGGCCGAAGGTGTGCCCGAAGTTGAGCAGCGCGCGCTCGCCCCGTTCGAGCGGGTCGCGCGCGACGATCGCCGCCTTGTGCGCGCAACTGCGCGCGATCGCCTCGGCGAGCAGGGCGGGATCGCCGGCCGCCAGCGCCGCGGCATTCGCTTCCAGCCAGTCCAGGAACACCGCGTCCACGATCGCGCCGTACTTCACCACCTCCGCCAGGCCCGCGCGCAGTTCGCGCGGCGGCAGCGTCCGCAGCGTCCCGGTGTCGGCCAGGACCGCGCGCGGGGGGTGGAACGCACCGGCGAGGTTCTTCCCGGCCGGCAGGTCGACTGCGGTCTTGCCGCCGACCGAGGAATCCACCATCGCCAGCAGCGTCGTCGGCAGCTGGACCACGTCGATGCCGCGCATCCAGCAGGCCGCGGCGAAACCCGCCAGGTCGCCGACCACGCCGCCACCAAGGGCATAGACGCAGGCATCGCGGGTCGCGCCGAGCGCGGCGAGCGCATCGAGCACCTCGCCGAACCGGGCGAGCGACTTCTCCGCTTCTCCCGGCGGCAGGACGTGCATCGCGACGCGTGCGTCGGGCCGCGCCGCCGCGAGCGCCGCCACCACGCGCCCGGCGTGCAGCGGTGCGACGTGCGCGTCCGTCACCACGAGCGCATGGTGCCCGCGCAGGGGCGCCGCCAGCCGCGCGCCGTCGTCGAGCAGGCCGTCCGCGATCGTGATCAGGTAGGGACGGTCGCCACCGACCTCGACCTCGCGCGGGTCATTCACGGCGCCGCCTCCGGTGCCCAGCACCCATCGAGTTCGCGCGCGAGCGCGTCCGCCGCCCGGGGTGCGTCCAGGCCGCCGGTGTCGAACCGGAGGTCCGCCACGTCCGCGTAGAGGGGATCGCGTTCCGCCGCGAGCAACTGCAGCACGGTCGCCGGATCGCCGGTCGCGAGCAGCGGACGTTCGCGGTCCCCGGCCACGCGCCGCAGTTGCTCGTGCAGCGGCACCCGCAGCCACGCGACGCAGGCGCGCGAACGAAGACGTTCGCGGTTGCGGGCGTCGAGGACGCTGCCGCCGCCGGTGGCCACGACCTGTCGCTCGCCGGCGAGCACGCGCGCCAGCTCCGTGCGTTCGCGCTCGCGGAATCCCGTTTCGCCCTCGCGCTCGAAGATTTGCGCGATCGACACACCGGCAAGTGCCTCGATCGCGCGGTCGAGGTCCACGAACGGCACCCGGAAGCGGTCGGCGAGCAACCGTCCGATCGACGACTTGCCGGCGCCCATCGGACCGACCAGCACGAGGTTGGGGGCATTGCGCATCGACGGGATGCTAGCAGCGCGGGCCGTGCGCCAAGGCCGCCGGCGGGAAGGACGCGACGCCGTGCCGGGCGCCCCCGATCCGGGTCACGCGCGACCCCGGCCGGCGTCGTGCACCGGCTCGCGCGTGGCGTCGATGCGCACCACGCGGTCCGCGATCGCCGGCAGGGTCGCCAGCGCGTGCCTGCTGACGCGCTCGAAGAACCGGATGAACCGGTCGACCTGCGCCCGGTCCATGGTGCGACGGCCTGGATGGGCGGCCTGCAGGGTTCGTTCCTGCTGCCACCGCCAGTCGCGCACGACCTCGAAGCCCGGGCCCTGCAGGAACAGCAGGTGGGGCAGGCGGGCCCACAGCGGGGGGAAATCCCGCGCGAGCGCGTCGTTCGCCCAGCGCCGCCAGGTGCCGTCCGGATCCTCGACGCGTTCCAGCGCGTTCACCGGCACCGTGAGCTCGGACGGATGCTGCGGCGGGACCTTCAGGAACCAGCCCTCGAAGACGACGAGGTCGACGCCGCGCGCGTGCGGCCACCGGGACGGCGGCAGCCGGCGGTCGGCGATCTTGTCGAAGCTTGGCAGGCGGACCGGCCTGCGGTCGCGCAACGCGTCGAGGACTTCGCAGGCCAGCGCCACGTCGTGGGTGCCCGGCGGACCGCGCGTCGCGCACAGCGGGTGGACGGTGCGCGCCAGGCGGAGGCGCTCGCGGCGACCGAGGTAGAAGTCGTCGATCGAAAGCGCGACCGCGCGCAGGCCCCGCGCCTGCGTGGCCCGCGCCAGCTGCGATGCCAGGGTGGACTTGCCCGTGCCCTGCAACCCGGCGATCGCGAACGGCGCGCCCTCGCGCGCGGTCGCCAGCGCATCCGCGAGCATCGCGCCGATGAAGCCGGCGCCCCAGCCGGCCGGCGCGTGCGGGGACGGATGCAGTCGATGGGCCATCTGGCGACAATAGCCGAATGGACACGCCCGCCCATGGCCAGGACCCGGTCCGCATCGCGCGCAAGCTCGAGGCGCTGGAAACCTTCGACACGCTGTTCGCGGAGGCCCGTGCCGCCGGCGAGCCGGACCCGACCGCGATGGTCGTGGCGACCTGCGGCCTGGATGCCCGGCCCGCCGCGCGCATGGTGCTGTTGAAGGCCCACGACGAACTCGGCTTCGTGTTCTACACGCACCTGGACGGCCGCAAGGGCCGCGAGCTGCAGGAGAACCCGCGCGCCGCGCTGCTGTTCCACTGGCCGCGCGTGCGGCAGGGCGTGCAGGTGCGGATCGAGGGTGCGGTGGAGATCGTCTCCGACGCGGAGGCGGATGCCTACTTCGCTTCGCGACCGCGGGGCAGCCAGTTGGGCGCATGGGCGTCGAAGCAGTCCGAGACGCTGCCGTCGCGCGAGGCGTTCGAGGAGCGGCTGGCGCGGGTGGAGCTCGAATTCGAGGGTCGCGACGTCCCGCGCCCGCCGCGCTGGACCGGCCTCCGCGTGCGGCCCCAGTGCTTCGAGTTCTGGTTCGGCGCCGACCACCGCCTGCACGAGCGCCGGCTCTACGAGCGCGACCGCGGCGGGGTCTGGGTCACGCGGATGCTGTATCCGTGACCGCGGGCGGCCCCGGACCGCGGCGCATCGTCTGCCTCACCGAGGAACCGACCGAGGTCCTGTACGCACTGGGCGCGCAGGACCGCATCGTGGGCATCAGCGGCTTCACCGTGCGGCCGTCGCAGGCGCGCAGGGAGAAACCGAAGGTCAGCGCGTTCACCAGCGCGAAGATCGACCGGATCCTCGAACTGCGCCCGGACTTCGCGGTCGGCTTCTCCGACATCCAGGCCGACATCGCGGCCGAACTGGTCCGCCGCGGCGTGGAGGTCTGGATCGCCAACCACCGGAGCGTGGCCGGCATCCTCGACTACGTGCGGCGCCTCGGCGCCCTCGTCGGCCAGGCGCGGGAGGCCGAGGCGTATGCGGACGCGCTCGCCCGCGGACTCGACGCCATCGAGCGCGACGCGGCCCGCCTGACCCGGCGCCCGAAGGTGTACTTCGAGGAGTGGGACGATCCGCTGATCACGGGCATCCAGTGGGTGGCCGAGCTCGTCCGCATCGCCGGCGGCGACGACGTCTTCCCGGAACGCGCGGCAGAGCCGCTCGCGCGCGACCGGATCCTCGCGGACCCGGGGGAGGTCGTCGCGCGTGCGCCGGACATCATCCTCGGCTCCTGGTGCGGCAAGAAGTTCCAGCCTTCGAAGGTGGCCGCGCGCCCCGGATGGAGCGGCATCCCCGCCGTGCGCGACGGCGAGCTCCACGAGGTCAAGTCGCCGCGGATCCTGCAGCCTGGGCCGGCCGCGCTGACCGACGGCGTGGGGGACATCGCGCGGATCGTCTCCGCGTGGGCGCGTCGCCACGGATAGCTGCGGCGCCTTCACGCCGGTCGTGGCATACGGCGAAGGCCCGGTCCGGGGCGCATCGCAAGGGAGGAGTCGCCATGTTGCGCAAGTTCGTGCTGGTTCCGTTGCTCGTCGTGTCGCTCGTCTTCTCGGGCTACAGCGGCGCCGTGTCCGCCGCGGTCATCGGCACCCAGGAGGCCCTGTCGGCCGAGATGCGCGCCGTGGCCGAGGGCGAGGTCCGCGCCACGCTCGCGCGCGACGACGTGCGCCAGGCCATGGTGCAGCTCGGCGCCGACCCGCTCGAGGTGGACGGACGGATCGCCTCGCTGAGCGATTCCGAGCTGGTCCGCCTGCAGGGTGAACTCGATCGCCTGCCCGCGGGCGGCGACGGCGTCCTGGTCGTGATCGGCGTGGTGTTCGTTGTGCTGCTGATCCTCGAGCTGACCGGCGTCATCAACATCTTCAACCGGATGTGAGGTCGCTCCGGCGGAACATCGCGGCGGCGGTCCTCGCCGCCGCGTTCGCGTGCACGGGATGCGCGACGATCAATCCGTCGATCGACCTCGCCGACGCGATGCCGCCCGGTTCGCCGGGGGCCGTGCGGCTCGACGCGCCGTTCCATCCCCAGACCGAGTACCAGTGCGGCCCGGCGGCCCTGGCGGGCCTGCTGGGCGAGAGCGGCGTGGACACGCACCCGGACGCGCTCGCGCCGCGCGTCTACCTCCCCGGGCGCCGGGGCAGCCTGCAGCTGGAGCTCGTCGGTGCCACGCGGCGGGCCGGCCGCATCCCGTTCGAGGTCGAGGCGACGCCGGATGCCCTGCTGGCGGAGCTGCAGGCCGGTCGGCCGGTCCTCGTGCTGCAGAACCTGCTCACGCGGACCGTGCCCAAGTGGCACTACGCGGTGCTCGTGGGCGCGGATCCCGCCCGGAACCGGATGCTGCTCAACAGCGGCACGACCGAAGGCCTGGAGGTGAAGGCGCCCTCCTTCCTGCGGACCTGGGACTGGGCCGGGCGCTGGGGCCTGGTGGCGCTCCGCCCCGGCGAGTTGCCCGCGCGCGCGACCCCGGCGGGGTACCTGTCCGCGGTCGCGGATTTCGAGGCCGTGGCGGGTGCCGACGCCGCGGCGCCGGCCTATGCCGCCGCGCTGCGGCGGTGGCCGCGCGAGCCACGCGTGCACCTCGCGCTGGGCAACCAGGCCCATGCCAGGGGCGACGTCGCGGCGGCCGCGCGCCACTTCCGCGACGGGCTCGGTTTCTCCCCGGGCGACCCCGTGCTCGGCAACAACTATGCGAGCGTGCTCGGCGAACTGGGTTGCCCTGCGCGTGCGCGACGCATCATCGCCGACACGCTCGCGGCGACGCCGGTGGACGGACGCTGGCGTGGCAGCCTGGAGGCGACCGCGCGGGAACTGGAGGACGCACCGCCGCAGCCGGGCGTGGATTGCGACGGGTTGTGATGTCCCCCGCGGCGTCAGGGACGCCCGAAGTCGCGCTGCAACTGCAGTTCGCCGCGCCGCGCCGCGCCCCAGTCGGCCTCGATGTCGAAGCGCAGGGTCTCCGGCGGCGCGTACTCGACCGTGCCCGCATAGTCGACGAGTGCCGCGTCGCCCTCGCCGCTGCGCAGCTCGCGCAGCGCGACGGGGCGGGTGTTGCCACGCAGGTCGGTCACGGTCGCGCTGACCCGCGCGGGCAGCGCCTGCTCGCCGGCGCCGTCGCCACGCCGCACGCCGACGAACAGCAGCGCCACGCCGGGCCTGCGCTCGATGCCGTAGCGGCGCGCGACCTCTTCGCCCAGCGTGCCGGTCTCGACGACGTTGGCGCGCAGCGTCACGTCGCCCACGCGCACCGAGGCCTGCGCCGGCGCCGCGTCGACGGGTCGCGCGGGTTCGGGACGCTCGCCGCCGCAGGCCGAGAGCGTCGCGATCGCCGCGAGCAGGAGGGCACCGGCGGGCAGGCGCGGCAGGTTCATGCATTGGCCTCCGACAGTTCCCGACCGCGCACGCGCGCCGCGTGGACCGCCTTGGCCACCAGTTCGCGCAGCCCGCCCGACTCGAAGGTTTCGATCGCGGCCTGCGTCGTCCCGCCCGGCGACGTGACCCGGCGGCGCAATGCGTCGGCCGGTTCGTCGCCCTCGGTGAGCATGCGTGCCGCACCCAGGATGGTCTGCGACGCGAGCAGACGCGCGGCCTCGGCCGGCAGCCCTTCCGCCTCGCCCGCGGCCTGCATCGCCTCGGCGAGCAGGAACACGTAGGCGGGACCACTGCCGGACACCGCGGTCACCGCGTCCATCAGCGCCTCGTCGTCGACCCAGACGGTTTCGCCCGCCGAGGCCATCAGCGCTTCGGCGACCGTGCGGCCCGCGTCGTCGACGGCGGCGTTGGCGTACAGCCCGCTGACGCCGGCGCCGAGCAATGCGGGCGTGTTCGGCATCGTGCGCACGACGGCCTGCCGCGCGCCGTCCGCGTCGCCCAGCCAGCGCGCGATCTGCGCCGACGTGATGCCCGCGGCGATCGACACCGCCGTCGGCCGCCGCTCGCGGGCGGTCGCGGCCAGCGCCTCGCAGGCCTGGCGCATCACCTGCGGCTTGACCGCCAGCATCCACACGTCGGCCGCGCCGGCGGCGTCGGCGTTGTCCGCGTGCACCTGCACGCCGAACTCGCTCGACAGCGCCTTGCGCTGTGCTTCCGACGGGTCGGCGACATGGATGGAACCGGGGGGCGTGCCCCGGGCCAGCAGCCCGCCGATCAGGCTGCGGGCCATGTTGCCGCCGCCGATGAAGGCGACGGGCCGGTCGAAGGCATGGATGCACGCGGGCGGCTGTGCCATGGACGTCCTCGCGGAATGGATCGACCTGCCAGTCTAGTCCCCGCCGCGCCGAGGCGCAGGCGTCGTCAGTCGCGCGGGCCGAAGAGGGCGGTGCCGATGCGCACGAGCGTGGCTCCTTCCGCGATGGCCACCTCGAAGTCGTCGCTCATGCCCATCGACAGCGTGTCGACCGACGCGTGGTCGCGCGCGAGCCGTTCGAACAGGACGCGGCAGCGCGCGAACGCAGGGCGCATCGCGTCCGGGTCGTCGCGCGGCGCGGGGATCGCCATCAGTCCGCGCAGCCGGAGGGCCGGCAGCCCGGCCACCGTGTCCGCCAACCCCGGAAGCGCATCCGCGGTGCATCCGGCCTTGCCCGGCTCGTCGTCCACGTTCACCTGCAGCAGCACGTCCAGGGGCGCATCCGCGCTGCGGTGGCGGGCGAGCGACGTGGCGATCTTCGGCCGGTCGATCGACTGGACCCAGTCGAAGGCGTCCGCGGCGTCGCGCGCCTTGTTGGACTGCAGGTGGCCGACAAGGTGCCACTCGACCGGGACCCCGGCCAGGGCGTCGCCGAGCGCCGCGCGCCGCGCGAGGGCCTCCTGGACGTAGTTGTCGCCGACCAGCACGTCCCGCCCGGCGGCGTGCAGGGCAAGCGCCAGTTCCGCGACCTCGGTCGCGGACCGGGTCTTGGCGACCGCCAACAATCGGGGGGCTGGCCGGCCCGCCGCGCGCGCGGCGTTATCAATCCGTTGCAGGACGCCGTGCAGCGCGGACCCAGGGTCCGGGCGGAGGGCTTGCGGTGGCGGCGGGGCGCTCATTTCCGGGCGCTATACTGCCCGCGGGGTCGCGCCGACGCCAACGGGCGTCGTGCCGCGGGGGCATCACAACGTCTCGGTGCGGGGGAGCACGCATGGACATCGCCGAACTTCTGGCGTTCTCGGTCAAGAACAAGGCTTCGGACCTGCATCTGTCCGCGGGCCTGCCGCCCATGATCCGGGTGGACGGCGACGTGCGCCGGATCAACATCCCGGCGCTGGACCACAAGCAGGTGCACGCGCTGGTCTACGACATCATGTCGGACAAGCAGCGGCGCGACTACGAGGAGTTCCTGGAGGTCGACTTCTCGTTCGAGATCCCGGGCCTGGCCCGGTTCCGCGTCAACGCGTTCAACCAGAACCGCGGCGCCGGCGCGGTCTTCCGGACGGTGCCCTCGGAGGTGCTGACCCTCGAGGACCTGGGTTGCCCGCGGGTGTTCAAGGAACTGATCGACCAGCCGCAGGGCCTGATCCTGGTCACCGGGCCGACCGGCTCGGGCAAGTCGACCACCCTGGCGGCGATGGTCGACCACATCAACAAGAACGAGTACGGGCACATCCTCACCATCGAGGACCCGATCGAGTTCGTGCACACCGCGCAGAAGTGCCTGATCAACCAGCGCGAGGTGCACCGCGACACCCACGGCTTCAACGAGGCGCTGCGCTCGGCGCTGCGCGAGGACCCGGACTACATCCTGGTCGGCGAGATGCGCGACATCGAGACCATCCGCCTGGCGCTGACCGCGGCGGAGACGGGCCACCTGGTGTTCGCGACGCTGCACACCTCCAGCGCCGCCAAGACCATCGACCGCATCATCGACGTGTTTCCCGCGGGCGAGAAGCCGATGGTGCGCTCGATGCTGTCCGAGTCGCTGCGCGCGGTGATCAGCCAGGCGCTGCTCAAGAAGGTGGGCGGCGGCCGCACCGCGGCGTGGGAGATCATGGTCGGCACGCCGGCCATCCGGAACCTGATCCGCGAGGACAAGGTCGCGCAGATGTACTCGGCGATCCAGACCGGCCAGAACGTCGGGATGATGACGCTCGACCAGCACCTGCAGGACCTGGTCAAGCGCGGCATGATCATGAAGCCCCAGGCGCGCGAGTACGCCAAGGACAAGCGCCTCTTCGAATGATTGCAGTCGGGGATCGGGCATCCTGCCCGACCCCGACGATCCGGTTCCGGTACATGCCCGGAACCGGCTCCGGATCCAGCCGCAAGCGACTGGATCCGGGCGGTGCATCCAGGCACCGCATGCCACCAGGCGGGCCGGGCCCGCGGAGAACGTCCTATGAGCAGCATCGACTTCACCTCGTTCCTCAAGCTGATGGCGCACCAGAAGGCGTCGGACCTGTTCATCACCGCGGGCATGCCGCCGTCCATGAAGGTCCACGGCAAGATCCAGCCGGTGACCCAGAACGCGCTGACGCCGCAGCAGGCGCGCGACCTGGTGCTCAACGTCATGACGCCGCCGCAGCGCGAGGAGTTCGAGAAGACCCACGAGTGCAACTTCGCGATCGGCGTGGCCGGCGTGGGTCGCTTCCGCGTGAGCTGCTTCTACCAGCGCAACCAGGTGGGCATGGTGCTGCGCCGGATCGAGACCAAGATCCCGACGGTCGAGGAACTCAACCTCCCGCCGATCATCAAGACGCTGGCGATGACCAAGCGCGGGATCATCATCTTCGTCGGCGCGACCGGCACCGGTAAATCCACCTCGCTCGCCGCGATGATCGGCTACCGCAACCAGAATTCCACCGGCCACATCATCACGATCGAGGACCCGATCGAGTTCGTGCACAAGCACGAGGGCTGCATCATCACCCAGCGCGAGGTCGGCATCGACACCGACAGCTGGGAGAACGCGCTCAAGAACACGCTGCGCCAGGCGCCGGACGTGATCATGATCGGCGAGGTGCGCACCCGGGAGGGCATGGACCACGCCATCGCCTTCGCCGAGACCGGCCACCTGGTGCTGTGCACCCTGCACGCCAACAACGCCAACCAGGCGATGGACCGCATCATCAACTTCTTCCCCGAGGACCGGCGCGGCCAGCTGCTGATGGACCTGTCGCTCAACCTCAAGGGCGTGGTCGCCCAACAGCTGATCCCCACGCCCGACGGCAAGGGGCGGCGCGTGGCGATGGAGATCCTGCTCGGCACGCCGCTGGTGCAGGACTACATCCGCGACGGCGAGATCCACAAGCTCAAGGAAGTGATGAAGGAATCCACCAACCTCGGCATGAAGACCTTCGACCAGAGCCTGTTCGAGCTGTACCAGGCCGGCGAGATCTCCTACGAGGACGCGCTGCGCTACGCCGACTCCGCCAACGAGGTGCGCCTGCGCATCAAGCTTGCCCAGGGCGGCGACGCCAAGACGCTGGCGCAGGGACTGGACGGCGTGGAGGTGGCGGAGGTCCGCTGACTTCGGCGCCTTTTCCGGAAAGAAGGAGGCCGGGCGGATGCCCGGCCTCTTCCGTTCCGGCCCTCCGCGTGGACTCAGTCCGCGTCGGGTGGATCCGCGGATGCCTCGCCCTCCGCTGCCGGATCGGCGCCATCGGTCGCCGCGTCCGCTCCGGCGCCATCCCCGGGCGCACTCGGATCGCCGGCATACGCCGCAAGGCCGAGCGTTTCCAGGCCCTGCTCGAAGCGGATGTCGATCGGGATGTCGGCCTGCTCCAGGCGCTTGAGATCCCCCGCAAGCTCCGGGCCGACGTTGCCCATCTGCTCGGTCAGCGCCACGGCGGCCGTGTAGTCGCCGTCGCCCTGGATCGTCAGCAGGCGGCCGCCCAGTTCGTTGGTGGCCTCGCGCATCTTCTCGAAGTCGACGCTGTAGCGGCCCGTCTCCGGATCGCGCACGAAGGCGCCGCGCTCGGCGAAGAAGTTGAATCGCACCATGTTCGCCTTGCCGTGGGCCGAGCCCGCGCCGAAGCGCACCGAGCGCATGATCCCGGCCAGGAACGTCACGTAGTTGTCCATCAGCCGGTCGCGGACGGCCGCCTCTTCAGGCGCGGTCCCGGAGTCGTCGTCCAGCAGCCCGCGACGCGCCAGCGAATCGACCATGTACAGCCCGAGGATGTCCGCCTTGCCCTCCTCGAAGCTCGACGCCTGGTCCTTGAGCGCGTCGGTCACCGTGCCCGAGCCGTCGAGCACCTTCTTGATGCCCAGGCCGTGCGCGACCTCGTGGAACATGGTGTTCTGGAAAAAGGCGTCGAAGGTGACGTGCTCGACCTGGTCCTGCGCGATCAGTTCGTTGGCGATCGGGACCATGATCCGGTCGAACTTCGCGCGCATGACGTTCTCGAGCTGCAGGCGCCGCGTGCCCTTGGCGAGCTGGACCTCCGGGTCGTTGGGCAGGTTGATGGCGATCGTCTTTCCGCCGACGTTCGCGTTGCCGCCGTAGTACACGACGGTGTACGCGTTGAGGTCGGCATCCGACCCCGGCGTCTCGGCGCGGTAGCGCGCGTCCACCGGAAGCCCTTCCTGGAGCTCGGGCAGGTAGCCGGCGTAGCGGGCCAGCCGCTCGCTCCAGTCCATGTCCTTGATCAGCACCAGGCCCTCGTACGCGGCCTTGTAGCCGAACAGCTGGTCGTCGTAGCTCTCGATCGGGCCGATCACGACGTCGACCGGGTTCGACTTCATGTCCATCCACGCCATGTCGCTGGGCTGGAAGTCGTCGTCCAGCAGCGCGTCGGCGCGCATGCGCAGGTAGTCGGCGAATTGCGCGTCGGCGCTGACGTCGGCCGCGGCGCGCAGGTGCCGCGCGGCACGCTGCAGGTCCTCCGCATAGGCCTCGTGGTACGGCACGGTGACGAGCTCGCCGGCGTCGTCCCGGCGCAGGAGCGTGTACCAGGACGTCTTGTCGTCCAGGTCCGCGGCCTCGAACTCCTCGCGGGTCATGTTCGGCGGGTAGAACATGCCGCCGGGCGGGCGCGGGCCGATGTCCTCGAGGATCGGCGTGTCCTCGTTGAGCCGGTCCCACGGGCCGAAGTTCCAGGTCACCAGGTCGCGGGTCGCCGCGTCCGGCGCGCTGGCGAGCAGCGCCTCGCGGTCGCCATCCCAGGACTGGCGCCAGTAGATGTCGTCCATCACCTGCGAGGCCTGCACCAGGTGGGCGATCATGCGCTTGCCGTCCTCGTCGAAGGCCGACAGGTCTGCGGTCAGCGGGACGACCGCGTAGTCGTTGGCGTGCTGCTGTGCGTACGACGCCGTGTCCGCGCCGGACGCGGGTTCCGGTGCCGCCTGCGAGGTCGCGGGCGCGTCCCGGTCGCAGGCCGCGAGCGCGAGGGTGGCGACCAGCGCGGCGAGCAGGGCGCGCGGTCGGACGGCGGCGGGTGGTCCTGGCTGGCGCATGGGGGCGCTCCCTCCTGAAGGAAGCGGCCATCCTACGCCCGGCGCGTGCAGCGTCCGTCGACGCCTGCGCGCTAGAATCCCCGCCATGTCGTCGGCCGACTTCCTCGCCAACCAGGTCCTGATCGCGTTGCCCGCGCTCGGCGACCCCCATTTCGCGCGCAGCGTCGCGCTGGTCTGCCAGCACGATGCGGACGGCGCCATGGGCGTGGTCGTCAACCGGCCGTCCGAATACAACCTCGGCGACGTCCTCAGCCAGATGGACATCCCCTGTCCCGACGCCGCGCTGTGCGCGCAACAGGTGCTGTCCGGCGGACCGGTCCACCCCGAGCGCGGCTTCGTGCTGCACGACGGCGGGCGCGACTGGGACTCGACGCTGCGCATCAGCGACGACCTGGCGGTGACCACCTCCCGCGACGTCCTGGAGGCGATCGCCGCCGGCACCGGGCCCGCGCACGCGATCGTCGCGCTCGGCTGCGCGGGATGGGGCGCCGGGCAGCTGGAACAGGAGCTGGTGGACAACAGCTGGCTGACCGCGCCGGTCGCCGCCGACCTCCTGTTCGACGTGCCGCTGGAGGCGCGGTGGCAGGACGCCGCCGGGCGCATCGGCGTGGACATGACGCGGGTCGCGGACTACAGCGGGCACGCATGAGCGAGGGCGCGCCCGGCCCCGGCCCCGAAGGGATCCGCCGCGACGGCACCGTGCTGGGCTTCGACGTCGGTGCACGCCGCATCGGCGTGGCGGTGGGCAGCGCCTTCGGCAGCGGTGCCCGCGCGCTGGCGGTCGTCGACGTGCACGGCGCGGGCCCGGACTGGGGCGCGATCGACCGGCTGCGGCGCGAGTGGCGCCCGGACGGCCTGGTCGTGGGCGACCCCATGACGCTGGAGGGCGGCGACCAGCCGATCCGGGATCGCGCGCGCGCGTTCGCGAAGGCACTGCGCGGACGCTATCGCCTGCCGGTGGTGATGGTCGACGAGCGGAGCAGTTCGATCGAGGCCGCCCACCGGTTCGCCGACGACCGTGCGCAGGGCCGTCGCCGGCGTCGCGACGCGGCGGCCCTCGACGCCATCGCCGCCGCGGTCATCGTCGAGCGATGGCTCGACGCCCCCGGCGACGCCACCGCGGTCGACTGACGCGCATGCACGCCCACCAACCGATGCCCATGACCGAACAACTCGACGCGCACGGCCGCCTCCGGCACCTCCTCACCCTGGACGGGCTGCCCAGGGACGTCCTCCTCCAGTTGCTCGACCGCGCCCAGTGGATGGCGGAGAACACCCGCGAGCCCGCGCTGCGCGCGCGACTGGCGGGGCAGGCCGTGTGCACCCTGTTCTTCGAGCCCTCCACGCGCACGCGCAGCAGCTTCCAGCTGGCCGGCATGCGCCTTGGCGCGGACGTGCTGTCGTTCGACGCCTCCACCTCCTCGACCAGCAAGGGCGAGAGCGCGATCGACACGCTGCGCACGCTCGAGGCGATGGGCGTGCGCGGATTCGTCGTCCGCCACCGCGAGGACGGGGCGGTGGCCGCGCTCGCCGCGGCGGCGGGCGACGGGACGCATCTGGTCAACGCGGGCGACGGCCGCAGCGCGCATCCGACGCAGGGCCTTCTGGACATGCTCACGCTGCGCCAGGCCAAGGGCGACGATTTCGGCGGCATGACCGTGCTGGTGGTCGGGGACATCCGCCATTCGCGCGTGGCGCGCAGCGACCTGCACGCGCTCCGCACCCTCGGCGCCGGCGAGATCCGCGTCTGCGGCCCCGCGTCCCTGCTCCCCGACGACGGCACGCTCGAAGGCTGCCGCCGTTTCGACGCGCTCGACGATGCGCTCCGCGGCGTCGATGCGGTGATGATGCTGCGCCTGCAGCGCGAGCGGATGGAGGAGGGCCTGGTCGGCTCGCTCGAGGCCTACCACCGGGACTACGGACTGACGGCGGAACGCCTCCGCCAGGCCGCGCCCGACGCGGTCGTGATGCATCCGGGTCCGATGAACCGCGGCGTGGAAATCGACGACGACGTGGCCGACGGCCCCCGGTCCCTCGTGCTTCGGCAGGTGGCGAACGGCGTGGCGGTGCGGATGGCGGTGCTGGAGGCCCTGCTGGGCTGATCAGCGCAGCAGCACCAGCGTCGCCAAGCCGAGGAAGCTCAGGAAACCCACCACGTCGGTGACCGTGGTCAGCACGACGCCGCCGGCGAGCGCCGGGTCCACCCGCATGCGCCGCAGCACCAGCGGCACGAGCACGCCGGCGAGGGCCGCGACGACCAGGTTGATCATCATCGCGCCCGCGATCACGCCGCCCAGCATCGCGTCCCCGAACCACAGCGCCGCCACCGTGCCCACGACCACGGCCCACGCCGCGCCGTTGAGCACGCCGACCGAGGCCTCCTTGGCCAGCAGCGCGCGCAGGTTGCCGGTGCCGACCTGGCCGAGCGCCAGGCCGCGGACCATCAGGGTGAGGGTCTGCGTGCCCGCGACGCCACCCATGCTGGCGACGATCGGCATCAGCACCGCCAGCGCCACGATCTGCGCCAGCGTGCCCTCGAACCGGCCGATCACCCACGAGGCGAGGAATGCCGTGGCCAGGTTGATCCCGAGCCAGACCGCGCGGCGGCGCGCGGCGCGCGGCACCGGGCTGAACAGGTCGTCGTCCTCGTCCAGGCCGGCGGCGCCCAGCGCCTGGTGCTCGGCCTGCTCGCGGATGATGTCGACGACGTCGTCGATGGTGATCCGCCCGAGCAGGAAATTGCCGTCGTCCACCACCGGGGCGGACACCCAGTCGTGGTCGGAGAACTGTCGTGCGACTTCCTCGGCGGATTCGTCGATGCGCAGCGCGGTCAGGCTGTCGTCGATCAGCCGGTTGATCGGCGTGGAGGGCTCGCTGGTGACCAGGTCCTGCAGCGCGACCCAGCCGAGCAGCTGGTGGCGCCGGCTCACCACGTACAGGTGGTCGGTGTGCTCGGGCAGCTCGCCGCGCAGCCGCAGGTACCTCAGGACGACGTCGACCGTGGTGTCCGAGCGCACCGTCACCACGTCCGGGTTCATCAGGCGGCCGGCGGTGTCCTCCGGGTAGGACAGCGCCTGCTCCAGCCGCTCGCGGTTCTCGCGGTCCATCGACTTGAGGACCTCGTCGATGACCGTGTCCGGCAGGTCCTCGACCAGGTCGGCGAGGTCGTCGATGTCCAGGTCCTCGACCGCCGCGACGATCTCGTCCGGGTCCATCTCCGCCAGCAGGCTCTCGCGGACCTCGTCGCCGACGTGGACCAGCACCTCGCCGTCGTCCTCCGCGTCGACCAGGCCCCACACGATCGTGCGCTTGGCCGGGGGCAGCGACTCGAGGAGGTTGCCGATCTCGGCCGGCGAGAGCGTGTTGACCAGCCGGCGGACCGGACCCAGGCGGCCGCTGTCCAGCGCGTCCGACAGCAGGCGCAGCTGGCGCGCGGTCTTGTCGTGGCGGACGGCATCGGCCATGCGGCGCTCCGGGCGGGCGAGCGCATCCGCAGGGACGGATGCGACCGGGTCAGGTGTTCATGGCGGGATTATCGCCCGCGTTTCCGCGCACTGGAACCGGTGGCGCCGTCGGCGGCGGGGGCGGGCGCGGTCGACCCGAGCCAGCGTTCGATCGCGCCGCGGTCACGGGCGCGCAGCAGGGCGGACGACCGCGTGGCCAGGCGGCCGAGGTCGAGCGAGCGGATCGCCTGGCGCATCTCCAGCATCGTCGACGGGTGCAGGCTGAACTCCCGCAGGCCCAGCGACAGGAGCAGCGGCACCAGGCGCGGGTCGCCGGCCATCTCGCCGCACACCGCCACCGGGCGCCCCCGGCGCGCGCCCGTCGCGATGACGTCGCGCAGCACGCGCAGCACCGCCGGGTGCAACGGCGAGTAGAGCTCGCCCAGCGCCTCGTTGTTGCGGTCGGCGGCGAGCATGTACTGGACCAGGTCGTTGGTGCCGATCGACAGGAAATCCACGAGGTCGATGAAGGCGGGCAGGGCCAGGGCGGCGGCCGGCACCTCGATCATGGCGCCGAGCGGCAGTCGCTCGGCGATCGCGTGTCCCCCGCCGCGCAGGTCGTCCGTCACGCGCTCGAGCAGGTCGCGCACCGCCAGCAACTGGCCGCGCTCGCCGACCATCGGCACGAGGATGCGCACCGGCCCGTAGCCGGACGCTCGGACGATCGCCCGCAGCTGGGTCTCGAGCAGGCCGGGCCTGGCGAGCGAAAGCCGCACGCCGCGCACGCCGAGTGCAGGATTGGGTTCGTTCGCCAGCGCAAGGCCCGTGCGGTCGGCCTTGTCGGCCCCGAGGTCCAGCGTCCGGATGGTGACCGTCCGGCCGGTCATGCCGAGCACCAGGTCGCGGTAGGCGCGGAACTGGGCCTCTTCGTCCGGGAGCGTGTCCCCCTCCAGGAACAGGAACTCGGTGCGGTACAGGCCGATGCCGGCCGCGCCCAGCGCGTGCGCCTCGGCGACGTCCTCGCGCGATTCGGCGTTCGCCCAGAGCTTCACGTCGACGCCGTCGAGCGTCACCGTCGGTTCGCGGCGAAGGCGGTTGAGCTGCTTGCGCTCGCGACGCAGCTCGCGCACGCGGCGCCGGTGGGCGCGAAGGTCGTCCGCGTCCGGCTCGACGACGACCGTGCCGGCCTCGCCGTCGACCGCCAGCACGTCGCCGTCGTTGACGTGCTGGAGCACGTGCGCGACACCGGTCACCAGTGGCAGGTGGAGACTGCGCGCGAGGATCGCGCTGTGGGACAGGGCGCTGCCGGTCGCGGTGACCACGGCGAGCACGCCCTGCGCCTGGAGCTGCGCGAGTTCCGCGGGCGCGACGGCGTCGGTGACCAGGATCTCGCCGGCCACGCCCTGCAACGCCGCGTCGCGGCGGTGGAGCGCCGCGTGGATGCGCCCCATGACCTGGTCGATGTCCTCCAGGCGGCTGCGCAGGTACGCATCGTCCATGCCCTCGAACACCGCCGCCAGCCGGTCGCGGTGCACGCGCAGCGCGTAGTCCGCGCCATAGCGGTGCTCGCGGACGAGGGTGTCGAGCCCCTGGAGCAGTTCCGGGTCGTCGAGCAGCAGCGCATGCAGGTCGAGGAACTCGCCGATCTCCTGCGCGAGCGCCCCGTGCAGTCGCTCGCGCAGGCCGTGCATCTCCTCGCGGACGCTGGCGATCGCCCCGTGCAGGCGCGCGATCTCGGCGTCGACGGCATCCCCCGGGATCGTCTGCTCGACGACGTCCAGCACGTGCGGCAGGCGCACGCGCGCGCTGCCCAGCGCGCTGCCCTTGGAGGCGCCCTGTCCGGCGAACGCCTGCCTCATGCGCGACCGCCCCGGGGCGCGGTGCCGCCCCGCATCAGGCGTCCTCGTCGAAGCGGCGTTCGAACAGGTCCGCGACCGCGTCCGCGGCGGGCAGCGCGTCCTCGCCCTCCACGCGCAACACGACGGTGCTGCCCTGGCCGGCGGCGAGAAGCATCACGCCCATGATGCTCTTGGCGTTCACCTCGCGGCCCTTGGCCGAGAGGGTCGCCTCGCACCGGTACCCGGACAGCACCTGCACGAGCTTCGCGGTGGCGCGCGCATGCAGGCCCAGCCGGTTGGCCACCTGGAGCTCGCGCTCCACGCAGGTGGTTTCAGGCGTCGTCATGGATCACTCCGTTGCGGGCGCCGGCCGCGGCGACCGGGGGCAGTTCGTCGAGTTCGAGTTCGGCGTAGTTCATCACCCGCAGCAGCATCGGCAGGCTGAGCGCCGCGACGCGGCGGACGGGCGTGCCGAGGCGCGAGAGCCGCGCGGCAAGGTTGCTGGGCGTCGCCCCGTACAGGTCGGTCAGCACCAGCACGCCCTGGCCGCCGTCCACCCGCCGCAGCGCCGCGCTGGCCTGCGGCAACAGGGCGTCCGGGTCCGCGTCGAACGGGATTTCCAGCGCCTCGGCGCGCAGCGGCAGCTGGCGCAGCAGGCGGGTGGCCACCGCGAGCATGGCCGGGCCGATGCCTTCGTGGGTGATGAGGAGGATGCCGACGGACATCCCGGAAACTTAGCAGAGCGCGGCGGAGTCGGGGAGCGGGCGCGGCTGCCTGCGGCGCGCATCGCGCCGGAGACGGCGGTCAGTCGAGCTCGCGATGGTGGGTCGCGACCTCGTCCCAGCCCGCGTCCCGGAAATGCGCGGCGAGGTGCTCGGCGAGATAGACCGAGCGGTGCCGGCCGCCGGTGCAGCCGAAGGCGACGGTCACGTAGCTGCGGGTATCGGACTGCAGCCGCGGCAGCCAGGTATCGAGGAAGCCGGCGACCTGCGCCACGTACCTGCGCACGTCCCCGTCGGCGTCGAGCGCCTCGCGGACCTCGGCGTCGCGCCCGGAGAGGGGACGCAGCCGCGCGTTCCAGTGCGGATTGGGCAACGCGCGCGCATCGAACACGAAGTCGGCTTCCGGCGGCACGCCGCGCTTGTAGGCGAAAGACTCGAACAGCAGCGACACCGCGGCGGCCTGGCCCAGGCCGAACTCGGTGATCACCTGGCGGCGCATCTGGTGGACGTTGAGGTCGCTGGTGTCGATGACCACGTCCGCCAGCTGGCGCAGCGGCTTGAGCACCTGGCGTTCCAGCGAGATCGCGTCGGCGAGCGACAGGCCGAGGTGGCTCAGGGGGTGGCGGCGCCGCGTGTCCGCGTAGCGCTTGAGCAGGACCTCGTCGCGCGTGTCGAAGAACACCAGGCGCGGATCCAGGCCCATCGCGCCGACCGCCGACAGCCATTCCGGGATGCTGGACAGGTCCGAGTGGCGGTTGCGCACGTCGATGCCGACCGCCAGCCGAGGCGCCGTCCCGTCGCCGCCGAGCGCGCCGCGGACGAATTGCGGCAACAGCTCCGCCGGCAGGTTGTCTACGCAGTAGAAGTCCAGGTCCTCGAGCGTGTTGAGGGCGACCGACTTGCCGGAGCCGGACAGGCCGCTCACCACGATGAGCGTGGGGGACTGCGCGGGGCGCGCGGGACCGGGGGATTCGCCGGGCATCATTCGCCGCCGCGCTCGAGGAAATGGCTGTGCCGCGCCATGAAGGCGGCGGCCGGGTCCACGCCCTTGGCGCGGAGGATGTGCGTGCGCGCGGCGGCCTCGGCCAGCACCGCGAGGTTGCGGCCGGGCATCACGGGCAGGGTGATCGTCGGCACGTCGAGGTCCAGCACGCGGCGCGCGCCGAGCTCCCCGGTCAACCGGCCGAGCCCGTCGCCGTCGCCACCGTTGCCCGCCGCGAGCGCGGGCTGCGTGAGGTGCACGATCAGGCGCAGGTACTTGTTCCGCTTGACCGCGGTGTCGCCGAACATCTCGCGGATGTCGAGCACGCCCAGGCCGCGCACCTCGAGCATGTCCTGCAGCATTTCCGGGCAGGTGCCGTCGAGCACGTCCGGCGCGATCTGGGTGAACTCCGGCGCGTCGTCGGCGACCAGCCGGTGCCCGCGGGTGATCAGCTCGAGCGCGAGCTCGCTCTTGCCGGCGCCCGCGTCGCCGGTGATGAGCACGCCGATCGAATAGATCTCCATGAAGACGCCATGGAGGGTGACGCGCGGCGCGAGCTTGCGCGCCAGGTGGTACTGCAGGTGGTTGAGCAGCTCGTGGCCGCGCCGCGGAGAGCCCCACAACGGCGTGTCGGATTCGTCCGCCGCCTCCACCAGGTCGGCGGGCGCGGGCTGGCCCTTGCTGATCACCAGTGCGAGCGGGCGGAACTGGATGATCTTCTCGATCGTTTCCCAGCGCTGGCGGGAGTCGAGCGTGTCGAGCCACGCCAGTTCCTCGGTGCCCAGGATCTGCACCTTGTTGGGATAGATCTTGTTGAGGTAACCGGCGAGCGACGGCCTGCGCGCCACCGTCTGCACGGCCTCCAGGACGCGGTGTTCGCCCTGCTGGCCGGCGATCCACCGCAACCCGAGCCGCTCGGACTGCTCGTCGAACAGTTCGCGGGCGCTGATCTGCGCGGTCACCGGGCGTCGCCCCCCGCGAGTCCCCCCGGCCCGAGCAGGGCCCGCCGAAGTGATTCGACGTCGCCGGCGGCCCGCAGCGCCTCGCGCAGCGCGGGCTCGGCGAAACGCTGCGCGAGTTCCGCAAGCAGTTGCAGGTGCTCCTGGGTGAAATGCCTGGGCACCGCCATCGCGAAGACGAGGTCCACGGGCTCACCGTCGCCGGCGCCGAAATCGACCGGGTCGGCGAGTCGCAGGAACGCGCCGCGCGCCTGTTCGAAGGCGTCCGTGCGGCCGTGGGGAATCGCGATGCCATGCCCGATCGCCGTGCTGCCGAGCCGCTCGCGGGCGCGCAGGCTGTCGCCGATCTGCGCCGTCGTGGCGGGCGCGGCGTCCGAGAGCAGGCGCGCGGCCGCGTCCAGCACGTCCTCGCGGTCCGCGGGCTCGACGAGGATGACGATCCTGTCGGCGGTAAGCAGGTCGGCGAGCGCCATCCCCCCGGGCCCGGTCAGCCGAACTCGCCGGTCCGGGCCACGCCTTCGCCCCGATGGTGGTCGACCATCTTTTCCTTGTGCTTCATCAGCAGGCGGTCGAGCTTGTCGGCGAGCAGGTCGATCGCGGCGTACATGTCCCGGCCGCTGGCGTCGGCGTGCAGGGTCCGGCCGGACAGGTTCACGGTGGCCTCGGCGCGATGGTCGGGCTTGTCGAGGCTGAGCTGGGTGCGGACGTCGAACGGATGGTCGAAGTGTCGCCCGAGGCGCGAGAGCTTGGACTCGACGTAGTCGCGCAGGGCGGGCGTGACCTCGATCTGCTGGCCGTGGGTCTCGATGCGCATGCGTCCTCCTGGCTCGCGAACGGGCGACCAGCATATCCCGCCCGGCCGTGCCGCGCGGCCGTTCAGATCCTCAGGCGGTCCTGCGAGGAGGGCAGCCCGATCGCCTCCCGGTACTTCGCGACGGTGCGGCGGGCGACCGGCACGCCGGCGGCCTTGAGCGCGTCCGCGAGGCGTGCGTCCGAAAGCGGCTTCCGCGGGTCCTCGTGCTCGACCAGGCGCCGGATCATCGCCTGGATCGCGGTACTCGAGGATTCCTCGCCCGAGTGGCCGACGCCGGAGGCGAAGAACGCGCGCAGCGGGATCGTGCCCCGGGGCGTGCGGACGAACTTGCGCGCCACGGCACGCGAGATCGTCGATTCGTGCAGGCCGACCTCGGCGGCGACCTCCCGGAGCGTGAGGGGCCGCAGTGCCTGCTCGCCGAACTCGAGGAAGGCGGACTGCTGCCGCACGAGGCATCGCACGACCCGGACCAGCGTGTGCGCGCGGGCCTCCAGGCTGCGCAGCAGCCAGCGCGCTTCCTGCAGGCGGCCCTTGAGGTAGGTCGCGTCCGCCTCGCTGGCCGAACCGGCCATGGCTTCGTAACCCCGGTGGATCGCGACGCGCGGCCGCGCGTCGGACGACAGCGCGATGCGCCACGTGCCGCCCTGGCGCCACACGACCACGTCGGGGACGACGTAGGTATCGGTCGGCAGCGCCGACAGGGCCGCGCCCGGGCGGGGCTCCAGGCTCCGCAGCAGCGCCACCGCGGCCTCGACCTCCGCCGCCGGCAGGCGCAGCGACGCGGCCAGGCCGCCGACCCCCGACTTCGGCAATTGCTCGAGTGGCCCGGACGCGATGCGCGCGGCGAGTTCGAGGTGCGGGGTGTCGGCCGGGAGGACCGCCAGCTGCAGCCGGAGGCACTCGCCGAGGTCGCGCGCGCCGACGCCCGGCGGGTCGAAGGACTGGATGCAGCGCAGCACCGCGACCACTTCCGGTTCGGCCACGCCCTCGTCCGCGAGCATGCGCGCGACCGCGTCCACCGGCTCGCGCAGGTAGCCGTCGTCGTCGATCGCCTCGACCAGCGCGGCGCCGATGGCGCGGTCCCGCGGCGACAGGTGCGAGAGGTGCAGCTGCCAGAGCAGGTGGTCGTGCAGGTCGTCGTCGGGGGCCGCCTGCTCAGGCGAGAAGTCGTCGTCCGACACGTCCGCGGGACCGAGCCGGGGTTGCCATGCATCCCCGTCCTCGAGCCGCCACTCGCCGTCCGGCGGGGCCGGGTCGGCGCCGTTCGCGCCCGGGTCGCCTTGGCCGTCGTGTCCCGTGCGACGGTCCACCGCGAGCCCGTCCACCGTGACCGCCTGGCCGGGTTCGACCCAGTCGAGCAGGGGGTTGGTCTCCACGGCCTCGGTCAGTTCCGCCTCGAGTTCCGCCGTCGACAGCTGCAGCAGGCGGATCGCCTGCTGCAATTGGGGGGTCATGACCAGCTGTTGGCCGAGGGTGGCCTGCAGGCGGGGCTTCATGTCGGATGAGTACGCGAGCGGAGGGGGTCCCCGGCCGCCCGGCTGGACGCCCGGCCCCGCACCGCGCCCTGGCGCGGTCCTACAGCCGGAACGCTTCGCCCAGGTACACGCGGCGCACGTCGGGATTGGCCAGCAGCGCCTCGGGAGCCCCCTGCGCCAAGACACCGCCTTCGTTGAGGATATACGCGCGGTCGCAGATACCCAAGGTCTCGCGGACGTTGTGGTCGGTGATCAGCACGCCGATCCCGCGGTCCTTGAGGTGCTGGACGATGCGCTGGATCTCGCCGACGGAAATCGGATCCACGCCGGCGAACGGCTCGTCGAGCAGCATCAGCCGGGGATTGGCCGCGAGCGCGCGCGCGATCTCGACGCGGCGGCGCTCGCCGCCGGACAGGCTGGCGCCGTGCTGGTCGGCCACGTGGGCGACCTGGAGTTCGTCCAGCAGCTTGGCCAGTTCCCGCTCCCGGCCTTGTGCATCCAGGTCCTCGCGCAGTTCGAGGACGAGGCGGATGTTGTCGGCCACGCTCAACTTGCGGAACACCGAGGGTTCCTGTGGCAGGTAGCCCACGCCGAGCCGGGCGCGCACGTACATCGGCTCGGAGGTGATGTCGCGGCCGTCCAGCACGATCGCGCCCGCGTCCGCCGGCACGAGCCCGACGATCATGTAGAAGCAGGTCGTCTTGCCGGCGCCGTTGGGGCCCAGCAGGCCCACGACCTCCCCGGCCGCGAGCGTGAGGCCGAAGTCGTGCACCACTTCGCGCGCGCGATAGCGCTTGCGCAGCCCCTCGGCGACGAGCATCAGCCTTCGTCCCCGCTGGTCGCCGGTTCGTCGGCCTCGGTGCCGGACGTGTCGCCGCCGGTGTTGCGTGGCAGGATCCGCATGCGCACGCGCCCGTTGCCCTCGCCACCGCTCTCCACCCGGCCGGTGCGCAGGTTGTAGACGATGCGCTCGCCGCCCATCGTGCCGCGCGGCTGCTCGATGCGGACGTTGCCGGTGAACACCACGACCTCCGTGCGGAGGTTGTAGTCGACCTTGGTCGCGCGCGCGGTCATCGGCGTGCCGTCGTCCATCTGCTGGGAGAGCGTCACCGGGCTGCCGGTGAGCACCGCGCGCGTCGGATCGCCGCCGACGAGCGTGATCTCGGCGCGCGCCGCGTCGATGTCGAGCGTGCCCTGTCGGATGTTCACGCCGCCGGAGAGCACGTTGACCGCGTCGCTGTCGAACGAGCCGGACTGCGCGCCGGCATCGATCTCCATGGCCTTGTTGCGGTCGGAGGAGCGCGCCTGCGCGCCGTCCAGCGGGACGGCCAGCGCGAACAGGACGACGAGTGCGACGGTCAACCTAGCGGGATGGGACATAACGGGACTCCACGTCGGCAAGCAGGGCATAGCGTCGGGTCGCGAGGTCGACTTCCAGTCCGCGACCCCGGATGGTCGTGCGCCCGTCCACGATCCGCACGCGCGCGTCGGTCCGGGCCTTGTCGGTGCGCGGGAACACGGTCAGCCGGTCGGTCTCCAGCGTGGCCGGTCCGCCGCCCGAGCCGGGCCCTTCCGCGCGCACCTCGCGCTTGAGGCGCACCTCGTCGCCCCCCGGACTGACCCAGCCTTCGCGCGCGGTCATGCGCCAGCGCGCCCCGCCGCCCGCTTGCGCGGGGAACAGGAAGACCGGCGCGGTGAGTTCGAGCGCTTCGCCGGCGGGCAGTCGCTGGAGCTCTGGCGCCCGGAGGGTGAAGGCCTCCTTGCCGGCGTCGTCGAGGACGAGCAGTTCGAAATCGTAGAGCGTATAGGCCGAACGCCCGCTGGACGGCCCCGCCTGCGGTTCAGGTGCGCGTTGGCGGATGACGGCCCAGCCGGACGCGATCGCGGCCGCCAGCAGCACCATCCCGAGCACGCCGCGCCAGCCCATCATGCGCCCGCCCCGGCGCCGCACGCGCCGTCGAGGATGGCCTGGGTGCGCCCCTGCGCGGCGAGCACGAGATCGCAAAGTTCGCGGACCGCGCCTCGACCGGCGCGGGCCTGGGTGCGCCAGTGGACGCGCTCGCGGATCCAGGCGTGCGCGTCCCCCGGCGCGACCGCGAATCCCACGTGGCCGAGCACGCCCAGGTCCGCCAGGTCGTCGCCCATGAACGCGGTTTCACCGAGCGTGACGCCCAGGCGGCCGGCGATGTCCCGGACGCAGGCGAGCTTGTCCCGGACCTCGGCATGCACCTCGGCGCCGAGTTCCGCGCCGCGGCGCGCGGCAATGCCGCCGGGCCGCGCCGTCACGAATGCGAGCGCGATGCCCTCGCGCCGGAGGAGGGCGAGGCCCTGGCCGTCCTGGACGTGGAAGGCCTTCATCTCCCGACCGTCGGCATCGAAGTAGAGGCGGCCGTCGGTCAGCGTCCCGTCCACGTCGAAGCAGGCCAGCCGCACGCGCGAGGCGCGCTCGCGGACGTCCGCGGGGTAGTCGTCGTGGTGGTCGTAGGACATGGGCGGCGATTCGCGGGGGCGGCCTTTAGACCACCCGGGCTCGCAACAGGTCGTGAATGTTGAGCGCGCCGACCACGCGCCGATCGCCGTCCACCACCAGCAGTGCGTTGATCTTGTGCGCCTCCATCAGGCGGGCGGCCTCGACCGCGAGCGCGCCCGCGTCGATCGTGCGCGGGTCGCGCGTCATGACCTCGCCCACGCGGGTCGCGCGCAGGTCGACCGTCGTGTCGTCGAGGGTGCGGCGCAGGTCGCCGTCCGTGTACAGGCCGAGCAGGCGCCCGTCGCCGTCGACGACCGCGGTCATGCCCAGGCGCTTGCGGCTCATCTCCACCAGCGCCTCGCTGAGCGTGGCGTCCGCGCCCACGGCCGGGATCCCGTCGCCGGCATGCATCACGTCGGTGATGTGCAGCAGCAGGCGCCGGCCCAGCGCACCCGCGGGATGGGACCGCGCGAAGTCGTCGGCGGTGAAGCCGCGCGCCTCGAGCAGGGCGACCGCGAGCGCGTCGCCCATGGCCAGCGACGCGGTGGTGCTGGCGGTCGGCGCCAGGTCGAGCGGGCAGGCCTCGGCGGGGACGCTGACGTCCAGGTGCACGTCCGCTTCGCGCGCCAGCGAGGAGCCGGGGCGGCCGGTCATGGCGACAAGCACGTTGCCCTGGCGCCGCAACACGGGGAGCAGCAACAGGATCTCGTCGCTCTCACCCGAATACGAAAGCGCAAGGACCATGTCGGCGTCGGTGACCATGCCCAGGTCGCCGTGGGCCGCTTCGCCGGGGTGGACGTAGAAGGCGGGCGTGCCGGTCGAAGCGAGCGTGGCGGCGATCTTCCGCGCGACGTGCCCGGACTTGCCCATGCCGATGCACACGACGCGGCCGCGGCAGGCCAGCATGTGCCGGCACGCCGCGGAGAAGGCGCCGTCGAGTCGACCGGACAGGGCCTGAAGGCCCCGGGTCTCGATGTCGAGCACGCGTCGTCCGCTGGCCGCGAAGTCGCGGCCGGCCCCCGCGTCGTCCGCGTCGCTGCCTTGGCGTCGGGCCGCATCCGGCGTCATGCGCGAAGGTCCATCCGTTAGACTGGCCCGCCATTCTAGGCGGCTTTGCCCGCCGGCGTCCCGGCGCCGTCCCCATGATGAATCCCGACACGATCCGCGAACTCATCGAGGCCGGCCTGCCCGGCGCCCGCGCCACGGTCCAGGGCGACGACGGCGTCCATTTCGAGGCCACCGTGGTCTGCGACGCCTTCGCCGGCAAGCTGCCGCTGGCGCGCCACCGGATGGTCTACGCCACGCTCGGCGACCGGATGGGCGGCGAGATCCATGCGCTGTCCCTGCGCACCGTCACGCCCGCCGAGGCGGCGGCCTGATGCAGAAGATCCTGGTCGAGGGCGGCGCCCGGCTGGCGGGCGAGGTCCGCATCTCCGGCGCCAAGAACGCGGTCCTGCCGATCCTGTGCGCGACCCTGCTGGCCGACGGGCCGGTCGAGATCGGCAACGTGCCGAACCTCTACGACGTCAAGACGACCCTGCGCGTGCTCGCGGAGCTGGGCGCGGCGATCACGATGGACGACGCCTTCGACCTGTCGATCGACCCGCGCAGCGTGCACAGCCATGTCGCGCCGTACGAGCTGGTCAGGACGATGCGCGCGTCGGTGCTGGTGCTCGGACCGCTGCTGGCGAAGTTCGGCGCGGCCGAGGTCTCGCTGCCGGGCGGCTGCGCCATCGGCTCGCGCCCGGTCGACCAGCACATCAAGGGCCTGCGTGCGCTCGGCGCGGAGATCGTGGTCGAGAACGGCTACATCAAGGCACGTGGGGACCGGCTGCGCGGCGCGCGCTTCGTGTTCGACATGGTCAGCGTCGGCGCGACCGAGAACGTGCTGATGGCCGCGGCGCTCGCCGAGGGCCGCACGGTGCTCGAGAACGCGGCGATGGAGCCCGAGATCGTCGACCTCGCCGACTGCCTCAACGCGCTGGGCGCCAACGTGCAGGGCGCCGGGTCCAACAAGATCGTGGTCGAGGGCGTGGAGCGGCTGCATGGCGGCACCCATTCGGTGCTGCCCGACCGGATCGAGACCGGCACCTTCCTGGTCGCCGCCGCCATGACCGGCGGCCGCGTCACCACCACGCACGCGCGTCCCGAGACGCTCGACGCGGTGCTCGACAAGCTGCGCGAGGCCGGCGCCGAACTCGATTGCACGGAAGACAGCATCACCCTGGACATGCATGGCCGCCGTCCGCGCGCGGTCGACGTCACCACCGCGCCGCACCCGGGCTTCCCGACCGACATGCAGGCGCAGTTCATGGCGATGGACTGCGTCGCCGAGGGGGTGGGCGTGATCAACGAGACGATCTTCGAGAACCGCTTCATGCACGTGCAGGAGCTGCAGCGGCTGGGCGCCGACATCCGTGTCGACGGGCCGACGGCGGTCGTGCGCGGCGTGGCGAAGCTGGGCGGCGCGCCGGTGATGGCGACCGACCTGCGGGCGTCGGCGTCGCTGATCCTGGCCGGGCTGGTCGCCGAGGGCGAGACCACGGTCGATCGCATCTACCACCTCGACCGCGGCTACGAGGACATCGAGGGCAAGCTCTCGAAGCTGGGCGCCCGGATCCGACGGGTGGATTGATCCGGTCCGGCCGGCGCCGCGACTGGCAGGAAACGGAAAAGCCCCGCGCGAAGCGGGGCTTTTCGTAAGCAGGCTGGGGCCGCGGTCAACGCACCGACAGGATCCTCAGGTCGAGCGCGTCCTTGCCGTCCTTGCGCTGCAGGATGCGGGCCGGCACCGGCAGGTCGTCCACGAGCCACGCGACGATCTGCTTGTCGCCGTCCTGGCTGACGACGCGCGTGGCGGCGTAGTCGCGCCCGCCCACGGATACCGTTTCCTCGCCCGTGACCTCGTAGTGCATGGGCTTGGCCCGGCCGTTGTCGACCAGCCGGTAGTGCAGCGGACGGCCCGCCGACAGGTCCCGGGGCAGGGCCAGGTTGACCAGCATCGCGTCCAGGTCGCCGCGCTTCAGGCGCACGGGCCCCGCGCGCTCCGGCTTCACGTCGCCCGTCCAGCGCGCCACGCCCGCCGACCAGTCGTACGTGGCGCTGGTGGTGCTGGACTTGAACAGCATCTTCGACGAGTCGCTGCTCGAGATCGGTCGCCACTGCCCGTCGACGACCTCGAAGGTGGTGCGCTGCGCGATGTCCGCGCCGGCCACGGCCGCGAGCCCGGCGGTGCCGCGGATGTCGAGCCGGTATTCCCACTTGCTGCCGCCGGCCTGCGACAGGCGCATCGTGCCTTCGCCCTGCGGCTTGCCCTCGTAGAACACCGCGTACTGCGCGGTGAACGGCTTCATCATGGCCTTGGCGGCGATCGCCGTGCCCGCGAGCGCCATCGTGCCGGCCGCGAGCAGCGCGCCGGTGGCCAGGGTCCGGAAGGTGCGTCGATGATTGGGGGTCGCTCGATTCATTCAGGCTCCTCGATAGTCCACGAGTCGAAGGTCGAAGGTGTCCTCGCCGTCCTCGCGCTGGAGGATGCGGATGGGGGTGGGGACGCCGTCGGCGATCCAGAACACGGTCTGCTCGTCCCGCTTGTCGGTGCGTTCGACGCGGAGGGCGTGGTAGCCGATGCCCTCAATCGAAATCGATTCCTTCTCGGCCGACACCACGTAGCGATGCCCGCGCGCGCGGCCATTGTCGACCACGCGGTAGTCGAGCGTCGCGCCGGGCGCCGCGTCCCGCACGACCGCGAGGTTGACCAGCAGGCTGCTCAGGTCGCCCGCGTGCAGGCGGACGGGCGCCTTGCGCTTGTCGCTCACGTCGCCGCTCCAGCGTGCATCCAGCGCGCGCCAGTCGTAGCGCCCGGTCGACGTCCTGTCGAGGAACAGCGCTTCGCGGCGCGTGTGCTGGACGAGGGGCCGGAACTCGCCGCCGTCCACGCGGAAATCGGTGCGCTGGTGCGCGTCCAGCCCGGCCAGGCCGAACAGGCCGCGCGTCGCATCGATGTCGAGCGACACGCGCCAGTCCGCGCCGTTCGCGGGCGCCAGCGTGAGCCGCGCGTCGCCGAACCGCTTGCCCGCCCGATGAACGGCATATTCCGCCTGGAAGGGCGCGAGCGGTCCGGCCGCGGCTTCGACCGCGGCGTGTCGTGGCTGGTCCCGGGCGCCGGCGAACCCGGTCGCGGCGGCACCGAGCGCCAGCGCGAGCAGCAGGGCGTGGGCGATGGGGCGGAACGTGCTGGAGCGCATTGAAGGGCTTCGGGGTCGAACGCCGGGCAGGTTCAGCCCGCCACGGGCAAGGCGTCGGACTCTAGGCGCAGCGGGCTAAACAGCGGGTGACCGTCCAGCAACACCGTCGCATCGCGTTCAGCCAGCCGCCCCGCGACCGCCAGCCGCAGCGTCTCCACGAGCAGGGGATGCTCCATCGCGAGCACGCGCGCGGCCAGCGACCCGGCATCCTCGCCGGCGCGCACCGCGAGCCGGGCCTGTGCGATGACCGCGCCGGCGTCGAGCTCGGGCGTCACGAAATGCACGCTCGCCCCGTGCTCGGCCACGCCGGCCTCCAGGGCCCGGGCGTGCGTCCGCAGGCCCCGGAAGTCCGGCAGGAGCGAGGGATGGATGTTCAGCACGCGCCCTCGGAAGCGTTCGACGAAGGCATCGCCGAGGATGCGCAGGTAGCCCGCGCAGACGACCCAGTCCGGCCCGGTGGCGGCGACGGCGTCGCCGAGCAGCCGGTCGAACGCGGCACGGTCCCCGAACGTGCGGGCGTCCCGGGACCAGCGCAGTCCCTCCGGAACGCGATCGAGCGCCGCGCACCCGGGGCGGTCGGAAAACACCCCGGCCAGCGTGGCGTGCAGCCGTCCACTGGCGATGGCGTCGATGATCGCCTGCAGGTTGGTGCCCCTGCCGGACGCGAGCACCGCGATCCTCGGGACGTCGTTGCGCGGTGCGCCCGGTTCCGGGCCGCCGTTCGGCTCGCTCATCCGCCGGTCACGAGTTCGGGCCACGCGAACAGCAGCGCGAGCACGAGGATCCACGGGAGCAGCCCCATGGCCGCGGCGACGGCCGCCTGCACGCGGCCCAGGCGGGGTCCGGCATCGGCCAGGAAGGACAGCCAGTAGGCCCCCAGCGCGACGATGGCGAGCAGGAACAGCCGCATCACGCGCAGCGGCGGCTCGGGCGCGATCCACTGCACGCCCAGCGCGACACCCAGCAGCACGAAGGCCAGCGCGAGGAGCAGCTTCGATCGCCAGCCGAGGTCGGAGAGGCCGAAGCCGATGAGCATCCGCGGGCTCCGTCAGCCGATCCGGACCCGGTCGCCACGCGCCTCGACCACCGAACCGATTGTCCAGTGCGCGAGGCCGAGGCCGTCCAGCGCCGCGCCCACGCGGGCGGCGGCGTCCGGGGCCACCACCAGCACGAAGCCGACGCCGCAATTGAACGTGCGCCACATCTCCGCCTTCGCGACGGCACCCTCGCGCTCGAGCCAGTCGAACACGGCCGGCTGCGTCCACGCGGTCGCGTCGATGTCCACGCCCAGGCCGTCGGGGACGACCCGGATGATGTTCTCGGTCAGGCCGCCACCGGTGACATGGGCCATGGCGTGGATCGACGCGCCGTGCGCGCCGCGCAGGAGCTCGAGCACCGGCTTCACGTACAGGCGCGTCGGGGCCATCAGCGCGTCGGCGAGCGCGGTGCCGCCGAGGTCCAGGTCGCCCGGTCGGCCCGCGCGGTCGAAGATCCGGCGGACCAGCGAGTAGCCGTTGGAGTGGGGCCCTGACGAGGCGATGCCGACCAGCACGTCGCCCTCGCGCACGCGCGAACCGTCGCGCAGCTCCGACTTCTCCACGCCCGCCACGCAGAAACCCGCGAGGTCGTACTCGCCCGGCGCGTACATGTCGGGCATCTCGGCGGTCTCGCCGCCGATGAGCGCGCAGCCCGATTCCTCGCAGCCGCGGGCGATGCCCGAGACCACCGCCGCGGCCGTGTCGACGTCGAGCTTGCCGGTCGCGAAGTAATCGAGGAAGAACAGCGGCTCGGCCCCCTGGACCAGCACGTCGTTGACGCACATCGCCACCAGGTCGATGCCGATGGTGTCGTGCCGGCCGAGCTGCTGGGCGAGCTTGAGCTTGGTGCCGACGCCATCGGTGCCGGACACCAGGACGGGTTCCCGGTACTTGTTCGACAGGTCGAACAGGGCGCCGAAGCCACCGAGCCCGCCCATGACCTCCGGGCGGCTGGTGCGCCCGGCGAGCGGCTTGATGCGTTCGACGAGGGCGTTGCCCGCGTCGATGTCGACGCCGGCGTCCCGGTAGGTGAGGGGCGTGGGGCTGGTCACGTGGTGTCCCGGCGCAGGGCCAGCATGGGCGACCGGCGATTTTACCAGCGTGCCCGGGCCCGCGCCCGCGGCGTGGACGCGCCGCGCCCGCTGCGGCACCATGCGACGGCTCCCGCCCGAACCCCGCCAGGACGGATCCCGAATGCGCGCATCTCCGAAATTCACCCTGCGCCTTGCCGCGCGGTGGCCGCGGACCGCCACGTGGTCCGCGATGGCGCTCGCCGTCCTGCTCTGCGCCGCGGCCCTTCCCGTGGCCGCGCAGCGCACCGAGGGCCAGCGCGCCTCGGCCAGCGGCATGTACCAGGCGGAAGTCGAGGTCAACAGCCAGGGCGAGGGCGAGCGCCGCGCGGCGTTCTCCCGCGCGCTGGCGCAGGTGCTGGGGAAGATCTCGGGCGACCGGGGCGCGGCGAGCCGCCCGGGCGTGGGCGAGGAGCTGCGCAACGCGGGCGAGTACGTCGACAGCTATGACTACCGCCAGGACGAGGGCCTGTCCGCGAGCGGCGCGCCGCGCTTCTCGACCACGCTGGTGGTGCGCTTCGACGAGGACGCGGTGAACGAGATGGCCGGCGCGCTCGGCGTGCCGGTCTGGCCGACCCCTCGGCCGAAGCCGGTGATCTGGCTGGCGATCGACGACGGCAGCGGGCCGCGACTGGTCGGCGTGCGCCAGGGAACGATCGCCAAGATGCTGACCGACCGCGCCATCGCGCGCGGCTACCGGCTGGGCCTGCCGCAGGGCGACGCGGCCGAGCAGGCGCTGGTGGGCGCGATCTGGCGCGGCGACACGGCCGCGGTCGCGCGCGCCTCGTCGCGCTACAAGCCCGACATGCAACTGGTCGGCAAGCTCTACCGCCACGAGGGGGGCTGGAAGGCCGACTGGATCTTCGTCGACGGCGGCCGCGAACTGGCGCGCTGGTCTGACGAGGACCGCAACGCGCGCCAGGCCCTCGCCTCGGGTGCCGACGGCACCGCCGACGCGTTGGCCAAGCGCTACGCCAAGGCACCGGAGACCGGGCCGCCCGGCGACTATCGCATCGTCGTCGAGGGCATCGACTCGGGCGACGACTACCTGCGCCTGTCGGCCTACCTGCAGGACCTGTCGGTCGTGCGTGGCATGACGCCCCTGCGCGCGACGCCGGGGCGGATGGAATTCGAGCTGTCGCTGGCCAGCGGCCTGTCCGGCCTGCGGCGGCTGGTGGCACGCGGCGACGTGCTCGCCGCCGCCGACGCGCCGATGGCCGGCACCGCGGAGGGCGATCCGGTCGCACCGCCGCCATCGCCGGGCGCGCAGGCGCGCTTCCGGATGCGCTGAACGGGACCCGCGCATGGATCGCCCGGGCATGGCACTCGACGAGATCGCGACGTTCCTGCGTCGGCTGCAGTGGACGCTGGTCGCGCTCGCGGTGCTTTGGCTGGCCTGGCTGCTCGCCCCCATCCTGACCCCCTTCGTGCTGGCCGCGCTGCTCGGGTGGCTCGGTGATCCGCTGGTGGACCGCCTCGAGCGGAGCGGGCGCAGCCGGTCGACGGCGGTGCTGCTGGTCTTCAGCGCGATGTTCCTCGTCCTGCTGCTCGCGGCCCTGTTGCTGGTGCCGACCCTCGAACGGCAGGTGGTGACCCTGGTCGAATCGCTTCCGCGCTACCGCGAGTGGTTCGTGGGCACGGTGATGCCGTGGTTCGAGGCGCGGACGGGGCTGGAGCTGGTCGAGTGGCTCGATCCCGCGCGCCTGTTCCAGCTGATGCGGCAGCACTGGGAGGAAGCCGGCGGCGCGGCGGCCGCCGTGCTCGGCTACCTGTCCAGGTCGGGTTTCGCGCTGCTGGTGTGGGTGGCCAACATCGTGCTGCTGCCCGTGCTGACCTATTTCTTCCTGCGCGACTGGGACCTGCTGGTCGAGCGCGTCGCCGCCCTCGTGCCGCGCGACCGGATCGACGTCGTGTCCCGCCTGGCGCGCGAGTCGGACGCGGTGCTCGGCGGGTTCCTGCGCGGACAGTTCCTGGTGATGCTGTCGCTGGGCATCTTCTACGCGGTCGGCCTGGCGGTGGTCGGCCTGGACCTGGGCATCCTGATCGGCATCGTCGCGGGCCTGCTGACCTTCATCCCGTACATCGGCCCGGCGACCGTGCTCGTGCTGGGGGGCATCGCCACGCTGGTGCAGTTCGGCGACTGGCCGCACCTGCTCGGCGTGGTGGCGGTCTGGGGCATCGGCCAGGTCATCGAGAGCTACTGGCTCACGCCGAAGCTGGTGGGCGACCGGATCGGGCTGCACCCGATGGCGGTGATCTTCGCGGTGCTGGCCGGCGGCCAGCTCTTCGGCTTCCTCGGCATGCTGCTGGCGCTGCCCGTCGCCGCGGTCGCCAACGTGCTGCTGCGCTTCGCGCACGAGCGTTACACCCACAGCCGGCTGTACGCCGGGCGACGACCCGGCATCGTGCTGGACGCCTACGTCGACCCGGACGACCCGCGCGGCGACGCGGGGCGGGACGTCGCGGACGCGCCGCGGGACCGCGCCTGACGATGGCCACCGATGCGCCACGCCCCGGCGCCGGGACCGGTGGCGGGCAGCTCGCGCTCGGGCTGCGCTATCCCCCGGACCAGCGATTCGAGACGTACGTCGGTGCCCCGCCGGGGGCGATCGCGATGCTCGGGGCGCTCGCGGCGGGGCGCGGCGCCCCCCAGCCGGTGTTCCTCTCGGGCATGCCCGGCACGGGCAGGACGCACCTCGCCCTGGCGGCATGCGCGGCCGCGGAGGCGGCGGGCCGCCGGGCGACGTTCGTGCCGGTGGCGGCCGCCGCCGGACGCGTGCGCGACGCCATCGAGGGCCTGGCGCATGGCGGGCTGTTCGCGCTGGACGGCGTCGATGCCGCCGCGGGCGACCCGCGCGACGCCTTGGCACTGTTCGACCTGCACAACCGCGCGCGGGCGGCGGGCGGTTCGCTCCTGTACACCGCGGGCGCGCCGCCGGGCGCGCTCGACGTCGCGTTGCCCGACCTCGCGTCGCGGCTCGCCCAGTGCACCCTCGTGACGCTCGCGCCGCTGGACGACGACGGGCGCCGCGCGGTCCTGCAGGCGCGCGCATGGCGCCGGGGACTCGTCCTCGACGATGCCGCGCTCGACTGGCTGATGCGTCGGCACGGGCGTGACCTTTCGGCGCTGACCGGCGTGCTCGACCGCCTCGACCGCGCCTCGCTCGCCGCGCAGAGGCGCGTCACGGTGCCGTTCCTGCGGGAGGTCCTGGGCTCGCCGGGTGCCGGTGTCAGCGGCAGCCTTCCGTGATCTCGGACCAGACCACCGGCTCCCAGTAGGCATTCGCGCGGATGCTCTCGCCGTCCAGCCGGTCGCGCAGCAGCCGCGCGCCCACCCGGTAGCTGCGGTCGGGGGCGACGTCCAGCACCAGCGCCTTGTAGGCGCCGGCGTCCTCGAACTTCTGCATCCGTGCGATCTGCGAGACCTGTGCGCTGCCCAGCCAGCTGCGGTCGATCAGTTCGCGGACCAGGAGCACGTGCCGTCCCGCGTCCACGCGATGCCGCGGGACCGGGTCCAGCGGCGTGCTGCGGCCATCGATGCGCAGGACCTGGGCGCGGTAGATGTCCCGGCTGCGTGGCGGGGGGCCCGCGGTATCCGACACATGCCCGCAACCGCCGGTCCGCGCGCCGCCGACGACCAGCGTGTAGGCCGGTACCGCGATCGCATCCGCGCTGCCCGCGAGCGAGAGCGTGCGTCCATCGCGCGCGGCGCTGACGCGCAGGCTGCCGCCGTCGGCGGCCACCGCCCGGGCGAGCGATTCGCCCGGCGAGGCGGCGTTGGCCAGGTCCACGCCATTGACCGCCCGCAGGGCGTCGCCCGGCCGGAGGCCCATGCGCTCGGCCGCGCCGCCCGGCGTGACCGCGAGGACGCGCGGGCCGCCTCGGGCCCGGCCGTCCACGACCGCGCCGAATTCGTAGCGGACCGAGGCCGGGGCTTCCAGGCGCAGGGGGCCACCCGTGCCGTCCAGCGCGCCACGCTCGGACGCCTTCACCAGGGCGCCTTCGATGTCGCGGGCCAGGTTGCCGGCATGCGCGTCCTGCGCGGCGCCGGCCGGCCCCGACGAGAGGAGCGCGACGACGAACGCGAGGGCGGAACAGCGGGTCGTGTGCATGTGGGGGATTCCGTGGTCGTCGGGTGGGGTCAGATTCGCAATGGCTCGACGGGCCCGGCGCGCCCACCGCTCGCCAGGAGCGCGCCGCGCGTGCGCCAGAGCCGTTCGATCTCCTCCGCGTGCGCCCCGGCCTGGTAGGCGGCCTGGAGTTCCCGGTCGATCGCGCGCACCTGCAGGACCACCGGCCCGGGGAGTGGCGCGCTGTCGACGCGCTGCGCCGTCGGCACGCCCGGTCCGTCAGGACCATTTCCGGGCAGTCGCGCCAGCAGGCCGATGCCGCCCGCCACCAGCAGCGCCGCCGCCACGCCGGCGAACCGGCGCCGACGCGCGAACAGGGCGCGCCGGCGCGCCTCGACGCGGGGCCAGAGCGCCTCGGGCAGTGCCGGTGCCTCCAGGTCCCGGAGGCGCGCGATGCGGGGGGTCGCGTTGGCGTCAGTCTCGTTCATGCGGGTCATCCTGGTGCGCGTCGCGACCCCCGGACAGTTCGGCCTGCATCGCGGCCAGGCCGCGGGAGAGGATCGACTTCGACCAGCTCGGGGTGCGGCCGAAACGCCGTGCCAGTTCCGGGTGGGTCCAGCCCTCGACCTGGTGGAGCCAGACGACGGTACGCACGACCGGCGGCAGGCGTCGCAGCATCGCCTCGGCCTCCGCGCCGACGTCCGGGCCGGCGCCGGGGTCCGCCCATGCCTGGGTCGCGGGGTCCACGGCGAGCAGCCGGTCGCGGCGCAGGTGGTCGATCGCGAGGTTCGAGGCCACGCGCTTGAGCCAGGGCCGCAGCGGCGCACCCGCGCGGAAGCCACCCAGGAAGCGCAGCAACCGGAGGAAGGTGTCCTGGGTGATGTCCTCCGCGAGCGCGGGCTGTCCCGTCAGGCGCAGCGCGAGGCCGTGGATCGCCCGGGCGTGCGCGCGGTAGATCGCCTCGAACGCAGTGCCGTCGCCGCGGCGCGCGCGCCGGACGAGTTCTTTTTCGGTCGGGTCGCCCCCGGGCGCGCGATCCATGGAGGCAGGGTACGCGCGGGCGAGGCGGATCGTCGCGGGCTCAGTCCAGCGACGCGCGCAATTGCTCGAGGCGTTCGGGCGTGCCCACGTCGGTCCATTGGCCGTGGTGGTGCTCGCCGGTGATGCGGCCCTCGGCCATCCGCGCCTTGAGGATCGGTGCGAGCGGGAAGCGGGGCGGCGTGCGGTCCACCCCGTCGCCGACACCCGGGACGTCGCGCCAGCCCGCGAGGATGCCGGGACGGTACACGCCGATGCCGGCATAGGTGAGTCGCGCGCCGTCCGCCTCCGCGAGGTGGCCGTCGGCGCGCAGCACGAAATCTCCGCGGGGGGCATGGACCGGCGGGTCCACCATCACCAGGTGGGCCAGGCCGTCGGGTTCGCGCGGCAGGCGCGCGAAGTCCACGTCGCAGAACGTGTCGCCATTGACCAGCAGGAAGGGCGCGTCGCCGAGCAGCGGCAGGGCGTGCAGCATCCCGCCACCCGTTTCCAGCGGCGTGTCGCCCTCGTAGGAGAAGTGCAGCCGCAGGCCCCAGCGCGCGCCGTCGCCGAGCGCCGGCGGGAACTGCCCGGCGAGCCAGCTGGTGTTGACGACCACGTCGGTCACGCCGGCCGCGGACAGCCGCTCCAGGTGCCAGGCGATGAGCGGCTTGCCGCCCGCGGCCAGCAGCGGCTTTGGCGTGTGGTCGGTGAGCGGGCGCATGCGCTCGCCCAGCCCCGCCGCGAACACCAGGGCCTTCATGCAGCCGTGGCCAGGCGGGGGCGGACGCGTGTGTCGATGAAGCGGTGCAGGGCCTCGAACTCCGGGTACCGCGGAAGGACGGCGTCGAGATAGGCGAAGAAGCGGGGGACGTCCTGCAGGTATTTCGGCTTGCCGTCGCGGTGGTGCAGGCGGGCGAAGATGCCGATCACCTTGAGGTGCCGCTGCACGCCGATCCAGTCGGCGTCGCGCGCGAAGCGCACCCAGTCCGGCACGGGCAGGCCCGCCGCCGCGGCGCGCGCGTGGTACTCGCGCAACCAGCGGGTGGCGTCGTCCTCCGGCCAGCTGCGGAACGCGTCCTTGACCAGGCTGAGGGGGTCGTAGGCGATCGGGCCGCGCACCGCGTCCTGGAAGTCGAGCACCGCCGGGCCGTCGTCGGCCGGCATCAGGTTGCGTGGCATGAAGTCGCGGTGCACCAGCACGCGCGGCTGCGCGAGCGCGGCGTCGACGAGCCGGCGGTAGGCGGCGTCGAGCAGTTCCAGTTCGGCGCAGTCCAGCGACATGCCGAGGTGCCGGCCGAGGAACCATTCGTCGAACAGGCGCAGTTCGCGGGCAAGCAGCGCGTCGTCGTAGGCGGGAAGGTCGTCGGGCGGGCGGATGGCCTGCAGCCTGAGCAACTGCCCGATCGCGTCACCGAAGACGCGGTCGGGCGTCGCGTCGCCGGCGTCCAGCGCCTGCAGGCACGTGCGGGTGCCCAGGTCCTCCAGCAACAGGAACCCCGCCTCGACGTCGCGTGCCAGGACCTGCGGCACGCGCACGCCGCCCGCCTCCAGCAGGTCGCGGATGCGCAGCCAGGGACGCACGTCCTCCAGGTCCGGCGGCGAATCCATCACCACCCGCGTCGGCCCCCCGGCGGTCCGCCAGTAACTGCGGAAGCCGGCGTCGGCGCTTGCGCGGACGAGTCCGATCGACGCGTCCCCCGTCGCCGCGTGGGCCCACGCCAGTCGCGCGCGGGCGCGGTCGTCGTCGGGAACCGGGGCGGCGGCGTCGTTCATTCGTCGGGACGGGGCGTGGCGGGAGCACAGGGTAAACTGCCGCGCCTCCCCCGTTCGAGCATGGAGCCGGGATGCGCGAACTCCGCACCGTGTTGCTCTCCGGCGGTTCAGGCACGCGCCTGTGGCCGCTGTCCCGCGAGGCCTACCCGAAGCAGTTCCTGCCGCTGGTCGGCGAGGACACGATGCTGCAGGCGACCTGGCGCCGCACCACCGAGCTCACCGGCGCGCCGCCGATCGTGGTCGCCGGCGAGGACCACCGCTTCCTCGTGGCCGAGCAACTGCGCCAGGCCGGCGCGAAGGATCCCGAGATCCTCCTCGAACCCGTCGGCCGCAACACCGCGCCGGCGATCGCGGCCGCGGCCCTGCAGGCGACGCGGGGCGGCGCCGATCCCATCCTGCTGGTACTGCCGTCCGACCACGTGGTGCGCGACCGGGCGGCGTTCGAGGCCGCGGTGCGCGCGGCCCTCCCGGCCGCGGAGGGCGGTGCGCTGGTGACCTTCGGCATCGTGCCCGACGCGCCGGAAACCGGCTTCGGCTACATCCAGGCCGCGCCGGGCGAGGGCGTGCGCGACGTGTCGCGTTTCGTGGAGAAGCCCGACGCCGACACCGCGCGCGGCTACCTGGCGTCGGGCGGCTATTACTGGAACAGCGGCATGTTCCTGTTCCGCGCATCGCGGTACCTCGAGGCGCTGGAACGTTTCAGGCCGGACATCCTGGCGGCGGTGCGGACGGCCTTCGATGCCGCGAAACGGGATGGAGATTTCGTTCGGCTCGACGCGGACGCGTTCGCCGGCAGCCCATCGGATTCGATCGACTACGCCGTCATGGAGCGCACGGACGCCGCGAAGGTGCTGCCGGTCGACATCGGCTGGAGCGACGTCGGTTCCTGGTCCGCGTTGTGGGACGTGTCCGAGCGCGACGCCGACGGCAATGCGCACCATGGCGACGTGATCGCCATCGACAGCCGCAACAGCTACGCGCATGCGCAGCGGCTGGTGGCGCTGGTGGGCGTGGACGACCTGGTGGTGGTGGAAACCGACGACGCCGTGCTGGTCGCGCGCAAGGACCGGGTGCAGCAGGTCAAGGACGTGGTCGCGCGGCTGAAGGACGACCGCCGCAGCCAGGCGGCGCTGCATCGCGAGGTGCACAGGCCCTGGGGCAGCTACGACTCGGTCGACGTGGGCGACGGCTTCCAGGTCAAGCGCATCAAGGTCAAGCCGGGCGGGCGCCTGTCGCTGCAGGCGCATGCACGGCGCGCCGAGCACTGGATCGTGGTGCGGGGCAGCGCACGCGTCACCCGCGACAACGACGTGTTCGAGTTGCACGCCAACCAGTCGACCTACATCCCGATCGGCGCGAAGCACCGCCTCGAGAATCCCGGGAAGGACACCCTCGAGCTGATCGAGGTGCAGTCCGGCGACTACCTGGGGGAGGACGACATCGTCCGCTACGAGGACGTCTACGGGCGCAGCTGAAGCGCGACGCGGCGCCGGAAAGGAAAACGCCCCGCCAGGGCGGGGCGTTCCTGCGTCGGGGGACGCGTCAGGCGGGCCGCGGCTTCTTGCGGCGGGCCATCTCGTACACGAAGAGCAGCACGATCGCCGCCAGGATGGCGATGGCCCACATCATCACCATGCTGGTGATGCCGAGCATGCCGGCGAGCCAGCCGCCGACCACGGCGCCGACGATGCCGAGCACGATGGTCATGATCCAGCCCATCGGATCGGCGCCCGGCTTGATCAGGCGCGCGAGCACGCCGATCACCAGGCCGCCGACGATGTATCCAAGGATGCCGTCGAACATGTCTCTCCCCATTGGCGGTTGCGGTTTGCAACCGCGGGCATCCTAGCCAGCGGGAGGGCGCGCGGCCATGCTGCAGTGCAGCGTGGCCGCGCCGCGCTCAGCAGCAGCCGTGCTCCCCGCGCTCCTGCGTGCTTTCGGCGACCGCGGCGCCGGTGGTCTCGCCGCGCACGCTCGCCGCGTGGTGGTCGGCGATCACGCGCGCCACGCACGCGGTCACCTTCTTGCCCATCGGGATGTGCAGGAATTCGTTCGGGCCGTGCGCGTTGGAATGCGGCCCGAGCACGCCGGTGATCATGAACTGCGCGCCGGGGAACTTCTCGCCGAGCATGCCCATGAAGGGGATCGAGCCGCCTTCGCCCATGTACATCGCCGGCTTGCCGTAGAAGGCGCGGCTGGCGTCGTCGATCGCCTTCTCCAGCCACGGCGACATCGCGGGTGCGTTCCAGCCCGTGGACGACTTCTCGAGGTTGAGCGACACGTGCGCGCCGTTGGGCGGGTCGCGCAGCAGCAGGTCCTGCAGCAGGTCGCCGGCGCGCTTGCCGTCGAGCGTCGGGGGGAGGCGCAGCGACAGCTTCACCGCGGTATGCGGGCGCAGCACGTTGCCCGCGGACGAGAGCGACGGGATGCCGTCGATGCCGGTGACCGACAGGGCGGGGCGCCAGGTGCGGTTGAGCACCAGTTCGGTCAGGTCCTCGTGCATCGGCCGCATGCCGTCGAGCAGCGGGAACTTGTCGAACACGGCCGTGCCCAGCACCTTCGCGGCCGCCCCGGCCTGCGCCAGGCGCTCGGCCGGGATCTCGGCATGCAGCCCGTCGGGGAGGATGCGGCCGGTGCCTTCGTCCTCCAGGCGCGACAGGAGCTGGCGCAGCACCCGGAAGCTCGACGGCACGATGCCGGACGCGTCGCCCGAATGGACGCCCTCGTCGAGCACCTTGACGGTGAGGTCGCCGCCGGCCAGCCCGCGCAGCGAGGTCGTGCACCAGAGCTGCTCGTAGTTCCCGCAGCCGGAATCGAGGCACACGACCAGCGAGGGCCGGCCGATGCGGTCGGCGAGGTGGTCGACGTAATGCGGCAGGTCGTAGCTGCCCGACTCCTCGCAGGCCTCGATCAGCACCACGCAGCGCGCGTGCGGCAGGCCCTGCTCGCGCAGCGCCATGACCGCCGCGAGGGAGCCGAAGATCGCGTAGCCGTCGTCGGCGCCGCCGCGCCCGTACAGCCTGTCGTCGCGCAGCACCGGCTTCCAGGGGCCGAGGTCGTCGTCCCAGCCGGTCATCTCCGGCTGCTTGTCGAGGTGGCCGTAAAGCAGGATGCAGTCGTCACCGGTCTCCGGCCCGGTCGCGGGGATGTCGAGGAAGATCAGCGGCGTGCGGTCGTCGAGGCGCACGACCTCGATCGCCATGCCGGGGATGTCCTGCGCGCGCGCCCAGCGCTCCATCAGCTGGACCGCGTCCTCCATGTAGCCGTTGGCGACCCAGTCCGGGTCGAACATGGGCGACTTGTTGGGGATGCGGACGTATTCGACGAGCTGCGGGACGATGTCGTCGTCCCAGCGCTCGGAGACGTAGCGGTCGATCCGTGCGGCGTCCATGGGGCCTCGCGCGCGTTGTGGGGCCGGCCATTCTAGCGTTCCGGGCCGGCACGCCTGTTTTCCCGCGCTGCCGCGGGGCGTTTCCCGACCGCGACGCGGGGGGATCGACGGCCCGTGGCGGGCCGGTCCGGCGATGACCCGGCGGCCACGGCACGGTGACGATTCCGGTCCCGGCGGTGCCATCCGGCGCCCCGGGGGAACGGCATCCCACCCGGTTCGCCGGGGACACCACCCAAGGAGGACACCATGAAACTGCCCGTGATCGTGACATCGCTGCTCTTCTCGCTGGCCCTCGCGGGCCCTGCGCTCGCGGCCGAGACCGTGGACATCAACACCGCCGATGCGGAAACCCTCGACAGGGTGCTCGACAACGTCGGCCGATCGAAGGCGGAGGCGATCGTCGCCTACCGCGACGAGAACGGTCCGTTCGAGAGCGCGGAGCAGCTGGCCCTCGTCAAGGGCATCGGCCTGGCGACGGTCGAGCGCAACCTGGACCGGATCGTGGTCGAAGGCGAGGACGCCGCCGCACGGCCCTCGGGCGGGGCGGCTTCGCGCTGACGGGACGCGCCCCCAGGGCCATCTCCATGGCGGATGCGTCCGCCGCGGCTGCGCGCCGGAATGCAGCCGCGGCGGCGTGTCCGCCGTTGGTCCGGGGAGCCGGCGCTACACTGCGGCGCGGAGCCGAGGGAACGCCGCCGCCATGCCTGAACGTCCCGTTGCGCGGGTCCTGCCTTCCAACGAGTACCGCCGCGTCCGCTGGCGGAACGGCCTCGGCTGGACGCGCGAGATCCATGTCCAGGATCCGGAGGCGAGCGACGGGGCGGGCGGGGATGGCTGGCAGTGGCGCGCGTCGATCGCCGAGATCGAACAGGACGGGCCCTTCTCGCGCTTCGACGGCGTGGACCGCATCCTCGTGCTGGTCGGCGGCAACGGGGTGCGGCTGCGGTTCGACGATGGCGAGGTGCGTGAACTGCTGCCGCCGCACGACGCCCACCGGTTTGCGGGCGAGCGTGCGGTGAGCGGCGAACTGGTCGACGGACCGACGCACGACTTCAACCTGATGTGGCGTCGGGACGCCTTCGAGGCCGATCTCTGGCACCGGCCCCTGGTGGGGCCGATGGTCGTGTTCGTCGACCCCGGGACGAGCTGGCTGGTGCACCTGCTCGCCGGCGACGCGCGCATCGACGGCGGCCCCGGTCTGCCCCCGATGGCCGGGGGCGACACGGCCTTGCTCGAAGCGAGGGACGCTCGCCGCCGCTACGTGCTCGACGGCGGCGGCGAGGTCCTGATCGCGCGGCTCGTGCCGCGCTGACCCGGGTCAGAACGCCAGCGTCGCGCTGAACCACGCCGCCCGCGGCGTGCCGGGCGAGATGTTGTTGTCGTTGTGCGCCGACGCGAAGTAGCGCTTGTCGAACACGTTCTCGAGGTTGAGTTGCAGCGACAGCGACGCGGTCGGCGTGTAGAACAGCGCCAGGTCGTGCCGCGTGTACGACTTCAGGCGCACGGCGTTTGACGTGCTGGCGAAGGTCTCGCCGCGGTGGATCGTGCCGATCCCGACGCCCCAGCGCGGGGTGAGGTCGAACCGGTTCCAGAGCGAGGCGGTGCGCTCGGGCAGGTGTGCCGGCGCATGGCCGCGCTGGCTGCCCTGCAGGATCTCGCCGTCCTGGAGCGCGAGGCCACCGGCCACGCTCCAGCGCTCGGTGACCCGGCCGGCGATGCCCAGCTCGAAGCCTTCGACGCGCTCGCCGTCGACCAGGATCGAGCGGCTGGCGTCGCTCGGGTCGGGCGCGATCACGTTGCCGCGGTCGAGGCGGTACACCGCCGCGGTCAGCGCCAGCTCGGGCAGCACGTCCCACTTCGCGCCGACCTCGGTGTTGTCGTAGGTCTCCGGCTCGAAGGCCGCGTTCGAGGGCGACAGGCCGTTGAGCTGCTCGCCCGCCCGCGGCAGGAAGGTGCGTGCGTAGCTCGCGTAGTACGACAGCCCGGGCGCCGGCTTGTACATGATCGCGGCGCGCGGCGACCAGACGTTGTCGGTGCGCGAGAGCGTCGAACCATTCCGGTTGTTGCGGAAGTCCACGTCGAAGCGGTCGAAGCGCACGCCCGCGATCGCCGACCAGCGTTCGGAGAGCGCCACCTGGTCCTGGATGAACACCGCCGCGGTGCGGGCCACGCCATCGTTGTCGGCGTCCGTCGCCGAGGGCGCGAACACCACGTCGCCGCGATAGCGGGGATCGGCCAACGGCACGCAGGTTGCGGACGTCGTCGCCCCGTTGCAGTCGTTCAACGGGAAGCTGCCGGTCTGGCGGAGGTTGCCGGTCTCCTGCCGCCCGAGTTCGAGGCCGGCCACGAGCTGGTGGTCGACCGCGCCGGTCGCGACGTCCCACACCAGGTCGGTCTGGTGCAGCAGGTTGGTGCGCTCGGTCGCGTTGTTGTACGCCTTGATCGGAACCACGTCGCGGCCCAGCGCGTCCGACGTGACCGGGTCGCCCGGGTACACGTTCTGGTAGAACTTGTCGTACCGCGCCCATCGCGTCGTGCTGCGCAGCAGGGCACCGCCATCGAAGGCATGCTCCACGCGCAGGGTCGCCGCGTCGACGGTGGCGTCGGCCCGGCTGTCGGACGGCTTGCCGAAGAAGACGTCCTGCGGGACGTCGACGGGGAGGCCGGTGCCGGGACGCGACGGCACGCCGCGATCGACGACGCGCTCGTCCTCGAAGTGCTCGACGTCGAAATGCCAGGTGGTGCCGGCGCCGGTGCGGAACGCGACCGACGGATTGATCCCGAAGCGTTCGAGCGACACGTCGTCGCGGAAGCTGCCGCTGTCCTCGGCCATGGCGGCGAGGTGCACGGCGAACGTGTCGGAGGGCGCCGCGCCGAGGTTGGCGACTGCGCGCTCGCGGTCCCAGCTCCCGAGGTCCACCCGCAGCTCGCGCTCGGGGTTCCAGCCGGCCCGGCGGGTCACGCGGTTGATCACGCCGCCGGTGCCGCCGCGCCCGAAGGCGAGGGCATTCGCGCCCTTGAGCACCTCGACGCGGTCGACGTTGTACAGGTCGCGGAAGTACTGCACGTCGTCGCGCATGCCGTCGATGAACAGGTCCGCGGTCGAGGTGTTGCCGCGCAGGACGGGGGCGTCGCGATGGCCTTCGCCCTGCGCCATGCCGGCGCCGGGCACGTACTGGACGACGTCGGCGAGGCCGCGCATCGCGGTGTCGTCGATCAGGTCGCGGGTGACCACCGACACGGACTGGGGGACGTCGACCAGGTCGGTCTCGGTGCGCGTCGCGGACGCGGTGCCGCGCTGGACGTAGTGGTACTCGGACTTGCCCACCACCCGGACCCGGTCCAGCTCCACCGCATCGGCACCGAGGGCGGCGACGGTCCCCCCCTCGTCCGCGAGCGCGGCGGGTGCGGCGATCGCCGCCAGGACGGCCAGGGAGAGACGGTTGCGGAGCGCGTGCGGGGTGGGCATGGGTCACCTGTCGGGTGCGGCGGGGCCGCGGAGGCGACGCATGTTAGTGAGAACAATTCGCAAACGCAATCGGTTTGCATTTCTGGGGCGGTCAGTCGCGATCGTCGCGGGTCCAGACCGCCCCATCCTCGACTTTGACCGGGAACGTGGTCACGGGGGCGTACGCGGGGGCGCAGAGCGCCCTGCCGTCGCGCACGTCGAACTTCGCGCCATGCAGCACGCACTCCACCGTCGCCTCGTCGCCGTCGTACGAGCCGGCCGACAGCTCGAAGTCCTCGTGCGAGCAGCGGTCCTCCAGCGCGTAGAAGTCGCCGTCGTAGTTCACGACCAGGATCGCGGTGTCACCGTCCCAGGCGACCCTGGACTCGCCCGGCAGCAGGTCGGACGTGGCGCAGACGCGGATCCAGTCGGGCATCGGGCGGACTCCTTCAGTTGGAACGATCGGAGGGCGGTTCGCGGCGCGCCGGTCAGAGCGCCTTCTCGAGTACCTCGAACCGCAGGTCGTCCCGGCGCGGGCGGCCGAAGCGCTCGTCGCCGTACGGAAACGGCTTGAAGCGACCGGTGCGACGGTAGCCCCGGCGCTCGTACCAGGCGATCAGTTCGGCGCGCAGGTCGATCACGGTCATGCGCATCATCGCCAGGCCGAAGTCCTCGCGCACGATGCGCTCGGCCTCGGCGAGCACCGCGTTGCCGAGGCCGCGCGACTGCAGGCCAGGCCGCACGGCGAACATCCCGAAGTAGCCGGCGCCGTCCTGCTCCGCGACATGCGCGCAGGCCAGCAGCGACCGGTCGCCCGCGTCCTCCAGCAGGATGATCCGGCTGCGCGGCCGCGCGATGTCGGTGCGCAGGACGCCCGCGTCGATGCGTTCGCCGTCGAGCAGGTCGGCCTCGGTGGTCCAGCCGGCACGGCTGGCGTCGCCACGGTACGCGGACGTCACCAGGTCGACGATTGCCGGGACGTCGGTTCCGGCCGCGTCGCGGAACACCGGCGTCGCGGGGGCGTCCGTGGCGGGCAACGCGTGCGTGCCGGTCATGCGAGCAGCGTCCGGACCTTGCGCAACGCCGCGGCGAAGGCCTCGATGTCGGCATGCGAGTTGTAGAAGGCCAGCGACGCGCGGCAGGTCGCCGGTACGCCGAAGTGCTGCATCAGCGGATGCGCGCAGTGGTGGCCGGAGCGCACCGCCACGCCCTCGAGGTCGAGCAGCGTCGCCAGATCGTGCGCGTGCGCGCCCTCGAGCAGGAACGAGACGACGGCGGCCTTGCCCGGTGCCTCGCCGAGGATCCTCAGGCCGTCCACGGCATGCATCTCCTCGGTCAGGTGCGCCAGCAATTCGGCCTCGCGCAAGGCGACGTTCGCCATGCCCAGGCCGCGCAGGTAGTCGACCGCCGCGCCGAGCCCGACGTGGCCGGCGATGTTCGGCGTGCCGGCCTCGAAGCGGTGCGGCGCATCCGCGAAGGTCGTGCCGTCGAAGCGCACCTCCCGGATCATCTCGCCGCCGCCCAGGAACGGCGGCATGTCCGCCAGCAGTTCGCGGCGCGCCCACAGCGCGCCGGTGCCCGTCGGGCCGCACATCTTGTGCCCCGTGAACGCGTAGAAGTCGCAGCCGATCGACGGGATGTCGACCGCCATGTGCGGCAGCGCCTGCGACCCGTCGACCAGCGTCGCGATGCCACGACGGCGCGCCTCGCGGCAGATGTCGCGGACCGGGTTCACCGTGCCGAGCACGTTGGAGACGTGGGTGAGCGCGAGCAGCTTCACCTCGCCGGTCATCAGCGCGCGCAGGCCATCCAGGTCGAGCGCGCCCTCCGGCGTGATCTCCGCGACGCGGATCTCGGCCCCGGTGCGCTCTGCCACCAGCTGCCACGGCACGATGTTGGCGTGGTGTTCCATCCGCGTGAGCACGATCACGTCGCCCGGCCCCAGGCGCGGCAGCGCCCAGGAGTAGGCCACCAGGTTGATCGCGAACGTCGTGCCGCTGGTGAGGACGAGTTCGTCGGCGCGCACGTTCAGGTGCGCGGCGAGCTTGCCGCGCGCGGCCTCGTAGGCCTCGGTGGCCTCGCTGCCGAGGGCGTGCACCGCGCGGCTGACGTTGGCGTTGTGGCGCCGGTAGAAGTCGTCGACGGCCTCGATGACCGGCGCCGGCTTCTGCCCGGTGTTGGCCGAGTCCAGGTAGACGAGGGGCTTGCCGTGCACGGTGCGCGACAGGAGCGGGAAATCGTCGCGGACCCGGCGCCAGTCGATGCCGGTCGCGTGGGCGCTGGCGCTGCTCATGCCGGGAGCTCCTCGCGGTCGCCGTGGCTGCGCGGCGCGGAGACCACCAGCAGGTGCAGGTCGCCCGGGCCATCGTTGCGGATGCGGTGCGGCGTGCCGGGCGCGACCTCGAGGCCCGCGTCCGCGTCGATCGCGAGCTCGTCCCCGTCGATCTCCATCGTCGCCCGGCCCGAGAGCACGTAGAAGAACTGGCGCGCGGCGTGGTGGCGATGCCGCGTTTCGCCGGTGCCGGCCGGCAGGCGCTCGCGGATCACCGACAGCCCGGGCTGTTCGACCAGGTGCCAGCCGTCGCAGCCCGCGCCCCAGGCGTAGTGCCTCGCGTTGGCGGTGGTCGCGACCGCGGCGGTCACGCCGTCGGCTCCAGTCGGGCGAGGGCGCGCTCGAGCGCCGTGGCGAGGGTCGCCTGGAGCTTTTCGTCCTCGACCTTCACGACCTCGCGGCAGAACGCCGCGGTCAGGAGGCGCCGGGCCTCGCCCTCGGGCAGGCCGCGCGAGCGCAGGTAGAACAGCGCGATTGGATCCAGCCGGCCGACGGTCGCGCCATGCGCCGCCTGCACTTCGTCGGCGTGGATCACCAGGACGGGCTGGGTGTCGATCTCGGCGCCCTCGGACAGCAGCAGGTTCTTGTTCGACAGCGATGCCTCGCTTCCGTCGGCGCCGGCGTGGATCGTGATGCCGCCATGGAAGACCGCGCGGCCGCGGCCCGCGCCCAGGCCGCGCCACGCCAGGTCGCAGGCGGTGTCGCCGGCGACGTGGTCGATGGCCAGGCGCGTGTCGAGGTGGCGGCGGCCGTCGGCAAGCAGGACGCCGTTGGCCGCCAGGCGCGCGCCGGTGCCTTCCAGGCGCACGTCGAGCTCGTGGCGCGACAGGGCGGCGCCGAGTTCGAGGTCGAAGCGACGGTACCCGGCGTCGGCCAGCAGCGTCGCCGTGGTGCGCGCGAACAGCGTCGCGCGCGATGCCTCGTCCTGGATCCGCGCGTGCACCAGCGACGCGCCCCGCTCGACCTCGACCTCGACCGAGCGCGTGCCCAGGTCGGCGTGGTCGCCGGTCGCGCGATGGTGCTCGACCAGCGTCAGCGCGGCGCCGGCGTCGAGCGTGACGCGGACGCGTGCATGCGTCGCGACGTCGGCGTCGCCCGGCACGGCGAGGAAGACGATGTTGAGGGGGTGGTCGGCGCGGACGCCGGCGGGCACGCGGATGTCCACGGGATCGCCGGCCAGCGCGGCGTTGAGGCGCGCGAACACGAGGTCGGGGCGCGGGACGTCGTCCGCGGGCACCGTCGCGTCGCGAACCGCGCCCTTGCCGATGGCGATCTCCCCGCCCAGCCCGGACAGGTCCTCGAGCGTCGCGTCGCGCACGCCGTTGACGAACACCAGCCGCGGGGCCCGTACGTCCGCCAGCACCGCGCCGTCGATGGCCGGCGCCGTCGTGCGCGCCGGGGCGAAGGTCCGGCGCTCGAGCGCGCGCAGCGGCGTGTACTTCCACGCCTCGCTGCGCGGGCCGGGCAGGCCGTCCCGCAGCGCGGCCTCGAGCAGGCCGCGGCGGCCGGCGTCGCCGTCGAAGCCTTCGGCCAGCGAGGGCAGCAGCGTCGGCATCAGGCGCGCGCCTCCGGCGACACGCGCTCGCGGATCCAGGCGTAGCCGTGTTCCTCGAGCTCGAGCGCCAGTTCCGGGCCGCCACTCTCGACGATGCGGCCGTCGGCGAGCACGTGCACCGCGTCGGGGCGGATGTAGTCGAGCAGGCGCTGGTAGTGCGTGATCACCAGGAAGGCACGGTCCGGGGCGCGCAGCGCGTTCACGCCCTCCGCGACCTGGCGCAGCGCGTCGATGTCCAGGCCCGAGTCTGTCTCGTCGAGGATCGCCAGCTTCGGCTCCAGCACCGCCATCTGGAAGATCTCGTTGCGCTTCTTCTCGCCGCCGGAAAAACCCTCGTTGACGCTCCGGTGCAGCAGCTCGTCCTTCAGGTGGAGCACCGCGAGCTTCTCGCGCACCAGCTTGAGGAACTGCATCGAATCCAGCTCGGCCTCGCCCCGCGCCTTGCGCTGCGCGTTGAGGGCGCTGCGCAGGAAGTAGGTGTTGTTCACGCCCGGGATCTCGACCGGGTACTGGAACGCGAGGAACACGCCGGCCGCGGCGCGCTCCTCCGGCGGCAGCGCCAGCAGGTCGCGGCCCTGGAAGGTGACCGTGCCCCCGGTGACCTCGTAGCCCTCGCGCCCGGCCAGCACGTGGCCGAGCGTGGACTTGCCGGCGCCGTTCGGTCCCATGACGGCGTGGACCTTGCCGGGCGCGAGGTCGAGCGACAGGCCCTTGAGGATGGGCTTGCCGGCGACGGAGACGTGGAGGTTGTCGATCTTCAGCATGGTGGTCCGTGAGTTGTCGTTCCGAACCGCAGGCGGGGAACCTGCTCTTGCGGCCGGAGATTGGAAAAAAATGAAGCAGGTCCCTCGCTGCGCTCGGGTCGACAGGGGTGTCAGCCCACGGCGCCCTCGAGACTCACCTCGAGCAGCTTCTTGGCCTCGACCGCGAACTCCATCGGCAGCTCGCGGAACACCTGCTTGCAGAAGCCGTCGACGATCATCGAGACCGCGTCCTCCTCGCCGAGCCCGCGGGCGCGGCAGTAGAACAGCTGGTCCTCGCTGATCTTGGACGTGGTCGCCTCGTGCTCGACGGTGGCGCCGGGATGGCGCACCTCGATGTACGGGAAGGTGTGCGCGCCGCACTGCTTGCCGATCAGCAGCGAATCGCACTGGGTGTGGTTGCGCGCGCCCTCGGCGCTGCGCTCCACCCGCACCAGGCCGCGGTAGGTGTTCTGGCCGCGGCCGGCGCTGATGCCCTTGCTGACGATCTTGGACTTGGTGCGCTTGCCGACGTGGATCATCTTGGTGCCGGTGTCGGCCTGCTGGCGGTGGTGCGTGAGCGCCACCGAGTTGAATTCGCCGACCGAGTCGTCGCCCAGCAGCACGCACGACGGGTACTTCCAGGTGATCGCCGAGCCGGTCTCGACCTGGGTCCAGCTGATCTTGCTGCGCGCGCCGCGGCATTCGCCGCGCTTGGTCACGAAGTTGTAGATGCCGCCGCGGCCTTCCTCGTCGCCGGGGTACCAGTTCTGGACCGTCGAGTACTTGATCTCCGCGTCCTCCAGCGCCACCAGCTCGACCACCGCCGCGTGCAGCTGGTTCTCGTCGCGCATCGGGGCCGTGCAGCCCTCGAGGTAGGACACGTAGGCCCTGTCCTCGCAGATGATCAGCGTGCGCTCGAACTGGCCGGTGTGGCCGGCGTTGATGCGGAAGTAGGTGCTCAGCTCCATCGGGCAGCGCACGCCCGCGGGGATGAACACGAACGAGCCGTCCGAGAACACGGCGGAATTGAGCGCGGCGAAATAGTTGTCGCCCGTCGGAACGACCGTCCCGAGGTACTTGCGCACCAGGTCCGGATGCTCGCGGATCGCCTCGGACATCGAGCAGAAGACGATGCCCTTGTCCGCCAGCTCCTTCTTGAAGGTGGTGCCCACGGACACGGAGTCGAACACGGCATCGACCGCCACGCCGGCGAGCTTCGCGCGCTCGTGCAGCGGCACGCCGAGCTTGTCGTAGGTGTCGAGCAGCTCCTGCGGCACGTCGTCCAGGCTGTCGTACTTGGCCTTGGGCGCGGCGTAGTAGCTGATCGCCTGGAAGTCGATCGGCGCGATGTCGAGCTTGGCCCAGTGCGGCACCGGCATGGTCAGCCAGTGGCGGTAGGCGGCCAGGCGCCATTCGGTCATCCACTCGGGCTCTTCCTTCTTGGCGGAGAGCAGGCGGATGACGTCCTCGTTCAGCCCGGGCGGCAGGCTGTCGGATTCGATGTCGGTGACGAAGCCGGCGTCGTACTTGCGGCGCAGCCGCGCGTGGATCTCGCGGTTGGCGTCTTCGGTCCCGGCGGGCGGGGCGGGGGCGGCGATCGTGTCGGTGGCCATGGGGGCTGCCTACTGCGGTCAGGTGGCCAGGCGCAGGTCGATACGCCGGGCGTCGTCGGGGGATGGGGTCGGCGGCGGGGCCGGGTCGAGCATCTGCGCCAGCGTGACGCCGCGCAGCGCGTCGACCACCACCGCGTTGATGCGGCGCCAGTTGGCGCGCACCCCGCAGTGGTCCTCGATCCCGCAGGCGCCGGCATGCACGCTGCACTCGGTCATGCCGAGCGGGCCCTCGATGGCCTCGACCACCTCGATCAGCGAGATGGCCGCGGCGGGCCGCGCGAGGCGGTAGCCGCCGCCGGCGCCGCGGAACCCCTCGACCAGGCCGGCCAGGGCGAGCGCCTTGAGGACCTTGCTGACGGTCGGCACTTCCAGGCCGAGGCGCTCGGCCAGGCCGGACGCGCTGTGGACGGCGGCCGGGTCGGCCGCCAGGCCCGTCAGGACGAGGGTGGCGTAGTCGGTGAGCTTGGTGACGCGGAGCATGGCCGCCGCCGCGGGATCTAAAACGTACCGAAATTGTACGTTTTATCCTCGGCGGATGCCATGGGGGCCCGGACGCGGGTCAGCTTTCGACCGGCGCCTCGGGATCCGCGGGCGGCGCCGCAGGGCCGGGGGGCGGCGCGGCGTCGGCGGGGCCAGGACCCGTGGGCGCACCCTCGGGCAGGACCAGCTCGAAGAACGGCGGTTCCGGGCGGGTGCCGGGCGGCAGGTAGGCCGGCGCGGGCTCGCCCGCGGGGCCGAGGGAGCGCACGAAGCGGTAGATCGCGCGCCGGTCGTCCGCGCTCATGTCGCGCACCGCGAAATCCGGCATGAGCGGCCGCGTCCGCAGCGTCGCGCTGTAGTCCATCCACTGGGCCTCGTCCATCTCCGCCAGCCGGAGGCGCAGGTTGGCCGGGAACGTCGTGCCCCACGGGCCGTGGAAGCCTTCCGGCGAGCCGACCAGCCAGAGCGCCTTGTCGACGTTGCCCTGCTGCGCGGCATAGCCCGGGGTATGGCAGTCGTTGCAGCCGGCGATCTTGACCAGGTACTCGCCCCGCGCGACGAGGTCCGCGTCGGACAGCGTGGCGGGCGACGCGGTCGCGTCGGCGGACGCCGCGGCGTTCGTTGCCCCGGCGTCCGGCGCGCCGCCACCGACCGTGCCCGCGCCGGTGCAGCCGGCGATCGGAAGCGCGGTGGCAAGCGCGATGGCGGTGGCGAGGGCCGCGGAACGGCCCGCTCGGGGCGCGAGGGTCGGGGCGGGCATGGCGGCTGGCTCCGGAGGGGTGGCGCATGGCCACGATGGCCCCACCAACGCGGCCACCGCGCGCCGCCGGCCAGCGTGGTGGCCCCGGGACGCGCCCACGGGCGACAATGGCCGCTTTCCCGCAACAGGACGTCCCATGCCCCGGAAGATCGCCGCCCGCCGCTCCGCCATCCACGGCAACGGGGTGTTCGCCCTGGTCCCGATCAAGAAGGGCGAGCGGCTGGTCGAGTACAAGGGACGGCGCCGCACCCACGAGGACGTGGACGCCAGCGACAGCGGCGACGTGGAGAGCGGGCACACCTTCCTGTTCACGCTCAACGACGAGTACGTGATCGACGCCAATTTCGAGGGCAACAGCGCGCGCTGGATGAACCACGGCTGCGCCCCGAACTGCGAGGCGGTACTGGAGGAGCACGATGGCGGCGACCGGCGCAGGGACCGTGTGTTCATCGAGGCGATCCGCGACATCAAGCCGGGCGAGGAACTGGTCTACAACTACGGGATCACGCTCGACGAGCCGCACACCGCGCGCCTGAAGAAGATATGGGCCTGCCGCTGCGGCGCCCGCAAGTGCACCGGGACGATGCTCCAGCCCAAGCGCGCGCCGAAGCGCTGACGCCCGGGCCGGCGGGCCCCTGCCGTTGGTTGCATGACTTCCGTCCCGCGTGCGCGGCGCGCCGCGCCGCTAGGCTGCGCGCACCCGCAGCTGCAGGCGCCCCGCGCGTCACCGGACCCATGACGCCGACCCGAACGCGCCCCGTGCTCCTGCTCGCCGGCCTGGCCGCCGCGGGTGCCACCCACGCAGTCGAGATCGACGGCGTCATCGACGCCGCCGAGTGGGAGGGCGCGCGGCATGTCACCGATTTCCGCCTCACGCAACCCTTGTCGCGCGCACCCGCGCCGTACGGCACCGAAGCCTGGATCAAGGCGGTGCCCGAGGGCCTGGCGATCGCCTTCCGCAACCTGCAGCCGGCCGGCGTGCCGCGCACGCGCCAGCAGGCGCAGCGCGACCAGGGCGGCCCGGTGGACCGGGTCAACCTCTACGTCGACTTCGACGGCGACGGCCGCACGGGCTACAACTTCACGCTGCTGCTGTCGGGCAGCATCATCGACACGACGATCACCAACGAGAACCAGTTCAACAGCGACTGGGACGGCGACTGGCGGCACGCCACGCGCGAAGACGACGCAGGGTGGTCGGCGGAGATCCTCCTGCCATGGCACATCGCGCCGATGCGCCGACCCGATGGCGACTCGCGCAGGATCGGCATCTCGCTCGACCGGGTGGTCGGCGCGACGGGCGAACGCATGTCGTGGCCCGCGATCAGCTTCAACGAGCAACGCTTCCTGTCCGTCCTCGAGCCGATCGAGGTGCCGCGCTACAGCCAGTCGTTGCTGGCGGTGACGCCCTACGTGGTCGGCGTGCACGATGCCGTCCTCGGCGACACCGAATTCGACGGGGGTGGCGACGTCTTCTGGAAGCCGAACGGCCAGTTCCAGCTCAGCGCCACCGTGAATCCCGACTTCGGGCAGGTGGAGAGCGACCAGATCGTCGTCAACTTCGGCGCCGTGGAGACGTTCTTCAGCGACCGTCGCCCGTTCTTCACCGAGAACCAGAGCTTCTTCGACGTCCCCTTCGGCGGGCTGGGCAACGCCAACCGGCTCCTCTACACGCGCCGCGTGGGCGGGCCGTCGGACGACGGCGGGGCGGCGGCGGACGTGGCGGCCGCCGCGAAGGTCAACGGCAGCGTGGCCGGCTTCAACTACGGCGTGTTCGCCGCCACCGAGGACGACGACGCCGGCCGGGACTTCCAGGCCGTGCGCGCGACCCGCGACTTCGACGGCCACGGGATCGGCGCGATGGTGACGCGCGTGGACCGGCCGTTCCTCGACCGCGAGGCCCGCGTGTTCGAGTTCGACCACCGCTGGTCGAACGATCGCTGGAACATCCGCTCGACCGCGGTGGCGTCGTCGGTCGACGATTCCGGCCGGAGGACCGACAACAGCGGCGCGCAGGTCCGCTTCGACTACGACCACGGGGATGGCCGGCGGCAGCAGCTCTACGCCCTGCACATCGGCGACGACCTGCAGCTCAACGACTTCGGCTTCCTCGAGCGCAACGACTTCAACTACCTGCGCTACGAGTTCGCGCGGCGCCGCACGGACCTGCCCGAGGCCTCGCCCTTCTCCTCCCACGACTGGCGCTACGCGGTGTCGCGCCGCGCCAGCGATTCCGGCGTGTTCATCGCCGACGCGGCGGCCGTCTCGCGCTACAGCGAGCGCCGTGACGGCGGCAACCAGTTCATGGAGGTCGCGGCGTGGAGCGCCGGACACGACGACCTCGTCACCCGTGGCAACGGCGTGGTCGACATGCCGGCCAAGCTGTTCCTGTTCGCCGAGCGTTTCCGTCCCCGCAAGGGCGACTGGACGCTGTACGGCAACGTGCGCTACGCCGCGGAGGGCCTCGGCGGCGTCGACGAGGGCGCGACCACGGTCTACTTCGAGCCCACCTGGCACGCCAACGACAGCCTGAGCGTCTTCGCCGGCCTGCAGGCGCGCCACAATCCCGACTGGCTGCTCTGGCGGGGCGGCAACCTGCTCGGCACCTTCCGGTCGGACATGCTCTTCCTCAACGCGGGCGTGACGTGGCTGGTCGACCCGAAGCAGGAACTGCGTGTGCGCCTCGAGGCGCTGGGGCTCGATGCGCGGGCACGGCAAGCCTACCGGGTGCAGCCCGACGGCACGCCGCTGCCGGTGGACGAGGCGATCAACGACTTCGCCCTGCGCAACCTCGCGTTCCAGGTCCGCTACCGCTACGAACTCGCGCCGCTGTCCTACCTGTACATCGCCTACGTGCGCGGCGGCTCGCTGTTCGACGAAGCGCCCGGCGGGCTGCCGGGGATCGATCGACTCCTGGGCGATTCCTTCGAGCTGCGCGACAGCGAGCAGTTGTTGGTGAAGCTGTCCTATCGCTTCGAAATCTGAGCAGTCGGATCAGGGCGGGGTTTCGCTGAGCTCCGTCGCGGCGATCCGCCAGCCATCGCCCTCCGCGCGCAGCGTGTAGCGGCCCGAGTATTCGCGCGTCGAGCCATCGCGCCCGTGCGCGGTGACGCGCACCGGGACGTCCGCGTAGGCCACCCCGGTCGAGGTGTCGACGCGGTCGGGGACGATCACGCGCACGTCCATCGCGGCCGTGTCCGCGAACCCGCCGGCGAACTGGGAGGGCGACTGGCCGCTCGCGCCGCCGCCGTCCGCCCACAGGCTGCGGGCCTGGTCGTACCGGCCGGCATTGAGCGCCTGGTAGTAGGCCTGGATGACGGCGGCCGCGGCATCCGTGCCGGGGTTCGGCGTCGGCGCCGGGCCCGCGCTCGTCGCCGCGCCCGTGATCGCCGGCGTGGCCTCCATGCCGTCCGCCATCGTCGTGGCGTCGCCTTCGGAGACGATGGCGGTGTCCGGCGCGAGGCCGTCGACGGGCCCGGCCACCGGACCGGCGTCGCCGCCGAGGGAGATCGTGCCCTGACCGGGATCGGCCGGCATGCCCGTCACCGATCCGCGCGCGCCGGTCGGCGCGGGCAGTGCGTCTTCCGTGCCGGTACCGCCCGATGCCGTGGCGTCCGCGTCGTCGTCGTCCTTGCCGCACGCCGCCAGGACGGCCATGCACGCGAGCAGCGCAAATGCGCGGATCGTGGCCGCGGAGCGCGCCATGTCACTCACTGAACTGCACCACGACCTGGCCGTTGCCGATGGTCGTCGATTCCACCGTGCGCCCCGGCCCGAGCGTCTGGAACACCTTGTCCTCGATCCGGTAGACCGGGTCGTCCTGCGCCTGGTCCTGCAGCCAGCGGTTCACGAGGTCGCGCCCGGTGTCGTTGAGCGCGCCGCCGAGCTTCGGGATATCGAGCATCTCCAGGCTCGGATTGGCCAGGTGCAGGCCGCGCGTGTTCGCGTCGTAGCGCAGGCCGCTCGCCACGCCGATGCGCCCGACGGGCGAGCTGCCGTCGCTGCCGAAGCCCCGGAAGCCGATGTCCAGGTCGAGGCGCAGTCGGGTGTCGTTCGCGGGCAGGCTGATGCGCGGGTTGAGCAGCGTGAGCGTGACCGGCCCACGCGCGTAGTCCTTGGGGAAGCGGCGGTCGACGTACGACTGCAGCTGCGGCGCGCCGAGGACGAGCTGGTTGTTCAGCAGGCCGGCGACGGCCGCGAGCGTCGAGCAGCCGGCCGCGACGACGGCGACGCCCCCGGCAAGGAGCAGCGCGAGGACGGCGCGCCGGCGCCGCTGGGACGGTTCGGATCGGGGCATGCGTGGTCTCCACCCGGCGAGGCCGCCACGATCCGCGCGGCACCGTGAACGCATGGTCAGAACCGCATCCGCCGCGTCATTCGATGGCCGCCCGACCGTCCGCCGCGCCCTGCGTCCCGTGCGCGCGCATGCGGGGCAGGGGGTCGACCGCCCCGCCGCGTGCATACACGCCGTAGTGCAGGTGGGTGGGCGTGCCGCGCGCATTCCCGCTGTCGCCGACGCCGCCCAGTGGCGTACCGGGCCACACGACCGTCAGGCGCGACAGGCCGGGTGCCCAGTCATCGAGGTGTGCGTAGTAGTGGCGCTCGCCGCCGGGACCCAGCACCCACACCTGGCGTCCGCCCAGCCCTGTCTCGGCCATGCGGAGGACGATGCCCCGCGTCGTGCTGGACACCATGGTGCCCCGCGGCGCGAAGATGTCGACGCCCTCGTGCCTGCGACCGGTGCCGCGCGGCGCACCCCAGGTGTCGACGATGCGGCCGGCCTCCACGCCGGCGACCGGCACCGGCAGCGTCGCCGGCGCGGGCATCCGCGACAGTTCGAACAGCGTGCGGGGGTAGGCCATGAAGGGTTGCCGCCAGGCCCAGCTACCGGCGGCCGCGAGAAGCGCGGCCAGCGTGGCGGTCCACGCGATCCGGCGCGCGGCGGGCGCGAAGTCGCGCCTGCGCGGGCCTTTCGGCGCGTCGGTGGGCGGCCGGTCAAGGTAGGGCATTCGCGCAGCCTGCCGGCGGCGCCGACAGCGCCGCGTCAACCGGCAACGGCCGCTATCGTGTCGACTCCCGAACGCCGGAGTGCCGCGATGCCCCTAGTCGAACCCTTGCCCGCCGATGCCGACGCGGAGGTCGCCCGCCTCGCCGCGTTCTTCAACGAGACCCTCGGCTTCTGCCCGAACAGCGTGCTGACGATGCAGCGGCGGCCCGGGATCGCCAAGGCGTTCATCGCGCTCAACATGGCGGTGATGGAGAACCACGGCCGCGTCACCAGCGCGCTCAAGCGCCTGGTCGGCTACGTGGCGAGCCACGCGGCCGGTTGCCGCTACTGCCAGGCGCACACGATCCGCGCGGCGGAGCGTTACGGCGCGCCGGACGACCAGCTCGCGCATGTGTGGGCGTACCGCACGCACCCCGCGTTCTCCGAGGCCGAGCGCGCCGCGCTCGACTTCGCGGTGGCGGCATCGAGCCTCCCGAACGCGGTCGACGACGCCATCCGCGACCGCCTGCACGCGCACTGGGACGACGGCGAGATCGTCGAGCTGCTGGGCGTGATCGCGCTGTTCGGCTACCTCAATCGCTGGAACGACAGCATGGCGACCACGCTGGAGGAGGGCGCCGTGGCGTCGGGCGAGCAGTGGCTGGGCGCGGTCGGCTGGGAACGCGGCAAGCACGCCTGAGCGGCGCGCGGCGGCACCCATGAAAAAGGCCGGATCCCGAGGGATCCGGCCCTTCGTGTCGCGCGCGGCGCGCGGTGCGCGCCCGGCGGATCAGGCGGCGGCGTCCTTGAGCTTCTTGAGCGGACGCACCTTGAGCTTGACCGAGGCCGGCTTGGCCGCGAACCACTGCTCTTCCTTGGTGAACGGGTTGATGCCCTTGCGCTTCGGCTTGGCCGGCACGTTGACGGCGGTCACCTTGAACAGGCCCGGCATCACGAACTGGCCCGCGCCCTTCTTGCTGACCGAACCGGCCATCGTGTTCTCCAGCGCGCCAAGCACCGCGCGCACGTCGCGGCTGGCGACGCCCGAGGTGTCCGACAGGTGGGCGACCAAGCCCGACTTGTTGAGCGTCTCCTTGATCGGCTTCGGCGCGGCCGGCTTGGCGGCGGCCTTCTTCGGGGCGGCTTTCTTGGCGGGGGCTTTCTTCTTGGCCATGGGTTCTACGGTTCCTCGTCAGTGGTTTGTCTGGGCCGGTCGGGGCCGGCAGGCCGAATGTAGGGCAATCCTTCGCGCGCAGGAAGTCCTGCGAGGCCTTTTTTTCCAGTGTTTTCGACGTGCGGTGGCGGATGGCGCCGCGTGGGGCGGCCTCGCAGGCCGCCACCGGTCAGCGGGGTCGCGTGCCACGGCGCCCCGGCGGCACCAGGAACCAGGTCGCCACGACCAGCAGCGCGAAGCCCGTGTAGGCCAGCAGGAAAACCCATGCCGGGAGGTCGAAGAAGATCGCGCGCGACACCCAGTGCTCGACGAAGCCGCGCTCGTGGCCCTGTTCGCCCGCCATCCGGCGCAGCGACTGCTCCCACACCGTGAGCGGGCACAGCGCGCCCGCCCAGGCCTGCACGGCGACATAGAGCATCAGTACCAGGTGGGCGACGCGCAGGCGCAGGTCGCGGACCCATCGCCAGCCGCGCACGCCGCCGGCAAGGAACAGCAGCTCGCCGACCAGGACGAAGCCCACCACGCCCGCGTGCAGCACCAGGAGGGCATCGGCCAGCCCCGCGGCGGCGGGCGCGGGCAGCGCCACCGCCGCGGTGGCCGGGGCGATCAGTCCTCCTCGGCGCGCGGCCGCCACGATTCGGCCAGCTTCTGCTGGACCTGCGCCGGCACCGGCTCGTAATGGCTGAAGTCCAGCGAATAGCGGCCGCGCCCGGCGGTGACCGACTTGAGTTCGGCCGCATAGCCCTCGAGCTCGGACAGCGGCACCTGCGCGTGGATGACGATCTCGCTGCCCTTGATCGCGTCGGTCCCGCTGATGCGCGCGCGCTTGGACGCAAGGCCGCCGCTGATGTCGCCCATGTGCTGCTCCGGCGCGGCCACCTCGAGTTCGACGATGGGCTCGAGCACCTGCGGGCGGGCCTTGACCACCGCGTCGAGGAAGGCCTTCTTGCCGGCGGCGACGAACGCGACCTCCTTGCTGTCCACGCTGTGGTACTTGCCGTCGTACACCACCACGCGGACGTCCTGCATCGGGTAGCCGGCGATCGCGCCCGAGGCCATCGCCTGGCGCACGCCCTTCTCCACGGCCGGCAGGAACTGTCCCGGGATGGTGCCGCCCTTGATCTCGTCGACGAACTGGAAGCCGGTGCCGCGGGGGAGGGGCTCGACGCGCAGGAACACTTCGCCGAACTGGCCCGCGCCGCCGGTCTGCTTCTTGTGCCGGTGGTGGCCTTCGGCCCTGCCGCCGATGGTCTCGCGGTAGGCGATGCGCGGCGGGCGCGACTTCACGTCCACGCCGTGGCGTTCCTTCAGGCGGTCGAGCATCACCCGCAGGTGCAGGTCGGACAGGCCGCGCACGACCGTCTCGTTGGTCTCCGCCTCGTGCTCGACCTGGAAGCAGGGGTCCTCCTCGGCCAGCTTGTGCAGGGCGGTCGCCAGCTTCTGTTCCTGGCCCTTGCTGGCGGCCTCGACCGCCAGGCCGAACATCGGGCGGGGGAACTCGGTGGCCTGCAGGTGGATGTGGTCCTCGTCGTGGCTGTCGTGCAGCACGGCGTCGAAGTGCAGGTCGTCGACCTTGGCGACCGCGGCGATGTCGCCCGGCACCGCGCGGTCGACCTCCACGTGCTCCTTGCCCTTGAGCTGGAACAGGTGGCCGACCTTGAACGGCTTGCGGCCGTCGTCGACGAACAGCTGGGTGTCCTTGCGCACGGTGCCCTGGTAGACGCGGAACACGCCGAGCTTGCCGACGAAGGGGTCGTTGACCAGGCGGAACACGTCGGCGATGACGTGCGCGTCCGGGTCCGGCGCGGGCTCGAGCGGGACGGCGTCGTCGCCGCTGCCCTTGGCGAACCGGGGCGGGTTGGCCTCGCCCGGGTGCGGGAACAGGCGTTCGGCCACGTCGAGCAGTTCCCTGACGCCGACGCCGCTGCGCGCCGAGCAGAACACGACCGGCACGAGGTGGCCCTCGCGCAGGCACTGCTCGAAGGCGTCGTGCAGTTCCTCGCCGGACAGGCCGTCCTCGCCGAGGTCGAGGTAGTGGTCCATCACGGTCTCGTTGACTTCCACGACCTGGTCCAGGATCCGCTGGTGCCACTCGGCGACGGACCCGAGGTCGCTGTCGCCTTCCGCGCTGCCGAAGCAGTCGACCACGCGCGCACCGCCGTCGGCGGGCAGGTTGAGCGGAAGCACTTCGGTGCCGAAGGCGTCGCGCAGTTCCTCCAGGACGCGGCCCGGGTCGGCGGCGTCGTGGTCGATCTTGTTGATGGCGATGGCGCGGCACAGGCGTCGCGCCTTGCCGTGTTCCATCATCCGACGGGTGCCGTACTCCACGCCGGTGTCGGCGTCGACGACCACCAGCAGGGTCTCCACCGCCGCGAGGGCGGCGAGGGCGGGGCCGCGGAAGTCCGGGTAGCCGGGCGTGTCGACGAGGTTGACGTGGATGCCGCCGTGGTCGGTCGAGGCGATCGCCGCGTCGAGCGAGTGGCCGCGCTGGCGTTCCATGGGGTCGTGGTCGGAGACGGTGTTGCCGCGCTCCACGCTGCCTGCCGTGGGAATGGCGCCGCCGGCATGCAGCAGGGCTTCGAACAGCGTGGTTTTGCCGGCGCCGGGGTGGCCTGCCAGGGCCACGTTGCGGATCTGTTCGGTGGTATGGGACATGAGGCCGTTTCTCCCGTGGGTCGGGTGGAAGTGGCCGTCATGGCTGTCCGCGGCGAAGCGCTTTCCGTCCGAGCGGGCGCTCGGCGGGCGGTCATGGCGGAGCCGGCAGCGTGCCGGGAGGGGAAGCCTCCCGCAGTGGGGCGGGGTGGTCAAGCGGCGGCCGCTGCCGGATGCCCTGCGATCCGGTGGTTCGATCCGTGGCGCCAGCGCCAGCGCTGGCGGATCGCGGAGCGGAAGGTTCGCGCGTGGCGCGACCGGGCAGGGTGCCCGGCAGGACACGCCGTGGATCCGTCCCTGGAGGCTCATTGGCGACATCCATGTCGCCAACGGTCCTGCCGGGCACCCTGCCCGGTCACGCCCTCGACATGGCCGGCGCCCTCTCCTCGATGGCACCCCGGCGTAACAACTCGCGGGATAGGCTCGGGTTCCCTTTCCCCCACGAAGGAATCCGACATGGGCATTTCCCGGCATGCGCTCGCCCACTGGGAGGGCGACCTCAAGAACGGTTCCGGCACGATCAGCACGCCGGCGAGCGGGTTGATGGACAAGACCGCCTACGGGTTCAACAGCCGGTTCGGGGACAGGAAGGGGACCAATCCCGAGGAACTGATCGCCGCGGCGCACGCGGGCTGCTTCACCATGGCGCTGGCGAACAAGCTGGCCGAGGCGGGGCATCCGGCCGAGGCGCTCGATACGCGGGCCGAGGTGGACCTGTCGATGGAGGGCGGGCCGTCGCTGTCGGCGATCCGGCTCAAGCTCAAGGCCAAGGTGCCCGGCATCGCGCCGGAGAAGTTCAGGGCGGTGGCGGAGGACGCGAAGGAGAACTGCCCGGTGTCGCGGGCGCTGTCCGCGGTGCCGATCGAGCTGGAGGCCGAACTGCTGCGGTGAGCGGGCGCTTCAGCGTGGATTGGGCCTGGGGCCTGCGGGTTCAGTCGTGTTTAAGAGGCGTGAAACGAGGATGGCGCCTCACGTCCGTCCCGGAGTCCGCCATGCGCCGTCCCGCCAGGAACCGCCTTGCCACCGTCGTCGTCGCGCTCGTGGCGGCGACCGCCATGGGCTCGGCATCGGCCCAGTCCTATTACGACCAGTACCGCGACCGGCACTACGACGGGTATGCCCGCGACGGGTACGGCCAGCCCTATCCCGACCGCTACGGCAACAGCGGCGGCGCGGTCTACGACTACGCGCGGGTGCTGCGCGTCGATCCGGTGATCGACTCCCGCTACGGCTACGGGGATTCGCGTTACGGTTATGGCGGCTATCCGGCGTCCGGCCAGAACTGCACCTACCGCGAGGCCAACACCTACGCGGGCAGCGATCCGTACTACTCGCGCAGCTACGGCAGCGATCCCTATGCCGGCGGCAGCCAGGCGGGCGCGACCGTCGCCACCGTGATCGGCGGCATCGTCGGCGCGGCGATCGGCAGCCAGGTCGGCGGCGGGTCGGCGCGTTACGCGACCTCCGCGCTGGGGACGATGGTCGGCGGCATGGCCGGGCGGCAGATCTACGAGCAGAACCGCCGCGATCGCTACCGCTCGGGCACCGTCCGGGTGTGCGACCCGGTCCCGACCGGCGGCTACGGCAGCTATCCGACCGGCGACGGGCGGGTGGCCGGGTACGACGTCACGTACGAGTACGCGGGCCGCACCTTCCGCACGCGCACCGACTACCACCCGGGCGACCGGATCCGCGTGCGCGTGGACGTGCGTCCCGACTGACGCTCGAGACAATCCCCCGGGGAAGGGGGCACTGGGGCCGGTTCCGACCGGCCCCTTTTCTTTTGCGCTACCAGTCCAGCGTGCCGCGCACCACCGTCACGCAATGGCCGCCGGACCAGACGTGGCCATCGTCGTCCACGCGCATCGACAGGCGCGCGTCGAAGCCCACTTCGCGTCCCTGGCTGACGACGTAGCGGCCGCCCTCGCCGGGCAGGGCGTCGTTCCGCGCCAGCCAGTAGGCGAGTGTCGCGTTGGCGGCGCCGGAGGCGGCGTCCTCGAATCGGGCCGGCGCGCCGACGAACGCGCGCACCACGAGGTCATGGGGTCCGCCCGGCGCCGCGCGTGCGAAGGCGCACACGCCCATGCTGCCCGTGTCGGCCGCCAGGCGGGCGATGGCGTCCCAGTCCGGCGCGGCGCGGCGCAGTCCCGCCTCGCTCGCGACCTCGACGAGCCACCAGCGCCGGCCGCCATCGACCAGCGCGGGGGGCAGCCCGCCGGTCGGCATGCCGGCAAGCGCCGGCGCAAGGCGCGGGTCGCCGGCGGTGGCGACTTCGACCACCGTGGCATCCGGGGTCCGCACCGCGATCGTGCGCGCCGGGCCATCGCCTTCGACGGCCAGGGGCAGGACGCCCGCGGCGCCGGACTGGTGGAGCCTGCCGCCGGAGGGCTGCGCGAGCCCCGCCTCGAGGACGGCGTGCGCCGTGCCGACGCTGGGATGCCCGGCGAAGGGGACCTCGCGGCGCGGGCTGAACATCCGCAGCGCATAGTCCGCGCCCGGTCGGTCCGCGGGCAGCACGAACGTGGTCTCGGGCAACCGGGTCCACCGCGCGATCGCCTGCATCGCGGCGTCGTCGAGCCCTTCGGCATCGAGCACCACCGCCAGCGGATTGCCCGCGCCGGGGCGGTCGGCGAAGACATCGAGTTGCAGGAAACGTCGGCGGGCCATGCGGGTCTCGTCGTGGGGGCGACGCGGGGCTTCGACTAGAATGCGGCGCCTTGCCCGCGCCGCGGGCCGCATTCTACGGCCGCCATGCCATCCCCGCCGCCCGCCGCCGCGAAACCGACCGACCCGGCGCCCGGCGCGCGCTGGACGGTGCTCAAGTTCGGCGGCACGTCGGTGTCGCAGCGGCACCGCTGGGACGCGATCGGCCGGATCGCGCAGGCACGCGCACGGGCGGCGCCCGACGGGCGCGTGCTGGTCGTGGTGTCCGCGCTGTCGGGCGTCACCAACGCGTTGCAGGCGATCGCCGACGGAAAGGTGCCGGCCGTCGACGGCGTCGCCGCTCTGGTCACGCGGCATCGCGACTTCGCGGCGGAGCTCGGCCTGGACGCGGACGCGGTGCTCGGCGAGCGCCTGGACGCGCTGCGCGCGCTCGCAACGGATGCACGCGCATCCGCACGACCGTGGGACTGGCAGGCGGCGGTGCTGGGGCAGGGCGAACTGCTGTCCTCCACGCTCGGCGCGGCGTACCTGCGCTCGCAGGAGCTCGACTTCGGCTGGTGCGACGCACGCGACTGGCTCGCCGCCGAGGCGCTGCCGAACCAGAGCGCCTGGGCCGGCCGACTGTGCGTGTCCTGCCGCGTCGACGGTTCGCCGGAAGGACGCGTGCGATTCGCCGCCCAGCCGGGGCGGATGCTGCTGACGCAGGGCTTCATCGCGCGCCACGGCGATGGCGGGACGGCGATCCTGGGCCGGGGCGGTTCGGATACCTCCGCGGCCTACTTCGGCGCGCTGCTGGGCGCGGACCGGGTGGAGATCTGGACCGACGTGCCGGGCATGTTCAGCGCGAACCCGCGCGAGGTGCCGGACGCGCGTCTGCTTGCGCGGCTGGACCACGCCGAGGCGCAGGAAATCGCCACCACCGGCGCGAAGGTGCTGCACCCGCGCTCGATCGGCCCCTGCCGCGAGGCGGGCGTGCCGATGGCGATCCTCGACACGGACCGGCCGGACCTCCCGGGCACGCGCATCGACGGTGGCGAGGCGACGGTTCCCGGCGTCAAGGCGATCAGCCGCCGCGACGGCATCGTGCTGGTGTCGATGGAAACCGTCGGCATGTGGCAGCAGGTCGGCTTCCTGGCCGACATCTTCGAGCGCTTCCGCCGCCATGGCCTGTCGGTCGACCTGATCGGCTCGTCGGAGACCAACGTCACCGTGTCGCTCGACCCGAGCGAGAACCTGGTCAGCGGCAACGTGCTCGAGGCGCTGGCCGCGGACCTGGCCGAGGTGTGCCGGGTCAAGGTCATCGTGCCGTGCGCGGCGATCACCCTCGTCGGGCGCGGCATGCGCTCGCTGCTGCACCGGCTGTCGGACATCTGGGCGGCGTTCGGGCGCGAGCGGGTGCACCTGATCTCCCAGTCGTCCAACGACCTCAACCTGACCTTCGTCGTCGACGAGGCCGACGCCGAAGGCCTGGTGCCGCAGCTGCACGCCGAACTGGTGCGCAGCGGGGCGATGCCGATCCACGACCCCGGCGTGTTCGGGCCGAGCTGGCGCGAGATCGTGCAGGGGCCGGTGGCGCGCGAGGCGCCCTGGTGGCGCGGCGCGCGGGCCGAGCTGGTGCGGCGCGCGGAGGCGGGCACGCCGCGCTACGCCTACCACCTGCCGACGGTGCGCGACCGCGCCCGCGCGCTGGCGTCGGTCGGCGCCATCGACCAGCGCTTCTACGCGCTCAAGGCCAATCCGCATCCCGCGATCCTGCGCGTGCTGGAGGCGGAGGGCTTCGGCTTCGAATGCGTGTCGGGCGCCGAACTCGCGCACCTGCGCGCCGTGCTGCCGGCGCTCCAGCCGTCGCGCATCCTGTTCACGCCCAGCTTCGCGCCGCGCGCCGAGTACGCCGAAGCGTTCGCGGCCGGCGCGACGGTGACGCTCGACAACGTCGAGGCACTGGAACGGTGGCCCGACGTCTTCCGCGGCCGCGACCTCTGGCTGCGGCTCGACCTCGGCCGCGGCGAGGGCCACCACGAGAAAGTGCGCACCGGGGGCAGCGAGGCGAAGTTCGGCCTCCCGCTTTCGAAGTTCGCCGCGTTCCTGTCCGCCGCGCGCGCGATCGACGTGCGCGTGACCGGCCTGCACGCGCACCTCGGCAGCGGGATCGAATCAACCGGTCACTGGCGCGCCGTGCTCGGTGAGCTCGCCGCGCTCGCAGACGCCATCGACACCGTCGAGGTGCTCGACGTCGGTGGCGGGCTGCCGGTGCCGTACGCCCCGGACGCGATGCCCTTCGACCTGGGCGCCTGGGGCGAGGGCCTGGCCGCGGTGAAGGCGGCCTACCCGCGATTCGCCTTGGCGATCGAGCCGGGGCGCTACCTCGTCGCGGAGGCCGGCGTGCTGCTGCTCGGCGTGACCCAGGTAGTCGAAAAGGACGGCCTGCGGCGCGTCGGCGTGGACGGCGGCATGAACGCGATGCTCCGCCCGGCGCTGTACGAGGCGTGGCACGACATCGCCAACCTCACGCGCCTGGAAGAGACCGCCGACGCGGCCTTCGACGTCGTCGGCCCGGTGTGCGAGAGCGGCGACGTGCTGGGCCGCGCGCGGCGGTTGCCCGCGGCGACCACCGAAGGCGACGTGCTGCTGCTGGCGGATGCCGGCGCCTACGGCCACGTCATGGCCAACACCTACAACCTGCGGCCGCTGCCGGCCGAGGACGTGATCGAATGACCGACTGGACCTTCCACCGCGACGCGATCGGGGCCTTCCGCTTCGTGCGCCACGGCTTCGACCCGGCGACCGGCGTCGCCGAACTCGCCTACGCCTTCGACGACGGCCCCGAGCTGGTCGAGACCGTCACGTTCCCCGGCGCGCCGTTCGCGCTCGACGACGTGCGCGCGGCCGCCGTCGACCGCGCGTTGCAGCTGCTGCACCTCATCGCCGGCGTCAGCTACTACAAGGCGGCGGTGCCGGACACGATCCGGATCGAGAGCGGGGCGATCGATGCCGCCACCGCGGCGCTGGTCACGGCCGTCTACGAGAACGGGCTGGGCGAGTTCGCGTGGCGCAACGGGCTGCACCTGCGCGGACGGATCCGGTTCCCCGCCGACGCGCCCGAGGCGTCGGACGCGCCGGCGGTCGGCCTCGGCGACGACGCGATCGTGGCCATCGGCGGCGGCAAGGACTCGCTGGTCAGCATCGAGGCGCTGCGCGCCGCGGGCGTGCAGCAGACCGTGGCCTGGATCGGCGGCTCGCAGCTGATCCGCGCCTGCGCCGAGCGCACCGGCCTGCCGACGCTGGCGATCGGCCGTCGGCTCGCGCCGGAGCTTTTCGAGTTCAACCGGCAGGGTGCGTGGAACGGGCACATTCCGGTGACCGCGGTGAATTCGGCGATCCTTGTGGTCGCAGCGCTGCTGCGCGGCGCGGGCCAGGTCGTGTTCTCGAACGAGCGTTCGGCGAGCTACGGCTCGAAGATCGTGGCCGAGGACGGTTCGCTTGCCGCCGAGGTCAACCACCAGTGGTCGAAGGGCTGGGATTTCGAGCGGATGTTCGGCGAGCACGTCGAGCGGCGCTTGGCCGCCGACCTGCACTACTACTCGCTGCTGCGGCCGCTCTCGGAGCTCGCCGTGGCGCGGCAGTTCGCGCGCAGCGAGCGCTACGACGCGCATTTCTCCAGCTGCAACCGCAACTTCCACATCCTCGGCGAACGCCCGGTCAACCGCTGGTGCGGGGTCTGCCCGAAGTGCCACTTCGTGTTCCTCGCGCTGGCGCCGTTCATGAGCAAGCCGCGCCTGGTCGGCATCCTCGGGCGCAACCTGCTGGACGATCCGGCGCAGGCCGCCGGCTTCGACGCGCTGCTCGAGTACCGCAACCACAAGCCGTTCGAGTGCGTGGGCGAGGGCCGCGAGTCGCGCGCCGCGCTGGCCGCGCTGGCGCAGCGCCCCGAATGGCGAGAGGACGCCCTCGTCCAGCGGTTCGCGCACGAGGTCCGGCCGCAGCTGGACATGGACGAACTCGAGATCGCGCCGCTGATGGCCCCGTCCGGCGAGCACCGGATCCCGCCCGCGGTGTGGGAGCGGCTGCGTGCGCGTTTCGACGATTGAATCGATCGCGGCCGGGGGTGGCCGCATCGCGCTGTGGGGCTGGGGCCGCGAAGGCCGGTCCGCCTACCGCGCATTGCGTTCCCGGCTGCCCGACCTGCCGCTGACGCTGGTCGGGCCCGAGGGCGACCTGGCCGACGCGCGTGCGCTGGGCGATCCGCGCCTGGAAACGGCGGAGGCGGCGACCCCCGAGGTCCTGTCGACGTTCGCGGTCGTGGTGAAGTCGCCCGGGATCAGTCCCTACCGCCCCGAGGCCGAGGCGGCGCGCGCGAACGGGACGCGCTTCATCGGCGGCACCGCGATCTGGTTCGCCGAACACGCCGCGCAGGACGGCGTGGTGCCCGGCACGGTCTGCGTCACCGGCACCAAGGGCAAGAGCACCACGACCGCATTGCTCGCGCACCTGCTGCGCGCAGGCGGCGTGCGCACCGCGCTGGCGGGCAACATCGGCCTGCCCCTGCTCGAACTCCTCGATCCGTCGCCCGTGCCGGACGCCTGGGCGATCGAGCTGTCGAGCTACCAGACCGGCGACGTGGCCGACAGCGGCGCGCGGCCGGAGGTCGCGGTGGTCACCAACCTGTTCCCGGAACACCTGGACTGGCACGGGAGCGAGGCGCGCTACGTCGCCGACAAGCTGCGGCTGGTCACCGATGCCCGGCCACGCATCGCGGTGCTCAATGCCGCGGACGCGCGCCTGGCGGCGCTCGACTGCCCGGAAGGAACCGTGGTGCGCTGGTACGGCCGCGAGGACGGCTGGCACCTGCGTGGCGACACGCTCCACCACGGCGACGACGCGGTCATGGACACGCGCGCGATCCCGCTGCCGGGCCGGCACAACCGCGGCAACCTGTGCGCCGTGCTGGCCGCCATCGAGGCGCTCGGCCACGATGCGCGACGCCTCGCCACGGCGGCCGAAGCGTTCGCGCCCCTGCCGCACCGGCTGCACTCGCTGGGCATGCGCGACGGCATCGCGTTCGTCGACGATTCGATCAGCACCACGCCCCACGCCAGCCTCGCCGCGCTCGCGTGCTTCGGCGACCGGCCGGTGGCGCTGCTCGTCGGCGGGCACGACCGCGGCCTGGACTGGTCCGCGTTCGCCGATGCGGTGCGCGCCGCGCCGCCCGCCGCCATCGTCACGATGGGCGCGAACGGGCCGCGCATCCGCGAGGTCCTCGCGCCGGTCGCGCGCGAAGCGGGGTTCACGCTTGAGGCCGCGGGTACATTGCCCGAGGCGGTCGCGAAGGCCCGCGACGCGCTGCCCGGGGGGGGCGTGATGCTGCTGTCGCCCGGCGCCCCGAGCTTCGGGCCGTACCGCGACTACGTCGCCCGTGGCCGCCACTTCGCATCGCTGGCCGGCTTCGATCCGGACGAGACGGCGACGATCCCGGGCCTGGGCATCGCCTGAGCCCGGTTCACGCACGGCGAACGTCGCGCGCGCGAGCCTGCCGGCTCACGCCCATGACCAAGCAGGAGCCCGCCATGCGACGCTTCGCACTGACCGCCGTCCTCGCCCTGTCCTGCGGCAGTGCCCTGGCCGCGATGCGTGCCGAACCGGTCGAATGGCGCCACGACGGCAGCACCTTCGCCGGCGTCCTTGTGTGGGACGACACCAATGCGATCCCGCGCCCGGGCCTGGTGATGGTGCCGAACTGGCGCGGCGTCAACGAATCGGCGGTCGAGAAGGCGAAGGCCGCTGCCGGCGACGACTACGTGGTCCTCGTCGCGGACCTCTACGGCAAGGACGTGCGGCCCTCGAGCGACGAGGCCGCGGCGGCCGCGTCCAGGCCGCTGCGCGAAGACCGCGCCGAGATGCGCGCGCGGATGCAGCGCGCCGTCGAGATCCTGCGTACGCGCCATGGCGACGCGCCGCTCGACGCCGACCGCATCGGCGCGTTCGGCTATTGCTTCGGCGGGACTGCGGCGCTCGAGCTCGCCCGCTCCGGCGCCGACGTGGCGGGCGTCGCCAGCCTGCACGGGGGGCTCTCCACGCCGGTGCCCGCCGCCGCGGGCGCGGTCAAGGCACCGGTGCTGGTGCTCAACGGCGCGGCCGACAAGGGCGTCAGCGACGCCGACATCGACGCCTTCAAGCAGGAGATGGACGCGGCCGGCGCGGACTGGACCTTCGTCGACTTCTCCGGCGCGGTGCACTGCTTCGCCGAGGCCGACGCGGGCGACGACCCGGAATCGAACTGCCGCTACGACGCGCGCGCCGCCAGGCGCGCCCACGGGATGCTCTCGGACTACTTCGCGGAGTGGTTCGCGCGCTGAGGCGTCAGCGGTCGCGCTCGACGGCGTAGCGGGCGAGGCCGCGCAGCGCCGCCACGGCGTCGTTCTCCGCGAGCGGCGCCAGCGCGTCCTCGGCGGCGGCGGCGTAGGCGAGGGCGCGTTCGCGGCTGTAGTCGAGGCTGCCCGCCGTGCCGATCGCCGCCGCGACCTCCGGCAGCGCGTCGCGGTCGCCGGCCTCCACGATCCCGCGCAGTCGCTCGCGTCGTGCGTCGTCCGCGTGCGCCATGGCGTGGATGAGCGGCAACGTCGCCTTGCCTTCCGCGAGGTCGTCGCCGAGGTTCTTTCCCAGCGTGTCGGCGTCCGATGCGTAGTCGAGCACGTCGTCGGCCACCTGGAAGGCGTAGCCGAGGTTCATCCCGTACGCATGCAGCGCATCGCAGGTGGCCGCGTCGGCGCCCGCCAGCAGGGCGCCGAGCCGCGTGGCCGCCGCGAACAGGACCGCCGTCTTGCGCTCGATGACGCGCAGGTAAGCCGCCTCGTCGGTGTCCGGGTTGCGCACGTGCAGCAGTTGCAGCACCTCGCCCTCGGCGATCGCGTTCGTGGTGTCGGCCAGGATCCGCATCACCTCCATGCGGTCGAGTTCGACCATCAGCTGGAAGCTGCGCGAATACAGGAAGTCGCCGACCAGCACGCTCGCCGCGTTGCCGAACAGGGCGTTGGCGGTGCGGCGTCCGCGCCGCAGGTCGGACTCGTCCACCACGTCGTCGTGGAGCAGGGTGGCGGTGTGGATGAACTCGACGACCGCGGCCAGCTGGTGGGCGTCGGGGCCGCGGTGGCCCAGGGAGCGCGCGGCGAGCAGCAGCAGCAGCGGCCGCAGGCGCTTGCCGCCGGCGCCGACGATGTACTCGGCGACCTGGTTGACCAGCACGACGTCCGAGGCCAGGCGCCGGCGGATCAGGGCGTCGACCGCCGCCATGTCCTCGCGCGCGAGCGCCTGGATGTCGGGCAGGGCGAGGGAGGGGGGCGGGACGACGGAAGCCATGCGCGGGCCGGTGCGGGCGAGCGGCGATTATACGGACGCCCAGCGTGTCCTCCGACGCACGGCATCGGCCTTTCCCGACCCGGGCCGCTGTTGGCCGGTGCCGGGCAGCCTCCGGGCCGGCCGCTATAATCCGGCCTCCCTTGCCCGGCGAACGGGCGCGACAGGACGGAATCCAATGGCACGCGGCATCAACAAGGCGATCCTGGTCGGCAACCTGGGCAACGACCCCGAGACCAAGTACACCCAGGGCGGCATGGCGATCACCAAGATCAGCCTGGCCACCACCAGCGTGCGCAAGACCCGCGAGGGCGAGACGAAGGAAGAGACCCAGTGGCACAGGGTGACCTTCTTCGGGAAGCTCGGCGAGATCGCCGGCGAATACCTGCGCAAGGGCTCGCAGGTCTACATCGAGGGCGAGATCCGCTACAGCGAGCACACCGGCGACGATGGCCAGAAGCGCTACTACACCGACATCATCGCCAACGAGATGCAGATGCTCGGCGGGCGCGGCGAGGGCGGTGGCGGTGGCGGTGGCGGCGGTGCCGGTCGCGGGGAGTTCCGCGGCGGCGGGCGGCCGTCCGGCGGCAGGGAGCAGTCGGGTGGCGCGCGCGAGCAGTCGCGTCCGGCGCCGGCGAAGGACTTCGCGGACGATTTCGCGGACGACGACATCCCGTTCTGAAGCAGGCCATGCGCCGGCTCGTGCGCTCCTGCTTGCGCGTCCCGCGCGCGCGACGGCAAGCTGGCGCGGGTCGCCGGCGCTCGCGCGCGGCGCGATGGTCGATGCCGGGAGTGTCCCGGGGGGGCGTGGCATGAGGACGTGGCTCGTGACCGGTGGTGCCGGTTTCATCGGCGGCAACTTCGTGCTGGAGGCGGTCGCCTCCGGTGTCCGCGTCGTCAACCTCGACGCGCTCACCTATGCCGGCAACCTCGACACGCTGTCCTCGCTGGATGGCAACCCGGACCACGTGTTCGTGCGGGGCGACATCGGGGACGCGGCGCTGGTCCGGCGACTGCTGGCCGAGCACCGCCCCGACGCGATCGTGAACTTCGCCGCGGAGAGCCATGTCGACCGCTCGATCGACGGACCGGGCGCGTTCGTGCAGACCAACGTGGTCGGGACCCTGAACCTGCTCGAGCGCGCGCGGGACCACTGGCGTGGGCTCGACGGGGCCGCGAAGGATGCGTTCCGCTTCCTGCACGTCTCGACCGACGAGGTCTACGGCACGCTCGGCGAAACCGGGAAGTTCACCGAAACCACGCCCTACGCCCCGAACTCGCCGTATTCCGCCTCCAAGGCCGCCTCCGACCACCTGGTGCGCGCCTTCCACCACACGTACGGGCTGCCGGTCCTCACGACCAACTGCTCCAACAACTACGGCCCGTACCAGTTCCCGGAAAAGCTCATCCCCCTGGTCATCGCCCGCGCGGTGGCGGGCGAGCCGTTGCCGGTCTACGGCGATGGCCGGAACGTGCGTGACTGGCTCTACGTCGGGGACCACTGCTCGGCGATCCGCGAGGTGCTCGAGCGCGGGCGGGTGGGCGAGACCTACAACGTCGGCGGCGACGCCGAGCGCGAGAACATCGTGGTGGTCGAGACCCTGTGCCGGCTGCTGGACGAACGCCGTCCCAGGGACGACGGGAAGCCGCGCTTCTCGCAGGTCACCTACGTGGCGGACCGCCCCGGCCACGACCGCCGCTACGCGATCGACGCCTCCAAGCTGAAGGAAGAGCTGGGCTGGCGCCCGGCCCACAGCTTCGAGCAGGGCATGGCCGACACCGTCGACTGGTACCTGTCCAACCAGGACTGGGTGGCCCGCGTGCTCGACGGCAGCTACCGGCTCGAGCGCATCGGCGGGGTGGCGGCATGACCGCGCGCAAGGGCATCGTGCTGGCGGGCGGGTCGGGCACGCGGCTCTATCCGCTCACCCAGTCGATCAGCAAGCAACTGCTGCCGGTGTACGACAAGCCGATGGTCTATTACCCGCTCAGCGTGCTGATGCTGGCGGGGATCCGAGAGGTGCTGGTCATCAACACCCCGCACGAGCAGGACCTGTTCAAGCGGCTGCTCGGCGACGGCTCTCAGTGGGGCATGCGCATCGAGTACGCGGCGCAGCCGAGGCCCGACGGGCTGGCGCAGGCGTTCCTGATCGGGGAAGGCTTCCTCGACGGCGGCCCGAGCTGCCTGGTGCTGGGCGACAACATCTTCCACGGGCCTGGCATGGGCGACATGCTGGCGCGTGCCGATGACCGCACGCACGGCGCGACCGTGTTCGGCTACTGGGTCAGGGAGCCAGGACGCTACGGCGTGGCGGAGTTCGACGGGTCCGGGGCGGTCATCGGACTGGAGGAGAAGCCGGCGAAGCCGAAGTCGAACTATGCCGTGACCGGTCTCTACTTCTACGACGGGCGAGCGCCCGCGTTCGCCGCGGAACTCGTGCCTTCGGCACGCGGCGAGCTCGAGATCACCGATCTCAATCGCCGCTACCTCGAGGAGGGCAGCCTGCACCTCGAGCGGCTTGGCAGGGGCTATGCATGGCTCGATACGGGCACGCACCGGTCCCTGCTCGAGGCGAGCACCTTCATCGAAACCATCGAGGCGCGGCAGGGGCTGCGCGTCTGCTGCCCGGAAGAGATCGCCTGGAGCAACGGCTGGATCGATGACGCCCAGCTCCAGGCGCTCGCCAGGCCGCTCGCCAGGAATGGTTACGGCGAATACCTCCTGGCGCTCGTGGAGCGGGGCGTGGTGCGATGAAGGTCCACGGCACGGACCTGCCCGGGTGCCTTCTGGTCGAGCCCCAGGTCTTCGGAGATGCGCGTGGCTGGCTGTTCGAGAGCTGGAACCGCGCGAGGTTCGCCGAAGCAGGAATCGACGTGGACTTCGTCCAGGCCAACGTCTCGCGGTCGACGCGCGGGGTGCTGCGCGGGCTGCACTACCAGTGGCCGAATCCGCAGGGGAAGCTCGTCGGCGTGCTGGAGGGCGAGGTCTGGGATGTCGCCGTCGACATCCGCCGGGGTTCGCGGACCTTCGGCAAGTGGACCGCCGCGCTGCTGAGCGCGGGGAACCGCCGCCAGTTCTGGATCCCGGAAGGCTTCGCGCATGGTTTCGTGACGCTGTCCGAGCATGCGTTGTTCACCTACCTGTGCACCGCGCCCTATGACCGCGACGCCGACGCCGGGATCCGTTGGGACGATGCGTCGCTCGCCATCGACTGGCCGGTCGCCGAGCCTTCGCTGTCGCCCAAGGATGCGAAGGCGCCGTTCCTGTCCGGGGTGCCGGAGGCGCGGCTGCCGGTCTTCGAAGGATGAGCGCGCGTCCCCGGCGCATCCTCCTGCTGGGGGCCAATGGCCAGGTGGGCACGGAACTGCGCCGGAGCCTTGCGCCGCTCGGTGAGGTCGTCGCTGCGACGCGAAGCGGCCTGCTTCCGGACGGCACGCCATGCGAAATCGCCGATCTCGAGGCGCCGGACAGGCTGGCCACGCTCGTCGCGCGGTTGGCGCCCGATGTCGTGGCCAACGCGGCCGCGTACACCGCCGTGGACCGCGCCGAGGACGAGCCGGCGCGCGCTCACCGGGTCAACGCGGAGGCGCCGGCGGCGTTGGCGCGAGCCTGTGCCTTGGTCGACGCCTACCTGGTGCACTTCTCCACGGACTACGTGTTCGACGGGCGTGGCACGCGGCCGTACCGGGAGTCCGATCCGACCTCGCCGCTGGGTGTCTACGGCGCCAGCAAGCTGGCCGGGGAACACGGCATCCGGGCCGCGGGCGGGGCGCATGCGATCCTGCGGACGGCCTGGGTCTATGCGGCACACAGCCACAACTTCCTCCGCACCATGCTTCGCCTCGGTGCCGAGCGGGAAGAAGTCGCGGTCGTGTCGGACCAGGTCGGGTGCCCGACGCCGGCGGGGATGATCGCCGACGTGGTCGCCGGGATCCTGTCGCAGCCGACGCGCCGGACCGGAACGTGGCACCTCGTGGCCGAGGGCCAGACGAGCTGGCACGGCTTCGCCGGGGCGATCTTCCAGCGCGCCCATGCGCTGGGACTGGCCACGCGGATTCCGCGCGTGCGCGCGATTCCGACCACTGAATTCCCGACGCGGGCCGCGCGCCCCGCCTATTCAGTGTTGGACACCACGCGTTTCAGGCATGATTTCGGGATCGGGCCGTGCCACTGGACGGACGGCCTGGGGAACGTGCTGGGCGAACTCGCCCGGCGCATGGACGCTCAGTGACGCGGTGGCCAGGCCACCGGCAATGCCAGGGGAGCAACAACCAATGAAGCAACTGTTCGCGGCCGCCATGCTGGCGGTCTTCTCGTGCGCGGCCATTGCCGCGGAACCCGTCGACCTCGAGGCGCACCTGCGCATCAACGAGGTGAACGACCTGAAGATCTCTCCGGACGGAAAGTACTTCGCGGCCACCGTGCCGGCCGAGGACCGCTCCGTGCTCACGATCATCCGGCGCTCCGACAAGAAGCCGACCGCCGTGTTCAGCATGGGCGAGGACTTCCACGTGATCTCGTTCACGTGGGCCAACAACGAGCGCGTGCTCATCAGCATGGGCGAAAAGTCGGGCGCGCTGGAACAGCCGCGCTGGAACGGCAACCTCTACGGGATGGGCGTCGACGGTGGACCGGTGTCGCTCGTCGGGACCGATGCCGGCGTGGTCGGGGGCGCAAGTCGGCTCCGTGCCAAGGAAATCGAGTACGTGTCGGCCCAACTCATCGACAAGCTGCCCGGCGACGATCGCAACGTCCTGGTGGCCGTGACGCCCTACAGCGAGGACATCGCGCACAGCGAGGCGGATGCGCTGGATGTCTACACCGGCCGGCGACGCACGCTGGCCCGAAGCCCCGTCCGTGGCGCGGGATTCGCCGCGGATCCGCAGGGTGAAGTCAGGTTCTCGTACGGGCGCGACTTCCAGAACGCGAACAAGCTCTACTACCGCGATGTCGGGGGGGAGTGGGAGCTTGTCAACGACGAAACGCAGACCGGCCGGGTCGAATGGCCGCTCGGCTTCGATGCCGAAGGCCGGATCGCGTACCTCGAAGTCGAACGTGCGTCCGGTCCGAACGCGATCGTGGCATTCGACACGGTGGACGGCACCAGGAGCACGGTCTTCCAGGACGACACGGTCGATCCGGGCTCGCTGATCTTCGAGCAGCATGCGTCGGGGTACATGGAACCGGTCGGCGTGTTCGTGGCGTCGGGCAAGCCGCGGTCGGAGTTCTTCAAGCCGACCGCGCGGATCGCGAAGCTCTACCGCGGGCTCGAGGCTGCGTTTCCGGACGAGTCCGTGGCGATCACGTCGCGGACGCGCGACGATCGCCTCGCCGTCGTCCAGGTGTACAGCGATCGGAATCCCGGCGAGTTCTATCTCTTCGACACGACCACCATGCAAGCGTCCCGGATCATGGGTCGCCGCGACTGGATCGATCCGGAAAAGATGGGCAGCACGCGGGAAATCTCGTTCAAGGCGCGGGACGGCCTGACGATCCACGGCCTCCTGACGACGCCTGCCGGCGCGGGCGGCAAGGACCTGCCCATGGTCGTGTACGTCCACGGTGGTCCGTTCGGTGTCTCCGACGCCTGGGGATTCGATACCGACGTGCAGACCTTCGCCAATGCCGGATATGCGGTGTTGCAGGTGAACTTCCGCGGCTCGGGCAATTACGGCATGTCCTTCGAGGATGCCGGTGCCAAGCAGTGGGGCCTGAAGATGCAGGACGACGTGACCGATGCGACGCGCTGGGCCATCCGCGAGGGCATCGCCGACGAGGACCGGATCTGCATCGGGGGCGCGAGCTATGGTGCCTATGCGTCGCTGATGGGCGTCGCCAAGGAGCCGGGCCTGTACAAGTGCGCCATCGGCTACGTGGGCGTCTACGACCTGGAGATGATGTACGGACGCGGCGACATCCAGGAACGCATGACCGGCAAGAACTACCTGCGGGACTGGCTGGGCCGCGAAGGCCTGGCCGGGAATTCCCCGGTCAACCTCGCCGGCCGCATCCAGGCGCCGGTCTTCCTGGCCGCCGGCGGCGAGGACGAGCGCACGCCGATCGAGCACACCGAGAAGATGGAGCGCGCGCTCAAGGGTGCGGGCGTGCCGGTGGAGAGCCTGTACTACCGGACCGAGGGCCACGGCTTCTACAAGCTGGAGCACCGTCGCGAGCTGTATCGCCGCATGCTCGCCTTCCTCTCCCGCCACCTGGGCGGCGCGGTCGCGAAGGCCGATGCCAACGGCGGGCCCGGCGAGGCCGCCGACTGAGTTGGACGACGGGGCGGCCTGCGGGCCGCCCCGCTCGTTTCCGGCGCGAGCGTGCCGGGTAGGGGATGCGCGGATGGCCTCCCGGACTGGCCGCCACGGCGGCAATGGGTTACCAATGCCCACCCGGTCCCGCCCTCGCGGCGATCACCCATGGAGAACCGAATGCGTCGTTCCGCGCTTGTCCTGGCCCTCGCTTTCCTCGCCCCGGGCATCGATGCCGCGCCGCGCGGCTTCGAAGTCCGCGACCTGGCCACGCTCGACCGCCATTCGTCCCCGACGCTGTCGCCCGATGGCCGGTGGCTGGTGTTCGCGAAGCGCGAGGCCGACCTGCCGGCCAATGCCGCCACGACTTCGCTCTGGATCGAGGACCTGCGCGCCCGTGACGCCGCGCCGCCGGTGCGCCTGACGCCGGAGGGGTGGAGCGTGAACTCGCCGGCGTTCGCGCCGGACGGTCGTCGCGTGCTCTTCCTGAGCGCGAAGGGCGGATCGATGCAGGTGTACGCCATCGGCACCGATGGCGGCGCGCCCCGGCAGCTGACCGACCTGCCCGTGGGCGTCGGCGGGTTCCAGGTGTCGCCGGACGGCACGCGCATCGCCCTCCACGCGGACGTGTTCGCGGACTGCGGCAGCGACCTCGCCTGCACGAAGTCGCGGCTGGCGGGGCGCGAAGCCGACAAGGCCACCGGCCAGGTGTACGACCGCCTGTTCGTGCGCCATTGGGACGCCTGGAGCGACGGTCGCCTGAACCGGCTGTTCGTGGCCGCGCTGCCCGCGGACGCCGCCGGGCCCGCGACGACCGCGACCGCGCTGGCGGGCGACATCGCGGCCGACTTCCCGTCCCGCCCGTTCGGCGACAACAGCGAGTACGCGTGGGCGCCGGACGGTCGCACGCTCGTCGCCAGCGCGCGACTGGCCGATGCGCAGGAGCCCTGGTCCACCGATTTCGACATCTACCGGATCGACGCCGCCGGCGCGGCGCCTTCGGTCAACCTGACGCCGGACAATCCGGCCTGGGATGCCGCCGCGACCTTCAGCCCCGACGGCGGCACGCTCTACTACACCGCCATGGCCCGCCCGGGCTTCGAGGCGGACCGCATGGCGATCATGGCGCTGGACCTGGCGACGGGCGCGCGGCGGCCCGTCGCCCCGGACTGGGACCGGTCCGCGTCGGGGCTCGCGGTCTCGGCCGACGGGCGCACGCTGTACACGACCACCTGGGATGTCGGCGAGCACCCGCTGTTCGCCGTGGACATCGCGTCCGGGCGCGTTTCGGAGCTGGTGGGCGACGGTTACGTGTCATCCGTCGACGTGGCCGGCGGAACGCTCGCGTTCTCGCGCGCGAGCCTGCACACGGGCGACGTCATCCACGTCATGGGCGCGGCCGGCGGGACGCCGCGCGCGGTCACGCCCGATGCCGGCACGATGCTCGGCGGGGACGTGCAATTCGGCGACTTCGAGCAGTTCAGCTTCAAGGGCTGGAACGACGAGACCGTGCACGGCTACGTGGTCAAGCCCTGGAACTACGCGCCCGGTCGCAAGTACCCGGTGGCGTTCCTGATCCACGGGGGGCCGCAGGGCAGCTTCGGAAACGCGTGGAGCTACCGCTGGAATCCGCAGACCTACGCGGGGCAGGGCTACGCGGTGGTCATGATCGACTTCCACGGGTCCGTCGGTTACGGGCAGGCGTTCACCGACGCGATTTCCACCCACTGGGGCGACCGGCCGCTCGAGGACCTGCAGAAGGGCTGGGCGGCCGCGCTGGAGAAGTATCCCTTCCTGGACGGGGCCAACGCCTGCGCGCTCGGGGCGAGCTACGGCGGCTACATGGTCAACTGGATCGCCGGGAAATGGCACACGCCGGCCTCCGGCGCCTGGAAGTGCCTGGTCAACCACAACGGCGTGTTCGACACGCGGATGATGGGCTTCGCCACCGAGGAGCTGTGGTTCACCGAGTGGGAGAACGGCGGCACGCCGTGGGCGGTGCCGGAGAACTACGAGCGCTTCAATCCCGTGCACCACGTCGACCAGTGGCGGGTCCCCATGCTCGTGGTGCACAGCCTGAACGACTTCCGGATCCCGCTGTCGCAGGGGCTGGCGGCCTTCACGGCCCTCCAGCGGCAGGGCATCGAGTCCCGGTTCCTGTATTTTCCCGACGAGAACCACTGGGTGCTCAAGCCCGCGAACAGCGTGCTCTGGCACGATACGGTCAACGCATGGCTCGGGCGGCACCTGGGGGACTGAACGCATCCCGGGCCGGGGAGGAGGAGGGCGAGATGGGCAAGAATCCGTTTCTCGACGACGACGAGGGTGCCGGCCTCACGCCGGCCGACGCCCCTGCCACGGCCGAGACGTACACCGGGCCCGAGCGCCGGAGCGGGCGCGAGCGGCGCCAGAACAGCGAACGGCGCGAGGAGTTCCGTTTCGAGCCCGGCAAGGGCGACCGTCGCAGCGGCAAGGACCGTCGCAAGCGGTCCGGCTGGGACGACACCTCGATCCGATGAGGCCGCCACACGGGGTGCCGACCCGGACACGGGCGGCGGGACGCGTTCCGCCCCCCGGTCACGGTGACCGGCGGTGAACAGTCCCGCCCTGGTCCAGAACGACGCCGTCGTCCTCGGCCTGCTCGCGGCCACGCTCGGCGCCGTGTTCTGGACGGCGTCGCGCCCCGACGGCTTCTGGAAGCGGTTCTACGGCGTCGTCCCGGCGCTCCTGCTCTGCTACCTGCTGCCCGCGATCTACAACAGCATCGGCCTGGTCGACGGCGAGGCTTCCTCCCTCTATCCCATGGCGCGCGACTACCTGTTGCCCAGCGCGCTCATCCTCCTGTGCGTGGCCATCGACCTGGGCGCCGTGCTGCGCCTCGGTCCGAAGGCGGTCGTGATGTTCCTCACCGGGACGTTCGGCGTGATGCTCGGCGCGGTCGTGGCGTTCACCGTGATGGGCGTGGTTCATCCGGCGGCGGTGGCGGGGGAGACCTGGCGCGGGATGACCACCCTGGCGGGCAGCTGGATCGGTGGCGGCGCGAACCAGGCGGCGATGAAGGAAGTGTTCGCGGTCGACGCGACGCTGTTCGGCCAGTTCGTCGCCGTCGACGTGCTGGTCGCGAATGTCTGGATGGCGATCCTGCTGTTCCTCGCCGCGCGCGCCGACGCCTTCGACCGCTGGACGCGCGCCGACACGCGCGCCATCGCCGACCTCAAGCGCCGCATCGAGGACTACCAGGCGCAGCACGCACGCATCCCCACGCTGGCCGACCTGATGGTCGTGCTGGCGGTCGGGTTGGGATTGACTGGACTGGCGCACTTGATCGCCGACCCGGTCGTGGCGTGGATCTCCGGCCTCCCCGCGTCGTGGCGCCTGCAGGACTACAGCCTGGATTCGCGGTTCTTCTGGATCGTGCTGCTGGCCACGACCTTCGGGCTGGCACTCAGCTTCACGCGTGCGCGTCGCCTCGAGGGCGTCGGCGCCTCGCGCGTGGGCTCGGCCATGCTCTACATGCTGGTGGCCACGATCGGCATGCACATGGACCTGGGCGCGCTGCTCGAACGGCCCTGGCTGTTCCTGCTCGGGCTGGTCTGGATCAGCGTGCACGCGGGCCTGATGCTGGGGGTCGCCAAGCTCATCCGGGCGCCGCTGTTCTTCATGGCGGTGGGGTCGCAGGCGAACATCGGCGGTGCGGCGTCGGCCCCCGTGGTCGCGAGCGCGTTCCATCCGTCGCTCGCGCCGGTGGGCGTGCTGCTGGCGGTGCTCGGCTACGCCCTCGGGACCTATTGCGCGTATCTCACCGGACTGGTGCTGCAGGGCCTGGCCGGCTGATGCCGTCGGGCCGGCTCAGAGCCAGCGCACCTTCTTGAGGTACCGGTAGAGCCCGAGCACCACCAGCGCCACGACGCCGACCAGGACCGGATAGCTCCAGCGCCCGTGCAGCTCCGGCATGTGCGCGAAGTTCATCCCGTACCAGCTCGCGATCAGCGTCGGCGCGGCCAGCAGCGCCGCCCAGCCCGCCAGCCGCTTGACCACTTCGCCCTGCGCCACGGTGACGAGCGCGAGGTTGACGTTCACCGCGGCGGTCAGCATCTCGCGCAGCGTGTCGATCGAGTCGTTGAGCCGGATCGCGTGGTCGTGCACGTCGCGGAAATACAGGTGCACTTCGCCCGCGATCAGCGCGTCGTGCTGGCGCGCGAGCTGCGAGAGGATGTCCTGCAGCGGCCCGACGGCCATCCGAAGCCGCGTGAGTTCGCGCTTGAGCTCGTACAGGCGGACCACCGTCGAACGCCGGAACTCCTCGGCGAAGATGTCCTTCTCCAGCCTCGACAGCGCCTCGCGGAACTCGGCCACGATCGGCTGGTAGTTGTCGACGATGAAGTCGAGGACCGCGTACAGGCCATAGGCCGGCCCCAGCGCGAGCAGTTCGGGTTCCCGCTCCACGCGGGCGCGCACGGGCGCATACGACAGCGACGCACCGTGGCGCACGGTCACCAGGAAGCGGGGGCCGAGGAAGGCATGCGTCTCGCCGAGCTGGATGCGCTCGTCCACCGATTGCGCGGTGTTGACCGCGACGAACAGCGAGTTGCCGTACGCCTCGATCTTCGGCCGCTGGTGCGCGTGCTGGGCGTCCTCGACCGCCAGGTCGTGCAGCCCGAACTCCTCCTGCAGCTTGTCGAGCAGCGCGTCGTCCGGCTCGTACAGCCCGACCCAGAGGAAGCTCCCGTCGTCGCGCGCGAGGACGTCGCTGATGGCGTCCAGGGAGATGTCCGTCCGACGGCCGTCGCGGGCGTAGGCCACGCAGTTGACGACCGGGCCGGGCGGAGGCGTCTCCTGGTCGGCGCGGATGGCGGGCGGGCAGGGCGGCAGCGACATGCCGCCATCGTGCCGGCGACCCGTCGCGCGGGCAAGGCGGTCAGCGCGCCGCCGGTGTGCGGCCGAGCGCGAAGGCCAGCGCCACGTGGACGGGCAGCAGCAATGCGATCCAGCGCAGGTTGTCCTGCCGGGCGACGGGGAGGACGTGCATGGCCACCGCGACCAGCGCGCAACCGGCAACGACCAGGGAAAGCACGCGGAAGACGCGCCCCGGTTCGCGGGCGCGTGCCACCCGCCAGCCACCCGCGAGCAGGCCCAGGCACAGCGGGTTGAGCAGCAGCAGGTTCTGGTTCGCCCAGGCGGACCAGTGCGCGGTGAAGCCCCACAGGAAGACGAGCAACAGGCCGAGCACGCCCGCGAAAGACCAGAACCCCATCGCGGCGAGGGCGACCGGCGCAGGGCGCCGTCGCGCCGCGAACACGACCAGGCCCGCCACGCCGAGCCCGGCGATCGCGTGCGGCCACCAGGGACGGTCGCGCGGCGCGGGTTCCGGCTGGAGGCGATGGGGGACCAGCGTCATCTCGCCGGTGACCACGGGCCGGCCGTCGCGATGCCGCAGTCCACGCAGGCCGTCGGCAAGGCGCATGGGGACGAAGCCCGCCTCCCATGCGGCGATCGGTCGATCCGAGGCCGGCCCGAGGCCCAGGTCGAAGCCGAGCGCCATCAACGGGGCGGGGCGGGCGAGGCGCACCGCCTCGCTGCGGAAACTCATGCCGTCGCCTTCCACGCCCAGCTGGTCGCGCAGCAGGCCGTCCATGGCGCGGTCCAGTGCATCGCGCACGCGGGTGGAGCAGTTGTCGAGGAAATAGTCGTAGTCGTAGCGGGCGTTGCCGGGCAGCGCGTTGACCGCCAGCGCCGCGGCCAGTGCGCGCGCCTGCGCCGGATCCATGTCGAGCCACTGCAGCGTGACGCCCCGGCCGACGTCGCGGTAGTACGCGAGGTCCTCCTCGAGCGGAAGCGCGACGAGCATGTAGCGCATGCGTCCCAGAGCGAAGCCGCGGTGGAAGCCCGGCTCGGTCGGGTCGAAGTAGCCGAAGTTGTAGGAGACCGGCCCGTCGGCGGCGGGATCGTCGATGACGATCGCGTTGTGCCCGAAGCGTTCCCAGAAGATCTCGCCGGGCTGCATCGTCGCCACGCCGACGCGGATCGGCCGGGGGGGCGGGTCGCCGGACGGCTGGGCCGAGAGCCCCGTCGCGGCCAGGCCGAGCAGCAGGGCGAGCAGCCAGGGCATCCATCGGCCGGGCTCGCCCCGGCGGGAGGAAGCGCGGCGCACGCCGGGCGCCGGGCCCATGTCAGGCGTCGGCATGCACGCTCACGTGCAGGGCGTGGAGGCGCCGCGCGTCGGCGCGCGCCACGCGGAAGCTGAAGCGGCCGAGCGTCAGCTCCTCGCCCGCGTCGGGCAGGTGCCCGATCGCGGCGGTCACCAGGCCGCCGACGGTGTCGTACTCGTCGTCGTCGAAGTCGGCGCCGAAGCGCTCGTTGAAGTCGGCGATCGGGGTCAGCGCGTCGACCACGTACTGGCCGTCGGCCTGCGCGGCGATCAGCTTTGTGACGTCCTCGGCCTCGTCGTGCTCGTCGTCGATCTCGCCGACGATCTGCTCGAGCACGTCCTCGATCGTGACCAGCCCGGCCACGCCGCCGTACTCGTCGACCACGATCGCCATGTGGTTGCGCGACTGGCGGAACTCGCGCAACAGCACGTTGAGCTTCTTCGATTCGGGGATCAGCACCGCGGGGCGCAGCAACTCGCGCAGCGACCGGGGGCCGTTGTCGGCCACCACGCCGCGCAGCAGGTCCTTGGCGAGCAGGATGCCGAGGATCTCGTCCTTGTCCTCGCCGTGCACCGGGAAGCGCGAGTGGCCCGACTCGACCACCTGCTTCATCAGTTCGAGCAGTCGCGCGTCGCCGGGCAGGGCGACCATCTGCGAGCGCGGGACCATCACGTCGCCGACGGTCAGGTCCTCGATCGCGATCGCGCCCTCGATCATGCTCAGGGTGTCGGCGGCCATCAGGCCGTCGGCCTGGGCGTCGCGAAGCAGTTCGACCAGGTCCTCGCGGGTCGTGGGCTCGCCGGACAGGGCCGCGCCGATGCGGTCGAGCCAGCTGCGTCGCTTGTCCCCGCCGTCCGGCGGGCTACTGTCGTCTTCGGGCATCTCTGGGACGTGTCGGCCCCGTCGGGGCGATGGGCGGGAGTCTAACGCGGAGCGGGGGCGGCCCGGTGAAACGGGCGGTGGCCGGGGTCAGGCGTCGAGGTAGGGATCGGCGATGCCGAGCGAGGCGAGGATCTCCCGTTCCAGCCGCTCCATGCACTCGGCCTCGGTGTCGTCCTCGTGGTTCCAGCCGAGCAGGTGCAGGGCGCCGTGCACGGTCATGTGCGCGTAGTGGTCATTGAGCGGCTTGCGCTGCTCCCGGGCCTCGCGGGCGATGACCGGGGCGCACAGCACCAGGTCGCCCAGCAGCGGCAGGCGGACGTCGTCGGGCAACCCCTCGGGCAGCTCGGCCGGGAAGCTCAGGACATTGGTGGCGTGGTCGCGCCCGCGGAAGTGGCGGTTGAGGGAGCGGCCCTCGCGCGCGTCCACGATCCGGATCGCCAGGTCCGCCTCGCGGATCCGCCCGTCCAGCGCGGCAGCCACCCAGCGGCGGAAGCTCGTCGCGGCGGGCAGCCCCGCGCGCGGCAACGCGTAGCTCACCGAGACCTCGAGTCGGCTGGGGCGTCGGCTCATCGCACCGGTCGGCGTGGCGGGATTCCGAGTCTAGCCCGTCGCGCCGCCGCCGGCGTGCCCGCCCTCGGGGCGGGGTGACGTGGCGTCGTCGCGTGCGTCGTACGCACCGACGATGCGCGCGACGAGCGGATGGCGGACCACGTCGCGCGCGTCGAAGAACGTGAAGGAGATGCCCTCCACGCCCTTGAGGACTTCGAGCGCATCCTTGAGGCCGGACTTCTGGTGGCGCGGCAGGTCGATCTGCGTGAGGTCGCCGGTCACCACCGCAGTGCTGCCGAAGCCGATGCGGGTCAGGAACATCTTCATCTGCTCGATGGACGTGTTCTGGGCCTCGTCGAGGATGACGAACGCATCGTTGAGGGTGCGCCCGCGCATGTACGCGAGCGGGGCGACCTCGATCACCGACTTCTCCAGCAGCTTGACCACCTTCTCCACGCCGAGCATCTCGTACAGCGCGTCGTACAGCGGGCGGAGGTACGGATCGACCTTCGACGCCAGGTCCCCCGGAAGGAACCCGAGCTTCTCGCCGGCCTCGACCGCCGGGCGCACGAGGACGAGCCGCTGCACGCGCGACTGGTTCAGCGCCTCCACCGCCATCGCGACCGCGAGGAACGTCTTGCCGGTGCCGGCCGGGCCGATGCCGAAGTTGATGTCATGGGTGGCGATCGCATGCAGGTACTTCGCCTGGTTCGGGCCGCGGCCGCGGATCGTCCCGCGCTTGACGCGCACGGTGACTTCCTGCGGCTCGACGTCCTGCGCCACGGTGCGGTCGGCCGCGGCCTCGGTCAGGTGCAGGTGGATCGCATGCGGGTCGAGCGTCGCGCCGGCCGTCTCGTCCCAGAGCCGGCGGACGAGGCGCTCGGCGCTCGCGACCGCGGCGGGCGGGCCCTCGATCCGGAACACCTGCCCGCGGTTGGCGAGCTGGACCCCCAGGCGCAGTTCCACCTGGCGCAGGTGTTCGTCGAAGGGGCCGGCCAGGTTGGCCAGGCGCTCTGCGTCCGGCGGATCGAGCGCGAATTCGGAAACGGTGGCGTCGGGCATCGAACGGCCTGTGGCTGCGGTGGGACAGGGCGCGCCACGCGGTCGGCGCGTCCCGTGCGCGGGAGCCGAAGTGTAGTTTCCGCGCCTTCGTGCAGCGTGATGGCGGGGGGCGCGACCTACGCGGCGGTGTCCGAATCGGTGCGCACCCGCCCGCGCAGCGAGTTGCTCATCGCCTCGGTGACCACCACGTCCACGAACCGGCCGACCAGCCGCGGCGGACCCGGGAAGTTCACCGAGCGCATGTTCTCGGTCTTGCCGGTGAGTTCGTTCGGATCCTTGCGCGACGGGCCCTCGACGAGCACGCGCTGCACGCTTCCCACCATCGATTCGGAGATCCGCCGCGCGTTCGCGTTGATCGCCGCCTGCAGCGCCTCGAGGCGCGCGTGCTTCACGCCGGGCGGCGTGTCGTCCTCCAGGTCGGCGGCCGGCGTGCCGGGGCGGCGCGAATAGATGAAGGAGAAGCTCTGGTCGAAGCCGACGTCCTCGATCAGCTTCATCGTCTTCGCGAAGTCGGCGTCGGTCTCGCCGGGGAAGCCCACGATGAAATCCGAGCTGATCGAGATGCCGGGGCGAACCGCGCGCAGCTTGCGCACCTTCTGCTTGAACTCCAGCGTTGTGTAACCACGCTTCATCGCCGCGAGCACGCGGTCGCTGCCCGACTGCACCGGGAGGTGCAGGTAGTCGGCCAGTTCCGGGACGTCGCGGTAGGCCTCGACCAGCGAATCGGAGAACTCCAGCGGGTGGGACGTGGTGAAGCGGATCCGCTCCACGCCGTCGATGCGCGCGATCGTCCGGATCAGCAGGCCGAGGTCGGCGGTGCCGGCCTGCGAGCCGTCGTCATCGCGCATCGGGCCGCGGTAGGCGTTGACGTTCTGCCCCAGCAGGTTGATCTCGCGCACGCCCTGCGCCGCGAGCCGCGCCACCTCGACCAGCACCTCCTCGAAGGGTCGGCTGATCTCGGTGCCGCGGGTGTAGGGGACCACGCAGAAGCTGCAGTACTTGCTGCAGCCCTCCATGATCGACACGAAGGCCGTGGGGCCCTCCGCGCGCGGGGCGGGCAGGGCGTCGAACTTCTCGATCTCCGGGAAGCTGATGTCGACCTGGGCGCGCCCGCTGTCGCGACGGGCACGGATCAGCTCGGGCAGGCGATGCAGCGTCTGCGGTCCGAACACCAGATCGACGAAGGGCGCGCGCTTCACGATCGCCTCGCCCTCCTGGCTGGCCACGCAGCCACCCACGCCGATGAGGACCGGGCGATCCCCCGCCTTGAGGGCCTTCCAGCGGCCGAGCTGGCTGAACACCTTCTCCTGCGCCTTTTCGCGGATCGAGCACGTATTGACGAGGATCACGTCAGCTTCCTCGACGTTCGACGTCAATTCCATGCCTTCGGCGGCCGCCAGGACGTCCGCCATCTTGGCGGAGTCGTACTCGTTCATCTGGCAGCCGTGGGTCTGGATGAACAGCTTTCCGCGGCCGCCGGGCGCCTTCGGAGGCGATCCGGGGGCGGCCAGGGTCGGCAGGGGGTGGACCGCGGTCGCGGCGTCGGCGGGGGGCGTCATGGCGGCTCCGGGGGCGCGGCGGTGAATCCGGGCCCGGGGTCAGGTCTGGCGGCCGGACAGTCTACGGCGTCCCGTTTCGTGAATCGCGCGCAATACGTTCAGGGTTATGGTCTTGTCAAGGGGGCGTGATTCCCGGAGGATGCCGTTCATGATCAGGGGGACCCCACGACTGCTCGTGTTCGTCGCTGCCTGCGCGCTGGCGACGCCCGTGCTTGCCGGCACGATCTACCGCTGCGACGGCCCGGATGGCAGTCGCAGCTACTCCAGTTCGCGCATCAAGGGCGCGAGCTGCAAGGCGGTCACGTCCTACACGAAGGCGCCGGAGCCGGTCCGCGCCGCGGGCCCGGCGCCCGCCGCATCGGGCAGTGCGACGCCCGCGACCAGCGCCGCCGGCTCGCCGGCCTCGGCGCGCGCGCCCGCCACGAAGCCGTACCAGGCGCCGCGCCTGGTCCAGGGACAGGTCTACAGCTACATCAAGGACGGCGTCCGCCATTACAGCAGCCGCAAGCCCACGGGCGGCGGGGCGACCGCCATGCGGACGATCCAGTACAGCTTCCTGGAGAGCTGCTTCGCCTGCGCGGCGAAGCCGGGCGTCGATTTCGGCAACGTCCGCCTGAACATGGCGGCCTACGACGCCGAGGTCTCCGCGGCGGCCCGCGAGCACGGGGTCGACGAGGCGATCGTCCGCGCGATCATCCACGCCGAATCCGCGTTCAACCCCAATGCGCTCTCGCGCGTGGGCGCGCAGGGCCTGATGCAGCTGATGCCGGCCACCGCCCAGCGGTTCGGCGTCGGCAACCCGTTCGACCCGGGGCAGAACATCCGCGGGGGCGTCAAGTACCTCGCCTGGCTGCTGAAGCGCTTCAACGGCAACCTGACCCTGGCGGCCGCCGGCTACAACGCCGGCGAGGGGGCCGTGGACAAGTACGACGGCGTCCCGCCGTACAGCGAGACCCAGCGCTATGTGCAGCGCGTGGGCGTGCTCGCCGAGCGGTACCGCGGCGCCCTCGCTGCCCGCTGACCCCGCGGCCCCCGCCGACGGATTGTCGGCCGATTCACGTATCCGTTACACTTCGCCGTCTTTGTGGCCGCCGGTGTCCGGCGGCCCGGCCAGCCGCGTGCCGGCCGCCCAGACAGCGTGATCCACAGCGTATTTTCGGAGTGCCGGATGGCCATCGAAGGGGTCAACCCTCCCGCCCATGGCGGAACGCCCGACCAGGGCCATGAACCCGTCAACACCGGTCGCCGCCGGTTCCTCACCGCCACCACCGCCGTCGTCGGCGCGGTCGGTGCGGGGATCGCGGCGGTGCCCTTCATCAAGTCGTGGAACCCCAGCGAGCGCGCCAAGCTCGCCGGCGCGCCCATCAGCGCGGACATCAGCGCCCTGGCCGACGGCCAGCGCCTGATCGTGGAGTGGCGCGGCCAGCCGATCTGGATCGTCCGCCGGTCCCAGGCGGTCCTCGAGGCGCTGCCGACGCTCAACGACCAGCTGCGCGACCCGATGTCCGAGAACCCGGACCAGCAGCCGCAGTACGCGAACAACCCGACGCGCTCGATCCGCCCGGAAGTCTCCGTGCTGGTCGGCCTGTGCACGCACCTGGGCTGCTCGCCCGAGATGGTGGCGCAGATCGCGCCCCAGCCGTTCGACGCGAACTGGAAGGGCGGCTATTTCTGCCCGTGCCACAAGTCGAAGTTCGACATGGCCGGCCGCGTCTACCAGGGCGTCCCGGCACCGACCAACCTGGTGGTGCCGCCGCACCACTACGAGAGCGACACGACCATCGTGATCGGCGTCGACCCGCAGCAGGGGGCCGCGTAAGCCATGGCCAACATCCTCACCCGCGCCGCCAACAACGTCGCCGACTGGGTCAACGAGCGCGCGCCCGGCATGATGCCGGTGTACCGCAAGCACATGTCGGAGTACTTCGCGCCGAAGAACTTCAACATCTGGTACATCTTCGGCGTGCTGTCGATCGTGGTGCTGGTCAACCAGATCCTGACCGGCATCTTCCTGACGATGCACTTCAAGCCGAGCGCGGCCGAGGCCTTCGCCTCGGTCGAGTACATCATGCGCGACGTGCAGTGGGGCTGGCTGATCCGGTACATGCACTCGACCGGCGCCTCGCTCTTCTTCATCGTCGTCTACCTGCACATGTTCCGCGGGCTGATGTACGGCAGCTACCAGAAGCCGCGCGAGCTGGTGTGGATCCTCGGCATGCTCATCTACCTGGTGCTGATGGCCGAGGCCTTCATGGGCTACGTGCTGCCGTGGGGCCAGATGTCGTTCTGGGGCGCCAAGGTGATCATCTCCCTGTTCGGCGCGATCCCGGTCATCGGCAACGGCCTGGTCGAATGGATCATGGGCGACTACCTGCCCGGCGACGCGACGCTCAACCGCTTCTTCGCGCTGCACGTGATCGCGCTGCCGCTGGTGCTGCTGCTCCTGGTGGTGCTGCACATCTTCGCGCTGCATGAAGTGGGTTCGAACAACCCGGATGGCGTGGAGATCAAGAAGGGCCCGAAGGGCAACCGCTGGTCGCCGGCGGCGCCGGCGGACGGCATCCCGTTCCACCCGTACTACACGGTCAAGGACACGGTGTTCGTCGGCTTTTTCCTCATCATCGCGGCCTTCATCATCTTCTTCGCGCCGGCCTTCGGCGGCTGGTTCCTCGAGCACGACAACTTCACCGAGGCCAACCGCCTGGTGACGCCCGAGCACATCAAGCCGGTCTGGTACTACACCCCGTACTACGCGATGCTCCGCGTGGTGCCGCACAAGCTCAGCGGCGTGATCGTGATGTTCTCCGCGATCGCGATCCTGTTCCTCGTGCCGTGGCTCGACCGCGCGAAGGTGAAGTCCTACCGCTACCGCGGCCTGCTGTCCTGGGCGCTGCTGCTGGGCTTCGCGCTGAGCTTCGTCTGGCTGGGCAAGATCGGCGCCGGTCCGGGCACCGACCCGGTCGAGACGATCATCGGCCGCGTGCTGACCTTCTACTACTTCGCCTTCTTCATCACGATGCCGCTGTGGACCAAGCTCGACAGGACCAAGCCGGTGCCGGACCGGGTGACGACGCATGACTAAGCACATCCACGGCCGCGTGCTCGCGTTCGTCGCGGGCCTGATGGCGACCGCCTCGGCGCTGGCCGCCGGCGGCGGCAACCTCCAGCAGTCGGGCATCGACCTGGACGACCGGGTTTCGCTCCAGCGCGGTGCCGCGCTGTACATGAACTACTGCTCGGGCTGCCACTCGCTCAAGTACATGCGCTACTCGCGCATCGGCGAGGACCTCGGGCTGACCGAGGAGCAGGTGCAGTCCTCGCTCAACTTCACCGGCGCGAAGTACGGCGAGCAGGTGCTGACCTCGATGCGCGCCGAAGACGCGCAGGAATGGTTCGGGCAGGCACCGCCGGACCTGAGCCTCGTCGCGCGCGTCCGGGGCGCGGACTGGATCTACACCTACCTCAAGTCGTTCTACCTGGACGACACGCGCCCGCTCGGCTGGAACAACACCGTGTTCCCGAACGCGTCGATGCCCAACGTGCTCTGGGAGCTGCAGGGCCTGCAGCGCGCCGAGCACGGCGAGGCCACCGAGGGCGGCGAGCGGCCGGTCGAGCACCTGGTGCTGGCCGAGCCCGGCAGCATGGGGCCGGCCGAGTTCGACCAGGCGGTGCGCGACATCACAGCTTTCCTCGAGTACGCCGGCGAGCCGGCCGCGCTGAAGCGCCAGTCCATGGGCGTCTGGGTGGTCCTGTTCCTCGCGTTCTTCACCTTCCTGGCCTGGCTGCTGAAGCGGGAATACTGGAAGGACGTGCACTGAGCGAGCGGACGCGGCGCCCACGACGGCGCCCGACCGGCAGGGCCTGTCCGGCCCGCGCGGCACGTTTGTACCTCGGGGAACCGTGGCGACCGCCTGCACGGTGCGGGCGGCGTCTAGGCGACCGGCGGATTCCGGTCGCGGGGAGAGGTCGATGATGGCCGCGAGTCCGCGCATGCGTAATGCACTGACCCTGTTTTCCGCTACCGATTGCGTCCTGTGCCATCGCGTCCGGCTGGTGCTGGCCGCGAAGGGCGTCACGTACGACCTGATCCCGGTCGATCCGCAGAACCCGCCCGAGGACCTGATCGACCTCAACCCGTACCACTCGGTGCCGACGCTCGTCGAGCGCGACCTGGTGCTGTACGCCGCGAGCGTGGTCAGCGAGTACCTCGACGAGCGCTACCCGCACCCGCCGCTGATGCCGGTCGACCCGCTGTCCCGCGCGCGGCTCCGCCTCGCCATGCTGCGGCTCGAGCACGACTGGGTCCCGCAGGTGCAGGCGATCCAGCTCGGCAACAAGGCGCAGGCCGATGCCGGCCGCAAGCGCTTCAAGGAACTGCTGACCGCCTCGGTCCCGCTGTTCAAGGCGAGCAAGTTCTTCCTCAACCCCGAGATGAGCTTGGCCGACTGCGCGATGGCGCCGATCATCTGGCGCCTGCAGGCGCTGGACATCCCCCTGCCCAAGGAGGGTGGCAAGGCGATCGAGGACTACGGCAACCGGATCTTCCGCAACCCGGGCTTCGTTCGCAGCCTGACGGACGACGAAAAGAAGCTGGCCGAACTCCCCTCGTGATCCTGGGTCATGTCGAAACGAAGGGCCGCCAGCTGGCGGCCCTTCGCGTTCCGGGCCGTACGCGCGTGGATCGCGGCACCCGTGCTGGGGCTACACTTCCCCGATGACCGATGTTCCCGCCCCGGCGATGACCAGCCACCGGCCCTACCTGCTGCGTGCGCTCAACGAGTGGATCTCCGACAACGGCATGACGCCGCACCTGCTGGTGGACGCGGACGCGCCGGGCGTACAGGTGCCCCCGCAGGCGATCCACGAGGGCCGGGTCGTGCTCAACATCGCTGCGCGCGCCGTGGCCCACCTGGTCATCGACAACGACGCGGTGAGCTTCACTGCGCGCTTCGGCGGCGTCAGCCATCCGGTCATGGTGCCGATCGCCGCGGTCGTCGCGATCTACGCCCGCGAAACCGGGCAGGGGATGGCGTTGCCCGACGACCCCCAGTCGCGCGGCGAGGACGGCCCGGAGCCACCACCCTCAACGCCCGACGACGACGGCGGCACGCGCCGGAGCCACCTCCGGGTGGTCAAGTAGGTTCGAGCCGGTCAGGCCTGCCCCGGCGGGTCGAGCCGGCGTGCCTCGAAGGGATCGACGACCCGCCCCGGCCCCGCGAGCGGTCCGGTGAAGCCGACCAGCCGCCCGGCAAGCAATTGCAGCCGGCCCTGGTGCCGGTCGCTGCCATCGCGCGAATACTCGAACCGGAAGCTGCGTTCCACGCCCATGCGGCCGTCCGCGCGACGGCGCAGCCGCAATCCGGCCGCATGCACGGTGTCGTCCAGCAACTGGACGCCCGCCGACCTGCACGCCGACCGGCCCGCGACGACGGCCTGTTCGTGCGCGGCGCGCGCCGCGTTCCATGCCGCGGCCACGAGGGCGCCGGTGACCATCAATGCGAGCAGCGTCTCCACCGGCATAATGTGCGGCGCCTTGGCGCGGCAGGCAACCGTCCCCATTGGCACGGACTTCACGGATCACGGAGCAGCTTCGCGCAATGAAACTCGTCTTCCCCGGTGGAGAGCACCCGCAGGTCCTGCTTGGGCCCGGGGTCAACCGCGTGGGTTCGGATCCCGCGGCGAACATCGTCCTCGACCGGCCCGGCGTGCAGCCGACGCACTGCGAACTCCATGTCACCGCCGGCGGCGTCATGCTGCAGGTGCCCGGCGGCATGGCGGTATCGGTGAACGGGCGACGTGTCGAGGGCCTGATCGCATTGCGGCCGGGCGACGACGTCGCGTTCGACGGCGTGCGCGCGCGCCTTGCCTCGATGGACGCCACCGCGCCACGGGAACACCAGGCCGGACCCGCGATGCCCGACCCCGCGAACGACGACCCCGGCGCCACGGCGGTCCATCCGGTCGTCCCCCGGTACGTCCTGCGTGGCATCGGCGATCGTGCCTTCGGGCGCAGCTGGCCACTCATCGGTCCGGTCGTGGTTGGTCGCGCCGACGACTGCACCCTGCGCCTGGACCTGCCCGGCCTGTCGCGCCGGCACGCCAAGCTCACGCCGAACGACCAGGGCGTCCTCGTCGAGGACCTGGGTTCGACGAACGGCAGCTTCATCAACGGCAAGCGTGTCCAGCGGGCCCAGGCGGCGCCTGGCGACGAGCTCGCGTTCGACCGGGTCCGCTTCCAGCTGGTCGCGCCGGGGCAGCCGGCGCTCGCGAAGCGGGCGGCGCCCCAGGTCGCCTTCGCCGGACCGTCGCCATGGTGGTGGCTGGTGCTCGGGCTGGCCGCGCTGTCGACCCTCTGGATCCTCGCCCTGCAGTAACCGCGGGCTCAGCGCGCGGGGGGAAACCGCACGCCCTCGGGCGGACGTCCGAGCTTCATCGACAGGTCGATGGCGCGCACGTGCTTGGTCAGCGCGCCGATTGAGATGCAGTCGACGCCGTCCTCGGCCACGGCGCGGACGGTGCCCAGGTCGACGCCGCCGGAGACCTCGAGCGGGATCGCGCCGCCGTAGGGCGCGCCCTTCGCGATCCGCACCGCCTCCCGGCGTTCCTCGGCGGTGAAGTCGTCGACCAGGATGCGCGTGCATCCCTCGTCCAGCGCGGTCCGGAGCTGTTCCAGCGATTCGACTTCGACGATCAGGGGCAACGAAGGATGCATCGCCTTCGCCGCTCGGATCGCCGCGGCCATGCCGCCGGCGGCCCGGACGTGGTTCTCCTTGAGCATCACCGCGTCGTGCAGGCCCATCCGGTGGTTGTCGCCACCGCCGGCGCGGACCGCGTACTTCTGCGCCACGCGCAGGCCGGGCAGGGTCTTGCGGGTGTCGAGGATCCGCGCGCCGGTGCCTTCGACCGCCGCCACGAATCGCGAGACCTCGGTGGCCGTGCCCGACAGCGTCTGCAGGAAGTTCAGGGCCGCGCGCTCGGCGGTGACCAGCGCGCGGGTGCGGCCCTCGAGCAGCGCCAGCACGGTGCCCGCCTCGACGCGCTCGCCTTCCTCGACGCGCCAGTCGATGCGCGTGGCGGGATCGACCGCGCGGTGGCAGGCATCGAACCAGGGGCGGCCGCAGACGACCGCGGATTCCTTGCAGAGGAGATAGGCGTGGTCGGTCGCGTCCGGGAGCAGGGCGGCGGTGACGTCGCCGCCGCCGACGTCCTCCGCCAGCGCGTGCGCGACGTCGGCCGCCACCGCATCGGCCGGCGGCGCCGCCGGCGAGCGCCCGGTCATGCTCACGCCGCCGGGAAGTCGGCGACCTGGCCGGTCGGGATCGCCTCGTCCGCGAGCAGCACCGGGATCCCGTCATCGATCCGGTAGACGCGCTTCCGGTCCCGGGTGGCGAGCGCTTCCCGCAGCGGCGCCGACTGCGCGCTGCCGTCCTCCCGTGCCACGCCGCCCGCCGCGATGGCGGCGTTCAGCGCGTCGAGCCCGCGCCTGTCGAGCAGGTCCAGGGGCTGGCGCGTCGCGGGACAGGCGAGGATGTCGAGCAGCTTGCGGTCCATGGGGGCTCCGGTCGGGCGTGGGTCGCGGGTCGGGTGCCCGCCCGCGGCCGGGCCGGTAGAATACCGTTTTGACGCGGGGAGCCGGCATGTCCGACCGTCCTGGGGAAAGCGCAGCCACGCCGCTGGTCGGCATCGTGATGGGCTCGCGATCGGACTGGGAAACGATGCAGCACGCGGCCGCGCGCCTGGAGGCGCTCGGCGTGCCGCACGAGGTGCGCGTGGTGTCCGCGCACCGCACGCCCGACGTGCTGTTCGAGTACGCGGCCACCGCATCGGGTCGCGGCCTGCGCGCGATCATCGCCGGCGCGGGCGGCGCGGCGCACCTGCCGGGCATGCTCGCGGCGAAGACCACCGTCCCCGTCCTCGGCGTGCCCGTGAAGTCGCGTGCGCTCAACGGCATGGATTCGCTGCTGTCGATCGTGCAGATGCCCGCCGGCATCCCCGTCGCGACATTTGCCATCGGCGACGCCGGCGCGGCCAATGCCGCGCTGTTCGCGGCCGCGATGCTGGCGCCGGGCGATGCTTCGATCGCGGGTGCGCTCGAGGCATTCCGCCGCAAGCAGACCGACGACGTGGCGTCGAACGACGACCCGCGCAGGTGAGGCCGCGATGAGCACGACCGTCGGCATCCTCGGGGGCGGCCAGCTGGCACGCATGCTCGCGCTCGCAGGCGCGCCCCTGGGCCTGCGCTTCCTGGTGATGGATACCGTGCCCGATGCCTGCGCTGGCCAGTTCGCGCCGCTGGTGGTGGGCGACTGGCGCGACGAGGCCGCGCTGGCCGAGTTCGCCGGCCGGGTCGACGTGGCCACCTTCGATTTCGAGAACGTGCCGGCCGAGAGCGCGCGCTGGCTCGCCGATCGCATCCCCGTGTTCCCGAATCCGCGCGCGCTCGCGCTGGCGCAGGACCGGCTCGAGGAAAAGACGCTGTTCGGCGACCTCGGCATCCCGTTGCCCCCCTTCGCGGCGGTCGACGACCGCGCCGGGCTGGAGGCCGCCATCGCGCGCATCGGCGCCCCGGCGATCCTCAAGACCCGGCGCCTGGGTTACGACGGCAAGGGCCAGTTCCGGCTGCGCTCCGCCGCTGACTCCGATGCCGCGTGGGAAGCCCTGGGTCGGCAGGCCGGCACGGTCGGGCTGATCCTCGAGGGATTCGTGCGCTTCGACCGGGAACTGAGCGTGCTGGCGGTGCGTGGCCGCGATGGCACGTTCCGGACCTGGCCGCTGGTCGAGAACCGGCACGTCGATGGCGTGCTGTCGACCAGCGTCGCCCCGGCACGGGTGGACGACGCGATGGCGGCGCGCGCGCTCGACCATGCGCGCGCGATCGCGGAGTCGCTGGACTACGTCGGCGTGTTCGCGCTGGAGCTGTTCGAGCGCGACGGCGAACTGCTGGCCAACGAGATGGCGCCCCGCGTCCACAACTCCGGCCACTGGACGATCGAGGGCAGCGAGACCTGCCAGTTCGAGAACCACCTGCGCGCCGTCCTCGGCCTGCCGCTCGGTGACACGCGCATGGTCGGCCACGCCTGCATGCTCAACTGGATCGGCGAGCTGCCGGAATCCGGTCCGATCCTGCGGGAGCCCGGCGCGCACTGGCACGATTACGGCAAGTCCGCGCGGCCCGGGCGGAAGGTCGGCCACGCGACGTTGCGCGCCGACGATGCCGGGGCGCTGGCTTCGGCGCTGGCGCGCGTGGGCGAGGCCATGGGGCGGCAGGACCAGGTGGCGCCGGCCGTCGCGCGGCTCCGCGCGACCTCGTCCTGACTCACGCGGCGGGGCATCGCCCGCCGGGTCCGGGCGAAGCCGGAAACGAAACGGCCGGGCATGCGCCCGGCCGTTCGTGATCGTTCTTGGCGCCGCGCCTCAACGCATGTTCGAGGCCACGAAGTCCCAGTTGACCAGGTTCCAGAACGCCTCGACGTACTTCGGCCGCGCGTTGCGGTAGTCGATGTAGTACGCGTGCTCCCAGACGTCGCAGGTGAGCAGCGCGGTGTCCTCGCCGGTGAGCGGCGTGGCGGCATTGGGCGTGGAGGCGAGCGCGAGGCCGCCGTCCGGGCGCTGCACCAGCCAGGCCCAGCCGGAACCGAAGGTCTTCACCGCGGTCTCGGAGAACTGCTCCTTGAACTTGTCGAAGCCGCCGAAGGCCTTGGCGATCGCGTCGGCCACCTTCCCGGACGGCTCGCCGCCGCCGGACGGGGACAGGCAGTTCCAGTAGAAGGTGTGGTTCCAGACCTGGGCGGCGTTGTTGAACATCGCCCCCTGCGACTTGCGGACGATGTCCTCGAGCGGCATGTCCGCGAACTCGGTGCCCTCGATCATCTTGTTGAGGTTGTCCACGTAGGCCTTGTGGTGCTTGCCGTAGTGGTAGTCCAGCGTCTCGCCGGAGACGTGCGGCTCGAGCGCGGTCCGGTCGTAGGGCAGGGGAGGGAGTTCGATCGCCATGGCGGTCTCCTGTGGCTGGTGGCCGTCGAAACGGGGTGCCGGGCCGCGGCGGGGCCCGCGGCGGCGCGAAGAATTACAATGGACGATTGTATCCCCCCATCCGTCACGCGGCCGTGCATGCCGCGCGGCGCAGGAGCCGCCATGTCCGTGCTCGATCGCATCCAGGCCGAGGTCGATGGCCATCCCATCGTGCTTTTCATGAAGGGCACGCCGCAGTTCCCGATGTGCGGGTTCTCGAGCCGGACCGTGAAAGCACTGCTCGACGCCGGCGCGACGGACCTGCACACGGTCAACGTGCTCGAGGCGCCCGAGGTCCGGGCGAACCTCCCGCGCTTCTCGAACTGGCCGACCTTCCCCCAGCTCTTCATCCACGGCGAACTGATCGGGGGCTGCGACATCACGATCGAGCTGGCCGAGTCAGGCGAACTCGCGCGCATGGTGGCGGAGGCCGGGCGTGGCTGACGGGGCGCGCGCGCTCGACGGGCGCGTCATCCTGCTGACGGGTGCCCACGGCGGGCTCGGGTCCGCCGCCGCGGTCGCGTGCGCCCGCGCGGGCGCCACGCTCATCCTGCTCGGACGTCGGCCGGCGAAGTTGAACCGCGTGTACGACGCGGTCGCGCAGGCCGGTCCGGAGCCGCTGCTGTATCCCATGGACCTGGAAGGGGCGACGCCGGACGACCACCTCGCGCTGGCGAACCGGATCGCGGACGAGGTCGGCCGGCTCGACGGCATCCTCCATTGCGCGGCCGAGTTCAAGGGCCTGACGCCCCTCGAGCAGACCGATCCGGCGGCCGTCGCGCGCGCCCTGCACGTCAACCTGACGGCGCCGGTCTGGCTGACGCAGGCCTGCCTTCCCCTGCTGCGCCGCGCACCGGACGCGGCGGTGGTCTTCCTCATGGACGATCCGGCCCTCGGGGGCGGGGCGTACCGGGGTGGCTACGGCCTCGCCCAGCATGCGCTGCACGGGCTGGTCGGCATGCTGCATGCGGAGCTGGCCAACTCGTCCGTGCGCGTGTCCGGCCTCGTGCCGGGGCCGATGCGCACGCCGCTCCGGGCACGGGCCTACGTCGAGGAGGACGACCGCGTGGCACGCGACCCGGAAACGTATGCCGGCGCGTGCGTGCGGTTGCTCTCTCCCGGGGGCCGGGACGACCGCGGACGCATCCACGTTCCCGGAGCCTGACGCGGGTTCGAGGATCCGCTTGGCGCGCGCACCCGCGCGCGCCGGCCCGGCCGCCGCCGGGATTGCCTACAATGCCGCCCGCCATCGCGCACGCGCGTGTCCCCGGGAAACCGCATGACGATCGCCTCCGCCGCCCTGCTGCTGTTCCTGATCCTGGATCCGCTGGGCAACATCCCCGTCTTCCTGAGCATCCTGCGGCGCCTGCCGCCCAAGCGGCAGCGCCTCGTCATCGCGCGCGAGCTGCTGATCGCCCTCGGCGTGCTGATGCTCTTCCTGTGGGCGGGCAAGTACGCCCTCGAGGCGATGCACCTGCGCCAGGAGTCGGTCTCGATCGCCGGCGGCATCGTGCTGTTCCTGATCGGCATCCGGATGATCTTCCCGCCGCCGGAGGGTCTGATGGGCGAGATCCCGGACGGCGAGCCCTTCATCGTGCCGCTCGCGATCCCGATGGTCGCCGGGCCATCGGGCATGGCCGCCGTGATGCTGATGGGCAGCAGCGAGCCCGACCGGCTGGACGAGTGGAGCCTGGCGCTGATGATCGCCTGGGGCGCGACCGCGGCCATCCTGTTCTCGGCCACCTATCTCTACAAGCTGCTCGGCACCCGGGCGCTGACCGCCATCGAGCGGCTGATGGGCATGTTGCTGGTGGCGCTCTCCGTGCAGATGCTGCTCGATGGCGTGGCGACGTACCTCGGGGGGCTCCCGGCCTCCTGAGGCGATAGCCCGGGGTCTTCACGCCGCTGTCATCGGGGTGTCACCCGGGCTGCCTAGGCTGTTAAACTGTCGTTAACCCTGCGGGCCGGTATGGACGCGGGTCGGGGATCACCCACTACCCGGCTTCCTGCGCACGGTGGACGCCTGCGTCCGCGCCGGTGCGCGCGCCTGAAACCTTCGCTGCACCGCTTCCCATGAGGTCTTTCGCCATGTCCCATCGCACCTCCCCGCGCGCGTCGCGCCTGACGCTCGCGCTCCTCGCCGCCCTGGCGACCGCCCCCGCGTTCGCCCAGACCACGTCCTCCGGCATCGGCGGCATGGTCACCGATTCCACCGGCCAGCCCGTCGCGGGCGCCGATGTCGTGATCACCCACGTCGAGTCGGGCACGGTCAGCCGCGCGACCACCGACGCCAGCGGTCGCTACAACGCGCGCGGCCTGCGCGTCGGCGGCCCCTACACCATCACGGTGACCAAGGAAGGCGCCGGCATGGACACGGAGGAGGGGGTGTACCTCTCGCTCAACCAAGTCAGCAACGTCGACGCGCAACTGGCGTCGGGCGACGCGGTCACGCTGGGCGCGGTGACGGTCACCGCCTCGCGCCTGCTCGACACCTTCAGCCCGGACAACAAGGGCGTGGGCACGTCGGTCGGCGGCCGTGAGCTCGAGATCCTGCCGCAGGCGAACCGTTCGCTGGACGACGTCGCGCGACTCGACCCGCGCATCCAGGTGATCGACGCCGGCGACGGTTCGATCTCGGTGGCGGGCGTCAACAACCGCTACAACAACATCTCGGTCGACGGCATGTCGCAGGGCGACCCGTTCGGCCTCAACGCCAACGGCATGCCCTACATCGGCACGCCGATCTCGGTCGACACGATCGAGGCGTACGACCTGAAGGTGTCCGACTACGACGTCGGTGCCGACACCGTCGGCGCGACCGTCAATGCCGTGACCAAGTCCGGCACCAACGAGTTCCACGGCTCGATCTACCACGCCCGCCGCGACGCCGACTGGATGGGCAACCTCGAGGGCGAGGGCTACACCGGCTTCGACGTGGACAAGACCAGCGGCTTCACGGTCGGCGGCCCGATCGTCAAGGACCGCCTGTTCTTCTTCGCCGGTTACGAAGAGCAGACCATCGAGAACTTCGGCGGCTCCTCCACCTCCGACGGCATCGCCAACGGCGACGTGACCGCGGCCGACGTCCAGGAGGCCATCCGGATCGCCAACGAGCTCGGCCTGCAGCCGGGCGTGTACGGCCAGACGGGCATCAACCTCGACAACAAGCGCTACCTCGCCAAGATCGACTGGAACATCAACGACTGGCACCGCGCCAGCCTGACCTACCAGCAGACCGAGGAGTTCCGCCCGACGCCGTACGACGCGTTCTCCGACACGGTCGTGCTGAGCAGCCACTGGTACAACATCGACAACATCACCAAGAACACCTCGCTGCAGGTGTTCAGCGACTGGACCCAGGACTTCTCGACCGAGGTCAAGATCAGCCACCAGACCTTCGACCAGGTCAACGGCAACCCGGTCAACCAGCCGGAAGTCGAGGTCGAGGTCGCGAACGGCGGCTCGATCTTCATCGGCGAGGACAACAACCGCCACGAGAACCAGATCAACACCGACCGGATCGCGGCCACCTTCGCCGGCACGTACTACGTCGGCGACCACGAGATCAAGGGCGGCTTCGACTACCTGCGCCACGACGTGTTCAACCTGTACGGCCGCGACTACCACGGCTCGTACGTGTTCGAGAGCCTGGCCGACTTCGAGGCGGGCAACTACGACGTCTACAACCTGCGCACCCCGGCCGCCGGCTTTTCCGAGGCCGACACCGCCGCCGCGCTGGTGTACAGCCAGTTCAGCCCGTTCATCCAGGACACCTGGCAGGCCACCGACGCGCTGTCGCTGACCTACGGCGTGCGCGTCAACATCCCGAAGGCCGACAAGGCCCCGCCGCAGACCCCGGGCTTCGAAGAGGCGTTCGGCTTCCCGAACGACTACAAGCTGGGCTCCGACAACAAGGTCGTGCTGCCCCGCCTGTCGTTCAACTACACCTTCGACACCGAGCGCTACTCGCAACTGCGCGGCGGCATCGGCGCGTTCCAGAGCGTGCCGCCGTTCGTGTGGCTGGCGAACCCGTACCAGAACAACGGCGTGACGCTCACTTCCTACCGGTCGTTCGACCCGGCCACCGCGCCGTTCAGCCCCAACCCGTACAACCAGAACGTGCCGCCGGGCGGCTCGGGCTTCAACCAGATCGACGCCATCGATCCGGACTTCAAGCTCCCCACCGTGTGGAAGGCGAGCCTGGGCTACGACGCAGAGCTGCCGTGGTACGGCCTGGTGGGCTCGATCGAGCTGCAGACGATCCGCGCCAAGGACGCCGCGTTCTACCAGGCGCTGAACATCGGCGAAGTCCAGGGCCAGCTGGCCGACGGCCGCAACAGCTACTGGTGCACCCTGGGTTCGACCTCCAGCTCGAACAAGAACTGCGGCCGCAACTCGGCCTTCAGCTACAACTCGACCGTGCTCGGCAACACCGACGAGGGCCAGTCGACCTCGCTGACGCTGTCGCTGGAGAAGCCGCTGTCGAACAACTGGTACGGCAGCTTCAGCTACACCTACACGGATGCCAGCGAAGTCGGTTCCGACGCGAGCTCCCAGGCGTTCTCGAGCTACCAGTACGTGTCGCGCGTGAACCCGAACGAGGAGATCGCCACCACCGCCAGCCGCGAGATCCCGAATTCCGTCAAGCTCTCGCTCGGTTGGGAGAAGGCGCTGTTCGGTGACTACCGCACCAGCGTGACGGCCTTCTACAACGGCCGCGACGGCCTGCCGTACACCTGGCTCGTCAACGGCGACGCGAACGGCGACGGCATCTTCCAGGATCCGGCGTACATCCCGTTCGTCAACGACCCGAACGTCAGCTACGGCTCGGCCACGGCGGACCAGATCGCGGCGTTCCACGAGTTCATCGCGAACGACCCGTACCTGCAGTCGCGCCGCGGCATGATCGCGGGCCGCAACGAAGGCCGACTGCCGTGGGTGAACCAGGTCGACCTGGGCCTCCAGCAGGAACTGCCGGGCTTCTTCGCCGAGCACAAGTCGGTCGTCCGCCTGGACATCTACAACTTCCTCAACCTCCTCAACAACGACTGGGGCGTGACGGAAGAGATCGGCGGATTCGACACGCGCTACCTGGCGCGCCTGGGTGGCGTCAATGCCGACGGCACGTACGTGTACGACCTCGGCACGCCGGACAACCCGTCGTGGCAGAGCCTGCGTCCGTACGAGGGTCGCGTCCCGCGCGTCGTGTCGCGCTGGTCGGCGATGCTGACGTTCCGCTACGAGTTCTGATCCCCGCGATCAGCGTGTCATGAGAGCGGCCGGGGCAACCCGGCCGCTTTCTTTTTGCCCGCCCGGCGGCGCGCATCCGCGGCGTCACCCGCCACCTCGCGGCGGGCGCGTTGCGCTAGAGTCGCGCCATGGAACCCAACAACCCCGACGACGCGGCCACCGAGGCGCCGCGTCCGGCCCGGCGCGCACGCCCGGCCACGCTGCCGACCGTCGACGCGAGCATCTACCCCCGCGGCGTGGCGGCCCTCGACATCCTGTCCCGCCTGGAGGTCGCGCGCCTCCGCGACGCGTCCGCCGGAGGCATGCACGACCTGCTCCGCCGCTGCGCGCTCGCGGTGCTCACGAGCGGCGCGACGTCGGACGACCCCCGCGCGGCCGCCGAGCTGTACCCCCATTTCGACATCCAGGTGGAGCAGCACGACAGGGGCCTGCAGATCGACCTGAGGAACGCACCGGCGATCGCCTTCGTCGACGGGCAGATCATCCGCGGCGTGGCGGAACTGCTGTTCGCCGTCGTGCGCGACCTGGCCTGGACAGCCATCGAGCTGCGCGACGAGGCGACGGACCTGGCCACGACCGGCGGCATCACCGACGCGGTCTTCGGCCTGCTGCGCAACGCGCGCATCCTGAAGCGGACCGACCCGAACCTCGTCGTCTGCTGGGGTGGCCATTCCATCAGCCGCGACGAATACCTCTACACCAAGGAGGTCGGCTACAGCCTCGGCCTGCGCGGCATGGACATCTGCACCGGCTGCGGGCCGGGCGCGATGAAGGGGCCGATGAAGGGCGCGACCATCGCGCACGCGAAGCAGCGCCAGCGCAACGTCCGCTACATCGGCGTGACCGAGCCGGGCATCATCGCGGCCGAATCGCCGAACCCGATCGTCAACAACCTGGTGATCATGCCGGACATCGAGAAGCGCCTGGAGGCGTTCGTCCGCATCGGCCACGGCTTCATCGTGTTCCCCGGCGGGGTGGGCACGGCCGAGGAGATCCTCTACCTGCTGGGCATCCTGCTGCGCGAGGAAAACCGGCACCTGCCGTTCCCGCTGGTGTTCACGGGTCCCACCGCGGCGGCGCCGTACTTCGAGCAGATCGACCGCTTCATCCGCCTCACGCTGGGCGACGAGGCGACCGAGCGCTACCAGATGATCATCGACGACCCCGAGGCCGCGGCGCAGGTGATGGCGGCCGGCATCAAGCGCGTCCGCGAACACCGCCTGAAGGCGAGGGACTCGTTCTTCTTCAACTGGTCCCTGCACATCCCGCACGCGTTCCAGCAGCGCTTCGACCCCACGCACGAGGCCATGGCGGCGCTCGACATCAATCCCGGACGCGTCGCGTGCGACCTGGCCGCGGACCTGCGCCGCGCGTTCTCGGGCATCGTGGCCGGCAACGTCAAGGAGGAGGGCATGCGCCGGGTGGAGGCGCACGGCCCGTTCGACATCCGTGGCAACCCGGACATGATGGAGGCGCTGGACGGCCTGCTGCGCGCGTTCGTCGAGCAGCGGCGGATGAAGATCGCCGGCGAGTACCGGCCCTGCTACCGCGTGGTCACCTGACGCGCGGCCTCAGTTGCAGGAGGCGGTGGCCCAGCTCGGCTTGCCCTTGCTGTTCTCGTTCAACGTCAGCGTGCCGCAGCGGTCGCCGGCCTGCGCGCCGATCGGTGCGGCGGTGATGACGAACGTGCTCGGCGTCGCGGTCGGCAGCGACAGGTTGTAGAACGCGGAGTCGTAGCTGTCGACGTTCGGATAGGTGCCGGAGCCGCAGGGCGTTGGTGCGCAGTTCGCGTACGACGGGTTCTCGGCGCGCCACCGCTCGAGGTCCAGCTGGAGTTGGCCGACCGCGCGCGAGGCGTCCGCGCGGCGGCTCTTGCGCACCTGTTCCCGGTAACCGGGGAGCGCGATGGCCGCGATGATCGCGATGATCACGACCACGACCATCAGTTCGATCAGGGTGAAACCACTCGACTTGCGCATGCCCTTCGCCCCCGTCCCCCTCAGGATGGCGCGATGGTATCACCGGCCCGGGGGCGGCAAGGCCCGGCCAGCGGGCGTCCGTCGCCCATGGGGCGCCGTCCGTCCGGAGTCGCTTGCCGCGTCCCGGCGGCCTCCCTAGATTCCCTCCGGGGACACGAGGATGCGGCAGATGCGGCAGACAGGCGCACGACTCCCGGCGGGTTTCACGCTCGTCGAACTGATGATCACGTTGACGGTGCTGGCGATACTGATCGCGCTGGCGACGCCGTCGTTCCGGGACTTCTTCGACCGTTACCGCCTCCGCGGGGCCGCCGACGACGCGATGAGCCTGATCGCCGGCGCCCGCACCGCGGCCGTGGAGAACAACCGGGAGGTCAACATCGACTTCGGCGGGACGACGACGAACTGGTGCATCGGCGCGAACGCCGCACTCGACCCCGGAACGCCGGGGCAGCCTTACCCGGCCGCCGTCGCGTGCGACTGCACGAACGCCGCGCAGTGCCAGGTCGAAGGACAGCGGCTGGCGGTCGACCAGGGCGAGCACCGGGGCGTGACCGTGGATGCGGTCACCGCCAACTACACCTTCAACCACAAGCTCGGGACCACCACCAGCGGCGGGGCGATCGTCGCGCCGACCACGGTGGTCTTCACCTCGCCCTCCGGCAAATACGACCTGGCGCTGCAGGTGAGCGCGCTGGGGCAGGCCAGGGTCTGCGTCCCGGCCGGCGAGCCGCCGGTCGCGGGGGTGCCGTCATGCTGACGTCCAGCATCCGCAGGCCGGCGCGGAACGCCGCCGGCGTCACGCTCGTGGAGATGATGGTCGCGCTGGCCGTGGGCCTGATCGTGGTCGGCGCGGTCCTCGCGCTGCTGCTTTCGATCATGCGCTCCAACCAGCAGACCATCCAGGCCACGCGCCTGACGCAGGAGCTGCGCGCCACCGCCGAGCTGATCAACAACGACCTGCGCCGCGCGCGCGGTGTCGACGACCCGCTGTCGGTCGCCAAGCTGGCCGCTGGCAACCCCTTCAAGGACATCACCGTCGGCGCGAGCTGCGTGCAGTACGCCTATGACGGCGGCGTCGGTGGCGACTTCCGCTCCGTGCGCCTGGCCGGCGGCAAGGTCGTCATCGCCGCGAACGCCGCCGTGGCGAACTGCGGAACGGCGGGCGTGGCCCTGACCTCGGATGGCGTCGTCATCGAGTCGCTGGTGTTCTCGGCTCCGGGCGCGCCGCCCGCGGACCGCGTGCGCCAGATCGACATGACCATCACGGGGCGCCTCGCCAACCCGGATCCGGGCGTGGCGGCGATCCGCCGGACCATCACCCAGTCCATCTTCATCCCCTCGGTGGGCGTCGGGAGCTGACCATGAATCCTCGTGCCATCCGTCCCACCATGCGCGCCCGCACGGGCCAGCGCGGTTCGGTCCTGATCATCGCCATCGTCCTGCTGCTGCTCGCGGGCGTGATGACGCTGCTCGCGCTGAACGTCGGCGCCTTCGAGCAGCGCACGACCTCCAACGACCTGCGCGCGAAGATGGTGCGGGAGCTCGGCGAGGCGGGCGTCGCGCAGGGCGCGGAGTTCCTGTTCCGCCAGCATCCCGACTGGCTCGCCGACACCGGGCGCTGGGAGGCCTGCGGCACGGCCGACACGACGTTCCCGTGCGGTGCCGTGGAGCAGTTCGAGCCCGACGGCGTGACGCCGCGCCGGGCGAATTTCTATCGCCTCGAGGCGCAGGCCAACGCGATCGCCGACATCCCCTCGGAGATGTCGCAGTACATGCTGCCGATGGGCAACAAGATCGCGACCGTCGGCAACGGCGAGCAGGCGGCCTACGGCGTGGCGCCGCTTACGTGCTTCACGGAACGTCCCGATGCGGCGGATCCGCCGGAAACCCCGATCCGGTGCGGCGACGGTGCTTCGGCGCTGTCCACCGACTTGCGCATCGTCACCTTCGTGAGCGTGGCGCGGTTGCCGAACGAGAACGCGCGCGTGACGCTGGTCAACACGGTCGGGTCGTACCCGCTGCTCGGTGATCTCTCCGGCCAGCCGCCGCTCACCGCGTCGGGCTCGGCGGACATTACCGGCGGCCTGCAGATCGTGACCAATCCCAACGCCGGAGGCGCGGGCGTGCCGGTGTCCGTCTGGACCCGACGGGACATCCAGAAGACGGGTACGCCGAACACCTGTTACGCGGACGAGTTCTACCGCTACACCAAGAACAACGTCACGCCGACCCTGGTGGCCGGTACCAGCAGCATCCGCTGCGATACCTGCCAATGCGACGTCAACGGCGCGCCGAACACCCTGTCGTACGACAACAGCGGCAACCTCCAGGACGAAGGCATCGACATCCTGGACGTGGAGGGCAACTCGACGCAGCGGGGCACCGGCACGAATCACAACGTGCGCGCGGACAGCCTCTCGTACCCGATCTGCGAATTCCCGCCCGACCTGTTCCAGCTCTCCTTCCGGATCAAAGCCTGGACCGACACGGACGGAGACTGCTTCGCCGAGACGAAGGTCATGACGCAGTACCGGAACCCGAACTCCGGAGCGCTGGTCACGATGGGCGCGGACGAGGCGTGGCTGTACGAACACGCCGACAAGATCATCCCCGCCAATGACGCCGCGCACACCTACGCGGGGGTCCAGAGCAGCACGCTGCTCAAGCCCGGGCAGTTGGGGACCTCCGCCCTCCTGTCGAGCACGGCGTCGAGCGGCATCATCTGGTGCCAGGCGAACTGCGACATCGGCGCGAACACCGAGGTGGGGTCGGCCGCCGCGCCGGTGATCCTCATCCTGGACGGGCCTGACGTGCGGATCCAGGGCGTGGTCTGGGGCTTCGTCTTCATCCGATCCACCGACAACAACCCGGCCAGCCCGGCCGTCGCCAACGCCACGACCGGCGGCACGGCAACGCTCCGCATGAACGCGGGGGCCGTGGTCTACGGCGCGATGGTCGTCCAGGGCCAGGTCGAGAAGGCGAACGGCACGGCCTCGATCGTCTATGACGGCAACGTCCTTGCGACGCTCGAGGATTCGCTGGGCAGCGAATTCGCCACGCTGCCGGGCGCCTGGAACGACCAGCGGACCTACTGACGGGACATGACCATGAAGATCTCCAATCGCTTCGGGCCATCGGCACCGCGCCGCCCGCGCGGCTTCAGCCTCCTCGAGGTCCTGATCGCCGTCGTGGTGCTGTCGACCGGGTTCCTCGCGCTGGCCGCGCTGCAGGGCAGCCTGGCGCGCGCATCGGCCGACGCCAAGATCCGCACCCAGGTCGCCGCGATGATGCAGGCGCGGATGGACCAGCTGCGGGCGATCGGTTACTTCAGCGCCGATGACGCGACCGACTCCTGCGCCGCGAATGCCGGGGCGACCGATGGCAGCGACTTCGTCACGGCCGCGTTCTGCACGCAGAACGCATTGTCCGCGTTCACGCTGGTGCAGGAAGTCGATACCTGGACAAGCGCCGTGGGCGCGAATTCGTTCGCCGTGGGCGCGCCCGCGGACGTCAACGACCCGCAGTTCAAGCGCGTGGTGCTGCGCGCGCAGTGGACCGACGCGACCGGCGCCAGCCGGCAGATGGCGATGAGTTCGGACCTGAGCGAGCTGAGCCTGAAGGACAGCCTGGTCGAGCCACCGGACGACGAGAGCCTGGACACCATGGCCCCGCTGGTCCGCCAGGACAATCCGGCGACCGCCGGCGTCATCCCGATCGCCCTGGGCGACGGCAGCGCCTCGGCAGCCTCGAACCCCACGCCGGAACTCGTGGGCCGCAACAACAACGTCGAGATCGTGGGCACGAAGTTCAACGTGCTGACCTATGCGCCGTCCGGTGGCGGCTTCCAGATCCAGCGGCGCTTCGAGAACCAGGTCGTCAAGTGCAGCTGCACCTACGGCGCCGGCGGCAACAACCTGCCCGAGATCTGGCGCGCGCCGCAGTGGCCGGCGATCTGGACGGGCGAGCGCTACGACGTCTTCGTCCCGGACACGGCCATGACCGCCCCCGGCGCGCGGATCAATTCGCCCGCCGGCCCCACGTCCGGCGTCAGCCAGAGCGCCCTCTGCCAGGAGTGCTGCCGCGACCACCACGACAACGCCACCGACACGCCCCGGTTCGATCCCGAGCGGGACGGCGCCACCCTCGGCTACGGCAAGTATCGTCGCGACAACAGCAACAACCTGGTCGACCAGAACAACCTGGTGAACGGGCAGTACCTCGCCTCCTGCCGCGTGATCCGGGTGGACGGTTTCTGGCGCACGGCGTCGGACATGTACCAGCGCCAGTTCGGCCTGCTCGAGACCACGCCGGTGGCCAGCGTCGAGGCCAAGAGCGGGCTCGTCACGGGGCCGGCCACCAGCGCCTACGAGACCTTCGTCAAGGACTACCTGGATGCCTACGACGGCTCGCAGGCGACGGCGCCCGGCAACGCGGACACGATCTTCAACGCCCTGACCGCGCTCAACCAGCCGCAGGACGTGGACATCGCGGTGCCCTCGAACACCGACTACCGATACCTGCATGGCCGCGGCCTGTTCGTCGACTACCTCGAGGCGGACGCCCGCGACCTGATCGAGGACAAGTTCGACGACTGCCCGAACGGGACGCCGAAAGCGGACTGCGTGCTCCCGTACCTTCCGTTCTCGTCGATCAACCTCACGGAGATCGCGACCTGGACCTCCAGCAATCCGTCGATCCTGCTGGTGAACTCGGGCAACCTGCTCGCAAGCAACCCGACCCAGCCGTCCGGCAGCCGTTCGATCGGTCGCGCGAACGGAACCGCGGACAACACGGGCACCGTCCGGGTGTCGAACTCGGGCGTCGCCGTCAGCGGCTCGATCGCGGGTGGCATCGATCCGCAGGACGCCACGACCCTGAAGAACGACGTGCAGGCGTTCGAGGTCGGTGGCACGGGCGATCCGACCGGCACGGGGGATGCCTTCAACGTCCGCGTGGCCGGCGGGGGCACGAATCCCTTCGTGTTCTATACCGTGGTCGCCGATTCCGGCGAGTGCTTCAAGCCGGCCGGTTCCGACCATGCCTGTGCGACCAACACGGTCCTTGGTGCCGGCGGGCTTTCGGGTTCGATCCGCCTTGCCAACTACTGGCTCGAGACCACGACCCAGCAGTCGGTGACCGCGACGTGCACGCTGCCCAACAACAACACGGTGGCCAGGACCCAGACGCTGGCGGTGCCGACCTTCGTCAACTACCAGGTCGCGACCGTGACCCGGAACGGGTCGGCCGACGGCACCATTGGTGCCGCCTCCACCGACAACAAGACGACCGAGTCCACGACCGTGACGTTCGGCGCGATCGCTGCGAACGACCTGATCGTGGCCACGCTCACGGAGCAGAACCGCAGCTACGCGACGGTCCAGAGCTGCACGACGAAGAACAACAGCAACGAGATCAACAACGTCGTCTGGTCCAGGCCCTGGACCCAGCCCTGAGCCGGTGGCGCCGTGTTGACGCTGCAGGCGGGGGCGAGCAAAATACGCGCCCCCGCCCGAATAGCTCAGCTGGTTAGAGCACTTGACTGTTAATCAGGGGGTCGTTGGTTCGAGTCCAACTTCGGGCGCCAGACTCCGGCGAAGGCCCGCCACCAGGCGGGCCTTCCGCTTCTCCGGCCCCGGGCGGCTCAGGGCGCATCCACGCACCGTCGTGCAGCCGCACGGCCGGGCCGCCCCTCGCGCAGCCGGCCGGTGTTGGCCAGCACCAGCGTCACCGCCGAAGCTGGCCCCCGCCCGTCGCACAGCGTGAAGGTGGCATTCGAGCCCACGTTGCCGCCGTTCGGCTGGAACACCAGCCGCGTGCGCCCCGCCGTGCTGAACAGCCGGATGCCATCCGGCAATCGCGGCTGGTGGGCGAGCATCGCCTCGTCCTCGCCGCGGGACCGGTCCGCGTCCTCGTCCACGAAGGCCATCCAGCCCCGGTGCCAGGCCTGCGCGCCGCTGCAGGCCTGGCCGTCATGGCTCGCGCACAGCACCACGTGGCGTCCGCTGGCCGCCGAGCGCGCGGTCGACGCGAGCATGGATGCGAGCAGGGCGGCTTTCGCCTGACCGGCACCGGCGGCCTGCCGCGCCGCGCCGAGGCGCGGCAGCGCGATGGCGGCGAGGATCCCGATGATCGCGAGGACGACGAGCGCCTCGATCGCGGTGAAGCCCCGGCAGGGGCGTGGCGACGTGGTTGCGTCACGGTTTCGGCGCGTTGCCATCGTTTCGGCCTCGGATGGGGTGCGGCCAAGCTTCGAAGCGCGGGGACCGCCGGACCATCGCGCATGGCCACCGCCCTGCGTGGGGATATGCCGCGCCGGCGCCGTGGACGGGATTGGCGGACGCATGGGGTTTCAGGCCCTGCAAAGGCCCGGGCAGTAGACTGGTCGGTCCCCGAGGGAGGCATGCGATGAACGACGCCGCATCCGGTAACCGCTTCGAACTGGTCGCCCCCTACCAGCCCGCCGGCGACCAGCCCGCGGCCATCGCCCGGCTGGGCGAGGGCTTCCAGGCGGGGCTGGCGCGGCAGACGCTGCTGGGCGTCACCGGCTCGGGCAAGACCTACACGATCGCCAACGTCATCCGGGACGTGCAGAAGCCGACCCTGGTCATGGCGCCGAACAAGACCCTGGCGGCCCAGCTCTACGGCGAGTTCAAGTCGTTCTTCCCCAACAACGCCGTCGAGTATTTCGTCAGCTACTACGACTACTACCAGCCGGAAGCCTACGTCCCGTCGTCGGACACCTTCATCGAGAAGGACAGCTCGATCAACGAGCACATCGAGCAGATGCGCCTGTCCGCGACGAAGGCGCTGCTCGAGCGCCGGGACGCGATCATCGTCTGCACCGTCTCGGCGATCTACGGTCTCGGCGACCCGGCCGAGTACCACAAGATGGTGCTGCACATGGTCCGCGGCGAACGGATCGACCAGCGCGAACTCATCCGCCGGCTGACCGAGATGCAGTACACGCGCAACGAGATGGAACTGCGCCGCGGCGCCTACCGCGTGCGCGGCGAGACGATCGACGTCCATCCGGCCGAGAGCGAGGCCGAGGCCGTGCGGCTGGAGCTGTTCGACGGCGAGATCGAATCGATCAGCCTGTTCGACCCGCTCACCGGCGAGGTCCTTCGCAAGCTGCCGCGCTACACGATCTACCCGAAGTCGCATTACGTGACGACGCGGCGGACGGTGCTGGAGGCCATCGAGGCGATCAAGGTCGAGCTCAAGGCGCGGCTCGAGCACCTCTACGCGGAAAACCGGCTGGTCGAGGCCCAGCGCCTGGCCCAGCGCACCCAGTTCGACCTGGAGATGATGGCCGAGGTCGGCTACTGCAACGGCATCGAGAACTACAGCCGCCATCTGACGGGACGGATGCCGGGCGAGCCGCCGCCGTGCCTGTTCGACTACCTGCCGCCCGATGCGCTGCTGGTGGTCGACGAGTCGCACGTGACCGTCCCGCAGGTGGGCGCGATGTACAAGGGCGACCGCTCGCGCAAGGAGACGCTGGTGGAGTTCGGCTTCCGCCTGCCGTCGGCGCTGGACAACCGGCCGCTCAAGTTCGAGGAGTGGGAGCGTCGCTCGCCGCGCACGATCTTCGTGTCGGCGACGCCGGGGCCGTACGAGCTCCGTGAGTCGGGCGGCGAGCTGGTCGAACTGGTGGTGCGGCCCACCGGCCTGGTCGACCCGCAGGTGGAGATCCGCCCGGTCGCCACCCAGGTCGACGACCTGCTGGGCGAGATCAACGAGCGCGTGGCGATGGGCGACCGCGTGCTGGTCACCACGCTCACCAAGCGCATGGCCGAGAACCTCACCGAGTACCTCGCCGAGCACGACGTCAAGGTGCGCTACCTGCACTCGGACATCGACACGGTCGAGCGCGTGGAGATCATCCGCGACCTGCGCCTGGGCAAGTTCGACGTGCTGGTCGGCATCAACCTGCTGCGCGAGGGCCTGGACATGCCCGAGGTGTCGCTGGTCGCGATCCTCGACGCGGACAAGGAGGGCTTCCTGCGCTCGGGTGGTTCGCTGATCCAGACCATCGGCCGCGCGGCGCGCAACCTGCGCGGCAAGGCGATCCTGTACGCGGACAGGGTCACCCGTTCCATGCAGGTCGCGCTGGACGAGACCGATCGCCGTCGCGAGAAGCAGATCGAGTACAACCTCGAGCACGGGATCACGCCGCAGTCCGTCGCCCGGGCGATCGTCGACATCATGGAAGGCGCGCGCCCGGAACCGGGGCAGGTCAAGGCCGGCCGCGGCAAGGCCGCGAAGGTCGCCGAGGACGCGGACGACTACGGACCCCTGCCGCCGGCCGAGCTCGCCGCCCGCGTCAAGGCCCTCGAGGAGGAGATGTACCGCCACGCCCGCGACCTCGAGTTCGAGGCGGCCGCGGCCGTGCGCGACCGGATCCGGCGGCTCAAGGACGCCAGCCTGGCGGGTTGACCCCGGCCTAACGGCCCCGCTGCGACGCTCGCCGTTCCCCACGAGACGAGGAGCCCCGCATGGGCCTGCTGGACTTCATGAAGGACGCCGGTGACCGCATCTTCGGCAAGGACGACGACAAGAAGGACGTCACCAAGCCCCTGTCCACCCACCTGCGCGAAAACGGCATCGATCCGTCCGGGATCACCTTCCGCTTCGAGGGGGACGGCAGCACGGTGGTGATGAGCGGGACGGTCAAGGACCAGGAAACGCGCGAGAAGGCCGTGCTGGTCGTCGGGAACGTCCAGGGCATCGCGCGCGTGGACGACCGCCTGCGCGTGGGTGGTGGCGCGGACTTCGGCAAGGTGACCGGCGGCGCGTCGACATCGGTGGCCGATGCCTCGCCCGGCAGCGGCGGCGGGGACTGGTCGTCGCGCACCTACACGGTGCGCAAGGGCGACACCCTGTCCGGCATCGCCAGGGAACTCTACGGCGACGCCAGCCTGTACCCGCGCATCTTCGAGGCCAACCAGCCCATGCTGAAGGATCCCGACCGGATCTACCCGGGCCAGGTCCTGCGGATCCCGGCGAACTGAGCCGGATCCTGTTGTCCGGCCGGGTGCGCTGGGCTACACTTCGCGCCCCTCGGCGACTGCCGGGGGCGACGGGCGGTTAGCTCAGCGGTAGAGCACTACCTTGACATGGTAGGGGTCACAGGTTCGAACCCTGTACCGCCCACCACTCCGAGAGTGGACACCAGGCACGGCGCGATCCCCGGATCGCGCCGTTTCGCATTCCGGCGGCAAAGAGTTTCCGCGTCACGGCCGCCAGCGCAGGGCGTGGAGCGCCTCGTAGGCGGGCCGGCAGGCCTCGGCCACCCGCAGCGCCGGGCCCTCGAGGCGCACGTCGCGGGGGCGGGGCGGCTCGAACCCGGTGGAGCGCCAGACCGCGTCGTACCAGTAGGGGGCCCAGACGCCGTCGCTCTCGCGCGGCCCCGCCGGCCACTGGAGCATCGCCGGCTCGAAGCCGATGCCCAGCCAGTCGCACAGGGCCCGGAGGAAGTCCTCCGGTGCCTCCAGGAAGTCCCGCGCGTCGATCACCGGTGGCGCTTCGCCCCGCGCGGCGAGGTGGCCGTGCAGCGATGCCTGCTGCAGGAGGCCGATGTCCTCCGGCACGACGGTGGCGCGCGAGCGCAGGTAGGAGGCCACGACCTCCGCGGGGTCACGGATCAGCAGCACGTTGCGGAGCCGGCCGATCCAGTCGAGCGCCATGCCCGGAAGCAGGTGGTGGCTCATGTGCTTCTGGTACCAGACCGGCGCATCGCCAGGCGCGGGGCCTTCCGACAGCGACCGCGCGACCCGTTTCCAGTCCGTGTCGCCCGCGGCGATCACCTCGTCGCGGCCGGGATGGTCGTGCCCGGTGTCCGAGAGGTAGGCGGCGTAGAGCGGCTCGTCGACCACCGCGCAGTCCGACCGGTTCTCCCAGGCCCGCATCATCGCGGTCGAGATGTTGCGCGGGCCGCTCCACATCGCCACCCGCACCGTCATCGGGCGGCCCCCGCGCGCGCGGCGACGTCGCGCGCGACCAGGTCGGCGTAGAGCCGTTTCAGGCGTTCCACCATGGGCCCGGGGAGCGTCCCCTCGAAACGACGGCCATCCACCTCCCGCACCGGGACCACGCCGCCGAAGGTGCCGGTCACGAACGCCTCGTCGGCGCCGTAGACCTCGGTCAGGCTGAAGTTCTTCTCGAGCGCGGGGATGCCGGCCTCGCGGCACACGCGCAGCACGTTCGCGCGGGTGATGCCGCCGAGGCAGTAGTCGCCGGTGGACGTCCACACCTCGCCGCGCCGGACGATGAAGAAGTGGGTCGAGTTGCAGGTCGCCACGAAGCCCTGCGGGTCGAGCATCAGCGCCTCGTCGGCCCCTGCCTGCGTGGCCTGGATGCAGGCGGTGATGCAGTTGAGCTTGCTGTGGCTGTTGAGCTTGGGGTCCTGCACGTCGGGCCGGCCGCGGCGGACGTGCACGGTGAACAGGGCGAGCCCCGCGGAGACGGTCTCGGGCTTGGCCTGCTTGTGCTCGGCGATGATGACCACCGTGGCGGGCCCGGCCGATGCGCGCGGATCCTGGTAGGGCGTGCGCTTGGGTCCGCGGGTCACCATGAGGCGCAGGTGGACGCCGTCGTGCATCCCGTTGGCGGCCAGCGTCTCGTAGATCGCGCGCGTGAGCGCGGCCCGGTCCATGCCGATGTCCAGCGCGATCGCCCGCGCGCCCTCGCGCAGCCGGTCCAGGTGGGCATCGAGGAAGACGGGGTGGCCATCGACCACCCGCAGCCCCTCCCACACGCCGTCGCCCAGCACGAAGCCGCTGTCGAACACCGACACCACCGCCTCGGCCCGGGGCTTGAGCGCACCGTTGACCCAGATGCGGATGTCCGCGTTGCGCGGATCGTCGTGGAAGTCGTGGATGCTGGTGGACATCGCCGCCTCGCCGCGTGGACCGGCCCACTGTACCCGGGCCCGCGGCGGCGGGTCGGTCCGCGTTGACTTGCCGCCGGACCGACCACACACTTGCCCCGGTCAGGACAGGAGAAGGTGGCCCGCGCCGACGCGCCGGCCGAGCGTGCGACATGGAGACTCGTCCCGCCCGCGCATGACACCCCGCGAAGGCTCCGGACCCGGGCGCCCTCGTGGCGCTTTTTTGTTGCCCGCACCCGTCCGCCGGACCCCGTTCCATGCCGGGGCGCCCGTCGCCCCCGGCCCGCACGCAGAGCCACCAAGATGATCAGGATCTCCCTTCCCGACGGCAGCCAGCGCGAGTTCGACGGCCCCGTGTCCGTCATGGACGTCGCCCGTTCGATCGGCCCCGGCCTGGCGAAGGCCACCGTCGCCGGCGCGGTCGACGGCCGCCTGGTCGACGCCAGCGACGTGATCGAGCACGACGCGAGCCTGCGCATCATCACGCCGAAGGACGCCGAGGGCGTGGAGATCATCCGCCACTCCTGCGCGCACCTGGTCGGCCACGCGGTCAAGCAGCTTTACCCGGACGCCAAGATGGTCATCGGCCCGGTGATCGACGACGGCTTCTACTACGACATCTGGCACCCGCGTCCCTTCACGCCCGAGGACCTCGAGGCGATCGAGCGGCGCATGGCCGAGCTGATCGACACCGAGTACGACGTGGTCAAGAAGATGACTCCGCGAGACGAGGTGGTGGCGACGTTCAAGGCCCGCGGCGAGGACTACAAGCTGCGCCTGGTCGAGGACATGCCCGACGAGGCGGCGATGGGGCTGTACCACCACCAGGAATACGTGGACATGTGCCGCGGCCCGCACGTGCCGAACACGCGGTTCCTGCGGGCCTTCAAGCTCACCCGCATCTCCGGCGCGTACTGGCGCGGCGACTCGAAGAACGAGCAGCTGCAGCGCGTGTACGGCACGGCGTGGGCCGACGTGAAGCAGCTGAAGGCCCATCTCCAGCGCATCGAGGAGGCGGAGAAGCGCGACCATCGCCGCATCGCCAAGCAGCAGGACCTGTTCCACCTGCAGGAAGAGGCCCCGGGCCTGGTGTTCTGGCACCCGAAGGGCTGGGCGGTGTGGCAGGCGGTCGAGCAGCACATGCGCCGGGTCTATCGCGACTCGGGCTACCAGGAGGTGCGCTGCCCGCAGATCCTGGACGTGTCCCTGTGGAAGTCGTCGGGCCACTGGGACAACTACAAGGAGAACATGTTCTTCACCGAGTCGGAGAAGCGCACCTACGCGCTCAAGCCGATGAACTGCCCGGGCCACGTGCAGGTGTTCAACTCGGGCCTGCACAGCTACCGCGACCTGCCGATCCGCTACGGCGAGTTCGGCGCCTGCCACCGCAACGAGCCGTCCGGCGCGCTGCACGGCATCCTTCGCGTGCGCGGCTTCACCCAGGACGACGGCCACGTGTTCTGCACCGAGGACCAGGTCGAGGCCGAGGTCACCGCGTTCCACGCGCAGGCCATGCAGGTCTATTCGGACTTCGGCTTCACGGACGTGCAGGTCAAGCTGGCGCTGCGCCCGGATCCGCGGCTGGGCGACGACGCGACCTGGGACAAGGCCGAGGAGGCCCTGCGCGGGGCGCTGCGGGCGGCCGGGGTCGACTGGCAGGAGCTGCCGGGCGAGGGCGCCTTCTACGGCCCCAAGATCGAGTACCACCTGCGCGATGCCATCGGCCGCACCTGGCAGCTGGGCACGATGCAGGTCGATTTCATGATGCCGGCCCGGCTGGGCGCCGAATACGTGGACGAGCACAGCCAGCGGCGCCACCCGGTCATGCTGCACCGCGCCATCGTGGGCTCGATGGAACGCTTCATCGGCATCCTGATCGAGCACCACGCCGGCCACCTGCCGGCCTGGCTGGCCCCGGTCCAGGCGGTGGTCATGACGATCACCGACGCCCAGGCCCCGTGGGCGGATGAGGTCCGGAAAACCCTTGTGAATCAAGGGTTCAGGGTCCACGCCGATTTGCGCAACGAGAAGATCGGCTATAAGATCCGCGAGCACACGCTGCAGCGCGTGCCCTTCCTGCTGGTGGTCGGCGACCGCGAGATGGAGGGGCGTGCCGTGGCGGTGCGCACGCGTTCCGGGGAAGATCTCAAGTCGATGCCGGTCGAGGAGTTCGCCTCCCTGCTGCGTGCGCAGTCGCAACCCGGCGGCGCCTGACCGCGCCGCATCGAACAATCGCTGGAGACGCGCCAATCAATACGGACAAGCAGAACCGCAAGAACCAGGACATCCGCGTGCCCCGCGTGCGCGTGATCGGTTCGGACGGAGAAATGGTCGGGATCCTCTCGCGCGACGAAGCGCTGAAGATGGCTGAGGACGAGGGCCTGGACCTCGTGGAGATCCAGCCGAACGCCGATCCGCCCGTCTGCCGGGTCATGGACTACGGCAAGTTCAAGTTCGAGGCGCAGAAGAAGGCGAACCTCGCCAAGAAGAAGAGCAAGCAGTTCGAGATCAAGGAAGTGAAATTCCGCCCCGTCACCGACGAGGGCGACTACCAGATCAAGCTGCGCAAGATGCGGGGCTTCCTGGAGGAAGGCGACAAGATCAAGGTCAACATCCGCTTCCGTGGCCGCGAGATGAGCCACCAGGAACTCGGCCGCGAAATGGCCGCGCGGATCGAGGCCGACCTCGGCGAGGACATCGTCATCGAGTCCCGGCCGCGCCTGGAAGGCCGGCAGATGGTCATGATGATCGCGCCGAAGAAGAAGTAGCCGGGCCGCCCTGGCCGATGCGCGTGGGAAGGCGCCTCCGGGCGCCTTCCGCCGTTCCGGGCCCGGCGTCCCCCCGGGGCAGGGCGGTACCCGCCTGATTCGCAAGGGAAAACGTTGCGTGGGGGCCCGCGCGTCGGCATAATGGCCGGCCCGGCGCGCCCGGGGTGGCCCCAGTGGCCGACAGGACCCGTCGCGGGATTCGATCGATGCCTTTCGGATCAGCGACTTAAGACCGGACCGAGGCAGGAAGGAAAGCGTGGCAGCCGCCACCGCCCGGCCAGTGACAGATCCGAAAAGGACCCAACGATGCCCAAGATCAAGACCCTGAGGGCGGCGGCCAAGCGCTTCCGGAAGACCGCTTCCGGCAAGTACAAGTGCGGCCACGCCAATCGCAGCCACATCCTCACCAAGAAGGCGACCAAGCGGAAGCGCAACCTGCGTCAGACGAATTACGTCTTCGCCGGCGACGCGGCCCGCCTGGACCGCATGCTTCCGTATCTCTGAGGAGGGCTGACCCATGGCACGAGTCAAGCGTGGCGTGACGGCCCGCCGTCGTCACAAGAAGATCCTGAAGGCCGCGAAGGGCTACTACAACGCCCGCCGCAAGGTCTTCCGCGTCGCCAAGCAGGCGGTCACCAAGGCGCAGCAGTACGCCTACATCGGCCGCAAGCAGAAGAAGCGCAACTTCCGTTCCCTGTGGATCACCCGCATCAACGCGGCGGCCCGCATGAACGGCATGAGCTACAGCCGCTTCATCAACGGCCTGATGAAGGCCGGCATCACCCTGGACCGCAAGATGCTGGCGGACATCGCCGTGCACGACGAGAAGGGGTTTGCCGCGCTGGCCGAGAAGGCGAAGGGCGCGCTCGCGGCGTAATGGATGTCGCGGCCGAAGCGCATCGCGCGCGCGGCCGCCATCGCGGTATACGCATGGGGAAGGGCGCAAGTCCTTCCCCATGTCCGTTTTGGGGACAGCAACGGGGGTGGCACGGCCCATGGGTGGAATCGAATCGCTCGCCAGCCAGGCGCTGGCCGACATCGAGGCGGCCGGCACGCCGGACGCGCTGGAGTCGCTGCGCGTCGCGCTGCTCGGCAAGCAGGGCAGCGTCACCGGCCAGCTGAAGTCCCTCGGCGCGCTGCCGGCCGACCAGCGCAAGGCCGCGGGCGAAGCGATCAACCGCGCGCGCGATGCGATCACCGAGGCGCTCGGCGCGCGGAAGGCGGCGCTCGACGCGGCCGCGCTCACCGCGCGCCTGGCCACGGAGACCATCGACGTCACCCTGCCGGGCCGCGATGCCGGCCGGGGCGGCCTGCACCCGGTGAGCCGCACGCTCGAGCGCATCGCCGACATCTTCGCGCGCCTCGGGTACGAACTGGCCGACGGCCCCGAGATCGAGGACGACTGGCACAACTTCGAGGCGCTGAACTTCCCGCCCCACCACCCCGCGCGGGCGATGCATGACACGTTCTACTTCGGGGACGGGCGGCTGCTGCGCACGCATACTTCCGGCGTGCAGGTGCGCTACATGCGCGACGTGCGCCCGCCGCTGCGGATGATCGCGGCAGGCAAGGTGTACCGGTCGGACTCCGACCAGACGCACACCCCGATGTTCCACCAGGTCGAGGGCCTGCTGGTCGACGAGCACGCCAGCTTCGCCGACCTCAAGGGCACGCTCGCCGCCTTCGTGCGCGCGTTCTTCGAGCGCGACTTCGAGATGCGGTTCCGCCCCAGCTACTTCCCCTTCACCGAGCCGTCCGCCGAGGTCGACATCGCCTGGCAGCAGGCCGACGGGTCGACGCGCTGGCTCGAGGTGCTTGGCTGCGGCATGGTCCATCCCAACGTGCTGCGCAACGTCGGCATCGATCCGGAGCGCTACACCGGCTTCGCGTTCGGCCTGGGCGTGGAGCGCTTCGCCATGCTGCGCTACGGGGTCGACGACCTGCGCAGCTTCTTCGAGAACGACGTGCGGTTCCTGCGCCAGTTCGCCTGACGCGGGCGGCAGGGACCGGATTGCGGACAAGGTCCGCCGGCAGGCGGGACGGCACAGGAAAGGCAGCGAGATGAAATTCCCCGAGAACTGGCTCAGGCAGCACGTGCGCACCGACGTCGACCGGGACGGCCTGGTCGCGACGCTGACCGCCATCGGCCTGGAGGTCGAGGACGTCACGCCGCTGGGCGAGGGCCTGGACGGCATCGTCGTCGCGCGCATCGTCGAGTGCGCACCGCATCCCGAGGCCGACCGCCTGCAGGTCTGCACCGTGGACGCCGGCGGGGACGCGCCACTGCAGATCGTGTGCGGCGCGCCGAACGCGCGTGCGGGCCTGGTGGCACCCCTGGCCACCGTCGGCGCGCGCGTGGGCACGCTCGACATCCGGCCGGCGAAGCTGCGCGGCATCGAATCGAACGGGATGCTCTGCTCGGCGAAGGAACTCGGCCTGGACGACGATGCCTCGGGCCTGATGGAACTGCCTGGCGACGCCCCGGTCGGCACGCCGCTCGCCAAGTACCTGTCCCTGCCCGACGCGACGATCGAGCTCAAGCTCACCCCCAACCGCGCCGACTGCTTCTCGATCCGCGGGATCGCCCACGATGTCGCCGCGGCCACGGGCGCGCGCGTCGAGGCGTTCGACGCCACCCCCATGCCCGCGCTCAACGACGCGCAGGTCGCCGTCACTCTCGACGCCGGCGCCGACGCGCCGCGCTACCTCGGCCGGGTGGTCGAGGGCGTGGACCTGTCGCGCGGCACGCCCGCCTGGATGGCCGAGCGCCTGCGCCGCAGCGGCATCCGCCCGGCGAGCCTGGCGGTCGACACCACGCAGTACGTGATGCTAGAGCTCGGCCAGCCGATGCACGCCTTCGACCGCGACCTGCTCGAGGGACCGGTGGGCGTGCGCCACGGCCGCAAGGGCGAATCGCTCAAGCTGCTCGACGGCCGCGACGTGGCGCTCGACGCGGGCTATCTGGTCGTCACCGACGCCGATCGCCCGGTGGCGCTTGCCGGGATCATGGGCGGGCACGACACGCGCGTGACCGACGCCACGACGCGCGTGTTCCTCGAGTCCGCGCACTTCGCCCCCGCCGCGATCATCGGCCGTGGGCGTCGCCTCGGCCTGCACACGGACGCCGCGCACCGGTTCGAGCGCGGGGTCGATCCGGAGTTGCCGCGACAGGCGATCGAGTTCGCCACGCGCCTGCTGGTGGAACTGGCGGGCGGCGCACCCGGCCCGGTCGTCGAGGCGAGCCTCGACGGGGCCCTGCCGGTGCCGGGCGCGATCCCGCTGCGTCGCGCGCGCCTCGCGCGCGTGCTCGGCGTGCAGGTCGCGGACGATGAGGTGCGACGCATCCTGGAGGCCCTCGGCCTCGACGTGGCCGACGCCGCCGACGGCTGGCGGATCACGCCGCCGGCGCGCCGGTTCGACCTTGCGATCGAGGAGGACCTGGTCGAGGAGATCGCGCGCATCCACGGCTACGACCACGTGCCCGCGACGCTGCCGGGCGGCAGCGGCCGGCTGGCCGCGCCGAGCGAGACGCGCGTCGAGGAGACGGCGGTGCGTCGCCACATGGCCTCGCGCGACTTCCTCGAGGCGCTCAACTACGCCTTCGTCGATGCCGGCCTGCTGGCTTCGTGGGGCGCGGCCGATGGCGCGGTGCCACTCGCCAATCCGTTGAGCGCCGAACTGGGTGCGATGCGCACCGCGCTGCTGCCGGGCCTGGTCGCGTCCGCGGGCCGGAACCTTGCACGGCAGGCCGCGCGCGTCCGGTTGTTCGAACTGGGCAAGGTCTTCCATGCCGCCGGGACAGGCGACGCACCGGCCGAGACGCTGCGGATCGCTGCCGTGGCATCGGGCCGCGCGCGGGCCGAGCAGTGGTCGGCCGAGCGGCGCGGCGTCGACTTCTTCGACCTCAAGGGCGACCTGGAAAGCCTGGCCACGCTGTCGGGCGCGACCCTGGACTTCCGTCCGTCGGCACCGGACTGGGCCCACCCGGGCCGCTCGGCCGATGTCGTGCGCACCGACGGCGACGGCGAGGTCCGCCTCGGCTGGATCGCCCAGCTCCACCCGCGCCTGCAGCAGGACCTGGACATCGACGCCGACGTCGTCGCGTTCGAAGTCGACCTCGAGCCACTGCTCCGCCGCGCGATCCCGCGGGCCGGGGGGCTCTCGAAGCATCCGTCCGTCCGCCGGGACCTCGCGTTCGTCGTGCCGGACGCGGTGTCCTGGGCGACCCTGTCGGCGGCCGTCCGCGACGCCGCCGGCCCGTCGCTGCGCGACCTCTGGCTGTTCGACCGCTACGCCGGCAAGGGGGTCGAAAGCGGATTCAAGAGCCTCGCCATGGCCTTGATTCTGCAGGAGGAATCGCGCACGCTGACCGACCGCGAGGTGGATGCCGTCGTGGCCGCCGTGACGGCGCGCCTGGAAGGCGACCATGGCGCGGTCATCCGCGGATAGCGCCGGCCGGGCGACCGGGCGCGCGATCGTTCACAGGGGGACGAGAGGATGGCATTGACCAAGGCGGACATGGCCGAGCGGCTCTACGAGGAAGTCGGCCTCAACAAGCGCGAGGCGAAGGAGTTCGTCGACGCGTTCTTCGACGCGCTGCGCGAAGCGCTCGAGCAGGGCCGCCAGGTGAAGCTGTCGGGCTTCGGCAACTTCGACCTGCGCCGCAAGAACCAGCGGCCCGGCCGCAATCCCAAGACGGGCGAGGAGATCCCCATCTCCGCACGCACCGTCGTCACGTTCCGCCCGGGGCAGAAGCTCAAGGAGCGGGTCGAGACCTTCGCGGGGACCGGGCATGCTTGACCCGGGCAGCAATCGCGAGCTGCCGCCGATCCCGGCCAAGCGCTACTTCACCATCGGCGAGGTCAGCGAGCTGTGCGACGTGAAGCCGCACGTGCTGCGCTACTGGGAAACCGAGTTCCCGAGCCTCAGCCCGGTCAAGCGCCGCGGCAACCGCCGCTACTACCAGCGCCATGACGTGCTCATGGTCCGCCAGATCCGCGGCCTGCTGTACGAGCAGGGCTACACCATCGGCGGGGCCCGCCTCCGCCTGGAAGGCGAGGGCGCCAAGCAGGAGTCGGCGCTGAGCAGCCAGATCGTCCGCCAGGTGCGGATGGAGCTGGAGGAAGTCCTCCAGTTGCTGCGTCGCTGACCGCGCACGCCGCCCGCGCCGCGGGCTATAATCGCCGCCTTTCCGGGGTATAGCGCAGCCTGGTAGCGCACCTGTCTGGGGGACAGGTGGTCGTCGGTTCAAATCCGGCTACCCCGACCAAATCCATGCAAGCCCAGCGGCTGGTCGGCGACGACCGGCCGCTGTCCTTTTCCGGCCTTGGCGTCCTCAGTCGGCGCCGGTCCCTCCCCGCCCGTGCCGATGGTGTGGATCAGCCCCTCGTCCGCCACGCGCGAGTCGTTGGGGATCACGCTGACCCGCCCGGCCACCTCAAGGCCCGCGCGGTCGACCTGGGCAAGCGAGGATGCGCAGCGCCCATTCCTGCGGGGTGAACGCCTCGGCCCCGCCGGGACCGTGCCGATCGATTCAGGTGCCTGACGACGCCGCGTCCGCTTCACGCGTCGGCAACTCCGCCGGCGCGAGTCTTCCGTTCCCCCGCCGGCGCGGCCGGCCACCAGCAAGGAGCGAATGGCGATGGCGAAGCACGAGTACGACGAAGCGCAACTGCACGAACTGCTGTACCAGGCGCTCGAGACGGAGATGGGTGGCATCGAGGTCTATACGACCGCGCTGACCTGTGCCGTGAACGAAGACCTGCGCAAGGAATGGCAGGAGTATCTCGAGCAGACGAAGACGCACCGCGAGGTGCTGCTCAACGTGTTTTCGGAACTCGGCCTGGATCCCGGGAAGCAGACACCCGGGCGCAAGGTGGTCGCGCACATGGGCAAGTCGCTGGTGCAGGCGATGGAGATGGCGAAGGCGGCCGGCGACCCCACCGCGGCCGAACTCGTCGCCGGCGAATGCGTCGTGCTGGCCGAAACCAAGGACCACATGAACTGGGAACTGATCGGGCTGGTGGCCGAGAAGGGCAAGGGAGACGCGACGAAGGTGCTGAAGTCCGCCTACGAGGCCGTGGAGCAGGACGAAGACCACCACCTCTACCACACGCAGGGATTCACCCGGGAGCTCTGGATCGACGCCCTCGGCCTGCCCGCCGTGCTGCCGCCGCCCGAGGAGCGCAAGAACGTCGAAACCGCGATCGGTGCCTCGCGTGCCGAACAGGCGCGCGACGACATGCTGCGCCGCCGGCACTGACGACACGCGTGCCCATTGGTCCCGACGCGTGACAGCGGGGATGGCGTGCCCGGGCGGCGCGATGACGCACCGCCCGGCGCCCTCCTCATCCTGGACATCGTCAATCCGCTGGATTTCCCGGGCGCGGAACGACTGCTTGCGCAGGCGATTCCGGCAGCGAGGCGGTTGGCGCGGCTGAAGGCTCGCCTGCAGGCGCGGGGCTGGCCGGTCGTCTATGCGAACGACAATTTCACCCACTGGCGGAACGACTTCCGCGAACTGGTCGCGATCTGCTCGCAGGACGACTGCCGGGGTGCGCCGCTGGTCCGCGCGCTCACGCCCGGGGTCGGCGACTACCATGTCCTCAAGCCGCGGCATTCCGCCTTCTTCGATACGCCCCTCGAACTCCTGCTGCACTCGCTCGGGACGCGTCGCCTCGCGATCACGGGGATCGCCGGCGACGCATGCGTGACCGCCACCGCGATCGGCGCGCACATGCGGGGCTTCGACACGACCGTCGTTCGCGATTGCACCGCATCGATGACCGGTGAACGGAATGCCGCTGCGATGAAGTTGCTCCGCGACATGACCATCGGCGTCACGACGGCGACCGCCCTGCGCTGAACGCCCCGGTCCGGGATCCGGGGTGCGCGGGTCAGCCCGCGGCGCTTCGTCCCGGCGGCCGCCCGGCGTGCAATTGCGGCCACCGCGCGAGGACCGCGGTGCGGATGCCTTCCACGTCGATCCCCGCCTCGGCGAGCAGCTGCTCACGGCTGGCGTGGTGCTGGAAGGCGTCGGGCAGGCCGAGGTGCAGCACCGGCGCGACCAGGCCCTCGGCCGCGAACAGTTCGGCGACGCCGGAACCCGCGCCGCCGGCGACCACGTTGTCCTCGATCGTCACGAATCCCTCGTGCGTGCGCGCCAGGTCCAGCAGCAGCGTGCGATCGAGCGGCTTGACGAAGCGCATGTTCACCACCGTCAGGCCGAGCGCCTCGCCGACGGCCTCGGCCGCCGGCACCGTGGCACCGAACGCGAGTAGGGCGACCGGTCCGCCCGTGCGGCGCACCTCGGCCCTGCCGAGCGGCAGCGTGCCGAGCGTCGGCTGCACCGCCACCCCGGGACCGGTGCCGCGCGGATAGCGCACCGCCGCGGGTCCGGCGTGGTGGAACCCCGTCGACAGCATCTTCCGGCACTCGTCCTCGTCGGCCGGCGCCATCACCACCATGTTCGGCACGCAGCGCAGGAACGAGAGGTCCAGGTTGCCCGCGTGCGTCGCGCCGTCCGGCCCGACCACGCCGCCGCGGTCGATCGCGAACAGCACGTCCAGTCCCTGGATCGCGACGTCGTGCACCAGCTGGTCGTAGCCCCGCTGAAGGAAGGTGGAGTAGATCGCCACGACCGGCTTCGCGCCCTCGCAGGCCATGCCGGCCGCGAGCGTGACCGCGTGCTGCTCGGCGATGGCCACGTCGAAGTAGCGTTCCGGGTATTCCCGGCTGAAGCGCACCAGGCCGGAACCCTCGCGCATCGCGGGGGTGATCGCGAGCAGGGCGTCGTCGGCCGCGGCCATGTCGCACAGCCAGTCGGAGAACACGTCGGTGTAGGTGGGCTTCTTCGCGCCGCCCTTGCTCACCACGCCCTTGTCGGGGTCGAACGGCGACACGGCGTGGTAGCCGATCTGGTCGCCCTCGGCGAGCTCGTAGCCCTTGCCCTTCGTGGTGATCACGTGCAGGAGCTGCGGACCCTTCAGCGTGCGCAGCGTGCGCAGCGTGGAGACCAGCGCGTCCACGTCGTGGCCGTCGATCGGGCCGGTGTAGTGGAAGCCCATCTCCTCGAACAGCGTGGACGGCACGAACATGCCCTTCCAGTGTTCCTCCCAGCGGCGCACGAAGCGCGCCGGGGCACCATGCTTGTCGCCGAGCAGCTTCTTGCCGCCTTCGCGCAACGCATTGAGCGTGCGGCTGCCGGTCATCCGGCCGAGCATCTTGGTCAGCCCGCCGACGTTCTCGCTGATCGACATCCGGTTGTCGTTGAGGATCACCAGCAGGTCGGGCTCGGGCTCCATCCCGCCGGCGTGGTTCAGCGCCTCGTAGGCCATGCCCGCGGTCATCGCGCCGTCGCCGATCACCGCGACCACGCGGCGATCATTGCCGGCGCGCGCGTTGGCGATCGCCATGCCCAGCGCGGCCGAAATGGAGGTGCTCGAGTGGCCGACGCCGAAGGTGTCGAATTCGCTTTCCTCGCGCTTGGGGAACGGCGCGACGCCGTCGGCCTGCTTGACGGTGTGGATGCGGTCGCGGCGGCCGGTCAGGATCTTGTGCGGATAGGTCTGGTGGCCGACGTCCCACACGATCCGGTCGCCGGGCGTGTCGTACAGCCAGTGCAGCGCGACGGTGAGTTCGACCACGCCCAGCCCGGCGCCGAAATGCCCGCCGCTGCGGCCGACGGACTCGATCAGGTATGCACGCAGCTCGTCGGCGACCGCGCGCAGGTCGTCCGCGCCGACGGTGCGCAGGTCGGCGGGGGATTCGATGCGGGACAGGCGCGGATAGCGCTCGGAATCGATCATTCGCGGCGATCGGGTGCGTCGCGCGCCCGGTCGGTGGGGAAGGCCGGCCATTGTCCCGCCCGGGGAAGGGCGGGGCAAGGACGCGGCAGGCCGCGCCGGCGCGCCGCGCGGCGCGGGTTCAGCGGCCGCGCAGGCGCCCGAACAGGCCGCCCTTCTGCTGCGGCTCGGGCTCCGGCTCCGGTTCGACGTACCGCTCGGCGAACCCGGTGGCCAGGTTCGCGTTCACGAAGTCGGCCACGTCGGCCGCGGGGACGCCGCTGGCCTCGGCGATCTCGTCGATCGTCGCCGGCCCCTTCATCATGGCGGTGGCGATGCGGAAATGGCGCGGGAATTCGCGCTCGGTCTGCGGCCACTTCAACAGGCGGTACTGGGCGTCGGCCGGGAAGCCCGGCATGAGTGCGCCGCCACCGGCGAGCAGGCCGCCGTACCAGGCGAGGCGGGACAGCGGCTGCGCGTCGCCGTGCTTGCCGGCCTCGGCCTGCCATGCCGCCTCGTCGACGGGCACGAGGTCGCCTTCCTGCACCGTGCCGTCGAAGTAGGCCGCGAGCGGCTTCAGCGAGGCGGGGCCGTGGTACTGGCGCGCATCGGCATCGATCAGCAAGGCCGGACCGTCGTCGCGCTGGTAGCGCCGCCGCCCGGTCAGGCGACCGGGGGCGAGCCAGTCGGAGAACACGGGGTCGCGGGCTGGCGCCGGGGGTTCCGGTTCCGGCGGCGGGGCGCCGTGGACGCCGGCGGATGGCACTTCCTCGGGCAGCATGTCCTGCGGCGCCGGCGCCGGCGTGACGCCGGAGGGCACCGCCGCGGTGTCGTCGTCCTCGGGGCCGGGCATCGACACCGCCTCGGTCAACTCGGGTGACGGTTCGGACACGGGCGTGGGCGCCGCCTCCGCACTGGCGCCGGCGGCGAGCGGATCGGCGGCCTGGCCCATGATCGCGGACAGCACGCCGGCCAGGCCCTGCACCGTGCAGGGTTTCTGCAGATGGAAGTCGGTCTGGGTGCGCGGGGCGGTGGTCAGCCCGATCACGGTCTTGCCGGCGCCGTGGAGCTTCAGCCAGCTCATCGGGCCGTACATGCTGTCCATGTCGACGACCACGTGGTCGGCTTCGGCTTCCGGGACCAGCGTCCACCCACCGCCCGCCTGCGCGCTGGCTTCGGCGAAGGCGGCCTTGACGGCGGCCTCCGTGTCGCGGTCCATGCCGGTGAGGCCGAGGGTCGGGGACATCGCGTATTCCGCTTCGGGACGAAGGGCCGAGTGTAGCCGCAGTCGCGCGGCCGTGCGGGCGCGCGGCCCGGTGGAAACGGGGGGCGGCGACGCGTTCAGCCGGCCCGGCGCGCCTTCTTCGGCAATTGCGCCTTCAGGAACGCCATCTGGTCGGCGAGGATGTTGCGGTTGGACAGGATCAGGTGCTCGATCCAGCTCGGCCGATAGGGCACGGCGAGCAGCGGCATGCCCGCCTGCTGTGGCGTCCGGTTGCCCTTGCGGGCGTTGCAGTGCCGGCAGGCGGCGACCACGTTCTGCCAGATGTCCCTCCCGCCCTTCGAGAGCGGCACGACATGGTCCCGCGTCAGCAACTGGCGCGGATGTTCGTGCCCGCAGTACAGGCACAGGTGCTGGTCGCGCGCGAACAGCGCGGGGTTGCTCAGCGCGGGCGTGGGGTCGATCGCCTGCGGACGCGCATGGCCGCGCGCGGCCACGATCGGGTGCAGGTCGAGCAGCGTGCGCGCGCCGGTCGTGCGGCAGGTACCGCCGTGCAGGGTCAGGCAGGGCTCGCCGAGCGTCCAGGCCACCGCGCCGCGGGCGTACAGGCAGGCCGCGTCCTGCCAGCTCATCCAGTCGAGCGCGCGGCCGTGCGCGTCCAGCGACAGCAGGCGGACGGCGTCGAGGCGGGCGGGCAGCCGGAACGCGGAGGCGGGGACGACGGTGCCGGTGCCGGATGCCACGGGGGATCCGGCGCGGACCAGGCGAAGCTTCGCTCTGTCGGCCTCCATCGGGTCACGAGCATATACCCGATGGATGGCACTTTGGATAGCGCGCCGTCCCGTCAGTGGCGGCCGGCGTCGAATTGCGCGTCCGCGGGCGCCATCAGGGTGCCCGCGCCGGCTTCGATGGCGGCGGCATGGGCGCGGATCCGCGGCAGGAGCCGGGCGAAGTAGAACCGGGCCGTGGCGAGCTTGGCGGCCCTGAACGCGTCCGGCCGGGACGAACGGGCGCAGGCCGCCACGCTGCGCGCCCACCAGTACGCGAGCACCACGTAACCGCTGAGGAAGAGGTAGTCGACCGAGGCGGCGCCCGCCTCGGACGGGTCCTCCGCAGCCGCCGACGCGATGCGTCGGGACAGGCGTTCCCACTCGGCGGCGGCCGCGCGAAGCGGCCGGGTGAACTCGGCCAGCGCGTCGTCGCTGGCATTCGCGTCGCAGAACGACCCGATGATCCGCAGCATCGCGTGCAGGCCGGCGCCGCGCTGCTGGAGCAGCTTGCGGCCGACCAGGTCGAGCGCCTGCACGCCGGTCGTGCCTTCGTAGAGGGTGGTGATGCGCGCATCCCGGGCGAGCTGCTCCATGCCGTGCTCGACGATGTAGCCGTGGCCGCCATGGCATTGCAGCGCCAGGTTGGTGCACTCCACGCCCCACTCGGTGAGGCAGGCCTTTGCGATCGGCGTCAGGAACGCGAGCAGGGCCTCGGCCTCCCCGCGTTCGGCCGCATCGGGTGCATGCGTGGCGATGTCGACCAGCGTGGCGGCGTGGTAACCGAGCAGTCGCCCGCCCTCCACCAGGGCCTGGCACGTGAGCAGCATCCGCCGCACGTCCGGGTGGACCAGGATCGGATCGGCCGGCTTGTCCGGTTGCGCGGGTCCGCCCGGTGCGCGGCCCTGCAGCCGCTCGCGCGCGTAGCGAAGCGCGTTCTGGTACGCGCGGTCGGCCAACCCGAGCCCCTGCAACCCGACCGCGAGCCGCGCGGTGTTCATCATCACGAACATCGCCTGCAGGCCGTGGTGTGGCTCGCCGACGAGCCAGCCCGTCGCGTCATCGAAGTTCAGCACGCACGTCGCCGAACCGTGGATGCCCATCTTGTGTTCGATCGCGCCGGCGCGCACGCCGTTGCGCGCGCCGGGCGATCCGTCCGCTTCCACCCGCCGCTTCGGCACCAGGAACGTCGAGATGCCGCGGCTGCCCTCCGGCGCGTCCGGCAGCTTCGCCAGGACGAGGTGGACGATGTTCTCGGCCAGGTCGTGCTCGCCCGCGGTGATGAAGATCTTCGTGCCGGTGATCGAATACGTGCCATCGCCGCGCGGCACCGCGCGCGTGCGCAACAGGCCGAGGTCCGTGCCGCAGTGCGGTTCGGTCAGGCACATCGTCCCCGTCCAGCGACCCTCGACCAGCGGCGGCAGGAATCGCGCCTTCAAGACCTCGTCGCCGTGGTGCAGCAGGGCCTCGGTGGCGCCATGCGACAGCAGCGGGAAGTTTCCCCAGGCGAGGTTCGCGGCGTCGATCATCTCCTTGATCGGCACGCCGACCGTGTGCGGCAGGCCCTGGCCGCCGTGTTCGACCGGCGACACCAGGCCGGGCCAACCGCCTTCGACGTAGCGCGCATAGGCGTCCGCGAACCCGGTGGGCGTCGTGACGTCGCCGGTGGCGGGGTCGAACGTGCAGCCCTCGCGGTCGCCCACCGCGTTGAGCGGCGCCAGGACGCTGCCGGTGAATCGCGCGCCCTCCTCGAGCACCGCGTCGACGACATCCCGCGTTGCGTCCACGAAGCCGAGCCGCTCGAAGAGCGTGCCGGCATCGAGCACGTCGTACAGCGCGAAGCGGATGTCGCCGAGGGGTGCGCGGTAACTTCCGCCCATCCGGGCCGGCCTCAGCGCAGCACGCCGGGCAGGCCGGGCACCGGACTCAGCGCGCTCCTCCGGTCGAGGTCGAAGCTGCGGCTGCCGGCGCCTTCGGGCGTCGCGTCGACGCGTCCGTCGAGGGTGTAGTCGATGCCGCGCCCGCTGGCCAGGGCGTCGGCCATCCGCAGGCGCGCCTCGGGGGTCGGCGTCATGCGCAGGGTTGCCACGTCGGCCGACTCCGGTCCGACGGGCAGCGCGGGCGTGCCGGCGAGCCGGCCGGCCGCCGTGCCGCCCACGGTGACGGCGAAATCGACGCGCTCGAACCGCATCGGGATGCTGCTGTAGTTGTCGATCCGCAGCTCGACGGTCCAGCTGCCGTCGGCGGCCACCGCCAGTTGCTGGATGCCCGCGGCCGGTTCCGACACACGCCGGACCTTGCCGCCGGTGCAGGCGGCGAGCAGGACGACGACGGCGAGGCAGGCGATCGCGGGACGCAGTGCGGGACGGGCGGGGCGGGTCATGGCATGGCTCGCGGCAGGAATGGAATCCGATCCGATGGTAGCGCGGTGCGCCGCCACGCCCGCCGCCGCCGGGGCGTCAGTCGAGCAGCCCGCGGCGCAGTGCGTAGCGCACGAGTTCGGCGGTGTTGCGGACCCCCGCCTTGCCCAGCACCCGCGCGCGGTGGTTCTCCGCGGTCTTGACGCTGATGTCGAGCCGGCGTGCGATCTCCTTGGTGGTCAGCCCCTCGGCGATGAGGTGGAACACCTCCCGCTCGCGCGCGGTGAGCCGCCCATACGGGTCGTCGACGGTGCGCTCCGGGTGCTGCATCTGCTCGGCGAGTGCCTGCGCGGCGCGCGCGCCGAAGTGCGCGCGGCCGGCATGCAGGCTGCGCACCGCGGCCAGCAGTTCGGCGGACGCGCTGTCCTTGACCAGGTAGCCCGAGGCGCCGGCCCGGACCGCCTGCAGCACGTATTCGTCCTCCTGGTGCATCGTCAGCACCAGTACGCGCGCGGACGGGACGGCCTCGCGGAGCCGGCGGACCACTTCGATCCCGTTGAGGCGCGGCATCGACAGGTCGGCGACGACCACGTCCGGACAGACCTCGACCGCCTTCTCGAGCGCCGCGATGCCGTCCGCCGCCTGCGCCACGACCTGAACGTCGCCTTCGGCTTCCAGCACGCCCGCGAGGCTCTCGCGGACGAGCGTGTGGTCGTCCGCGAGCAGGACCCTGATGGGATGGATGGCGGGCGCGCCCATGCCTGAACGGTGCGCGCGGCCCGCGATGGCGTCAAGCGGGCGGGGGAATGGGCACCACCGCCCGCACGCGCGTGCCTTCGCCCGGCGAGGCATGCAGTTCGAGCCGGCCCTCGTGCAGGCGCAACCGGTCGCGCATGCCGCCCAGGCCGCTTCCGCCGCTGCGGAACGCGACGGCCGGGTCGCAGCCGCGGCCGTCGTCGGCGACCTGCAGTCGCAGGCTGCCGTCGCGCGCGACGAGCCGCAGCAGGATGGTGTTCGCCTTCGCGTGCTTCACCGCGTTGTTCACCGCCTCCTGGGCGACGCGGAAGAGCAGGGTCTGCAGCTCGTCGTCCAGGTCCGGGAGGGGTTCGACCTCCACCTGCACCTCGACGCCGGCGGCATCGGCCTGGCTGCGGGCCAGCCAGCGCAGCGCCGCCTCCAGGCCGAGGTCGTCGAGGATCGGGGGGCGCAGCAGGCGCGACAGCTCCCGCGTGTCCTCCAGCGTCGACGCGCACAGTTCGATCGCGGTCTCGAGCCTTGCGCGCTGCTCGGGCGACATGCCGGCGCCGAGCTGTGCGAGCCGGTGCTTGAGCGCGGTGAGGTTCTGGCCGATGCCGTCGTGCAGTTCGCGCGCAAGGCGCTGGCGCTCGTCCTCCTGCACGCGCCAGACCGCGCGCCCGAGGCGGCGGAATTCGCGCTCGTTGGCCTCCAGCCGCTGCAGCAGCGCACGGTACTGGGTGCGCAGGGCATCGAGCGCCTTGGCATCGGTGATCGCGCCCTGCGAGCTCATGGCGACGGCTCCGCCTCGGCGAGGATCGGCCGGTGCGCGGCATCGAAACCGGCGCGCAGGGCCTCCGGCAGGGTGGCCGCCAAGGCGGCGAGGGTGTCGTCGGCCTGCGCGCGCGCCCGCGTGGCGGCGTCGGCATCGCCCGAGGCGGACAGCGCCTCGGCGTGCATCGCGTGCAGCCGATGCGCATGGAGGTAGGGCCGGCCGCGCAGGAGGCCGGCGACGTCCGGCCAGTCCGAAAGCGCCCGGTCGGCGCGCCCCGTGTCGAGCGCGAGCCGCATCGTCCACTCGTGCAGCGCGAGCACCAGGCCGACGTGGCCCAGCGCGCCGATCCCCTCGACGGTGGGGGCGGCGGGCGCGCGGTTCTCCAGTTGCGCGCGTTCCAGCGCGATCTGCAGTTGCAGCGCCCGCACGCCGGACGTCCCGGCCAGCGCGTCGGCTGCGCGCAGGCGAGCCGCCGCCTCGTCGATCCTGCCCTCGGACCGGGCGATCCGCGCACGTTGCAGGTCCGCGATGGCGCGCTGCTCCGCGGAACTCTCTGCGAGCAGCGGTTCGAGGGCGGCCAGCAGCTCCCGTGCGCGGTCGTGCGCAAGGACGGCCACGAAGGCCTGGACGCGCAACAGCGCCGCGTCGGCCTGCCCGCGACGGTCCTCGCGCTGCAGGAACAGCGCCTCGGCGCGCTGCGCCTGGTCGATCGCATCGCCGATCCGGCCTTCCCACAGCGCGAGTTCGGCAAGGTTGCGGTGGCTGACGGCCGCTTCCTCGACCATCTGCTGCGCGAGCGCGTCGGCCAGCGAGGCTTCCAGCTCGGACTTCGCCTGGTCCCAGCGACCGCGCGCGATCGCGAGCAGGCCCAGGTTCTGGCGCGTGCGGATGCGTCCCGTCGCGCTGCCCAGGGATTCATAGGCTTCGCCCGCCTGCTGCCAGTAGACCTGCGCGTCGTCGTAGGCGCCCAGCTGGTAGTGGGCGAAGCCGATGTTGTTGAGGGCCTGCGCCACCCCGTGCGGATCGTCCAGCCCGCGCCAGCCCGCGAGCGCGCGCCGGAAGGCCTCGAGCGCGGCGCGATGGTCGCCCTGCTCCTCGGCGAGCAGGCCCAGTTCGTTGTCCACCGCGGCCAGGCCGTTGCGGTCGCCGAGCGCGTCGTGGATCTGCCGGGCCTCGGCGAGGTTCGTCGTCGCGTCCGCGAAGTCTCCGGTGAGCGCCTGGACGTTCGCGAGGTTGCGCAGGCTGGTGGCGACGCCGGCGCGGTTGCCGACGGCGCGGCGCAGGTCCGCGGCCTCCCTGTACTGCTCGGCGGCGTCCGCTGTCTGGCCGAGCCGGCCGTAGCCGATGCCCAGGGCATTGAGCGTCTCCGCCTCGCCATACCGGTTGCCGCTGCGCTTGAACAGCACGAGCGCGCGAACGAGGTGGTCGTCGACGGCGCGGCGTGCATCGCCGGAGAGGATCGAGAACTTGCCGAGTTCGTACCAGGCGCGCGGGTCGTTCGCGTCGCGCGCGGTCAGGGCCTGGAGCTGGTCGACCGCGGCGCCGAAGTCACCGCCGGCCCCGAGTGCCCGGGCGAGATTCAATTCGGCGAAGGTGTCGTCCGGCGTCGCTTCCAGCTGTGCGCGCCAGTCGGCGGTGGCGCGCGTGGGCTCGCCTTCCAGCAACGCGAGTTCGGCGTCGATGCGGCGCTGCAGCCGGGCGGGCGCATCGGGGGCGAGCGCGGCGTCCGCCCGTTCCAGCGCATCGAAGGCGACATCCAGTTCGCCGATCGCCTGCGCGGCCTCCACGAGCGCGAGCTGGACGATCGGATCCCCGGGCGCGCGGTCCGCCGCGAAGCGCAGCCGGTCGATCGCCGTGGCGAGGTCGTTGTCCGCGAACGCCTGCAGGCCGGTGCCGAGTGCCTGCTCGGTGTCTTCGTCGGTCGCGCCCGCCGGCCAGGTGGCGGGCAGTCCGCCGGGCGACACGCCGAGCGCATCGGCGAGCGCGGGGGTCGCCAGCCAGGCCTGCATGGCCGCCATCGGCGTGGCCGCTGGCGGGCCCTCGATCGTTTGCCCGGGCGCGTCCTGCACGTGCAACGTCGATTCGACGCGCCACCGGTTGCCGACGCGGATCAGTCGTGGCTCCAGCACGCGACGCGCCGCGGCGATGTCGCGCAAGCCGTCCACGTCGTAGCGTGCCGAGCCCGTGGGATCGAGGAGGTCGACGGACTGCATCATCCGGGCGCGGTCCACCGTGGCCAGGCCCGGCGCGAGGTCGATCGCCGCGTGCATGCGCGCGCCCAACGCGACGCGTGCGGCGGGTGCGATGCCCGGGGTGTGGGAGGCGGGGGGCAGCACGAGCAGGCGCTCGAGCGGCGGCGAGGCGAACGGCGACGCGCCTTCCCCGGAACGCTGGAGCCACCATGCACCGCCGAGCGCGAGGACGGCCGCGAGGCCGGCGGCGACGGCGGCGCCCCGCCCGCCGGACAGTGCGCTCCGCAGGCGTCGGGGCAGGGGCTCGGCGGGGACCGCGCGCTCTTGGATCGCGTTCGCGACGGCCCGTGCGTCGTCGAACCGGTGCGCGGGGTTGGGACGGAGCAGCCGGTCGAGCAGCCGCACCACCCATGCGGGAGCGTCGGCGCGCAGTTCGTTGATCGGGCGTGGCGTGCCCATCATCCGCTGCGCGAGCGTCTCGCTGACCGTGCCGCCCGGGAACGGCTGCCGGCCCGACAGCATCTCGTAGAGGATCAGGCCGAGTGCGTACAGGTCGCTGCGCGCATCGACCGGGCCACCGCGCGCCTGTTCCGGCGACAGGTAATCGGGCGTGCCCACGACCGCCCCGGAGCGGGTCATCCCGCTCGTCGCCAGCGACCGCGCCACTCCGAAGTCGCTGATGAAGGCGTTGCCGTCCGCATCGAGCAGCACGTTCGCGGGCTTGAGGTCGCGATGCACCACGCCCTTCGCGTGGGCGGCGGCCAGCCCTTCCGCGAGCTGGCGGGCGATGTGCAGGGCGTCCTCGAGGGGGAGCGCGCCTTCGCGCTCGATCCGCCGGTCGAGTGATTCGCCGTCGACGAAGTCCATCCCGATCAGCCACAGGCCCTCGTGGCGGACGAGGTCGTGGATCCGCACGACGTGGGGACTGGACACCTGGCGCGCCAGCAGGAGCTCCTGCCGGAACCGTTCGAAGGCGTCCTGGCGCGCGGCCAGTTCGGGCCGCAGCAGCTTGAGCGCGACGGGGATGTCCAGGGTGAGGTCGGTCGCCCGGTAGACCACGCCCATCCCGCCGACGCCGAGCAGCCCGTCCACCCGGAAGCGGCCCGCGACCACGCTCCCGGGCGCGAGGTCGGCGTGCACGTGGATCCCGGTGGCGGTGGGCCGGTCTTCCGCCCCTCCCGGATGCGACGGGCCGGCGCCTGGCATCAGGCGTGCCCGGCGGTTTCGGGATGCGCGGCCTCGATGCCGTCCCATCGCGTCGCGTCGGGGCGCGCGGCGGCGTGCGCATGGTCGAGCAGGTCCGCCGCCCGCTGCGCGGCGATCCACACCGCGGCGCCCTCGACGAACGCCTGCAGCAGCTCGAGGTCGAGGTCGGTGATCGCCGGGCCGGGGCGGACCCGGTCCACGTAGATCGCGCCGAACGACGCACCGTCCTGGACCAGCGGCAGGCAGGCGATGGCACTCAGTCCCGCGGCGACGACCGAGGCCCGCTGGCCGAGCCATGCATCGCTGCCGATGTCGTTGACGACGACGGGCTGGCGGTCGCGCAGCGCGCGGCGGACCGCACCCACGCTGCCGGAGAACGTGCGGGCGGACAGTTGCGAGGGATCGAGCGCAAGGCTCGCCCGCACCGTCAGTCCATCGCCCTCGTCGAGCAGGACGAAGCCACGCTCGCACTGTGCGAGTTCGACCACGGAACGCAGGCTGTCGTCGAGCAGGTCCCGCAGGCCGGCCATGCGTTCGATCCTGGCGGTGCGGGCGGTGATGGCCGCGCGTCGCTCGGCGCGGTCGCGTGCGTCGGCGTCCACCTGTGCCTCCGTCAGCGGCGTGAATTCGCAGTAGACGTCGCCGAAGCGCAGCCACGTCTCCCGAGCGAGGGTCGCTTCGGAAATGCGGGCACCGTCCGCGAAGCTGCCGTTCTTGCTTCCGAGGTCGCGCACGTGCCAGCTGTCGCCATCGGAGTGCAGTTCCGCGTGGCGCCGGGACACGGAGGGGTGGTCCAGCCTGAGCTCGCAGTCGGACCCGCGGCCGATGCGCAAAGACCCGCCGGCCGCGACATGCCGGACGACGGCGGCGGCATCTGGGGGGTAGGCGATCAGTCGCGCCTGCATCCCGCCATCTTAGCCGGATGCGCGTTCAGCCGGTCAGCGGCTTTCGGGTGCCCCGGCCATCGGCCGGGGCCCGGACCGGCGAAGGCTACTCGCCGTAGTCGCGCAGGTAGGCGACGCTGTAGGCGAGGGTCGCCGCACCGGCGATCAGTTCGCCCGCGTGGTTCTCGGACGTGCGCGTCGCGCGCCAGGTCTGCGGCAGGTGCGTTCCCGCGCGGGCCGCCGCACGGGCCCGGAGGCTGTCGAGCGCGGCGATCGCCGCCGCATGGTCGCCCGCGTCGACGGCGGCCTCCGCATCGTCGACGAGCGCATCGAACGCGCCCTGCTCGGTGGCCGGCAGCATCGCGACGCGGCCACGCAACCAGGCGAGCTTGGCGTCGATCACGGCACCGGTCTCGCGAAGGTCCGCGAGCACGAGGAACTGCGAGAAGCCACCGGTCGTGCCACGCGCGCGCACGCTGCCCGGCGCGACTTCGTCGGTGATGTCACGGAAGGCGCCGTTCAACGGCGCCTTGAACAGCCGGTAGCTGCTGCCCGCCTCGTAGGCCAGCGCGTGGGTGTGGATCTCCACCCTGACCGTGCGATCGAAGGCCAGGCCGCCGGCGGCCGGCGGCTCGACCGTCACCAGCAGCGGCAGCGCGCTGTCGAGTCGCGTCAGTTGCAGGTTGGGCAGGCGCGCGAGCAGCGCCGGATCGTCCAGGCTCACCAGCTTGGCCGACACGCCGAGGCTCGAGGCGCTCAGGCCGTCGGCGTCGTCGAAGGTCAGGGTCATGTCGGCCAGGGGGTGGCCGGGCATTCCGCCGATCTCGATCGTCGCGGTGTCGCCGGAGATGTCCACGTCCACCGGGACGGCCTGCGCGAACGCGGCGCGGTTCGCCAGCAGGAGGGCGGCGGACACGAGGAGGGAGGCGGCAAGCAGGCGGAACGGATTGGACCGTGCGGTCGTCGGGGCGTGGCCGGGCGAGGGCATCGCAGTCTCCGGTTGGAGGCCGAGTCCATGGCGTTGCAGTGGTGGCGGCCGATCGGCGCGGATCCTCGGCGCCTTCCCATGCGGCGTCGGCGCGACCGCGGCGCCGGCGACCAGGCGATCCTACGGAGTCCGCGTGGCGCGTGCGTGAATCCGTGACCGCGTTCCGACGATAGACCGTGGGCGCGGGCCTTGTGAATAGGGGATTCCACCCAGGCGTGCGATGGCGTTGGTGGGGGTTCACGGCGGTCCGCGTGGCGTGAACGCGCTGCCGATCGGCCCGCGGCCGGCGCCGGATGGGTGATTTCGCCCATGACGGTTGGGGGGTCTCCCGGATGGGATCGGGGCGGCCGTTGCGCGTCACTGGAAGACAGCACCGGCCCCCGCCGGCGCAGACCCCCGGAGAGAGAGCCGACATGACCACCAATCGCCACAACCAGTCCACGTTCCGTTCAAAGCGCCATCGCACGGTCCGCATCTGCGCGATCGCCGCCGGCATGCTCGCCAGCGGCATGGCCCTGGCCGATGCGCAGCTCGACCCGCAGCTGCTGCAGAAGATGGCCGCCGCCGCACCCACCGACGAGCTGCATGTCGTCGTCAGCTATGAGCAGTCCGGCCCCGTCACCGCCGGCCAGCTCGCGACGATGAAGTCGCTCGGCATCGAGAAGGGCGTGACCATGCGCACCCTGCCGATCGCCGGCGCGCTCGCGACGCCCGCGGAGATCCAGGCGCTCGCGCAGCGCGACGACGTCGTGTCCATCTACTGGAACGCGCCGCTGCGCTACTTCAACAAGGAGCAGCGCGAGATCTCCGGCGCCGCGCGCGCCGTGGAGAACCCCGGCGACTACAACCAGGCCATCCCGTACAGCGGCCGCGGCGTGACCGTGATGGTCAACGACTCGGGCATCGACGCCTCGCACGAGGACCTGAAGTTCGGCGAGCACGTCGTGCAGAACGTGCTGGCGCCGCAGAACATCCTCGCGGAGATCGCGCGCGACTTCCAGCCGGGCATCGTCCCGATGACCTACCTGGAGAACCAGATCAACACGGATCTCGGTTCGGGCCATGGCACGCACTGCGCGGGCAGCGTGGGCGGCACGGGCGAGCGTTCCAACGGCCTGTACCGCGGCGCGGCGCCGGGCGCGGACCTGATTGGCTACGGCTCGGGTGCGGTGCTCTTCATCCTCGATGCCGTCGGCGGCCTCGACTACGCAGCGACCAACCAGTTCAGCTACGACCATCCGATCCGCGTCACCAGCAACTCGTGGGGCAGCAGCGGCAAGTTCAACCACCTCAATCCGGTCAACATCGCCACCTACGAGCTGTACAAGCGCGGCATCGTGAGCGTGTTCGCCGCCGGCAACGACGGCCCGGGCGAAGACACCCACAACCCGTACGCGCAGGCCCCCTGGGTCATCTCCGTGGGCGCCGGCGAGAAGGACGGCGTGCTGACCGACTTCTCCTCGCGCGGCAAGCGCGGCGAGAGCGGCACGTTCACCATGCCCGACGGCAAGTCCTGGACCTACTACAACGAGCCGACGATCGTCGCGACCGGCGTGGACATCATCTCCACGCGCACGGTGACCGGGACGCTGCCGGCCCTCGGTGCCGATACCGACGCATCGATGATCGCGCCCGAGCACCTGCCGTTCTACACCGTCTCCAGCGGCACCTCGATGGCGACGCCGCACGTGTCCGGCGTGGTCGCGCTGATGCTCGAGGCGAACCCGAACCTCAACCCCGCGCAGGTCAAGGACATCCTCGAGCGCACCGCGGGCAACATGACCGGGCGCCTGTCCTGGGAGGCCGGGGCCGGCCACCTGAACGCCTACGCCGCGGTCGGCGAGGCCGCCGGCATGCGCAACGACTTCGGCGGGTCGGTCAACTTCCTGCGCGAATTCAACAGCAACGCGCTGCTGGCCCCGGGCAGCGACCCGGTGCCGTTCTCGGTGGACTTCGCGCCGGTCGGCACGGTCGGCGAGAAGACCTTCGAGGTCGGTCCCGAAGTCGCCTATGTCAACGCCAAGGCCGTCATCGGCGAGAACACTCTGGCGCTGGTCCTGATCGACCCGGACGGCGTGCGTTACGGCTCGGCCATCTCGCTGCCGGTGATCGGCGACACGGTAAGCGTCGGCGCGCCGGCGAAGGTCGGCACGTGGCGGGTGACGGTGCGCGGCATCGGTTCGGTGTCGGGCAACGACATGGATCCGCTGGACGTCACCAACGGCTACGGCGCGCCCGGCACGGTCGAGGGCGAGGTGTCCTTCCTCAACAGTGGCGGGTACACGGGCCTGGACGACATCGCCAATCATCCGGCGCGCCAGGCGATCGAGTTCGCGGTCGCGAACCGCCTCGTCGACGGCTATTCGGACCGCAGGTTCAAGCCGGACCAGGCGATCCGCCGCATCGAGCTCGCCCAGTACCTGCTGATGGGCGCGAGCATCCGCCAGCAGTTGCCGCTCGACCGCGTGCCGTCCTTCGGCGACGTGTCCACGGGGAGCGCCAACTACGTGTTCGCGGAATCGGCGGTGGCCGAGGGCGCCGCGCTGCGTGACCTCACCCAGCGCCAGGCCGGCGTCATGGGGCTGTTCAACGGCAACTTCCGCCCGAGCGACAGCGTGACCCGGGTCAGCCTGGCGTACTCGCTGGTGCAGAGCCTGGCGCTCCAGGACGAGGCCCAGTCGTTCAGCGGCGACCTGACGGCGTTCTACGACGGCCGCCGGATCCCGCTGCAGGACGCCGCCTCGATCCCGCCCGCGCTGCGCGGCTACGTGCAGCTGGCGCTCGACCTCGGCCTGATCAACGCGCGGTTCACCCTGAAGCAGGGTCCGTTCGACCTGCAGCCGACACTGCAGGCGTACTTCGACCCGACCACCACGGTCTCGCGCGCTGCGTTCGCGGTGGCCGCCAGCCGGTACCTGTCGCACTACCAGTCCGCCCAGGACTGACGCAAGGCGCGGTAAGCCGTTCCGACAGGCCGCCCCTGGCGAGTCGGACCGGTCAACGGCCCGGGCAGGATGCCCGGGCCGTTTCTTTTTCAGCGGGTGGTGAACAGGGGGTAGGGATTGACCGCGGTGCCCTCCCACCAGCGCTTCTCGGGCCCGAGCCTGAAGATGCCGAAATGCAGGTGCGGCGCGTCGGGGCTTGCGTTGCCCGTGCTGCCGACATAGCCGATGACCTGGCCGCGCCGCACGCGGTCGCCCTCGTCCAGGCCGGGCGCGTAGCGCTGCAGGTGCGCGTAGTAGTAGGCGTAGCGGCCGGTCGGCTCGAACTGGTAGATCGTCAGGCCGCCGTTGTCGCTGTCGAAGAGCTTCTCGACGTGCCCGTCGGCGACGGCGAACACGGGCGTGCCGGCGGGCGCCATGATGTCCAGCGCCTCGTGGATGCGTTCGCTGCCGCGCCTGTCGTCGAAGGTGTCCACGAGATCGGTGGCGGCGACGCCGGCGACGGGAATGGCGAGGTTGCCCACGAGGACGGGTGCCGCGGGTGGCGTGGTCGCGGCCGCCCCCGTGCCGGCCGCGGCAGGGCGTGCGGCCTCGCGCCCTGCGGGCGACCGCCTGCCGATAGGCCGGATGTCGACCCGCAGCGGATTGCCCGCATGGGTGGCTTCGGCCGAAGGCAGGTCCGCCCGCGCGGCCACGGCGCCCGGGGGGGCGGCGACGGTCGGGTCCGCGCTCGACTCATCGGCCGGCCCGGCCTCGCGGATGGGGGGCAGGGGGTTGGTCGCCGCCGGACAGCGGGGCGCGTCGCGCACCATGAGGAAATAGACCGCGTTCGCGCCCGCGAGCGCGCCGACCAGCAGCAGGAGCAGCCCGCGCAGGGCGCCGCCGCCGGCCCGCTTCGAGAGGGTGGGATCGTGCCTGGTTCGCATCCGGGGACCCTGTATCCGAGGGTCCCGGATGGTCGATGCCGTCAGCGGGCCGCCGTGTGAAGGCCGGCGCCGCCAGCGCGCTTGCGCGCCTGGTAGGCCGCGAGCACGGCCTTGTCGCACGCCAGGAACTTCGACCCGGCCAGCCAGGCGTCGTCCGGGTAGTAGGAGAACAGCAGCTGGCCGCCCTTGAGGACGTCGATGATCTCCCGCGCGACCGCGGTGCGGACGGCCGGGCAGCCGTAGCTGCGGCCCAGGCGGCCCTGCCTGCGCGCCTGGTCCGGGTTCACGTACGCGGCACCGTGCATCACGATCAGCCGATCGCGGGCATTGTCGTTCCAGCCCGACTCCAGCCCGTCCATTCGCATCGAGTAGCCATTGCCGCCGACGTACGTTTCCGCGGTCCGGAACAGGCCCAGGCTGGACTGGTGGCTGCCGTCGACGTTGGAGAAGGACGTGGTCATGTTGTGGCCGCTCTTCTGGCCGTGGGCGACGTGCTCCCGGTACATGAGGCGCGGCTGGGCGGTATCGAACACCCACAGGCGCGGCTCGGTGGAGGCGACGGAATAGTCGATGACCGCCAACCGGCCCGGATCGATCGCGTCACCGTTGGCGAGTGCGCATTCACGGGCGCGCAGCGCGAGCTCCAGGACTTCGCCATCCAGGTCGGGCGCGAGCGACGAGAGCGATGCGAACAGGCGCGTGTCGTAGGACTCGGGCGGCGGAACGGCCGGCGCGGGCGCGGGCTCGACCACGACCGGGGCCAGGGCGGGCGGGGCCTCGGCGCGCGGGTTCGGCTCGGAGACGCAGGACGTGGCCGCCGCGAGCGCCGCGGCCGTGATCAAGACGTGACGGAAATTCCCCATGGACGCGAGGTTAGCGTCACTTCGTCTTGACGTGCATGAACCAACGGGAAGCGATTCAGGAACCGCGACATGCGCGTGAAGCGATCACTCGACGCAGGCGGGGGCCGGCGGCGCATTCACGATTGCATTCGCCTCGGCCGCGGGTCTCGCATGGGCCGGTGCCTTCACGCTGCCATACACGCCACGGACCCTATGTCTCCCGCAGGCGGAACCGCAGGTCCGGGTCGTGTCGCTGATCGAGATCAACCAGCTCAAGGTGCTCATCGCCGTGCTCGAGGGCGAAACGCTCCGGGGCGCGTCGCTCGACGATGCGCTGTTCGAGAACCACTGGCTCACGACATCGGAATCCGGGTTCGCCGTGACGCCGGCGGGCCGGTGGCGCCTGGAGGAACTGCGGCAGCGGATGCGCAGCGAGATCAGCCGCAAGGTGGGCGCGACCACCTGACCGGTCCATGCGGGACAGCTGGATCCCAAACGGAAACGCCCCGTGCGGCGGGGCCGGACGGGGCGCGGAAATCGCTGGTGGCCGGGGAGGGAATCGAACCCCCGACACGGGGATTTTCAATCCCCTGCTCTACCAACTGAGCTACCCGGCCAGCGAGCCGCGCATGATACGGGCGGGGGCGGGGGCAGGCAAGCTGGACACTGGCTTCCCGTGCAGATGTGGCCAGCCGGCGCCGTGCGACGCCGGGCCGCGCTTCGCCGTAGTACGACCAGTGCACCGCCCACCGACCGGAGGTCCCATGTCCCGAACCATCCCAATCACCGTCGCGATCCTTTTCGCCGTGTCCGGTTGCGCCACCACCGGTGACGAGGCCCGCGACGCCGCACGCGACGCGCGGCTCGAGCTCCACCGGGCCCATGCGGGCGCGCCGGTCAGCACCATCCCGTTCTCGCGGTCGATCGACAACTGGACCTACCTGGGCGACCGCAACCTGGTCGTGTGGACGAGCCCGGCGCGCGCCTACCTGCTCGAGCTGGGCAGCCGGTGCGACGAACTCGAGTACGCGCATTCGATCGTGTTCGACGGCAGCGGGCCGAACATCAGCGCCGGGTTCGACTCGGTGCGCGTCGTCTCGCCGTCCGCGCCGCTGCAGATCCCCTGCCGGATCCAGGTGATCCGCCCGCTGGACGTGCCCGCGATCCGGGCCGCGGAACGCGGGGAAGGCTGAGGGGCGCGGCGTCAGCCCGCAGGCGCTTCGGGCACGTAGCCTGCGGGCTTGTCCGCGCCACCTTCGAAGAGGAACGCGACCATCTCGCGTTCCAGCCGGGCACGGTGGTCCGGGTTCATCGGCGACAGGCGGTGCTCGTTGATCAACATCGTCTGGTGCGCAAGCCACGCGGCCCAGGCGCGCTTGCCGATGTTTTCGTAGATGCGCTTGCCCAGCGGCCCGGGCCACGGGATGAAATCCAGGCCTTCGGCGCGCGCACCCTCGTGCTGGCAGAACACTTCACGCGGCATCGCGTTTCCTCCTGTGTGGTCCGGGGTCAGCCACCCGCGGCCGCGACATGCGGCGCGTGGAGCAGCCGGCGGATCGGCGCGGGCAGTCCCAGCGCTGCGATCCGGGGCATGGCGAATGGCCGTAGACCGGGATTGTCCCGCACCGCGTCCTGCAGGGCGATCCCGTCCCAGAGGAGTGGTTGCATCCGCAGGCGGAAGTGGGTGAACCCGTGCTCGACCGACGGCAGCCGGACCGCGGCGTCGAAGTCACCGCGCACGTGCCGAGCGAACCATCCACGCGCCTCCTCGTCGTCCGGCAGCTGGGGAAGCGACCACAGCCCGCCCCAGATGCCGGAGGGCGGACGGCGTTCGAGCAGCACCCGTCCCTCGTGGTCGCGAAGCACCAGGATCGTCGCCTCCCGTCCCGGCACGGTGCGCGCCGGTCGTGGCGTGGGCAGTTCGCCGGTTCGGCCCGCCCGGTGCGCCACGCAGTCGCGTTGCAGTGGGCAGCGCGGGCAGGCGGGAGCATGGCGCGTGCACACCGTCGCGCCGAGGTCCATCTGGGCCTGGGTGTAGTCGGGCAGGCGGGCATCCGCCAGGGCGGGATCGGCCACGTGCGCATCCGCCAACGACCACAATTGCTTCTCGACCGCCGCCGAGCCCGGCCAGCCGTCGATGCCGTGGTATCGCGCGAGCACGCGCTTGACGTTGCCATCGAGGATGGGTGCCCGCGCACGCCACGCCTGGGATGCGATCGCGGCCGCGGTGCTGCGCCCGATGCCCGGCAGCGCGACGAGTGCATCCAGGTCGCGCGGGAGGTCGCCGTCGTGTACCTCGACGCAGCGTTTCGCCGCGGCATGCAGGTTGCGTGCCCGCGCGTAGTAGCCGAGGCCGGACCACAACGCGAGGACCTCGTCGAGCGGCGCCGCCGCCAGCGCCGGCACGTCGGGCAGGGCCCCGACGAATTGCTCGAAGTACGGCACCACGACCGAGACCTGCGTCTGCTGCAGCATGATCTCGCTCAGCCAGACGCGGTACGGCGTGCGCGGATGCTGCCACGGCAGGTCGTGCCTGCCGTGGGTGTCGAACCAGTCGAGCAGCCGCACCGCGAACGGAGCATCCGCCGCCACCGGCTTCCGCGGGTCAGCCATCGGTCGGGGGACCATGCGCCGCGTCGTTGCCGTCGCCTTCGAGCCCGGGGTCGTCGACGGTGATCTCGACGCCGTGCAGGGTCGCGCCGCCGAGTTCGAACACCGGCAGCGAGGCCCGTCCGTCGATCGGCGGCAGGGGCGACCACCGGCCGTCCTCGTCGATCCATGCGGTCAGGTCGGCCAGCCTGAGGCGGCCGTCGAAATGCGCGTCTTCCCGTTGCAGGCGAAGTCGCGCCGGGTCGCCCAGCCCGGTATCGCCGTCGTAGGCGAGGGCGAAGGGAAGCGGGGCCGACGACGCCGACAGCGGTGCGGGCAACGGCGGCCAGGCCTCCGGCCAGGCGGCCACCTCGCCTTCCAGGCCGAGCACGACGCCGTCCTCGATCCGCAGGGCGCCGAGCGCGTCGAGTCGTGGCACCGGATCGCTTCCGGGGTCCCCGCCGGGCATGCGACGCAGGGCCACGCCCATCGGCGCGAGCACGATGCGACCCTCGCGGGCCACGAGGGGGCCGGCGACCCCGAGCACGAACGGCGTGGTGCGGGCCGGCGTGACGTGGCGCGCGCGCGCGGAGAGGGTCATGGGTGCGATCGACCAGCCCCCGTCGCCCATCCGCAGCACGCCCGAAAGGACGACACGCGCTGGAACGGACCACCCGGGCCGTTCCACCGACAGCGTGCCCGCGGCGCCCACGGGGCTTCTGCTCGCGGCCCTGGCCATGACGACCTGCAGGTCGAACGGCACGCGCGTCGCGCCCACCTCCCACGTGCCGCGCGCGGGGCCGGCGATGCGTCCGCCTTCTTCCAGCACGGGAAGTTCGAAGTCGAGGCCGACGATGCGCCAGCTCGATCCGACGATCGCCCCCTCCGTGACCGACAGGCCCTCGCGAAGCGTCGCGATCCGCCCGCTGCCGGGGGGCCGCGTTTCGCGCCAGGCCTGCAGCCGGGCGAGGTCCAGCACCGGCGCGTCGAGCTCGATGCGGGTGAAGTCGAACTCCCTGAACCGGCCGCGCAGGGTGGACCACGGCAGCGAGAAGGCGACCCGGTCCGCGGTCAGCAGCGGTGCCTCGGTGCCGGGCACCCGCGCCACCACGTCGCGTGCCACCAGCATCGGCGTGCCACGGAGCCGGTACTCGCCCGCGCCGGCGGCGGTGATCTCCAGCCCGAGCGCGTTGCCGGCCTGCTCGAGCGCGATGCGCACCACGCGCTCGGGCTGCAGGAGCACCCGCAGCCCGAGCAGGCCGACGAGCAGGAGGACGAGCGCCACGACGCCCGCGCGCAGTCCCCTGCGCCGCCAGCGCACCGCGCGGGAGGGTTCGGACGATGACCCGGTGGAGCGCATGGGGTCAGGGGGCGCCCAGCGCCTCGGGCAGCAGCGCGTCCACGAAGGCCTCCGCGTCGAACACGCGCAGGTCCTCCGGACGCTCGCCGATGCCCGCGTACCGGATCGGGATGCCGAACTCGCGCGCCAGCGCGAACACGACGCCCCCCTTGGCCGTGCCGTCGAGCTTGGTCACCACCAGTCCGGTCACGCCCACCGCGGCATGGAACTGCCGGACCTGGTTGACCGCGTTCTGCCCCGTGGTGCCGTCGACCACCATCAGCACCTCGTGCGGCGCCTCCGGGTCGAGCTTCTGCAGGACCCGCCGGATCTTGCCCAGTTCAGCCATCAGGCCCTGCTGCGTGTGCAGGCGGCCGGCCGTGTCGGCGATGAGGACCTGCGTCCCCCGCGCCCTTGCAGCCTGCAGCGCGTCGAAGGCGACGGAGGCGGCGTCCGCGTTCTGTCCCTGCGCCACCACGGGCACGCCGTTGCGCTCGCCCCAGGCCTGGAGCTGGGCAACGGCCGCGGCGCGGAAGGTGTCGCCCGCGGCCAGCATCAGCGTGTGCCCGGCGTCCCTGTAGCGCCGCGCGAGCTTGCCGATCGTCGTCGTCTTGCCGACGCCGTTGACGCCCACGGCCAGCAGCACGAACGGGCGCGCATCGGCGCGGATCTCCAGTGGCACGGCCACGGGCCGCAGCAGGTCGACGAGCGCGCCGCGCAAGGCCGAGAGCAGACCGGCGGCATCCGCGAATTCGCGGGCCTTCATGCGCCTGCGCAGGTCCTCGACGAGCGCGGTCGTCGCGGTGACGCCGACGTCGGCCGTGAGCAGCGCGGTCTCGATCTCGTCGAGCAGGTCGTCGTCCAGGCGCGGGTTGCGCGAGAACAGTCCGCCGAGGCTCTTCGCGAACGCACTGCCGCGCAGCCGCTCGCGCCAACCGGGGCGGCCGGATGCCGCCGGCGTCGCCTCCGCGCCGGACCCGGCCACTGCGTCGCCGGCGGGTGCCTCCGCGGGCGTCGCCGGCGCGGACGTGTCCTCGGCGCTCGCGGCCTCCTTCCCCTGGGCGGTGGCGGGCGCGGACGGAAAGGCCGCGGCAAGCTCTTCCACGCTCATGCGCCTTGCGGCGTCGTCCTTCGCCGGCGCGGTCGCCTCCGGCTTCCTTCTGCGGAAAAAGCTGACCATCGCGACGGCTCGGGGGAGGGCGGTGGCGCGGGAATGCGCGAGAATGCCGCCATGCTAGCACCCGCCCCGGAAGCCTCCCGATGAGTCGAAGGCGCGCGCAGGCCGTGCCGAAAGGCCGCGCGGCGGGCGTGGTCCGCATCATCGGCGGGCGCTGGCGCGGGACGCGACTGGAGGTGCTCCCCGTCGAGGGCCTGCGGCCCACGCCGGACCGCGTGCGCGAGACCCTGTTCAACTGGCTCGCGCCGGTGCTGCCGGGCGCGCGCGTGCTGGACCTGTTCGCCGGCTCGGGGGCGCTGGGACTCGAGGCGGTCTCGCGGGGTGCACGCGAAGCGCATCTGGTCGAGCGCGACCCCGTCGCGCATGAAACCTTGCGGGGCGTCGTCGACAGGCTCGGTTGCGGCGACGCGGTGCACGTCCACCGCGCGGACGCGATCGCGTTCCTCGGCGCGCCGATCCATGGCCGGTTCGACGTGGTGTTCCTCGATCCGCCTTTCGAGGCCGGTGCCTGGCAGCCCGCCATCGAGCGCCTCGGCCCGTGGCTCGAGCGGGATGCCTGGCTCTACCTCGAGTCGCCCCCCGGCAACGTGCCGTCGACCCCCGGCTGGCGGCTGCACCGGGAAGGTGCGACGCGGGACACCCGGCATGCCCTGTACCGACGGGACGCAGGCGGGGCAGGACCCGCTGATACACTTGCGCCGGCTCCCGAATCGCCCTCCGACGCCGCCCAATGAGCGCCACGCGTTCCCGCATCGCGGTCTACCCGGGCACTTTCGACCCGATCACCAATGGCCACGTCGACCTCGTCGAGCGTGCCGCGCCGCTGTTCGAGCGGCTGGTGGTGGGTGTGGCGGAAAGCCCGTCGAAGGGTCCTGCCCTGGCCCTCGGGTCCCGCGTCGAACTGGCCCGTGCCGCGCTCTCGCACGTGGGCAATGTCGAGGTGCGGGGTTTCGATTCGCTGCTCGCGCATTTCGCGCGCGAGGTCGGCGCCGGGGTGCTGCTGCGGGGCCTGCGGGCGGTGTCCGACTTCGAGTACGAGTTCCAGCTGGCGAGCATGAACCGCCACCTCATCCCCGAGGTCGAGACGCTGTTCCTCACGCCGGCCGAGCAATACAGCTACATTTCCTCCTCGCTGGTGCGCGAGATCGCGCGCCTGGGCGGGGACGTCGCCGGGTTCGTGCCGGCGGCGGTGGCCGAGGCGCTGCAGGCCGAATGGCAGCGCACGAGCGCATGATCCGGCGACCGTCCAGCGGACGGCCGGCATGCACATCCAGGTTTTCGACAACGCACCAACCCGGGGGAACACCATGAAGACAACCATCCGCGTCCTGTTCGCCGCCCTGCTGGCCACGACCGTCGTCGCGTGCCAGGACAAGGAGGCCGACGAGGCCGCCGCCGCGGCGGCGGCCGCCAAGGCGCCGCTCAGCGCGCCGACCGATCCGGCCGACGAGGCCGGCTGGCAGGCCTACGTGACCGACGTCGTGCGCCGCAACCTCGGCGACGTCACCAACAGCCCGTACGTCTACTACCTGCCGGCCACGGCCGAGTCGGGTGCGGACGCCACCGCGGCCGACGATGCCGAGGCCGGCGCTGAAGCGGGCGCCGACGCCACGGCCGCCGCCGGCGGGGAAGCGGACGCCGGCGCCGACCAGGCGGCCACGCTCGCCGAGGGCAGCAGCGACTACGCGCGCCTGCTCGACAAGGCCAAGGAGGACATCGCGCGCGGCATCCTGCCGGGCAACATGCTCGCCTTCGCGTCGCCGGATTCCTCGGTGGCCGGCGACCTGGCCGTCGCGGCCTTCGAGGGCGTCGAGGCCGACGCCATGAAGGGCGTGCGCGTGCTGTTCATCGGCGAGGCCGCGGACGGCGAGCGCGTCCGTACGGCCGTCGGCCCGAGCGGCGTCACCTACGTGTTCGTCGAGGCGAAGTAAGCGCTGCAACGGCCCGCCCCGCGATCGCGCGGGGCGGGCTCGCAGCGGCGCCGGCCCCACGCGATGTCGCTCCGGATCAACGAAACCTGCGTCAACTGCGACGTCTGCGAACCGGTCTGCCCCAACAAGGCGATCGCGCAGGGCGAGACCATCTACGTGATCGATCCGGCGCTGTGCACCGAGTGCGTCGGCCACTACGACGAGCCGCAGTGCGTCGTCGTCTGCCCGGTCGAGTGCATCGATCCGGACCCCGAACACCCGGAAACCGAAGTGCAGCTGCTGGCGAAGCTCGCGAACCTGAGGAAGCGTGATGCGGCGGGCGGCTGAGTCCGCGGCGGCTTCGCGCGGCCGTGCCTCGCGCGCGATGGCATCGCTCCTTGCCACGGCGTTCGCCGTGGTGCTGGCGGCATGCGCGGGCAGCGGCATCGCCACGGGAGGCGACGCCAACCGTGCCGAGCCGGTCGCCGAACCCGTTCCGCCCGGCGCGGCGATCGCGAGCGCTCACGCACTGGCGACCGACGCGGGCTTCGAGATCCTCGCCCAGGGTGGCAACGCCTTCGACGCGGCGATCGCCGTGTCGTCCACGCTGTCGGTCGTCGAACCCATCAGTTCGGGCATCGGTGGCGGCGGCTTCTTCCTGCTGCACGACGCGTCGCGCGGTCGCGACATCTTCCTGGACGCGCGCGAGACCGCACCCGCCTCGGCGACGCCCGAAGCGTTCCTCGACGCGGACGGCGAACTCGACCGCACCCGCGCCACCACCGGGCCGTGGTCCGCCGGCATCCCGGGCCTGCCCGCCGCGCTGGTGCACCTGGCCGACAACTACGGCCGGTTGCCCCTTTCACGGTCGCTCGCGCCCGCGATCCGCATCGCGCGCGACGGCTTCGAGATCTACCCGCGCCTGGAGCGGGGCTACGCGTCGAAGGCCGCGGTCCTCGAGCGGTTTCCGGGAACGCGCGCGCTGCTGCTGGCCGACGGCGATCCGCCACGGGCCGGCGAGGTGCTGCGGCAGCCGGACCTGGCGCGCACGCTCGAGCGCCTGGCGGCCGACGGGTTCGACGGTTTCTACCGCGGCGAGACCGCCCGGCTGCTGCTCGACGCCGTCGCCGCCGAGGGCGGTCGCTGGACCGGCGACGACCTCGCCGGGTACCGCGTCCGCGAGCGCGCGCCGGTCGTCTTCGACTACCGCGGCTGGCGGGTCACGACCGCGCCACCGCCATCCTCCGGTGGCGTGGCGCTGGCGCAGATGCTGCAGGTGCTGGAAGGGTGGGACCTGCAGGCCATGGCGCCCGCGCCGCGCACGCACCTGGTCGTCGAGGCGATGCGCCGCGCGTACCGCGACCGCACGATCTACCTGGGCGACCCGGACTTCGTCGAGGTCCCCGTCGAGCGGCTGGTGCATCCGGCCTACGCGGCGGGACTGCGCGCGACGATCCATCCGGAGCGCGCGACGCCCAGCGCCCTGCTGCCCGGGCAGCCCGCACCGCTCGAGGACGAGGAGACCACGCACTTCTCGATCATCGACGCCGAAGGCAACCGCGTGTCGACGACGCAGACGGTGAACCTGCTCTACGGCTCGGGCATGGTCGCGCCGGGCACCGGCGTGCTGCTCAACAACGAGATGGATGATTTCGCCCTGAGGCCCGGCACGCCGAACGCGTTCGGGGTGATGGGCTTCGAGGCGAACGCGGTCGCGCCGGGCAAGCGGATGCTCAGTTCGATGACGCCGACCTGGATCGAGTCGGCCGACCGCGTCGCCATCCTCGGCGCGCCGGGCGGCAGCCGGATCATCACCCAGGTGCTGATCGGCATCCTCGGTTTCGATGCCGGGCTCGATGCCGACGCCGTCGTCGCGCTGCCGCGCTACCACCACCAGTGGCTGCCGGACGCGATCTCGGCGGAGCCCGCCGCCTTCGACCCCGGGGTCGTGGCTGCCCTGGAGGCGATGGGGCATGCCGTCAGTGCCGGCGAGGACACCTGGGGCAACATGCAGGCCGTGGAATGGGACCGCGGGACGGGCGTGCTGCGCGCCGGCACCGATCCGCGCAACCCCGTCGGCAAGGCCCGGATCGCGCCCCGCGCACCCTGAACCGGCGACGCCGGCCCGCCGGGCGCGGCGGTAGAATCGGCGCATGAAGCTCTGGTCGATCCGCGGCAATTCGCAGAAGCTCGATGGCGGCGCGATGTTCGGCAACGCGCCGCGCGCGCTCTGGTCGCGCTGGTCGTCGCCCGACGACCAGAACCGCATCGACCTGGCCTGCCGCGCGCTGCTCGCGAAGCCGCTCGCCGGCAAGACCGTGCTGTTCGAGACCGGCATCGGCGCGTTCTTCGAACCGAAGCTGCGCGAGCGCTACGGGGTGGTCGAGGACCGCCACGTGCTGCTCGATTCCATGCGCGAGGCCGGCTTCTCGCACGAGGACATCGACGTGGTCGTGCTCAGCCACCTCCACTTCGACCACGCGGGCGGGCTGCTCGCGCCGTGGCGCGAGGGCGAGGCACCGGCACTCCTGTTCCCGAACGCGACCTACCTGGTCAGCGCCGCCTGCTGGGACCGCGCGCGCGATCCGCACCCGCGCGATCGCGCCAGCTTCATTCCCGAGCTGCCCGGCCTGCTCGAGCGCAGCCGTCGGCTGGAGCTCGTCGACGGCGCGCACTCGCGCGCGCTCGGCGACAGCGTCCGCTTCCACTACAGCGACGGGCACACGCCGGGGCTGATGCTGGCGGAGATCGTCGGCCCCGAGTGCGTGGACGGCGAGGCGCACGGCGGCGTCGTGTTCTGCGCGGACCTGATCCCCGGCCGTCCCTGGGTGCACGTGCCGATCACCATGGGCTACGACCGCAACGCGGAACTGCTCATCGACGAGAAGCGCGAGTTCCTGGAGGACAAGCTGCGCCGCAACGTGCACCTGTATTTCACCCACGACCCGGAGGTCGCGCTCGCGCAGGTCGTGCGCGACGACAAGGGGCGGTTCGGCACCTCGCACGAGGTGGCCGAGCTGCACGCCAGGGCGCTGGCCGCGTGATCGGCCTTACCGGCGCGCCGCGGGTCGGCGCGTGGTGCGCGTGCGTCGCCGCCCTCGCCTTCGCGACCGTCGCGCAGGCCGCGTCCTCGCCACCGGTCGCCGGACCGGTCGTGGAACCGGGCGAGCCGATGAACGTGGCCGCCCCGAAGGATCCCGAATTCGGCGTCGAGACGAAGCGGCATGGCCTGCGTCGCGCCGTGGCGATGCTGCAGTGGCGCCGCGCGGGCGGCGGATACGCGCGGACGTGGGCCGATGCACCCGTCGACGACGCCGGCCACCCGGACGGACGCGCCAATCCGGACTTCCCGATTCCCTCCAGGGAGTGGATCGCGGAGGTGCGCGTGGACGGCCGGCCACTTGCGCGGGAGGCGCTGCTGGCGCTCGGGGAATGGCGCCCGCTTCGCCCCGATTTCGCGTCGTTGCCGGGCAACATGTCCGCGACGTTCCAGCCGGAGGGGGACGGGCTCGGCACCGCCGCCAATCCGCAGGCCCCGGAGGTGGGCGACCTGCGGATCACCTGGCAGGCACTGCACCTGCCGCCGCTTGCGGGACGCATCGTGCTGGACGACGGCACGTGGCGCCTGGCGCCCGGGGTGCCGGCGAGGCCTGGCGGTCCCGACGTGCCGGCGATGGAGGAAGCCCGGGTCGTGAGCGGCGTCGGCTGGCTCGACTGGCGCGTCGCGCTGCTGGCCCTGGGCGTGCTCGCCCTGCTGGGCATCGCGGTCGCGCGCCGGCGCTGACGGTTCGGCGCATGGAAAAGGCCGGGTCGCCCCGGCCTTCCTCGTGTCGCGACGATGTCCCTCGGGATCAGGCGGCCGCCGCCTGCTTCTGCCGCGGACCATCCAGCAGCGCGCGCTTGACCATGCCCACCAGCAGGTCGATCTCCTCGCTGGTGATGTCGAAGGTCGGTGTGAAGCGCAGCGAGTTGACGCCGCCGTGGATCACGCCGATGCCGCGCTCGCGCAGCCACTCCTCGGTCGAGCCCGCGCCGTAGCACTTGAACTCCGGCGACAGCTCGCAGGAGAACAGCAGGCCGGTGCCCTGGACCTTGGTGATCAGGCCGCCAAGCTCGGCCTTCAGCTTCTCGAGCTTGTCGACCGCCTCGGCGCCGCGCGCGCGGATGTTCTCCCGCAGGGCCGGCGTCACGCGCGACAGGACCGCGCACGCGACGTCGAGCGCGCGCGGGTTGGAGGTCATCGTGTTGCCGTACAGGCCCTTGCGGTACATCGCCGCGGTGGCGGCGTTCACCGCCAGCACGCTCAGCGGGTACTGGCCGGCGTTGAGGGCCTTGGAGTAGGTCTCCATGTCCGGCGCCTCGGCACCCTCGAAACCGGGGTAGTCGACGATCGACAGCACGCCGTTGGCGCGCAGGCCGGCCTGGATCGAGTCGACCAGCAGCAGGGTGCCGTGGTCCTTCGTCAGCCGGCGCGCGGCGTCGTAGAAGTCGCGCGGCACGCTGCGGCCCGGGTCGCCTTCGCCCATCACCGGCTCGAGGAACATCGCCTCGATGAACCAGCCGTTCGACTCGGCGTCGGCGAAGACCTTCTCCAGCGCCGCGATGTCGTACGGCGGGACCGCGATCACGCTGTCCTCGCCGCGATAGCTGGCCAGGTGCTGCAGGTAGGTCCTGCGGGTCGAGTCCGAGTACAGGGCCGGGCGGTCGGTGCGGCCGTGGAAGCCGCCCTTGACCACCACGCGCTTGATCGTGCGGCCCGCGTGGCGCGCGCCCGGGTCGGTGTTCGCCTTGGCGTTCGCGTCGGCGATGCGCGCGGCCAGGGTGACCGATTCCGAGCCGGAGTTGAGGCAGAAGAACTTCGCGTACGGGCACTCGCGTCCAAGGCCGATGGCCTCGCGGATCATGGTCGAGAAGCGCAGCTGCGACAGGCTCGGCGTCATGATGTTGGCCATCGCCTGCGGGCGCGCCATCGCATCGATCACGTCCTCGGGGGCGTGGCCGAAGCCGAGCATCCCGTAGCCGCCGGAGTCGTGGAGCACCGCGCCCTTGAGCGTGACGATCCAGGGGCCGCGGGCGGCGAGCGCGATGTACGGGTTCACCGCGTCGTCCGGGTAGAAGTTGACGTAGCCGGACTGCGCGGCCTGCGTCTGCGCGTCCTCGTCCTGGTCGAGCAGGTCGGCGAATTCGCCCTCCAGGCGCGCGTATTCCGCGGCGGCGGCGGCGATCGCGCCGCGCAGGTCGGCGTCGTCGGCGAACGTCGCGAGCACGGCGTCGTCGAGGCCGACGGTCCGGCGCGCGCCCTTGCGCGAGCGCAGCGGGGCGAGGGGGGCGAGCAGGTCGTGCTGGGTCATGGATGGCGTCTCCCGCGGTCGTGGGCCGGAGGACGCACCCGCCAGAAAAAGACAGACCCGCGCGGTTGCGGTCGCGCGGGCCGGCAAGGTCCCTTCAGGGGGTGTATCTCCAGCCAATTCAACTGGTTGCGGGATTCTACCACGCCGCCGTCGCGGCGGCATGGGGTGCCGGGATCGTCCGTCTCCGGCGTCTGCGCGACAATCCCCGGCCCCGCCACAGCCGCGCACGCGCACGCGTCCAAGCCATTGAAGAAGTCAGATTTCCGCTTCGAGCTGCCCCAGGAACTGATCGCGCAGGCCCCACTGGCCGAGCGCTCGGCCAGCCGGCTGCTGCATGTGCCTCCTGGCGACGCCCCGTTCGAGGACCTCGGCGTGCGCGACCTGCCGCGCCTGCTCCGTGCGGGCGACCTGCTGGTGTTCAACGACACGCGGGTGATCCCGGCGCGGCTGGTCGGCCGCAAGCGCGAAAGCGGCGGCCGGGTCGAGGTGCTGGTCGAGCGCCTGCTGCCCGGCAACGAGGCGCGCGTGCAGGTGGGCGCGAGCAAGTCGCCGAAGGCGGGCGGCCGGATCGAGTTCGAGGGTGGTGGAGAGGCGGAGGTGCTCGGCCGCGATGGCGAGTTCTACCGCGTCCGCTTCGACGTACCCGGCGAACTCGAGGCCTGGCTGCAGGAAACCGGCCGGCTGCCGCTTCCGCCCTACATCCGGCGGGCCCCCGGCGCGGAGGACGCCGAGCGCTACCAGACGGTGTTCGCCCGCGAGGCCGGTGCGGTCGCCGCCCCGACTGCGGGCCTGCACTTCGACGTGCCGCTGCTGGAGGCGCTGCGCGCGGCCGGCGTCGACTTCGGGCACGTCACGCTGCACGTGGGCGCCGGGACGTTCCAGCCGGTCCGCGTCGACGACCTCGGCGAGCACCGCATGCACAGCGAGTGGCTCAACGTGGGTGCGGGCCTGGTCGAGCAGGTGCGCCGCACGCGCGCGGCGGGCGGGCGCGTCGTCGCGGTCGGGACGACGGTGGTGCGCGCGCTGGAGGCGGCCACGGGACAGGACGGCATGCTGCGGCCGTTCGCCGGGGAGACGCGGATCTTCATCCTGCCGGGCTACCGGATCCGCAGCGTCGACGCGCTGCTGACCAACTTCCACCTGCCCGAGAGCACCCTGCTGATGATGGTGTCTGCGTTCGCCGGCAAGGAGCGCGTGTTCGATGCCTACCGCCACGCGGTCGAGGCGCGCTACCGCTTCTTCAGCTACGGCGACGCCATGCTGCTGTGGCCCAATCCACCGCCTGGCGCGCACGCGGAGGCCTGATCCGCGACACTACGCCGCCCCGCGAAACGACCCCGCCCGATGTCCAGGATGCAGTTCGACCTGCTCGCCACCGACGGCGCCGCCCGGCGCGGCCGCCTCGCGTTCCCGCGCGGCACCGTCGAGACGCCCGCCTTCATGCCGGTCGGCACCTATGGCTCGGTCAAGGGCGTGCTGCCGGCGCAGATCAAGGGCCTCGGCGCGGAGATCATCCTCGGCAACACCTTCCACCTCTACCTGCGTCCGGGCCTCGACGTGATCGAGGCGCACGGCGGGTTGCACGGCTTCGCGCGCTGGGACGGGCCGATCCTCACCGACTCGGGCGGCTTCCAGGTCTTCTCGCTCGCGCACAGGCGGAAGATCACGGAGGAGGGCGTGCGGTTCCAGGCGCCCACCGACGGCAGCACGGTGTTCCTCGGCCCCGAGGAGAGCATGCGCATCCAGCGCGTGCTCGACTCGGACATCGTGATGATCTTCGACGAATGCACGCCCTACCTGGTGGACGGCCAGCCGGCCAGCGAGGACGTCGCCCGCCGCTCGATGGAACTCAGCCTGCGCTGGGCGGAGCGCTCGAAGCGCGCGCACGAGGGCAACGACGCCGCGCTGTTCGGCATCGTGCAGGGCGGCATGTTCTCCGGCCTGCGCTCGCGGTCGGCCGACGGCCTGCAGGCCATCGGCTTCGACGGCTACGCGATCGGCGGCCTGGCGGTCGGCGAGCCGGAGTCCGAGCGCAACGCGATGCTCGAGCACCTGGATCCGCAGTTGCCGCGCGACCGTCCGCGCTACCTGATGGGCGTCGGCACGCCGTCGGACATCGTCGAGGCGGTGGCGCGCGGGGTGGACATGTTCGACTGCGTGATGCCCACGCGGAACGGCCGCAACGGCCATTACTTCACCTCCACCGGCACGGTCCGCATCCGCAACGCCAGGTACGGGAAGGACCTGCGCCCGATCGAGGAGGGCTGCGGCTGCCCGGCCTGCGCCGGCGGCTTCTCGCGCTCGTACCTGCGCCACCTCGACCGCTGCAACGAGATGCTCGGCCCCATCCTCGGCACGCTGCACAACCTGTGGCACTACCAGCAGCTGATGGCCGGCATCCGCGCCGCCATCGCCGAAGGCCGCTTCGCCGACTTCCGCGCCGCCTTTCACGCCGCAAAAGCCGAGAGCTGATTCTTCGGCTTACGGATAGACGCCCCGGCCTGGTGGGCCGTATTCGCTTTTCCCTCGGTCAGGGCATCCTGCCCTGACTCGGGCGCTGGCCATCCCTGGCCAGCTTGGCGCGAACACGGCCCACCAGTCCGCGGCTACGAATGTTCGACCGGCTTCGGCCCTTCGCTCGCCGTGCATCCGAAGCCTCGTGACTAGATGCCGGGGCGAAGGCGGGCGATCCCTTGGGGGAATTGCGCAGCAGGGGCCAAGGATGGCCCCGCCCCGCATAAAGGCAGGACGCCTTTCGCGGGGCGGAGCAATCCCCCAAGGGGTTGCACGCCGTACTGTCCGAAGCCGCGGGTGCGCGGGCAGCGAGCCCGTGTCGCGAACCCGCAAGCCGTCGCACCCGGCCGCTTGAAAGCGGAGGGTCGCGGCCACATGGCATAATCCCCGGCTGTTTTCAGCCTTCCGGACGCCTCCGAATGAACCTGCTCGACCTCGTGATCTCCCCGGCCTACGCCCAGGCGGCCGGCCAGGCCTCGCCCAGCATCTGGTCGACCCTGATGTTCCCGGTGATCCTCATCGCGGTCATGTACTTCCTGATGATCCGCCCGCAGATGAAGCGCGCCAAGGAGCACCGCGAGATGCTCGGCAAGCTCGGCAAGGGCGACGAGGTCATCACCTCCGGCGGCGTCGCCGGCACCGTGACCGAGATCGGCGACAACTTCGTTACCGTCGAGATCGCCGACAACGTGCGCGTCCGCGTGCAGAAGGCCGCCATCTCGAACGTGCTGCCGAAGGGCACGCTCAAGGCCGCCTGATCCCCTCAACGCTCCACGCCAGTCGCCGGCCGGCGTGGCCGGCGCGCAGGGTCGCACCATGCTCGAGTTTCCCCGCTGGAAGTACGCGCTGATCGTCCTGGTGATGCTGGTCAGCGCCCTGTACGCGCTGCCGAACATCTACCCGCAGGATCCGTCGGTCCAGGTCACCGCCGCGCGCGGCGCGCCGATCGACGCTGCGCTGCGCGCCCGTGTCGATCGCGCACTTGCGGAAGCGTCCGTCGAACCGAAGGCCATCGAGGCCGACGAGGATGGCCTGCTGGTCCGCCTTCTGGGGCTGGAGGCCCAGACACGGGCGTCGGACGCCCTGCGTGCAGCGCTCGGCGAGGACTACGTCGTCGCGCTGAACCTCGCCTCCACGGTTCCCGACTGGCTGTCAGCGTTTGGTGCCAAGCCGATGACGCTGGGCTTGGACCTGCAGGGCGGCGTGCACTTCCTGATGCAGGTCGACCAGGGCGTCGCACTCGACAAGGTGATGGACGCCAACGTCGATGCGATCCGCTCGATCCTGCGCGAGAACCGCATCCGCTACACCGCCGTAGAGCGCCGCGGCGACGACACGATCGTTGCCGAGCTCGCCTCGCCGCAGGACGTCGAGCGCGCGCTGCCGCTGCTGGCGGCCGACCAGCCGACGATGATGCGTGAGACCGACGGCAACCGCATCACCAGCACGCTGCCGGAAGCCGAGGTCAACCGGGTCGCGCTCGACGCCATCACCCAGAACATCACCACGCTCCGCAACCGCGTCAACGAGGTTGGCGTCGCCGAGCCGGTGATCCAGCGCCAGGGCGACGACCGCGTCGTCGTGCAGCTGCCGGGCGTGCAGGACACCGCCGAGGCCAAGCGCATGATCGGCGCGACCGCCACGCTGGAATACCGCGCGGTGGTGGAGGGCAACCCGTACGACGCCGTGTCCACCGGCAACATCCCGCCCGAGGCGGCGCTCTACTACGAGCGCCGGACGGGGCCGGACGGCGAGCCGGTCCCGGTGCTGCTCAACAAGCGCGTGATCGCCTCGGGCGAGCAGATGGTCGCCGCGCAGTCCACCTACGACCAGGACGGGCTGCCCGCGGTGAGCGTCACCCTCGACGCCGCCGGCGGCAACCGCATGTTCGAGTTCACAAGCGTCAACGTCGGCAAGCCGATGGCGGTGGTCTACATCGAGCGCATCCCCCAGGTGCGCGTGGTGAACGGCGAGGAAGTGCGCAGCTTCCGCGTGCACGAGGAAGTCATCTCGGTCGCCAACATCAACGGCGTGTTCGGCCGGCAGTTCCAGACCACCGGCCTGTCCAAGCAGGAGGCGGACGACCTGGCGCGGCTGCTGCGCTCGGGTTCGCTGGCCGCGCCCATGGACTTCATCGGCGAGGGCATCGTCGGCCCCAGCCTGGGCGCGGAGAACGTGCAGCGCGGCGTGACCGCGGTGCTGTGGGCGTTCCTGTTCACCCTGCTGTTCTTCATGGGCTACTACCGCATGTTCGGCCTGGTCACCTGCGCCGCGCTGCTGCTGAACCTGCTGATCGTCGCCGCGGTGATGTCGATCTTCGGCGCGACCATGACGCTGCCGGGCTTCGCCGGCCTGGCGCTGTCGATCGGCCTGTCGGTGGACGCCAACGTGCTGATCAACGAACGCATCCGCGAGGAGCTCAGGCTCGGGGTGCCGCCCAAGGCCGCGATCGCCACCGGCTACGACAAGGCCTCCAGTTCGATCCTGGACGCCAACGTCGCCGGGATCCTGGCGGGCGTCGCGCTGTATGCCTTCGGCACCGGCCCGCTGAAGGGCTTCGCGATCACCCTGGTGGTCGGCATCGTCGCCTCGATGTTCACCGCGCTGACCGTGACCCGCGGCCTGGTGACGCTGATCTACGGCAAGCGCCGCAAGCTCAAGACGCTGGCCATCTGACCGGACGCACCCATGAAGATCTTTCCGCTCACGCTGATCCCCACCGGCACCAACATCGACTTCATGCGCGCGCGCTGGGTGTCGATGGCGGTGGCGCTGCTGCTGTTTCTCGGTGCCATGGGCGCGATCGCGACCCAGGGCTTCAACTTCGCGCTGGACTTCACCGGCGGCACGGCGATCACCGTGCGCTTCGACCGCCCGGCGGACGTCGACGGCGTGCGCGAGGCGCTGGCCGACGCCGGCTACGAGGGCGCGCAGGTGCAGACCTTCGGCAGCGGCTCGGACCTGCTGGTCAAGCTGCAGGAAGGCGCCGAGAAGATGACCGTCGACCAGGCGGGCGCGATGACCCGCGAGGTCCTCGGCATCATCTCGACCGACGCCAACCCGGCGACGCTGCTCAACCGCGAGTCCATCGGTTCGCAGGTGTCCGAGGAACTGGCGGACAAGGCGCTGATGGCGACGCTGTTCGTGCTCGTCGGCTTCCTGATCTACATCAGCTTCCGCTTCGAGTGGAAGTTCGCGGTCGTCGCATCCATCACGACGCTGTTCGACGTCGGGCTCGTGGCGGGCTGGTTCGCGGTGACGGGCCGGGAGTTCGACCTCACCGTGCTCGCGGGCCTGCTCAGCGTCATGGGCTTCTCGATCAACGACACGATCGTCGTGTTCGATCGCGTGCGCGAGAACTTCCGGTCGATGCGCGCCGATCCGCTGACGGTGTTCAACCGCTCGATCAACCAGACGCTCTCGCGCACGATCATCACCTCCGCGGTGTTCTTCCTGTCGGTGATGGCGCTGTACCTGTACGGCGGCGGTTCGCTCGAGGGCCTGGCGCTGACCCAGATCATCGGCGTGATCGTCGGCACCCTGTCGTCGATCCTGCTGGCCTGCCCGCTGCTCACCGTCGGGCCGCTGAAGGTCACCAAGCAGGACCTGCTGCCCAAGGCGCGCGACGAGGAGGCCCTGGCGCGGCGTCCATGATCCTCGCCACCAGGGCAACGAAAAAGGCCGCGGACATCCGCGGCCTTTCTTCTTCCGTCGCGGTGCGGCGGATCAGTCGAAGGCGGCCGCGTACCCGGTCGCCACGATCGCCTTCTGCAGCACCTCGCTGAGCTTGATGTTGCCCGCCAGCAGGGCCCGGGGCGCCGTGCCGCGCGCGTCCACCGGCCCGGTCCCCGCGCCGCGGAAGTCGGTCACGCGTCCGCCGGCCTCGCGCACCAGCAGCATGCCCGCGGCGATGTCCCAGGGTTTCACGCCGGCCTCGAAGTAGCCGTCCACGCGCCCCGCGGCGACGTAGGCCAGGTCGAGCGCGGCCGAACCGGTGCGGCGGATGTCCTCGGCGGTGTCGAGCAGGCCGCGGATGCAGGTGAGCTGTGCGCCGGCACGGGCGCGCTCGCGCGGCGGGAAACCGGTCGCGAGCATGGCGCCGTTGAGGTCCTTGCGCTCGGCCACGCGGATGCGGCGGTCGTTGAGCACGGCGCCGGCGCCGCGGCTGGCCACGAACAGTTCGTTGCGCAGCGGATCGAACACGACGCCATGTTGCGGTTCGCCGTTCTCGACCAGCGCGATCGAGACGCACCAGTGGGGAATGCCGCGCAGGTAGTTGCTGGTGCCGTCGAGCGGGTCGATCACGAACACGCCGCGGATGTCGCCGCGGCCCGCGCGCGCGGGCTTCTGCTCGCCGCCTTCCTCGCCCAACACGGCGCAGTCCGGGAACGCGCGGCGCAGCTCGCGCACGATCTCGACCTCGGCCTTGGCGTCCATCTCGCTGGCGAAGTCCATCCGGTCCTTCTCGACCACGTTCAGCGCGTCGAGCCGCGTCATGCCGCGCAGCAGCACGTTGCCGCCGGCGCGCGCCGCCTTGACCATGATGTTGACGACGGGCTTGGACATCGCGACGGACCTCGGGCGCGGGGGCGGGCAGGGCGGGGAAAGAGCGGGCCGCCGGCGTGGGCGGGGCGCGGAGTTTACCATTCGCCGCCATGGAGACTCCCCGCATCGACGCCGCGACGGCCGCGCGGCTGCGCATCGTGCTGGTCGGCACGCAACACCCCGGGAACATCGGTTCCGCGGCCCGCGCCATGAAGACCATGGGCCTGGACCGGCTGGTCCTGGTCGAACCCGAACGCGCCCCGGACCGCGAGTCCGCCGCGCTGGCCGCCGGTGCCGACGACGTCCTCGCGGGCGCGCACACCTTCGGCACGCTCGCGGAGGCCGTTGCGGACTGCGGGCTCGTGCTGGGCTGCACGGCCCGCGACCGGCGCGTCCAGCTCGAGCAACTGCCGCCGCGCGGTGCGGCCGCGCGCGCCGTGTCGGAGGCCGCGGCCGGCAGGGAGGTGGCGGTGGTCTTCGGTCGGGAGCGGACCGGCCTGACCAACGAGGAACTCCAGCTGTGCCATGCCGCCGTGCACATCCCCGCCAATCCCGGCTACAGCTCGTTGAACCTCGCCGCCGCGGTCCAGGTGCTTGCCTACGAACTGCGGCTCGCGCTGCTCGAGGGCCCTGCGGCCGGCACCGGTGGCGACGACGCCCCGCCCGCGCCGCACGACCTGCTGGAGGGCTTCTTCGGCCAGTTGGCCGAGGCGCTGGACCAGATCGACTTCCACAAGGGCAGGGCGCCGGAATCCGCCATGCGCAAGCTGCGCCGCCTGTACCTGCGTGCGCGGCCCACCGAGGCGGAAGTCCGGATGCTCCGCGGGATCCTTGCCGACACCCAGCGCATGGCCAGGCTGGCCCGGGAGGGCGGGGAGGGGACCTCCGGGCGCTGACCGCCCCGTCTGTCGCCTGTCGCGCGATTAGGCTAGTCTGCGACAGCCTTCACGGACCGGTCACGCCCGCTTGACGTTGTCGTCCAGCCGAATCGCCGCCTGCCTGCTGGGACTCCTGGCCGTGCTGGCGCCGTTGCTGCCGGCGCGGGCCCAGGACGATGGCCACGTGCTGGTGATCGGCCGCATCAGCGACGACCCCAAGGCGCACTACCGCCAGCTCAAGGGCCTGCTCGACTACGTCGTGCCGCGGATGGCCGATGTCGGCATCCGCGAAGGCCGCATCCTGATGGCGCGGGACGCGCAACAGATGGCGAGCTTCCTCCGCCGCGGCCGCGTGGACTGGGTCACCGAGACCGCCGCGACCGGCGTGATGCTGCAGGAACGCGCGGCCGCGCGGCCGCTGCTGCTGACCGAGCGCGACGGCGTGAGCCGGTACCACACGGTGTTCTTCAGCCGGCGCGACAGCGGCGTGGACGCGCTGTCCGACCTGCCCGGGCACAGCGTCGCCTTCCAGCGGCCGAATTCGACCAGCGCGTACTTCGTGCCAGCCGCCGAGATGCTGTCCGAGGGACTGGTCCTGGAGCCGCTGCTTTCCCCGGTGGACAGGCCGGACGCCCCGGTCGTCGGCTACCTGTTCGCGCGCTCGGAACTCAACGTGGCCACGTGGGTGCACAAGGGGCTGGTCGACGCAGGCGCGGTCAGCAACCTCGACTGGGCCAACCCGCAGCGGATGCCCCCCGCGTTCCGCGACGACCTGCAGATCATCGCCCGGAGCGGCGAATACCCGCGCGCGATCGAACTGGTCCGCGGCGACCTCGATCCGCGGGTCGCCAACCGGTTGCGCGAGGTCCTGCTCGAGGCCGCCGGGGACCCGGACGCCCACGAGGCACTGATGCGCTTCTTCAGGACGACGCGCTTCCTGCCGCTCGACGGGGACGCGGACCGGTCGGCGCTCGACCGCGTGGGCCAAGGCGTGCGGCGCGTGCGCTCGGAGGTCGAATGAGCGTGCGTCCCGGGCTGCAGGGGCGGTTCCTCGCGACCATGCTGGTCGCCCTCGCCATCGTGCTGGGGCTCATGTCCGTGCTCTGGCTGCGCCAGGAGCGCACCCAGGCGGCGCTGACCGAGGAAAGCCGCGAGGCGATGCAGTCGCTCGCGACCGAGAACCTGCGCCGGCGTGGCGAGGGCATGGTGAGCCAGCTGGCCGACGCACTCGCCAACCCGCTCTACTACTTCGACCTCGACCAGGTCGGCGGCGCGGCGCGCGCGGCACTGCAGCAGCCCGACGTGGAGTACGTGCTGGTCTACGACGCCGAGGGCAACATCCTCCATGACGGCAGCGACGAAATCGCCGGCTTCGGGCGGCGGATGGACGATCCGCTGGCGTTCGAGGTGATCGCCGCGCGCAGCCTGCACGTGCAGTGGTCGGACCGGATCGTCGACGTCTCCAGCCCGATCGTCGTGGGCGACCGCCGGCTGGGCGGCGTGCGCGTGGGCTATTCGCTCGAGAGCGCGCGCGGGGCGGAGCAGCGCGCGCTCGCCAACCTGCGGATGCGCATGCAGGAGATCGGTCGCTCGCAGATGGTCTGGATCGGGCTGCTGTCGATGGCCCTGCTGGTGCTCGGCCTGCTGCTGGTGTGGCTCGCCCAGCGCGCCCTGGTGGGCCCGGTCCGGCAACTGGCGGACGCCGCCCGCGCGATCGAGGCCGGCGATTTCGACGCGGAGGCGCCCGACAGCAGCCGGGACGACGAGATCGGGGACCTGGTCCGCGCGTTCCGGCGGATGAGCACGAGCGTGGCGCGGCACGACCGCGAGATCCGCCGGATGGCCTACACGGACGCGCTCACCGGCCTGGCCAACCGGCTCGCGTTCCGGGAGCGCCTGGACCGGAAGCTCCTGCAGCTGCAGGGCGCGGGCCGGCAGCTGGCCCTGCTGTTCGCGGACATCGACGACTTCAAGCGCATCAACGACACCCTCGGCCACGACGCGGGCGACGAAGTGCTGGTCCAGTTCGCCAACCGCATCCGCGAGGTCGTGTCGCGGCTCGGCGGGGAGGACGCGTCGATCGCGCGGTTCGGCGGCGACGAGTTCGTCATCCTGGTCGAATGCGGCCTGGCCGACGGGGCCGGGACGGACATCCGCGAGGTCGCGACCCGGCTCGGGGACGCGCTGGTGCTCGAGCTCGGGCGTCCCATCGTCCTCCAGGACCGGCAGGCGTTCCTCGGCACGTCGATCGGCATCACGCTGTTCCCCGACGATGCATCCGGGGCGACCGCGCTGCTGAAGAACGGCGACATCGCGATGTACCAGGCGAAGGTCGCCGGCAAGAACTGCCACCGGTTCTACAGCCGGGCGATGGACCAGGCGGTGGAGCGCCGCGTGCGCCTGGAACAGGAACTGCGCGGGGCCTGGGACCGCGGCGAACTGAGCCTCGTCTACCAGCCGGTCTACCGCCTGTCCGACGGCCACCTGGTCGGCGCCGAGGCGCTGCTGCGGTGGCAGCACCCCGAACAGGGCCTGGTGGCGCCCTCGGTGTTCATCGACGTGGCCGAGCAGAGCGGCCTGATCGAGACCATCGGCCCGCAGGTCCTGGCGGCCGCGTGCGCGGACGCGGTGCACTGGCAGGCCTCGCACGAGACGGCCGGCCCGCTGTTCGTCTCGGTCAACGTCTCGCCGCGGCAGTTGCGCAGCGGCGACCTGCCGAAGGTGGTCGACACGTGCCTGCGCGAGAGCGGGCTGTCCGCCTCGTGCCTGCACCTGGAGCTGACCGAGACCGCGGTGATGGGCGACGAGCTCCACGCCAGCGGGCTGCTCGCCCGGCTGCGCTCGATGGGCGTGAAGGTGTGGCTCGACGACTTCGGCACCGGCTTCTCCGGCCTCAGCCACCTGCGCCGGGTGCCCGTGGACGGGGTCAAGATCGACCGCAGCTTCATCGCGGACGTGCTGCGCGACCCGGACGACCTCGCGCTGACCACCGCGATCATCGCCATGGCGCATTCGCTGGGCATCACGGTCGTCGCCGAGGGCGTGGAGAAGGAAGGCCAGTACGCGCTGCTGCGCGAGCGCGGTTGCGACCTGGCGCAGGGCTACTGGCTGGGGCACCCGATCAAGGCGGACGAGTTCGAGCGCCTCTGCCTCTGACCGGCCGCGGGTTCAGAGCAGGAAATCGATCCAGCTGGAGGCGGCCGCGACCAGGGTCCCCGACAGCAGTCCGAAGATCGTGATGGCGACCGCGCCGCCGACCCAGGCGGCCAGCATCAGCGCACCGTCGCGCTCGAGCAACGCAAACGCGAACATCAGCAGCAGGCCGCCGAAGATGTAGTTCGTGCCCGGGATCGGCAGGGCGAGCAGCAGCCCGAGCACCACGAGCATCAGGCCGGTGAACGCCGCGGCGGCCCGGTTGTCCAGCACTACCGACAGGCGCGGACGCACCTGGCGCTCGAGCCATGCGAGCGGCTTCGAGATGATCCGGTCGAAGCGCGCCAGGGCGTGGCGGTGCGGGCCACGGCGGGCGATGAACCGCGGCAGCCACGGGCGCCGCCGCAGCGCGAGCAGCTGCAGCCCGATCAACACGACGAGCGGGCCGCTGATGGCGCCGCCCACCGGGATCGGGATGAACGCCGGGAGCACTGCCGCGAACAGCAGCATGCCGAACGCGCGCCGTCCCAGGCCCGAGAGCAGTTCCTGCAGCGTCAGCAGTTCGTCCTGGTCGCCTTCCACCAGTGCGTCGAGCAGGGCGCGGGTGCCGGCCTCGGCGTGGCGGCGCCGGGTACGCCGGCCGCTGCGGCGCGCTGCGGCGCCTTCACCTGCGGGCGAGGCGGTCGATGCCCCTTCCTGCTCGTCTCCCGCGCCCCCGGGCGCGTCGCGGTTCATGCGTGCACCTGCGCGTCGTCTTCCGGCGGGGCGGTGCGGCCGAGCAGCAGCTTGTCGATGCGCGGGCCATCCAGGTCGACGACCTCGATGCGCCAGCCCCCCCAGCGGAAGAACTCGCCGGCGTTCGGGATCCTGCCCAGCTGCGCGATCACCATGCCGGCGGCCGTGTGGTAGTCGTGTTCGTCCTCGCCAGGCAGGCGCCCGCCGCCGACCAGTTCGCGCAGTTCCTCCACCGAAAGCGCGCCGTCCACGAGCCACGATCCGTCCTCGCGTTCGACGACCATCGGGTCGGCATCGGTGCCTTCGCCCGTCTGCGTGCGGCCGATCACCGCGCCGAGCAGGTCGTTGACCGTGACGATGCCGGTGACGTCGCCGTATTCGTCGACGACCAGCGCGAGCGACTGCTGCTCCTCGCGGAAGATCTCGAGCAGCTTGAGCGCGGGCGTCGATTCGGAGACGAACACCGCCGGCCGCAGCCCACGGAACAGTTCCGGCGCACGCTCGTCGAGCCGGTCGAGCAGCGACTTGACCTCGAGCACGCCGAGCACGTCGCTGTCGTCGCCGCGATACACCGGGTAGCGCGAGAACGGCGTCTCGCGCATGGTTTCGAGGTTCTCCTCGAACGGCGCCGCCGCGTCGAGCCAGGCGATGCGCATGCGCGGCGTCATCAGGCTTTCCGCGTCGCGGTCGCCAAGCCGCATCACGCGATGCATCATGTTGCGCTCGTCGGCGTCGATCACCCCCTGCTCGTGGCTCTCGCTCAGCAGCAGGCGGATCTCCTCCTCGCTGATCGCGTCGCGCGCATCGTTGCGGATGCCGAGCAGGCGCAGCACGCCGCGGTTGATCGCGCCCAGCGAGGCCACGACCGGGCGCGCGGCGCGCGCGAGCCAGTCGAGCGGGATGGCGACGGCACTCGAGATCGCCTCCGGGTTCGTCAGCGCCAGGCGCTTGGGCACGAGCTCGCCGAAGATGACCGTGGTCGCCGTGATCAGGCCCACCGCGGTGCCGATGCCGATCGGACGGGCGTACTCGGCCACCGCCGGCCACACGCCGTCCAGCCAGTCGGCGATCACCAGGCCGATCGCATCGCCGCCGAACACGCCGGTCAGCACGCCGATGAGGGTGATCCCGACCTGGACCGTCGAGAGCAGGTTGTCCGGGTGTTCCGCCAGCGCCAGCGCCTTGCGCGCGCCGCGGCTCGGGTGTTCCGGATCCTCGGCCATCCGCTTGAGCCGCAGCTTGCGCGAAGTGACCAGCGCCATCTCCGACAGCGCGAAGAAGCCGTTGAGGGCGATCAGGGCGAGGACGACGAGCAGTTCGAACACGTCAGCAGGCCACCGGCCGGGCGGGACACGCGCATGCGGCCACGGCGGGGCGTGGGCCGGCGGTCGGAAGGCCCGCGTCGCGCGGGCCGAAGGGCGTGTCGGGGTCGTCGTCCATGCGGGGCGGGGCGCGGTGGGGCGCGCGGCGACCGATCATAGCAAAGCCCCGCACGCTTTCCGGCCTGGTCCCTCGGGGTGCGGGACGCGTGGCAATGCGGCCATAATCGCGTCCCTTGCCGGAAGGCGATGCGTGACGGGGCGCCCGGATGTTCTCCCTCCAGACGATGTTCGGCCAGGGCAAGCAGTTCTACACGCTGCTCGAGGATGCGGCGGTGGCCGGGCACGACGCCACGAAGGCGCTGCACGCGATGCTGCGCGCCGAGGAGCGCGTGCCCGCGCTGGACGCCTTCAGGCTTGCCCGCGAACGCGAGCGCGCGGCTTCGGACCGCATCAGCCAGGAGCTCGTCGACAGCTTCATCACCCCGATCGAGCGCGAGGACATCGAGGCGTTGGGCTCCGCCCTGTACCGGATCCCCAAGCAGGTCGAGAAGTTCGCCGAGCGCTACGCCCTGGCGACCGAGCACCTCGCGAAGATCGACTTCGCCCCGCGCGCCTCGATGCTGGAGAAGGCGGCGGGGGTGGTGGTGGAGATGGTCCGCGAACTGCCCCGCATGAAGCTCGAGCCGATGAAGCGGCTGGGCGACCAGCTTCGCTCGATCGAGAACGAGGCCGACCGCCTCATGCTCGAACTCTACCGGGACATCTATTCGGGCCAGCTCGACCACCTGCAGATGTTCCTGCTGAAGGAGTTCTTCGAGATCCTCGAGAAGGCCATCGACCGCTGCCGCGAGGCCGGCGTGGTCTGCTACGGGATCGTGCTGAAGAACTCCTGATGGACGTCGCGCTCGCGCTGGTCGTGGCCGTCGTGCTCGTCGCCCTGGTCTTCGAGTACATCAACGGCTTCCACGACACCGCCAACTCCATCGCCACGGTCGTCGCGACCAAGGTCCTGACACCGATGCAGGCCGTCGGCATGGCCGCGGGCATGAACCTCATCGGCGCATTGGCGGGCACCGCGGTGGCCAAGACCATCGCGTCCGGCCTGATCGACGTGGGCGTGGTCGAGGTCGGCTCCCAGCTGGTGATGTGCGCGCTGCTCGGCGGCATCACCTGGAACCTCATCACCTGGTACGTGGGCCTGCCCTCCTCTTCGTCGCACGCCCTCATCGGCGGGCTCTTGGGCGCCGCGCTCGCCGCCGCGCACAACGACATCGCCGCGATCATCTGGTCCGAGCCGAAGGAACCGCTGTGGAAGAGCGGCGGCGTGCTCTGGAAGGTGGTGGTGCCGATGGTGAGTTCGCCCATGCTCGGCTTCATGGCCGGATTCGCAGTGATGGGCGTGCTGTTCTTCATCATCTCGATGATGGCGCGCAGCGGCGGCGTGCTCGCACGCATGGCGCGGCCGCGATGGGTGAACGGCTTCTTCGGCAAGTTCCAGATCGTCAGCGCGGCGAGCATGGGCTTCGCGCACGGCATGAACGATGCCCAGAAGACCATGGGCATCATCGCCCTGGCGCTGGTGGGCGCGGAGGCGGCCGGGACGCTCGACGACCTCCCGTCGCTGCTCGCGTTCCTTCATCCGTCCGAGGGCGCGCTCGCCGAGGGCGACATCGACCTCTGGATCAAGGTCACCTGCGCGCTGGTGATGGCCGCGGGCACGGCGGCGGGCGGCTGGCGGATCATCAAGACGCTCGGCCACAAACTGGTGAAGCTCCACCCGATCCACGGCTTCGCGGCGGAAACCAGCGCCGCCTCGGTGATCCTGGGCGCGTCGTCGCTGGGCATCCCGGTGTCGACCACGCACAACATCTCGTCGGCGATCATGGGCGTGGGCACGTCGAAGCGGCTCAACGCGATCCGCTGGACGGTCGTGGAGAAGATGATCTGGGCGTGGATCCTGACGATCCCGATGGCCGGCGGGATCGCCTACCTGCTGCTGCGCGGCATGCAGGCGCTGGGCTGGGCCTGACCTGGACGCGGCCGGCCGGTCTCAGAGCAGGTCCGCTTCCGACGACAGGACGCGCTCCATCCGGTCGCCCAGGCCGCCGATCTCCAGCACCAGCCGGTCGAGTTCCGAGCCGCTGAGGCTGTCGTAGGGCCGGTTCTCGACCAGGTGCAGGTACGGGACGCCGTCGTGCTCCCCGGTCGCGAGGTAGCCGACGCGGCTCTCCCAGTTGAATGCCAGCGCCTTCTTCGCGTCGAAGGCATCGGTCGGCGCCACGGCGGTGCTGACGCGGAGGAAACAGCGGCCGTCGTCGTCCTCCATTTCCGACAGGTAGATCGCCTGCTGGCGACTGCCCTGTTCCAGCGACAGTTCCACGCAAAGCACGTAGGGCTCCTGCATGGAGATGCGGTAGCCGTTGCCGGTGAGATGGGTGCGGATCTGCTCGAAGTTCATGGCGCGTCCCGTTCTCGGCGGTCGGGGCGATGGTAGCGCAGCGGCGGGTCGCGGCAAGGCGGGGCTGACGCGCGGCCGTCCGGCCGGCACCATGCGCGCATGCCCCGCACGCCGGACAGACGCCAGCCACACCGGGCCACCCGCGCCGACCGGCCGGGCGGCCGTGCTTCGCCGGAAGTTGCCGCCGGGCGCATCCTCGCCGCGGTCCGCGCGATCCCGCGGGGCCAGGTGGCCGGCTACGGCGAGGTCGCGGCGCGCGCGGGGCTACCCGGGCGCGCCCGCCTGGCGGCCCGCGTGCTGTCCGGAAACCAGGATCCCGCGCTGCCCTGGCACCGGGTCGTCAGGGCCGACGGCCGCATCGCCTTCCCCGAAGGCTCGGAGGGGCGACGGGAGCAGGTCGAGCGACTCCGCGGCGAAGGCGTCGCGGTCGAGGGCGGCCGCGTGGCGCGCCGCGCGAAGTCACTGGATGCCGCCCTTTGGGGGCCGCCCGGCGAGTGAGGCGGGGTGGCGCAAGGCCAGCCGGTATCATGGCGCGGCACCGACAAGGATGCCCGATGTTCTCCAACATTCCACCCGTCACCAAGGCGCTGCTGATCGCCAACGGCGTCGCGTTCGCGCTCCAGATGCTGCTCGGCAACGCGGTCTTCGGCGCCTTCATGCTCTGGCCGCTGGGCGACGCGTCCCTCGACCCCTACGCGCAGGCCCAGGGCTTCCTCCCGTGGCAGCTGCTGACCTACGGCTTCCTGCACGGCAACCTGCCGCACCTGCTGTTCAACATGCTGGCGCTGCTGATGTTCGGCGCGCCGCTCGAGTACACGTGGGGCAACCGCCGCTTCGCGACCTACTACCTGGCGTGCGTCGCCGGGGCCGGACTGTGCCAGCTGGTGGTCGCGTCGTGGATGCTGTCGGAGACGGGCCTGTCGTACCCGACCGTCGGCGCGTCCGGTGGCGTGTTCGGGCTGCTGCTGGCCTACGGCATGCTGTTCCCGAACCAGCGCGTGATGCTGCTGATCCCGCCGATCCCGATGAAGGCGCGCACGCTGGTCATCGTGTACGGCGTGATCACCCTGCTGCTCGGCATCACCGGCACGGCACCGGGCGTGGCGCACTTCGCGCACCTGGGCGGCATGCTGTTCGGCTGGCTGCTGATCCGCTACTGGCGCGGGCAGCCGCCCTTCGGACGGCGGGGGCCACCGCGGCCGCGCATCGTGCGCTGAGGCCGCGGGGCCGCCGGCAGTTACTTCCAGATCCCGACCCGGGCGTCCGCGTCCACCGACATCGCGTCCTTCGCCTTGCACTCGAAGGCGGTCGCGAACGCGGGCTGGTTGCGAAGCGGGCCGTTGACGCGCCAGTAGCCCGGCGGGTGCGCCGAACCACGGGCGGCCGCCTGCGCCTGCGCCGGTGCCAGGCGTTGCGGCCACAGGCCCGCCCAGCCGCGTGCGAACGCCTGCGTGGCCGCGGCGTCCGCGCCGGGTTCGGCGGCCGCGTGCGCGGCGAGCGCGAGCTCCACCCCGGCGAGGTCCGCCATCTGCTCGGCCGCGGTGCGCCGGCTGTCGTACGCGACGCCAATGGCCTCCGGGATCGGGAAGGCGACGTATTGCGCGACCAGCCGGTTGGCGGGTTCGGCCATGGCCTCGACCCCGGCGGCATGGGACAGCTCGTGGCCGAGCATGGCGCCCAGTGCACCGTACTGCGCGGGGGGCGGCTGCGAGGCGTCGAAGACCGGTGCCTGCAGCACCGCGGGCGTGGCCACCAGGCGATTGGCGTCCGGCAGCCAGGCAAGGACGGGACGCCATGCGGGGACTGTCGCCGCGCTGCCGGAGGGCTGGCCCGCGCGTGCGAACGACCGCGCCTGGCGCCATGCACGCGCGGCGAGCACGTTCGCGGCGTGGTTCGCGCGATCGAGCGCGGGCAGGGTGGTGGCATCGATCGCGGGGCCGGCCGCACCGATCTCCAGCTGCAGGGTCGCCAGGCGCGACTGCGCGGCGGCACGCGCCGTGGCATCGAGCGCCGGCGCGCCGGGCACGGCCTGGGCGAACGCGTCCCGCACGCGGGTGGCGATCCCCCGGGCGCGGTCGGCATCCGCCGGGGACAGGTAACGCGCCGCGTAGGCCTGGCCAAGCACATGTGGCGCAAGTTCCTGCGTGGCGAGCGTCGCGCGCGCCGCGGCGTCCGGGGCACGCACGCGGCCCTCGAGGTTCGGGCCGTGGAAGGCGAAATGCGCGTCGCGCCAGGCCTTGGGGAGCGATGGCGCCATCGCGTCCGCGACGTGGAAGCGCAGGTAGCTTCGCCATTGCGCGGGCTCGATCTCGCCCGCGAGCGCTTCGACCTTCGCCAGCCACTGCGGGTCGGCCATGACCTGCGCCGACGTCGAGCCGGCGGCCTGCAGGAGCGACGCCGGCTGCAGCCTCGGGTACTGGCGATCGAGCCCGGACACGGACAACGATTCGCGTCCGCGCGCCGGCTCCGCGCGCAGCAGCGACAGCGGGCGCGAGGTCGCGGCGATGCGCGTCTCCACGTCGAGCACGACCTGCGCCTGGGCGGCGGCCTCCGCCGCGGGCATGCCGCCCAGTTCGAGCATCCGCTGCACGTACGCGCGGTATTTCCCTCGCAGCGCCTCGGCCTCGGCGCCGTCGCGCGTGTAGAACGCGGGGTCGCCCAGGCCCAGGCCGCCCTGCGCCAGCGCCACCGCCAGCGTGTCGCCGGAGGGGCCAACCGACGTGTCGACGACCACCGGGATGCCGGCACGGTGCAACGTCGCGATGGCCGGCGCGACGTGGCGCGCGCGGCGCACCTTGTCGACCTCGGCCAGCAGCGGGGCGATCGCCGTGGTGCCGGCGCGCTCGATCGCCGCGTCGTCCAGGGCGCCGGCATAGAGGTGGCCCAGCCAAGTTTCGAGCGGGCCCTGCGGGGCCGACATCGCGCCCTGCAGCAGTTGCGCCACTTGCGCATCCGCGCGCGCGGCCAGTTCGCCCATCGCCGAGGCGGGCACGCCTTCCGGATGCGACGCGTACCAGGCGGCGTTGGCGTGGGCGTCGAAGTCCTCGCAGGCCTTCGCGTCCTTGGCCGCGGCGGCGGTCGGCAACGCGAGCGCCAGGCCGATCGACGCGGAGAGGAGGGCGGGCAGGACGCGGCGTGGCGTGCTGGGCATGCGGGGTACCTCGCGGCTCTGGGGGGGAGCGGGACCCCGGCAGGTCCCGAGGCGCGCGAGTCTAGCAACCGGTTTCCGGTCGCCATGAACGCGGCTTCACGCGGGTTTGGACGGCGCGGGACGCGACCAAAAAAGAAGGCCCGGCGGGTGCCGGGCCTTCGTCGCGACGCGGTGGGCGGCGCTTACCAGATGACGATCTGGTCGTCGCCTTCGCGCACCATCGGATCGCCCGGCTTGCAGTTGAAGGCCTCGGCGAAGGCCGGCAGGTTCGACGGCGCACCGACCGCACGGAAGTTCGCCGGCGCATGGGAGTCCGTCGCCAGGCGCACGTTGAGCTCCTCCGGGGTGAAGTTGCGGCGCCACACGGTGGCCCAGTTCATGAAGAAGCGCTGGTCGCGGGTGAAGCCGTCGATCATCGGATCGGGCTGGCCCTCGGTGGCGCGCTTCATCGCGTCGTGGGCGACGGCCAGGCCGCCGAGGTCGGCGATGTTCTCGCCCAGCGTCAGCTTGCCGTTGACCATCCTGCCCGGCGCGGCCTCGTACTCGCCGAACTGGGTGACCAGCTGGTCGGTCAGGCCGGTGAAGCCCTTGGCGTCGGCATCCGTCCACCAGTTCTCGAAGTTGCCGGACGGCCCGAAGCGGCTGCCCTGGTCGTCGTAGCCGTGGATCATCTCGTGGCCGATCACAGCGCCGATGCCGCCGTAGTTGAGCGCCGGGTCGGCGTCCGCGTCGAAGAACGGCGGCTGCAGGATGGCGGCCGGGAACACGATCTCGTTGGCCAGCGGGTTGTAGTAGGCGTTGACCGTCTGCGGGCTCATGCCCCACTCGGTCCTGTCGACCGGCTCGCCGATCTTGCCCAGTTGCCACTCGTAGTTGAACTTGTTGGCCGCCAGCACGTTGCCGATGTAGCTGTCGCGGGCGGTGTCCAGGCCGGTCCACTCGCGCCACTTGTCCGGGTAGCCGATCTTCGGGGTGAAGGCGGCCCACTTCTCCATGGCCTTTTCCTTCGTTTCCTCGGACATCCACTCGAGGTTCTCGATGCGGACCTTCAGCGCCTCGCTCAGGTTCTCGACCAGCTGCTGCATGCGCTGCTTGGACTCGGGCGAGAAGGCCACGTCCACGTACATCTGGCCCAGCGCCTCGCCGGCGACGTTGTTGATCGTGCCGAGCGTGCGCTTCCAGCGCGGCTGGATCTCCGCCTGGCCGCGCAGGGCCTTGCCGTAGAAGTTGTAGTTTTGCTGCACGAACGCATCGGCCAGGAACGGCGAGGCGTCGTCGACCAGGTGGAAGCGAAGGTACGCCCGCCAGTCCTCGACCGGCACGTCGGCGATCATCTCGCTGACCTCCTTGTGGAAGTCCGGCACCGACAGCGAGAACATCTCCGGCTTGTCGACGCCCTGAGACTCGAAGAAGCGGGTCCACGGGAAGTTCGGGGCCAGTGCGTCGGCATCGGCCAGCGAGACCGGGTTGTAGTACAGCGAGACGTCGCGCGAGAACTCCTCGGTCGACTTCGAAGCCTCGGCAAGCCGCGTTTCGAATGCGATCACGCGTCCGGCCTGCGCCGCGGCCTCGTCGGCCGGCACGCCCGACAGCTCGAGCACCTTGGCGACGTGCGCCTGGTAGGCCTCCAGCTTCTCCGCCTTGTCGGCGTCGAAGTAGTAGGTCTTGTCCGGCAGGCCCAGGCCGCCCTGCACGGCGTAGGCGATGTTCATGTCGGAGTCCTTGAAGTCGGCCTCCGGACCGAAGCCGAACAGCACCATGCGGCCGTCGGCGGCGCTGGTGCGCAGGTACTCGGCGATCGCCTCGGGCGAGTCGATCGCGGTGATCGCGTCGATCATGGGCTGGATCGGCGCGATGCCCTGGGCCTCGATCGCGGCCTCGTCCATGCCGGTCGCCCACAGGTCGCCGACGATGGCCTTCACCCCGTCCGCGTTCTCCATCCCGGCGGCCTGCTCGGCCAACTGGCGCTGGATCTCCAGCGAACGCTCGCCCAGCATCTCGAACGCGCCCCAGCTGGTGCGGTCGCCGGGGATCGGGTTGGCGGCCAGCCACTTGCCGTTGACGTAGCCGGCGAAGTCGGTGCACGCGTTCTTCGACGGGTCGAGCTGGTCGGCGGCGAGCTGGTTGAACGGGGGCAGGTTGCTCTCGTCGAGCGTCAGCTCGGTGGAGGCGGCGGCGCCGGCGCCGTCGGCGGCCGGGGCGGCGTCGCGGTCGCAGGCGGCCAGCGCCAGCGCGACGGAGAACGAGAGCAGCAGGATCTTGGGCTTGGTCACTGGGAACTCCAGGAGGCGGAAGGAATGCTCGCGGGCGCAAGGCAGTCGGGCACGGCCCGCCCACGGCAACGCCGGCCGATGCTACGCCGCGCCCCCGGCGCAGGCGGGTGTCGAAGGTCATGGCGCCGGGCGGGCGCCCGTTCAGCGTGCTAGCGTCGCCTGGCGGAGTCGCCTGGCGGAGTCGCCTGGCGGAGTCGCCTGGCAAGAGCGGGAGTGGGCGATGCGGGTCCGGTTTCATTACTGCGGATTTCCGCTCGACGCGTGCCGGTGTGGCGGCATGTCGCCGAGCCAGCCCGGCGACACGCTGGACGATTGATGCCGGGCATGGGCCGGACCCTGCTGTTCCTCGCGCTGGCCCTGCTGGCGGAGACCGCGGGCACGATCGGCGGCTTCGGCTCGTCGGTGTTCTTCGTGCCGCTGGCGAACTTCTTCCTGCCCCTGACCACGGTGCTCGGACTGGTCGCGCTGTTCCACCTCGCGAGCAACCTCGCGAAGCTGGGGCTGTTCCGGCACGGCATCGACCGCGTGCTGCTGCTCAAGCTGGGGCTGCCGGCCGTGGTCGCGGTCGCCGTGGGAGCACTCGCGAGCGGCCTGCTGTCGGGCGCGTGGCTGGAGCGCGTTCTGGCGGTGTTCCTCGTGGGGACCAGTGCCACGTTCCTCCTGCGCCCGGCCTGGACGCTCGCGCCGAGCGCGCGCAACGCGGCGGTCGGGGGCACGTTGTCGGGCCTGATGGCGGGGCTGGTCGGCACGGGTGGCGCGATCCGGGGCGTCACGATGGCCGCCTTCGCCCTGCGCAAGGAGGTGTTCGTCGCCACGTCCGCGGCGATCGACCTGGGCGTGGATGCGACCCGCGCGGTCGTCTACTGGCGGCACGGCTACATGGAGGAGGTGCCGCTGGCATGGATCCCGGCACTGGTGGTGGTGGCGGTCGCGGGCACGTGGCTGGGCCGGGCCGCGCTGCGGCGCATTCCCCAGGCACGGTTCCGGCAGATCGCGCTGGCGCTGGTGCTCCTGATCGGGCTGGTCACCCTCGTGCAGGCGCTGGCGGGACCGGCCGGCGCATGAATGCCGGGCGGCGGGACGTGGCGCGGGACGCCTGATTCGCGTAGAGTCCGCGCCGTCCGCGCACGGCTGAACTGTTTTCCGGTTGGCCCGCCGCCCCTCGCAACGGTCCCCGCGACCGGCCCGCGCCCCGCGCCGGCATGCGAACCGGCCCATATCCCCGCACGCCTTTCGTCGCACGGACACGACGGCCGCACCGCGGCCTCGTCCAATCTCACGCTCGCAGCGCGGTATCGGGAAAAGCTTCGAGTGTCCGCTCCGGCATGGCCGGCGGCGGTCCATGCATCGGAGCTCAACATGTCTTTCGAAACCCTCGGGCTTTCGCCCGCGTTGCTGCGCGCGCTCGCCGAAGGCGGCTACGCCACCCCCACCCCCATCCAGGCCCAGGCCATCCCGCTCGTGCTCGCCGGGCACGACGTGCTGGGCGGTGCCCAGACCGGCACCGGCAAGACCGCCGCGTTCGGCCTGCCGCTGCTGCAGCGCCTGGCGAAGCAGACCCCGCCGGCCGGCCCGCGCCGTCCGCGCGCGCTGGTGCTGGTGCCCACCCGCGAACTGGCCGTGCAGGTCAGCGACAGCATCAAGACCTACGGCCGCCACCTGCGGCTCAACGTCACCACCATCTTCGGCGGCGTCGGCATGCAGCCGCAGGTCGACCAGCTGCGCCGCGGCTGCGACGTGCTGGTCGCATGCCCGGGCCGGCTGATCGACCACCTCGAGCGCGGCAGCGCGAAGCTCGACGGCGTCGAGCTGCTGGTGCTCGACGAGGCGGACCGCATGCTGGACATGGGCTTCCTGCCGGCGATCAAGCGCGTGCTCAAGCGCGTGCCGTCGCAGCGGCAGACGCTGCTGTTCTCGGCCACGTTCGAGCCGCGCATCAAGGCGCTGGCGCTGGAGTTCATGCGTGACCCGAAGCAGGTGCAGGTCGCGGCCAACAACACCATCGCCGACACGATCGCGCACCGCGTGCATCCGGTCGACAGCGGCCGCAAGCGCGCGCTGCTGGTGAAGATCCTCAGCGAGCGCCACACCGACCAGGTGCTGGTGTTCGGCAAGACCAAGCACGGCTGCAACCGGCTCGCCGAGCAGCTGGAGAAGGACGGCCTGCCCGCGGTCGCGATCCACGGCAACAAGAGCCAGGCGCAGCGGCAGAAGGCGCTCAACGCGTTCAAGGCCGGCAAGGCGCGGATCCTGGTCGCGACCGACGTCGCCGCCCGCGGCCTGGACATCCCGGACCTGCCGCTGGTGATCAACCACGACCTGCCGATGGTCGCCGAGGACTACGTGCACCGCATCGGCCGCACCGGGCGCAACGGCGCGCGCGGCGAGGCGCTTTCGCTGGTGTCGCCGGACGAAGCGCAGCTGCTGCGCCAGATCCAGCGCATCCTGAAGGACGACATGGCGATGGAGACGGTGTCGGGCTTCGAGCCGAGCCAGCCCATCCGCATGGGCTCCGACGCGCCGGGCGCCCGCCGCCCGGGCGGCAACGCCGCGCCGCGCAGGAAGGCCAACCGGCCGCACGGCAAGCCCGGCCAGCGTGGTCCGCAATCGCACGCGGGTCCGAAGCAGCATCGCGGCGCGAGCCAGGGCCGCGGCGGCCGGCGGGACTCGCGCGCCTGACGGACCGATCCGCGACCTGAACGTTTCCTTCACGGAAGGGGAAGAAGCGGGCGCGCACCCTTGGGGCGGACCCGCGCGAGCGCCGGCCGCCCGGAACCGGGCGGTCCGGCCCGACGACGATGGTGGATGAGGCGACGAGGACCGGGCGGTTCGACGCGCCATGGGCCCGTGGCGAGGCCGGATGGCCCCGCCACGCGATGGTCCGGTGCCAGCCATCGGCAGGGGCGCGAGGGGACCGGGGGGGTTCGGAAAGACCGGGAGGTGCAACCATGAACCGATCCTCTTCAGGCGCGGGCGGCATGTCCGTGCGCAATCCAGGGACCCTGCGGGCAAAGGTGCCCGGTGTGATCGCCCTGTCGCTCGGCCTGGCCTGCGCATCGACCGTCGCATCGGCCGACGCGCCCTGCGGCGGGCTGGACGAATGCCGGGTGCTGATCGAAATCAACGCGACCGACGGCGACATCGGCTTCCACGTGCTCTTCGACGCGGACGGATGGAAGGAGGCCCGCATCGTCGATCCCGCCCGCAAGGTGATCTTCAGGAACCAGGCGCTCGCGGGACTGCGCGACCAGAACCTCACCGAGAACTTCTTCGAGAGCGCCGAGCCGGTCTGCGAAGCCGGTCTTGCCGAAGACCCGGAAGACTTGGTGGTGACGCTCCCCGAGTTCCTCGAGCGGTTCCCGGCGGGCACCTATCGCTTCCGCCTCAAGCTCGCCGACGGCGAACAGGTCTACGGTGCCACCGCGCTCACCCACGTGCTGCCGCCGGCACCCGCGGACGTCGACTTCGACGGCAGCGGGATCTCATGGGAATTCGGCGGGGACCTGGGTGCGTGCACCACGCTGCCGCCGGGATTCGCGTTCGCGGACGAGGCCGACATCGCCGGCTACGAGGTGGTGCTTGAACCCGAGGATCCCGCGTTGAGCGGGTTCCGTTTCGCGACGCGCGTGCCCAACGGCGCGGACAGCGTCGCGGTGCCGCCCGAGTACCTCGCATCGCTCCCCGCGGACACGCCGTTGAAAGTCGAAGTGGGTGCCATCGAGCGCCGGCCGAACGGAAGCTTCGGCAACCAGACGTTCACCGAGGCGGACGGCTTCTGCAACAACCTCGACCAGGACGCCTGCCCCGACGACGGGGATTGACTGCTGCTTGTCGCGCGGCGCGCGGGGCAGCTGAAGGGCCGGCTCATGCCGGCCCTTCGTGCTTCCCCGACAGGAAAGCAGGTCCCTCGCTGCGCTCGGGACGACAGGGTGCGGGAGGCTAGCCCTTCCGCTCGGCGATCCAGCGGTCGATCTTGGCTTCGAGCACGTCCAGCGGGACCGAGCCGTCCTTCAGGACTTCGGCGTGGAAGGCGCGGATGTCGAAGTCGGCGCCGAGCTCGGCTTCCGCGCGGGCACGCAGTTCCTTGATCTTCAGCTCGCCGATCTTGTACGCCAGCGCCTGGCCCGGGATGGCCATGTACCGCTCGGTCTCGGAGATCGCCGGGGTCTCGGCGGTGGCCGAGTTCTCCAGCATGTAGGCGATCACCTGCTCGCGGGTCCAGCCCTTGCTGTGCAGGCCGGTGTCGACGACCAGGCGGATGGCGCGCCACAGCTCGTTCTGCAGGTAGCCGAAGTAGTTGTACGGGTCGGTGTACAGGCCCAGGTCCTTGCCCAGCGACTCGGAGTACAGGCCCCAGCCTTCGGTGAACGCGGTCTCGCCGCCGAAGCGGCGGAAGGCGGGCAGGCCGGTGAGTTCCTGCTGCAGCGCGAGCTGGAAGTGGTGGCCGGGGATCGCCTCGTGCAGGAACAGGTCCTCGGCGTCCCACGTCTGCCGCGTCGGCAGGTCGTAGGTGTTGACGTAGAAGATGCCCGGGCGCGAACCGTCCTCGCTCGGCCGCATGTACGAGCCGCCGGCCGCCGACTGCGCGCGGAACGGCTCGACCGGGCGGATCTCGAAGCCGGCCTTCGGCGTGAGCGAGAACAGCTTCGGCACGTTCCGGTTCACCGTCGCCTCGAGGCCACGGTAATGCGCCAGCAGCGCCGCCTCGCTCTCGAACTGGAAGCGCGGGTCGGTCGCCATGAACTTGAAGAAGTCCTGCAGCGAGCCGTCGAAGCCCACCTTGGCCATGACCTCGGTGCGGATCAGGCCGTGGATGCGCTCGACCTCGTCCAGGCCGATCTGGTGGATCTGCGCCGGGCTCAGGTCGGTCGTGGTCGAGCTGCGCGCGTTGTACGCGTACCAGGCCTCGCCGTTCGGAAGGGCGGCCATGCCGTCGCTGTCGCGCGTGGCGGGCATGTACTCGTTGGCGACGAACGTGCGCAGCTCGCGATAGGCGGGCATGAGCTCGTCGGCGATCATCGTGCGGTACTCGGCGGTGATGCGCGCCTTTTCGTCCGCGGGGAAGTCGGCCGGCATGTTCCTGATCGGCATCCAGAACAGCGTCTGCTCCGGATCGTCCTTGATGACCTGGTCGAACTGCGGGATCACCTTCTCCATCAGCGGGCGCGGCTGCACGACGCCGTTCGCCATGCCGATGCGCATGTTCGCGATCGCCTCGTCGAAGATCACCGGCATCCGGCTGGCGCGCTTGCGCCAGTTGTCGTAGTCCTCGACGGTCTTGAACGGCTGCGCGCCGGTACCCGAGCCGAGCTGCACGGCCATCGCACCGAAGTTGTAGAACTGGTTGAGCGGCTGCATCCAGCCGGGGAACTGGTTTCCCTCGAGCGAATTCTTCGCGTCGCGCACGAAGATCTGGTAGCTCAGCAGGTCCTGCCCGGTCAGGCCCTGCGGACCCACGGCCTCCACGCGCGCGAGCCAGTCCTTCGTGAACTGCTCGCTGCGGTCGCGGTATTCCTGCGACAGGAAGTTCGGGAGCTGGTCGTTGTAGCGCGGGTCGCCCTGGAAGGTGGCCTGCAGCGGGTTGAGCGCCAGCAGTTCCTCCCAGTACTGCGCGTAAAGCTGGTCGAGCTTCTCGGCCTTCGCCTCCGCGGAGGCGGCGCCCGCGACCGTGGTTCCACCGCCGCCGGGCGTCGTGGCGCAGCCGGCGAGGCCCGCACCGAGCGCGGCGGCGAGCGCGAGCGCGAGGGTCCGGGTCGGAAGGGATCGGGTCGTCTGGCGCATGCGCGGTCTCCGTGAGGCGGTCGGTCAGGATAAACCCCGAGACTCGCCCGCCAGCCCGCGCACGCCATGGGCCGAAGGTCACGCCCCGCGCGGCGGGTCCGGCTGCGGGGGCGGCGCGAAGGGAATCTCGTCGGGGGACACGGCGCCACCGGAGATGATGAAGCTCATGGCCTGGTCGACGGTCCAGTCGGTGGGCGTGATCTTCTCCACCGGGACGATCTCCAGGTAGCCGGAGGTCGGGTTCGGCGTGGTGGGCACGTACACCGCCGCCAGTTCGCGCCCGGTGCCCCGCTCTCGCACGGTGCGGGTGACGAAGCCGAGGGTCTTCATTTCCGTGTGCGGGAAATCGATCAAGACCACGCGCTGCGTGCCGTCGGGCTTGGTCTGCAGGATGTCGAGCAGCTTGCGCGCGCTGCCATAGACGGTGCCCGCCAGGGGGACGCGCGCGACGAACGCCTCGAACCAGCGGAGCGCCTGCTGCCCGACCACGCGGCGCGCGAGCCAGCCGACCATCAGGATCACGAGGATGGTGGCCACCAGCGCGAGCGCGGTCTGCACCCAGGGATCGGCGACCCACGCCAGCAGCGGGTCGCGCGCGGCGATCTCGGCCGTCGTCGGCCGGACCCACGGCTGGCTGAGGTCGCTCAGCAGCACGAAGACGAACTTGACCACGACCCACGTCAGCCAGATGGGCAGGAGGGTGAGCAGGCCGGTCAGGAACAGACGCTGCAGTCGGCGGCCAAGCGAGTGGGGATGCGGCATCTGCGGATTGTAGCCGCGGCCGCCGGCAGGTCAGAGTTCGCGGACCAGGCGGAAGCCGACGTCGGGATAGCCGCGGTCGGAGTCACGCGGCTCCGATCCCTTCGCGCCCTGCCACGACGTGCCCGCCGTGATCCGCTGCCGGCAGGAGGCGCCGCACGGCTGGAGCCATTCCGCCACCGCGGGCGTGCCGCCGACCGCGACCGACGCGGCCGCCTGGAACTCGCCTGCATCGGGGAGCCGGTAGCGGTGGCCGCTGCGTTGGCTGAGCCAGCGGGCATAGGCGTCGGCGTCGCTCCACGACACGCAGACGACTGCATGCCCGTCGTTCTGCTGGAAGCCCGGCGACTGCCAGCTGCGCGGCGAAAGGATGCGCAGCGGCGAGGCGCGTTCTCGACACAGCGACGCCGGCCGCCCGGTGGCGCGCGCGAAACGCGCGTACTCGCCGCGGGTGACCTCGCGTGGCGCCGCGGCGAGCATTCCGTCGCCGTGCCTGACCAGCACCGCGCCGGCCGCGTCGCCGGGCACGCGGTCGCCGCTCTGCAGGACAGCCCTGGCCTTCTGCTGGAGCCGCGCGACGTCCGCGGCCGTCGCACCGAAGCCCGCCGCCTGCGAGGCCAGCGCCAGGGCGCGGTCGCGGTCGTAGCGTTCGCCGGCGCGGTCGACGCTGCTGGACAAGGCCGCGACGGCGCCTTCGCGCAGCCGCGTGGTCGCCGGACCGCCCGCGCGGCCCGCACGCTCGGCGATCTCCGTGGCGCGATCGTGGTAGTCCCGCGCCCGCGCCACGTTGCCACCCTCCAGGTGGCGCGAGATCTCGGCGGCATAGGCGTCGACAAGCGCATCGGCGACGGCCGGGAGCTCGGGGTGGTCGGGCTCGGTTTCGGCCGCCGCCAGCACGCTGTCGTGCGCGTTGCCGCCTTCGGGCAGGGTCAGGTTGCGTGCCTCGATCTGGTCCTGCGCGGCGGCCAGCAGCGCCGTGGCGGGGGACGCGTTCGCCTGCATCGCCGCGTCGTCGCCGGCCGCGGGCACTTCCGGCGCGGTCGGGTTCGTCGTTCCCCCCGCGGGCGCGGGCCGCAGGAAGCCGTCGACCGGGTCGCGTTGCAGTTGCATCGTCACGCCCAGCGCGCCTGCCGCCACCAGCAGCACGGCCGCCCACAGCGGCCTGGGCCAGCGCTGCGGCGGGCCGATGCGGTTGGCGAGCCGGCGGGCCGCCGCGGCGCCGGGGATGGGGCGCCGGTTCTCGATGCGATCCAGGGCCTCGAGCATCTGGCCGGCGTCGCGGAAGCGCTGCGTCGGATGCTTGGCCATCGCGCGGTCGATGAAGCGCTGCCAGTGGCGCAGGCCGGGCGGCAGCTTCGGGATCGGATCCTGGGCGTGCATCACTGCCATCGACAGCGCGTCGCCCGCGGCGTACGGCAGTTCGCCCGTGAGCATCTCCCACGCGAGCACGCCGACGCTGTACAGGTCCGCGCGGCCGTCGACTTCCTCGCCGCGGGCCTGTTCGGGCGCCATGTAGGCGGTGCTTCCCACCGCCAGGCCGGCAGTGGTCACGCGCGGTCCGAAGCCCTTGCGCAGCGCGATGCCGAAGTCGGCGAGCAGGGCGCGGCCGGCATCGTCGAACAGCACGTTCTCGGCCTTGACGTCCCGGTGCACGATGCCGCGCGCGTGCGCGTAGTCGAGGGCCGCGAGCAGCGCGCGCAGGATCGCGATGATCTGCGGTTCCGCGTCGGGGTCGTCGTGGAAACGGCGCTGGCCGAGGTGGCCGCGCGCAAGGCAGGGCATCGCGTAGAACGGCAGCCCGTCCCGGGTGCGACCGACCTCGAAGATGCCCACGATGTTGGGATGCTCGAGCCGCGCCACGGTGCGCGCCTCGTTCTCGAACCGCCGGCGGCTGACCTCGTCGGCCAGCGCCTCGGGGAGCATGACCTTGACCGCGACCTCGCGGCCGAGCGACTCCTGTTCGGCGAGGTAGACCGTGGACATGCCACCGTGGCCGAGCACGCGCAGCAGCCGGTAGCCCTCGATGTCGGGCAGCGGTTCGGCGATCTCCATCCGGGTCGGGAGCGTCGCGTTCTCGTCGTCTGCGGGCGCGTGGTCTGCGTTCATGTTGGCGGCGGCCGGGGCGTGCCGAGGATACGACGCGGCCGCGCGTGGCGCACCGCCGCGCGCGGTGGCTGCCCGGCGTCGTGACCCGGGGCCTCAGCGGCCGCGCTTGCGGCGGACGTAGAGCTGCTTGCGGACGCGGGCGACCACGTCGCCCTCCCGGTCCATGACGTCCGTCTCGAACCAGCGCAGGTGCTTGTCGCCGTCCGCGGTGCCGGCGCGGATGGACGCCACGGTCGCCGGGTCCAGCCGGAACGTCGCGCTGACCGTGCCCCGGCCGGGTTTCTCGAACACGATCTCGCCGGCCCGGTCCCACACGATGTGGTCGTCCCCGATGGCGTGGAGCATCAGCAGCATCCAGAACGGGTCGGTCATCGCGAACAGGGACCCGCCGAAATGGGTGCCGACGTAGTTTCTGTTCCACGGCCGCATGCGCAGTTCCACGCGCGCGGAGGTCCAGTCGTCGGCGAGTTCGGCGACGTGGATCCCGGTGAACAGGAACGGCGGCCACAGGTTGAGTCCGCGGCGCAGCCAGGCGGCGGTGATCGCCACGCGGAGGTCAGACCAGCAGCAGCGAGGACATGCGGCGGCGGTAGCGGCCGACCACCGCGGGATCGTCCACGATGCGGAAGGCCTCGATCAGGCGCTGCTTCGCCACGCCGTCGCCGAACGCGCGGTCGCGCTGGAGGATCTCGATGAACTGGTCCAGGCCCGCCTCGCTGCGGCCGGCGACCACGTGGTGCACGCCGAGCAGGTGGCGGGCCTGCAGGTCGGCCGGGTCGCGGGCGACGGCCGCCTCGAGCACTTCCGGCGGCGGGGCGTCCTGCAGAAGCTTCGAGAAGCCCAGGCGCGCGCGGGCGTTCTGCGCGCGGTCGTCGGTCGCCAGGTTGGCCGGCAGCCCGTCCAGCAACTGCTCGGCCTCGCGCGCCGCGCCGGTCCGCATCAGCGCCAGCGCCAGGTCGAGCTTCAGCTCGTCCTTGTCGGGGGCCCCGGCGACCGCGTGCCGCAACCGCACTACCTCGGCGTGCGGGTCGGCGGGCGGGGGCGGCGCGGCGTCGGCGTCGGCCTCCACGGCGGGCCCCGGCTGCGCCGGCTCGCCCGGCTCGATGCCGTGGTGCTTGAGGAACTCGCGCAGCTGGCCCTCGGGCAGGGCGCCGGGAAAACCGTCGACCAGCTGGCCGTCCCTGACCAGGAAGACGGTCGGGATCGAGCGCACCTGGAACGCGGCCGCAAGCTGCTGCTCGGCGTCCACGTCGACCTTGGCCAGGCGGAAGGCGCCGTTGTACTCGGCCGCCAGCTTTTCCAGCACAGGGCCCAGCGTCTTGCACGGCCCGCACCACTCCGCCCAGAAATCGACCAGCACCGGGGTCTGCAGCGAGGCCTGGAGCACCTCCGCCTCGAAGGTGGCGGCGGTGGCGTCGAACACGTGGGGACTGTCGGCCATGTCGGGCTCCTCGCGGGCGTGGTGCAAGTCAGGTGGAGGCGGGGCGGGGCGGATGCAAGCGGCGCGTCAGCCGTGCCGGAGCTTGAGGCCCAGGATCGTCGCGGACAGCGCGAAGGTGACCACGTTCGCGATGATCATCGGCCAGGAATGCAGCACGATCCCGTAGAGCAGCCAGAAGGCGATCCCGATGGTGAACACCACGTACATGCCCAGCGAGATGCTGCGCGTGTCGCGCGTGCGGATCGTCTTCATCGCCTGTGGCACGAAGGCCAGCGTGGTCAGGGTCGCGGCCACGTAGCCGGTCCACTCCATGCCGATGCCGGTCACGGCGCGCGGTCGCCCGGGGCCCGGTACACGACGCCGTCCTTCATCACGAAGTCCACGGCCAGGGTGGCGGCGATGTCCTCCACCGGGTTGCCGGGCATGGCGATGATGTCGGCGCGCATCCCCTCGGCGACCACGCCCTGGTCGTCGACGCCGAGCACTTCGGCGGCATGGATCGTCGCCGTCCGCAGCGCTTCCGCCGCGGGCATGCCGGCTTCGACCATGTAGCCGAACTCGCGCGCGTTGTCGCCGTGCGGGCCCACGCCCATGTCGGTGCCGAAGCCGATCCGCACGCCGGCGCGGTACGCGCGCGCGAAGGTGTCCTGGATGAGCGCGCCGATCCGCTCGGCCTTGGGACGCACGACCTCGGGGAAGTAGCCCGGCACCTTCGCCTTGTCCGCGACGAAGCGGCCGGCGTGGATCGTCGGCACGTACCAGGTGCCGTGCTCCTTCATGAGCCGGAAGATCTCCTCGTCCATGTAGGTGCCGTGCTCGATGGTGTCGACGCCGCCGAGGATCGCGCGCTTCATGCCTTCCTTCCCATGCGCGTGCGCGGCGACCCTGTAGCCGTAGTCCCGCGCCGTCTCGACCACCGCGCGGACCTCCTCGACCGTGAACTGCGGTGCGTCGCCCGACTTCGCGTAGGACAGCACGCCGCCGGTGGCGGTGATCTTGATCACGTCGCTGCCGTCCTTGTAGCGCTGGCGCACGGCCTGGCGTGCGTCCTCCGGCGAATTGACCACGCCCTCGGTCGGGCCGGGCGGGCCGATCACGTGCGCGAGGTCGGAGTTCAGGCCATTGGTCGGATCGGCGTGGCCGCCGGTGGTCGCGATCGACTTGCCGGCGGCGAAGATCCGCGGCCCTTCGACCAGGCCCTGGTTGATCGCGTCGCGCAGGTTGGGGGTGATCTCGCCGCCGAGGTCTCGGACGGTGGTGAACCCGGCCATGAGCGTCTTGCGGGCGAAGCCGACCGAGCGGAACGCGTAGTCCGCGTCGTCCATCCGGAACCCTTCCGAGTAGCTCTGCGGGCTCGACTGGCTGCCCAGGTGGACGTGCAGGTCGGTCCAGCCCGGCGAACAGGTGCGTCCGGACAGGTCCACCACGGTGGCGCCCGGCACGTCGGCGCGGCCCGGCAGGACCGCGGCCACCTTGCCGTCGCGGACCACGATCGTGCGCGCATCCAGCACGCGTCCTTCGCGGCTGTCGAAGAGCCGTTCGCACTGCAGCGCCAGCGTGGTGCCGGTGCCGGAGGGGGCCTGGGCCAGGGCGGGCGCCGCAAGGGCGGCAAGCACGGCGAGCAGGGCGGTCGAAAGGCGCGTCATGGCGGGTCCCGGTGCGTGGAGCGGCGATCATACCGGCCTCGCGTCGCCCGCCTTCGCGCGCGCGAGCGCGCGGACGGGCGCGCATGACGGGGTTGGTGCGCTGCGGTAGGCTGTCCGGTCCCCCCGCCGCCCGCCGCCGACGCCACCGCCGTGCACCCGACCGAAGCGCCCGCCGACCCGACCGCCTATCCGCCCGCGACCGTCGAAGCCGCCGCGCAGCGCTTCTGGAGCGCGCGCCGCGCCTTCGAGGTGGTCGAGGACCCGTCCAGGCCGAAGTACTTCGTGCTGTCGATGCTGCCGTATCCGTCGGGCGCGCTGCACATGGGCCACGTGCGCAACTACACGATCAGCGACGTGATCGCGCGCCACAAGCGCATGACCGGGCACAACGTGCTGCAGCCCATGGGCTGGGACGCCTTCGGCCTGCCCGCCGAGAACGCCGCCATCAAGCACCGCACCGCGCCGGCGAAGTGGACCTACGCCAACATCGAGCACATGCGCTCGCAGCTGCAGTCGATGGGCTACGCGATCGACTGGTCGCGCGAGTTCGCCACCTGCCGCCCGGACTACTACGTGCACGAGCAGCGCATGTTCGTGCGGCTGATGAAGCAGGGCCTGGCGTACCGCCGCAACGCGGTCGTCAACTGGGACCCGGTCGACCAGACGGTGCTCGCCAACGAGCAGGTCATCGACGGCCGCGGCTGGCGGACCGGCGCGCTGGTCGAGAAGCGCGAGATCCCGCAGTGGTTCCTGAAGATCACCGACTACGCGCAGGAACTGCTCGACGCGCTGGACACGCTCGACGGCTGGCCCGACCCGGTCAAGACGATGCAGCGCAACTGGATCGGCCGCTCCGAGGGGCTGGAGTTCGCGTTCGACGTCAAGGATTCGGACGCGCAGGTGCGCGTGTACACCACGCGCCCGGACACCCTCATGGGCGTGACCTACCTCTCGATCGCAGGCGAACACCCGCTGGCGCGCCAGGCGGCGGAAGGCGACGCGCCGCTCGCGGAATTCATCGCCGGTCTGTCGAAGGGGGGCGTGTCCGAGGCGGAGCTGGAGACCCAGGAGAAGCGCGGCCGCGACACGGGCCTGCGCGCGATCCATCCGGTCACGGGCGAGGAGCTGCCGATCTGGGTCGCCAACTTCGTCCTGATGGGCTACGGCACCGGCGCGGTGATGGCCGTGCCGGGCCATGACCAGCGCGACTGGGAGTTCGCCCGCGCGCACGACCTGCCGGTGAGGATGGTGGTGGTGGACCGGGCGACGGTCGACGCGATTCGCGAGATCGGGCACGACCTCGCCGAAGGGGTCGGCGCGGACGCGATGCGGTCGGCGCTGCGCGGCCGCAGCACCGACGCGTATGCGACCTCCGCGGCGGTGGCGGCCGTCGAGGACTTCGAGCGCGGCATCGCCGAGCGGGGCGCCTACACCGAGCGTGGATGGCTGGTGAACTCCGGCGAGTTCGACGGCATGGATTCCGACGAGGCGTTCGCCGCGATCGCCGACCGGTTCGAGGCCGAGGGGCGCGGGACGCGCCGCGTCAACTTCCGCCTGCGCGACTGGGGCGTGAGCCGCCAGCGGTACTGGGGCTGCCCGATCCCGGTGGTGTACTGCGGTGCGTGCGGCGCGGTGCCCGTGCCCGAGGACCAGCTCCCGGTGTTGCTGCCGGAGGACGTGGAGTTCATGGGTACCGGTTCGCCGATCAAGGCGGATCCGGACTGGCGGCGGACGACCTGCCCGGAATGCGGCGGGCCCGCGGAGCGCGAGACCGACACCTTCGACACGTTCATGGAGTCGAGCTGGTACTACGCGCGCTACACCTCGCCGGGCGCCGACGCGCAGGTCGACGCACGCGCCGACCATTGGCTGCCGATCGACCAGTACATCGGCGGCATCGAGCACGCGATCCTGCACCTGCTGTACTTCCGCTTCTACCACCGCCTGATGCGGGACGCGGGCCTGGTGTCGAGCGACGAGCCGGCGCGCAACCTGCTCACCCAGGGCATGGTGATCGCCGAGACCTACTACCGCGACAATCCGGACGGTTCGAAGGACTGGATCAACCCGGCCGACGTCGACGTGCAGCGCGACGAGCGCGGACGGGTGGCCGGCGCGGTGCTCCGCGCCGATGGCAAGCCGGTGCACGTCGGCGCGGTCGAGAAGATGTCCAAGTCGAAGAACAACGGCGTGGACCCGCGGGCGATGATCGAGCGCTTCGGCGCGGACACCGTCCGCCTGTTCTCGATGTTCGCCGCGCCGCCGGAGCAGAGCCTCGAGTGGAACGAGGCCGGCGTGGAGGGCATGGCCCGGTTCCTGCGCCGCTTCTGGCGGGAAGTCACCACGCACGCGTCGCAGCCGGACCATCCCGACGTCGCCGCCGTGCTGGCCGGCGGCGCGACGCTGACCGCGGCGCAGAAGACGCTGCGCCGCCAGCTGCACGAGACCATCGCCAAGGTCGGCGACGACTACGGGCGGCGCCACAGCTTCAACACCGCGATCGCGGCGCTGATGGAACTGCTGAACCACGTCGCGAAGTTCGACGACATGTCCGATGCCGGTCGCGCGGTGCGCCACGAGGCGCTCGAGGCGATGGTCCTGATGCTCAACCCCGTCACCCCGCACGCCAGTCACGCGCTCTGGCAGGTGCTGGGCCACGGGGAGACGCTGCTGGAGGACGTCCCGTTCCCTGTCGCCGACCCGGCCGCGATGCAGCGCGACGCGCTGACGCTCGCGGTGCAGGTCAACGGCAAGCTGCGCGGCACGATCGAGGTGGCACCCGACGCGCCGCGCGAGGCGGTCGAGGCCGCCGCGCTCGCCGAGCCGAACGTGGCGAAGTTCCTGGAGGGCGCAGCAGTGCGGAAGGTGATCGTCGTGCCGGGGAAGATCGTGAACGTCGTGGCGGGGTGACTGCGGAAATTCTTTCCCGGGTCAGGGTGATTTGACTTCGTAGCCGAGCGAAGCGAGTCGCGCCGCGTACCCGTCCGGCCCGATCAGGTCTTCGAGCGCCACGATCGCGAGCGTCGTCCGGTTGCGTGCAAGCGCGGAGCGGGCCTCTTCCATCCAGCGGGCCGCGATGCTGGCGCGGATGTCCGGCAGGCCATGCGCACGTGCAAACTCGGCGTTGGTCATGGCATCGGTGCAGCGTGCCCGGCGTCGCGCGAGAGCTTCGAAGTGCACCCGATCGAGCTGCCCTGTCGACCACGCATTGGCGTTCGTGATCATCCGCGGCAGGTCGTGATCGATCGCATCAAGGGTCGCTTCCAGGCAGGCGATGTCGTCGAGTGCGGTGTTCCGGAGCGCGTCGATGGCCTGCTTGGCCACCTTGGCGGTGAGTTCGACGCGAACCTGGGGGGCCCTCATCGGCACCTCTTCACAGCGGATGGTGCCCAAGATGGGTGCTAGCAGCGTCTCGGCATCGGTCATGCCGCGAGATTCAAGCGCGGCATCCATCAGCGCCTGCGCGGCGACTATGGGGCGCGCGCGCTCCAGACGCCCTTCACGGGGAAGCAGGCGTTGCCTTGCCGCTGTCCATCGTGCATGGAGGGGACGTGGCAGGACTTCTGCCAACGTTCTCCTCCCGGGATTTTGCTGCGCCCGCCACATCCCGTAGCCGAGGCGCAGCTGGCCGAAGAAGCCGGTATCGACTTCGACCTGGTAGTACGGCTCCCAAAGGACCTCGTCGGCGTGCGCCACGAGCGACTTGATCCGGGAAGAGTCCCATTCGACCGCGGCGGGAACAGGGGACAGCGTTCCCAGCACCCAGAGCACGTGTCCCTCCGGATTGGCAACTCGCCAGAGCCCCGGGCCCGGGGCCTTGCCCGACACGACGACAGTGTCGAGATCCTGGACGGCGGCCGGGCCGACCCCCTGCGGCGCCGAGGCCTCAGTTGTCCGCGCCTGTGCGAGTACTGCGGGCGTGGACAGCGTCATCGCGATGAGGAGGATCATTGAGCTGAGCATTCGCGCACGGCGATCGCGATGGTGCATCGATGCGTCCAAGACTAGGGGCGAAGGTCGACGGTAGTCAGCGGCCCTTGCATCAAGGGACTGGACTCGAGCAGTGCCGCAACCCGATCCATCGCGTGCCGCTTCACTTCCGGAAATTCCTGTGCTCGGGCCAGATGCTGGCGCACGTTCTGCCAGTAGATCAGCTCATCGCCCATAAGGAGTTCGAAGCGGGCGAAAAGCCGTCGCATGGCCGCATAGTCGACGAGTCGCGCGACGTTCGAACCGGGCGGAATTCCGGTTCCGCCAGGCTCGACCAAGGCACCGAATCGCGTGGCGAAGCCCATCCCCCGCCCGATGGCCTGCGAGACGGCGGGCAGGATGACGGCTTCTGAACGCCTGGCCATCGTGGCTGCACCCAGCATGACGTTCATGGGCCGCCCGCAGAACGGAACGAACAACGTCGCCGATTCATCCCGGAACACGTCAGGCATGATCATCACGGTTTCGCCATTGCGCAGGCTGTCCAGGGCCTGCGCGAGCCCGCGCCGGTCGTCGTGGAGGATCCGGACCCCGGAGTCGTCCGTCCAGAGCACTTCATGGAGCGTGTCGAAAACCTCGTTACCACGGTGGGTTCCGGGCGCGCCATAGAAGATGTTGACTCGCTGGAAACGCTGGAGATGGCGGGCCAGCGCGATCATCGAGAAGACGTAATGCGCGTGGTGGGGCATCGCGACCAGGACGCCACGCCCGGAGGGGAGCGAATTAACGGCAGAGTAGTCCGTCCGGTCCCGTCCCCGAACCATGCGAAGGATCCACTCCCGGTTCGCGCGACGAATAGCCCGCGCCTGGAGCGCTTTAAGGAAATACCAGTGGTAGTAGTGTCCGAGACGTTGGCCGCCCCCTCGCGCGCAGGCGGATCGAATCACCGCGATGTCCCGATCGCTGAGGGGCAGGTCCAATACCTTTTCGAGCCACTTGGTTCGACGATTGATGAGAACCATGGGGCGTGCCAGCCACGCGGGCGCCTCGAGAAGTGGCATCACGACGCGAATCCACGGCGCATCGCATTTCCCAGTTGCCGCGTCCGATCCAGGAATCTCGACGCATCGGGGTGCGTGGGGTCGGTGCAGTACTCATGGCACACGGCAGATTCGAAGGAGCGGATGACGCGGGCACCGGCGCGAATGCGCCATTCCTGGGTGCGCTCCAGCTGGCGGCGCCGCATGAGCCAGTCATCGCCCAGTTGTTCGCACGCGACGAGGTGGCGATGCAGCACACCGAGGACATTGCTCAACGTGTCGCCTTCGGGGCATTGCGATTCGCCTTCCCCGTTCCAGACGATTAGCCGGTAGCCATGACGCGCGACGAGCAGGAATTCGAAAGTGGAGTGGAACGCTGCGCTACCTTCGGAACGAACCAGTACGGGCGTATCGGCAGGCGAAAGGATCTGGTCGCTGAACACCACCACGGATTGTGGCTGATCCACTGAAGCGAGAGACGCAAGAAAATCGGCGGGGGTTTGCATCCCGCTGAGAGAGCCCACGAACTGGACGTGCAGTCGGTGCCGGGCCTTCTCGACGGCCGAGAGCGCGGCATCGGTCGTGGGCAGGACAAGGGCTACGCGGCGTTCACCGGAGCCAAGTCGAATCAGGTGGCTGTCGAAGCTGCTCATCAGTGATCGATCGTCCTTTCCTGCTGCAACGCACGGGCCGGGCCGGCGTTGCCGGCCCGGCATGGGCTCACTTGGGCAGCGTCGGTGCGCAACTGTTGCCGTTCGACACGCAGCAGTCGCTGCACATCGCGGTCTGCGATGCGCCTTCCACGACGCCCAGCGCGGCATCAAGCGCACTTGCGCTGGCGTTGGCCGCAAGCATGGCCGCTTCGGCCGTAAGGGTGATTTCATTCATTTTCACTGACTCCTTGTCATTGGATCCGCGCTCCATTGCGCGGCCATCCGGGACGCATCCCCGAATTCCTGCGGCGGAATACGCCGGCGATCCAGGCAACTTAGAGCCGGCACGAGTTGCAGTGGATCGGCGCATCCGCCTGGACAAGGTAGGAATCGGCCTACGGGTCCCTTCGGCAGCCCCGCTGCCCATCCGGTAACCTGAGTCCGGCCTTCACCGACGACTCCCATGCGGCTCCTGCTCGTCGAAGACGAACCCGCGATCGCGGACACCGTGGTGTACGCGCTGCGTGCGGACGGCCACGACGTCGTGCACTGCCTGCTGGGGCGGGATGCGCTCGCGCGGGCGGCCGATGCCGGCTTCGACCTGGCGATCCTGGACGTCGGCCTGCCGGACATCGATGGCTTCGCCCTGTGCCGCGCGCTGCGCCGGGACCGGCCGATGCCGGTGATCTTCCTGACCGCGCATGGCGCGGAGGCCGAGCGCGTGCTCGGACTGGAGATGGGCGCCGACGACTACGTGGTGAAGCCGTTCTCGCCGCTGGAACTGGCCGCGCGGGTGCGCGCGGTGCTGCGGCGGTCGACGGGCGCCACCTCGCCGGCCGGCGCCGCCGCCGGATTCGAGCACGACGCGGCGGGCCATCGCATCCGCTTCCGCGGCCGCGCCCTGGAACTCACGCGCTACGAATACGGACTGCTCGCGGCGCTGCTCGCCCGGCCCGGGGCGGTCCTGTCGCGCTCGCAGCTGATGGACCGCGTGTGGGGCGATGCGCTGGAGACGGGCGACCGCACCGTCGACACCCACGTCAAGACGCTGCGGGCGAAGCTGCGCGACATCGATCCTGGCGCCGACCCGATCCGCACCCACCGGGGCATGGGCTACTCGGTGGAGGGCGCGTCCGCCACGCCCGGGGGCGGTTGAGGATGCGGATCGGCCCGCGGATCCTGCTCGGGACGTTCGTGCTGGTCGCGCTCGCGGCGATCCTGCTGGCCCAGGTCTTCGTCCAGCAGGTGAAGCCCGGCGTGCGCCAGACGATGGAGGACACGCTCGTCGACACGGCCAACCTGCTGGCCGAGCTCGCGCGCGACGACCTGCTTGACGGCCGCATCGAGGACGGCCGCTTCGCGCGAAGCGTGCGCGCGCTCGCCGCGCGCGACATCGGCGCGGACATCTGGGGCTTCGAGAAGCGCCGCGCGCAGTACCGCATCTACGTCACCGACGCGCGTGGCATCGTCGTGTTCGATTCGACGGGCGAGGCGGTCGGCGAGGACTATTCGCGCTGGAACGACGTCCACCTGACCCTGCGCGGCGCGTACGGCGCGCGGTCCACCCGCAGCGATCCAGACGACGAGGACTCCTCGGTGATGCACGTCGCCGCGCCGATCCGCGACCGGGCGGGGCGGATCGCCGGCGTCCTGACGGTCGCCAAGCCGAACCGGACGATTGCGCCCTTCATCGAGCGCAGCCAGGCGGTCGTCGCGCGCTGGGGCGGGGTGCTCGTGGCCGTCGCCCTGCTGCTGGGCGTCGCCACCGCATGGTGGCTGTCGCGGGAGCTGGGCAAGCTCCGGCGCTACGCGGACGCGGTCACCGCGGGCGGACGGGCCGAGCTGCCGCGCACGGCCGGCGAGTTCCACGAGCTCGGCCAGGCGCTGGAGACGATGCGCACGCGGCTGGAGGGCAAGCAGTACGTCGAGCGCTACGTGCATGCGCTGACCCACGAGCTCAAGAGCCCGCTGACCGCGATCAGTGCGTCGGCCGACCTGCTCGCGGCGACGGGTGGCGCGCCGATGCCGGACGCCGACCGGGCCCGGTTCGTCGAGGCGATCCGCCACCAGTCCGGCCGCATGGCGACGATGATCGACAAGTTGCTGGCGCTGGCCGCGGTCGAGCATCGCCGCGCGCTGGACGCGCCGGCCGAGGTGGAAATCCCCCCGTTGCTCGATGACGTCGCGCGCGACGTGTCGATGCACGCCGAGGAGCGCGGGGTGGCGGTCCGCTGTTCGGCCGGGGCAGCCTGTGGCGTGGTGCGGGGCGACCGTTTCCTCCTGCGCCAGGCCATCGGCAACCTGGTGGAGAACGCCATCGACTTCTCGCCCGCGCGGGGCGGGGTGGAGGTGCGCGCCCGCCGGGAGGGCGACACCGTGTCCGTCGAGGTGCTCGACCGGGGCCCCGGCGTGCCGGACTACGCCCGCGGACAGGTGTTCGACCGCTTCTATTCGCTGCCCCGTCCGGACGGCGGCAGCCGCAGCAGTGGCCTGGGCCTGAGCTTCGTCGCGGAGGTCGCCGCCCTGCATGGCGGATACGCGCGCCTGGACCCGCGCGAAGGCGGCGGCACCGTCGCGCGCCTGGTGGTCCCCGCGGGCTGAGGCCGCGCTTCACCCTCGCCACACGATCGCCCCGTCGCGGCCTCACCGGACCGCGCCACCCTGCCTGCGTTGCTGGAAACGAGGGCAGGGCATGGACGGTTTGATGGCGGGCCTCCGACGGTCGCTGGGCGTGCGGATGGTGGTGGTCGGTTTCCTGGTGCTGGCGATCCTGGTGCCGCTCGCGCTCGTGCGCGACGTGATCCGCGACCGGCAGCAGCACCGGGCCGCGGCCGTCGCGGACATCGCCGCCCGCCATGCCGGCGCGCAGCGGCTCCTTGGCCCGGTCCTGTTCGTCCCGTACGAGGAGGTGGTGCCGGTGGAGACGCTCGACGACGATGGCGACCGGCGCGTGGTCGAGCGCCGCCGCAGCGGAACCTGGACCTACTTCCCGAAGACGTCCGACCTCGTCGCGACGCTCCGGCCGGACACGCGTCGGCGCGGCCTGCACGAGGTCCGCGTGTACGAGCTCGACGGGCGGCTTTCGGCCGCGTTCGCGGCCGAGATTCCCGCGGCCCCCGCGTCGGGTCGACGGCAGGTCGGACGCCCCTGGCTGGCCTACGGCATCTCCGATGTCCGGGGACTGGCGGGCACCCCGTCGCTGCGCGTCCAGGGTCGCGTCGCCACCCTCGCGCAGGGGATGGGAGCATCGCCCCGGCGCGGCGTGCACGCGCGGCTGGATGCGCCATCACCGGGGCAGGTGCTCAGGCTGGACGCACGCCTCGACTTCATCCTGGGCGGGACCGAAACCCTTTCGATCGTCCCGGTCGCCGACCACGCCACGGTCGCGATGGATTCGAGCTGGCCGCATCCGCGATTCGAAGGCGACTTCCTTCCGCGCACCCGCACCGTGGACGCGAACGGATTCCGCGCCACCTGGGAAGTCTCTTCGCTGGCCAGCGCCGCACAGGCCCAGCTCCCGGGGGCGATGGCGGCCGCGCGCACCGAGGACGGCGGGTCGGGTGCCCGCCTGGAGGCGATCGGCATCTCGCTCGTCGATCCGGTCAATCCCCATGTGCTGGCGGATCGCGCCAGCAAGTACGGCATCCTCTTCGTGGTGCTCACCTTCGGCGGCTTCTTCCTGTTCGAGACGGTGCGCCGTCTCCCGATCCATCCCATCCAGTACCTGCTCGTCGGGCTGGCGCTCGCGATCTTCTTCCTCCTGCTGCTGGCGTTGTCCGAGCACGTGGCGTTCGGCGCGTCCTACCTCGTCGCGAGCGTGGCCTGCATCGGCTTGCTCGGCCATTACCTGGCCCACGTGCTGCGCAGCGCCCGGCGGGGGCTGGCGGTCGCCGCCGGGCTGGCGATGCTGTACGCGGCGCTGTACGGCCTGCTGGTGTCGGAGGACAACGCGCTTGTCCTGGGCGCCGGGCTGCTGTTCACCGTCCTTGCGGCGACGATGGTCGCCACGCGACGGGTGGATTGGTACGCGCTGGGCCGCGGCTGACGCCACGGGCGGGCGGCGGGCTTCCGCTATCCTCTACGGCGCTGCCCGCCCAGGATCCTCCGGATGCCCCGCCTCGCCCTGACGCTCTGCCTCGCCCTCCTGCTGTCCGCCTGCGGGTTCCACCTGCGCAACGCGCTGCAACTGCCGCCCGATCTCGGGCCGATGCGGGTGGAGGCGCGGGATCCGTACAGCGCGCTGGCGCTCTCGCTCGAGCGGGCGCTGGAGGCCGCCGGTGCCGAGGTCGTGCCGAAGGACGCCGGGGACGTCGCGGTGCTGGACATCCTGGCCGAGCGCTGGGGCAACACGCCGATCAGCGTCGACGCCCGTGGACGCGCGCAGGAATTCTCGCTGCGCTACGCGGTGATCTTCGAACTGCGCAACGCGGAGGGCGAGGTGCTCGTCCCGCGCCAGGCGACCGAGCTGTCGCGCGACTACGTGTCCGTGCCGACCCGCTCGATCGGCACCGAGAGCGAACGCGACATCCTCGCCCGTGAACTCCGGCGGGAAATGACCGCCGCCGTGCTGCGCCGCATCGACGCGGCCGCGCGCGGGGTGGTCGGGGAGTGAGCCCGGCGCGGGTGCCACGATGAGCCTTCGCCCCGACCAGCTCGCCGCGCACCTGGATCGCGGCGACCTGGCGCCCGCGTGGCTGGTGGCCGGGCGCGAGCCATTGCTGGTGCTGGAGGCGGCGGACGCGATCCGCGCGGCGGCACGGGCGCAGGGCGTCGCCGAGCGCGAGGTGTACGAGTTCGAAGGCCGCCAGTCGGCCGCGGACTGGGATGCCGTGGAGGCGAGCCTGGGTGCCCCGAGCCTGTTCGCCAGCCGCCGGCTCATCGAGCTGCGGGTGCCGACCGGCAAGCCGGACAAGGCGGGCGAGAAGCTCATCCAGGCCTTCTGCGCGGCGCCCCCCGAGGACGTGGTGCTGATGCTGGTCGCCCAGGACTGGAGCAGGCGGCACGGCGGCAAGTGGGCCACCGCGATCGAGCAGGTCGGCCGGTCGGTGGTCTGCTGGGAGGTCAAGCCGCACGAACTCACCGGCTGGATCGACCGGCGCCTGCGCTCGCGGGGACTGCGTGCCGATCGCGAGGCCGTCGCGCTGCTCGCCGAACGCGTCGACGGCAACCTGCTGGCGGCGGCGCAGGAAATCGACAAGCTGGTCCTGCTGGCCGAGGCCGGTGCGATCGATGCCGGGCGCATGGCGGCGCTGGTCGCGGACTCGGCGCGCTTCAACGTGTTCCGCCTGATGGAGGCCGTGCTCAACGGGCAGCCGGCCCAGGCGGTCCGCATGCTCCACGGGCTCCGGGCCGAAGGTGAAGCGGTGCCCGCCCTGATGGGGATGGTGGTGAGGGAACTGGAGACCGTCGCCGGCGTCGCGCAGGCGCGGGAAGGTGGGCAGGCGTTGCCGGCGGCGTTCCGGGCGCGCGGGGTCTGGGACACCAAGCAACCCATGTACCGGCGCGCGCTGGAACGGCATGCGACGCCGGCCTGGGCGCGTTTCGTGGCCGGCGCCGGCGTCGTGGACCGGATCGCGAAGGGCCGGGGCGGGCCCGGCGAGCCGGACGATGCATGGCTGGCGCTCGAACGGCTGCTGCTTTCGGTGGCGGACGCAGGCGTCGCCGGCCGGCTGGCACGGACCGGTTGACGCCGTGCCGGGCGAAGGCGCGGGGATGACGCCGTTGCGCGTGCTCTACGGGGGCACCTTCGACCCTGTCCACGAAGGCCACCTGGCGATCGCGCGCGACGCGCACAGGGCGCTCGGCGTGCCGGTGCACCTGATGCCCGCCGCCGATCCGCCGCACCGGCCTCCGCCAGGCGCCGATGCGGCGCATCGCGCGGCGATGCTCGCGCTGGCCATCGAGGGCGAGCCGGGACTGCGACTGGACCTGCGTGAACTCGAACGCGACACGCCCTCCTGGACCGCCGTGACACTGCGGGAGTTGCGCCGGGAACTGGGCCAGGACGCGCCCATCGCGCTGATCGTGGGGGCGGACAGCTTCCATGGCCTGCCGACGTGGCGGGACTGGCACGCGCTGTTCGACGCGGCCCACTTCGTGGTCGCGGACCGCGCGGGCAGCCCGCTGGCGCGCGATGCGCTGCCCGAAGCACTGTCCCGGGAGATCGCGGACCGGTTGGTCGACGATCCATGCGCCCTCCACGCGACCCCGGCCGGGCGCGTCTACTTCCTCTCCCAGCCGCTGCGCCCGGGCTCGGCGACCGACATCCGCCGGCGGCTGGCGCGCGGTGAACCGCTGGATGGCGCCCTGCCGGCCGCCGTGGCCGACTACATCCGCCGGAACGGCCTCTACGGGGGCGGGGGCGGTCCCGGGGCCGTCACGACCGCGCCGCTATAATCACGGCACCGCCCCGGACCCCAGGACCGACCGCCCTTGACCAGCCAGGCCCACGTCATCAAGACCCGTCTCCCGAAGCCGCCGCCGCCCGCCGACGCCCTGTTGCGATCGGTCCATGCCGCGGTCGAGGAACTCAAGGCCAAGGATGTCGTCGAGATCGACGTGCGGGGGCGCAGCAGCGTTACCGACTACATGCTGATCGCCTCGGGTACGTCCACGCGCCACGTGAAGTCGATCGCCGACGAAGTGGTCAAGCAGCTGAAGTCCCTGGACGTGCAGCCGCTGGGCGTGGAGGGCGAGCGCGAGGCGGAGTGGGTGCTGGTCGACCTGGGCGACGTGGTCGTCCACGTGATGCTGCCGCGCGTGCGCGAGTTCTATGCGCTCGAACGCCTGTGGACGGTCGGCGACCAGCCGCCCGAGGCCGAGGCGGACGAGCAGCAGGCGCCGTCGCAATCCTGACCGACGGCGGTTCCCGGTGCGCCGTGCAGCCCGCCCGCCGGTCGTGATCCGCGCATGAAGGCAAGGCTCGTCGCCGTGGGCGAACGGCCGCCGCGCTGGGTCGCCGACGGGTTCGCCGAGTATTCCAAGCGCCTGTCGCACTGGTTGCCGCTCGACCTGGTGGAAGTCGCGCCGGGCGTGCGCGGCAAGGGCCGCGATACGGCCCGCGCCATGGCGGACGAGGGTTCGCGCGTGCTCGCCGCGCTGCAGGGCGACCTCCATGTCGTCGCCCTGGATGGACGCGGCCGGGCATGGTCGTCCGAACAACTGTCGGCGCGACTCGAACACTGGCGCGGACAGGGCCGCGACCTGGCCTTCCTCGTGGGGGGGCCGGAAGGGCATGCGCCCGACGTGTTCGCGCGCGCGGACGAGTGCTGGTCACTCGGGCCCGCCACCTTGCCGCACATGCTCGTGCGCCTGCTCGTGGCCGAACAGCTCTATCGGGCGTGCGCGATGCTGGCGAACCATCCCTACCATCGCGCATGAAAAAGGGGCGCCGCGATCGCGGCGCCCCGCTTCGGTCCGGGTCGCCGCCTACCGGAGCGAAAACGACACGGGCACGAGGCCGACGGCCTCGACCGGCTGGCCATCGCGCATCGCCGGGCGGAACTGCCAGGCGGACAGCACGTGGCGCCGGGCGGCGGCGTCCAGGCTTCGATGCCCGCTGCTCTCGGCCACCGTCACCTGGAGCGGGCGGCCGGCCACGTCGACCACGACCTGCAGGACGACCGTGCCCTCGTTGCCCGCGCGCAAGTCCGCGCGGGGATAGGGCGGCGGAGGTGCGTGGGCGTATTCGAGCCGCATGGCGGCCGGGGCGGGCGGGTCCGTGGCAATCGACGTGGTGGCGAGCGCCGACTGGACAGGTTGGATGGCGGGCAGTTCGACCGTGACCGGCAGGACGCCGTCCTCCACCACGATCGGGACCGGCGGGGTCTCGACGGGCGCGCTGCGGGGGTGTGCGGGCACTTGTTTCGCAGGCTGCTGCACCGGCTTCGGGGGCGTGACGGGCACCGCGATGCGCGGCGGCGTGATCGGCATCAGGAGGGTGATGCGCTCCCGGTCGGGCGGGGATTCGACCGGCGGCGCCTGCAGGGGCGCAAGGAGCAGGGCCAGCACGCAGGCATTGAGCGCGATGGCGCCGGCGTAACCGAGGACGCGGGTCGGGTCGATGCGCGTCGGCGCTCGATGGCGGGTCGAATGGACACCGTGGACCGGGGATGCGAGCTGCATGGGCCTTCTCCTGTCGATTCGCGGCCGGGCAGCCGCGGGGTCCGGGGAACGGCCCGTGCGAACCGTCGGGGTCATGCGAACGGGCGTTCTCCGCCTCGACCATGCGCTTGCGTATGGAGCGGCGGCAACGATGGCCCGACGAGCGGGCGTCGTGCAGGACCGGCGGACGATGCCGGCAAATGCGAACCCCGGCGCGTGGCCGGGGTCCGGGGTCAGTCATCGGTGGGTTGCGCGTCGTCCGTGTCGCGTTGGACGCCCCCGTCATCCGGCGACGGTGGCTCCTTGCCATGGGGATCCCGGACGTCGCGGCGATCGCGCGGCTCGTCCTCCGCGTATCCCGGGTTGCGGCCCGGACGGGGGTCGGCCGCGGGCGGCGTGGACTTGCCAGTGGACTTCCCGCGCGTTCCCATGTCAGCGCCCCAGTTCGAAGACGACGTCGAGGTTGACGCCCAGCGTGCTCTCGCCGGGTGCGATCGGCGTGCCGGCGTCGGCGGCCTCGGCGCGCGCCATCGCCATCATCGGCATCGGCGGGCCCATGCCGCCGCCTTCGGAAATGCTCACGATCCGGCGCACGCGCAGGCCGAGCGTCCCGGCGTACATCTCCGCGCGGGCCTGCGCCGTGGCGAGCGCCCGCCGGCGCGCCTCGTCTCGCACCGCTTCCGGTTCGTCGATCTCGAAGCCGGGGCCGTGCACCTGGTTGGCACCGCTGGCGACCAGTGCATCCATGACCTCGCCGAGCCTGTCGATCTCGCGGACGGTGACGTTCAGCGTGTTCGTGGCCTGGTAGCCGGTGATCGACGGGGCGGTGCCTTCGTCGTGCCGGTACTGCGGATGCAGGCTCACGCCACTGGTCTGCACGTCGCGCTCGGCGATCCCGGCCGCGCGGACGGCGTCCATCAGCCGCGACATCTGCTGCGCATTGGCGCGGCTGGCCGCCTGCGCATCGCCCGCCTGCGTGACGACGCCCGCGGAGAGCGTGGCGACGTCGGGTGCCGCGGAAGCCTCGCCCTGGGCCGACACGGACAGGAGCGTGGCGTCGCCGGGCACGGCGTACCCCGGGGCGGGACCTTGCGCCGTAGCGCTCATCGCCACGCCCGTGAGCGCGACGGCGAAGGCAAGCAGCACGGATCGCATCCGGGTGCGCGGCGGGCGGGGTGTGCGAAGGGACGGCATCGGGCGCATGGGCAGCTCCTTTCCATTGTTCGAGGGTCGGCGCGGGGCCGTGGAACGCGGGTGAACGCATGCCCCGGGGAACGGGGTCGGACGTGCGCGCCGGAGTCAGCCCGTGTTCCGCCCGGTATGCCCCGGTCGGGGCCCGGACAGGTGCCGCGGGGTATCCTTGGACGGATGCTCTACCTCGCCTCGCGCTCACCGCGCCGATCCGCGCTGCTGGCGCGGCTCGGGCCTGCCCTCGGCTTGCCCGGCCCGCTGGAATTCGGCGTGCTCGCCCTCGACGTGCCCGAGGTCCGTGCGCCCGGGGAACCGCCCGAGGACTACGTCCGGCGCGTCGCCCGGGAGAAGGCCGGGGCCGGCTTGCTGAAGGTGGTCGCCACGCACGGGGCGATCGTGCTCGGCGCCGACACCGAGGTCGTGCTCGGGGACGAGGTCTTCGGCAAGCCCCGCGACGCGCTCGAGGCGAAGGCCATGCTGCGCCGCCTCTCGGGGCGCACCCATCGGGTCATCTCGGCCGTGGCGCTCGTGTCGCGCGACCGGGAACTGCAGGCGACCTCGGTTTCGGAAGTGACGTTCGACGTGCTGGACGACCGCGTGATCGACGCCTACGTGCGAACGGGCGAACCGGAGGGCAAGGCCGGCGGCTATGCGATCCAGGGCGCGGGCGAGGCCTTCGTGTCGCGCCTCGACGGCAGCCATTCCGGCGTGATGGGGCTGCCGCTGCGGGAAACCGCGAAGCTGCTTCGCGCGATGTTGCCGGGCGGCGGTGGCACCCTGGCCGCCGCGCAGCCGGACCGGGTGGAGGCCGGATGATGACCGAGGAGATCCTGGTCAACGTCACCCCGCGGGAGACCCGCGTGGCGGTGGTCGAGAACGGCATGCTGCAGGAGCTGCACATCGAACGCGGCTGGCGTCGCGGCGTGGTCGGCAACATCTACAAGGGCAGGGTCCAGCGCGTCATGCCGGGCATGCAGGCCGCGTTCGTGGAGATCGGCCTGGAACGCGCCGCCTTCCTGCATGCGAACGACATCCTGCGGACCACCCCGGTGGCTAGGCCCGACGACGATGCCAACGCGGAGGCCGAGGCGCTGCCCGCGCCGGCGCAGACGCCATCGATCACCGAGCTCCTCCGGGACGGGCAGGAGGTGATCGTCCAGGTGGTCAAGGACCCGATCGGGACGAAGGGGGCGCGGCTGACCACGCAACTGAGCATCCCCTCGCGCTACCTGGTGCTGCTGCCGCAGTCGTCGGTCATCGGCGTGTCCGCCCGCATCGAGCTCGAGGACGAGCGCGCGCGCCTCAAGGGCCTGGTCGCCGAGCTGTCCGCGGACCGCCGGCGGGGCTACATCGTGCGGACGAACGCGGAAGGCCAGCCGTCGGAAGCGATTGCCGAGGACATCGCCTACCTCGGCCGTGCCTGGGCGCTGGTCGAATCCAGCGCCAGCACGTCACGGGTCGGGACCTGCGTCTACGAGGACCTCAGCCTGCCGCTGCGGGCGGTCCGTGACCTGATGCGCCGGGACGTGGAGAAGGTGCGCGTGGACTCGCGCGAGACCTGCGAGAAGCTCCGCACGTTCGCGGCGCAGTTCATGCCGGGCCTGGCCGAGAAGATCGAACACTACGCGGGCGCGCGTCCGATCTTCGACCTGTACGGGGTCGAGGACGAGATCGGCCGCGCGCTGGAAAAGGAAGTGCCGCTGAAGTCCGGCGGCTACCTGGTGATCGACCAGACCGAGGCGATGACGACGATCGACGTCAACACCGGCTCGTTCCTCGGCCAGCGCAACCTCGAGGAGACGGTCTACCGCACCAACCTCGAGGCCGCGCAGGCGCTCGCGCGCCAGCTGCGGCTGCGCAACCTCGGCGGCATCATCATCATCGACTTCATCGACATGGTCGACGCCGAGCACCGTCGCCAGGTGCTGCGCACGCTGGAGAAGTCGCTGTCGCGCGACCATGCGCGGACCACCGTGTACGACTTCTCGCCGCTGGGCCTGGTCGAGATGACGCGCAAGCGCACGGTCGAATCGCTCGAAAGGCAGTTGTGCGAGCCGTGCCACGAGTGCGGCGGGCGCGGCACGCTGAAGACGCCCGAAACCGTGACCTACGAGATCTTCCGCGACATCGTGCGGCAGGTGCGCCAGTTCGACGCGCAGAGCCTGCTGGTCATCGCGTCGCCGAAGGTCGTCTCCCGCATCACCGACGAGGAGTCGGCGGCGGTCGCCGAACTGGAGGAGTTCCTGGGCAAGTCGATCCGGCTCCAGCCGGACGAGCAGTACGCGCAGGAGCAGTTCGATGTCGTGCTGCTCTGACGCCGGTCGCGACCTGGCGGGTCCGGCGAGGCGCTGATGCCCACGCCGCTCCGCCGCCGCCTGCGCCTGGCCCGCCGCGGCCTGGGTTACGCCGCCGCGTCCGTGCTGGTGCTGGTCGCGCTGGTGATCGGCGTGGCCAGCCGGCTGCTGCCCATCGCGGAGGCGCACCCCGAGCGCATCGCCGAATGGCTCGGTGAACGCAGCGGGCGGCCCGTGGCGTTCGATGCCGTGTCGACCGAATGGACGCGGCGCGGCCCGCTGCTCCGGCTCGAGGGCCTGAGGGTCGGCGAGCGCGGACGCGAGGTGGAGATCGGCGACGCGGAGATGCTGGTCTCCATGTACGCCGGCCTTTTCCCGGGCACGCCGTTTTCCGAGCTCCGGTTGCGCGGCCTCGACCTCACCCTGGAGCGGCTCGGGGACGGCCGCTGGCAGGTGCGCGGGCTGCCGGGGCAGCAGCACGCCGCCGGCGGCGATCCGCTGGGCATGCTGGAGGGCCTGGGCGAGCTGCAGGTGGTGGACGGGCGGCTCGGCGTGTCCGCGCCGGACCTCGGCATCCAGGCCACGGTCCCGCGGATCGACATGCGCCTGCGCGTGGAGGCGTCGCGCGTGCGCGCCGGCCTGCGGGCCTGGCCCGCGACGGGCGCCGAGCCCCTCGATGCCGCCCTCGATCTCGACCGCTCCCTCGGCAACGGGCGTGCATGGGCGGGCGCCGAACACGCGGACATCGCGCCCTGGGCCGGGTTGTTGCGCGTCGCGGGCATCACGGTGCAGGAAGGGACCGGACGCGCGGAAGCGTGGGTCGAGCTTCGGCGGCATCGCATCCGTACGGCCGACGCGGTGGTCGACTTCCGGGACGTGCGCCTGTCGGGAAGCACCCTCGATCCGGCGGGCATCGGCGACGTGCCGTCGCTGGAATTGCCGGCGGTGGAGGCGCGGCTCCATCTGGGCGCGGACGCGGGGCAGTGGCGCGTCGACGCGCCGCGCCTTCGACTGACCGACGGCGAGGGTCCACATGTCCTCGACGGGCTGCTCGTCGCGGGCGGGAAGCGCATCGCACTCGTCGCCGACTCCCTGGACGCCGGACCACTGCTGTCGCTCGCCGCGCTGAGCGATCGACTTCCGGCGGAGCGCCGTCGATGGATCCTCGAGGCGCGACCGTCGCTGCGTGCGACAGGCGTCGAGGTCGCGGGCAGCCGCGGCGGCCCGTTGCGGGTCGAAGCCGTCGTCGCGTCCGCGGGGCTGGCGCCCGCCGGCGCGGCGCCGGGGCTTTCCGGCGTGTCGGGGCGGCTGCGGGGCGACGGGGACGCGATCGCGTTCCATCCGGACCCGTCGGCGATCGTGCAGGTCGCGTGGCCGCGCGAATTCGATCGGGTCCATCGCGTCGCGCTCGACGGCACGCTGGTCGGCTGGCGCGAAGGGGACGGCTGGCGCCTTGCGTCCCCCGCGCTCGCGGTCGTCGGCGACGCCTACCGGTTCGACGTGCGCGGCGGGCTGCATTTCGAGGGGGACGGGACGCGTCCCGCGATCGCACTGGCCGCCGGCGTGCGCGCCGACGACCTGCAGGCCGCGAAGGGATTCTGGCTGCGCAACCTGATGCCGCAGGCTGCGGTCGCGTGGCTGGACGACGCGCTCGAGGCGGGCCGGGTGGAGGATGGCCGGGCGATCGTCGCGGGCGACCTGGACGATTGGCCGTTCCGGGCGGACGCGGATGGCGTCGCGCGCGGGCTGTTCCGCGCCGATGCCCGGCTGGTCGATGCACGCCTGCGCTTCGACCCCGGCTGGCCGGCCGCCGAGTCGATCGAGGCGACGGCGAGCTTCGTCGCCGACGGATTCACCGTGGCGGGCAGCGGCGAGATCGCCGGGGTCGCGATCCCCGGATTCGCCGCGGGGATCGCGCGCTATGGCCGCGCGCCTTTGCGCGTGACCGCGGACGCGTCCGCTGACGCGTCCCGGCTCGTGGCGCTGCTGCGCGATAGCCCCTTGCAGCGCGAGCACGGCGAGACCCTTGCCAACATCGATGCGCACGGCCCGGCACGCGTCGACTTCTCACTGCAGCTCCCGGCGGGTGCGACCGGCTTCCCCGACCGCCTGCAGGGACAGGTCGCGCTGGAGGATGTCTCGCTGCGCGAACGCCGCTGGGACCTGGCATTCGACGAGGTCAACGGTCGCGCGGAATTCGGCGGAAGCGGCTTCGCCGCCGAGGACCTGCAGGTCGTCCACGCGGGTCGTCCGGCGCGCCTGCGCCTGCGCGCCGGCGAGGGGTTCGTCGAGACGGCCGGCAATGCGTTCGAGGGGGCGCTGTCGGCGTCGCTGGAGGCGGGGGAACTCATCGGCAGGGTGCCGGAGCTTTCCTGGCTGGCGCCGCGCGTTTCGGGTCGTTCGAACTGGGAGGCCTCGGTCGCCCTGCCACGTGGCGCGGCCAACCGCACGCCCGGGTCACTGATGCTCCGCTCGGACCTGGTGGGAACGGCGCTCGCCCTGCCGGCGCCGTTGGACAAGTCCGCCACCACGCCCCTCGCGGCGCGCGTGGAGATGGGCCTGCCGCTGGACGCGGGCGAGGTCGCGGTGCGCCTTGGCGACGCGTTCGCGCTGCGGGCGCGCCAGGCGGCGGGAAAGACCGGCATCCGCGTCGCGCTCGGCGGGGACGCCGCACCGCCCCCGGGCGACGGCCTCGTGGTGACCGGGACGGCGCCGCGCCTGGACGCGCTGGGGTGGGTCGGCCTGCTGGCGGGCGGGACGGCGGGTGGGCCGGGCCAGGGCGGCCACGACGGGCCGCCGCTCCAGCGCGTGGACGTGACTGCATCGCGCCTCGAGCTGCTCGGCGGCGTGTTCGACGACACGCGCGTCCGGCTTGCCCCGGCGGCCGGCGGCGCGTTGGCGGTGCGCGCCGATGGCGTGGCGTTGCAGGGCGCGCTGCTGGTCCCGGCGGGGAAGGGTGCCGCCGTGCGTGGCCGGTTCGATCGCCTGCACTGGAACGCGCCGCCCGCGCCGGAGGGCGGCCGTCCGGTCGACGATGGCGTCGGCCGTGCGGAGGCCACGGCAACGTCGACCGACCCTGCCGCGATCCCGCCCCTCGAGCTGGACATCGACGACCTCCGCATCCGTGACGCGCGCCTCGGCGCTGCCAGCCTGCGAACCCGGCCGGGCGCGGACGGCATGCGCATCGACTCGTTCACCACGCGCGCCCGCGCGCACCAGGTGTCGGTGAGCGGTGACTGGTCCGGGCGGCGTGCGGCCGCGCGCTCCCGCCTCGAGGCGACCATCGAGAGCCGGGACTTCGGCGCGCTGCTCGACGGGCTGGGATTCGGCGGCCGGCTGGATGGCGGCGAAGGGACCGCGACGCTGCAGGCGCGATGGCCGGGCAGCCCGGCCGATTTCCAGCTCGCGCGGCTGGAAGGCACGTTGCGGCTGGATGCACGCGATGGCCGCCTCGTGGAGGTCGAACCCGGCGCCGGCCGCGTCCTCGGCCTGCTCAGCATCGCGGAACTGCCCCGCCGCCTGACCCTGGATTTCCGGGACTTCTTCTCCAAGGGGTTCGCGTTCAACACGATCTCCGGCGGGATCGACTTCGGCGGCGGCGTGGCCCGGAGCGACGGACTCGCCATCGACGGCCCTGCCGCCGAGATCCGCATCCGCGGAACGGCGGACCTGCGTGCCCGCACCTACGACCAGACCATCGAGGTCCAGCCGCGCCCGGGTGGACTGTTGACCGTGGTGGGTGCGATCGCCGGTGGACCGGTCGGTGCGGCGATCGGCGCGGCGGCCAATGCCGTCCTCCAGGAACCCCTGGGCGAAGTCGCCGAGCGCGTGTATCGCGTCACCGGCCCATGGGCGGATCCGGACGTCGACGTGGTCGAGCGCGCGGCGTCGCGCGGCCGCAGCGGTACGGCCGCGGTCGACGCCCAGGACACCCGCCCCGGGCCCGCCCCGCCCGCGGACGACGGTTGATCCCGCCAACGCGCGGCCGCATGTAGGGTGGCCGGGATGCCGAGTCCGCGGCGCCCCGCAACCGTTCGAAGGAAGCCATGACCGACGCCCTGCAACTCGCCGAGTCCCGCCTGCTGCTGCCCGCCGGGCTCGACCAGCGGGGGCTGGAATCCACCTTCGGCACCCTGCTCGGGCCGGGCATCGATTTCGGGGACCTGTATTTCCAGCATTCCAGGCGCGAGAGCTGGTCGGTCGAGGATGGCATCGTCAAGGACGGCGCGCACTCGATCGAGCAGGGCGTGGGCGTGCGCGCGATCTCGGGGGAAAAGACCGGCTTCGCGTACTCCGACGACATCGATCGCGACGCGCTGCTTTCGGCCGCGGGCAACGCCCGCGCGATCGCCCGTGACGGCGGGCAGGCGGCGGCGCGCGCGCTGGTCCCCGGGCGCGGTCGCGCGCTGTACCCGGCGTCCGACCCGGTCGACGGCATGGCCAGCGAAGCGAAGGTCGACGCACTGCGCGCGCTCGACCGGTTGCTGCGTGCCGCGGACCCGCGCGTGAAGCAGGTCGTCGTCAGCCTGGCCGGCGGCGTGGACACCGTCCTCGTCGCCCGCAGCGACGGCGTGCTCGCCGCCGACATGCGGCCGCTGGTGCGCCTGAACGTGCAGGTGATCGTGGAGCAGGGCGGCCGGCGCGAGTCGGGCTATGCCGGTGGGGGCGGCCGTTATGCGTACGACGAGCTGCTCGGCGGCGGCCGTCCGGAGAAATGGGCGCGCGAGGCCCTGCGGCAGGCCCTCGTGGCGCTGGAGTCGGTCGACGCGCCGGCCGGCACGATGCCGGTGGTGCTCGGGCCGGGGTGGCCGGGCGTGCTGTTGCACGAGGCCGTCGGCCATGGGCTGGAGGGCGACTTCAACCGAAAGGGCACCAGCACGTATTCGGGGCGGATCGGACAGCGCGTCGCCTCGCCGGGCGTGACGATCGTCGATGACGGCACGCTGCCCGGCCGGCGCGGCTCGCTGAACATGGACGACGAGGGCCAGCCGACGCAGTGCACGACGCTGATCGAGGACGGCGTGCTCGCCGGCTACATGCAGGACAGCCACAACGCGCGGCTGATGGGCATGGCCCCGACCGGCAACGGACGGCGCGAGTCGTTCGCGCACCTGGTCATGCCGCGCATGACCAACACCTACATGCTCGCCGGCCCGCACGACCCGGAGGAGATGATCCGTTCGGTGAAGCGAGGCCTGTACGCAGTCAACTTCGGCGGCGGGCAGGTCGACATCACCAGCGGCAAGTACGTGTTCTCGGCCACCGAGGCCTACCTGATCGAGGACGGCAGGGTCACCGCGCCGGTCAAGGGCGCGACGCTGATCGGCAACGGCCCGGAAACCATGCAGCGCGTGTCGATGATCGGCAACGACCTGGCGCTCGACGAGGGGGTCGGCGTGTGCGGCAAGGACGGGCAGAGCGTGCCGGTCGGCGTCGGCCAGCCCTCGCTGCTGATCGACCGGTTGACGGTGGGCGGGACGCGCGCGTGATGCGCGCCGCGGCGTCAACCTTCGAGGTCGCTGCCGTCCTCGGTGTCGGCGAGCAGCTCGCGCAACACGCGGTACAGCTCGCGGAACGCATGCGGCGGCTTGTTCCTCCGCTGCTCCTCGCCCGCGTTGCGCACGAGCTGGCGCAGGTGCTGGCGGTCCGCGGCCGGGTGCGCGTCGAGCAGTTCCGACAGGGCCGCGTCCCCCGCCTCCAGCAGGCGCGCGCGCCAGGCTTCGGCGCGATGCAGCGCCGCCGTCTCGCGGCGCGCCGCCTCGCCCTTCTCGTCCATCGCGTCGCGGATCGCCTCGAGCGCCTCGTCGTCCTCGCGCCGCAGCTGCTTGGCCAGGAACGCCATCTGCCGCTTGCGGGCGATGTGCGAGGTGATGCGGCGGGCCTCACGCACGTGCGGCAGCACGGCGTCGGGCACCGGCAGCTTCGCCAGCTGCGCGTCGGTGAGCGACGCCAGTTGCTCGGCCAGCTCCAGCACTTCCAGCGCTTCGCGCCGCTGCTGGCTGCGGCTGGGCGCGAGGAACGCGCCGGTGTCAGGATCCTTGCCGCGCATCGCCACCTCCAGCCTTCCTTTGCGCCACCGCCGGGCGCTGCCGCCAGGCTGCAACAGACCATCGACGAAAACCCTGTCGTCCCGAGCGCAGCGAGGGACCTGCTGCTTTCCCGCCGGCTGTCCGGCAAAGCAGGTCCCTCGCTGCGCTCGGGACGACACGATCTGGAAGGATAAGCCATTGGGCACCACCACCGTCCCCGTCCGACCCCCGACCGACGACAGCCGGGAACGTCTCGATGCACTGGCCGGCATCGCCGGCCGGCTCCTCGAACGCGCACGCGCGCAGGGCGCCCACCAGGCCGAGGTGTCCTGCAGCGAGGAGCGCGGGCTGAACGTCAACGTGCGCATGGGCGATGTCGAGACCGTCGAGTCGACCCGCGACCGGGGCATCGCGGTGACGGTCTATTTCGGCAAGCGGCGGGCGAGCGCCAGCACCGCGGACCTGCGGGAGGCGAGCCTGGAGGCGACGGTGGCGCAGGCGTGCGCGATCGCCCGCCACACCGAACCCGATCCCGCGGCGGGCCTGGCGGATGCGGCGCTCATGGCCCGTGCCCAGGACGACGGCGCGTTCCCCGATTTCGACCAGTGGCACCCGTGGCCGCTGTCGCCGGAGCACGCGATCGAACTGGCGCTCGCCTGCGAGGCGGCGGGACGCGACGCCGAGCCGCGGATCCGGAATTCGGACGGTGCCTCCGTGGGCAGCAGCGCCAGCCTCGGCGTGTACGCCAACAGCCACGGCTTCATCGGGCGCGAGCGCTCCACGCAGCACACCATCGGCTGCGCGCTGATCGCGGGCGAAGGCGCGGGGATGCAGCGCGACGGGTGGTACTCGACGGCGCTGTCGGCGGACGACCTGGAGCCGGCGGCAGCCGTCGGCCGGCACGCCGCCGAGCGCGCGGCGGCGCGCCTGGACCCCCGCCACCTGTCGACGATGCAGGTGCCGGTGCTGTTCCAGGCGGAGGTGGCGCGCTCGCTCATCGGCCACCTGCTCGGTGCCGTGTCCGGCGGTGCGCTGTACCGGCGCGCCAGCTTCCTGCTCGACACCGTCGGGCAGCGGCTGTTCCCCGACTGGTTCTCGATCCACGAGGACCCGTTCCTGCAGCGCGGCTTCCGGTCCGCCGCGTTCGACGCGGAAGGCGTGGCGACCCGCGCGTCCGCGCTGGTGGAGGCGGGGGCGCTCCAGCGCTACGTGCTCTCCAGCTATTCCGCGCGCCGGCTCGGGCTGCAGACCACCGCGAACGCGGGCGGGGTGCACAACCTCGACGTCGCGGCGAACGCGGGCGACCTCGACGCGCTCGTGTCCGGCATGGACCGTGGCGTGCTGGTCACCGAGCTGATGGGGCAGGGCGTCAACACCGTGACCGGGGATTATTCGCGGGGCGCCGCGGGTTTCCTGGTCGAGGGTGGGCGACGCGTGGCGCCGGTGGACGGCATCACGATCGCGGGCAACCTGCGCGAGGTGTTCCAGTCGATCGAGGCGGTCGGCAGCGACGTCGATCCGCGCTCACACGTGCGCTGTGGCTCGATCCTGGTGGGCCGGATGACCGTCGCGGGGCAGGCCGGCGACGCTTGACCCCGCGAGGCGGCGCGCGCCAGAGTGGCCCCGGCGCCACGCCGGCGCCGCCACGGGGAGACGGGGATGGTGGACGAGTTCGATCGGGATCAGGCGCCAGGCGCCGGCACGGATATGTCGACGCTGTCGGCCGAAGAGCGGCAGTGGGCGATGTTCGCGCACCTGTCGGCGCTGGTCGGCGGCATCCTGACCGCGGGCTGGGCCGGCAGCATCGGCTGTTTCATCGGTCCGCTGGTCATCTGGATGGTCAAGAAGGACACGATGCCCTTCGTCGACGACCAGGCGAAGGAAGCGCTCAACTTCAACATCACGGTGGCGATCGCGTTCTTCGCGCTGTTCCTGCTGACGCTCCTGACGCTCGGCATCGGCGCGCTGCTGACCGTGCCGCTGATGGTCATCATCGGCATCGGCTGGCTGGTGCTGACGATCATCGCCTCGATGAAGGCGAACGAGGGCCATCGCTACCGCTATCCGTTCGCGCTGCGACTGGTGAAGTAGCGGCGTAGTCCATCAGTTGGCTTGCAACCGGCCGGTCCGGCGCCATGATTGGTGTCGGGCCGGTCCGTTTTCCGGCCTTCCGGAACCGACGAGGGCCCACGCCATGAACGCCGACGCACAGTCCATTCCCGTCGCCTCGCCGAGCGAGAACGAACGCCACTGGGCGGTCGCCGCGCACCTGGCCGCGCTGCTGCTCGCGCTGCTGACCAGCTGGCTGGTGGGCGTGGCCGGCGTGGTCGGCGCGCTCGCGGTGTGGCTGCTCAAGCGGGACGACTCGCCGTTCGTCGCCCGGCATGCCCTCGAGGCGCTGAACTTCAACCTCAGCATGCTCATCTACGCATGCATCGCGGTCGCGGTCGGCGTCGCGCTGATCGGCATCACGGTCGTCACGCTGGGCCTGGGCCTGCTGCTGACGCTGCCTGCGGGACTGGTGCTGCTGGTCGCCATCGCCGCGATCGCGGTCCTGTGGCTGGTCTGCAGCCTGCTGGCGATCGCCGCGGCGTGGAACGGCCAAGATTACCGCTATCCGCTGAGCATCCGGCTGGTCGGCTGACGCGCGCGGCTCAGTGGCTGCGCTCGATGGCGCGCCGCCCGAGCGCGCGGAGCGCGTCGGCCTCCGGACCGAAACCCGACAGCGCGGAATCCATCTCCGACGCCAACCCGGACAGGCGCGCGCGGGACGCGGCGGCACCGATCACCGCCGGGAAGGTCGCCTTGGCCTGTGCCGCGTCCTTGCCCGGCGTCTTGCCCAGGGTGTCGCTCGCGGCTTCGATGTCGAGCAGGTCGTCGCGCACCTGGAAGGCCAGGCCGAGCGCGCCCGCATAGCGGTCGAGCCGTTCGCGCGCGTCGGGCGATGCCCCCGCGGCGAGCGCGCCAAGTCGCACCGCGCAGCGCAGCAGCGTGCCCGTCTTGGCGCGATGCAGCCGTTCGAGCGCGGACAGGTCGAGCGCACCGCCCCGGCCGGTGGCCTCGATGTCGAGCGCCTGCCCCCCGCACATTCCCGTCGCCCCGGCCGCGCCGGCGAGCTCGGCGATCATGGCGACGCGGACGGTGGCGTCGACCGGCGTGGTGGCGAGGACGGCGAAGGCCAGCGACTGCAATGCGTCCCCGGCCAACACCGCCGTCGCCTCGTCGAAGGCGACGTGGACGGTCGGCTGGCCACGGCGCAGCGCGTCGTCGTCCATGCAGGGCAGGTCGTCGTGGACGAGCGAGTAGGCGTGGACGAGTTCGACCGCGACCGCGGGCGCGTCGAACGACGCGGGATCGGCGTCGAACACGGCGCCGGTCGCGTGGACCAGCAGCGGACGCATCCGCTTGCCGCCGAGCAGCACGGCGTGCCGCATCGCGGCGTGCAGGCGCGGCGGCGCGTCGAGCGGAGGGGACAGTGCGGCCTCGAGCGCGGCGTCGATCCGCGCCCGCCAGCCGTCGAACGGGTCAGTCATCCCGGCCGTCGTCGCCCGGCGTGCCGAAGGGCTCGCCCTTGTCGGGGCGCTCCGGGTCGCTGAGCAGGCGGACGCGCAGTTCGGCCTGCTCGAGCGCGGCCTGGCAGCGCCGGTAGAGGCCCACGCCGCGTTCATAGGCGGCGAGGGACTCCTCCAGGCTCAGTTCGCCGTGCTCCATCTTCCCGACCAGCTGCTCGAGCGCATCGAGCGAGGCCTCGAAATCGGCGACCGGGGAGGCGTCGGGGGCGGCTTTGCGTGGCATGCGCGCAGTGTAAGGGAAGCGCGGCGCGCGGGCAGCGCCGCTCAATCCGCCGCTGACTCGAACACCAGCCGGAGCCCCCGGCGTGCGAGCCAGTCCGTCATGCGCGCGGAGAACACGACGTCGCCGGCAGCCAGCAGTTCGCCGTCCGCATCCGAGACCAGGGGCAGCCGGGCGCGGCGCCACGGGGGAACGCCGGTCTCCTGCAGCACGTGCTTGAGCGCGTGCGAATGCGCGCGGCCGGGAAGGCGGATGCGTTCGCCCCCGCGCCGGGCGTGCACGCGGACCGGGGCCTGGAAGCGCGGACCGCCCGGGTCGCTTCCGTGCGCCTCCAGCCTGAGCCGGCCACCGCACGGAAGCTCGAGCGGAGCGCGCCCATCCCACGGCGCGGACCAGTCCACGGGCAACGCCACCGTCGCGGATCCGGCGTGCAGTCGTCCCCGCCACGCGCGCACCACCGCGCCCGACCAGGCGAATGTCGCGCCCGCGTCCCGGCGCGCGGGCAGGAGGTCGGCCCCGATGCGGGCGACGCCCTCGGCGGGCAGGGGCGGCAGGCCGAGGCCTTCGATCCATGCGCGCAGCACGCGGCCGCGTTGTCCGGGCGCCAGGTCCCGGAGAGCGTCGATGCGCAGGGCGCTTCCATCGGACGCGGCCCGCAGGGGCGCATCGTCGGCGCCATGCAACAGCTCGGCCGCCTCGGCGAGCAGGCCGGCACTGCGCGCGAACGATGCATCCGCGCCCGGCCAGCGCGTGCGAAGCAGGGGCATCACCTCATGGCGCAGGAAATTGCGGTCGGCCACCGCCTGCGCATTGCTCGGATCCTCGACCCATTCCAGGCCGTTGGCTTCGGCGAACGCGCGCAGGCGGTCGCGCGGATGGGCGAGCAGGGGGCGCCACATCCACCCCCCGGCGAACCGCCGCAGGGACCGCATCGCGGCGAGACCGTCGACCCCCGACCCGCGCAACGCCCGCAACAGGAAGGTTTCCGCCTGGTCGTCGAGGTGATGGGCGAGGGCCAGCACGCCGCCGTCGGGAAGCACCCGTTCGAACGCCGCATGCCGCGCCGCGCGGGCCCCGGCTTCCGGGCCCGCGTCGTGCGTGCCGTCGACCACCACGCGTTCGATCGACAGCGGGATGCCCAGGGTCGCGCAGGTCCGTGCGCAATGTGTCGCCCAGTCAGCGGCGTGCGGATGCAGTCCATGGTCGACGTGGACCGCGGACAGGCCGCGCGCGCGGATCGCCGGGTCGCGCGCGAGCAGCGCCAGCAGGACCCGCGAATCCAGTCCCCCGCTGTAGCCCACGACCACTGGCCCCGCGCCCGCGGCATCGGGCGGGGGCGGCAATCGCAGGGTGTCCGGCCCGGTCACGGCGCGATGGTGCCACGCTCCGCGCCCGGCGCCGCTGTCGTCAGGCGGACTCGTAGGCCCCGTAGCCGCGCAGGCGCTCATAGCGGCGCTGGAGCAGCTCGTCGACCGGCAGCGCCTGCAGCATGTCCAGCTCGTTCAGCAGGACCGCCTTCAGGCGCGTGGCCATCTGCCCCGGGTTGCGGTGCGCGCCGCCGATCGGCTCGCGGACCACCTTGTCGACCAGCCCCAGCTCGCGCAGGCGCTTGGCGGTCAGCCCCAGTTGCTCGGCGGCGTCCTTGGCCTTGTCGGCCGACTTCCAGAGGATCGACGCGCAGCCTTCGGGCGAGATCACCGAGTAGGTGCTGTATTCGAGCATCAGCGTGCGATCGCCCACGCCGATGGCCAGCGCGCCGCCCGAGCCGCCCTCGCCGATGACGGTGCACACGATCGGCACGCGCAGCTCGGACATCTCCAGCAGGTTGCGCGCGATCGCCTCGGACTGGCCGCGCTCCTCCGCGCCCACGCCCGGGTACGCGCCCGGGGTGTCGATGAAGGTGAGGACCGGCAGGCCGAAGCGCTCGGCCAGCTTCATCAGGCGCAGCGCCTTGCGGTAGCCCTCGGGGCGCGGCATGCCGAAGTTGCGCTTGACCTTGGCCTTCGTGTCGCGCCCCTTTTGGTGGCCGATGACGACCACGCTGCGTCCGTCGATGCGGGCCAGGCCGCCGACGATCGCGGCGTCGTCGGCGAACGCGCGGTCGCCGGCGAGTTCCTGGAACTCCTCGCACATCACGCGCAGGTAGTCGTTGGTGTACGGCCGGGCGGGGTGGCGCGCGAGCTGCGAGACCTGCCAGGGCGACAGGTCGCGGAAGATGTGGGCCGTGCGCTGGCGCAGCTTCGACTGCAGCGCGTGGATCTCGGCGTCGATGTTGACGGCCGGTCCATGGCTGGCGTGTCGCAGCTCCTGGATCTTGTCCTCCAGGGCGGCGATCGGCTGTTCGAAATCGAGGTAGTTCGGATTCATTCGGGGCCGGCGGCCGGGCGGTCGAGCAGTCTAGTCTAGCGTCCGGGCCCGTACCGACCCGTAGGGTCGGCTCAGGCCGCCCATGGCGGGGCGATCGACAGCCGCACCGCCCGCACCCCCGGCAGGTCGCGCAGTTGCGCCGGGAGCGACGCGTCCACGCGCAGGCCGTGGCCGCCATTGATGCGCAGCTGGCCCACCGCCGTCTCGGTGATCGCCTCCAGCAGGACGGGCGTGGCGCCCGCGCGGTCCCCGATCAGGCGGCTGAACCGGTCGAGCGCCTCCGGCTCGCGCAGGTCGAGCCGGACCGACAGGCCGCGCGCATGGCGTTCGCACACCTGCGCGTAGTCCCAGCAGCGGCGGGCACGCAGGGCGAAGCCCCCGGAGAATTCGTCCTCGCGCAGGCCACCCTCGACCAGCAGGATCCGGTCGCGCACGAGCAGCGGGGCGAACTCGGTCCACGCCTCGGCGAAGAAGGCGCATTCGATGCGCCCGCGCCCGTCCTCCAGCTGCACGAAGGCCTGGCTCTCGCCGCGCTTGCGCATCGCCGACACCATGCCCGCCACCACGACGGTCACCTCGGGACGCCAACTGCGCCGGTCGTCCTCGGGTCGTGCGGCCCACAACCGGTCGAGTTCGCCCAGGTCATGGCCGAGCAGCGCGCGCACGTCCTGGCGGACCGGGTCGAACGGGTGGCCGCTCAGGTAGTGGCCGAGCGTCTCGCGCTCGCCCTGCAGCTTGCGCTCCAGCGGCCAGTCGTCGCTGCGCGGGAGCTCGAGCACCAGCGCGGGCGCCGCGTCGCGCCCGCCGCCGCCGAACAGCGAGTTCTGTCCGGCTTCGCGCTCGCGCACCTGCTGTTCGGTCGCGCGCAGGACCTCGGGCAACTGCAGCAGCAGCGACGGCCGGTTCTCGCCGAGTGCATCGAGTGCGCCGGCCTGCACCAGCGCCTCGAGCGCCCGCTTGTTGAGCCGCGTGGAGTCGACGCGCTGGCAGAAGTCCAGCAGGTCCGCGAACGGCCCGCCCGCGTCGCGCGCGTCGACGACCGCCTCGCACAGGCCGCGGCCCACGCCCTTCACCGCGCCGAGCCCGTAGCGGATCGTGCGGTTGTCGTCGACGGCCTCGAACATGTACGCGGAGGCGTTCACGTCGGGCGGCAGGACCTCGAGGCCCATGTCCCGCGTCTCGTCCAGGAACGCGGCGACCTTGTCGGTGTTGTCCATGTCGCTGGACAGCACCGCGGCCATGAATTCGGCCGGATGGTGCACCTTGAGCCAGGCGGTCTGGTAGGCGACGAGCGCATAGGCGGCCGAGTGCGACTTGTTGAAGCCGTACTCGGCGAACTTCTCCATGAGGTCGAAGATCTGCGAGGCCTGGCGCGGCTCGATCCCGCGCTCGGCGCAGCCGGCCTCGAACAGCGCGCGCTGCTTGGCCATCTCCTCGGCCTTCTTCTTGCCCATCGCGCGGCGCAGCAGGTCCGCGCCGCCCAGCGAGTAGCCGGCCAGGACCTGGGCGATCTGCATCACCTGTTCCTGGTAGACGATGACGCCGTAGGTCGGGGCGAGCACCGGCTCGAGCGACGGATGCGGGTAGCTGACCTCCGCCACGCCGTGCTTGCGGTCGACCCATTCCCGGTCCATTCCCGAGCCCAGCGGGCCGGGACGGAACAGCGCGGCCAGCGCGATGATGTCCTCGAAGGTGTCGGGTTTCGCGCGCTTGAGCAGTTCGCGCATGCCGCGCGATTCGAACTGGAAGACGGCGACGGTGTCGCCGCGCGCGAAGAGTTCGTACGTCTTCGCGTCGTCCAGGGGCAGCGCGGCGATGTCGAGCGCCGCGTCGCCGGCGCGTTCACGGCGCGCGTTGATTGCCTTCACCGCCCAGTCGATGATCGTGAGCGTGCGCAGGCCCAGGAAGTCGAACTTGACCAGGCCGACCGCCTCGACGTCGTCCTTGTCGAACTGGGTGACCGGGTTCCGGCCCCGCCCGTCCTCGTCGTGTTCGGCGAACAGCGGGCAGAAGTCGGACAACGGCGACGGCGCGATCACCACGCCGCCCGCGTGCTTGCCGGCGTTGCGGGTCAGGTCCTCCAGCCGCAGCGCGAGGTCCACCAGGTCGCGGACGTCTTCCTCGGCCTGGTAGCGCGTGATCAGTTCGTCCGAGCGCCAGTTGTCGTCGCTGCGCGACTTCTCGGTGCGGCCCAGCGCGTCGTCGAGCGAGATGCCGAGCGTGTTCGGCACCAGCTTGGCGACGCCGTCCACGAATCCGTAGGGAAAGCCGAGCACGCGGCCCGAGTCGCGCACCACGGCCTTCGCCGCCATCGTGCCGTAGGTGATGATCTGGCTGACCCGGTCGCGCCCGTACTTCGCGGCGACGTAGTCGATGACCTCGTCGCGCCGGTCCATGCAGAAATCGATGTCGAAGTCCGGCATCGACACGCGTTCGGGGTTGAGGAAGCGCTCGAACAGCAGGTCGTAGGGCAACGGGTCCAGGTCGGTGATGCCCAGCGCCCACGCGACCAGCGAGCCGGCGCCGGAACCGCGCCCCGGCCCGACCGGGATGTCGTGGTCCTTCGCCCAGTTGATGAAGTCCGCGACGATCAGGAAGTAGCCGGGGAAGCCCATGCCGACGATGACGTCGAGTTCGGTCTCCAGCCGCGCGTCGTAGCTGGCGCGGTCGTGGCCCGGGGCGAGCGGATGCTTCTCCAGGCGGCGGGCGAGGCCCTCGCGCGCGGTGCTCCGCAGCCACGACTCGATCGTGTGGTCGTCGGGCACGGGGAAGGCCGGCAGGTAGTACGTGCCGAGCGACAGTTCCAGGTTGCAGCGGGTCGCGAGCGCCACCGCGTTGTCGATCGCGTCCGGCGCGTCCTCGAAGAGGGCCGCCATCTCGTCGGAGTCGCGCAGGTACTGCTCGTGCGTGTAGGCCTTCGGCCGGCGCGGGTCGTCCAGCACCCGCCCGGTCGCGATGCACACCCGTGCCTCGTGGGCGTCGAACCCGTCCGGCGAGAGGAAGCGGACGTCGTTGCTGGCCACGACCGGGATGCCCCGCAAGCCCGAGGCCTGCAGCGCGAACCGGTTGAAGTCGTCCTCGCCGTCGCCCCCCGTCCGGGTGAGTTCCAGGTGCATGCGGTCGTCGAAGGCGCGCTGCCAGTCGCCGAGCCAGTCCAGCGCCTGTTCATGCCGTCCGGCCGCCGCCAGCAGGCCCGCGGCGCTGTGCCGCCCGGCGAGCGCGAACAGGCCGTCGCAGCCCTCCAGGACCCACTCCGGGCGGACCGCCACGCCATCGGTGCGATGGCCCTCCATCCAGGCGCGGGTGAGCAGCCGGGACAGCGCGAGGTAACCGTCGCGATCGCGGCACAGCAGCGTCACCGGCCACGCGGCCTCGCCGTCGCCGGCGACCATGACGTCGGCGCCCGCGATCGGCTTGATGCCCCGGGCCTCCGCGGCCCGGTAGAACTTTACCAGGGCGAACAGGTTGTTGCGGTCGGTGATCGCGACGGCGGGCTGGCCCAGTTCCACGCAACGCGACACCAGCCGGTCGACCCGGATGGTCGAGTCGACCAGCGAGTATTCGCTGTGCAGGTGGAGGTGGACGAAGCGGGCGGACATCCGGGGCCGGTGCGCGGCCGGCGCGCCGCCGGCGGGTCACCCGCAGGGTAGGAGGGGGGCGGCGTGCCGGCAAGCCTTGACAGGGCCGTGCCGGCACGCGCCCGAGGGCGGGGTGGGGGCGTCCGTGCCTCCAGGCTCGCGCTCAGTGGACGACGAAGACGTCGACCGGCCGCGGCACGTAGCTTCCGTCGCCACGGCCGACGCGCGCCTCCGCCAGGCGGGCCTGCGCGGCCCGGGCCTCCACCCAGTCCCGGCGGTCGAAGCGGGCACGCATCCCGGCGAGCAACCACTCCGCGCGCCTGAGGCGCCTGAACTCGATGAAGTCGGCGACCTCGCGGGCGAGCGAGTCCCAGGCCGCGTCGACCACGATCGCGTCGTCGAGCCGGCCCACGCGGGGCAGGCGGTCGGGGATCAGGTCGGTGGCACCGCGCACGTACGCGACCACCAGCTCGGCCGGTTCGCGCGCCGCGTCGGGCATGGCCCATTCGGCGTCGCGCAGCATGAGCTCGATCACGCCGGCGCGGCGCATGCGCTGGGTGATGCAGGCCGGCGCCTGGCGGCCCGCCGGCTCGCCGTCGAGTTCACGGGCGGCGGTCGCGAGCTGGTCCGGGACCAGTGGCCGGTGCCCGTCGTCGAGGATCGACAGCAGGCGGTTGAAGTGCGCCAGCGCACCGTTGTCCAGGTCGAAGGTGCCGATGCGGTGGCGCCGTCCCGCATCGCCCTTGCCGTTCACCAGGGCGGCCGGCAGGGGATGGAGTTCGTTCAGGGCGGCGTTCATGTCGTTCTCCTTGCGTCGCTTCGAGCCCGGCAGATTCCGGGCACGCGTCGAGGATGCGACCGCCGCGGTGCGAAGTCTTGATGCGCGCGTGTGGAATCGATGAGGCCCGCATTGGGGCGGTGGGGGATCACCGCACCGCCCTCGGCGGGCTCAACCGATCCGGAACGGACGCGCGGGCTCGCCGCTCTCGGCGTAGCGGTGCGCGTCGACCTCGATCCGGTGCCGCAGGAGCGCGAGTTCGTCCAGGCGATCTCGGATCCAGGCCGCGCGCCGCGCACTGCCATCGCCATCGACGGGATGCGCGCCCGCGCGCCAGGCGCAGAAATCCCGGTACTCCTCCGCCTCGTCCGCGACCGCCGGCCACGCCAGTTCCAGGAGCAGGACGTCGTCGAGCAGCCCGAGCAGCGGGATCCGGTCCGGGATCAGGTCCTCGTCCTGGTCCAGGTACGACAGCAGGCGGCGGATCCGCGCGCGGTCGGCCTCGTCGCAATCCCAGTCGGCGTCGCCGACCAGCGCGCGGAGTTCCTCGATGCGCTGGACGCGCTCGCCGAGTGCGGCGCGGGCTTCGTCCTCCGGCAACGCGAGCAGCCATCCGGCGAGCTGGGAAAGTTCGTCCGCGGTCACGCGCCGGGCATCGGGCTGGATCTCGTGGAGCAGCGCATCGAACGCGGCCACCGCGGCGGGGTCGAGCGGATGGTCGCCGATGTGGTGCCGCCGCCCTGCCGTGCGCTCCGGGTGGGGCAGCGGGTGGTCGGTTGGGGTTCGTGGCGATGCGCGCATGTCACCTCTCCCGGCCGGCCTGGGCGAGTCGGATTCCGGTGCGCGCGGCCGGCGGAACGCGCGACCGCATCCCTTGGATGCGTGCCCAGCATGCGCTGATCGGAGGCGGTTGTCGTTAGCCGGAAGTGAGGGTGACCGATGGCCCGGCCCTGTCCGTCCGCACCCGGGCCTGACGTTGCCCGGGGGACGGGGGAGGGCTGGAGTCGCCGATGTCCGATCCCCGCATCTACCGCTTCGGTCCGTTCCGCTTCGAGCCCGCGGAATCGCGTCTCTGGCGTGGCGGGGACGCGCTGGAGGTCGAACCCAAGGCATTGGACGTGCTGGCAGTGCTGGTCGACGCGCCCGGCAAGCTGCAGTCACGCGATGCATTGCTCGACGCGGTCTGGGGCCATCGGCACGTCACGCCTTCGACGCTGAACCGGGTCATCGCGTTGTTGCGCGCCGCACTGGGCGACGCCGCGAACCGGCCGCGCTTCATCGAGACGGTGCCCAGGCGGGGCTACCGCTTCGTGGCCGACGTCCAGGTCGAGGCGGGCGAAGCGGCGCCGCTGCCGCCTGAAGGCGACGGAGGCGTGCTGTTCCTGCCCCCGCCGTTGCCCGCGCGCGTGGAACTCGCCGTGCCCCGGCATGCGACGCTCTCCGGCATCGAAGATCTGCTGGCCGTGCATCGCCTGGTGACGCTGGTCGGACCGGGTGGCGTCGGCAAGACCGAACTGGCGCTCGAGGTCGCGCGGCGCAACATGTCCGAGTGCCGCGACGGCGCCTGGTTCATCGATGTCGGCGGTTGCCTCGACGGAGACGACCTGGGCGACGCACTGCTGGCGGCGTTCGGCATCATCACCGCACCCGGCCGCGATCCCCTCGCATCGATCGTGGCCGCGCTCCGCCAGGCCGACCTGCTGCTCGTGCTCGATGGTTGCGAGCGGATCGCCAGCGCGTGCGCGCGCCTCGCGGGCGTCCTGCTCGCCAACTGTCCCGGGCTGCGGTTGCTCGCGACCAGCCAGGTCCGGCTGGGCATGGAGGGCGAACAGCTGTTCCGTGTCGACGCGCTGTCGTTGCCGGACGAGGAATGGCGGCAGGCCGCCGACCCCGTGGCCGCGGCGCGCGAGGGCGAGGCCGTGCAATTGCTGGAGATGCGCGCGCGCGAATACGACCCCGGGTTCACGCTGGAACGACGCAACGTCGGCGCCGTGGTCGCGCTCTGCCGGCTGGTGGAAGGCATGCCGCTCGCGCTGGAACTGGCCGCGTCGCGTCTCCGCGTCCTCGAACCGCAGCAACTGCTCGAGCGGCTGTCCACCGACCACGGCGCGCTGGCCGCCGAGTGGCGGGGCGGCCCGACGCGCCAGCGCACCCTGCGCGACACGCTCGACTGGAGCTTCCGGCTGCTCTCCCCCGCGGAGGCGCGCCTGGCCACGCGGCTTGCGGTGTGCGCTTCTGGCTGGACGCTGGAGGCCGCGGAAATCGTGGCCAGGGACGTCGGCGACGGCATGTTCGACGTGGCCGGGACCCTGGGTGCCCTGATCGACAAGAGCATCGTCGTGGTCGATACGGAAGCCCGCCCGCGGCGCTTCCGGATGCTCGAGACGATCCGCCTCTACATGCTCGAACGGCTCGGGAACGCGCCGTCCGATGTCCTGTCGTCCCGGGGCGGGCTGCTCGAGTACTGCCTCGCGCTCGCCGCGCGCGCGGGACCGGTGCTGTACGAATCGCAGCAGCACTGGTACGGCGACCTGCTGGAGCGCGAGCAGCGCAACCTTCGCGTCGTGTTCGAGCATGCGCTGGAACACGCGCCGCCGAAGGCGCTCGCACTGGCGCTCGACCTGCGCTGGTACTGGTGGTCGAGCGGAAATTTCCGGCAGGCGAGGGAGTGGCTGTCGCGCGCACTGTCTTCCCACGCGCGGCCCGAGGAACACGCGCGCATACGCGCGCTCCAGTTCATGGGGATGATGGACATCCACCTGATGGAGCGCGACCGGGCGGTCGCCGCATTGCGCGAGGCGCTCGCGCCGGGAGGCGTCGACCCGCTGTCATGGGAGTCCGGCTATGCCCACGCCGCGCTCGCCGCCTCCGACATTGAGGACGGAGGGACGCCGGAAGTGCGGCGCCTGTTCTCGAAGGCCGCGCGTGCCGGCGTGGTGTCGCGGGACGCGCAGCTGCTGGCGTACGCACGCACCTGGATCTCGGTGATGCACGTGCATGCCGGGCGGGCGTCGCTGGCGGACATCTGCTGCCGGCACGCCGTGGCCGAACTGGAGGCGCTGGCGCGCGCGGGACGCGGCGCACCGGGGTTCGTGATGGCGCTCGCGCGCATCAACCTGGGCCTGTGCGCCTGGCGTGCCGGCGATCCGGCGCTGGCGACGCGCCAGTTCTCCAGGGCCTTCGAACTGGGCGCGTCGCTGCGCAACGCTCGGATCTGCGCGGCAGGACTCGAGGGGCTGGCCTACGTCGCCTGCTCCCAGGACAGGCATCCGCTCTCCGCGCGGCTGCTCGGCTGCGCGCATGCCCTGCGCGAGCAGACCGGCATCCCGATGTCGCCGCACTGGCAGGCCGCGCACGACACGGTCAGCACGGTGCTGGAGACGTCGCTGGGCGACGGATTCCGCCCGCAGCTGGAATCCGGCCGTCGCGCGCGCGCCGACGTGCTGTTCGCCGAGTCCCGGCAGCTCGCCACGGCCGCGGCGCGGAACGGGCGGGGCGTCCTCAGCTGAACGCGATCGCCAGTTGCCCGCATCCGTCGCGCACCGGCGCGAAGCTGCGGCGGTGCTCCGGGCACGGTCCGTGCAGGCGGAGCGCCTCGCGGTGGGCCGGCGTCGCGTAGCCCTTGTGCACGTCGAAGCCGTAGGCGGGCCAGCGTGCGTGCAGTTCGCGCATGTGGCGGTCGCGCGCGACCTTGGCCAGGATCGATGCGGCCATGATGGAGCGGTCCCGCGCGTCGCCCCCGACCCAGGGCTCGGCCGGGCAGGGCAGGCCCGGCGGGACGAGGTTGCCGTCGATGCGGGCGAGCGCCGCGACGTGGGCCACGGCCTCGATCGCGCGCCGCATGCCCAGGAACGTCGCCTGGAGGATGTTGAGCCGGTCGATGTCCTCGACCTCGACGAACGCGACGTGCCAGGCGAGCGCGCGATCGACGATGCGGTCGAACAGCAGCTCGCGCCTGGCCGCGCACAGTTGCTTGGAGTCGCCCAGCCCGTTGATGCGGGGCCTGGCGGGATCGAAGACCACCGCGGCCGCGACGACCGGCCCGGCGAGCGGGCCACGCCCCGCTTCGTCCACGCCGGCGACGTGCGTCGCCTGCGTCATGCCCGCGACCCGGCGCGCGCGCCGACCAGCGACGCCACGGCATCGGCCGCGCGTTCGCTCGCGCCGCGGCGCAGTACGTCGTGCATCTCGCGGAACCTGGGCACCAGCGCGTCGGCGACGTGGGGATTGCGCAGCCAGCCCAGCAGCGAGGCGGCCAGGCGGTCGGGCGTGCAGTCGCCCTGCATCAGTTCCGGCACCAGGTCCTCCCGCGCCAGCACGTTGGGCAAGGCGTAGCGACGGACCTTCAGCAGGCCCAGGCCCTTCACGAGGGCATGGGTGAGCGGCGCGATGCGGTACCCGACCACCATCGGCCGCTTGGCGAGCATCGCCTCCAGGGTCGCCGTGCCGGACGCCAGCAGGACGACCTGGGCGGCGACCATGGCGTCGCGCGCGCGGCCGTCGACGATCCTGAGCACGGGCCTGAGGGCGTCCCGCCGCGGGTGCGAATCGAGGATCGCCTCGAACGTGGCCCGCGCGCCCGCGCCCGCCATCGGCGCGACGATGCGCAGCGCGGGGATCGCGTCGCGCACCAGGGCCGCGGCCTCGAGGAACGCGGGGGCGAGCCGCTCGATCTCGCTCCTGCGCGACCCCGGCAGCAGGGCGAGCACGGGGCCGGTGGGCGGCAGGCGGAGGTCCTCGCGCGCCCTGTCGCGGTCCGGGTCGAGCGGAACGACGTCGGCCATCGGATGGCCGACGAAGCGCGCGTCCACCCCATGCCGCGCGTAGACGGGCGGTTCCATCGGGAACAGGCACAGCACCCGGTCCGCGCTGCGGCCGATCGTGGCCGCGCGCCCCTGGCGCCAGGCCCAGATGGACGGGCTGACGTAGTGGACCGTGGGGATGCCGCGCGCCTTCAGCCGGCGCTCGAGCCCGAGGTTGAAGTCCGGCGCGTCGATGCCCACGAACACGTCCGGGCGCCACTCGGTGATCCGGCGCAGCAGTCCGCGGCGCAGGCGCAGCAGGCGCGGCAGGTGGCGCACGACCTCGGCCAGCCCCATGACCGCCAGCGCATCGCTGTCGTGCCAGGTCTCGACGCCGGCCGCCCGCATCGCGGGTCCGCCAACGCCGGCGAACCGCGCCCCCGGGTATCGCGCGCGAAGCGCCTCGACAAGGCCCGCCCCCAGCTGGTCCCCGGACGCCTCGCCCGCGACAAGGGCGATGCGGACCGGGCGCGCGGCCGGGTCCGGGGAGGCGTGGTCGGAATCGGGCAAGGCGGGCTCTTCGCAGGACGGACCTGCCGACGATGATAGCCGCGCGGACCCGCCGCGCCCTAGCGCAGCAAGGGTCGCTCGGCGGCCTCGACGAAGGCGAGCAGCTCGCGGACGTCGTCGCTCTCGGTGGCCAGCGACGCCAGCCGTGCACGGGCGTCGTCCATCGATCCGGTCGACATGTACAGGGCGCGGTAGGCGCGCTTGATCGCTGCGACGCGCTCGGGTGCGAAGCCGCGCCGCTTGAGGCCCTCGGCATTGATGCCCCGCGGGCGGCCGTAGCCGTCCTGGGCGACCATCACGAACGGCGGGACGTCGCCGTTGACGAACGCGCCCATCCCGATGAAGGCGTGCGCGCCGATCCTGCAGAACTGGTGCACGCCCACGAAGCCGCTCAGGATCACGTGGTCGCCCACGGTCACGTGGCCCGCCAGCGTCGCGTTGTTGGAGAGCACGCAGTGGCTGCCGACCATGCAGTCGTGCGCCACGTGGGTGTAGGCGAGGAACCAGTTGTCGTCGCCGACCCGCGTGAGCCCGCCGCCGTCGCCGGTGCCGCGGTTGATGGTGACGAACTCGCGGACGGTGTTGCGGTCGCCGATCTCGAGGTGGACCGCTTCGCCCCGGTACTTCTTGTCCTGGGGCTCGCCGCCGATCGCCGCGTGGCCGTGGAAGCGGTTGTCCCTGCCGATGCGCGTCGGCCCCGAGACGCTGCAGTGCGGGCCGATCCAGGTGCCGTCGCCGATCTCGACGTCCGCGCCGATGACGGTGAACGCGCCGACCCGCACGCCCGCGCCGAGGCGGGCCGAGGGATCGACCGAGGCGCTGGGGTGGATGGCGGGCGCTTCGCTCACGCCGCGTCCCGGTCGACCTCGGCGCAGAGGATTTCCGCGCAGGCGACCTGCTGGCCGTCCACGCGCGCCACGGCGGTGAACACGGCCATGTTGCGGATCGTGCGCTTGAGCGCGACCTCCAGGTCGAGGCGGTCGCCCGGCACGACCATGCGGCTGAACTTCGCGCCGTCGATCTTCACCAGGTAGTAGATCTTGCCCTCGGCCAGCGCGCCGGCGTTGTCGACGCGGTGCGAGAGCTGGGTGAGCACGCCGCCGGCCTGCGCGAGCGCCTCGAGCACGAGCACGCCGGGCATCACCGGATGGCCGGGGAAGTGCCCGTTGAAGAAGTTCTCGTTGGCGCTGACGTTCTTGTAGGCGACCACGCGCTTGTGCGCCTCGAACTCGGTGACCCGGTCGACGAGCAGGAACGGATAGCGATGGGGGAGCAACTGCTGGATCTGCTCGACGTCGAGGGGAAGATTGATCTGGAAGTCCGTCATTTCGTGTCCATGCCCGCGGCGGCGGGGTCGTTCAGTCGTGATCGCCGGTGCCCGACGCGCGCACCTGGCGGGCGATCGCGTCGAGCTGGCGGAAGCGCGCGGCGTTGCGGCGCCAGGCGCGATTGTCCATCAGGGGCGTGCCGGAGGAGTATTCGCCGGGCTCGCGGATCGAGCGCGTCACCAGGCTCATGGCGGTGATCGTCACGCGGTCGCAGACCTCCAGGTGCCCGAGGATGCCCGCGCCACCGCCCACCAGGCAGTACCGCCCGATGCGCGCGCTGCCGGCCACCGCGGCGCAGCCCGCCATCGCCGTGTGCGCGCCGATGCTCGCGTTGTGGCCGACCTGGATCTGGTTGTCCAGGCGCACGTCGTGCTCCAGGACGGTGTCCCCGAGCGCGCCGCGGTCGATCGTGGTGTTGGCGCCGATCTCGCAGTCGTCGCCGACCACCACGCCGCCGAGCTGGGGCACCTTGATCCAGTGCGGCTCGCCGCCTTCCGGCCGGTCCATCGCCAGGCCGAAGCCGTCCGCGCCCAGGACCGCGCCGGGATGGATGCGCACGCGGGCGCCCAGGCGCACGCGCACGACCAGGGTCACCCGGGCGACGAGTTCGCTGCCCGCGCCGACGATGCAGTCGTGGCCCACGACGCAGCCCGGGCCGAGCGTGGCGCCGGCCCCGATGCGGCTGCGGGCGCCGATGCTGCAGTGCGGCCCGACCGAAGCGTCCGGGGCCAGCTCGGCGGAGGGGTCGACCCAGGCCGTCGGGTGCACGCCGGGCGATCGCGCCGGCGCGGGCTCGAACAGGGCGGCGATCTTCGCGAATGCGGTGTAGGGATCCCGCGCGAGCAGGACGGTGCGGGCGAAGCCGTCCGCGTCCGCCTCGCGGCACACCACCACGCCCGCGGCCGTGGTCGCGAGTTGCGACCGGTACTTGGGGTTGGCGAGGAAGGCGAGGTGTCCGGGCCCGGCGTCGGCCAGCGTGGCGACGCCGGCCACCGGCGCGTCGGCGTCGCCCCGGAGCGAAAGCCCGAACCGCGTGGCGAGCGCGCCGGCGGTCAACGGCGCGCCGGGACCCGGGTCGCGTTCGCTCATCGTCCCGGGGCGGCCGTCAGAACGCGCCGCCGAAGGTGAACTGCAGGCGCTCGGTCTCGTCGTCGTCCTCCCGCTGGAACGGGATCGCGTAGCTGATCGAGATCGGGCCCAGCGGCGAGCGCCAGAGCAGCGCCACGCCCGTCGAGGCGCGGAACGTGCCGGCGTCGAAGTCGTCCGTGCTCCGGTACACGTTGCCGAAGTCGAGGAACGTCGAGACGCGCGCGGACGGCGAGTCGAGCAGCTGCGGGAAGTACAGCTCCACCGAACCCACGGTCTTGAGCGCGCCGCCGAGCACCTGGCCCCGGCCGCTGAAGCCCGGGATCTCCGCGCGGGGACCCACGGTGTTGTCGCGGAAGCCGCGGATCGAGCGCACGCCGCCTGCGTAGAAGTTCTCGAAGAAGGGGAGGCCGTCGGCGGTGACCGTCTCGATGTAGTCGCCGGAGGACGTCAGGCACGGATCGCTCGGCGGCGGCGGGGGCGGCGGGTTCGGGTGGGCCTCGCTGGGCGGCGTGGGCGCGGTGAAGCAGAGGTTGCGCACGTACGGGTCGCCGTAGCTGTCGCCGTAGCCGATTTCCGCCCGCGTGTTGAGCACCAGCGCGCGGCTGAGCGGCCAGTACTTCGAGAACTCGTAGTTGAGCTTGTAGTACTCGACGGTCGATCCGGGGAGCGCGACCTCGGCCGACACGCGCTGGTAGAGGCCGCGGGTCGGGGCGAAGAAGTCGTTGCGGGTGTCGCGCGCCCAGCCGAGCTGCCCGCGCCACGCGTGGAACGTGCGCTGCCCGACGGCGTTGATGTAGTCGATGATCGGCTTGGGCGTGGTGCCCGGGAAGGCCAGGATCTCGTTGCTGTCGATGCCGAACAGCGCCGAGACGGTGTCGGTCTCGGTGATGGGCAGGCCCAGCAGCAGCTGCGCCGCGCCGCTGTTGCTCGAGTACTGGGCGATGTTGAAGTCCGAGTAGTCGAGTTCGCGCCACCACAGGTTGTAGCCGAGCGACATGCCCTCGTCGGTGAAGTACGGGTTCACGAACGAGAAGTCGTAGCGCTGCAGGTAGCTGTTGCGCTGCGCCTGCACGCTGACCTGGTTGCCGGTGCCGAGGAAGTTGCTCTGCTGGACCTGGATGGAGGTCGTCAGGCCCGACAGCTGCGAGTAGCCGAGGCCGAACACGAAGCTGCCGGAGGTGGTTTCCTTGACGTTGTAGACGACGTCCACCTCGTCCGGGGAGCCCGGCACGGGCTGGGTCTCGACGTCCACCGTCTCGAAGTAGCCCAGGCGCTGCAGGCGGATCTTCGACCGGTCGATCGCGGCCTGCGAATACCAGGCGCTCTCGAACTGGCGCATCTCGCGGCGCAGCACCTCGTCGGCGGTCCGGGTGTTGCCCTTGAAGCTGATCCGTCGCACGTTCACGCGCGGGCCGGGCACCACCTGCAGCTTCAGGCCGACGGTGTCGGCGTCGCGGTCGATGTCGGGGATCGGGTTCACCTGGGCGAACGCGTAGCCGATGTTGCCGAGGGTGGCGATGATCGCCTCGGCGCTGAGCTCGACCAGCGCGCGGGAGAAGGTCTGGCCTTCCTTGACGAGCACGAGCCGCTCGATCCGGTCCTTCGGCAGGATCGTCTCGCCGGTGACCTCCACGGAGGAAACGGTGTACTTGTCGCCCTCGGTGACGCCCGCGGTGATGAAGATGTCGCTTTTGTCGGGGCTGATGGCGACCTGCGGCGAATCGACGCTGAAGTCGACGTAGCCACGGTCGAGGTAGTAGGAATTCAGGCGCTCGAGGTCGCCCGACAGCTTCTCGCGCGAGTACTGGTCGTCGCGGCGGTACCAGCTCAGCCAGTTGCTCTCGGCGGACTCCCAGGTATCGAGGATCGCCTCGTCGCCGTACGTCTCGTTGCCGATGATGTTGATGTGGCGGATCTTCGCCGCGTCGCCCTCGTCGATGACGATGGTGAGGTCCACGCGGTTGCGGTCCAGGCGGTTGACCGAGGGCAGGATCGAGACGTTGTACTTGCCGCGGTCGTTGTACTGGCGCACCAGTTCCTGGGTGACCCGGTCGAGCGCCATGCGGTCGAAGGTCTGGCCCTCGGCCAGCCCCACCTCGGCCAGGCCGCGCTCCAGGTCGGCGGTCTCGATGTCCTTGTTGCCGGTGATGTTCAGGTCGTTGATCGCCGGGCGCTCGGTCACCGTGACGACGAGGATGTCGCCCTGGCGGTCCAGGCGGACGTCCTCGAAGAACCCGGTGCTGTACAGGGCGCGGATCGCGTCCGCGGCGCCGGCCGCGTCGAGCCGGTCGCCCCGCTGCACGGGCAGGTAGGTGAAGACCGTGCCCGCGGAGATGCGCTGCAGGCCGTCGACGCGGATGTCCGAGACCACGAACGGCAGCGTCCCCGTGGCCTGCGGCGCGACGGGCGCGGGCGGCGCGGCGGCGGGATCGGTGGCCGGCGCGGCGGGGGCCGCGAAGGGATCCGCCTGCTGGGCCCAGGCCGGACCCGCGAGGGCGGAGGCGAGGGCGATGGCAAGCAGTCGGCGGGGGCAGGGTGGCGTCATGTCACGTCCGTCGGCAGGAATGGGTTCCCCGGGCGCCACGCGGCGCTTCGGGGGCAGGCGGGCGCGATGGTCCCGGCAATGCGGCGCGGGCACGCGCCCCTGCCGCGGAGGCGGCCGGCGGGACCGCCGGCGTCCGCACAGGGGTCATCGCACCAGCAGCAGGATGTCATTGTAGAACGCCAGGCCCATCAGCCCCGCGAGCAGGGCGAGCCCGACGTACTGGCCGGCGACCATCGCCCGATCGCTCAGGGGACTGCCCTTGGCCAGCTCGACAAGGTAATACAGCAGGTGACCGCCGTCCAAGACGGGGATCGGCAGCAGGTTGACGATCGCCAGGCTCAGGCTCATCAGGGCGAGGAAATTGAGGAACCAGGCGGGTCCCATGTCCGCCGACGCATTGGCGAAGCGCGCGATCGTGATCGGCCCGGAGACGTTCTCCACCGAGGCCCGGCCATCGAAGATGCGGGCGATCATCCCGATCGAGTCCGCCGCCAGCTGCCACCCCGCCGCCAGCGCGGCCGGGACGGCCGCGACCGGTCCGCGGCGCAGTTCCGCGTCGTGGGGCGGCCGCGTGGTGGTCTCGGGGACGATGCCCAGCACCCAGCGGCCCTCGCCCTCGTCGGCCGACTCGCGCCGCGGGGCCACCTCCAGCGCGAGCCGCTCGCCCGCGCGGTCGACCTCGATCATCCCCGGGCCGCCACCCATGCGCTGCACGAGCGGGCCGATCTCGTCGAAGCTGGCCACCGGCGTGCCGTCGACCGCGGTCACCCTGTCACCGACTTCGAACAGGCCCTCGGCCGCCGAGTCCTCGGCGACCCGGCCGATCACGGCCGGGACCAGGAAATGGCGCGGGAGCAGGCCGGCCGCTTCCACCGCGCGGCGCTCCTCGATCTCCGCGGGCAGGCGGGACAGGCGGAGGGTCCGGGTGACGGTGCCGCCGTCGGCGGCATCGAGCCGCAGGGGCACGTCCGCGCGATCCAGGGCGGCGGTGGTGATCGCGAGCGCGGCCTCGCTCCAGGTCGGGGTCGGCCGGCCGCCGACTTCGAGGATGCGGTCGCCGCGCGCGAGCCCGGCTTCCGCGGCAATGCCGTCGACGTGGCCGACGACCGGCTGGTAGTCCGGCCGGCCCACGACGAACATCGCCCACAGCAGGGCCACGCACAGCACGAGGTTGGCGATGGGGCCGGCGGCGACGATCGCGATCCGGCGCCAGACGGACTGCGTATTGAAGGCCTGGGCCCGCAGTTCCGGCGGCACGTCGCCCTCGCGCTCGTCGAGCATCTTCACGTAGCCGCCAAGCGGCAGGGCGGCGATCACGTACTCCGTGCCGTCGCGACCGCGGCGCGACCACAGCGCCCTTCCGAATCCGACCGAGAACCGGAGCACGCGGACGCCGCAGCGCCTGGCCACCCAGTAATGGCCGAATTCGTGGAAGGTCACCAGCACGCCGAGGCTGACGATCATCCACCAGACCGAGCCGAGGAAGTCACCCATCGGCGAGGGCCCGGTCGTGCGCGGCGCGGGAGGGGAATCGGGTCATGCGGACGACACCGTGCGGGGGTGGTCGAGCGCCGCGGCGACGTGGGCGCGGGCGCGGGCATCGGACTCCAGCAGCGCCTCGAGGTTCCCCGCGGGTCCGCCGGCGACCGCTTCGAGCGCATCCTCGACCAGTGCGGGGATCGACAGGAAGCGGGCGCGGCCCTGAAGAAAGGCTGAAACCGCCACCTCGTTCGCCGCGTTGAGCACGGCGGGCGCGTCGCCGCCCGCGGCGAGCGCGTCATACGCCAGGCGCAGGCAGGGGAATGCTTCGGTGTCGGGCGCCTCGAAGTCGAGGCGTCCGCCCTGCGCGAGCAGGTCGAGGCCGGCGACGCCCGAGTCGACGCGGTCGGGCCACGCCAGTCCCACCGCCAGGGCGGTGCGCATGTCGGGGAGGCCGAGCTGGGCCAGGGTGGAGCCGTCGATGAATTCGACCAGCGAATGGACCAGGCTCTGCGGGTGCACGAGGACGTCGATCCGGTCGCCGGGCAGTCCGAACAGGTGGCGGGCCTCGATCACCTCCAGCCCCTTGTTCATGAGCGTGGCCGAGTCGACCGAGATCTTCGGCCCCATGGACCACTTCGGATGCGCCACCGCCTGCGCCGGCGTCACGCCCGCCAGCGACGCGCGGTCGCGGCCGCGGAACGGCCCGCCGGAGGCGGTCAGCACCAGCCGGCGGACCTGCGGGCAGGGCGCCCCGGCGGCGTGCGGCGGCAGGCACTGGAAGATGGCGTTGTGTTCGCTGTCGACGGGGATCACGTCCGCGCCGCCGCCCCGCGCCGCGGCGGTGAGCAGTTCGCCCGCGAGCACCATCGACTCCTTGTTCGCCAGCAGCAGGCGCTTGCCGGCCCGGGCCGCCGCGAGCGTCGACGACAGGCCCGCGGCGCCGACGATGGCCGCGACGACCGTGTCGCAGGCATCCGAGCCGGCCAGGGCGTCGATCGTCCCCGGCCCGGCGTGGGCCTGCGTGTCGAGGCCGGCGGCCCGCAAGCCATCGCGCAGCGCGCCATGCATGGACGCATCCGCGATCGCGGCATGGTCGGGCCGGTGGGTGCGGCAGAGTTCGACGAGGGCATCGACGTTGCTGCCCGCCACCAGCACGCTGGCGCGCAGCCGGCCAGGATGGCGCGCGACCACGTCCAGCGCGGACGCGCCGATCGAGCCGGTGGCCCCGAGTACCGCGACCGCCTGCCGCCCCTCCTCAGCCATGGCGTCGCCCCGGCATCCTCAGAACCCCAGGACGGCCTTTCCGAGCGCGAAGGCCGGCAGCGCGGCGAGCACGCCGTCCAAGCGGTCCAGCAGGCCGCCATGGCCGGGGATCAGGTTGCCCGAGTCCTTCACCCCGACGTGCCGCTTGAGCAGGCTCTCGAACAGGTCGCCGACCACGGAGAACATCCCGGCCACCAGCGCGACGAGCGCGACGGCGGGCAGTTGCGCGAGCTCGGCGCCCGCGAGCGGCGCGAGTGCGACGCCCGTGACGACCGCCGCGGCCAGGCCGCCCAGCAGCCCCTCGATGGTCTTGTTCGGGCTGACGCGGGGGGCGAGCTTGCGGCGGCCGAACCGGCGGCCCGCGAAGTAGGCGCCCGTGTCCGCGGCCCAGACGATCACCACCGCGACCAGCAGCCAGACATGCCCGCGGTCCGCGCCGGGGACCACTTCCGTGCCGGCGTCGCCGCCGTGGATGATCGCCAGCGCGCACCACGCCGGCACCACCGACAGGGTGCCGGCGGCCAGCTTGAAGATGCGCGCGTGCGTCGTGTGGTCGGACGCGAATTCGAAGCTGCGCAGCCAGAGCAGCGCGGCCAGCCACCAGGCCACGCCGACCAGCACGGCCAGTTCGAACAGCACCCAGCTGAAGCCGCCGGGCGTTCGCGACGCCCAGACGATCGCCACCATCAGCGCGAGGTTCGCGGCCAGCAGGATCCAGCGCCCCAGCGTGTCGTCGACGTCCGCCAGGCGCAGCCACTCCCACAGCGTGGCCAGCATCACCACCGCGCCCACCGCCAGCATCCACGGGGTGGGCAGCAGCAGGACGGCCGCGATCGCGAGCGGTGCCATGACCAGCGAGGTGAGCACCCGCAATCGGGTCATCCCTGTACTCCGGGTTGCGGGCGCGCGACCTGCGCGCCGGTGAGGCCGAACCGGCGTTCGCGCCGGGCGAAGTCGTCCAGGGCGCGCTGCAGTGTGGCGACATCCAGCGCCGGCCACAACGTGTCGGTGAACCACAGTTCGGTGTACGCCAGCTGCCACAGCAGGAAGTTGCTGATCCGGTGTTCGCCGCCGGTGCGGATGAACAGGTCCGGCGGCGGGAGGTCTGCGAGCGCGGTTTCCGCGCCCAGCAGCGTCTCGTCGATCGCCTCGGCGTCCAGCGCTCCGTCGGCCACGCGCCGCGCCAGCACCCGCGCCGCGGCCGCGATGTCCTGCCGCCCGCCGTAGCTGGCCGCGACCGTCAGGTGCAGGCGGGCGTTGCGCGCGGTCTGCGCCTCGGCGTGCGCCATGCGCTGCCGGATCGCCTCGGAGAAGCGCGCCCGGTCGCCGATGAAGCGCACGCGCACGCCGCGCCGGTCGAGCTCGCCGACCTCGCGGTCGAGCGCCCCCATGAACAGCTTCATCAGCGCGCCGACCTCGTCGCTCGGCCGGCCCCAGTTCTCGCTGGAGAAGGCGAACAGCGTCAGCGCCGCGATGCCGCGCTCGAGGCAGAAGTCGATGCACAGGTTGACCGCGCGCGCGCCGGCGCGGTGGCCGATGGCGCGCGGGCGGTTGCGTTGCTGCGCCCAGCGGCCGTTGCCGTCCATGATGACGGCGAGGTGGCGGGGGATGTCGCCCCTGGCGGCTTCGGAAGGTTCGGGCATGCGGGTCGCGGCCGGGCCGGTCAGACCGCCATCAGCTCCTGTTCCTTGGCCTTGACGACCTCGTCCACGTCCTTGATCGCCGAGTCGGTGAGCTTCTGGATCTCGTCCTCGGCGCGGCGCACGTCGTCCTCGGTGACCTGCTTGTCCTTCAGCAGTTCCTTGACGTGGTGGTTGGCGTCGCGGCGGATGTTGCGGATCGCGACCTTGGCGTTCTCGCCCTCGGCGTGCACGTGCTTGGACAGCTCGCGGCGGCGCTCCTCGGTCAACGCGGGCATGTTGATGCGGATGACGGTGCCGGCGGTGTTCGGGGTCAGGCCCAGGTCGGAGGCGAGGATCGCCTTCTCGACCGCGGAGACCATCTGCTTCTCCCAGGGCGTGATCGTGAGCGAGCGCGCGTCGGTGACGGCGACGCTGGCGACCTGGGACAGCGGCATGTCCGAGCCGTAGTAGTTGACCTTCAGGTGGTCGACCAGGGCGGTGGAGGCGCGGCCGGTGCGGACCTTGGTCAGGTCCTGGCGGAGCGATTCGACGCTCTTGTGCATCCGGGTCTGGGCGTCGTTCTTGATCTCGTTGAGCATCGCGGGCTCCGTCGCGGTCTGTTGAGCCGGGCGAGTATAGCGGGCGGCCGCCGCCGGGCGGCCCGGATGGCGCCTTCAGTGGCCGCCGTGCGGCGCATGGTCGCGGTCGTCGTGCCCGCAGGCCGCGCCATGCTCGATCTGCAGGGTGGGGTGGTTGATGCCGAATTCACGCGCCAGCGCGTCGTTCATGCCGTCCAGGAACGCATCGTGGCCCTCGACGGCGGGACGCACCAGGTGCGCCGTCATGGCGATCTCGCCCGCGCCGAGCTGCCAGATGTGCAGGTGGTGGACCGCCTCGACGCCCGGCTGCGCCGCGAGGAAGGCTTCGACGCGGGCCGGGTCCACGCTGCGGGGCACTGCGTCCATCGCCGCGTTGAAGGCGTCGCGCAGCAGCGCGAATGCGCCGATGGCGACCACCGCGCCGACCAGCAGGGCGGTCGCCGGGTCCAGCCAGTGCCAGCCGAAGGCGAGCATGCCCGCGCCGGCGAGCACCGCCGCGAGCGACACCGCGGCATCGGCGACCAGGTGCAGGAACGCGCCCCGGCGGTTGAGGTCATGGTCGTGGCCATGGCGCACCAGCCAGGCGGCGCCGAGGTTGACCGCGATCCCGATCGCCGCCACGACGATCACCGGCATGCCCGGGATGTCCGGCGGCGCGGCGAACCGGCGCACCGCCTCCCATGCCAGCGCGCCGGAGAAGGCGACCAGCAGCAGCGCGTTCGCCAGCGGGGAGAGCAGGGTGGCGCGGCGCCATCCGTAGGTGTGGCGCCCGGTGGGACGCCGCTTGGCGAGCACCGCGGCGCCCCAGGCCAGGCCCAGCCCGAGCACGTCGCCGAGGTTGTGCAGCGCGTCGGAAAGCAGGGCCAGCGAACCGATGGCGAAGCCGTAGCCGGCCTCGAGCACAGTGTAGGCCAGGTTGACCAGCGTCACCGCGGCGAACGCACGGGTCCCGTCGTGGTGGTGGTCGTGGGCGTGCATGGGTGCAGTGTGCCCGCGGCGCCGTCCGCGGTCATCCGTCCCTGTCGTCCCGAGCGCAGCGAGGGACCTGCTTGTTCCGGCGACCAATGGCCAAGCGATGAAGCAGGTCCCTCGCTGCGCTCGGGACGACAGGCGTCAATGGGGCGGGAGAATCAGCGTGCGGGGTCGCGACCCTGCACGAGCGTGCCCACGTCCTCGCCGCGCAGGATGCGCAGGAGGGTGCCGGGCTGGCCCATGTCGAAGATGCGCAGCGGCATGTCCGCGTCGCGGCACAGCGCGAACGCGGCGGTGTCCATGACCTGCAGGTCGCGCGCGATGACCTGGTCGTAGCTCAGTCGCTCGAAACGCGTGGCGCCGGCGTGCTTCTTCGGGTCGCGGTCGTAGACGCCGTCGACCTTGGTCGCCTTGAGCAGCAGGTCCGCGCCGATCTCGATCGCGCGCAGCGCGGCGCCCGAATCGGTGGTGAAGAACGGGTTGCCCGTGCCGGCGGCGAAGATGACCAGCCGGCCTTTCTCGAGGTGGCGGATCGCGCGGCGACGGATGTAGTCCTCGCACACGTCGTTGATCTTGATCGCGCTCATCACGCGCGCCTTGCCGCCCAGCTTCTCGAGCGCGTCCTGCATCGCCAGCGCGTTGATCACGGTGGCCAGCATGCCCATGTGGTCGCCGGTCACGCGGTCCATGCCGGCGTCGGCCAGGCCCTTGCCGCGGAAGATGTTGCCGCCGCCGATCACCAGCGCCACCTCGGCGCCCGCCTGCTGGGCCTCGATGACCTCGCGCGCCAGCCGACCGATCACCGCGGGATCGATCCCGTAATCCGCATCCCCCATCAGCGCCTCGCCGGACAGTTTGAGCAGGACGCGGCGGTGGGCGAGGGGCATGCGGTCGGCTCCGGCTGGGGTGCCGGGATTGTAGCGGACCGTTCTGCGGGGGCGTCGCTGTTCGGGTTCCGCGGGGCGCCGACGCTGGGTTCCGCGAAGGCACCGGGGGCGGGTGGGCCTCGGGGCGAATGTCCCCCGGCTACGGCCTGCGGCCTTCGCCTCCTCCTTGATTTCGCCCCGAGGCCCACCCGCCCCCGGCGCTCGGACAGACGCAATCGCTGCAGCTCGCGCGTGCAATGGGAAGGTGGGCGTCGGAAGCCTTGGGGGCGAAATCAAGGAGGAGGCAGCCGCCGCAAGGCGGATGCCGGGGGACATTCGCCCCCAAGGCTTCCGATGCCCGCCCTCCGCGCAAGCCACTTCTCCGCAAACCGGAAAAGAAAAACCCCGCCGAAGCGGGGTTCTTCCAGGCAACAGCAGCGGCCTCGATTACGCCAGGCCGGCCTGCTTCATCACTTCGGAAGCGAAGTCGTCTTCCTTCTTCTCGATGCCTTCGCCGACGGCCAGGCGCACGAACTGCAGCACCTCGGCGCCCGCGGCCTTCAGGACCTGCTCGACGGACTGGTTGGTGTCCAGCACGTAGGGCTGGCCGGTCAGGCAGATCTCGTTGACGGTCTTGTTGACCTTGCCCGACACCATCTTCTCGATGATCTCGGCCGGCTTGTTGGTGTCCTTGACCTGGGCCATCGCGATTTCCTTCTCGCGTGCAACGAAGTCGGCCGGCACGTGCGCGGGCGAGATGTACGGGGGGTTCATCGCGGCGATGTGCATCGCCAGGCCGCGCGCCAGCTCGGCGTCGCCGCCCTTGACCTCGACGATCACGCCGATGCGGCCGCCGTGCACGTACGCGCCGATCTGCTTGTCGCTGTCGATGCGGGCCATGCGGCGGACCTGCACGTTCTCGCCGACCTTGGCGATCAGCGCGGTGCGCACTTCCTCGACGGTGCCGCCGTCGACCTGCGCGGCCTTCAGCGCGTCGATGTCCCCGGCGCCCAGCGCGGCATTGGCGACCGCGTCGGTGAACGAGACGAAGTTGGTGTCCTTGGCGACGAAGTCGGTCTCGGAGTTGATCTCGACCAGCACGGCCTTGCCGTCGGCCTGCGCGCTGACGATGCGGCCTTCGGCGGCGACGCGGCTGGCCTTCTTGTCGGCCTTGGCCAGGCCCTGCTTGCGCAGCCAGTCGGCCGCGGCCTCGATGTCGCCGTTGTTCTCGGTGAGCGCCTTCTTGCACTCCATCATGCCGGCGCCGGTGCGCTCGCGCAGTTCCTTGACCAGGGAAGCGGTGATCTCTGCCATGGGGGTTGCCTCTTGGATGTGGTGTCGCAGGCCCGTTTCCGGGAACGATCGGATGCGCGGCGTGGTGCCGCGTCCATGCCCGGGGGCGTGCCTGCAGGAATTCCTGCCGGAATCGCGGGTCGGGGCCGCGCCGTGGGGCGCGCCCCCGCGGTGCGGCCTTACTCGGCCGCGTCGGCCTTGGCGTCGTCGCCGGCCTTCGCCTCGTCGCCGGCCTTCGCTTCGGTGGCGGGGGACTCGCCGGCCTTGGCCTCGTCGCCGTCCGCCTTGGCGGCCTTCTTCGCCGGGGCGCGGCGCGCCGGCTTGGACTCGCCTTCGGAGAACTCGTCCTCGCGGACCGTGGCGGCCGACGGGGCGGCGGCCTTGCCCTCGAGCACGGCGTCGGCCGCGGCACGGGCGTACAGCTGGACGGCGCGGATGGCGTCGTCGTTGCCCGGGATGGCGTAGTCGACCAGGGCCGGGTCGTAGTTGGTGTCGACGACGGCGACGACCGGGATGCCGAGCTTCTTGGCTTCCTGGACGGCGATGTCCTCGTGGCCGATGTCGATCACGAACAGGGCGTCCGGCAGGCGGTTCATCTCCTTGATGCCGCCCAGCGACGCCTCGAGCTTGTCGCGCTCGCGGCGCAGGCGCAGCACTTCGTGCTTGACCAGCTTGCCGAAGGTGCCGTCGGTCTCGGCGGCCTCGAGCTCCTTCAGGCGCGAGACGGACTTCTTGACGGTCGCGAAGTTGGTCAGCGTGCCGCCCAGCCAGCGCTGGGTCATGTACGGCATGCCGCAGCGTTCGGCCTCTTCCTTCACGGCGTCGCGCGCGGAGCGCTTGGTGCCGACGAACAGCACGATGCCGCGCTTCTGGGCGATGCCCGAGAGGAAGTTCATGGCGTCCGAGAAGAGCGGCATCGTCTTCTCGAGGTTGATGATGTGGATCTTGCCGCGGGCGCCGAAGATGTACGGGCCCATCTTGGGGTTCCAGTAGCGGGTCTGGTGGCCGAAGTGCACGCCGGCCTCCAGCATCTGGCGCATGGTGATCTGGGGCATTGCTCTTGCTCCGATGGGGAATCCGCCGCCCGGGTCGTGTGTGGGCGGGGCCGCGGCGCCTGGCGCCGTGGCATGGATTCCGGGGTTGGGCCTCCCCGTCGCGTCCGTGTCCGAACCCTCCGCCATTCGGCTTCGGGCACCCCGGCACGGGCTGTGGCGACGGGTGTGTATTTGCCGGTGACGCCCGGCATGGGCGGTCTTCGAAGGCCGATCGGGCCCACGAAGCCGCGGAATTCTACCCGGATCAGGGGCTTGGCCGCAATGCGGGGGCTGGCGGGGTGCGGGAGCGGGAGCGGACGATCGTTTCGCGGGCAGGCGGGGGCGAGGGGTGCTGCTCTTCGCTCGGTCAGGGCATCCTGCCCTGACTCGCGCGCAGGCCGTCCCTGGCCTGCTTGACGCAGCACCCCTCACCCCCGCCCCACGGACGGCCGGGGCCCTCCCCGTCACCAGTGGCCAAGGAAGGGGCAGCGTTCTCGCACGGGCGGGCCGCGGCGGCCGGCAGCCGGATCCCCCGGCTTTTGTACTTGGGTGAGCGGAGCCGGTCTGGCAGGGGCGGACGTGGATGGTCGGGGGTCATGCGCCAAGTCGGCCAAGGATGGCCGGCGCGCGCGTCAGGGCAGGACGCCCTGCCGCGCGAAAAGCATGACCCCCGACCAGCCGCGGCCGCCGGCACGCACGCCCACGGGTTCGCCTTGCGCGCGGTGACACCGACGCCGGTCGGGGTTGGGCGATAATCGGGCAATGGCTATCTCCATCAAGACCCCTGACGACATCGAGAAGATGCGCGTTGCCGGCCGCCTGGCGGCCGAGGTGCTGCAGGTGGTCGCCCCGCACGTGAAGCCGGGCGTGACCACCGACGAGCTGGACCGCATCTGCCACGACCACATCGTCAACGTCCAGAATGCCGTGCCGGCGAACGTCGGCTACCGCGGCTTCCCGGCGACCGTGTGCACCTCGGTCAACAACGTGATCTGCCACGGCATCCCGAGCCCCTCGAAGGTGCTCAAGGACGGCGACATCCTCAACATCGACGTCACCGTCATCAAGGACGGCTGGCACGGCGACACCAGCCGCATGTACTACGTCGGCGAGCCGTCGGTGATGGCGCGCCGGCTGGTGGAGGTGACGCGCGAGGCCATGTTCAAGGCCATCCGGCTGGTGCGGCCGGGCGCGACGCTCGGCGACATCGGCGCGGCGATCCAGAAGTACGCCGAATCGGAACGGTTCTCCGTCGTGCGCGAGTACTGCGGCCACGGCATCGGCCGCGTGTACCACGAGGAGCCGCAGGTCCTGCACTACGGGCGGGCCGGCGAAGGCCTGGTGCTGAAGGAAGGCATGACCTTCACGATCGAGCCGATGGTGAACGAGGGCAAGCGGCACACCCGCCTGCTGCCGGACGGCTGGACCGTCGTCACCAAGGACCGCACGCTTTCCGCGCAGTGGGAGCACACCGTCGCCGTGACCGCCGACGGCGTCGAGATCCTCACCCGGCTGCCCGGGGACGACAACGACCTGTGAGCGCGCCGGCCGCCAACCGGTCTCCGGAGCGGCACGGGCAGGACGACGCGGCCTGGGCCGCGGCGGCGCGGGCCGCGCTGGCGGCCGATGACGCCGCCTTCGCCGCGCGCTTCGACGCCGGCGAGGACATCGACCGGTTGCTGGCCGCGCGCACCCGTGCGGTCGACAGCTGGGTGCGGCATGCGTGGGAGCGTTGCATCGGCGCGGACCGCACCGACGTCGGGCTGTTCGCCGTGGGCGGTTACGGGCGCGGGGAACTGTTCCCGCAGTCGGACATCGACCTGCTGGTGCTCGCCGAGCCGGAGGCGCAGCGCGAGAACCACGATGCGCTGGCCCGCCTGTTCGCGCTGCTGTGGGACGCGGGACTGCCGGTCGGGCATGCGGTGCGGTCTGCGGAGGAATGCACCGCGGCGGCCGGCGGGGACATCACCGTCCTGACCGCGCTGCTGGAAGCGCGGCCGCTGCAGACGAATGCCGCGGAGGTCGCGCGCCTGGCCGCGGCGATCGCGCCGGACCGGGTGTGGACGCCGCGGGCCTACTTCCAGGCCAAGCGCGAGGAGCAGCGCGAGCGCCATGCGCGCTTCGACGACACCGCCGACAACCTCGAGCCCAACCTCAAGGACGGGCCCGGGGGACTGCGCGACGTGCAGACGCTGCACTGGATGGCGCTGCGCGTGCTGGGCGCGCGCGGGCTGGAACCCCTGGTCGCCGCCGGCCAGTTCGGCGCCGACGAGTACGCCACGCTCGAGCGGCAGCGGCGCACGCTCTCGCGGATGCGATGGGGCCTGCACCTGGTCGCCGGCCGGCGCGAGGAGCGCCTGCGCTTCGACCACCAGAAGGCGCTCGCCGAGCGCCTGGGCCATACCGAGGATGCGGGCAACCTCGCGGTCGAGCGGATGATGCAGGACTTCTACCGCAGTGCCGCGCTGGTGCTGCGGATCGGCGAGCGCCTGCTGCAGCGGTTCGAGGAGCAGCTCGAGGGCGAGTCGGAGCCCGAGCCGCTCGACGACGCCTTCGAACTGCGCCGGGGCTACGTCGCCGCGCGCGACCCTGCGTGGCCGGCGTCGCCGGAGGACGTGTTCGAGCTGTTCGCGGTGTGGGCGCGCCATCCCGACGTGCGCGGCCTGCATTCGCAGACCGCCCGCGCGCTGGCCGAGGCCCTGCCGATCGTGCCGGCTTACACCGACGCGTCGCCGGAGCTGCGCGAGCGGATGCTCAAGCTGCTGCGCGGTCACGCGCCGGTGCGCACGCTCGAGCGGATGTCGCGGCTGGGCGTGCTTGGCCGCTACATCCCGGCGTTCTCGAAGGTGTCCGGTCGCATGCAGTTCGACCTGTTCCACGTGTACACGGTCGACCAGCACACGCTGGCGGTGCTGCGGAACCTGGCGCAGTTCGCGTCGGGCGACCCCGACGAGCGTTTCGCCATCGCCCACCAGGTCTGGCCACGCCTGCGCAAGCCCGAGCGGCTGCTGCTGGCCGCGCTGTTCCACGACATCGCCAAGGGCCGGGGCGGGGACCATTCGGAACTGGGCGCCGAGGACGCGCGCGTGTTCTGCGAATCGCACGGCCTGACCAGCGGCGACGCCGCGCTGGTCGAATGGCTGGTGCGACGGCACCTGCTGATGTCGCTGACCGCGCAGAAGCAGGACATCGCCGACCCGGACGTCATCCACCGGTTCGCCACCGAAGTGGCCGACCGGGAGCGGTTGGACAATCTCTACCTCCTGACCTGCGCCGACATCGCCGGCACGTCGCCCAAGCTGTGGAACGGCTGGAAGGACCGGTTGCTCGCCGACCTGTACACGACCGCCCGGATGGCGCTGCGCCGCGGACTGGAGCATCCGCTCGCGGCCGAGGAGCGGATCGGCGAGACCCGTGACGCGGCGCGGTCGATGCTCGTGGCCACCGGCGTCGGCGAGCAGGAGGCCGAGACGCTGTTCGCGCGCATGCCCGACAGCGCCTTCCTGCGCGGCCGGCCCGACCAGGTGGCGTGGCAGGCGGCGTCGCTGCGCGGCCGTACGCCGGGCGACGAGGTGGTCCGCGTGCGACCGCTGCTGCAGCACGCCGGGACGCTCGAGGTCTTCGTGCATTCGCGCGACCGCGACGGGTTGTTCGCGGCGATCGTCGCCACGCTCGACCGCCTGGGCCTGGCGATCCAGCAGGCCCGGGTGCTCGACGGGCCCGACGGCACGATCTTCGACAGCTTCGAGGTCATCCCGGGCGAGGGGCGCGAGGCGCCGGCCCCGGAGACGGTCGAGGCACGGCTGGGCACCGCGCTCGCCGGCGACCTCGCCGCGATCCGCCCGGCCCGCCGCACGCAGCCGCGCCACCTGCGCCATTTCCGAATCGCGCCGCAGATCGCCTTCACCGCCGTCGGCGGCGACGACGCGAACCGGCGCGGGCGCACGGTGCTGAGCCTGGTCTGCACCGACAGGCCCGGCCTGCTGGCCGAAGTGGCGCAGGCGCTGCGCGGCGAGCGGCTCCGCGTGCACGACGCGCGCATCGCGACCTTCGGCGAGCGCGCCGAGGACGTCTTCCAGATCACCGACGAGCGGGACCAGCCGCTCGATGAACACCGGCAGCAGGCGCTGCGACAGGCGCTGCTCGCACGCCTCGATGGAGAAGCACGATGAGTCCCCCGAAGAAGAAGCCGGCCGCGAAGAAGGCCGCCAGTAAGGCCTCGACGAAGGCCGCGAAGAAAGCCACGCAGAAGGCCACCAGGAAGGCCGCGACCGGGAAGGCGCCAACGGCGAAGAAGACGCCTGCGGGTCCGACGAAGGTCGAGGTTCCGGCGCGGAAATCGGTCCCGAAGAAGTCGGCCCCGGAGACGGCGTCTCCCAGGCAGGCGGCGTCTCCGAAGCCGGCGGCGCCGAAGGCGCCGGCGCAGCCGCGCAAGCCGAGCGCGCGCGACAACGCGGCCGCGGGCCTCAAATTCATGATCGACAGCGCGTGGGAGCGTCGGACGATGCTCACGCCGGACGAGCTCGAAGGCTCGACCCGGCCCGCCGTCGAGCAGGCGATCGAGGGGTTGGAGTCGGGCGAATTCCGGGTCGCGGAGCCGGACGGCGAGGGCGGCTGGCGGGTCAACGAGTGGCTGAAGAAGGCGGTGCTGCTCTACTTCCGGGTCAACGACATGGAACTGGTCGAGTCGTACCCGGCGCCGTTCTGGGACAAGGTGCCGGCGCGCTTCGCGACCTTCGACGAGGCGGCGTTCCGCAAGCTGGGCGCGCGCGTCGTGCCGGGCGCGATCGTGCGCGCGGGCAGCCACATCGGCCGGGACGTGGTGCTGATGCCGAGCTTCGTGAACATCGGTGCGCACGTGGGCGCGGGGACGATGGTGGACACGTGGGCGACCGTGGGGTCGTGCGCGCAGATCGGCAGGCATTGCCATCTGTCGGGCGGGGCGGGAATCGGCGGGGTGCTGGAGCCGTTGCAGGCGACGCCCACGATCATCGAGGACCATTGCTTCATCGGTGCGCGCTCGGAGGTCGTCGAGGGCGTGGTCGTGGGGCACCACAGCGTGATCGGCATGGGGGTCTTCCTGGGCCAGTCGACGCGGATCTACGACCGGGCGACGGGCGAGGTCAGCTACGGGCGGATCCCGCCGTACAGCGTGGTCGTGTCGGGCCAGCTGCCGTCGGCCGACGGGTCGCATTCGCTGTACTGCGCGGTGATCGTGAAGCGCGTGGACGCGAAGACGCGCAGCAAGACGAGCATCAACGAACTGCTGCGGGGTCTTGCCGAATGATCATCGGTTTGCGCGGGCGAGCAGGCGCCGCGCAGCCTGGTGCGCGACACGCCGTGAATACGTCCCTGTAGGCTCGGTGGCGACATCCATGTCGCCAACGGTCGCGCACCAGGCTGCGCGACGCCTGCTCCTCGAGATCCTGGAAGTTCTGATGACGACGACGCTGTACGGATTGAAGAACTGCGACACGTGCCGGAAGGCGCGGAAGTGGCTGGACCGCTTCGGCGTCGCGCACGACTTCGTGGACTACCGGGACGAGAAGCCGTCGCCGGAGACGCTGGTGGCGTGGAAGGACGCGCTGGGCGGATGGGACGCGATGGTCAACAGGTCGTCGACCACCTGGCGGAACCTGCCGCCGAACCGGAAGGTGCCCGGGTCCGATGCCGAGTGGACGCTGTTGCTGCGTGAATATCCGCAACTGGTGCGGCGGCCGGTCGTCGTCACTGGAGATGGCGTGGTGACGCAGGGCTTTTCAGACAACGGCTTCAAGAAGCGGTTCGATACCAGATGACCTGTCGTCCCGAGCGCAGCGAGGGACCTGCGCTTGCGCTCGTGGGCGCGGGAAACGCGGGAAGCAGGTCCCTCGCTGCGCTCGGGACGACAGGCTCTGCTGGAGGTGCGCCATGAGCGACGTGCTGCAACTCACGCGGGAACTGATCGCCCGGGCGTCGGTGACGCCCGACGACGCGGGTTGCCAGGCCTTGATCGCCGGGCGGCTGGAGCGCGCGGGATTCGCGTGCGAGCACCTGCGGCTGGGCGAGGTCGACAACCTGTGGGCGACGCACGGTCCGCTGGACGGCAACGAGGACGGTCCGGTGCTGGTGCTGCTGGGGCACACCGACGTGGTGCCGCCGGGGCCGCGCGAGGCGTGGGCGAGCGATCCGTTCGTGCCCGAGATCCGCGACGGCGTGCTCTACGGACGCGGGGCGGCGGACATGAAAGGCAGCGTCGCCGCGTTCGTCGTCGCGGCCGAGCGGTTCGCCGCTGCGCATCCCGACCATCGCGGGACGCTGGCGCTGCTGCTCACCTCGGACGAGGAGGGCGACGCGATCGACGGGGTGCGGCGCGTGGCCGAGATGTTCCGCGAGCGTGGGCAGCGGATCGACTGGTGCGTGACCGGGGAGCCGTCGTCGAAGAATACGCTCGGCGACCTCCTTCGCGTCGGGCGGCGCGGGAGCCTCTCGGCGACGCTCGACGTGCGCGGCGTGCAGGGGCACGTGGCGTATCCGGGCAAGGCGCGCAATCCCGTGCACATGGCCCTTCCGGCGCTCGCGGCCTTGGTCGCGCGCGAGTGGGACGCGGGCTACGAGACGTTCCCGCCGACCAGCCTGCAGGTGAGCAACATCAACGCGGGGACGGGCGCGAACAACGTGATCCCTGGCGACCTGCGCGTGCTGTTCAACCTGCGCTACAACCCGCACTGGGATGCCGGGCGCCTGGAGCGCGAGTGCGAGGCGATCCTGCAGTCGCACGGCCTTGGCGCCGGCGACTACGCGATCCATTGGCACCGCAGCGGCGAGCCGTTCTTCACCCCGGAGGGGCCGCTGCGATCCGCCGCCCGCGACGTGCTCACGCGCTTCGCCGGCGCGCCGCCCGAGGAGAGCACCGGCGGGGGCACGTCGGACGCGCGCTTCATCGCGCCGCTCGGCGCGCACTGCATCGAGGTCGGGCCGGTCAACGCGAGCATCCACAAGGTCGACGAGCACGTGCGCGTGTCGGACCTCGAGGCCTTGCCCGACCTGTACCTCGCCCTGGTCGAGCGCCTGCTGGTCCCCTGAGGCCATCAACCGCGACGCGCCGTAGGAGCGCGCCTACGCGCGCGATGTCCTCCGGTCACACCACGCGTGCAGTGAACGCGCCCGGGCGATGAGGCAATCGCGCGTCTAGGCGTGAGGCGGGATGCGCGAGCCTTTCGTCACTCGCGCTCCGGAACCAGGCGCAGCGTGTGTCGCGTCTCGCCAGGCAGGAACGGCGTCGGACGCCCATGGACCCAGTCGTCGTGGCCCGCGCCCCAGAAGGGCGAGAGGGGGGTGGCCACTCTGGCCGCCGGGCATGTGCGCGATGCCTTCCGCCTCGTGCCCGGGCGCGACGACCATGCGCTGCGATGCACCGGCGTCCGGCGACTGCGCGCGCGGGGTGAGCGTGTCGCCCGCGAGCGGCTCGCGCGGCATGCACAGCACGCGAACGCCGAGGAGCGGGATCGCCCCGGCCAGCGGGTGGCAGATCCGCGCGGTGTTGCGCTCCGACCACGTGCGCTCGGAGAGCGGACCGCGGCCGGACAGTTCGTCGCGGACTTCCCTGGCGGCGTCCTCGAACAGCGCGGGCCAGCTGTCGAACGCGCGCGGCAGCAGGTGCGCCGGCCGTGTCGACGCGATCGGCCAGGCGACGCCCTCGAACTGCGGAAGGCCCGGGACAGGCATGGCGTCGCCGAGCTCGGCGCGCGCGGGCGCGAGCAGGCCGTCGAGGATGCGTGCATGGACCGCGAGGCGCCATGCGCGCGCGATCCGGTAGCTCGCCGTGTCGCCACTCGCGCGCCGTGGCCATGCCGCGTCGGCGTCCGCCAGCGCCGAAAGCGCCGGCGTGCCCGCCGCGCGTGCCTGCGCGCGCAGCAGGTCCCACCAGCGCTCGAGGAACATCGCGCGGTCATCGAGCTGGATCTCGAGCAGGTCCCGTGCGTCGAAGCGCGTGCCCGCCACGAGTCGATCCCGGATCATCCAGGCGCGCACGCCGTTCGCGTAGCCGCCGTCGCCGATGGCGGCCAGCGCCTCGCCATCCACGACGCGGGCGTTCGCGGTCCACAATCGGCCGTCCACGGGGTCCTTGATCCCGGGGTTCCCGGCAGTCGCCAGTTGCCAGGGGCTGCACGACGCTGGTTCCGGATCCGTCCCGGGCGGGTCCGCAAGGGGGCCGTCGACGTCGCAGCGCCCGCCCACCGGAATGGGCCCGAGCAGGCGCCAGCCGATGCGGCCGCTCCGGTCGCCGGCGACCAGGTTCTGCGCGGGAATGGCCGTGTCATCCGCTGCCGCGAACAGTGCATGGAGGTCGCCCGCGTTCGCGAAGTCCAACAGGCCCAGGTTCAGCGCGCCCGGCAGGTGGGCGGCCCAGCGCATCGCGAGGCCGTCGCCCGACGGCGTGGCGTGCACGAGCGGTCCCCAGTCCGTTTCCCGCACTTCGAAGCGGACCGGATCGCCACCGGCGACCTCGATGGTTTCGACATGGACGCGCGCGGCCCGGCAGCCCACCGCGCAGCCCGGCTCCCGCCGCCAGTCGGCCCAGTCGCCATAGCTGTTCGTGAAGCCCCAGGCGACGTGGCCGTTGCTTCCCACGACGACCCCGGGCAGGCCCGGCAGGCTGAAACCGGTGATGTCCGCGCGTCCGCCCGGCGCGCCGCGATCCGGATAGCGCAACCGCACGCGGAACCAGATGTTCGGCGCGCGCAGCCCGAGGTGCATGTCGTCGGCGACGAGCGCCGCGCCGTGCCGGGTCAATGCGCCCGACACGGCGAAGTTGTTGCTGCCGCGCGCGAACGGGGGTTCGACCGACGGGCCGGTGACGGTGCCGGGCGCCGGCAGGGCACGCAGGTCCACGACGTCGGGCTCAGGAAGCACGGCGTCACCGCGGCCACTGCCCTGCAACGGCGCGTCCCAGCTGCTGCCGTCATGCACCAGCAACCGGTACAGCGCGGGCGGGAGGTGCGGGCGCACGCGCCACAACGCGTACTCCCGCGCGTTGTCGCCGCCCTGCAGGTCGAAGTACATCGCGAAGCCGACCAGGGCCGAGTCCGCCGGCGTCCACGGCGCGGGCGGCTGGCGCAGCAGGAGGTAGGGCCAGGGGCGCCCCGCCAGCGCGTCCAGTCCCGCGTTGGCGCCTTCGGCATAGGCGTTGGCGACGCCCTGGTGGCGGCCCAGGATGCGCGCCAGGTTCGCGTCGGTGCGCGCGCGCATCCGGTGGATGCGCTGGCCGCGATCATGGTCGAGGGCGCGGGGGCCGAACAGCGCCGCCAGCTCGCCGGCGGCGCTGCGGCGCATCAGGTCCATCTCGAAATAGCGCTCCTGCGCGTGCACGTAGCCGAGTGCGCGCATGGCGTCGGCCTGGCTGGCCGCGTCGATGGTGACGGTGCCGAGTGCATCGCGCGCCACGGTCGCCGGCGCGGCCAGGCCGGACAGCGGGTGTTCGCCGTCAAGCGGTGGAAGGCTCCGCCGCAGGCCGATCCAAGCCGCGAGCACCGCGACCATCGCGAGCGCGACCAGGCCGCCGGCGCCCCACGTGCTCCATCGGCGCAGTTGCCGCCTGTCCATGCGATGTCGCCCCCGTGCGCGCCGTGGCCGAACCGGCCTCGCCGGCACGTTGGCCCAGTCGTGCACCGCGACGCAAGCGCCATGGGGCACGCGGCCCCCGCCGGGCACGGGTGCCCCGCGGGCGGACAGGACAACCAGGTCGGCGCCCGAAGCCGGCGACCGTCCGACGCGGGGCGACGCTCGCTCTCCCCGGCCTGCACAGGGATGTGCGGGCCTTTTCTTTTTTCAGGACGGGGGCGCTTCCCGGGCCGGCATGTCGGCCCGTGCCAGCCATCGCGCGAGCAGGACGGCCGCCACGGCCCCGGCGACCTGCGCGGCCACGAACGCGCCGACGTCGTCCGGCCGGATGCCGGCGAAGGTCGTGGTGATCGAGCGCGCCAGGGTGACTGCCGGATTGGCGAACGACGTGCTCGCGGTGAACCAGTACGCGGCGAAGATCCATGACGCGACGAGCCCGGGGACCGCGGCGGGCCGGTGCCGCAGGCCCATCAGGATCGCCAGCACCAGGCCGAACGTGGCGACGCCCTCGCTCAGCCATTGCGCGCCGCCGGTCCTGGCGCGGAGGCCGGGTTGCACCAGCGGGAGTTCGAACATCGCGTGCGCGAGCAGGACGCCCGCGATCGCACCGAGGACCTGCACCAGGACGTAGGCGAGGGCGTCCCGCGTCCGCATCGCGCCGCGAAGGCGCATGGCCAGCGTCACGGCGGGATTGAAGTGCGCCCCCGACACGGGACCGAACAGCACGATCAGGACGTAGAGCACCGCCGCGGTCGCGGCGGCATTGGCCAGGAGCGCGATCCCGTCGTTGCCCTGGGCGAGCGCGACGCCCATCACGCCCGACCCGACCACCGTCGACAGCAGGAGCGCGGTGCCGAGTCCCTCGGACAGCAGCGTCGCAGGCGTGGCGCGGATCACAGGGCCCCCAGGAGCGCGATGACGCGGGCTTCGATGTCGTCGCGGACCGCGCGATAGCCGTCGTCGTCCATGTCGCGCGGGTCGGGCAGGGCCCAGTCCTGGCGCAAACGTGCCGCGATCCAGGGGCAGCTGTCGCCGCAGCCCATGGTCACCACCGCGTCGAAGGGTCCCTGGACGTCGTCCAGGGACTTCGAACCGTGCGCCGAAAGGTCGTAGCCGCGCTCGGCCATGAACCGGACTGCCTTCGGGTTGATGCGCCCGGTCGGCCGCGAACCGGCGCTTGCCGCCTCGACCGCGTCGCCCCCATGCGTGCGTGCGAACGCCTCGGCCATCTGGCTGCGATTGGCGTTCTCCACGCACACGAACAGCACGCGCTTGCGCTGGTCCATGGTCCCCGGCCCTCAGCAGCAGCCGGACGCCGGCGCGCAGCACCTGCCGCTCGAGGCGGCCATCGGCTGCATCCTCGCGAGGTCGGGCGTGCAGGAGGCGCCATCGGTCGCGCAGGCGGCGGACGCGCCGTGGTAGGTCGTCGCGCTGCCGAACGTGTGGAACGTCTCCCACTTCGTCCCCTGCGGATCCTCGGTCCAGAACTTGTCCGAGCGCGCATAGCAGCAGACGGTCGCTTCTTCGGGCACGACGGTGCCGCCGGCGGCGTCGAGCCGGCGGCCGAGTTCGGCCAGTGCATCGGGATCGTCCGCCTGGATGCCCAGGTGCTCGATGCCCACCGCGCCGCTGTTGGTGGAGATGGCGAAGTTCACGCGCGGGTCGTCGAGCAGCCACTTCGCGTAGTCGGTCTTCTCGACGGTCGGCGCGCTGCCGAACAGGGCGGTGTAGAAGCGGATGCTGGCGTGCAGGTCGGCGACGGCCAGGTGGACGTGGAAGCGGTTCATGCGGGTGTCTTCCTTCCGGGGGTGCAGTCGGTTGCGGGGCCGCAGGTGGCATCGCCCCCGCAGCAGTTTTCGGTGAGGTAGCCGAGCAGCGCGTCCATCGCGTCGTAGGCGGCGCTGACGCGGATCACGCGACCCTCGCGCCGGTCCCGGACCAGGCCGGCGGCGCGCAGGGTGTTGAGGTGGGCGGTCAGGGTCGCGGGCGGGACGTCCAGGCGCGCGCGCAGGTCGCCAACGGGCATCCCGTCGCGTCCGGCCTGCACGAGCGCGCGGAACGCGGCGAGGCGGGTCTCGTGCCCGAGGGCGGCCAGTGCCTGCAGCGCGGTCTTGGTTTCCATCATTCCAGAATAATGGAAATAAGTGACCTGTCAATGGCCCGCAGGCGGCGGGCTATCGGCGCACGATGCGGTAGGCGACGGTTTCCAGCGCGGTCACGCCTTCGGCCACGAACCCCGGCTGGTCGGCCAGGATGTCGCGGCGCTCGAGCACGTCGACCATCCAGTCCCGTTCGAACAGGGACCGCACCTCGACTTCGGGCACGGTGAAGGGCGGACCCTTCTTCTCGGCCGGCGGGTACTCGAGGGTGATCACCAGCCCGCGGCAGCCGCGGGGCAGCCGCGCGTAGGGCGTGCGTGCGTAGCGCGCACGCAGTTCCGGCGGCAGGGCGATGAGCGCCGCGCGGTCGAACACGCCCTGGCACGACGCCAGCAATGCATCGTCCATGTCGAACACGTCGCCGCACACCAGCTCGACGCCGCCCGCCGCGTAGTGCGTGCCCGAAGCCGTGTCGCGCACGGACGGCGCCAGCCCCTGTGCATCGAAGAACGCCTCGACCGCGATGCGGGACAACTCCACGCCGAGCACCGGGTGGCCCCGTGCGGCCAGCCAGGCCATGTCCAGCGACTTGCCCGCGAGCGGGACGAAGACGCGCCCGCCGTCGGGCACGCCGACCGCGTTCCAGTGCGCCTGGAGCAGGGGCGTGACCTGGTCCTGGTGGAACCCGGTCCGCCCCTCGCGCCAGCGCGCCTGCCAGAACTCAGGATCCATCCAGGGTTCCCGCGGCGCTGGCCGATGCGGCGACCCGGCGCGTGGACCGGTGCCCGCTCATGCGAGCGAGAGGCCGTCGACCTTCTGCCACCCGCGGGGCAGCAGCCCGCCGCGGCTGGCGCGACTACCCAGGTACGCCTCGAGGTCCTTGAACGCGAGCGACATCGTCCGTTGCCCCGAGTGCACCTGCAGCGTGCCGCCCGGCGGCACCACGGCCACGGCCACGACCTTCTCGGTGCCGCGCTTGGCCTTGGGGATCTCGATCAGCTTGTTGCCCTTGCCCTTTGCCAGCTCGGGCAGGTCGGCGACGGGGAAGGCGAGGAGGTGGCCGGCCGAGGTGACCGCCACGATCCGGTCGGCCGCCACGTCCTGCACCATCGCCGGCTGCACGACCTTGGCGCCCGGCGACAGCGACAAGAGCGCCTTGCCGGCCTTGTTGCGGCCCGTGAGGTTCTCGAACCGCGTCACGAAGCCGTAGCCGTGCGAGGACGCCAGTACCAGCGCGGCATCGTTCTCGCCGCTGGCCAACGCCTGGAACGACGCGCCCGAGGGCGGCGCGAAGCGGCCGGTCAGCGGCTCGCCATTGCCGCGCGCGGAGGGCAGCCCGTGCGTGAGCGTCGAGTAGCTGCGACCGGTCGAATCCAGGAACGCCACCTGCCAGGTGCTGCGCCCCGGCACGGCGGCCAGCAACGCGTCCCCCTCCCGGTAGCCGAGGGTGGCCGCATCGATGCCGTGGCCCTTCGCGGCGCGCACCCAGCCCTTCTGGCTGAGCACGACGGTCATCGGCTCGCTGGCCACGAGGTCGGTCTCGTCCAGCGCCTGCGCCGATTCGCGCGCGACCAGCGGCGAGCGGCGCGCGTCGCCGAACTTCTTCGCATCGGCCAGCAGCTCGTCCTTGACCAGCTTCCGCAGCTTGGCCTTGCTGCCGAGCGTGGCGATCAGGCGGTCGCGCTCGCTGTCGAGTTCGTCCTGCTCGCCCCGGATCTTCATCTCCTCCAGGCGCGCGAGCTGGCGCAGGCGGGTCTCGAGGATGTAGTCGACCTGGTCGTCGGACAGTTCGAAGCGCTTCTGCAGCACCGGGCGCGGTTCGTCCTCGGTGCGGATGATGCGGATCACCTCGTCCAGGTTGAGGAAGGCGACCAGCAGGCCCTCGAGCAGGTGCCGGCGGCGCTCGACCTTCTCCAGCCGGTGCTTCAGGCGCCGGGTGACGGTGTCGCCGCGGAACGCCAGCCATTCGGACAGCAGCGCCCCGAGATTCTTGACCTGCGGCTTGCCGTCCAGGCCGATCACGTTGAGGTTGACCCGGAAGCTCTTCTCCAGGTCCGTGGTCGCGAACAGGTGGCCCATCAGCTGCTCGACGTCCACGCGGTTGCTGCGTGGCACCAGCACGAGGCGCACCGGGTTCTCGTGGTCGGACTCGTCGCGCAGGTCCTCCAGCCACGGCAGCTTCTTGGCCCGCATCTGCGCGGCGATCTGCTCGATCACCTTGCTCGGCGACACCTGGTGGGGCAGGGCGTCGACGACGATGTTGCCGCTGCCTTCCTTCTTGAAGGTGGCGCGCGCGCGCACGCTGCCGTTGCCGGTTTCGTAGAGCGACAGCAGGTCGGCGGCCGGCGTGATGATCTCGGCGGTGGTCGGGTAGTCCGGGCCGCGCACGTGCTCCATCAGGTCGCGCACGGTCGCGTCCGGGTCGTCGAGCAGGCGCACGCACGCGCTCACGATCTCGTTGAGGTTGTGCGGGGGCACGTCGGTCGCCATGCCGACGGCGATGCCCGTGGTGCCGTTGAGCAGGAGGTGCGGCAGGCGCGCGGGCAACCAGCTCGGCTCCTCCAGCGTGCCGTCGAAGTTGGGCGCCCAGTCGACCGTGCCCTGGCCGAGTTCGCCCAGCAGGACCTCGGCGATCGGCGTGAGCTTGCTCTCGGTGTAGCGCATCGCCGCGAACGACTTGGGGTCGTCGGGCGATCCGAAATTGCCCTGGCCGTCGATTAGCGGGTAGCGCCACGAGAACGGCTGCGCCATCAGCACCATCGCCTCGTAGCAGGCGCTGTCGCCGTGCGGGTGGTACTTGCCGATCACGTCGCCGACGGTGCGCGCCGACTTCTTCGGCTTGGCGCCCGCATTGAGGCCCAGCTCGCTCATCGCGTAGACGATCCGCCGCTGCACCGGCTTGAGACCGTCGCCGATGAAGGGCAGGGCGCGGTCCAGCACCACGTACATGGAGTAGTCCAGGTACGCGCGCTCGGCGTACTCGCGCAGCGGGATCTGCTCGAAGCCGTGGAAGGCGGGGCGGACGGCGTCGTCGGTCATCGTCGGTCGTACGTCGGGGGAACGCGCGATTGTACGGTGCAGGGCCGGCGCGGCCGGGTCGGCCCCGCCGCTGCATTGGCGGGGTTGGGCGCGGGATGGCGCTCGCCCGGCGGCATGGCGACGTCACGCCCGGCGCGGCGCCGTGCGGATACACTGCGCGCCTTGCGCCGAGGGCCCAGGCATGACGAACACGTTCTCCACCGTTGACCGCGAGAGCGTCCTCCCGCTGGACGTCCAGGAAGTCTTCGGTGACGGCGACGCCGGCATCGAGGAGGTCCTTGCGGCCGCCCGCGAGGCGTTCCCGGGGCGGCGCCTGATCGTCTGGCAGGGCGATCCGCAGACCTTCGCCTTCGACTACGTCGGGGGCGACGCCGAGCAGCTGCTCGGCCACCCCGCTTCCCTGTGGCTGGACCCGTCGTTCTGGGTGGACACCATCGTCCATCCGGAGGACCGGCGCGACGCCGTCGCCTACTGCGCGCTGGCCTCGGGCAAGGCGCGTGACCATGTCTTCGAGTACCGGGCGGTCCATCCCGGGGGCGGCGTGGTGTGGCTGGTCGACTACGTCCGGGTCATTCGGGGCCTTCGGGGGATCCCCACGGTCCTTCGCGGGATCATGTTCGACATCACGGCCGAGAAGGCGCGCTGCGGGGACTACGCGCGTGCGCCCACGTTGCGGCTGCCAACCGCATCCGACCTGAAGGCGCTGCCATAGCGGGACTGGGCCGTTGACAAGCCCCCGGCCGCACCGCAACATACGCGGCCCACCTGCCCAGGTGGCGGAATTGGTAGACGCACTAGTTTCAGGTACTAGCGGGTAAAACCGTGGAGGTTCGAGTCCTCTCCTGGGCACCATGACACCGTCGGGCGGCATCACCGTCCGGCACCAGAAACCCGCCGATGGCGGGTTTTTTGTTGACCGGCACGGGATTCCTCATGCCGCGTCGATCCCCCGGGTGGGATAGTCCGGCGTCTTGCGCGGAGGCACGATGGAAGGCAAGGACCGCAGGAAGGACGAGGCACGCGACCTCGCCCGATTGCGCGCGGGATTGAACGCGAAGCAGTTGTCCACGATCGCCACGATGCAACATCTGGGCTGGACGCTCCGGTTCGTGCGGCGTCCGTTGTTCCTGGAGCCGGTCCCGGTCATGTTCGACCGCGCCGGACGCCGCAGCGCGGTGATGGAGCCCGATGGCACCGCCAACGGGGACCATGGGCTCAAGCTGCGCGACTGACTGGCCCCGCTCCACCGCGACGGGCCGCGACACGCGAACGGGCGAAAGGAGCCGCGAATGAGCAGGAAGTCCGGCAGGGACAAGGGCGCCAAGGCGGGCAAGGGTGCGAAGCCAGGCGGCAAGGCCTCCCCACCGCGGGGCGGATCAGGCGGCAAGCGGGGCAAGCCCGCGTCCAGCCGCCCTGGATGGATGCCCGAGCCGCCGGCGCGCGGCCCCGGGAGGCGTGCACCGGCGGAAGCCGGACGCGGCGGCCGTGGTGGTGGCGCGGGCTTCCACGACCCGCATGCCGATCGCGAGGCGCGTCGCTACGCGGATCCCATCGCGAGCCGCGAGGCGATCCTCGCGCTGCTGGACGCTGCCGACGGCCCGCTGGAGGCGGATGACATCGCAAGCCGGCTCGGCCTCGAGGCGCCGGACCGGTTCGACGCCCTCTCCAAGCGCCTGGCCGCGATGCTGCGCGACGGCCAGCTGCTGCAGAACCGCCGCGGCGGCTACGTGCCCGCCGCACATGCGGACCTGGTGCCCGGCACCGTGATCGCGAACCCCGACGGCTTCGGCTTCCTGCGCCCGGACGCCGGCGGCGACGACCTGTTCCTGCCGCCGTTCGAGATGCGCAAGGCCATGCACGGCGACCGCGTGCTGGCCAGCGTCACCGGCATGGACCGGCGCGGCCGGCTGGAGGGCGCGATCGTCGAGGTGCTCGAGCGCCGCCTCACGCGGCTGATCGGCCGCTACATCGTCGAGGCAGGGATCGGCTACGTGGTGCCCGACGATCCGCGCATCCAGCGCAACCTGCTGATCGCCCCCGACGCGCACGGCGACGCGCAGCCAGGGCAACTGGTGGTGGCGGAAATCACCCAGTCGCCGGACCCGCGGCGCCCGCCGATCGGTCGCATCCTGACGGTGCTCGGCGACCGGCTGACGGCGTCGCTGGCGGTGCAGGCGGCGATCCACGGCCACGACATCCCGCACGAATTCCCGCGCCCGGTGCTCGACCAGGCCGCGGGCGTGCCCGTCGACGTGCAGGACGACGAGGCGAAGCGCCGCCGCGACCTGCGCAAGCTGCCGCTGGTCACCATCGACGGCGAGGACGCGAAGGATTTCGACGACGCGGTGTACTGCGAGCCCAACCGGGACGGGTTCCGGCTGGTCGTCGCGATCGCCGACGTCTCGCACTACGTGCGCCCGGGCACGCCGCTCGACGACGAGGCGCAGAAGCGCGCGACGTCCGTGTACTTCCCGGGCTTCGTGGTGCCGATGCTGCCGGAGACCCTGTCCAACGGCATCTGCTCGCTCAAGCCGAAGGTCGACCGGCTGTGCTTCGTCTGCGACATGCAGGTCGACCGCAAGGGCGAGGTCACCGGCTCGGAGTTCTACGAGGCGGTCATGCACTCGCATGCGCGCCTGACCTACACCCAGGTCTGGAATGCGCTGGACGAGGGCGCGCCCGGGCCGGAGCGCGAGGAGGCCCTGACGGTCATCGGCAAGCTGCTGCCGCAGGTCGAGCGCCTGCACCAGCTCTACGAGGTGCTCGCCAAGGCCCGCCGCAAGCGCGGCGCGATCGAGTTCGAGACCAGCGAGGTGCGCTTCGTGCTCGGGCCGAAGGGCGAGGTCGTCCAGGCCGGCATGCTCCAGCGCAACGACGCGCACAAGCTGATCGAGGAATGCATGATCGCGGCGAACGTCGAGGCCGCGAAGTTCCTGCTCGGCGCGGAGATCCCGGCGCCGTATCGCATCCACGACCGGCCACCGGAGCAGAAGTACGCGGACCTGGAGGAATTCCTCAAGGAGTTCCAGCTGCGCCTGCCGCCATGGGCCCGGGTGCAGCCGAAGGACTTCACCAGGCTCATGGAGAAGATCCGCGAGCGCCCGGACGCCGCGCTGATCGAGTCGGTGCTGCTGCGCAGCCAGAGCCTGGCCGTGTACGACCCGGAGAACATCGGCCACTTCGGCCTGGCGCTCGGGGAGTACGCGCACTTCACCTCGCCGATCCGGCGCTACCCGGACCTGCTGGTTCACCGGGCGATCAAGCACGCACTCGGCGGCGGGAACGCGGAGGACTTCCACTACGCGCACCAGGAGATGTCCGCGCTCTCGCTGCAGAGCTCCGAGCGCAGCCGGCGCGCCGACGAGGCCTCGCGCGAGGTCGACGAGCGCTACCGGGCCGCGTGGATGGAACAGCACGTCGGCGGCGAGTTCGAAGGCGTGATCAGCGGCGTGACCAGCTTCGGCCTGTTCGTCGAGCTGGACGCGTCGAAGGTCAACGGCCTGGTGCACGTGACCCAGCTGCCGAACGACTACTACCACTTCGACCCGATCCGGAAGACGCTGTCCGGCGAGCGCCGCGGCAAGGAATACCGGCTTGGCGACCGGGTGCGGATCCTGGTGCTCAAGGCGAGCGTGGAGGACCGCAAGATCGATTTCCGGCTGGTCGAGGAGGGCGGCCCGCGCAAGGGCGAGCCGAAGCCGCCGAAGGCACCGAAGCCGCGCGGGCAGCCCGCCAAGCGGAAGAAGCACTCGTACTGATGGCCAAGGACACGCAATGGATCGCCGGCATCAACGCGGTCGCCTCGGCGGTCGCCAACGATCCGGAGCACGTGCGCGAAGTGCTGGTCGAGGCGGGGGCGAAGAACCCGCGCCTCGGCGAGCTCGAGACCGAGGCGCGCCGGCACGGCATCGACGTGCGACGCGTGGCGGCCAATGCGCTGGAGGGCGCGGCCGGTGGCGTGCGGCACCAGGGCGTGGTCGCGCGCTACGCTGCGGCGAAGACCTGGGGCGAGCACGACCTGGCGGGCCTGGTCGATGGCGCCGAAGGCCGCGCGCTGCTTCTGGTGCTCGACGGCGTGCAGGATCCGCACAACCTCGGCGCATGCCTGCGCAGCGCGGCGGCGGCGGGCGCGACGGCGGTCGTGATCCCGCGCGACAAGTCGGTGCAGCTCAACGCCACGGTGCGCAAGACCGCGGCCGGCGCGGCGGAAGTCGTGCCCGTGGTCGCGGTGACCAACCTGTCGCGTGCGCTCAAGGACCTGCAGAAGCAGGGCGTGTGGGTGTACGGCCTCGCGGGAGAGTCGGACGGTTCGGTGTACGCGCTCGACCTGAAGGGCAACGTCGCGCTGGTGCTGGGCGGCGAGGGCGAGGGATTGCGGCGCCTGACGCGCGAGACCTGCGATGGCCTGGCGTCGATCCCGATGCCTGGCGGCTTCGAGAGCCTCAACGTGTCGGTGGCCGCGGGCGTGGCCCTGTTCGAGGCGGTGCGCCAGCGGCAGTGACCGCGGCCGTCCGGCCGCACGTTCCGGGGAGGGAGCGATGAACCTCGAGTGGTACGACTGGGTCGGGATCGCCGGCACGCTGATGGTGCTGGGCGCGTTCTTCGGATTGCAGGCGGGGCGCTTGCACGGCAACCGGCTGCCCTACCAGCTGCTCAACCTGTTCGGCGCGGGCGGCGTGCTGGTCTCGCTGCTGGGCAAGTTCAACGTCTCCGTGTTCCTGCTCGAGGCCGCGTGGGTGGCGATCAGCGCCTACGGCATCTGGCGCACCCTCGCGGGCCCGAAACCCGGGAACCCGTAGGAGCGCGCCTGTGCGCGATACCGGCATGGCGCCGGCGTCGCGCCGCGAACCATTCGCGGGCGTAGGCCCGCTCCTACGAGAGCGCGGGAGCGCCGAACCCCTGTGGGAGCGCACCTCGGGGCGCGACCCCGCGTCGGCTGGATCCGCGGCGCAGGCCATCGCGGTGCAAGCCCCGCTCCTACAGGGGCGCGCGCCACGAGTCCGGTGGATGGACGCGCGTAGGAGCGCGCCTACGCGCGCGATGGCGATCGAAGCCCGGATGTCGCGGCGCAAGCGATCGCGGGCGCAGGCCCGCTCCTACAGGACCGGGCGTCCGGCCTCAGCGCGACCGGGGCCAGGCGTTCGCGATCGCGCAGAACAGCTGCGCCGTGCGCTCGGCGTCGTACACCGCCGAGTGCGCATCGGCCTGGTTCCAGTCCAGCCCGGCCGCCTGCACGGCACGCGCGAGCACGGTCTGCCCGTAGGCGATGCCCGCCATCGTCACGGTGTCGAACACGCTGAAGGGATGGAACGGATTGCGCTTGTGGCCACTGCGCGCGACCGCGGCGTTGAGGAAGTTCAGGTCGAAGTGGGCGTTGTGGCCCACCAGAATCGCGCGCTGGCAGCCGTTGCGCTTCACCGCGGCGCGCACGGGCGCGAACACGTGGTTGAGCGCCTCGCGCTCCTCCTTCGCCAGCCGGAACGGATGGTCGATGTCGATCCCGGTGACCTCGAGCGACTTCGGGTCGATCTCCGTGCCGGGCGCGGGGACGAGGTGGACGCTCGCGGTGTCGCCGGGAACGAACCGGCCGTCGTCCGAGAGTTCGATCGGCACCGCCGCCAGTTCCAGCAGCGCGTGGCGGTTCCAGTCGAAGCCGCCGGTCTCCACGTCCACCACCACGGGCAGGTAGCCGCGGAAGCGGGTGGCCATGGGGGGCGTCGAGGGGGTGGCAGCGGCCTCGACGGGGGCCACGGGCGGTGTGGGGGCGTCGCCGGTCATCCCGCCAGCCTAGCAGGCCGCGCGGGCGCGGCCATTTCCGCCCTCAGGCCGCACTCGGGGGGCGCGCGACGGTCCCCTCGCCGGCAAGCCGACGGAGCATCGCGTGGCCGTCCGAGACGAAGCGCGCGGCATCCGGCGCGTCGGCCTCGCGCGCCAGTTGCGTGAGCAGGGCGCGCCCCGTCCGCGCCTCTTCGCCCGAGGCCAGTTCCAGCAGGCGCCAGGTCAGCGGCGAGAGTTCGGAGAAATGCACCGTGCCCGCGGCGTCCCGCCGCACCAGGAGCAGGGTGGGCGCCTCGGGTGCCTCCGAAGGCTGGAAGCCGGGCCCGATCCGGTGCACCGGCCACGCGTATGCCAGGACCCACGCGAGCGGGGAGAGGGCCACGGGGACGTCGAGCAGGTCGTCCCCCGTGCCGAAGCGCTCCGGCGCGGGCGCCTCGCTGATCTGCAGCGCGAGTTCCACCCACTCGTAGTGCGCGAGCTCTGCAAGCCAGGGCGGGTCGCCCGCGTCGGTTCCCGCGCGCGCCTCGAGGCACGCGATGAACTCCCGCGCGACTTCGGTGAACAGCGGCGTGCGGGACCGGTGGGTGGCGTAGAACGCGGCGACGAGCGCACGCCAGCCGGCGTCCCCGAGGGTGAGGCGGATGACCGGGAAGTTGCCCGCCAGCAGCGCGTCGATGCCGTTGAGGAACAGGTCCCGGTACACCTTGAGCCGCCGGTCCTCGACGCCCGCGGGCGCGGCGTGCGTCGCCGGATCGCGCACGTGGTCGGCCAGCGTGTCGAGCTGGGCGCGCAGCGTGGCGGCCGGATCAGCCATGGGCCCGCCTCCCCGCCGCTGACGATCCCTGCAGCGCACGGATTCTGTCCACCTCCGCGCGCAGGCGCTCGAACGGCGGGAAGTTGAAGTCGCGCTCGAGCAGCGTGGGCCGCACGCCATGGCGCGCGTAGGCATGTGCGAGCAGGTCCCACACCCCGTCCTTGACCGGCGCGCCGTGCGTGTCGACCTTCAGGTCGTCGGCTTCGTCGAAATGGCCGGCGACGTGGTAGCAGGCGATGCGTTCCGAAGGCATCGCATCGATGTAGGCCACCGCGTCGTAGCCATGGTTCACGGCATTGACGAAGACGTTGTTGACGTCCAGCAGGAGGTCGCAACCGGCCCGGTCGAGTACCGCGTTGACGAAGTCCGCCTCGGCCATCGGCTCGGCCCCGGGCGCCGCGGGATGCGCGAGGTAGTAGCTGACGTTCTCGATCGCGATGCGCCGGCCGAGCGCGTCCTGCACGCGTCGGATGCGCCCGGCGACGTGCTCGACGGCCGCGTCGGTGAAGGGCAGGGGCAGCAGGTCGTACATCTGTCCGCCGTCGCTGCAGTAGCTCAGGTGCTCGCTGTAGAGCGGCACGCGATGGCGGTCCAGGAACACGCGGATGCGCGCCAGCAGCGTCTCGTCGAGCGGGTCGGGCCCACCCAGCGACAGGGAGAGCCCGTGGCACGTGATGGGCACGCGCGCGGACAGCTCATCCAGGGCCTCGCCCAACCGCCCGCCGACGCCGATCCAGTTCTCCGGCGCGCACTCGAGGAAGTCGAACGCACCGGCCGGCGCGTCCCGCAGCGCGTCCAGCAGGCGGCGCCGCAGGCCCAGGCCCGCGCTGCCCGGCGGAATCGGCTTCGGTGCGTTGTCGGTGGTCATCGTGAAATGGAACGGGGCGCCAAGCGCGCCCCGTCCATGGTCATGCATCGCGTCACCGGCGCAGGTCGCGCACCGGGCCGCGCTCCGGGGAGGCGGTCAGGCCGCGCCGCCGCACTTGCCCTCGCCGCACTTGCCTTCCATCGATTCCTTCTCGCCGGCGGCGTGGTGCGCATCCATCTCGGCGGCGCTGATGAAGCCGTCGCCATCGGTGTCGATGCCGGCGAACTTCCCGGCCTGGCCTTCGTGCTTGGCGGCGAACTCGGCCTGCGACAGGCGGCCATCGCCGTCGGTGTCCATCTTCTCCATGCCGCAGCGGCCTTCGCCGCACTTGCCTTCGGCATGCTTCTCGCCGCCATGGTCCTCCATGGCCGCGCCCAGCGCGTAGCCCTGTGCGAGCGTATCCATCGCGAAGGCCGAGCCGGACAGGGCCAGGCCGCCGGCGAGGGCGACGCCCACCGCGGCGACGACGGGTTTGCGGGTCTGCTTGTTCATCGAAACGCTCCGGATGGCGGGCGGCGGGCCCGCAGGGACCCGAATCGTAGCGCCATCTCCGATCCCGAACGCAAGCGTCTCGTTAACCCGCCGAAACGCGACGGCTTCGGTGGTTTACGCAGGCACCCGACCGGCCGGCCGCGCGCCCGCGAAATCGTCCGGCGCCGCTCTTAGGGCGAGGGCGTCGCGCTGCTGCTGTCGTCGCGCTTCTCGCGCGGCGGCAGCTGCTCCTCGCCGTGCACCAGGAACCAGATGTTCTCGGCGATGTTCGTCGCGTGGTCGCCGATCCGCTCGATGTTCTTGGCCATGAACAGCAGGTGCGTGCTCGGCGTGATCGAGCGCGCGTCCTCCATCATGTAGGTGAGCAGCTCGCGGAACAGGCTGGTGTACTGCGCGTCCAGCTCCGCGTCCCGCTCGCGCACCTGCTGCGCCAGGTCGGCGTCGAACGTACGGTAGGCCTTCATCACGTCGCGCACCAGGTCGGCGGCCAGCTTCCCGAGCGTCGCCAGGCCCCGCGTGTGGGGCAGCGGCGGCGCCTGGTTGAGCGTCTTGGAGCGCTTGGCCACGTTCGCGGCGTAGTCGCCGATGCGCTCGATGTCGGAGGCGACGCGGAGCGCGGCCAGCAGCTCGCGCAGGTCGCGCGCCAGCGGTCCGCGCAGCGCCATCTTCATGACGTCGTGTCCCACCTGCTGCTCGATCGCATCGATGGCCTCGTCGTTGGCCACGATGCGGTCGGCGGCGTTGTCGTCGCGGCGGTCGACGACGTCCAGCGCCGCCTCGAGCTGGGCCACCGACATCTCGCCCATGCGGACCAGCTCGTCGAGCAGGTGCTCGCGGTCGGCGTCGTGGCTCTTGAGGATATGGTCGTGGGGTTGTGCGGTCATGTCAGCCGAACCTTCCGGTGATGTAGTCCTCGGTCTGCTGCTTCGAGGGGTTGGAGAAGATGGTTTCGGTCGGACCGTGCTCGACCAGGTCGCCCAGGTACATGAAGGCGGTGAAGTCCGAGACGCGTGCGGCCTGCTGCATGTTGTGGGTCACGATCGCGATCGTGTAGTCGTGCTTGAGCTCCTCGACCAGCTGTTCGATGCGGCTGGTGGAGATCGGGTCCAGCGCCGAGGTCGGCTCGTCGAGCAGCAGCACGTCCGGGCGCAGCGCCACGGCGCGGGCGATGCACAGGCGCTGCTGCTGGCCGCCGGACAGGCCCAGCGCGCTCTGGCCGAGCTTGTCCTTGACCTCGTCCCACAGCGCGCCCTGTCGCAGGGCCTGCTCGACGCGGTCCTTCATCTCCGCCTTGTTGAGCCTCTCGTGGTGGCGGATGCCGTAGGCGACGTTCTCGAAGATGGTCATGGGGAACGGCACGGGCTTCTGGAACACCATGCCGACCTTGCTGCGCAGCCGGTTCATCGGGAACTTCGGGTCGAGGATGTTCTCCCCGTCCAGCAGCACCTGGCCCGACGCCACTTGCTTCGGGTACAGCGCGTAGATGCGGTTGAAGATGCGCAGCAGCGTGGACTTGCCGCAGCCCGACGGCCCGATCAGCGCGGTGACCTTCTTTTCCGGTATGTCGAGCGAGATGTCCTTGAGCGCGTGGAACTTCCCGTAGTGGAAGTCCAGGCCGCGCGCGGCGAGCTTCGGCAGCTTCGCGCTGGCGGCCGAGGCGACGGTGGCGGAATCGTTCATGGCCGGTGTCCTGGCATGGGCATGGAGGGGGCGGGGCGTCTGGTCGAGCATCATGGGGGTCATCCGTGGCCGACCCGCCCGCGCGCAACGATCGCACGCGCCACCAGGCTGACCACCAGCACGAAGAGGGTGAGGACGAAGGCGCCGGCCCAGGCCAGGCCGTGCCAACTGTCGTACGGGCTCATCGCGTACTGGAAGATCACCACCGGCACGTTGGCCATCGGCGCCAGCACGTTGGTGGACCAGTACTGGTTGTTGAGCGCGGTGAAGAGCAGCGGGGCGGTCTCGCCGGAGATTCGGGCCAGCGCCAGAAGGATGCCGGTGACGATGCCGGGCATGGCCGAGCGGTACAGCACCTGCACGATCACCTTCCACTGCGGCACGCCCAGCGACAGCGCGGCCTCGCGCATCTGCGCCGGCACGAGCTGCAGCATCTCGTCGGTCGTGCGCACCACCACCGGCAGCACGATGAAGGCCAGCGCGATGCCGCCGGCCAGGGCCGAGAAGTGGCCCATCTGCGCCACCACCAGGGTGTAGACGAACAGGCCAAGGACGATCGATGGGGCCGACAGCAGGATGTCGTTGACGAAGCGGACCGTCTCGCCGAGGCGCGCCGACCATTTCGAATGCGAGTACTCGGCCAGGAACGTGCCGGCGAGCACGCCGATCGGCGCACCGATCGCGATGCCCAGCAGGCTCATCAGCGCGCTGCCGAAGAAGGCGTTGCGCAGGCCGCCGTCGGCGCCCGGCGGCGGCGTGTCCTGCGTGAACAGCGACAGGTTCATCGCCGAAAGCCCGTGGCTGAGCGTGGTCCACAGGATCCAGACCAGCCAGAACAGGCCGAAGGCCGTCGCCAGCACCGCCAGCACGTTGGCGACGAGGTTCTTGATCCTGCGCGCGCGGTACAGGGATTCCATCAGCGACCCTCCCGGCGGGACAGGCGGCGCAGCATCAGGCGCGAGATCGTCAGCACCACGAAGGTCACCAGGAACAGCACGAAGCCCAGGGCGATCAGCGAGGACAGGTACATCGGCGAGTCGGCCTCGGCGAACTCGTTGGCGATGGTCGCCGCGATCGAGTTGCCCGGTTCCAGCAGCGAGGCGGTGAGCCGGTGCGCGTTGCCGAGCACGAAGGTGACGGCCATGGTCTCGCCCAGCGCGCGGCCCAGGCCCAGGAACACGCCACCGATCACCGCCGATCGGGTGTACGGCAGCACGATGTCCCAGACCACCTCCCAGCGGGTGGAGCCGAGCGCGTAGGCCGATTCCTTGAGCTGCCCCGGCACGGTGAGGAAGACCTCACGCATCACCGACGAGACGAACGGGATCACCATGATCGCCAGCACCAGGCCCGCCGTGCCCATGCCCAGGCCCAGCGGCGGGCCGGAGAACATGGCGCCGATGAGCGGGATGGCGCCGAGGTGCTCGTCAACCCAGGGGTAGATGTTCTGGCCGAGGAAAGGCACCAGGATGAACAGGCCCCACATGCCGTAGATGATCGAGGGGATGCCGGCGAGCAGTTCGACCGCGGCGCCGACGGGACCACGCAGCCACTTGGGCGCGATCTCGGTGAGGAACATGGCGATGCCGAAGCTCACGGGCACGGCGATGAGCATGGCCAGGAACGCGGTGACCAGCGTGCCGTAGATAGGCACCAGCGCGCCGAAGTCCTGCTGCACCGGGTTCCACGCGTCGCGCCACAGGAACGCGAGGCCGAACTTCTCGAACGCTGCGCGGCCGCCCCAGAGCATCGACAGCGCGGCGGCGGCCAGCGACACCAGCACCAGCACGCCCGCGCCGGTGACGACCCAGCGGAAGCCGCGGTCGGCGCGCGCGTCGGCGACGTCACGGGCGGGCGTCGAGGCGGGCAGGGCGGTCGCGTTCATCGGGTGGAATCCATCGGATCAGCCCCGGCAGGCGCGGGGGCGGACAAAGGCGGAGGCCGGCGGGTGGTTGGCCACCCGTCGGCCCCTGGAGATGCGCCCGGCGCGCAGGACGCGCCGGACGACGATGGCAGGCTGGAGTTTACAGCTTGAACTCGGCCGCCCAGTACGCCTTGACCTGCGCGACCAGCTCCGCAGGCAGGGGGACGTAGTGCAGTTCCTGCGCCTGCGGCTGGCCGTTCTCCAGCGCCCAGGTGAAGAAGTCCATCGCGTCGCGCGAACGCTGCGGATCCTTCGGCTGCTTGTACATCAGGATGAAGTTGGTCGCGGTCAGCGGCCAGGCCTGCTCGCCCGGGGCGTTCGTGATGACCAGGCTGAAGTCCTCCGCGTTCGCCCAGTCGGCGGTCGCGGCGGCGGCCTGGAAGGTCTCGATGCTCGGCTGCACCCAGTTGCCCGCGGCGTTCTGCATCGCGGTGTAGGCCATGCCGGTCTCGGTCGCATAGGCCAGCTCGACGTAGCCGATGCCGCCGTCGATCTGCTTCACGTACGCGGCCACGCCCTCGTTGCCCTTGCCGCCCACGCCGGTCGGCCAGCTGACGGACGTGCCCTCGCCGATCGAATCCTTCCACGCCGGGCTGACCTTGGAGAGGTAGTTGACGAAGTTGAAGGTGGTGCCCGAACCGTCCGAGCGGTGCACGACGCTGATCTTCTTGTCGGGCAGTTGCACGCCCGGGTTCACCGCGGCGATCGCCGGGTCGTTCCAGTTGGTGACCTTGCCCATGAAGATGTCCGCGAGCAGCGCGCCGGTCAGGCGCAGCTCGCCGGCCTCGATCCCCTCGATGTTGACGACGGGGACCACGCCGCCGATCGCGGACGGGAACTGGCCCAGGCCGGCCTCGTCGAGCTCCGAAGTGGGCAACGGCTTGTCGGACGAGCCGAAGTCCACCGTGCCGGCCTTGATCTGGGCGATGCCGCCGCCCGAGCCGATCGACTGGTAGTTGATCCGCGCGCCGGTGGCCTTGTTGTAGTCGTCGGACCACTTCGAGATCAGCGGGTAGATGAAGGTGGCGCCGGCGCCGGTGATCTGGGCGGCGACCTGGTCGGACGGAGCGGCCTGGCCCGGCAGCGGGGCGTTGGCGTCGGAGGCGGCCGGGGGCGCGCCGTCGGAGCAGGCGGCCAGTGCCAGGGAGACGGTCAGGACGGCGAGGGCCGGGATGCGGGACATCGGTGACTCCAGGTCATTGGGTGCCGGCATGCTGCGACGGCGGTGCGACCATGGAATGACATCCGTGTTACATCCGTGTGACAGCCGTCTCCCGAAGGCCCGCAGGACGCCCTGGGTGACATGGGGGGGCCGGAAAGGCAACGCCCCGGTCATGTGACCGGGGCGCTTGCGGGCGGATCAGGCCAGCCGGGGACGCTCGGGCGGCAGCGTCACCAGTAGAACTGCGCGCGCGCCTCGAGGATGTCCGGGTCGTCCGACAGGCGGCGGCGGTCGCTGGAGACGTCGACGTAGTTCAGCATGAACTTGAAGTTCTTCTGCCAGTACCAGTTCACGCCCACGGTCACGGCATCCATCTCGCCGCCCTCGACCAGGCCATCGTCCAGGTCGATCGTGTCGTAGCGCACGCCCAGCTGCCACAGGCCCAGCGACGGATTCTCCGCCTTCGGCGTGGCCGGCACGCCCGGCTTGTAGGCGAAGGACTCGCCGGTGACGTTCCACAGCGCAGCCAGGTACGCACCCTCGGCACCGAAGTCGCCGGCGTTGTAGCGGTCGATCGTGCTGCGCATCACTTCGCCCTGCAGCTTGACCGGGCCGGTGGCCCACATGCCTTCCAGGCCGATCGTGGAGATGCGGTCGGCGTCGGCCAGCGTGCCGGTGTCCACCAGCCGGATGCCGGCCTGGTCGGCCTGCGGGCGGGTACGCAGCCGCGCGCTGTCGTTCGCGGTGTCGTAGTCGACGTAGGACACGCCGACGTGCGCGAGGTTGCCCTCGCCGACGTCGGGGGCGAAGGTGCCGCGCAGGCCGTAGCCCGCACCGCGCGCGCCGCCGTCGGTCAGCTCGCGGCCGAACCAGCTGGCGGTCGCCGTCCAGGGGCCTTCGGCGTAGCCGTACGACGCGCCGAGGCGACGCGAGACGCCGAAGGTGTTGGTCACCATCGCCTTGGAGATGAAGTCGTTGTTCTTGGTGGAGGACAGCTCTTCCATCGAGTTCGGCTGCTTGAACTGGCCGACGCGGAAGGTGTGCGCGCCGAAGCTGCGGGCGAGGTTCACGTCCAGCCACTTCTCGCCGGTCATGTCGTAGCCGGCGACCCAGTCGAAGCCGTGGATGCCGCCGGACAGCACCAGTTCGGAGCGGCGCAGGCCGAAGTCGGCGTCGTCGCCGTCGCCGGCATCGCCGTCGAGGTCGGCCAGGTCGCTGTCGTACCAGTAGGCGTCGGTCTGGACCATGCCCTCGAAGCCGATGCTGAAGTCGTCGGATTCATGGATGGCGACCTCGGCATGGGCGATCGGCGCGAGGGCGGCGGCAAGGAGCGCGAGGGTGAGTCGGCGGGGTGTCAGGTTCATGACGAATTGGCGTCGCATGGCTTGGGGACGGCGCGCAGTCTTGCGTCCGGAGGTTTCGGGAATATGACAGGCCAGCCGGTGGCGGGGCGCCGACCCGCTATTCCGGGTCGCCCGGCGTCTTGTCCCGGTACAGGCACAGGTCCCGCACCGGGCAGCGCGGGCATTCGGGCCGGCGCGCCTTGCAGGTGTACCGCCCGTGCAGGATCAGCCAGTGGTGCGCGTCGTGGAGGAACGCGGCGGGCACGCGCGAGAGCAGCGCGTCCTCGACCTCGCGGACGTCGCGGCCGGGCGCGAGGCCGGTCCGGTTGGCGACGCGGAAGATGTGCGTGTCGACCGCCATGGTCGGCTCGCCGAACGCGGTGTTGAGCACCACGTTCGCGGTCTTTCGGCCCACGCCGGGCAGCGCCTCGAGCGCGGCGCGGTCGCGCGGGACCTCGCCGCCGTGTTCTTCAACCAGGATGCGCGCGGCGGCGACGACGTTCGCGGCCTTGGTGTTGAACAGGCCGATCGTGGCGATGTACGGCTTCAGGCCCTCGACGCCGAGCGCGGCCATCGCCGCGGGCGTGTTCGCCACCTTGAACAGCCGGCGCGTGGCCTTGTTGACGCCGGCATCGGTCGCCTGCGCCGACAGCGCGACCGCGACCAGCAGTTCGTAGGGCGTCGCGTATTCGAGTTCGGTCTTCGGCGCGGGATCAAGCTCGCGCAGGCGCGCGAAGAATTCGTGGATGTCCGCTTCCGGCATGCGTCGCGCGCGCAGGGCGGGGCGCTTGCGCTTCGCGGGCCCGGCCGACGCCTTCTTCGCCCGGGTCGCGGTCGAGGGGGACTTCGCGCGCCCGGGCATCAGTCCGGCTTCGCGGCGCGTGCCAGCGCGCGGGCAAGGGCGTCGGAGGCCGCTTTCGGCAGTTCCGCGGGTGCGCCGGGGCCGGCGGTCGGATCCGCGGCGCCGCGCCGCTGCGCGTCGCGCTCGGCCGCGCGGCGCGCGAGCCGGACCTGCCGCTCGCGGTACCGCTCGCGGGCGGCCAGTGCGGATCGGCGGGCGTGGCGCGCCTCGGTGACCCGGGCCCGGCAGGCCGCGTCACACATGTCGCACGCGATGTCATCGAGCAACCCGCCCTCGATCGCGCGGTCGACGTCGTCCACCAGCAGCGCCGCCACGACCGCATGGGCGGGCGCGTTCGCGATGCAATGGCAGGCGGGGCAGGGCGTCGTCATCGTCAAGTCCCTGTCGTTCCGAACGCAGTGAGGAACCTGCTTCTTCCTTTCGTCGGTGCCTGAAAAGCAGGCCCTCGCTTTGCTCGGGACGACAGTGGGGCGGCTAGGTGCCCTTGAATTCCGGCTTGCGCTTGCCGAGGAACGCCGCGGTGCCCTCGCGCATGTCGTCGGTGGAGAACACCAGGCCGAACTGCGCGGACTCGTACTCGAGGCCCTCGTTCATCGCGCACTCGCCGCCCACGGTGATGCAGTCGAGGATGGCGCGCAGCGCGAGCGGCGCGGCGGCGGCGAGCTGGGCGGCGAGCTTCATCACTTCCTGCTCGAGCGCGTCCTGCGCCACCACGCGGTTGACGATGCCCAGCTGCAGCGCCCGCTGCGCATCGACCGGGGCGCCCGTGAGGCACAGCTCGAGCGTGGCCGCGCGACCGGCCAGCCGCAGCAGCCGTTGCGTCCCACCGAAGCCGGGGACCAGGCCCAGGTTGATCTCCGGCTGCCCGACCTTGGCGTTGTCGGAGGCGATGCGCAGGTGGCAGGCCATCGCCAGTTCCAGCCCGCCACCCAGGGCGAAGCCGTTGACCATCGCGACGACGGGTTTCGGGAAGGTCTCGATCGTGCGCATCAGGCGCTGGCCGCGCAGGGAGAAATCGCGGCCCTGCACCGGCGTGAGGGTGTTCATCTGGGCGATGTCGGCGCCGGCGACGAAGGCCTTCGGGCCGGCGCCGGTCAGGACGACGCAGCGCACCCCTTCAGCGGCGGCTGCGGCGTCGAAGGCGGCCTGCAGCGCGTCGATGGTGGCCGCATCCAGCGCGTTCAGCTTGTCGGGGCGGTTGACGGTGACCAGGCGGACGGCGTCGTGGTCGCGGGTCGCGACGGGCGTGGTTTCGGGGGTGTCGGGCATGGGTTCGGGTCCGTGTCCGGAAGTGGGATGGCTCGGGGTGGTCGGGGCCGAAGGCGCGATGAACGGACGCGGCCGGGGCCCCGGCGGGGGCGGAACTTCCACGGACACCCCCTGTCAGAGGGCCCGCGTCAGTGGAGATTAAGCCCTGCCGCGGCTATCCTAGCGCGTCCAGTCCGTCGCTCGCGGCGGCAGGAATCCTCGGGGCGGCACCACCGCCCCGATTCACATCCGGAGGTTGGAATGAAGTTGCGTTTGCTCGCTGCCGCGGTCGCGGCGCTGACCCTTGCGACCGGCGTGTCGGTCGCGCAGGACACCTCGTCGGACAAGGGCAAGCTGAGCTACGCGCTCGGCTACGACCTGGGCCGCAACGCCGCCGAGAGCGGCGAGTCGCTCGACATCGCCACCATCATCAAGGGCCTGCAGGACGGTTACGCCAAGCGCGAGCCGACCGTGCCGGTCGACCAGTTGCGAACCGTGGTCCAGGGCATGCAGCAGCGCCAGGCCGCCAAGGCCAAGGCGAACTGGGACAAGGCGGCCACCGAGAACACCGCGCGCAGCAACCAGTACGTCACCCAGTACCGCGGCACCAGCGGCGTGAAGGCGCTGCCGGGCGGCGCGATGTACCGGGTGCTGCAGAACGGCAACGGTGCCAAGCCGACCGCCGCCAGCACCGTGCAACTGCAGGTCGCCGGTCCGTTCCCGTGGGGCCAGAAGCCGCAGCAGGTCCCGGCGGCGCAGACCACCAGCATGAAGGTCAGCGGCATCGAGCTGGCCGCGATGCGCGAGGCGATCACCAACATGACGGCCGGCTCGAAGTGGGAAATCGTGCTGCCGGCCGACAAGGCCTATGGCGCGGACCCGCGCACGGGCTTCCCGCCGAACGTGGCGGTGATGTTCGAAGTGCAGCTGGTGAGCGTGCAGTAGGCACGCGCTCCAAGCGTCGAGGCGACGCCGGCCCCGGGCCGGCGTCGTCGTTTCAGATCCCGCTTTCCCCGATCCCCCCGGCACGAGCCATGTCTTCCGGTTTCCGCGCGGTCCTCAGTCCCTGCATCGGCGTGTGCACGCTCGACGAGGAGGGCTTCTGCCACGGCTGCCTGCGCAGCAACGCGGAGATCGCCCGCTGGCTGCAGATGGGTGACGACGAGCGCCTGCGCCTGATGGAACACGTCCTGCCGGCACGCGAGGCGCGCAGGCAGTGAACGGCGGCGGCGCGCACCGCGCCCGGCGCGAGGCGATCGCCCGCGTGCTGCACCCGATCGACCACCCGCCACCCGGCGAGGGCTGGAACCGGCGCGACCTCGATGACCTGCTGCGGCCAGGGCTGGTGTTTCGGGAAGCGGCGGTGCTCGTCGGGCTGGTCGAACGCGACGCCACCCTGCAGGTGCTGCTGACGCTGCGCCCGCCCGCGATGCGCCTGCATGCCGGCCAGGTGAGTTTTCCCGGTGGCCGGATCGACCCCGGCGACGCGGGGCCGATGGCCGCCGCCCTGCGCGAGGCGCACGAGGAAGTGGGCCTGGGCGTCGGCCAGGCCACGCCGCTCGGCTACCTGGATCCCCTCGCGACGATCAGCGGCTTCCGCGTCGTCCCGGTGGTCGCCGACATCGATCCCGGCTTCGTCGCGCGACCGCACGCGGCGGAAGTCGCGGCCGTCTTCGAACTGCCCCTGGACTGGTTGCTGGATCCGGCGAACCTCCAGGCACGCGAGGTCCCGTGGCGCGGCCGCATGCGCAGGGTGCCGCAGTTCGTTCCGCATCCGGCCGCACCGGCCCCGGTCTGGGGCGCCACCGCGATGATCATGCAGAACCTGGGCGCACGCCTCCTCGGGTGACGCATGCGTTCACGCCCCGCCCATGGCGCGGGTCTAGGATGTCGCGCTCGGACCAGGGGGTGCCGCGATGTCGAAGGGTTGGACCACCGTCGTCCAGGCCGAAGTGCTCGGCATCGCGCTGGGGCGCGCGGACCTGGCCATCGTCGATTGCCGCTTCGATCTCGGGGACACCCAGGCCGGCGCCCGCGCGTATCGCGAAGCCCACATTCCCGGGGCGGTGTACGCCCACCTCGACCACGACCTGTCAGACCACGGCAAGCACGGGCAGGGGCGGCACCCGTGGCCCGATGCCGAGGCGTTCACCGCGCAGCTCGGTGCATGGGGGATCTCGCCGTCGCACCAGGTCGTGGCCTACGACGAGGCCGATGGCGCGATCGCCGCGCGACTGTGGTTCCTGCTGCGCAGCCTCGGCCACGAGCGGGTGGCCGTGCTCGATGGCGGCTGGCGGCGCTGGGTCCACCTCGGGTTGCCCGTCGACACCGCCATGCCGTCGGTCCGTTCCACCCGGTACGAAGGCGGTTTCGACGCCACGCGCCTGGTCGACGCCGACGCCGTGCAGGCCCGTCTCGAGTCCGGCGACCTGCTGCTGGATGCGCGGGCCGCGGACCGGTTCCGGGGCGAGCAGGAACTGATCGATGCGCGCGCCGGACATGTCCCGGGCGCGACCAGCCGTCCGTACGCGGCGAACCTTGAAGACGGTCGCCTCAAGCCGCCCGCGCAGTTGGCCGACGAGTTCCGGGCGCTGCTCGACGGCCGGCCGCCGGAGCGGGTGATGGCCATGTGCGGTTCCGGCGTCACCGCATGCCACCACCTGCTGGCGATGGAGCGCGCGGGCCTGAAGGGCGCCGCGCTGTACACGGGTTCGTGGAGTGGGTGGATCAGCGACCCGGACCGGCCGGTCGGCACCGGCGACGCCTGACCGCCCGCGGTCTACTTGCCCAGGCGCGCGACCAGCGCGCGCAGCCCCGCCTGCGTGTCCGGGTCCTGCCAGTCGTCGATGAAGCGGTCCAGGTCGATGTGTTCCGGGCGCAGCGCATCCACCACGTCCGCGCGTGCGATGGCCCGCGTCGTCAGCATCGGTTGGCGGGGCAGGGCGAGCAGCGGGCGCAGCCAGGCGAGGCAGGCCTCCACCACGGCCTCGCCCTCGGCGAGTGCGTCGACGATCCCCGCCTCCAGCGCGCGCTCCGCGGGAAGCAGGTCGCCTGCCACCAGCAACTGTTCCGCCCGGCGTGGGCCGACGGCGCGGACCATCAGCCGCTGCACGCCGATCGGCGCGGCCAGGCCGACGCGGGTCTCGTTGAGCCCGATGGCATAGGGCCGCGCGGCGTCCGCGCTTCGCGCCATCACCCGCCAGTCGCAGCACAGCGCGAGGACGCAGCCACCGGCCGGGGCGTGGCCGTTGATGGCCGCGGCCACGGGGACCGGACTGCCCGCCAGCGCGCGCGCGGCGCCGAAGAACGCCTCCCACGCCGCCATCAGCGCGGCGCGGTCGTCGCCGAGGGAAAGGAGGTGGGGCACGTCGAGGCCCGCGGAAAACACCTTCGGGCCACCGGACAGCACCAGCCCCGCGGCGCCGTCCTCGATCGCCGCCGCCACGGCATCGCGCAGCGCCCCGCACAGCGCGGGGTCGAGCGCGTTGACCGGCGGGCGGGCCAGCCGCAGCTCGACGATGTCGCCGCCTTCGCCCGGATGCGTCCGGCGCTCGACCAGGCTCAAGGCGTCATGCCCCGCGGCCAGCTGTAGCGGACGGTGTAGGCGAGCACCGTCTCGCCACCCGTGGGCACGGGCACCTCGAACTCGGCGTGCTGCGCGTCGCGGCGGGTGCCCTCGATGCTCGATTCGGTGAGCGCCCAGTCCGACCAGCGCCCCATCGGCTCGACCACCGTGACCACCACGTCGGCATCGCGCGCATTGCGCACGGTGACGCGGAACGATTCGGTCATGGTGCGGCCTTCGCGGTCGACGGCGAAGGCGACACGCTCGCGTTCGGCGGTCAGGTCGAAGGCCGTGCCAACCTCCATGCGCAGTTCGGCGCCCGCGGGCGTGTGGCCCTGCTGCGACTCGCCGAGGAACTCGTCGCCGTCGAACACGCGGATGCGGCCTTCGGGAAGCGGGCGGCCCAGGCCGGTGTCTTCGCTGTTGGCGATTTCCACGACCGCCTTGACCGGCTGGGCACCGGTGCCGGTGTCATAACCCGGCTCGAGCAGCGGACGCGGCGGCTGCCAGGGCTCGCCGGCGGGGCCGGTTACGTAGCTGCGCTGGCAAGCGACCGCCTCTGCCCGCGTGAACAGCGGCACGCGTTCGATCGCGCCGTCGGCCAGCGTGCTGTGGCCGGGCAGGTCGTACGCGTGGTATTCGCCCGCGCGGCGCCGGGTCGGCATCGCCCCCTGGGCCATGTCCATTTCCGGCGCGGCCGCGGGCGCGGGTGCGGCGCGGAACTTCCGGGCGTCCTCGGTCGCGCGCTCGGGCTCGCCGGCCACGAGGGTCAGCTGGGCATTCGGATAGCCGACGCCGGACCGGTTGGCGACCATCGCCCAGCCGTCGAGCGCGAGCTGGCAGCCGTCCTCGACCTTGGCCAGCCGCGCCACGTATTCGGCCCGCCATGACAGGCCGGTCGTGGGGTAGGAGAGCAGGAAGTTGGCGTTGCCCGCCTGCGGCGACGTGACCTGCCAGCGCAGGGTCGGTTCGGCACCCGGCAGGTCGCCGGCTTCGAGCACGCTCAGGCTGTCGTACTCCCGGATCAGCTTGTAGCGGCCGTCGGCCAGCGCGAGCGTGATCGCATCCCCGGCCGCCACGAGCGTGCCGCTGTCGGTCTGCTTGGCGCCACCGGAGCTGTGCTCGACGGATACCCGGCGTCCGATCGCACGGGCCAGCACGCTTTCGGCGCTGTCGAACGGGGCAAGGAAGCGCTGGGCCCCGACGTCCACGCCCTGCGTGGACGGTCGCAGCGAGACGGCGGCGACGTCGACGCCACGCGGCAGGTCGCCGACCGCGATGCTGTTCGCGCCCGACTGGAGCGCGTAGGTCAGTTCGCTCCGCACCTGCGCGAAGCCGCCACTGCCGCCGGATGCGAGCTGTGCGTAGTCGCCGCTGAAGATGGTCAGGTGGGAGGCCGCACGCGGTTCCGGTGCGTTGCCGCCTCCGTCCGGCGCCGCCGCTTCCGGTGCGACCGGGCGCTGGGGCGGCGCGTCCGGCGCGTCGACGTTGTTGCAGGCGACGAGCGCACCTGAAAGCGCGAACGGCAGCACGAGGCCCCGCGGCATGCGGATCAGCGATCGATTCATCGACGGCTCCGGCAAGGACGTGCCGATATCATAGGCCGCCCGAACTGAGCCGTGTCATGTCCCAGCCCTCGAACGCCATCCGTGCCGATCGCGCCGTGCGCAGCCTGCCGCTCGCGCTCCTGGTGCTCGTCCTCGCGGCGTGCGGGGAATCCGCGGCACCTTCCGGCGACGCGGGGGCGCCCGACGTGGAACCCGTTGCCGGGTTGGACGATGCCGCCCCGCTGCCCGCGGACGACGCGACGGAATGCTCGCCCGGGCTGGCGGATGGTTGGGCGCGCCAGGGTCCGCCGGGGATGCCGATGCTGGCGGGCTTCGGCACGCTGCGTAACGCCTGCGAGGCAGCCGTGACGGTGGTGTCGGCATCGAGCCCGGCGTTCGGTGCGGTGGAACTGCACGAGACGCGCATGGGCGAGGACGGGGTCAGCCGGATGCGGCCCGTGCCGCGGCTGGCGATCGCGCCCGGCGAGAGGGCGACACTCGCGCCCGGGGGGCTGCACCTGATGCTGATGCAGCCGGTGAATCCGCTGGAGGCGGGCCAGCGCGTGGAGGTCACGTTCGTCCTGGACGATGGCCGCGAGATCGCCGGCCAGTTGGAAGTCCGCAACGCGAACTGACCCCAGACCCGCGCAGGCCGTGACACGGGTGCCGGCGCCGGATGCATCGCGCGCGTAGGCGCGCTCCTACGGGGCCCGAGTGGATCCCGCGGCGGATGCACCCGTAGGAGCGCCTCTACAGGCGCGAAGCCGCGACAGGTCGCGTGTGATGTGCTCGCGGTTCACGATGTCAGCGCCGGCGCCGGCGCCCGTGCCCATGCATCCCCGCCCAAGGGCGCGTGGGTAGCGGCGTCAGGCGGCCATCTCTCGGATGACGTCGGGCAGGGGCACCGGCCGGCCGGTGGCGCGGTCGATCCAGACCATCACGACATGGCCGTCGGCGAACAGCGTGCCGTCGGCGCCGACGATGCGGTGCTCGATCGTCGCGGAGGTGTTGCCCAGGCGCCCGGCCAGCAGTTCGACGGACAGCTCGGACGGATACGGGATCGGCATCCGGTAGTTCATCTGCACCGCGGCCAGCAGCGGCGCCACCGCGTCGGTCATCCACGGCCGGTCCAGGCTTTCGAACCAGCGGATGCGCGCCTCCTCGATGTAGGTGAGGAAGTTCGCGTTGTTGACGTGGTTGAACGCGTCCAGGTCGCGCCATCGCAGCTGCATCGGCGTGCGGAACAGGACGCGCGGTGCGTTGTCGCCCGGCGTCGCGCTCATGCCGCCGACTTCCGCTTGCCCGCCTTGCCCCTGGCCGGTGCGATGCCGCCCATCCGGGCCAGGAACTGCCCGGTGTGCGATGCGGCGATGCCCGCGAGATCCTCCGGCGTGCCGGTGGCGATGATCTGCCCGCCACGATGGCCGCCTTCCGGACCGAGGTCGATCACCCAGTCGGCGGTCTTGATCACGTCCAGGTTGTGCTCGATCACCACGATCGTGTTGCCGTCGTCGCGCAGCCGGTGCAGCACGACCAGCAGGTGCTCGATGTCGTGGAAGTGCAGGCCGGTCGTCGGCTCGTCGAGGATGTAGAGCGTGCGCCCGGTGTCGCGCCGCGACAGTTCCTTCGACAGCTTCACGCGCTGGGCCTCGCCGCCCGAGAGCGTGGTGGCCGGCTGGCCGAGCTTGATGTAGCTCAGGCCCACGTCCACCAGCGTCTCGAGCTTGCGGGCGATCGCCGGCACCGGTTCGAACAGGGTGAGCGCGTCCTCGACCGTCATCTCCAGCACGTCGTGGATGCTGTGGCCCTTGTAGAGGATCTCCAGCGTCTCGCGGTTGTAGCGCTTGCCCTGGCACACGTCGCAGGGCACGTACACGTCCGGCAGGAAGTGCATCTCGACCTTGATCAGGCCGTCGCCCTGGCAGGCCTCGCAGCGGCCGCCGCGCACGTTGAACGAGAAGCGCCCCGGCGCATAGCCGCGGGCGCGCGACTCGGGCACCTGGGAGAAGAGCTCGCGCAGCGGCGTGAACAGGCCGGTGTAGGTGGCCGGGTTCGAGCGCGGCGTGCGGCCGATCGGCGACTGGTCGATGTCCACGACCTTGTCGAACAGGTCCAGGCCCTCGATGTCGCCGTGCGGCGCCGGCGTGTGCGAGGCGCCGTTGATCTCGTTGGCGGCCAGCGCGTAGAGCGTGTCGTTGATCAGCGTCGACTTGCCCGAGCCGGACACGCCGGTGATGCAGGTGAACAGCCCCGACGGAATCTCCAGGTCGACGTCCTTGAGATTGTTCCCCGTCGCGCCCTTCAGCTTGAGCATCATCTTGGGGTTGGGCTTGCGGCGCTGCTGCGGCACCTCGATGCGGCGCTTGCCCGACAGGTACTGGCCCGTCAGCGAGCGCGGCGCCTCGAGCACGTCCTCGAGCGTGCCCTGCGCCACGATCTCGCCCCCGTGCACGCCGGCGCCCGGGCCGATGTCCAGCACGTGGTCGGCCATGCGGATGGCGTCCTCGTCGTGCTCGACCACGATCACCGTGTTGCCGAGGTCGCGCAGGCGCGTGAGGGTGCCGAGCAGACGCTCGTTATCGCGCTGGTGCAGGCCGATCGAAGGCTCGTCGAGCACGTACATCACGCCCACCAGGCCCGCGCCGATCTGCGAGGCCAGGCGGATGCGCTGCGCCTCGCCGCCGGACAGCGAGTCGGCCTTGCGCTCGAGGGTGAGGTAGTCCAGGCCCACGTCGACCAGGAACTTCAGCCGGTCGGCGATCTCCTTGACGATCTTGGCCGCGATCTCGCCGCGCCAGCCGGGCAGCGTCATCGAGGTGAAGAACGCCAGCGCCTCGTCGATCGGCAGCACCACCAGGTCCGGCAGCGGCCGCTCGGCCACGAACACGTTGCGCGCGGCGCGGTTCAGGCGCGCGCCGCCGCACTCGGTGCAGGCGCGCTCGCTGATGTACTTGGACAGCTCCTCGCGCACGGCCGCCGACTCGGTGTCGCGGTAGCGGCGCTCCAGGTTCGGCACGATGCCCTCGAACCGGTGCCGGCGCTGGCTGCGCCCGCCCGCGTCGGTGAGGTAGCTGAAGGTGATGGACTCGTTGCCGCTGCCGAACAGCACGGCCTGGCGCACGTCCTCGCCCAGCTCGTTCCAGGGCGTGTCGACGCTGAAGCCGTAGTGCTTGGCCAGCGAGGCGATCAGCTGGAAGTAGTAGGCGTTGCGGCGGTCCCAGCCGCGCACCGCGCCGGCCGCCATCGACAGCTCCGGGTGCACGACCACGCGCGCCGGATCGAAGAACTGGCTCACGCCCAGGCCGTCGCACTCAGGGCACGCACCCACGGGCGAATTGAACGAGAACAGCCGCGGCTCGAGCTCGGGCAGCGAGTAGTCGCACACCGGGCAGCTGTACTTGGAGGAGAACAGCAGCGGGGGATGGCCGTCGTCGTCCAGCGGCATGACCACGGCCATGCCTTCGCCCAGCTTGAGCGCGGTCTCGAAGGATTCGGCCAGGCGCTGGCGGATGTCGTCGCGCACGCGGAAGCGGTCGATCACCGCGTCGATGCTGTGCTTCTGGCGCAGGGCCAGCGCGGGCACGTCGTCGATCTCGTGCAGCACGCCGTCCACGCGCACGCGCACGAAGCCCTGGGCGCGCAGCTGCTCGAAGACCTGGGCGTGCTCGCCCTTGCGCTCGCGGATCACCGGGGCGAGCAGCATCCAGCGCTTCTCGGCCGTCTCCTCCTTTTCGCCCAGCGCCAGGACCTGGTCGACCATCTGGCTGACGGTCTGCGCCTCGAGCGGGTAGCCGTGGTCGGGGCAGCGGGGCAGGCCGACGCGGGCGTACAGCAGGCGCAGGTAATCGTAGATCTCGGTGATCGTGCCGACGGTCGAGCGCGGGTTGTGGCTGGTGGCCTTCTGCTCGATGGCGATGGCCGGGCTCAGCCCCTCGATGTGGTCGAGGTCGGGCTTCTCCATCACGCTCAGGAACTGGCGGGCGTAGGCCGACAGCGACTCGACGTAGCGGCGCTGGCCCTCGGCGTAGATGGTGTCGAACGCGAGCGACGACTTGCCTGAGCCGGACAGGCCGGTCACCACGATGAGCTTCTCGCGGGGCAGGTCGAGGTCGAGGTTCTTGAGGTTGTGCGTCCGCGCGCCGCGGATGCGGATGTATTCCATCGCCATCGGTGGGGCCGGAATCCTTTCGACGAGGGTGGGGCGGCCGGCCGATCGGGCGGATCGCGGGCCAACGGACGAGCGTAGCGAGGCCCCTATCTGGGGGCAAATGCCCGGACTCCCACCGTCCCAAGCCCCCGGAATGGGGTCAGGTTCATTTTCACTGGCTTCGGGTCGCCCGGCCCCGCGACCCGGGGTATCCCGCTCTTCGCGCGGCAGGGCGTCCTGCCCTGACGCGCGCGCCGGCCATCCTTGGCCGGCTTGTCGCGGGATACCCCGGGTCACGGGTCCTCCTCGGCAGCCAGGACGCCCGGCCTTCGGCCAGAACAGCGCGTCTCGCGCACTGCCTGTTTGGAGCGCTTCTTCCGCCGAAATCGGGTCACCGAGGAGCGGACGGACGGGGCGGGTGCTCGCGCCAAGCAGGCCAGGGATGGCCTGCGCCCGAGTCAGGGCAGGATGCCCTGACCGAGGGAAAAGCGAGCACCCGCCGCGGCCGGCCGCGTGCCCGCGCCCCATCCCGGAGCCGCTTCCACGCGGAGAGCGGCGTTGGGCCGCGGAGCCGGGGTTCCGGGGTTCCGGGGCCTGAGCGTGGCCCTGGGGTCGGTTGACCCTAACCCGCTGAAAGCCCTACAATTCCGCTTCTGTCCGCCCTCGATGGCGGGCAGGTACCCAGAAGAACTACACAACGCACCAAGCTAAGGAACACAGTCATGTACGCAGTTCTGGTCACCGGCGGTAAGCAATACCGCGTGATGAAGGGCGAGGTCCTGCGCGTCGAGAAGCTCGATGCCGAGGAAGGCAAGGAGATCAGCTTCGACAACGTGCTGATGCTCGGCGATTCCGATGGCGTCAAGCTCGGCGACGACATCAAGGGCGCCACCATCAAGGCCAAGGTCGTCGGCCACGGCCGCGCCGACAAGGTCCGCATCGTCAAGTTCCGCCGCCGCAAGCACCATCGCAAGCAGATGGGCCACCGGCAGCATTACACCGAAATCGAGATCACCGGAATCAACGGTTCCGGCGACGGCAAGAAGTAAGGAGAAGCAGCCATGGCACACAAGAAGGGCGTAGGTTCCTCGCGCAACGGCCGCGACTCCAACCCGAAGTACCTGGGCGTCAAGCTGTACGGCGGCCAGGCGTGCGAAGCCGGCAACATCATCGTCCGGCAGCGCGGCACGCAGTTCCACCCGGGTTCGGGCGTCGGCCTGGGCCGCGACCACACGCTGTTCGCGCTCGTCGACGGCAAGGTCGAGTTCTCGACCAAGGGCCCGAAGAAGCGCCGCACGGTGAGCGTCGTCGCCGAGGCCTGAACCGCCGCGACAACGTGAGTCGAGAGGCCCCGCTCCGGCGGGGCTTCTTGTTTGCGGCGCCGCCCGCGGAGTTCCGCCAACACTGTCGTTCCGAGCGCAGCGAGGAACCTGCTTTCCCTGCAGCCACGATGAAGCAGGTCCCTCGCTATGCTCGGGACGACAGGCTGCGTCGCTGCTTCCACAGCACGTTGTTTATGCTTTCCCGCGGCCGCGCCATGCGCGCCACATCCACACCGGGCGACCGATCCAATGAAACTCGTCGACGAAGCTGAAATCCAGGTCATCGCGGGCCGCGGCGGCAACGGCTGCATCGGCTTCCGGCGCGAGAAGTTCATCCCGCTCGGCGGGCCGGACGGCGGCGACGGCGGCGACGGCGGCAGCGTGTACCTGCTGGCCGACGAGAACCTCAACACGCTGGTCGACTTCCGCCACCAGAAGCAGTTCAAGGCCCAGCGCGGGCAGGACGGCATGGGGCGGCAGATGTACGGTCGCGGCGGCGAGGACCTGGTGGTCACGGTCCCGGTGGGCACTGTGGTGGTCAACGTCGAGACCGACGAGGTGATCGGGGACCTGACCCGCCACGGCGAGCGCCTGCTGGTCGCGCGCGGCGGCCGGGGCGGCCTGGGCAACATGCACTTCAAGAGTTCGGTGAACCGCGCGCCGCGCAAGGCGACGCCGGGCGCCGAGGGCGAGGAGCGCACGCTCAAGCTCGAACTCAAGCTGCTGGCCGACGTGGGCCTGCTCGGGTTCCCGAACGCGGGCAAGTCGACCTTCGTGCGCGCGGTCTCGGCCGCCACGCCGAAGGTGGCCGACTATCCGTTCACCACGCTCTATCCGAACCTGGGCGTGGTGAGCGTGGAGCCGCACCGCAGCTTCGTCATCGCCGACATCCCGGGCCTGATCGAGGGTGCGGCCGAGGGCGCGGGCCTGGGTGCGCAGTTCCTGCGCCACCTGCAGCGCACCCGCCTGCTGCTGCACCTGGTCGACATCGCGCCGATGGGCTACGAGAGCACGTTCGATGACGGCAGCGACGACGACGGCGCCCCGGACCCGGTGGAGCAGGTGCGCAAGCTCGAGCGCGAACTGGAGCGCCACGATCCGGAGCTGCTGGCCAAGCCGCGCTGGCTGGTGCTCAACAAGGCCGACCTGATGCCCGAAGCAGACGCGAAGGCGCGCGCCGAGGACATCGTCGCCCGGCTCGGGTGGGAAGGCCCGTGGTACCTGGTGTCGGCCATCGGCCGCGAGGGCACCATGCCGATCATGCGGCAGGTGCAGGCGTTCCTCGATCGCCAGCGGGAAGAGGACGCCGAGCGCGCCGCCGCCGAAGACGCCTCCGCAGGCGACACCACCGCGTAACCGCCCCGCGCATCGGCGCGCCTACGCGCGCGATTGAATCCGGCACCCGGGGACAATGGATCCCGGCCTTCGCCGGGATGACGGCGTCGCACCGGACAGACCCGCGCAAGACCCCTTGTAGGAGCGCGCCTACGCGCGCGATTGAATCCGGCACCTGTGGACAATGGATCCCGGCCTTCGCCGGGATGACGGCTTGGATGCTGTCCGGCGGGAAAGCGCCCCCTGTAGGAGCGCACCTTGGGGCGCGATGCCATGCCGACAGGCGTCGCGGGGAAAGCCATCGCGGTGCAAGCCCCGCTCCTACAGGAGGCGCTTCCCGGGGTCGTGGATCGTCGCCACCCGGGTCGCGCGGGCAACAAAAAACCCGGCCGAGGCCGGGTTTCCTGGTATTGCGGGAGCGCGAGCCTCAGGCGGCCTGCAGCGCCTTGATCCGGGCGGTCAGGCGGCTCTTGTGGCGGGCGGCCTTGTTCTTGTGGATCAGGCCGCGGGCGCTGAAACGGTCGAGGAGCGGCTGCGCCGACTGGAACGCGGACTTGGCGCCTTCGGCATCGTTCGCGTCGAGGGCCTTGAGCACCTTCTTGACGGCCGTGCGCAGCATCGAGCGCTGGCTGGCGTTGCGGTTGTTGCGCACGACAGCCTGCTTGGCGCGCTTCTTGGCGGACTTGATGTTGGCCACTGCGGGAATCCTGGAAGAAACTGGTAGGGTGTTGGAGCGATTGCGCGGGCCGACGGCCCGGCAAGACCGGAAATTATGGGCATTTCAGCAGCTTGGGTCAACCCGGGCGGCCAGGCGGACGGGGCGGGGGGGCGCATGAGTCATTCAGGAGGCGGGGAGGCCGGCGAGCCCGGCGGCCAAGCCGCGCCACCCAGCCCCCCGGCCGGTGCCCCGGAGGGCAGCCCGCCCGTCCCCGGAAACCTGCCCGAGCCCCCGCCCGGCGTCCCCAAGCGCGCCCGCACGGGCCTGATGCGTTCGGGCGCGGTCTTCAGCGCCATGACCCTGCTGTCCCGGATCGCGGGGCTGGTGCGGGACATGCTCCAGGCCCGGATCTTCGGCGTGTCGCTGGCGATGGACGCCTTCGTCGTCGCCTACCGCATCCCCAACTACCTGCGCCGGATCTTCGCGGAAGGCTCCATGCAGATGGCCTTCGTCCCGGTCTTCAACGAGATCCGGCAGAAGGGCGACAAAGCCGCGCTCAAGGACTTCCTCGACCACATGGCCGGCGCCCTGTGCGCGGTGGTGCTGGTGGTGGTGGCCCTCGGCATGCTGGCCGCACCGGGCATCGCGGCGGTCTTCGCGCCCGGCTCGCTGGACGAGCCGGCCAAGTTCGACCTGATCGCGCGGATGCTGCGGATCACCTTCCCGTACCTGCTGTTCATCTCGCTGATGGCGCTGGTCGCCTCGGTGCTAAACAGCTTCGGGAAGTTCGCGCTGCCGGCCGTGACGCCGGTGCTGCACAACCTGACGGTGATCGCGGCGATGCTGTTCCTTGCGCCGCTGCTGGAGGTGCCGCCGGTCGCGCTGGCCTGGGGCGTGCTGGCCGCGGGCGTGCTGCAGCTGGTGGTGCTGTGGCCGGCGCTGGGCCGGCTGGGGCTGCGGCCGCGGTTCAAGGCCGGTTTCAGGCATCCGGACGTGCGCCGGGTCGCCAAGCTGATGCTGCCGACGCTGTTCTCCTCGTCGGTCGCGCAGCTCAACCTGCTGGTGGGCACGATCTTCGCCTCGCTGCTGGTGACCGGCAGCCAGACCTGGCTGTACCTGTCCGACCGGCTGGTCGAGTTCCCGCTGGGTCTGTTCGGCGTGGCGCTGGGCACGGTGATCCTGCCGCACCTGTCGCGCCGGCATGCCGACCAGGACGTCGAGGGGTACTCGCACACGCTCGACTGGGCGATGCGGATGGCGCTGCTGATCGGATTCCCGGCCGCCCTGGGCCTGGTCCTGCTGGCCGGGCCGCTGACCGCCACGATCTACCAGTACGGCGCGTTCACCGCCTTCGACACCCGGATGGCCGCGATCAGCCTGGGGGCGATGGCGATCGGCGTGCCGGCCTTCATGCTGAGCAAGGTGCTGCTGCCGGCGTTCTATGCCCGGCAGGACACGAAGACCCCGATGCGCGCGGCGATCTGGACGGTGGTGGCCAACGTGCTGCTGACCATCGCGATCACCACGCCGCTGTGGCTCAACGGCGTGCAGGGCGCGCACGGCGGCATCGCGCTGGCCACGGCGCTGGCGGGCATCTTCCACGTCTGGCTGCTCCGGCGGTACGTGAAGCGGGCCGGGCTGCACCGGCACGAGCCGGGCTGGGGCGTGTTCGCGCTGCGGATGCTTGCTTCGTGCGCGGTGATGGCGGCGGTGGTCTACGGCCTGCGCGCGTGGGTCGGCGACTGGGATGCGCTGCACGGGCTGGCGCGGGTGTGGTGGCTGCTGGCGATCGTGGCCGCCGGCGCCGCCAGCTATGCCGCGGCGCTGCTGATCTTCGGCCTGCGCCCCCGCCACCTCCGCGACCACTGACCGCGGGAGGGATTCGCGGGGCGGCGCGTTGCACCGCCACCGGGGCTACGCGATTGCATCTTCCCCCGTAGGAGCGCCTCTACAGGCGCGAAGGGCGCGGTCTGTGGCGTGCGACGCCATCCGGTGGCGGTGACGTCCCCGGCGCCGGTGGCATCGCGCGCGCAGGCGCGCTCCTACGAGAGGGTTCGCGTTTCCCGTAGGAGCGCCTCTACAGGCGCGAAGGGCGGGGCACGTCGCGTGCGATCCAATCGCGGCCATCCGGGATGGCCCCGGCGCCGGTGGCATCGCGCGAGTAGGCGCGCTCCTACGAGAGGGTTCGCGTTTCCTGTAGGAGCGCCTCTACAGGCGCGAAGGGCGCGGCACGTCGCGTGCGACCCAATCGCGGCCTCCGGAATGGCCCCGGCGCCGGCGGCATCGCGCGCGTAGGCGCGCTCCTACGGGCAGGGGGCCGCGGTGTGCATGGGTCCCGGTGGCTATACTGCCCGGCCGCTTTCGACTTGCCGGGCCGGCCCTTGGGCTGGCCGGCCACGCCCGCCCTGGACGACGCCGCCCGCCCCGACTGCACCCTGTTCCGCGATCCCGCCGGCCCGCGGCTGTGCCCGGCCGGCAGCGCGGTGTGCATCGGTGCGTTCGACGGCCTGCACCTCGGCCACCAGGCCCTGGTCGCCGCGACGATCGTACGGGCCCGCGCGCTGGGCGTCCCATCGGTCGCGATCACCTTCGACCCGCTCCCGCGCGAGTATTTCGCGAAGGACGCGGGGCCGCCGCGCGTGATGCCCACGCGCCAGAAGATCGAGCGCCTGTGGGACCTCGGCATCGACCTGGTCGGCATGCTGCACTTCGACGCCTCGCTCGCCGCGCAGTCGGCCGAGGCCTTCGTGGGCGAGGTCCTGGTCGACCGCCTCGGCGCCCGGGCCGTGCGCATCGGCCCCGACTTCCGCTTCGGCAAGGGCAGGGCGGGCGACCTCGCGCTGCTGCAGGCCGAAGGCGCGCGCCACGGCTTCGACGCCGCCGCGATCGAGCCGCTGCACCTGGACGGCGAGCGCGTCTCCAGCACCGCCGTGCGCGCCGCGCTCGCGGCCAGTGACTTCGGCGCCGCCGCCCGCCTGCTCGGCCGCCCGTACACGATCGCAGGCACCGTCGTGCACGGCCAGCACCTGGGCCGGACGCTCGGCTACCCGACCGCGAACCTGCGCTACCCGCATGCGCCGCCGCTGACTGGCATCTTCGCCACCCGCGTGCACGGCGTGGGCGACGCGCCCTGGCCGTCGGTGTCGAGCTTCGGCACCCGCCCCACGGTCGACGGCCGCGAGCCCCTGCTCGAGGCCCACCTGTTCGACTTCGACGGCGACCTGTACGGCCAGCGGCTCGAGGTCGAGTTCGTCGCCAAGCTCCGCGACGAGGAGAAGTTCGACGACCTGCCGGCCCTGGTCGCGCAGATGGATCGCGATGCCGCCGCGGCGCGTGACATCCTTGATGCCCTCGCGGGTCGCACGGCCGACGCCGACCCCGCCACGCCCCCCATCCAGCAACGAGCCAACGCGTGACCCAGGACGCCAACCCCTACAAGGCCACCATCCACCTGCCGGCCACCGACTTCCCGATGCGGGGCGACCTGCCCAGGCGGGAGCCGCACACGCTCGCGCGCTGGGAGGAGGAAGGCCTGTACGCGAAGGTGCGCGCCCACGCCAAGGGCCGCCCGAACTTCACCCTGCACGACGGCCCGCCGTACGCGAACGGGGCGATCCACATCGGCCACGCGGTCAACAAGGTGCTCAAGGACATCGTGGTCAAGTCGCGCCTCATGGCCGGCTTCGACGCGCCCTACGTGCCGGGCTGGGACTGCCACGGCCTGCCGATCGAGCACGCGGTGGAGAAGAAGTTCGGCAAGGTCGGGGTGAAGCTCGACGCCGAGCAGTTCCGCGCCAAGTGCCGCGAGTACGCCGGCGAGCAGATCGAGACCCAGCGCCGCGACTTCAAGCGCCTGGGCGTGATCGGCGACTGGGACAACCCGTACCGCTCGATGGACTTCCGCTACGAGGCGGACATCGTGCGCGCGCTGGCGAAGATCGTGGAGCGCGGGCACCTGTCGCGCGGCGTGAAGCCGGTGCACTGGTGCTTCGACTGCGGCTCGGCGCTGGCCGAGGCGGAGATCGAGTACGCCGACAAGACGTCGCCGGCGGTCGATGTCGCCTATCCGGCGCGCGACCCGAAGGCGCTGGCCGCCGCGTTCGAGGCCGCGCTGCCAGAGGGCGTCGAGGTCGCGGTGCCGATCTGGACCACCACGCCGTGGACACTGCCGGCGAGCCTGGCGGTCGCGCTGGGCGAGGACCTCGAGTACGTGCTCGTCGATGGCCCCGCGCGCAACGGAACCCGCCGTTGGCTCGTGCTGGCCGCCGACCTCGCCGACGCCGCGCTCAAGCGCTACGGCATCGACGAGGCCACGATCCACGGCCGCGCCAGGGGCGCCGAACTCGCCGGTGCACTCCTCGACCACCCGTTCCGCGCCGGCGACGCCGCCTGGTCGCGCGACGTGCCGCTGATCCTCGCCGAGCACGTGTCGGACGAGGAGGGCACCGGCGCCGTGCACACCGCCCCCGGCCACGGCCAGGAGGATTTCGTGGCCGGCCAGCGCCACGGCCTGCTGGCGAAGTACGCCGCCAACGAACTCAACCCGGTGGACGCGCGCGGCGCCTACTTGCCTTCCACGCCGGGCATCGGCGACACCGCCATCGCCGGCGTGCACATCTGGAAGGCGAACCCGCTCATCGTCGAGGCGCTGCGCGCCGACGGCAACCTGCTCGCGCATTCGGAACTGCGCCACAGCTACCCGCACTGCTGGCGCCACAAGACGCCGGTGGCGTTCCGCGCCACGCCGCAGTGGTTCATCTCGATGGAGAAGCAGGGCCTGCGCCGCGACGCGCTGGCGGCCATCGACGGCGCCGCGTTCGTGCCCGACTGGGGCCGGGCCCGCATCCGCGGCATGGTCGAGGGCCGCCCGGACTGGACCGTCTCGCGGCAGCGCTTCTGGGGCGTGCCGCTGTGCCTGTTCATCGACCGCGAGAGCGGCGAGCCGCACCCCGAGACCCCGGCATTGATGCGCAAGATCGCCGAGAAGATCGAGACCGACGGCGCCGACGCCTGGTACACCCTCGACACCGCCGACCTGCTGGGCGCCGACGCCGAGCGCTACGACAAGGTCCCGGACATCCTCGACGTCTGGTTCGACTCGGGCGTCACCCACTTCTGCGTGCTCGAGCAGCGCGCCGCCGAGGGCCTGCACAAACCCGCCGACCTGTACCTGGAAGGCTCCGACCAGCACCGCGGCTGGTTCCAGTCGTCGCTGCTGACCGGCGTGGCGATGGACGGCCGCGCGCCGTACAAACAGGTCCTCACGCACGGCTTCGCGGTCGACGCGCAGGGCAAGAAGATGTCCAAGTCGGTCGGCAACGTGGTCGAGCCGCAGAAGGTCATCGACGCGATGGGCGCGGACGTGCTGCGCCTGTGGATCGCGGCCACCGACTACCGCCAGGAGATGTCGGTCTCCGACGAGATCCTGAAGCGCAGCGCCGACGGCTACCGCCGCATCCGCAACACCGCGCGCTTCCTGCTGGGCAACCTGCACGGGTTCGACCCGCGCACGCAGCGGGTCGATGCGCAGGAGATGGTCGCGCTCGACCGCTGGATCGTGCACCGCGCCCACCAGCTGCAGCAGAAGATCACTTCGGCCTACGAGCGCTACGACTTCGCCGAGGTCGTGCACGGGCTGTCGAACTTCTGCAGCGTGGACCTGGGCGCCCTGTACCTGGACGTGACCAAGGACCGGCTCTACACGATGCCTGAGGACTCGCGCGGCCGGCGCAGCGCGCAGACCGCGATGTACCACGTCGTCGAGGCGTTCGCGCGCTGGATCGCGCCGGTGCTGGCATACACCGCCGACGAGCTGTGGTCGCACCTGCCGCCGCCGGCCACGGGCGAGCGCGAGGAGAACGTGCTGTTCGCCACCTGGTACACGGGCCTGTCCGCGCTGCCGGAGGACGCGGCGCTGTCGGCGGTCGACTTCGAACGCCTGCTGGCGCTGCGCGAGCAGGTCGCCAAGGTGCTCGAGCCGATGCGCGCGGGCGGCGAGATCGGCGCCGCGCTCGAGGCCGAGATCACGCTGGGCTGCAGCGTGGCCGACCAGAACCGGCTGGCGCCGCTGGCGGAGGAACTGCGCTTCCTCTTCATCAGCGGCGACGTGAGGGTCGAGGCCGCGCCGGACGCGAAGGCGATCCAGGTGACCGCCGCGGCGACGGACAAGGCCAAGTGCGTGCGCTGTTGGCACCACCGCGCCGACGTCGGTTCGATCGAAGCCCACCCGACGATCTGCGGCCGCTGCGTCACCAACATCGAAGGCCCCGGCGAGGACCGCCACTACTTCTGATGAGTCGCCGACGCCCGTGGTCCACATCGCCCCACCCGCGCGACGCGCTCGGACACCCTGTAGGAGCGCGCCTACGCGCGCGATCCCACCGGCGCCCGCGCGGGTTCGGACGCGGCGATGCCCCGGTCCGGTGCGGAGGCGCTTCATCGCGACTGTAGAGGCGCTCCTACAGCGGCACCCACCGTGAATGTCGGCGCACAGGCCGCCCCTCAACCGAAGAAGAACACGCCACCCATGACCACCCCGCGCCCGACCCCGAACGCCCTGATCTGGCTCGTCCTCTCGGCCGTGGTCATCGGCCTCGACCAGCTCACCAAGTGGTGGGTGCTGACCTCGCTGCCCGAGTACACCGCGATCCCGGTGATCGACGGCTTCTGGAACTGGTACCGCACCTACAACACTGGGGCGGCCTTCAGCTTCCTCGCCGATGCCGGCGGCTGGCAGCACTGGTTCTTCCTGGCCACCGCGGTGGTGATCTGCGGGCTGCTGGGCGCCTGGCTGCGGCGCACGCCGCGCGACGACTGGCGCACCGCGCTGCCGTTCGCGCTGGTGATCGGCGGGGCGATCGGAAACGTCATCGACCGGCTGGCCTACGGGCACGTCGTGGACTTCATCCAGTGGCATTGGCGGGACTACTACTGGCCCGCCTTCAACATCGCCGACGCCGCCATCGTGGGCGGCGCGATCGGGATCGCGGTCTTCGGCCTGTTCCCCCGCAAGCAGCCCACCCCGTCCTGAGACCTGTCGTCCCGAGCGCAGCGAGGGACCTGCTTTTCCCGCGGCATGCGTAGAAGCAGGTCCCTCGCTGCGCTCGGGACGACATTCCGGGGCTGCGCTGGCCCGGGGGCAAGTGAAGGCCCGGGACAGGCGCGGGTCACGCCGCAGGGCCCGCGGCGCGTAAAATGGGCGCGATGGACGTCCTGCTCGCCAACCCCCGCGGCTTCTGCGCCGGCGTCGACCGCGCGATCGAAATCGTGAACCGCGCCATCGACCTGCTCGGCGCGCCGATCTACGTGCGCCACGAGGTCGTCCACAACCGCTTCGTGGTCGACGAACTGCGCGCCCGCGGCGCCGTCTTCGTCGAGGAACTGGACGAGGTCCCCGACGGCAATACGGTCATCTTCTCCGCCCACGGCGTCTCCCAGGCCGTGCGCGCCGAGGCCGAGCGCCGCGGCCTGAAGGTGTTCGACGCCACCTGTCCGCTGGTGACCAAGGTGCACCTCGAGGTCGCCCGCCAGTGCCGCGCCGGCCGCGACATGGTCCTGATCGGCCACGCCGGCCACCCCGAGGTCGAGGGCACGATGGGCCAGTGGGCGAAGGAGGGCGCCAACGGCGCGATCCACCTGGTCGAGGACCTGGACGACGTCGCCACGCTCGCGCTCGCCCAGCCGGACAACTGCGCCTACACCTCGCAGACGACCCTGTCGGTCGACGACACCCGCGGGATGATCAACGCGCTCAAGGCCCGTTTCCCCGCGATCCAGGGCCCGAAGAACGACGACATCTGCTACGCCACCCAGAACCGCCAGGACGCCGTGCGCGACCTGGCGCGCGAGTGCGACCTGATCCTGGTCGTCGGCTCGCCCAACAGCTCCAACTCAAACCGGCTGCGTGAGCTGGCCGAGCGCGAGGGCGTCGAGGCCCACCTGATCGACGGCGCGGGGGACATCGATCCCGCCTGGGTCGAGGGCCGCGCCCGCGTGGGTGTCACCGCCGGCGCCTCGGCCCCGGACGTGCTGGTCCGCGGCGTGCTCGCGCGCCTGCGCGAACTGGGCGGCGGCGATGCCCGCGAACTGGCCGGCCAGCCGGAGAACATGGTCTTCGCGCTGCCCAAGGAGCTTCGCGTCCAGCTGGTCGACTGAACCGGTTGGGTCTAGACTCCGCCAGCCGTCCGCGCGGGTTCGCCGCGGCGGGTCCAGCGAAAGGGGGCAGCATGGACGAGATCTCGATCGAAGACCTGGCCCTGCTCGAGGTCCTCAAGCGGGTCGACCAGCAGATCGAACTGAAGTCGGGCGACACCGAAATCCACCAGCGGCTGGTCCAGAGCGGGCTGCTGGCGGAAGACGAGGATGGCGTCTTCCGCCTGACACCCGCGGGCGTGGAAATGTGCAAGTCCCTCCAGCATCGCGTGGCCGCCGACCTCGAGGCGGCGCGCATCCTGGCCGAGCGGGAGGGGGAGCAGGCCCCCGGCTAGCCCGCGGGGGCAGTGCACCGTCGCGTGCCGCACGGCGCCCGGGATTCCGGCAGTTGGTGTCGCCTGCCGAACCCGGTAGAATTCCCACCCTTGGCCGGCATCGCCCGCCAACCCCGCCGGAATAGCTCAGTTGGTAGAGCGGCGCATTCGTAATGCGTAGGTCGTAGGTTCGAATCCTATTTCCGGCACCAGATCCAGGAGGCCCGCTTCGGCGGGCCTTCGTCGTTTCCGGAACATTGCCGCGTGGACCTCCGCCACGAGCGCGGGCGATTCGCGGGCTGTCCTGAATCCCCTGCCTGGACCCGCGTCGACGGGCATCGGCGCTCCAACCGTTTGGGTTTGGTGTTCTCGCTATCATGGCCACGTTCCGCGGCCACGGGCTTCGGTGCTCGAACCGCATTGGGGCGCAACGACGTTGAACGGTGCCGACCTGCTGCTAGCCACGCTCGCCCTCTGCGTCGGGCTGGTGCTGGCCCGGCTTTGCGTGCCGACGATCCGGGCGCTCCTGTTCGTGTCGACCCTGGTGGTGTCCGGGTTGCTGTTCATTCCCGGCGCGACGCTGAAGGCATGGGTCGGTGCCCATCGCGTCGACGCCCTCGAAGCGGTCGTGGCCCGGACGCCATGGGACATTCCCGACTGGGTGCACCTGGCCGCCTTCTTCTGGCTGACCCTGTTGCTGTGGGTGGGTTGTCGCCGGCTCCGGAACGGGCCTGGGGTGTTGTTGCTGTGCGGGCTGGCGGTCGCGGCCGAGTTCGCGCAGTGGCTGACCGACAGCCGGGAGGTCCGGCTCGCCGATGCCGGCATCAACCTGCTGGGGGTCGCGACGGGGGTCTGCCTCGGCGCAGCGTGGGTCTGGCGGACGCGGACGGCGCCGGTCGACGCGGGAACGCCCTAGATCCCCTCCACTTTCCGTTTGAATCCACGGAAGACGTTCCGCGGGTGTTCGCCAGGGAGCTCCAATGAAAGTCCTCGTCACCGGCACCGCCGGCTTCATCGGCTCCCACGTCGCCCACAGGCTCCTCGCGCGCGGCGACACCGTCGTCGGCTTCGACAACCTCAACGACTACTACGACGTCACCCTCAAGCAGGCCCGGCTGGCGCGCCTGCAGGACGTGCCCGGCTACACGCACGTGACAGCGGACCTCTCCGACCGCGCGGCGGTGGAGTCCGTCTTCGCCCGTCACGCGCCCGAGCGGGTCGTGCACCTCGCGGCGCAGGCCGGCGTGCGCTATGCGGCGGAGAACCCGCACGTGTACGCCAGCAGCAACGTCACCGGCACGCTGCACGTGCTGGAGGGCTGCCGCCACCATGGCGTCGGGCACCTGGTCTTCGCCTCCACCAGTTCGGTGTACGGCGCCAACCTGGACATGCCGTTCTCCGAGCACGCGTCCACGGAGCATCCGCTCACCCTGTACGCGGCCACCAAGAAGGCCAACGAGCAGATGGCGCATGCCTATGCGCACCTGTACGGCATCCCGTGCACGGGCCTGCGCTTCTTCACCGTCTACGGCCCGTGGGGCCGGCCGGACATGGCGCTGTTCCTGTTCACGCGCGCGATCCTGGCCGGCGAGCCCATCCGCGTGTTCAACCACGGCCACCACAAGCGCAGCTTCACCTACGTGGACGACATCGCGGAGGGCGTGGTGCGCGTGCTCGACAGGCCGCCGTCCAAGGACGCGGCGTGGGACGGCCGGGCGCCGGACCCGGCCAGCAGTGGCGTGGCGCCGTACCGCATCTTCAACATCGGCAACGAACAGCCGGTGGAACTGCTGCGGTACATCGAGGTGCTGGAGCAGTGCCTGGGCCGGAAGGCGGTGATGGAGATGCTGCCGCTGCAGGCCGGCGACGTGCCGGATACCGAAGCCGACGTCTCGGACCTCGCGGCGGCAACGGGCTACCGCCCCGTCGTGCCCGTCGAGGAAGGCGTGGCGCGCTTCGTCGAGTGGTACCGGGACTACTACGAACCCTGATGCCATTGACCGGGCGCGCCGGCGCCTGACGTTTCCGGGAAGGGATGCGGGGGCCATGCGTCCCGGGCGATATGATCTCCCCAGCTTGCGGGGGACGCCGCGGCACTCCACGGCAGGAAACGGGGACATCGGATGCGGTCAATCGAAGACGCCCGCGTGTGCGTGGTGGGACTGGGCTACGTCGGGCTGCCGTTGGCGGTGGCCTTCGGCCGGGAGTTCGACACCGTTGGATTCGACATCGACGCCGGGCGGGTCGATGAACTGCGGCGGGGACGGGACCGGACCGGGGAGACCTCGGCGGAGGAGCTGGCGTCGGCGACGCGCCTGGCGTTGACGTCCGATGCCGCCGCCATCGAGGACCGCAACGTCTACGTCATCACCGTGCCCACCCCGGTGGACGAGGCGACGCGCCCCGACCTGCGGCCGCTCGAGGCGGCCAGCGCGCTGGTCGGCGGGCGGATCAGGCCGGGCGACGTGGTGGTCTACGAATCGACGGTCTACCCGGGCACAACCGAGGAAGTGTGCGTTCCCATCCTCGAACGGGCCTCCGGCCTGGCCTTCGGCACCGACTTCCACGTCGGCTACAGCCCGGAGCGCATCAACCCGGGTGACCGGGCACGGCGGCTGCCGGACATCATGAAGGTCACCTCCGGTTCGTCCCCGGAGGCCGCGGCCTTCGTGGACGCGCTGTACCGGCGCATCGTGCCCGCCGGCACCCACCTTGCGCCGAGCATCAAGGTCGCCGAGGCGGCCAAGGTCATCGAGAACACGCAGCGCGACCTCAACATCGCGCTGGTCAACGAACTGGCGATGATCTTCCACACCATGGGGATCGACACCCAGGACGTGCTCGCCGCCGCCGGCACGAAGTGGAACTTCCTGCCGTTCCGCCCGGGGCTGGTGGGCGGGCACTGCATCGGCGTGGATCCCTACTACCTGACGCACAAGGCGACGGTGCTGGGCTACCACCCGGAGCTGATCCTCACCGCGCGCCGCATCAACAGCCGCATGGGCCTGTACGTCGCGCACGAGGTGCTGCGGCTGATGGCGCGCAAGCGGATCCACGCGGTCGATTCGCGCATCCTGGTGCTTGGCGTGACCTTCAAGGAGGACTGCCCGGACCTGCGCAACACGCGCGTGGTCGAGGTGATCCACGAACTGCAGGCCGCCAACGCCCGTGTCGAGGCCTACGACCCCGTGGCCGACGCGGCGCAGGCGAAGGCCGAGGTCGGCGACGCCTGGATCGAAGCGCCGACGGGGACCTACGACGCGATCGTGCTCGCAGTGCCCCACGCCACGTTGCTCCGGGATGGCGCCGACGGCGTGCTGCGCCATGCGAAGCCGGACTGCGTCGTCTATGACGTCAAGGGCGCGCTGCCCGCAGGACGCGTCGACGGGCGCTTGTGACGCGGGGGGGCGCCCGAGCGCTCAGGCGGCGAGGTGGAGGAGCAGCCGGGCGAGGGTGACCACGTCCTGGTGGTTGTGCCTCGCGACGCCGCGAAGCTTCGCCGCGGAACCCCCGCGCAGGTAGCCCAGCCACGCCGCCGGCGCCTCGCTGCCCGGCACGTCGTCCTCGCGCACGATCGACAGCGCATTGCGCTCGATCGTCGCGAGCCTGCAGTTCTCCCACCGTCCCTTGTACCGGCGGCGCGTGGGATGAAGCAGGTCGAGGTGATCGATGCCCGCAAGCGGCGTGCCCATTCGCGCGAGGCGGAACCGTCCGGCGAGCAGTGGCGCGTCGTAGCTGCGGCCGTTGTAGCTCACCAGCTGCGTGCCGGGGCGCAGCCAGGAGGCGAACGCCTCGAGCATGGCGGGCTCCGCGCCGGTGCCGGTGATCAGCAGTTGCCGGACGTGCAGTTGTCCGCCGGCCCAGTGCGCGGCGCCGATCATGAAGGCGCGGGTGCCCACGCCACCGGCCAGGCCGGTGGTTTCGGTGTCGAAGAACAGCATGTCGGCGGTCGGCAGCGCGTCGCGCCGGGCGAACGCGCCGTCGACGTCGGGCGGGACATCCGGTGCGGGGAGTGACGCCTCGGCGTAGTGCAGGCCACGGGCGATCTCCACGCCCGGCACCTCGCGATCGTCGCTGCGCAGCGTGGGCATCCCGCGTTGCCGGATCCGCAACAGTGACCGCAACGCCGGCGCGTCCACGGCGGGGCGTCCGCCGGGAATCGACACACTCCCTGTAGGAGCGCACCTCGGGGCGCGACCCCGCGCAAGGCCGTCCCCATCCAGCACGTCCGGCCGGCGCGCCACCTCCTTCGCGAGCGCCGCACTGGACGTCCGCCCGGCCTGCCGCGACAGCGCCCGCAACCGCTCCAGCGCCACGCTCATGTCTGTGCGTCCCGCGGATTCCACGCATCCGCGGCGTCAGCGTTCCGGATGTCCACCGCGCTCTCCGCCTCCAGCGCGTCCTGCGCCTCCAGCGCGGCGAGGACGGTGACCGCGAGCTCGCGCGGGGTCACGCCAGGTCCCGTGTCCAGCGCCGGGCCCACGCACGCCGGGCATCCGGCCTTGCAGTCGCAGCCGTCGACCAGTTCCCGTGCGTTGCGCACCAGATCCGACTGGCGGCGCCACAGCGGCTCGCTCAGGCCCACGCCGCCCGGGTAGTTGTCGTAGAGGAACACGGTGGGAACGAACGCGTCGGCCGTGCGCGGATCCTTGACGCCTTCGTCGAGCGAGCGCAGCTGCCCGCGGCCCCGCCCGTCGGCCTGCGCGAACCACGCCCCGTCGCCGCTGCCGACCGCCTTCCGCAGGTCGGCGGCATCGGCCATCACCGCCACCTTGGCCACCACGTGCAGCGCGTGCGCCGCGCCCAGGAACCCGTCGAGCATGTCCTGCCGCGACTCGAACAAGGCTTCCAAGGTCGCCTGCGGCAGTTGCCACCACGCCGCCGAGGTGTGCATCTCCTGGTCGGGCAGGTTCACCGGCCCGTAGCCGATGTTCTCGTGGGTGTAGTAGCGGATCTTCTTGTAGCCCGACACGCGCCGGACCACGTGGACTTCGCCGTGGTGGCACCCGCCCTCGCCGGCGATCGACCCGTCGAAGCGCTCCAGCACCTTGAGCTTGGTGTAGTCGATCGCGTCCGTGTAGTAGTCCACGTGCGTCCGGGTCACGAAGGCCTTGCGGCCCTCCCAGTCCAGGTGCTCGACCTGGTAGGGCGTGGACTGGACCATGTGGATCGCGCCCTCGTAGAGCATCAGCGGGGCGGAGCTGTAGTCGACCTCGGCGATGATCACCTGCCGTCCGTCGGTGCGGTCCACGACCACGAAGTTGCCGTCGGCGACCGACCGCAGGTTGACCGCATTGGCCGGGTAGCTGTCGGCGATCCACTCCCAGCGCCCGCCCTCCGGGTGGACCACGCCGTCCTCGGCCAGCAGCTCCAGGTAGACGTGCGGGTCGACCTCGCCGAACCGCTCGCCGGTGCGGAAGGGCAGCTCGAACGCCGCGCAGCGGATGTGGTCGAGCAGGATCACCGGCTGGTCCGGCGCGATGCGGGCGTGCTCGGGCGGGGCGTCGGCGAAGAAGGCCGGGTTGCGGACCACGTACTGGTCCAGCGGGTCGGAACTGGCCACCAGCACGCCGACCGCGGCCTGCTGGCGCCGCCCGGCGCGGCCGAAGCGCTGCCACGTGCCGGAGATCGAGCCCGGGTACCCGTTGAGCACCACCACGTCCAGGCTGCCGATGTCCACGCCCAGTTCCAGCGCGGAGGTCGAGACGATGCCGTCGATGTTGCCCGCGCGCATGGCGCGCTCGGCGTCGCGCCGTTCGGTGGGCAGGTAGCCGCCGCGGTACGCGCGGATCCGGGCCGGCTTGCGCGGATCGTGGTCGAACACGTCCTTCAGGTACTTGGTCAGCACCTCGACCATCGTCCGCGACTGCGCGAACACCAGCGTCTTCAACCCGGCCTTGATGGCGGCGCGGGCGATCCGGTTGGTCTGCGACCGGGCGGAGGCGCGCAGGCCGAGGTCCGGGTTCACCACCGGCGGGTTCCACAGCAGTACGTGCTTCTCGCCGGAGGGCGCGCCGGACTCGGTGATTGCGGTGGCATCGGCCTCGATCAGCGCCTCGGCGTGCGCCTTGGCATTGCCGATCGTCGCCGAGCACAGGATGAACTGCGGGTTCGACCCGTAGAACGCACACACCCGCCGCAGCCGCCGCAGCACGTTGGCCAGGTGCGAGCCGAACACGCCGCGGTACGTGTGGATCTCGTCGATCACCACGTACTGCAGCGACTCGAAGAACTGCGCCCACTTGGTGTGGTGGGGCAGGATCCCCTGGTGGAGCATGTCCGGGTTGGACACCACGATGTCACCGGCCAGCCGGATGGCCTGGCGCTGGTCGCCAGGGGTGTCGCCGTCGAAGGTGGCCGCGCGGATGCCCAGCTCGCCGGCACGGCTGAGTTCGATCAGCTCGGCGACCTGGTCCTGCGCCAGGGCCTTGGTCGGGAACAGGTACAGGGCCTTGGCCTTGCGCTCCATGGCCGCGGACACGACCGGCAGGGTGTAGCAGAGCGACTTGCCCGAGGCGGTGGGCGTGGCGACCACCACGTGCTCGCCCCGGCGGGCCGCGTCCCAAGCCTCGGCCTGGTGGCTGTGCAGCGACTCGATGCCGCGCGAGCGCAACGCGCGGGCGAGCGGGGCGGGCAGGTCATCGGGCAGCGGCGCGCTGCGGCCCGCGTTGGCAGGAATAACGAAGTGGCCGGTCACCCGGTCCAGGTACTTGCGGCGCAGGCGCGTGGCGAGCGTGCCGCCGTCTCGGGCCGGCGCGCGCGCCGGCACCTGCGGCCACGGCACGCTGGCCTGCAGCGCCGTGCCGGTGGCGGGGGCGTCGGGATCGGTCGAATCGACCCGTTGGAGCTGGCTGTGCATGGCGTGCCCTCGGTGCGGGCGGCCAGTGCAACCGATGTGCGTCTCACCACGTGGGACGCATGCTCCTCCCCCTGCGTGCAGGGGGAGGTTGGGAGGAGGTGCTCCTGCCTGCGCAAGCCAGGAGCCCCCCTCCCCAACCCTCCCCTGCAAGCAGGGGAGGGAGTGACGACGCGGCGGAGACGCGCGCCTGCCACAATGCGGCGCTCACCGCATCCGGAACCCCCGCATGGCCGGCGCCAGCCTGTTCACCCTGCTCGACGACATCGCCTCGGTCCTGGACGACGTGGCGGTGCTCACCAAGGTCGCGGCGAAGAAGACGGCCGGCGTGCTCGGCGACGACCTGGCGCTCAACGCCCAGCAGGTGACCGGCGTGCACGCGGCCCGCGAACTGCCGGTGGTTTGGGCGGTCGCCAAGGGCTCGGCGATCAACAAGGCCATCCTCGTGCCGGCCGCACTGGCGATCAGCGCCTTTGTCCCCGTGCTGGTCACGCCGCTGATGATGATCGGCGGCGCCTACCTCGTGTTCGAGGGCATGGAGAAGGTGCTGCACCGCTTCCTGCATTCGAAGGAGGAAGACGCCGCGCACCACGATGAACTCGTCCAGGCGGTCGCCGACGAGGACATCGACCTCGTCGCCTTCGAGAAGCAGAAGATCAAGGGCGCGATCCGAACCGACTTCATCCTGTCGGCGGAAATCATCGTGCTCTCGCTGGGCGTGGTCGATGGGCAGCCGCTGGCGCAGCAGGCGCTGGTGCTGACCCTGATCGCCGCGGCGATGACCGTCGGCGTGTACGGCCTGGTGGCGGGCATCGTGAAGATGGACGATGCCGGCGAGCACCTGGCGGCCAAGGAGGGCGCGGTCGCCGCGCTCGGACGCGGGCTGGTGTATTCGGCGCCGTACCTGATGAAGTTCCTCTCGGTGGCCGGCACCGCGGCGATGTTCCTGGTGGGTGGCGGCATCCTTGCCCACTCGATCCCGGCGGTCCACCACTGGATCGAAGGCATCGCGCCGGAAGGCTGGGCCGGCGTGCTCGTCGAATCGCTGGCCAATGCCGCCATCGGGATGGCCGTGGGCGCGGTGATCGTCGGCGTGGTCACCCTGTTCCAGCGCATGCGCAGCAAGCCCGCCGCGGCGTAGCGGACGCACCCACCGTAGGAGCGCCTCTACAGGCGCGATCCCGCGCCACCATGGCGTGCCTGGCCGACTGGGCGACCGAAGAATCACTGGCGCCGGCGGCATTCGCGCGCGTAGGCGCGCTCCTACAGGGGGCGCTGGTGTTCGGGTCTCGCGGGGCGAGACGCCTGCCCGCACAATGGCGCCCATGGGGAAGACCACCACCAAGGCCCGCACCGCCTACGTGTGCACGCAATGCGGTTCGGACCATTCCAAGTGGCAGGGCCAGTGCAGCGCCTGCGGCGAATGGGACACGCTGACCGAATTCGTGGTGGAACCCGCGGCCGCCCGCCGGGTGGCCACGCCGCCGCGCAAGGCCGGCTGGGCCGGTGGCGCGGACGCACCGGCGGTCGTTGCGCTGTCCGAAGTCCAGTCGGGCGCCCACGCGCGCGTGTCCACCGGCATCGGCGAACTCGACCGCGTGCTTGGCGGCGGCCTGGTGGAGGGCGCGGTGGTGCTGGTCGGCGGCGACCCGGGCATCGGCAAGTCGACACTGCTGCTGCAGGCAGCCGCGAGGATGGGCACCACGCTCCCGGGCCTGTACGTCACCGGCGAGGAGTCGCTGGCCCAGGTCGCCGGCCGCGCGCAGCGGCTGGGGCTGCCGCTCGAGGGCGTGTCGGCGCTGGCCGAAACCGGCGTCGAGCGCATCCTCGCGCACGCGTCGGAGGCGCGCCCGCGCCTGATCGTCGCCGACTCGATCCAGACGCTGTGGACCGACACCCTCACCGCCGCGGCGGGCTCCGTCAGCCAGGTGCGCGAGTCGGCCGCGCGCCTGGTGCGCTTCGCCAAGGAGACCGGCACCGCCGTGTTCCTGGTCGGCCACGTCACCAAGGAGGGCGGCATCGCCGGCCCGCGCGTGCTCGAGCACATGGTCGACGCGGTGCTCTATTTCGAGGGCGAGAGCGGCAGCCGCTACCGGGTGCTGCGCGCGTTCAAGAACCGCTTCGGCGCGGTCAACGAACTGGGTGTGTTCGCGATGGGCGACGCCGGGCTCAAGGAAGTCCCGAACCCGTCGGCGATCTTCCTGTCCGGCGGCAGCCTGCAGCAGCCCGGCAGTTGCGTGATGGTCACGCGCGAGGGCACGCGCCCGTTGCTCGTCGAGGTCCAGGCGCTGGTCGATTCATCGCCGCTGTCCAACCCGCGCCGCGTGGCCGTGGGCCTTGAGGGCAACCGCCTCGCGATGCTGCTGGCGGTGCTGCACCGCCATGGCGGGGTGGGCACCGGCGACCAGGACGTGTTCGTCAACGTGGTCGGCGGCATGCGCCTGCAGGAGACCGCCGCCGACCTCCCGGTGCTGCTGGCGGTGCTGTCGTCGCTGCGCGACCGCCCGCTGGCCGAGAAGACGATCGCGTTCGGCGAGGTTGGCCTGTCCGGCGAGATCCGGCCCGTGCCCAACGGCGAGGAGCGCCTGAAGGAGGCCGCCACCCACGGCTTCGCGCGCGCGATCGTGCCGAGGGCCAATGCGCCGAAATCCGGCCGCATCCGCGACTTGGAAGTCATCGCCGTGGAGCGGCTCGCCGACGCGCTCGAAGTGGCGTAGCGGGCGGCCGAAGGCGGGGAATCCCCCCGCGCGTCCATTCAGGTCGACCGGCTCCGCGCCTCGCGCGGGTCGCTGCGTCGTTCAGGGGAAGCCGGGTGACCGGCGCTGCATCCGTCGCCCGCCGGCGACCGTAACCCCTGCCTGAACGACCGGGATCGTCCCGGGCCGCTCGCGTCGACACCGTCTTCCGAACCAGGAGCTCGACCATGAAATCCGCGAAATTCGCGCCGATCGCAGCGGTGCTCGCATTGGCATGCGGGACCACCGTGCTCGCTTCCAGCCACCGGGAGGCGCCGCTCGTGACGGGAACGCCCAAGGTGGATGCCACCGATTTCTACATGTTCAGGAGTTATGAACCCGACCGGCAGGGGTTCGTGACGTTCCTCGCCAACTACCAGCCCCTGCAGGATCCCTACGGCGGTCCGAACTACTTCCTCATGGATCCGCGCGCGGTGTATGCGATCCACGTCGACAGCGACGGCGACGCGTTGCCCAACCATTCCTTCTATTTCCGCTTCTACAACAAGTACAAGAACCTCACGGTCCCGGTCGATGGACGGGACATGCCCGTTCCATTGAGCAACATCGGCCCGTTCGGCGACAGCGGCGCGCAGAACGCCGCCCTGAACGTGGACCAGTCGTACGTCGTCGTGGCGCGGATGAACCAGGGCGAGCCGCGGGTGGCGACGAACTGGAGCCTGAGGAATCCGGGGCCGATGTTCCTCAAGCCGTTCGACAACATCGGCAACAAGTCGATCCCCAACTACGGGTCCTACGCCGACCGGCACGTTTCGCGCATCCAGGTCGACGGATGCCCCTTCGAAGGCCGCGTGTTCGTCGGACAGCGCAGGGAGGGCTTCGCGGTGAACCTCGGCGAGGTCTTCGACCTCGTGAACACCAACCCGGTCGGTGAACGCGACGCGGAACCCAATGCGCTCACGGACAAGAACGTCACCACGATCGCCCTCGAATTCCCGATCTCGTGCCTGACCAACGGCGATCCGGTGATCGGTGCGTGGACAAGTGCCTACCTTCCGGATGCCAACGGCAACCAGCGTCCCGTCTCCCGCCTGGGCATGCCGCTCGTCAACGAGGTGGTCGTCGGCCTGCCCGACAAGGACGCCTTCAACGCGTCCCAGCCGTACTTCGACAGGCAGTTCGCCGACTACGTGACGCGGCCGACGCTGCCCATCCTGCTGCAGGCGCTGTTCGGCGTGCAGGCGCCGACGACCTACCCCAGGTCGGACCTGGTGGCGGCATTCCTGACGGGACTTGACGGCCTCAACAAGCCGTCTCCATACGTCCGGCCGGCCGAGATGTTGCGCCTGAACACGTCGATCGCGCCGAAGGCGCCTGCCAGCCAGATGGACCTGGGGGCCCTGGCGGGTGACGTGGCCGGCTTCCCGAACGGTCGGCGGCCGGGCGACGACGTCGTCGACATCGAACTGCGCGTGGCGATGGGGGCCCTGCTGAGCGCGTCGGAGGCGCCGGATGGCCAATTGCCCTACACCGATGGCGTCCGCATGGACGCGACGGCATTCAGGCCGGGGTTCCCGTACCTCAATACGCCGCTTCCCGGCGCGCCTGCGAACTGAAGGCGATGTCGCCGGACAGCGCCTCTCGCGGTCGGGTGCAAGCCCGGCCGCGATCGTCCATCGCGAGGGCGACGCGGTTGATCGTGATCGCCTGGCTGGCCGGTGCCTGCGCGCTGTCCGGCTGCACGGAGGGCGGGGACGGGATGCCGCGCGCGTATGTCCCCGAGTCCCGGGACCACATCGTGGAACACCTGCCCGAAGGGTTTTCCAGTGGGTCGCAGGATGGCGAACCGGATTCCCCCGCCGACAGGGTCGAGACACTGCTCGCGCTGGCGGCGACCACGGGCGACGGACGGTTTGCGGGTCGCGCGTCCGCGTTGCTGGAAAGCCTGCCTCGGGAGCAGCTCCGGAGCGTGCGCATGCAGGGCCTGCACGCGTCCGTCCTCCAGCACGGGCATCGTTTCGAAGACGCCGGGACCCTGCTGGACGCCGCCATCCGGTCCGCGCCCCGGGATGGAGAGCTGCGGCTGGCCCGGGCGCAATTGCGCCTTGTGCAGGGACGGATCCGGGCGGCCCGCGAGGATTGCCGTGCCCTGGCGGTGGGCCTGGACGCGGCCCGGGGTCTCGTCTGCACGGCCGCCGTCGAGTTGCGCGTGGGCCGATACCGCCAGGCAGGGGAACTCCTGGATCTCAGCCTGTCGCAGGCGATGCCCATGCCGGATGCCGCGACGTATGTCCTCCTGATGCGTGCGGAGGCGGCCTCTCGCGCGAAGCAAGCGGAGGTGGCAGACGCGTGGTTCACGCGTGCCCTTCGCGCGTCACCGGGAGATGCTCGCGTCCTGGTCGCCTGGTCGCGTCATCTCAGGCGGACGGAACGGCCGGAGGCTGCGCTCGAGATGCTTGGAACGGCGCGCGGCCAAGGCGTGATCCGCGTACAGCGCGCATTGGCGGGCGTCGAGGCCGGCGCTGCGGGGGCCATCGATGCGTGCCGCGCCCTGGCCCGGGAGTTCGCACGACTGCGACGGGCAGGGGCCGTCCCCGAGGCCCGGGACGAAGCGGCGTTGATCCTGGCGTGCGGGGAAGATCCCGGACGTGCGCTGGCACTTGCGCTCGAGAACTTCGAGTGCCAGCGGGACCACGAAGACGTGGCGGTCCTGGTCGACGCCGCGCGAGCGGCCGGGCGACCGGAAGCCGTGGACGCCGCCAGGGCATGGGCGAGCCGGGAAGGCGTGCCGGTGGAGGCGATGGTCCAATGACGCGCTGGCGCCTGCTCGCGGTGGGTCTCCTGCTGGGCGCGCTGCCGCCCGTTGCCAGCGCGCACTCGGTGTCGACGGCGCACGTCCTGATCGAGCAAGGGCACGAGGACGGTGACGTCCTGACGCTCGACGTGCCCGTCGTGGACGCCGCATTGGCGTTGCCCCTGGATGCGGACCGCGACGACCGGATTACCTGGGGAGAGGCCTGGGCGCGCCGGCAGGACCTGCTCGAGATGGGCGTCGACGGGATGCGGCTCGAACGCGGGGGGCGAGCGTGCACCCTGCACCCGCGTGGACTCGCCACGCGACGGATCGACGGCCTTGGTCACCTCACGCTCGATTACCGCGTGGCCTGCCCATCGCAAGGTGCGCTGCGCTTCACGTATCGGCTCTTCGCCGAAACGGACCCGGAGCACCGTGCGTTCGTGCGCGTTCGCGAAGGCGCATCGCAGGCCGCGGTCGTCACGGGAGGAAATCGCCAGGGCGTCGCCATTCCAGCGGTGCAGTCGAGCGGATTCTCCAGCTTCTTCGTCGAGGGCATCAGGCACCTGGCCATCGGCTACGACCACATCGCGTTCCTCGTCGCGCTCCTGCTTCCGGCCGGGCTGGCCACGGTGGGCGGTGCATGGCGACCTTCGGGAAGCTTCCGCACGGCGTTGTTCCATTCCGCGGCGGTCGCGACCGCGTTCACGCTCGCCCACTCGCTGACGCTCGCGGCCGCCGTGCTGGGTTGGGTCCGCGTGGACAGTGCGGCGGTCGAAGCGGTCATCGCCGGGAGCATCATCATCGCGGCGCTCGCCAACCTGCGTCCGCGATGGTCGGGGCGGACGTGGAAACTGGCCTTCCTGTTCGGCCTGGTCCATGGCTTCGGATTCGCCGGGGCGCTGTCCGCGCTCGGGCTTCCGGCGTCAGGGCGCACGTGGGCTCTGCTCGGCTTCAACCTGGGCGTCGAGATCGGCCAGCTCGCGATCGTCGTGTTCGCGCTGCCGCCCCTCTACGTGGCGGCGCGAACCCGTTGGTACCGGCACGTCGGCATGCCGCTGGTGTCGCTGGCCGTCGCGGGCCTCGCGCTCTTCTGGCTGGTCGAACGGGTGGGCGGCTAGTCGTCGGCGTCAGCCGACGCCGCGGCCCAGCACCAGTTCGACCACGAACTTGCTGCCGAAGAACGCCAGCGCCAGCAACGCCATGGCCGCCAGCGTCCAGCCCACCGCCGTGCGCCCGCGCCAGCCGCGGCGCCAGCGGCCCAACAGCAGCACCCCGAAGGCCAGCCAGCTGAGCACGCTGAACACCGTCTTGTGCGCCAGGTGCTGGGCGAACATGTCCTCGACGAACAGCACGCCGGTCAAAAGCGTCGCGGTGAGCAGGACGAAGCCGACGGCGATCGTGCGGAAGAGCAGCGATTCGAGCTCGACCAGGGGGGGCAGGGCGCGCATCCACCGGTGGCGCTCGTGGCGGCGCAGCGCACGTTCCTGCGCCCACGACAACAGCGCGAGCAATGCCGCGATCGCCAGCACGGCGTATGCGAGCAGCGCGCACCAGGCGTGCAACTGGATCGGCCAGGGCATCGGCGCGCCCGGGGCCGTCGCCACCGAGGCGTCGCCCACCAGCAGCGTGGCGGCCAGCGGGAACACGAACACGCCCAGCGCGGCCATGCGCCCGCTGGCGCCGAAGAGCGTGGTCAGCGCCGCCATGCCCAGGCCGGTCAGCGAGAGCGCGGCGAAGAAATGCAGGTCCGGCACGCCGGTGGCCTGCCATTCGCGCGCATGGTGGACCGCGTGGAGGACGACGCCCGTGACCGCGACCGCGAGCCAGGCGCGTCCTACGCCGCTGGCCTCGACGGCCATCGTGCGCATGAGCAGCACGGTGGCGGCGAGATAGGCCAGGACAGCAATGAGAACGAGTGTCATCGGCCGAGTGTGGCACAGCCGCGACCCGTCCCGCCCGCCCCAGTCGCCCCGCCCGGCACTGTCGTCCCGAGCGGCCCTGTCGTCCCGAGCGGCACTGTCGTCCCGAGCGGCACTGTCGTCCCGAGCGGCACTGTCGTCCCGAGCGGCACTGTCGTCCCGAGCGGAGCGAGGGACCTGCTTTTGATCGCAACAAGACAAAGCAGGTCCCTCGCTTCGCTCGGGACGACAGGGGGGGCGGAGCCCGTCACCGGCCGGCCGCCTATAATCCGCGGTTCGCTTCCGCTGCCCCCGCAAGGCCCCGCATGTTCGAGTCCCTGACCCAGCGCCTGTCCGGCACCATCGAGCGCCTGCGCGGGCGCGGCCGCCTGACCGAGGAGAACATCCGCGAGGCGACCCGCGAGGTGCGCATCGCGCTGCTGGAGGCCGACGTCGCGCTGCCGGTCGTGCAGGCGCTGGTCGAGCGGATCAAGGTCCGCGCCGTCGGCCAGGAAGTGCTCAAGTCGCTGACCCCGGGCCAGGCCCTGATCAAGGTCGTGCGCGACGAGCTCACGGCGGTGATGGGCGCGCAGGCCACCGACCTCAACCTCAACGTGCCGGCGCCGGCGGTCATCCTGATGGCCGGCCTGCAGGGCGCGGGCAAGACCACCACCGTCGCCAAGCTCGCCAAGCACCTGAGGGAGCGGCGCAGGAAGAAGGTCATGGTCGTGTCGGCCGACGTGTACCGCCCGGCCGCCATCGAGCAGCTGCAGACGCTGGCCGGGCAGGTCGGCGCGCAGTTCTTCGCCTCCGACCCGTCGCAGAAGCCCGAAGCCATCGTCCGCGCGGCGATCGACGAGGCGAGGAAGACGTTCGTGGACGTGCTCATCGTCGACACCGCCGGCCGCCTCGCCATCGACGAGGCGATGATGGCGGAGATCAAGGCCCTGCACGCCGCGACGAATCCGGCCGAGACCCTGTTCGTCGTCGACTCGATGACCGGCCAGGACGCGGCCAACACCGCCAAGGCGTTCTCCGAGGCGCTGCCCCTGACCGGTGTCGTGCTGACCAAGACCGACGGCGACGCCCGCGGCGGCGCGGCGCTGTCGGTGCGCTACGTCACCGGGCGGCCGATCAAGTTCATCGGCACCGGCGAGAAGCCCGACGGGCTGGACGTGTTCCACCCCGACCGCGTCGCCAACCGCATCCTCGACATGGGCGACGTGCTCAGCCTGGTCGAGCAGGTCGAGCGCGACGTCGACAAGGACAAGGCGGCCAAGCTCGCGGCGAAGGTCGCCAAGGGCAAGAAGTTCAACCTCGAGGACATGCGCGACCAGCTCGAGCAGATGCAGGGCATGGGCGGCATCTCCGGCCTGATGGACAAGCTGCCGGGCATGGGCAAGATCCCGGATTCGGTGAAGGCGCAGGTGACGGGCAAGGAGGTGCCGCGCCAGATCGCCATCATCAATTCGATGACCCCGCGCGAGCGCCGCAATCCGGCGCTGCTCAACGGCTCGCGCCGCAAGCGCATCGCCTCCGGCGCCGGGGTGACCCCGGCCGACGTCAACCGCCTGCTGAAGGCCTTCCAGCAGATGGAGAAGATGATGGGCAAGCTCGGCCGCGGCGGCGGCATGAAGGGCATGCTCCGCGGCATGCAGGGAATGATGGGCGGCCGCGGCATGCCCCCGATGCGCTGAGCGGAAGGCTTGCCCCCGTAGGAGCGCGCCTACGCGCGCGATTGCACCCGGGGCCGCGGCCGATTGGCCCCGTGCAGGGGAACAGTTGTGAGGGCGACGGACGAGAGCCTTCGCGCCTGTAGAGGCGCTCCTACGGGGGGTGCGGTCCGCGAGGGGCGTGCCAGCAAGGTTCCACGGCCCCGGCCGAGCCGCTATACTTGCCGGCTTACCCTGCCATCCTGGCAGCTGGGCAACACCGAAGAACCTATGGTCAAGATCCGCCTGACGCGTGGTGGCGCCAAGAAGCGCCCCTTCTACCACATCATCGTGACCGACAGCCGCAGCGCCCGCGACGGCCGCAACATCGAGCGCCTGGGCTACTACAACCCGGTCGCCTCCGGCCAGGACAAGCCGGTCGAGCTGAACATCGAGCGCGCCGAGTTCTGGATGGGCCAGGGCGCCCAGATGAGCGACAAGGTCCGCGCGCTGTACAAGCAGGCCAAGACCGCCGGCACCGACGCCGCCTGACGGCGCCGCGCGGGCCCCGGCCCGCGCCCCCGCGATGAACGACGCCACGCGCCCCCGAACCGTCCCGATGGGCCGGATCCTGGGCGCGTTCGGCGTGCGCGGTGAACTGAAGGTCGAGTCCTGGAGCGATCCGCCCGCGCGGATCCTCAAGTACCGGCCGTGGCTGCTGCGCGACGCGCGTGGCAACGTCACGGAACTCGAGGACGTGCGCGGCCGCGAGACGGCCAAGGGCGTGGTCGCGCGCCTGCCCGGCATCGAGGACCGCGACGCCGCCGAGGCGATGCGCGGCCAGGAGATCCTCGTTCCGCGCGACGTCCTGCCGCCCCCTGCGCCGGGCGAGTACTACTGGGTCGACCTGGAGGGCCTGCGCGTCCACACCGTCGAAGGGGTCCACCTGGGCACCGTCGCCCACCTGATGCCCACCGGCGCCAACGACGTGATGGTCGTGCGCGGCGACCGCGAGCGCGTCATTCCCTTCATCCAGCCGCAGTACGTCACCGCCGTCGACATGGACGCCGGCACGATCACGGTGGACTGGGACCCGGATTTCTGACGCATCCCTGCCGTCCCGAACACACCCTGCCGTCCCGACCACACGTCGTCCCGACCACACCCTGTCGTCCCGACCACGCCCTGTCGTCCCGAACGCAGTGAGGGACCTGCTTCCCCACGAGACGGCAAGCGACGAAGCAGGTCCCTCGCTATGCTCGGGACGACACTGGCCGGACCTGCCGGAGACTTGGCTCCCATGCGCATCGACCTCGTCAGCCTGTTCCCCGAGTTCGTCGAGCAGGTCGCCGGCCACGGCGTGGTCGGGCGGGCGGGGGAGCGCGGGCTGGTGTCGCTGCACGGCTGGAACCCCCGCGACTACGCCGAGGGCAACTACCGCCGCGTGGACGACCGCCCGTTCGGCGGCGGCCCGGGCATGGTCATGCTCATCGACCCCTTGCGCGCGTGCCTGGCCGCCGTGCGCGCGGCCGACCCGGCGCCCGCGAAGGTGGTCTACCTGACGCCGCAGGGCGAGCGCCTGACCCAGCGGAAGGTCCGCGAACTGGCGGGTCGCGAGCGCCTGGTGCTGCTCTGCGGTCGCTACGAGGGCATCGACGAGCGCCTCGTGGCGGCCGAGGTCGACGAGGAGCTGTCGATCGGCGACTACGTGCTGTCGGGCGGCGAACTGGCCGCCGCGGTGGTCATCGACGCGGTCGCCCGCCTGCAGGCGGGCGCCCTGAACGACGCCGAGTCGGCCGCCCAGGACAGCTTCGGCGCCTGCGACGACGACCTGCCGCTGCTCGATTGCCCCCACTACACCCGCCCGGTGGAACATGAACTCGGGCAGGTGCCGGACGTCCTGCTGTCCGGCAACCACGCCGAGATCGCCCGCTGGCGCCGCCAGCATGCCCTGGGGCGGACCTGGCTCCGGCGGCCGGACCTGCTCGACGAGGCCGGGCTCTCCAGGCAGGACCGGGCCCTGCTGGACGCGTTCAGGGCCCACTGGGCCGCCGCCCAGGACGAGCCCTCCGGCGACGCCTAAGCGCTGGACGCGCCGGGATTTTTCCCGTTAGAATGCGCGGCTTCGCGCGCGTCGCGAACTGCCGTACCAAGTGCCATGACGCGGGTCCACGTGCACTCGCGCAGACAACGACTCCAACAGGCGTGCGCCGCAACGACGGCGCCAGCAAAGGCAACCACCATGAACAAGCCCTCGATCCACACTCTGCTCCAGGAATTCGAATCCGCCCAGGTCCAGCGCGAACTGCCCGACTTCAGCCAGGGCGACACCGTCGTCGTGAACGTGAAGGTCAAGGAAGGCAACCGCGAGCGCCTGCAGGCCTACGAGGGCGTGGTGATCGGCATCAAGAACGCCGGCCTGAACTCCGCCTTCACCGTGCGCAAGATCTCGCACGGCTTCGGCGTCGAGCGCGTGTTCCAGTCCCACAGCGCCGCCATCGACTCGGTCGAGGTGAAGCGTCGCGGCAAGGTGCGCGCGGGCAAGCTGTACTACCTGCGTGGCCTGGAGGGCAAGAAGGCGCGCATCAAGGAGGACCTGGCTGCCCAGGCCAAGGCCAAGGCCGAAGCCAAGGCGCAGAAGGCCGCCGCCGCGGAGTGATCCGCGCGACGTCGCCGGATCCGGCGCACGTGCCCCGAACGGCCGCCCCAGGGCGGCCGTTCTCGTTTCCGCCCCCCCCCCCTGTCGTCCCGAGCGCAGCGAGGGACCTGCTCCTGTTTTTTCTCGGGCGGCAGATGGAACAAGCAGGTCCCTCGCGATGCTCGGGACGACAGGCACGCCCGGGTCTTCGGTGACAGAATCCGGCCCATGTCCCGCCGGCCCGCGATCGCAGCCCTGGTGGCGTGCCTGTGCGTGGCGCAGGCGGACGCCGCGGGTGTGTCCGCGAACGAGACCTTCGACCGGTATTCACCCCTGGCCGGTGCGCTCGAGCTGGCGCGCCGGACCCAGACGCCGACCACCGCCGATCGCCTGGAGCGCTACATCCAGGCCACCGGGACGCAGCTCGAGGCCGCGCCGGTCGACCTGCGGCAGGCCCGCTTCGACGTCTACGTGCCGCCCGCACCGCGTGCCGACGGCCGCTACGCACTCATGGTCTGGGTCTCGCCCTTCGACGAGGCGACCGGCCCGCGCGAGTTCCAGGGCGCGCTCGACGCGCACGGCATGATCCTGGTGTCGGCGCGCGACAGCGGCAACGACCAGAACCTGCTGGTGCGCCGGCTGCCGCTGGCGCTGCATGCCGCCCACAACCTCATGTTGCGCCACCCGGTGGACCCGGCCCGGGTCTACGCCGGCGGTTACTCGGGTGGTTCGCGGACCGCGTTCCGGCTGGCGATCGACTTCCCGGACGTGTTCCGCGGCGCGCTCCTCAACGCGGGCAGCGACGTGCTGGGCGGGGACGCCCTGAGCCCGCCGGCCACCGACCTGCTCGAACGGGTCCAGTCGCGCAGCCGGTTCGTCTACGTCACCGGGGTGCGCGACCTGCCGAACCGCGCGATGGACGCCGACAGCCAGGCGTCATTGCGCGCGCATTGCATCGAGTCGATCGAGCGGATGCAGATGTCCCGCGGCGAGCATCCGCGCATCGACCGGCGGCACTTCGCCCGCGCGCTCGACCGGCTCGACCCGGAGCGTGCCGGGCCGGTGGATGCGGACGCGCTTTCGGCGTGCCGCGAGCGACTCGCCCGCGAGGTGTCGAGCGAACTCGACGCGGTCGAAGCGGCGATGGACGCGGGCGACCTCGACGCCGCGGGCACCCGGCTGGCCGTCATCGACCAGCGCCGGGGCGGCCTGGCCGCGCCCCGCAGCATCGAACTGGCGCGGGAACTCGCCGGTCGCCGCGACGCGCGAACCGGTCCCTGAACCACCCGCCTGTCGCGCACTTCCAGCGCGCGCGGTCGGCGCTACGATGAAGGCGTTCGACGACCACGACTTCCGCCGCATGGACGACGCGACACCCGACACCATCCGCCTGGACGTCTGGCTCTGGGCCGCCCGGTTCTTCCGGACACGCGCGCTCGCGCGGGCGGCGGTGGAGGGCGGCAAGGTGCACGTGGCCGGGCAGCGCGCGAAGCCGTCGCGCGCGGTGCGTGCCGGTGATGCGCTGTCGATCGACCGCAATGGCGAACAGTTCGAGGTCGCCGTGCGCGGCGTGTCGGACGCGCGCGGCCCCGCGTCGGTCGCGCAGGCGCTGTACGAGGAATCACTCGATTCGAAACACGCGCGCGAAGCGGCCCGCGCCCAACGCGCGGCCGAGCGCGCCGGCTACACGCCACCCGAAGGGCGTCCCGACAAACGCGCCCGTCGCCTGATCCGCGCCCTCGGCGACATCGACGCCACCTGACATCGCCCCTCCCCCTGCTTGCAGGGGGAGGTTGGGAGGGGGTGCCCCGACTCGCGTCGGCAGGAGCACCCCGCCCCGACCCTCCCCTGCAGGCAGGGGAGGGGGGGTGCAACCACGATGATCCCCCGGAAAAAAAGAAGGCCCCGCCGGAGCGGGGCCAGGACGCGCGTGCGCGGCGCGCCACGAATCGCCTTCCCTGTCAGCGATGCAGATCGAAGCGGTCGGCCTCCATCACGTGCACCCAGGCCTTCACGAAGTCGTTGACGAAGTCCTTCTGGCCATCGTCGGCGGCATACACCTCCGCCAGCGCGCGCAGCTGCGAGTTCGACCCGAAGATCAGGTCGGCCACCGTCGCCGTCCACTTGCGCTTCTCCGTGGCGCGGTCCAGGCCCTCGAAGACGTGTTCGTTTTCCTCGGTCCTGCGCCACTTTGTGCACATGTCGAGCAGGTTGACGAAGAAGTCGTTCGTCAACGCGCCCGGGCGGTCGGTCAGCACGCCGTGCATGGTGTTGCCGAAGTTGGCCCCGATCGCGCGCATGCCGCCGATGAGCGCGGTCAGCTGCGGCGCGGTGAGCTGCAGCAGCGCGGCCCGGTCGACCAGCGCGTACGCGGTCTGCTCCTCGTCGCCCTTGCGCACGAAGTTGCGGAAGCCGTCGATCGCCGGCTCCAGCACCTCGAACGAGCTGGCGTCGGTCTGCTCGGCGGTGGCGTCGGTACGGCCGGGGGTGAACGGCACGGTGACGTCGTGGCCGCCCTTCCTGGCCGCGGCCTCGATGCCGGCGCTGCCGCCCAGCACGATCAGGTCGGCGAGCGAGATCTTCCTGCCGCCGGTGGCCTTGTCGTTGAAGTCCTTGCGCACCTTTTCCAGCACGCCCAGCACGCGCTGCAGTTCATTGGGCTCGTTGACCTCCCAGTCCTTCTGCGGCTCGAGCTGGATGCGCGCGCCGTTGGCGCCGCCGCGCAGGTCCGTGCCGCGGAAGGTCGAGGCCGAGGCCCAGGCGGTCTTGACCAGGTCCTGCACCGACAGGCCCGAGTCGAGCAGCGTCTTCTTCAGCGTGGCGATGTCGCCGTCGTCCACCAGCGGGTGGTCCACTTCGGGCACCGGGTCCTGCCAGATCAGGTCCTCTTCCGGCACCAGCTTGCCGAGGTACCGGCGCTTCGGCCCCATGTCGCGGTGGGTGAGCTTGAACCAGGCGCGCGCGAAGGCGTCGGCGAACTTGTCGGGGTTGGCGAGGTAGTCGCGCGAGATCTTTTCGTACACCGGGTCGAAGCGCATGCCCAGGTCCGCGGTGGTCATCATCGGCTGGTGCGCCTTGCCCTTGATGTGCGCGTCGGGAACGGTGTCCTTGCCCGCGTCGCCCTTGGGCTTCCACTGGTGCGCGCCGGCCGGGCTTTTGGTGAGCTCCCAGTCGTACTTGAACAGCGTCTCGAAGTAGGCCATGTCCCACTTGGTCGGCGTCGGGGTCCAGGCGCCCTCGATGCCGCTGGTGATGGTGTGCGGTCCGCAGCCGCTGTCGAGCTTGTTGGCCCAGCCGAAGCCGAGTTCCTCGATGTTGGAACCTTCGGGCTCAGGGCCGACGTTGTCGACCGGGCCGGCGCCATGGCACTTGCCGAAGGTGTGGCCACCGGCGGTCAACGCGACGGTCTCCTCGTCGTTCATCGCCATGCGCGCGAAGGTCTCGCGGATGTCGCGCGCGGACGCCTTCGGGTCCGGGTTGCCGTTCGGGCCCTCCGGATTGACGTAGATCAGGCCCATCTGCACCGCGCCGAGCGGATTGGCCAGTTCGCGCTCGCCGCTGTAGCGCTCGTCGCCCAGCCAGGTGGATTCCGGGCCCCAGTCGATCGGCTGCGGTTCCCATACGTCCTCGCGCCCGCCGCCGAAGCCGAAGGTCTTGAAGCCCATGGATTCCAGCGAGACGTTGCCGGCGAGGATGAAGAGGTCCGCCCAGGACAGCTTGCGCCCGTACTTCTTCTTGATCGGCCACAGCAGTCGCCGCGCCTTGTCCAGGTTGCCATTGTCCGGCCAGCTGTTGAGCGGGGCGAAGCGCTGTTCGCCCGAGCGGGCGCCGCCGCGGCCGTCGAAGATGCGGTAGGTGCCCGCGGCATGCCACGCCATGCGGATGAAGAAGGGGCCGTAGTGGCCGTAGTCGGCCGGCCACCAGGACTGCGAGTCGGTCATCAGGTCGTGCAGGTCGGAGATCACCGCGTCCAGGTCGAGCGACTCGAATTCCTTGGCGTAGTCGAAGTCCTCGACCATCGGGTCGGAGAGTTCGGAATGCTGGTGGAGGATCGACAGGTCGAGTGCCTCCGGCCACCAGTCGCTGTTCCGGCGGGCGCGTCGCGGGGTCTTGGCGACGGGGCACTGGGATTCGTCGTTCATGGGCTTGCTCCTGGCGGATGGCGGGCTGCGGTGGCTGGACGGCAGGGGACCCATTGACACTACGCCGCTTCAAGGCATCAATGAAATCGCATGTAACGAATGATTCGATAGCCTCCCCCGATCAAAACCGTGGGTTTCATCCAAGCCGCCACGCTGTAGGAGCGCGCCTACGCGCGCGATGGCCCCGCAAGCCGCGACAGGTGGATTCCGGCTTTCGCCGGAATGACGGCGCGGGGGCCGAAGGTGCGCGGCGCAAGCCATCGCGCCTGTAGAGGCGGTCCTGCAGGGGGAAGGCGGGGCCGCTGTTGTAGGAGCGCACCTTGGGGCGCGACCCCGCGGAAGGCAGGCCACCCGGCGCGGGGAGAGCGGTCGCGGTGCAAGCCCCGCTCCTACAGGGGCGTCGGTACGCCCTGTAGGCGCGCGCCTACGCGCGCGATGGATCCGGAGACCGCGGAAAAGCGCCGTCAGCCCAGGGACTTGAGGCGGTACAGGGCCTCGAGCGCCTGCTTCGGCGTCAGGTCGTCGGGGTCGAGCTCGGCCAGCGCCGACAGCGCCGCGGCCTGCGGCGCGAACAGCCCGATCTGCTGCGGTGCATCCAGCGCCTCGCGGTCCATCGACGGCCGCGGCGCATCCCGCCCGGCCTGCTCCAGCTCGGCCAGCCGACCGCGTGCCTGCCGCACCACCGCCGGCGGCAACCCGGCCAGGGCCGCGACCTGAAGCCCGAAGCTCCGGTCCGCCGGGCCGTCCTTGACCGCGTGCATGAAGACCAGCCGCTCGGAGCCGTCCGGGCCGCGGTGCTCCACCGCGTCCAGGTGCACGTTGGCAATGCCGCTGCCCGGCGTCGCCAAGGCGGTCAACTCGAAGTAGTGCGTGGCGAACAGGGTGTAGCTGCGGTTGGTCGCGGCCAGGTGCCGCGCGCAGGCCTCGGCCAGCGCCAGTCCGTCGTAGGTCGACGTGCCGCGCCCGATCTCGTCCATCAGCACAAGCGACCGGTCCGTCGCGTGGTGGAGGATGTAGCTGGTCTCGCTCATCTCGACCATGAAGGTCGACTGCCCGCGCGCCAGGTCGTCGCCGGCGCCGATGCGCGTCAGGATGCGGTCGATCGGCCCCAGCACCGCGCGTGCCGCCGGCACGAAGCTGCCGATGTGCGCCAGCAGCACGATCAGCGCGTTCTGCCGCATGTACGTGCTCTTGCCGCCCATGTTCGGGCCGGTGATCACCAGCATCCGGCGCGGGCCGACCGCCTCGCCGCCGTCGCGTTCGACCGGCTCGTCGCCCAGCACCAGGTCGTTGGGTTCGAACGGCGCGTCGCGCACGGCCTCGACGACGGGATGCCGGCCCCGCTCGATGTGCAGCCCGGGCGAATCGGACAGCTCGGGCCGCGCCCAGTCCAGCAGCGCCGCGCGTTCGGCGAAGCACGCCAGCACGTCCAGTTCGCTCAGCGCCGCGGCGCAGCGCTTGAGCGGTTCGAGGTCCGCGGCCAGCGTCTCGACCAGTGCCTCGTACAGGGCCTTCTCGCGGGCCAGCGAGCGCTCCCGCGCGCCCAGCACCTTGTCCTCGAACGCCTTGAGTTCCTCGGTGATGTAGCGCTCGGCGTTGGCCAGCGTCTGCCGCCGGGTGTAGTGCGTCGGCACCTTGCCGGCGTGCGCCTTGCCGACCTCGAGGTAATAGCCATGCACGCGGTTGTAGCCGACCTTCAGCGTGCCGATGCCGCTGGCCTCGCGTTCGCGCTGCTCGAGTTCCACCAGCACGTTGTCGGCACTGGTGGAGAGCGCGCGCAGTTCGTCGAGTTCGGCGTCGTAGCCCTCCGCGAGCATGCCGCCGTCGCGCGAGAGCACCGGCGGCTGTTCGACCAGCGCGCGACGGAGCAGGGCGGCGGTGTCGTCGTGCGCGCCGAGTTCCGCCGAGAGCGTGGCCAGGCGCGGCGCGTCGAGCGGCTCGAGCAGCGTGCGCACGTCCGGCAGCAGGGACAGGCCGTCCCGCAGGGTGGACAGGTCGCGCGGCCGCGCGCTGCGCAGCGCCACGCGCGACAGGATGCGTTCCAGGTCGCCGAGCGCGCGGAACGTCTCGCGCAATGCATCGCCCGCCCCGGATTCCACGAGCGTGGCCACGGCCTGGTGCCGCAGGCGCAGGACGCCGTGGTCGCGCAGCGGCCGATGCAGCCAGCGCCGCAGCAGGCGCCCGCCCATCGGGGTGACCGTGGAATCCAGGACGCCCAGCAGCGTGTGCCGGACCTCACCGTCCACGCGCGAATCCAGTTCCAGGTGCCGGCGGGTGGCGGCGTTCATGGCGATCGCCCCATCGCCCGACTCGACCGCGATCGCGGTCAGGTGCGGGAGCCGCTGCTTCTGCGTTTCCTCGACGTAGCCGAGCAGCGCGCCCGCCGCCGCGGTCGCCAGCGGCTGGTCCTCGATGCCGAAGCCGGCGAGGTCGTGCACGCCGAAGAACGCAAGCAACTGCCGCCGCCCGGCCTCCGCATCGAACAGCCAGGGTGCGCGCCGGCGCAGGCCGCCGCGGGTCGACACGGCGACCGGCCAGCCCTCCTCGTCGGGCACCAGCACCTCGGCCGGCTCGAGCCGCGCGAGTTCCGCCTCCAGCGCGTCCTCGCCCGCGACCTCGTTGGCCAGGAACCGCCCGCCGGCCAGGTCCGCCCAGGCCAGGCCGTAGCGCCAGCCCTTCGTCGCCGAGCCGCCGCGCGCCACCGCCAGCAGCAGCGTGTCGCGCCGCTCGTCCAGCAATGCCTCGTCGGTCACCGTGCCCGGGGTGACGATGCGCACCACCTTGCGTTCGACCAGGCCCTTGGACTGCGCCGGGTCGCCGATCTGTTCGCAGATCGCCACCGACTCGCCCAGCGCCACCAGCCGCGCCAGGTAGCCCTCGTACGCATGCACCGGCACGCCGGCCATCGGGATCGCCTGGCCCGCGGACTGCCCGCGCTGGGTCAGGGTGATGTCGAGCAGCCTGGCCGCGCGCCGCGCGTCGTCGTGGAACAGTTCGTAGAAGTCGCCCATCCGGAAGAACAGCAGGATGTCCGGGTGCGCCGCCTTCGCGGCGAAGAACTGGCGCATCAGGGGCGTGTGCTGGGCGTGGTCGTCTGGGCTCATCGTGGGGCGGAAGTGTAGGGGACGACGCGGTCCGGGCCGCGGAACGCCTTGCCGCCCTGCAACATCGTGCGTGACGGGTGTCTCGTTTGCCGCGCCGGTCCCCGGGGCCCGGGGTGGACGTGTGGACGCGTCGGATTCCCCTTGTTTTTCCGTGCCTAACGGTCATCCGCAGGCCCGGGCGCGGGGGATCCGTTAAACCGTTAAGACTGCTTTCCTTGCCCCCCGCCGGATTTCCTGCCTACGGTCGGGACGGGGCGGGGGAGAGACCGCGACCACGTTGGAGGACGCGCCCGGCACGTGCCGGGCCGCGGGCGTCTTGACGTTCAATTTTTCCATTTTCGTTGAGGGGAGTACCTGATGTCGAAGTCGAACACCCTGCGTCCGGGCATGCTGGCCGCCGCCGTCGCGGTCGCGTTGACCGCCGGATTCTCCGGCACCGTCGCCGCCGCCGGACGCGCCGACATCGCCGGCCTGCATGCCGCCGACCAGGCCAGCTTTGACCAGTTCATCGTGAAGTACCGCGACGGGACCACCGCTGCGCAGCAGCGCGGCAACCTGGCCGGCGCGGCGAACGCGAGCGGGAAGGCCGTGGGCCTGGAACGCCTGCGCACGCTGTCGGTGGGTGGCGTGGTCGTGCGCGCCAACCGCGGCCTGGATCGCGTGGAAGCCGAATCCGTGATGCGCCAGATCGCGGCCGACCCGAACGTCGTGTACGTCGAGGTCGACCAGATCATGAAGCCGCTGATGACGCCAAACGACACGCACTACGCCACCTACCTGTGGGGCATGCAGTCCGGTCCCGGCGGCATCCGCGCCGACCAGGCCTGGAACATGGCAGACGGCAGCGCCATCGTCGTCGCCGTGCTCGACACCGGCTACACCGACCACAGCGACCTGGTCGGGAACATCCTCCCCGGCTACGACTTCATCAGCAGCAGCCGGGTGGCGGGCGACGGCGATGGCCGCGACGCGGACGCGCACGATCCGGGCGACTACTACCGCAACTACAGCTCCAGCTGGCACGGCTCCCACGTGGCCGGCACCGTCGCGGCGGTGGGCAACAACAACCTCGGCGTGATCGGCGGCGCGTACGGCGCCAAGGTCGTCCCGGTGCGCGTGCTGGGACGTGGCGGCGGCTACACCTCCGACATCGTGGACGGCATGACCTGGGCCTCGGGTGGCAGCGTGTCCGGCGTGCCGGCCAATGCCAACCCCGCCGAGGTCATCAACATGTCGCTTGGCGGCAGCGGGTCGTGCTCGAGCACCTACCAGAACGCGATCAATGCCACGGTCGCGCGTGGCACGACCGTCGTGGTGGCCGCGGGCAACGACAATGCGGACGCCGCGGGCTTCACGCCGGCCAGCTGCAACAACGTGATCAACGTGGCCGCCACCAACAAGAGCGGCACGCGGGCCAGCTACTCGAACTACGGCAGCAAGATCGACGTGGCCGCACCGGGCGGCGACAGCCCGGACTGCACCACGCTGATCGTGTCCACCGGCAACTCCGGCACGAAGGATCCGTCCACGGAGAACTACATGTGCATGGCCGGCACCTCGATGGCGGCCCCGCACGTGGCCGCGACCGTGGCGCTGATGCAGTCCGTCGCCACCACGCCGCTCACCCCGGCGCAGGTGGAGTCGATCCTCAAGAGCACCCTGCGGGCCTTCCCCGGCAGCAACGACCAGCCGATCGGCAACGGCATCATCGACGCCGCCGCGGCGGTGTCGGCGGCCGCCGCCTACTGATCCGCGCATAACGGCGTCACTCGGGAACCCCGGCTCCGGCCGGGGTTCTTTTTTTCCCGGCGCTTGTGCCGCGACATCCCGGGGCGCATCCATGCCATCCGGCACCGTTCCCACCCGTATGGCCCTGTGCTAGCGTTCGCCCGGGCCGTCCGCCCGCGCGATCCATGCCGTGTTCCCCCCACCACGGCATGTCGCGGGACCCGCGGGCACCCACGCACCAGGGGAGTGGTGCGGACCTGACCAGATCCGGCTCGCCGCGCAGGAGCGCGCGGGCCGCCAGCCGAATCCAATAGAAAAGGGGGAGTCCATGTCGTCGCACGCCAAACCCGGTCGCAACCTGCTCACTTCGGCCGTGCTCGTGGCGCTGGCCACCTGCGTGGCGCTGCCCGCCATCGCCCAGGACGCGTCCCCGGCGACGGAGGAGGAGGACGAGGCGACGACCCTGTCCACCATCGTGGTCACCGCGCAGAAGCGCGAGGAAGCGCTGCAGGACGTGCCGATCTCGGTCACGGCGCTCGACTTCCAGATCCTCCAGGACCAGGGCGTCAAGGACATCAAGGACCTGCAGGTCGTGGTCCCGGGCCTGACGGTCACCAGCACCCAGAGCGAGGCGGTCACCACCGCGCGCATCCGCGGCATCGGCACCGTCGGCGACAACGCCGGCCTGGAGTCGTCGGTCGGCGTGGTGATCGACGGCGTGTACCGCCCGCGCAACTCGGTCGGCTTCGGCGACCTGGGCGAGCTCGAGCGCATCGAGGTGCTCAAGGGCCCGCAGGGCACCGTGTTCGGCAAGAACACCTCCGCGGGCGTGATCAACGTGGTGACCCGCCGGCCGAGCTACACCCAGCGCGCCGAGGCCGAGGTCACCGTCGGCAACTACAACGCGCTGGGCGTGTCCGCCTCCTACAACGACGCGATCGCCGACAACGGCGCCTTCCGCATCTACGCGGCCAAGCGCAAGCGCGACGGCTGGATGGACGTGGTGACCGGCCAGGGGCCGCGCACCGAGGACAAGGACTACGACCAGGACTACCACCTGTTCCGCGGCCAGCTGCTGGTCGAACCGACCGAGGACGTGGACGTGCTGGTCATCGGCGACTACACCAGCCGCGAGGAGAACTGCTGCACCGGCGTGCAGCTGGTGACCGGCGCCACCGGCCCGCTGCTGAACCTGCTGGGCGGCGGCAACGCGATCGCCATCCCGGCCGATCCGTTCGCGCGGGTGGCCTACAGCAACCGCAGCACCGCGCAGGACATCAAGGACAAGGGCCTGTCGGCGCAGGTCGACTGGGACACGGGGCTGTTCGGGGATGCCACGCTCACCTCGATCACCGCCGCGCGCGAGTGGCAGTCGATCAACGGCCTGGACTTCGACTTCACCACCGCCGACATCCTGTACCGCAACCCGGAGCGCGACGACGCGTTCACGGGCTTCGACACCTTCAGCCAGGAACTGCGCCTGACCGGCGGCAGCGACGCCTTCGACTGGATGGTCGGCATGTTCTACGCCGACGAGGACCTGGACCGGAACGAGTCCTACCGACTGGGCGCGGCCTACGAGCCGTACGTGTCCACGCTGGTGGGGCAGCAGGTGCTCGGCGGGCTCGCCGCGCAGCTCGCGCCCTTCGCGCCGCTGGGCATCACGGTGGACCAGAGCAACCCGCAGCTGTTCTTCTCGCAGCTGACCGGCCGGCCGTTCGGCACGAACTTCTCCGGCCTGGGCGCGCGTGACCGCCACCGCCAGAACGCGAAGAGCCTGGCGTTCTTCACCAACAACACCTGGCACGCGACCGACGCGTTCGACCTGACCCTCGGCCTGCGCTACACGCGCGAGGACAAGGAACTGCGGTCGGTCCACACCAACCCGAACGGCAGCATCGGCTGCGGCTCGGTGCTGGCCAATCCCGCCGCGGCCGTGGGCGGCGCGCTGGCGCAGCGCATCACCGGCTTCGCGGCGCTGCCGCCGGAGACGCAGGCCGCGCTGATCGCCGCCGTCGCGCCGCAGGTGGCCGGCTTCATGTGCCTGCCGTGGGCGAACGCGCTGCACAACGGCCGCATCAACGAGCAGGAACGCGACGAGAGCGAGTGGTCCGGCACCCTGAAGGGCGCGTACCGCTTCAACGACACGGTGATGGGCTGGGCCTCGGCCGCGCGCGGCTACAAGGCCGGCGGCTTCAACCTCGACCGCGTGCAGTCGTCCAACGGCCTGTCCAGCGGCGGCCCGGGCATCATCCCGGTCAACGACACCTCGTTCCCGGCGGAGTTCGTCAACAGCTTCGAGCTGGGCGTCAAGACGACCTGGGCCGACGGCAACCTGCTTTGGAACGCCACCGCCTTCCACCAGACCTACGACGACTTCCAGCTCAACAGCTTCCTGGGCACCAGCTTCGTGGTCCGCGCGATCCCGGAAGTCGTGTCCAAGGGCATCGACATGGAGGTCCTGTGGAACCCGGCCGCCGTGCGCGGGCTCTCGCTCCAGGGCGGCCTGATGTACGCCGACACCCGCTACGCGGACGAGATCCCGGGTGCCGACTTCCAGGCCCCGAACGGCCAGCTGTACAAGCTGCCGGGCAGCCGCGTCAGCTTCGCGCCGCGACTGTCGGCCTCGATGTCGGCGACCTACGAGTGGGACGTTGGCTCGAACCTGATGGGCCGCTTCAACATCGGCGGCAAGTGGATGTCCGACTACAACACCGGTTCGGACCTGGACGTCGAGAAGGAACAGGACGCCTACGGCATCGTCAACGCGCGCTTCGGCTTCGGCCGCCGCGACAACCGCTGGATGGTGGAGGTGTGGGGCCTGAACATCTTCGACGAGGACTACGTGCAGGTCGGCTTCGACGGCCCGCTGCAGGCGGTCGGCTCGCCGCAGCCGAACGACCCGCGCAACACCTACAACGCGTTCCTCGGCGCCCCGGCCACCTACGGCGTGACCCTGCGCGTCGCGTACTGAGTCCCGACCTGCGCTGTACGAACGGCCCGCTCCGGCGGGCCGTTTTTTTTTCGCGCGCACCTGGGTCGGGCGGGCATCCGGTGCGCGGCATCCCCCATGCCGTCATCCCCGCGCACCCGGGGATCCATCGTCTCCGCTGCCCGTGCGGCATGGATTCCCGCTTTCGCGGGAATGACGGGGTTCCTGTTCGTCATCCCCGCGCACGCAGGGATCCATCGTCTGCGCTGCCCGCGCGGCATGGATTCCCGCTTTCGCGGGAATGACGGTGTCCCTGTTCGTCTGCCCGCGCACGCGGGGATCCATGGTCTCCGCTGCCCGTGCGGCATGGATTCCCGCTTTCGCGGGAATGACGGGGTCCCTGTTCGTCATCCCCGCGCACGCGGGGATCCATCGTCTGCGCTGCCCGCGCGGCATGGATTCCCGCTTTCGCGGGAATGACGGGGTTCCTGTTCGTCGTCCCCGCGCACGCAGGGATCCATCGTCTGCGCTGCCCGTGCGGCATGGATTCCCGCTTTTCGCGGGAATGACGGGGTCCCTGTTCGTCATCCCCGCGCACGCGAGGATCCATGGTCTCCACTGCCCGCGCGGCATGGATTCCCGCTTTCGCGGGAATGACGGGGTCCCTGTTCGTCATCCCCGCGCACGCGAGGATCCATGGCCTCCGCTGCCCGTGCGGCATGGATTCCCGCTTTCGCGGGAATGACGGTGTTCCTGCTCGTCATCCCCGCGAAGGCGGGGATCCATTTCCGGGCGCCCAAGCCGCCCCGGGGCGTCGCCCGCGGTGAAGGCGCGCATGGTCGCAACCGGGGCGTGCGGGCGGGGCGACATCGCGACACGGATCGGCTAAAACGCACGGCATCCCGCGCGGTTCCGCTCCCATGCCCCACCCTTCCGACGCCGAACTCCACGCCCTCGCCGAATCCATCGGCGCGCGCCTGCGCGACCACCACCACATGCTGGTGACCGCCGAGAGCTGCACGGGCGGCTGGATCGCCAAGACGGTGACCGACATCGCCGGCAGCTCCGGATGGTTCGACTGCGGCATGGCGGCCTACAGCTACGAGGCCAAGCAGGCGCTGCTGGGCGTGAACCCTCACACGCTCGCCGAGCACGGCGCGGTCAGCCAGGAGACCGCGATCGAGATGGTGTCCGGCGCGCTCGTGCACTCGGGCGCCAGCGTCGCGGTGGCCGTCACCGGCATCGCGGGCCCCGGGGGTGGCACGGACGACAAGCCCGTCGGCACCGTGTGGATCGCCTGGAAACGTCGCGGCGGCTATCCCCGCGCCGAGGTCTTCCACTTCGACGGCGACCGCGACGCCATCCGCCGCCAGACCGTCGCCGCCGCCCTCCAGGGCCTCGTCCCCATCACCGACTGAGCGTCGCCGCGATCACCGCGCCCGCGACGCGCCGGCGCCATGCGTGCGTGAGGCCTCCGCTCCTCCAAACCGCCGCGATTCCGGTGCCCCTGTAGGAGCGCACCTCGGGGCGCGACCCCGCGCAACCCCAAATCCCCAGCAATCGCCGCACCCCTGCGCCGCCGAAGGCGGCATCCGCGCCACACGCGCCACGCGTGCCCGCGTCCGGCCCTTGCGGGACCCGTTTGTTAGTAGTAATACTACCCACCATGGACCTGACCGACACCCAGCGCACGCTGCTCGGCCTCATCGCCGAGGGCATCGCGCGCGACGGCATGCCGCCGTCGCAGACCGAACTCGCACGGGCGATGGGTTTCGCCGGGGTGCGCGCGGTGCAGTACCACCTCGAGGCGCTCGAACAGGCTGGCGCGATCCGCCGGATCCCGGGCAAGGCGCGCGGCCTGAAGCTGCTCCTGCCGCCCGAGGCGCTGCACGGCGAGGGCGACCTGTTCGCCGCCGAGGCCACGGCCCCCGCGCAGCCGCCGGCCGCGAACGAGGACGCGCTGCGCCTGCCGGTGCTCGGCCGCGTCGCCGCGGGCCTGCCGATCGGCGCGGCGGTCGACCCGATGGCCGACGACTTCGTCCTGCTCGACCGGGTGTTCTTCTCGCCGGCGCCCGACTACCTGCTCAAGGTCAACGGCGACTCGATGCGCGACGAGGGCATCTTCGACGGCGACCTGATCGGCGTGCACCGCACGTCCGACGCGCGCTCCGGGCAGATCGTGGTGGCGCGCATCGAGGACGAGGTCACCGTCAAGCTGCTCAAGATGGCGCAGGGCCGCATCCGCCTGCTGCCGCGCAACCCCGACTACGCGCCGATCGAGGTGCAGCCCGACCAGGACTTCGCCATCGAGGGCCTGTACTGCGGCCTGGTGAGGCCCAACCGGTGAGGGTGGGGGCGATGCGCGCGCGCGGTGTTTCCCGACGCGGGGGCAGGGCGCCTGCCGCTGCCCTCAGCACGCGGGCCGGCGCAATCTCGATCCCCGCCGCACCCGTCTCAGCCCGTGCGATGCGCCGCCGCTAGCCTTTCGACCAGCACACAAGATTCCCTTCCAAGACTCCGAGGACACCGCCATGGACGAGAACAAGAAGCGCGCCCTTTCCGCCGCCCTGGGCCAGATCGAGAAGCAGTTCGGCAAGGGCTCGGTCATGCGCATGGGCGACCGCACCGTCGAGGCGGCCGAGGTCATCGGCACCGGCTCGCTGATGCTCGACGCGGCGCTCGGCATCGGCGGCCTGCCCAAGGGCCGCGTGGTCGAGATCTACGGGCCGGAGTCCTCGGGCAAGACCACGCTCACCCTGCAGACCATCGCCCAGTGCCAGAAGGCCGGCGGCACCGCGGCCTTCATCGACGCCGAGCACGCGCTCGACCCGATCTACGCGCAGAAGCTGGGCGTCAACATCGACGACCTGCTGCTCAGCCAGCCGGACACCGGCGAGCAGGCGCTCGAGATCGCCGACATGCTGGTGCGTTCGAATGCGGTCGACATGGTGGTGATCGACTCGGTCGCCGCGCTCACCCCGCGCGCCGAGATCGAGGGCGAGATGGGCGACCAGCTGCCGGGCCTCCAGGCGCGCCTGATGAGCCAGGCCCTGCGCAAGCTCACCGGCAACATCAAGCGCAGCAACTGCATGGTGATCTTCATCAACCAGCTGCGCATGAAGATCGGGATCATGATGCCGGGCCAGAGCCCGGAGACGACCACCGGCGGCAACGCGCTGAAGTTCTACGCCTCGGTGCGCCTGGACATCCGCCGCATCGGCTCGGTCAAGAAGGGCGACGAGATCATCGGCAACCAGACCCGCATCAAGGTCGTCAAGAACAAGATGGCGCCGCCGTTCAAGCAGGTCGTCACCGAGATCCTGTACGGCGAGGGCATCTCCCGCGAGGGCGAGCTGATCGACCTGGGCGTGGACGCCAAGGTCGTGGAGAAGTCCGGCGCCTGGTACAGCGCGTTCGACGAGCGCCTGGGGCAGGGCAAGGAGAACGCCCGCCAGTTCCTCAAGGAGAACCCGGACGTGGCGCAGAAGATCGAGGGCATCCTGCGCGAGAAGCTCGTGCCGCAGGGTGCCGCCTCCGAAGAGGACGGCGACGACGCCTCCGACGAGGATTGATGCGCCGCGGGCACGTACCTGGGACCGGCATCGCCGGCGGCGGCGGATCCTCGTCAGGCCGCCGCCGGCGAGCGCCGTTTGGTGCGCGCGCCGCGGAGGACGCATCGACGCAACACCAGGCCGCGAACGAACGCGACACCGGCGCCATGGCGGAAGGCGAGGGCGCCGAGGCGACGCGACCCCGCAAGCGCCGCGAACAGACGCCAGTCCAACGCGCAATCGGCCTGCTCAGCCGCCGCGAGCATTCGCGGCGCGAACTCACCGCCAAGCTCGAGGCGCGCGGCATCGAACCTGATGCCGCCCGCGAAGCCGTCGAACGCGTCAGCGACGCCGGCTGGCAGGACGAGGCCCGCTTCGCCGAAAGCCTGATGCGCAGCCGTGCCGGCGCCGGCCACGGCCCCGTTCGGGTCCGGGCCGAACTGGCGATGCACGGCCTCGACGATGCGCTGGTCTCGAGCACGCTCGCCAACCACGATGGCGACTGGACCGAGGCGGCCCGCGACCTGGTCGCCCGCCGCTTCGGCACCCTCGACCCCCGCGACCACGCCCGCCGCCGCAAGGCCGCCGACTTCCTCTACCGGCGCGGCTTCGAAGGCGACCAGGTCCGCGCCGCCCTTTCCGGCGACCCGGACGACGACTGATTGCCAGACCCCTGTAGGAGCGCGCCTACGCGCGCGATCTTCGCGATGATGACGCTACTGCCCGACGCCCTTCGGCGCCATGGGGTCACGGCATCGCGCCTGTTGAGGCGCTCCTACGGAGGGGCTGGCTGTGGACCGCCTCGCCGTCGGCCACCCGTGCCCCGGCACCCCACCGCTGATACCCTTTGCGATCCCGGCGAACCCGCCACGCCGCCGCCCTCCAGGGCCGGTGGCCACCCGCTGTCCGCCCACGATCCGCTCCCGAAGACCCCATGGCCACCCAGTCCGTCCCCAGCAGCAACCAGATCCGCCGCGACTTCCTCGGCTTCTTCCAGGCCCGCGGCCACGCCGCCGTGCCGTCCAGCCCGCTGGTCCCCGGCAACGACCCGACGCTGCTGTTCACCAACGCCGGCATGGTGCAGTTCAAGGACGTGTTCCTGGGCGCGGAGAAGCGCAGCTACACCCGCGCGACCTCCAGCCAGCGTTGCGTGCGCGCCGGCGGCAAGCACAACGACCTCGACCAGGTCGGTTACACCGCGCGACACCACACCTTCTTCGAGATGCTGGGCAACTTCAGCTTCGGCGACTACTTCAAGAAGGACGCGATCCTCTGGGCCTGGCAGTTGCTGACGGAAACCTGGGGCCTGCCGCCCGAGCGCCTGCTCGCGACCGTCTACCACACGGACGACGAAGCCTTCGCTCTCTGGCGCGACGAGGTCGGCCTGCCGGAGGACCGCATCATCCGCATCGGCGACAACAAGGGTGCGCCGTTCGCCAGCGACAACTTCTGGCAGATGGCCGACACCGGTCCGTGCGGCCCCTGCAGCGAAATCTTCTACGACCACGGCCCGTCGTATGAAGGGGGCCCCCCGGGTTCGCCCGACGAGGACGGCGACCGCTTCATCGAGATCTGGAACCTGGTCTTCATGCAGTTCGACCGCCAGCCCGACGGCAGCCTGCAGCCGCTGCCCGCGCCGTGCGTCGACACCGGCATGGGCCTGGAGCGCCTGGCCGCCGTGCTGCAGCACGTGCACAGCAACTACGAGACCGACCAGTTCCAGCACCTGATCAAGGCCGCCGCGGCGCTCACGTCGACCGGCGACCTCGAGAACAAGTCGCTGCGCGTCATCGCCGACCACATCCGCGCCTGCGCGTTCCTGATCGTCGATGGCGTGCTGCCGTCCAACGAGGGCCGCGGCTACGTGCTGCGCCGGATCATCCGCCGCGCGCTGCGCCATGGCTGGATGCTCGGCGTGCGCGGCGAGTTCTTCTGGAAGATGGCCGCGCCGCTCGTCGAGATCATGGGCGAGGCGTATCCGGAGCTCGCGGCGAAGCGCGAGTTCGTCGAACAGGCGCTGCGTGCCGAGGAGCAGCGCTTCGGCGAGACGCTGGAGCAGGGCATGCGGATCTTCGACGAGGTCGCCGCGCGCAGCGAAGGCACCATCCCGGGCGAGGACGCCTTCCGCCTGTACGACACCTACGGCTTCCCGGTCGACCTGACCGCCGACATCGCGCGCGAGCGCGGCCTGTCCGTCGACGAGGCCGGATTCGAGGCCGCGATGCAGCAGCAGCGCGAGCGCGCCCGGGCCGCCGGCAAGTTCGCCGGGGCGACCGCGCTGCCCGCGGACCTCATCGCCCGCCTGCAGCCCACCGAGTTCCTCGGCTACGAGCACGACGAGGCCGGTGGGCTGGAAATCGTCGCGCTGCTGCGCGACGGCCGGCCGGTCGACGAAGCCCGCGACGGGGAGGACGTCGTCGTCATCCTCGACCGCACGCCGTTCTACGCCGAGTCCGGCGGCCAGGTCGGCGACGCCGGCCAGCTCGCCGAGCAGGGCGTGCTGTTCGAGGTCGAGGACACCGTCAAGCTCGCCGGCCAGTTCCACGGCCACGTGGGCACGGTCAAGGCCGGCACGCTGCGCACCGGCGACCACGTCGTCGGCGTGATCGATGGGCCGCGCCGCGCGGCCACCGTGCTCAACCATTCGGCGACCCACCTGCTGCACGCCGCGCTGCGCCAGGTGCTCGGCGACCACGTGCAGCAGAAGGGCTCGCTGGTCGCGCCCGACCGCCTGCGCTTCGACTTCTCGCACTTCCAGCCGATGACCGCCGACGAGGTCGCCGAGGTCGAGCGCCGCGTCAACGCGGAGATCCGCTCCAACCACGAAGCCGAAGTGCACCACATGGGCATGCAGGAGGCGCTCGACTTCGGCGCGCTGGCCCTGTTCGGCGAGAAGTACGGCGAGCGCGTGCGCGTGCTGCGGATGGGCGAAGGTTCAACGGAGCTGTGCGGCGGCACCCACGTCGGCCGCACCGGCGACATCGGGCTGTTCAAGATCGTGTCCGAAGGCGGCGTGTCCGCCGGCGTGCGCCGCATCGAGGCGGTGAGCGGACAGGGCGCGCTCGACCACGTCGCGCGCGAGGAAGCCGCGCTGGCCGAAGCCGCGTCGCTGCTCGGCGGCAGTGCCGCGGAAGTCTCGGAAAAGCTGCGCATGCTGCTCGACCAGCAGAAGAAGCTGCAGAAGGAACTCGCCTCGCTCAAGGCCAAGGCGGCCTCAGGCGCGACGTCGGACCTGGCCGCGTCGGCACGTGACGTCGACGGCATCAAGGTCGTGGCGCACCGGCTCGAGGGGTTCGACGCCAAGGCGCTTCGCGAGGCGGTGGACCGCTTGCGCCAGCAGCTGGGCGACTCCGTGGTACTGCTGGCCGGTGTCAGCGACGGCAAGGCCGCGCTGGTGGCCGGCGTCGGCGGTGCCGCGCAGCAGCGGGTCAAGGCGGGCGAACTGATGTCGCACGTCGCCCAGCGCATCGGTGGCAAGGGCGGCGGACGGCCCGACATGGCGCAGGGTGGCGGGCCCGACGGCCCGGACCTCGCGCGCGCGCTCGAGGACGTGCCGGACTGGGTGGCCGGCCGGGCAGCCTGACAGGACACGCGCCTGGCCCCGGCCGGCGCGCCAGGCTGTGACCCGCCGCGCTTGTGGCACGCGAGGCCGCGCCCTTAACATGTGGGGCGCTGGAAGTCTTACGGACAGCCCGCCCGGACCCCCACCGGGCCACGCCGGCACGCCCCCCGAGCCGGCAACAAGGAGAATCCCATGCTCATCCTGACCCGACGCGTCGGCGAAACCCTGATGATCGGCGACTCGGTCACCGTGACCGTGCTCGGCGTGAAGGGCAACCAGGTGCGGATCGGCATCACCGCGCCCAAGGACGTCGCCGTCCACCGCGAGGAGATCTACCAGCGCATCCAGCGGGGCGACGAGCCCGCGGAGAGCGGGGAAGGCGATCGCGGCTGAAGTTTCCTGCGGCCGAGGTTTGCCGCAAAGGGGGCCGACCGGCTATCCTTTCGCGTCGCGAATGCGGCGCGATGCGCTGCAAGCTGCACAAACCGGAGAGTTGCCCGAGAGGCCGAAGGGGCTCCCCTGCTAAGGGAGTATAGGGTCAAAAGCTCTATCGAGGGTTCGAATCCCTCACTCTCCGCCAGTCAAGGAAAAGCCGCTGGAAACAGCGGCTTTTTTCTTGCGCGGACGCCTGCGGGCCCGCGTCGGGCAGGTCGCGGAACGTCGCGTCCACGCCGGCTGAACCTGGCCGCGGCGACCATTGACGCACCGCAGCGCAATCCGCATAATGCGCCGCCTGCGCGCCCGTAGCTCAGTTGGATAGAGCACCAGGCTACGAACTTGGGGGTCGGAGGTTCGAATCCTTCCGGGCGCGCCATCAGAAGTCGAGAAGGGCCAATGGGTTGCAACCCATTGGCCCTTTTTCGTTGCCTGACGGTGCGGACGCTGTGCCCAGCGTGTGCCCATCTCGTGACCATCGAGCCGACCGTCTGGCCTTGCATGCGCGGCCCGGCGTCGTTGCTTGGGGGTCGTCGTGCCGTTGGGGGCACTTCTCTCCTGTAGTAGGGTCGTCCGAATCCGGAACTAGGGGGAAGACATGACGCTCAGAGCATGCTTGGGACTGATTGTGGGGGTCGCGCTGACGGGCTGTGCGACGTACAGCTCCAACGTCCGCATCGGCAACGACATGTCCTACACCAGCCTCAGTGACCAGCGCGCGGCCTCTCAGGGGATCGAGGTCCTTGCCACGGTTCCGGAGGGTGCCACCGTCCTGGGGGAGGTCGACGCCGGGAGGTGTCACCGCAGTTTCGTCGAGACGGCGCCCGCGGAACATTCCCTCATGCTGGATCTCAAGATCGCCGCTTTTGCGATCGGTGCCGATGCCATTGCGGATGTGGACATCGAGAAGCAGTCTGCCTTCACGAAGAACTGTTGGTACATGCTCGACGGGAAGGCGACTGCGGTCCGGCTCTCACCTCAAGCGAATCCGTAGGCGGTCTTTGCTGGGGTGAGTGGTTTCTCGCCCCTTAAGAGAGAGAGTGTGTGTGTTCGGGTTCGCCAGCCGCGCCTGTGCGGCAGGTGCTGACGTCGCCGCCAGTTGGCTGCTTCTGTGACGCGATTCGAAGTTCTACGCTGCGCTGCGCAAGTCGCTGTCCAGACTTCTTTACTGAAGACGTTCTCTCTAGCCGGGGAGATGTTGGCAACTGCAGTGCGAGACCGGCCTCAAGTCTAGGTCGCGCTCAAGTCGTAAGCTTCCCCGGTAGGTAGACACCCGACAAGTAGAGCTTTCTGGCATGATGAATCGCCCCGGCTTCTCTAGACATCTCCAAGCCGTACATTTCGGCAATGGCGGAGGTGGACATGTGCGGCAAGCGGTACACGGATGAGTTCAAGGCGGAAGCGGCCCGCAGGTGATCGACCAGGGGCGGCCCCCGCTAGGGGTGAGCGTGCACTCGATGTACGAGCGGGTCCGCTTGCATCACAAGGCACCACAGGAGCGCCGGGACGATACCACCCTTGCGTCCGAGAACCGGCGCCTGAGGCCGAGCTGCGGCGGGTGGCGGAGGAGCGCGACATTCTAAAAAAGGCCGGGCGTACTTTGCCAAGGGGTAAGGGCGAAGTACGGGTTCATGCAATCGCACCTAGACGAGTGCCGCATCACCAGCATTTGCTAGGTGCTGGGCGTGCAGCGCGGCGGGTTCTACGCCTGGCAGCGACGGCCGCACAGCGGCCGTCACCGAGAGGACCGGCGCTTGCTGGGTCTGGTCAAGCAGGCATTGCTGGTGAGCGGCACGGTCTACGGCTACCGGTAGGTCACCGCGGACCTGCGCGACCTGGGCGAGACCTGCGGCAAGCACCGGGTGGCGCGGCTCATGAAGGGGGAAGGGCGGCGGGCGCAGGTCGGCTACGGTCGTCGCCCGCGTCCCCGCAGCGGCGTGGTGTCGACGGTGGCGCCGAACCACCTCGACCGCCAGCTCGACGTGCCGGCGCCGAACACGCACTGGGTCACCGACATCACCTAGATCCGCACGCACGAGGGGTGGCTGTACCTGGCGGTGGTGCTGGACCTGTACTCGCGGCAGGTCGTCGGCTGGTCGATGCAGGGCCGGATGCAGGCCGACCTGGTGCTGCAGGCCCTATTGGCGGCGGTGTGGCGGCGAAAGCCGGCACCGGGCCTGGTGCTGCACTCCGACGAGGGCCGCCAGTTCACGGGCAGCGAGTGGCAGGCGTTCCTGAAGGCACACGGCATCGTCTGCAGCATGAGCCGGCGCGGCAACTGCCACGACAACGCCGTGGCCGAGAGCTTCTTCCAGTTGCTCAAGCGCGAGCGGATCAAGCGCCGGATCTACCTGACCCGGGACGCCGCCAGGAGCGACGTGTTCGATTACATGGAGATGTTCTACAGCCCCAAACGCCGGCACGGATCCAACGGAGGCAGGCTTCCGGTAGAGTTCGAATGGCAGGCGGGATTTTCAGGCTCGTAGGTGTCTACGAAAGCCGGGGCGATTCATTTTGGGCTGTATCAGTAAGCCGTACGCATATGGTTATGACCATGAATAGCTTGTCTATCTTACCCATAATTGCTCACGATTGGTCAGAACCATGACATCCAATGCTGACGCGGGGGAGATCCTCACCCTCAGACAGGTCGCAGAGTTCCTGAAGGTCACGGACCGGACGATCTACAGGCTGGCCGCAGCCAAGAAGATCCACGCGTTCCAGGTCGGTGGGACATGGCGGTTCTCCACGGCGGAGATCACTGAATGGATTCAGTAGCAAATGCAGGGCGGAAAAGCCGATAAGACGTAACCACAGGAGGAGTTGATGACCCAGCAGGCCGAAAGCAGTGAGCAGATGGAGCAATCCCTGCTCGACATCGCTGTCGAGAGTTGGCGTTTCTCGCGTCTGTTCGGAAAGGTCGTCAGCAAACTCGATGCGGGTGAGTCGGGTCGTTACGTCAATCAGCTCCGCTACTTCCAGAAGAAGGTCGAGGAGAGCCTCGACTCGGCTGGCCTTAAGCTGGTCAACGTTGAGGGGCAGCCCTACGACGCGGGCATGGCGGCATCTGCTTTGAATCTCGGGGACTTCGGCCCTGATGACGTGTTGCTCGTCGATCAGATGGTGGAGCCAATCATCATGGGGCCGAACGGCCTGCGCAAACAAGGCACGGTAATGCTCAGGAAGGTGGAAGCATGAAGTACGTCGGTATCGACCTCGGCACGACCAACAGTGCCATCTGTTCTTTCGACGACGAGTCGATCCGGCTCTACAAGAGTCCAGAACAGCACGACGTCACGCCGTCGGCCATCTTCATCGACCGGCGTGGCAACAAGTACGTCGGTTCACGCGCCTACAACAATGCCGCCCGCAACCCCGACAATGCGGCGGTGCTGTTCAAGCGGCTCATGGGTACGAGCACGCCGGTCAAGCTGCCGGCGGTGAACCTCACCATGACGCCAGAGGAATGCTCTGCCGAGGTGCTGCGTGCGCTATACGGCTACCTGCCCGAAGAGATACGGGGCGACGGTGATACCGGCACTGTCATTACGGTTCCAGCCGCGTTTAACCAGATGCAGAAGGACTCGACGATGGCTGCCGCTGATGCGGCTGGGCTTGGGCGAGTGGCCTTGATGCAAGAACCGGTAGCCGCCGTGATGAGCGTCATGCGGCAGCGCAAGAATGACGGCGTGTTTGTCGTTTATGACCTCGGCGGTGGAACGCTCGACATCGCAATTGCAGAGAGTATTTCCGGCGGGGTGACACTTCTCGCGCACGGTGGCATCGCCATGTGTGGCGGGCGCGACTTCGACCGGATTCTGTTCGACAACATCGTGAAGCCGTGGCTGCTGGAAAACTTTGATCTTCCGGACGACTTGACGACCAATCCACAGTTCAAGTCCCTACTGCGTATGGCCACGTGGGCGACAGAGAAGGCAAAGATCGAGTTGTCGCAGAAGGAGGAGGCCGTCGTCAGTCTGCCCGAGACCGAACTCGGTGTCCGCGATCAGGCTGGTGAGGAGATCTACATCGACATCACCATTGATCGCAAACGATACGACGGTCTGATCGGACCGAAGGTGGAAGAGTCCATCGTGTCCGCCCGCGAAACCCTCGAAAAGGCTGGATTGAGCCCACACGACGTCGAGCGTGTCGTCTTTGTAGGTGGCCCAACCCACTACAAGCCCTTGCGTGACAAGGTGGCCTTCGAACTCGGTATTGCCCCGTCTAATGATGTGAATCCGATGACCGCCGTTGCGGAAGGCGCAGCGGTCTTCGCCGAGTCCATCGATTGGGCGACGGAAAGCCGTGGACGCAAGAGCGCCCGAGGAGCCATCAGCGCCGGTGGCGCGCTCGACCTGTCGTTCAACTACATCGCGCGCACGCCGGACTCGAAGGCAAAGATCGTCGCCAAACTGGGAAGTTCTGCTCCGGCTGGAGTCGAGTTTCAGATTGACAGTCTGGACACCGGGTGGTCCTCAGGACGCATCGCCCTGAAGGATGGGGCAGGTATCGAACTCAACCTGACCAAGCCTGGCGACAACACCTTCAAGGTGTTTGTGTTCGATTCCAACGGCGGACCCGTATCGCTGCGTGAAGACAAGATTGTCATCGCACGCACCGCCGCCAGCATCGATGCGATCCCGGCATCGCATTCCGTCGGCGTGGAAGCGCGCGACAAGGTGGGCGGTCGCTTGAGCTTGGATTATCTCGTTCGGGAGGGCGATCAGCTACCCAAGAAAGGCAAGAAGACTTTCAAGGCGGGCGAGTCTCTCAAGGCTGGAAGTGCTGGGTCGATCAAGTTCAAGTTGTGGGAGGGCGACATCTCCGACCCCATCAACGACAACCGATTCATCGGCATGTTTGAGATCAAGGGAACGGATTTCGACGACGGTGTCATCGCCGCTGGCGCGGAGCTGATCTGCGAGTACGAAGTACTCGACTCCGGCAACATCGTTCTGGAGGTTTCAGTCCCTTCAATCAGCGGTTCGTTCCAGAGCGGGCGTAACTTCTACTCCAGCCAGGAAGGCAAGGTCGACTACACCAACCAGGCGAAGAACATCCGGGAGCAGTCGGACCACACCTTGCAGCGGCTCGACGAGATGGCATCCAAGGTCGATGACCCACGTCTGGAGCAGGCTCGGGAGAAGCTGGAGCAGGCGGGCACTATCAAAACTGACGAGGCCGACCCCGAGACGGCCAAGCAGGCGATGGATCACGTTCAGGAGGCCAAACGGCTGCTGGCGCTGACCCGCAAGGAGCATCTGAAGGACATTCGCCAGCTGGAACTTGACAAGGCAGTCGATTTCTTCGACAAGGTGGTGCGCCAGCACGCCAGACCCACCGAAGCCTCGTCTTTCGACAACTTGGTCAAGACGGCGCAGCGCGCGATTGACAACAACAGTGGCGACTTCGAGTCGCACCTGGATGATCTGCGCAGTCGCAACTTCATGATCCTGTGGCGTCAGGACTGGTTCGTCATCGAGCGCTTCAAGTGGCTGGCCCAGGATACCTACCTCTTCCCAGATGCCCGCGAGCATGCCCAGCTGGTGGCTGCGGGAGCGGAGGCGTTGAAGGTCAATGACATCGACAAGCTTCGTGCCGTAGTAGCCCATCTCGACTCCATCCGCATCGGTTCTGCGGGTGAAGACGACATGCTTGCTGGCGCGAACATCTTGCGGAGTTGACCCATGGCGCTCGACGCGTGGCTTCCCATCGGTTTCAAGTTGCCCGACGGTGCGAAGGCGCGCGTCGCCCTGTTTGAAGGGGCAGACTGGCAGATCCTTGAGACCCAAGGCGGTGGGCGGGCGCTCGTCGTACGCGACGCACTGGCGGAGCATTGGCTAGATGCCGGGATGATCGATGACGGGACCTTCAACGCCTTCCAGTTCGGCGATCAGCAGCTTCGGTCCATTTCCTGCGGCCCGAGCCAGACGCTGTGCCCGGTCAGCGAGGCGAAATCACCCGATACCAAGGCCGAGGCGCTCGCCTTTGCTCTTGCATTGAAGGCAACACGCGATATCGATGCGGATTCGGCGCTCCAGGATGCGCTCTACGTTGAGAAGATCACGCGGCTGCTGCCCACCTACAGCATCAGCTCCCGAACTGGCGATGACGTCGTGCTCGGCTACTGGCTGACAGGCGGCACCAGCATTCCGGCTACTTCCTTCCGCCGTCTCCGCCAGACCATGAGCTGGCTGGGCGCGAGCCACCTGAAGGATGTCGTGCAGGCGGCAGGCTTCGAAGTCGCGGAAGTCATGCCGCTGGAGCGCAAGCCAGCGGCTCCTTCCGAAAAGACGGAAGTTGCTCCCGTCGAGAAGGTGGAGAAAGTCGAACGCGCCGAGTCGGAACCCAACAAGGTCTTCGAACTCGCCGGGCGCCCCGAACTGGCGACCTTCTTCAACGAGCACATGGTCGACATCATTCTGCACCGCGACCGCTACAAGGCGCTCGGTATTGAATTCCCATCAGCCGTGATCCTGTACGGCCCTCCAGGCACAGGCAAAACCTTTGCGGTAGAGCGACTGGTTGATTTCCTTGGGTGGCCAAGCTTCCAGATCGACGCATCCAGCGTAGCTAGCCCGTACATCCACGAGACCAGCAAGAAGGTCGCACAGATGTTCGACAACGCGATGGAGAACGCGCCGTCCGTTCTCGTGATAGACGAGATGGAGGCATTCCTTGCCGACCGCGAGATGGGCTCGGGTCATCACCGCGTAGAGGAAGTGGCCGAGTTCCTGCGGCGTATCCCGGAGGCCGTGAAGAACGAGGTACTGATCATCGCGATGACGAACCGGATCGACATGATCGACCCCGCTATCCAGCGCCGGGGACGCTTCGATCACGTCATCAAGGTGGACTTTGCAAGCGAGATCGAGGTGCAGTCGCTCCTGGACAAGCTGTTGTCTGCTTTGCCAAAGGAGTCGGATGTCGACTCCGAGCCACTGGCGCAAGAACTCGCTGGACGACCATTGTCCGACGTTGCTTTTGTTGTTCGGGAAGGTGCAAGGCTCGCAGCACGCTCTGGCAAGGAACGGCTGGACCAGGCCAGCTTGCTGGCTGCCTTACGAACGACACCTGCACGGGAGCGTGAAGGCAGCGAAAAGCGGCGCATAGGATTCATCTAGAGGAGACACAGGTGGCAGCGGAGGAAGAAAACAACAAGAAAAATGAAGGCAAAGGCTTCGCTGGCCTTTCCTCGCTCGTGTCCGACGTGGACACGACATCGCCACCCCCTGCGCCTAAGACCGAATCCGCCGGCTCCAGGACATCCACCGGACGCCCAGCCGCACAGACTGCTCAACCGCAACCGCAGCAGCCACCTCAGCGTCAGACGTATCAAGCGCCTCCGCAACCGTCGTCTGGCGGCAAGTGGTTGCTGGGCATAGCTGCCGTAGTTGGCCTGCTTTGGCTCATCGGCCAGTCCAACAAGCCCACAAGTTCACCGGCTCCAGCCTACTCACCCCCCGCGCAAAGTGCAGCGCCGATCTATTCGCCGCCTGCTCAACCGCAAGCGACCTCCGTGCCACAAGAGACAAAGCCGCCAGTCGGTCAGGACTTGGTGTTTTCAACGGCTCAGATTCGTTATTGCTTGGCGGAAGACATTCGCATGGACGGCGCGAAGGCCGCCATCAACAACTACAGCGAATCCGATGTCGATCGGTTCAACGCCATGGTGGCTGACTACAACAGCCGCTGCGGCAGTTTTCGCTACAGAGGCGGCGCACTGCAGAGCGCGCGCCGAGATGTTGAGCCGTACCGGAGCCAACTTCAGGCAGAAGGCCGGAGCCGATTCGCTCGCGGTCCATCCACGGGCTCCCTGTCGGCACCAGCACCAGCACCAGCGCATCCTGCTGCGGATGAATCGGTGCGTGCCGTTCAGCAGAAGCTCAATGAGCTTGGCTACAACGCCGGCCACGCCGATGGGCTGATGGGAAGGGGCACTCGTGCCGCCATCATCGCTTTTCAGCAAGACAGAGGCCTGGCCGCAACTGGCGTAGCAGATCAGACATTGCTGTTTCAGCTTCGGCAGGTTCCTTCAGGTACCGCTCGCGGTTCGGGTGCCAACGCCCAATCACGATCTGCGCCATCCGCGACTGCGCCCCTGTTCGTTCCTCCAACGCCAAGCGTGCAGAGATCAGGCCCTCCAGCCAATTCTTGGGTGTCAGGCTCGAACTGGTATTGCAGCGATGGTTACAAAAAGGTCGGTAACAGTTGCGAGAAATTGAATGTGCCTCGTAATGCTTGGGTGTCCGGCTCCAATTGGTACTGCAATGACGGATTCAAGAAAGTCGGAGACCAATGTGAAGCCCTCAACGTTCCTGCTAATGCTTGGGTGTCGGGCTCAAAATGGTATTGCAATGATGGCTATCGAAAGGTCGGCGAGCGCTGCGAGAGGCTGAATGTTCCTCGGAACGCTTGGGTTTCGGGGTCTAACTGGTATTGCAACGATGGATTCCGAAAAGTTGGAGACCAATGCGTAGCGCTCAACGTTCCTGCTAATGCTTGGGTTTCGGGTTCTAACTGGTATTGCAACGATGGATTCCGAAAAGTCGGAGACCAATGCGTAGCGCTCAACGTTCCTGCTAACGCTTGGGTGTCTGGTTCCAACTGGTACTGCAATGATGGGTACCGAAAGGTTGGCGAAAAGTGCGTTTCCGTCTACGAGCGATGAGTGAGTTCTGTAATGGCAATTTGCTTTAAATGTGGTTCAGAGAAGTCAGGCGCATTGCTCGCCTGCGGTGCATGCGGAACCATTCCACGATTAAACAGCGAGCTGGCTTTGTCGCTCGTGCTTACTGATCATCTCTCGTCAAGAACGCAGCTGGCGCATTACAGCCACGAGCTTCGAAATCATTTAAAGCTTTCCGCGCCATCTGATGCATTGACTCAGGCGCAAGAAGCCTTGAAGGACCCGCAGCTCATGGCGATGCTCGGCGCTCAACCAGCATCAAGCTCTTCGGCGGCACCAGTGCCAACAGCGGCGTCCTCCCGTCCAACCGCTGTGCCCCCTCTGCAATCGACCCGGCATACCCTATCTCCGCGAGCCGCTCAACGCACAATGAAGACAACTGCGCTCCATGAGACGCCCTTCGCGATTCTCGGCGTGACCACTCGCGACGACCGCAGGCGAATCGTTGAATTGGCTAAAGAGAAGACTTTGGAGCTGGACCACGATGTCTGCCAGAAGGCACGGTCTGATCTAACGAATCCACGTACTAGGTTAAGCGCAGAGATTGCATGGCTCCCCGGCGTTTCTCCACGAAAGGCATCCCACCTCGTTGAAGGTCTGCTCCATGATGCTATGGCGGTCAGGGAGGAATCTGGCCTGCCCACGCTTGCACACTTAAATTTGCTCGCCGCCGCCTTCGAGGCGGTGGATAGCGAGCACGATGCGGAAGACCTGGCCAGCTTCATTCAGGAGGTTGCTTACCTCGTGGATGAGATCGATCCCGAAGATGTCCTACGCGACATCAATGAAGACCGCGCTGTCTCCGGCTTCCCGGAGGTCTGGGCACCCGACCAAATTGAAGCCGAACTGGCGGAACGTAAACGGTACTACCGCAGCGCCATCAAGGACGCCCTCGATAGGTTGGCACCGACGACGCTTGTCCAGGTCATGACGGACACAGTGGAGGGGGTTACGTTGGGCGGCGAGGATCACGCGCCCGAACTGATCGATGACCTCGTCGACAGCTACGAAGTGGAAACCCAGGGCTTCCTGCAGAAGGAAGCTGAGAACGTTCACAAGCTGATCAAAGCCGCCCGTGACTCGGCGAACTCGGGTGAAGCTGCCGTCAAACCGTATGTGGACAAACTTGATGCCGTGGCGCGCAATTGGGACAAGGTCGCACAGCCTATCCAGCTGAGCGCCAAAGCGCGCGGCATCGATCATGAAGCAAGCCGTGACCTAGCCTACGAAATACGTAGCCTTGCCATCGACCTGTTCAACACGCATGACATATTGACGCAGTCCCAACGGCTGACTGGTCTTCTTCAAGAGCTGTTTGCCGAGCTACCTGAAGTGTCTGAACGCGTTGAGCAGGATGCGGATGCGCTTGCCGATATCTTCCATGAGCGGAAGCAGGCGGTAGCACGCAGAGACGAATGGGCGCGTGAGATCACCTACCGCGCTGAAATTGGTGTGATGTTCAAGGACACCCTGAGCATTTCACCCGATGGCATCTCATGGAAGGGACAGAGTTTTTCTCTGGACTCGATCACTCGAGTTCGCTGGGGTGGTGTGCGCCACTCCGTAAACGGCGTGCCGACCGGGACGACCTACACCATTGCCTTCGGAGACAAACGCTCCGAGGCGGTTGTCGAGCTAAAGAATGATGACATCTACAGCAAGTTCATCGACAAGCTGTGGCGAGCCGTGTGCGTTCGCCTGTTGGGTGAGATGCTGGAGGCGCTGAAGGATGGGCGGGAGCTCTACTTTGGCGACGCACTCCTTCACGACGATGGCATCACCTTGGTGAAGCACAAATTTCTGGGTGCCAATGAAAGGGTACGGTGCACGTGGGGGCAGGTGCAGATATGGAATGCTGATGGATCGTTCTGCATCGGGTCCAAGGACGACAAGAAAACCAATGCCGGCATTTCCTACATTCACGTCGCAAACACGCACATCCTGGAGCAGCTCATTCGCATGGCTTTCAAGAAGCCGGGGCTGCGCCGCCTGAGCGAATTGCTGCAATGACGTAATCCATTCGGCTTTGGGGGCAGTTTATATGGGATTTTTATCAAACCTCTTCGGGGGCAACAAAGAAGAAAAGGCGTTACGTGAGGCGTTTGCGCGCATCCATCGCATCCTGGATGACGAAAAGTTCCAACTGGAGCTCGTTCATCCAATGATGAAGGCGATGCTGGAATCTGCGCCTGCCTACGACAAGGTCCCGAACGGCTCTGGACCATTTGGCTTTACTGAAACGAACCCGATCCCGGTCAACGGGCCGATCGGTCAGCTGGCATATCTGTCCAGACTCGAAACGCAGACGGGGCAGCGAATCATTTTTCATCGCCTCGGTGCCATCGATAAAGTGGACGTGTTTGAGGCCGTGACATTCGACGGAAGCGGATGGTTCATCTTTTTCGTTGACTTCTACCATCCACGGCGCTCGCGCCTCACCCCAAACGGCTTCCGATTCACGAAGGATGTCGCGCAGTTCTCCGGCTTCCACAAGTTCTGCGAGAACTTCCCATACGATTTCGTCGAGAAGAAGGCCTCAGAGCGGGAGTCTGGCTTGAGCATGGCATACATCGCCATCAGCAAGGTGTCCGACCAAATCCAGAATCGTGTTTTCAACAGGCCACTGGCCCATAAGGCCAAGCTAGACCTCATGAAAAGCCGCTTGTCGAGCTTCCAGACCCAATAGGCGATGGTCATGAAGAAGACACTACTGGCCGCGCTTGCCGCATTAATGACCCTTCAGGCCGGATCAGTTCTGGCTGAAAACTATGATGTGAGCCTGTGACCTGCCCCCCGATTTCCGGGCCAGTCTGACTTAAGTAGAGTCCGTTCCCAAGACAGAGGACGGACATGAAGTAGCGCTACACCGGCGAGCAGATCATCGGCTTCCTGAAGCAGGCGGCGGCCGGCACCCCGGTCTAGGAGCTGTGTCGCAAGCACGGCTTCAGTGACGCGTCCTCCTACCTGTGGCGCCGGAAGTTCGGCGGCATGGACGTGCCCGATGCCAAGCGGCTGCGGTCGCGGGAGGCGGAGAACGCGAAGCTCAAGAAGATGCCGGCGGAGGCGATGCTCGGCATCGAAGGGCTGAAGGTGGTGGCGCGGGGAAAGTTCTGAGCCCGCACGCGCGGCGCACTGCCGTGGCGGCCGTGCGGGCCAGGACGAATCACTCGGCACGCCGTGCCTGCCGGCTGCTGGGGCTGTCGCGCAGCGTGCTGCATTACGCCTCCCAGCGTCGGGACGATGGCCTGAAACAGCAACTGGTGGAGCTGGCCGGCCAGCGCCGGCGCTTCGGCTACCGGCGCCTGCACATCCTGGTCGAGCGGCAGGGCTTCGTGGTCAACCACAAGCGCGTGCACCGGCTGTACCGGGGAAGCTTAAGCCGGTGGCGGGCCCGTCGCGATCGGTCGAGTCGACCAGTTGGAGTTGGCTGTGCATGGCGGGCCCTGGGTGCGGGCCGCCAGTCCAGCTGATGTGCGTCTCACCTGATGGGACGCGTGGGGTCGCGGGCCAAAACAAGCCGTCGCCCCGCCGGTCCTCCGCACGGCTCCGGCGATGCCCAGGCGCGGAGCTACTAGGTGGGCGCCTTGGCGACGACCTCGAGGACGGCGGCTGCGGCTGCTGGAGACACATCTGTATGGTCCAGCGCACTGCTGATCTCGGCCAACGCCGTCTCGCGCCGATCCCACGTGGAGTACCTCCAAGGCAAGACCTCCTCAAGGTAGGTAATCCTCAGCCAGGAGGAAGCCGTCCCAAGGCTTGGCGGCAAGCTGCCGAGCTTGGCGAGAAGGGCGCCTTCCTGCCCCCGCGGGATGAAGATCCACGGCTGGAAAGACCAACTTTCACCGGGTACGGAGTCGCGCTGGATCGCGGCGCAGAGATCTGGCCAATGTTGAGCCCAGAGTCTTAGGCGCTGGACCAAGGCCTGCATCGACCTCGAGTAGGTGACCTCGCACAGGTACACCTTCTTTTCCTTGATGTTCACTGCTAGTGCGTCGCAGTACCAGTGGCGGTCCCTCTTGGGCTCCCCGTCGTTGTCTAGGCGGAGTAGACACTCTGTGTTTACGAAAACGGCGCGATCCGCGCGCAGGTACTCCGTCACCACGCCCTGAAAGTAGTCCAATCGATTCACCCCTTTGCTAAGTCCTACAGAAATACAGGACAGGCCACGTCTCGGCTTCAATCGGCGCCCTGCTGTCGCAAGGTTCTCAATCGTCGCGTCCAACGATTGACTACATCCTGGTCTTGACTCTTGTGCACCTCAGTCAGAACTACCTGTTCCACATCAGGCGCGACGTGGAGAGCAAAGAGCCTGTGCCACCGGTAGCGTTCCATGAATGCGAGAGCGGCGAGTAGGGAAGTTGCCTCGTGAACCTTGCCGCTGAAAGCCTCTAGGTCCTCCTCTCCGTAGTCTCCTTCGTCGAGATACACAGAGAATGGCGCCTGGTTGTTGCCGGGCTCAGGACCGTAAACGGAGAGAGAGCCTCCCTCTGCGCCAAGTCGAAGCAACAACCGGCCTTGCCCATCTTCGGCTGTGCCCAATCGAGTGTCTCCCCATCCTCCGACTCACGGGGTAGAACGAAGTCCATGCCGCGCAGCGGCCTTGCTGGCGGCGCGGCTCGCGAACTCTCGAGTCCAGCTGAATCGCCCCGTACGCGCCGCGTCCAGACGCCGCGAAACCCAGGTAGGTCGCGCCAGCATAGTGGGCAGTGCCGGTATCCGGCCGGCACCGTCACCCCCTTGGACGACCAAAGGTCAGGGGCTAGCCCAGACCGATATTCCAGCGCATCGACGGCCCGGGGGATGTAAGAATTGCATCGGCTTTAGCTTGGAATTGCTTCCCGACGAGGGGGGAGACAGTTCAGATCGAACCTCGCCTCCAACTTCTTAGTGCCACGACCGCTCGGCTCCGCGTGACCTGGGTCGACCGCAGGGCGCCGCCGTCCGAGGGTTGTCCGCCCCGAACTGGTAGCTCAGCCCGTTGCGCCGCCCATGATGGATTCCAGGTACGCGATGACCACCCGGGCATTGCCTTGCGTCACGAGTTGGTCTGGCGTGTGGCCCCCGAAGTCTCGGAGCTCTTGGGTCAGGAACCACTGTGCGGCCCGCTTCTCGTCATCGGCGTACTCGAAGGCGACGATCAGCACGTCAACGACGTGGCCGAGGTATGCCTGCACCTGCGGCGCCTCGGGCTGGGTCATGAACAATTGGACGGGCACGCCGGCGCGCTGGGCCAGTTCTGCAGGGCGCAGGCCGAGCAAGCGGCCCACTTTCCCGGGCGAGTAGTAGTCGGGCTTCGGAGGCATCGCGCCGAGCCGAAACCTGTAGCGGGGATCGCTCGAGTTCTGGTCGTCCCACGCCTCCGCGAGGGTGGGTTCGCCGCGCTCGCGGAGGATCTCGTCTCCCACGCATACGCGGCCGCCCCAGCGAATCGGTAATGCATTGGCCCACTCGATGGCCAAGGCAAATGCTTCAGGCTCGCGCGTTCGCTGCCGGTTCCGAAAAGTCTCCAGGGACTTCGCGGCGCGACCGCCCTTTGGCGGGTCGGCTTCACTCCCGTCGCGGTTGTCGGACACCGGCTCGCTCCCTATGGCCCAGAAGAGGTCGCCACTATTGGCCACCGCGGATACTTCAAGACATGCGCGTCTCACAGGCTGGGATGCGTACCACCAACCCTGTCACCAGCGTTCTCGATCCCTGCGACAGCAATCTGCAACGCTGGCCAAGTCTTGTAGCGGAGTGGACGGATGAGACTACTTGCCAGCTTCGTGTCCGGTCTATTGCAAGGGATGCGTGAAGGACCCGGACTGTTCTTCTGGCCGGTCAGGGCCCTGTGGCGCTGGGGCGCAAGGCAGGTGAGCTGCTCCAGTGGTGCTGTTCCTATGTGATCTTCCTAGCTTGAACAGCCACTATTTCGTGGGTGCCAAGATGGCAGAGCACCCAGGCCATTGCTTGAAGGGGAGACTGTGGAAGTAAGCCCGGACCAAGCGGCGCTCATCGAGGACGTCGCGGAGCAGTTTGTCTATTGGTGCTTCCCGACGGGCCGAAATCCTGCCTTCTGCGCGTGCCCGGGTGCATCGCTGACAGAGGCGTTGATCCGTGCGGTCACACTACGCGCGGCGGAGAAGGGGGTTTGCACCGAAGTCGTGAGGCTCGCGCCGGATCCCGGCGAGGCGTTGGATTCGGTCACCGATCGACTTGAGGAATCGCGCTGTCGACAAGACGACAGCCCGCCTCCTGCACCCCTCTTGATCTTGGACGGCTTTGACCTGCTGGAGGGCTACGAGAACGAAGGCCCCACCTATCCGTTCCGGTCCGAGTTCGACATCGACTATGGGCGGCATCTCTGGCTGTTCCTCGGACAGGATCACGAGCGCCTACGAAGGTTGTTCTTCAGCCGGGAGTTGCCACTGTATCGCTCGGCCTCTTCCCTGACACCCCAAGCATGGCGAGGCGAGGCAGGCCGCGCGGGCAGCCACCGTTCTCCATGGAAGATGCCTAAGCGCTGAAGCACAAGCGAGCGCGCACACGTCTTGCCGCAAATGTTCTTTGACGTGGTCAGGGGACCGGAGCGTGATGTGCGCCGGTCTAGGTCGGCTGCGCTAGCGCTGGAGGAGCTGCAAGGTCGCCTCGGGGCGGCCTATGCGGGGTCCTCAACATATATTGCCAGGTCACCCACTTGGCACTCGAAGTACTTGCACAGCCGATCGAGGATCTCCGTGCCGGTGTGATAGCCCCGGTTGTTGGCGATCTTCGACAGCGTCACCCGATGGATGCCCGTGGCTTCTGCCACCTCGGCCAAGGTGATCACGCGGTTCTCCCGGAACTCGCGCTCCGCCATCAGTTCCTTGAGCCGGAATCGAATCATGTGTCCGTGTAGCCTATAGAATACAAAAGTAGTTGACAGGCATCATCCGATGTGATCTAGTGACTTCGAACGTAGCTCAAACGCTACATCTGAAGGTTACTGACATCGGAGATGAGATGGCAACTTACCTGAGCACGCGTGAACTCGCCAGCCGGATCCCCTACGACGAGCGGACGATCCGGGAGCAGCTCAAGGACTCGGTCCTTCTGGAGGGCGTCCACTACATCCGGCCGTTCGGACGCCGGCGGGTCGCCTATATCTGGGAGGCGATCGAGCGGGACATGCGGGCCGCGTCCGAGGCCATGTGTGGCATCCCCCTGACGTCGGGGGGCAGCTGCAATGGCTAGCGTCAGGACCCGGGCAGAGACCGGGAAGCTCTACATCGACTTCCGGGCGGACGGCATGCGGTTCCGGGAGCAGACGGAGTTGTCGGACACGCCCGCCAACCGCAGGCGTCTGTCGGCGGTCGTGGCGCGCCTGGATCTTGCCCTGCGGGCGGGGCAGTTCCGGTATGCGGAGTTCTTCCCCGGCTCCCGCAACATCGATCGCCACGAGTCCGTCGCCAGGACGGTGTCCCGGCCCACGGTCGGGCATGGGGCAGGGCGGACCCTCGAGGACTTCTCCGAGCGCTGGTTCACGCAGAACGAGGTGCGGTGGCGGAGGACGACCAAGTCGCTCGTGAGACAGCAGCTCGACTCGCACATCCTGCCGCGATTCGGTGCGAAGCCCTTGGAGGAGATCGGCCGGCAGGACCTGCTCGACTTCAGGGCTGACCTTGCCTCGCCGCACCGGCCGGGCAGGGTGCTTTCGCCCAAGACGGTCAACGACATCTTTGGGCTGCTGAAGTCGATCGTCGACGAGGCGGCAGCCTCGGCGGGCTCGCCGAGCCCCGCCGCCAACATCAAGCGATTGCGGGTGCCGCGGAGCGACGTGGAGCCCTTCACGCTGGAGGAGTGCAGGCGCCTCATCGAGGCCATCCGGCCGGATTATCGGGACTACCTCGTGGTCCGGACTTTCACCGGCATGCGCACTGGCGAGGTCAATGGCCTGCGCTGGAAGAACGTGGACCTGGACCGCGCCCTCGTCCTGGTCCGCGAGACCTTCACGCACGGGGAGATGGACGAGACCAAGACGGATGGCTCGTGGCGCGAGGTCGAATTGCCCGCGCTCGTCCTCCAGACGCTGCGGCGCAGGATGGCGCGCGTGCAGGCCCGACCGGAGGCGTTTGTCTTCGCCAATGCTGTGGGCGGACCGATCGACAACCACAACTTCACCAAGCGCGTCTGGTACCCGCTCCTGCGGCGCTTGGGAATCCGCCCCAGGAGGCCCTACCAGCTGCGGCATACGGCCGCGACGCTCTGGCTGTCGGCCGGGGAGAACCCGACCTGGATCGCGAGGCAGCTGGGGCACTCCAGCCTGGAGATGCTCTACCGGACGTACGCCCGCTGGACCCGGAACATGACGCGCCGGGACGGCTCCTCCTTCGACCAGCTCCTCGTGGGGCACGAGCTGGGAGAGCAGCCGCATGGTCAGGATTGACTCCTTCAACGCAGAAGCCATTTCCGACGGCTATCTGATCGCCCGACTGACCTCGGTCGAAGCCCGTTCGACCCTCGGCGGTGGCAGGCGCGTGGATGCGGCCCTCGACGACTCCACCGGCAAGCTGCAGGTGTTCTGCGCCCAGTACGTGGACGCGCTTGAGGCCGTCGAGCCCGGGAGCGCGATCGAGTGCCGTGTGAGGGCGAGGGAGCTCGGGGGTCGCAGGTTCAACGAGCTCAGCGAGCTGTACGTCCTGGACAGTTTCGACGTCCCCTGGCACGCGGGTCGCCTGATGCCACACGAGGCCTGCCCGGTCCGCGCCCGGGACGCCCTGGCGCGTCTGGATCGAATGTTCGATTCGCTGGGACACGCCGGCCTGCGCAGGTTTCTTGGCGGCGTGCTGTCCGACGACGCGCTCTTGGTCCCGTTCCTGACATCGAGGGCGAGCCGGAACCACCACCATGCGTACCCCGGGGGGCTGCTCGTCCACAGCGTCGAGACCGCCATGCGTGCCGCCGCATGGTCGGGTGATCTTGCGCCGGACTTGGCAGAGCTCGTCCAGGTGGCCGCCCTCCTGCACGACATTGGCAAGATCAAGACGGTGGGTTGCGGGAGGGGACGGCCCGAGTTGGGCCGCTGGGTGCGCCACGAGGACCTCACACTCGAGATCCTCGCCGGTCACTTGGCGCAGATGGAACGCCACTGGCCCCAAGGCGCTGCACTATTCCGGCATACCGTCACTTGGTACCGCCCGGCCAAGCCCTCGGGTTACGCCAAGTTCGTTGGGGCCGACATCTTGCGTGCGTGCGACAGCATCGATACCGCGGTTGACCTCGGCAAGCATGCCCCCCGAATCCCCGACCGTCCGCTCTCCATCTAGCATGCGCTAGAGCAATGACGGCTCAAGCTGGCAGTGGACCAGGTCTTCATCGGTCGCGAAACGGACCTCTTCGACCAGCGCAATATCGAGCCTGAAGGCGTTAATCGTACCTGCGCCCACGACCGCGACCGGCCGATCTGGGGTGGCCGATCGCAGGAATGCGGGGTGTCCCGCAAGGAGCACCTCGATGCTCCTGTAGGCATGACGATTGTCCAAGACTTCTAGCGTGAGAGCCTGTTCCCGCCAGCGGGTGTGAAGCACGTTTCCGACCGCGATTCCTCTCCACGGCGAGCCCAGCTGAGGCGCGTCAGCCCGGGCAAGGTTTCGAAGATGGACGACCTGACTATCCAGGGAGACCAGCCCCTCAAAGCGGGGATCGGAGAACACGCGGTTCAGATCGAAGAGCGTCTTTCGCCGCTTGCCTTGCTCGAGTCGAGAGATGCGCTCGCTGGCAATCATCTCCCGCAGGTCGCCGAAGCAGCCATTCAAGTCAAGTGGGCGCGACGTCTTGATCCGTCCGACGGCAGAGCAGTGCTTGGTCGACGTCTTCATGTCGCCCGCACCATTGTGGAAGCGAATGCCCGGATTGTGCGCACGCAACAGTGAAAGCGTACCGTCGATGGTTTCGACTAGGTACTTGTATGCCTGGGCCGCAATCCTTGGGACTTCAGACGCCCCCTGAAGAATGCGGATCTCACACTCGAGCCGAGTGAAGTGGCTCATGCGAGTCCCACCGCTTGCGCGCGATACCTGATCAGCCAGAGCGCCGCCGCGGCGACCATCGGACGAAGTCGCGCCTTTTCATCGCGTTCGAAGTTGAGGCGCACCAGAAATCCACTGGCCCGCTCACGCTTGCGCATCGAAGCGTCCACACGATGTTTCGGCGCGATCACGTTGACAAGCTCCAGCGACCTGTCCGACTCCTTCAAGCCTTCGCGGACTGACGGAAGATCCCCGGGTGCTTGGATCTCGATCCTTTGTGGGAGGACCCCCATCGCGGCTAGCATCCCGCACCCATCGACCAAGTCTCCCCACGTCCGGATGCTGAGCACCGAGCGGCTCTGCGAAAAGTTCCTGCACAGGGCTTCGGCCATGCGCGCGGTCGATTCCGTCGCCTCGAGGTTCTCGGCCTGCTCCATTGCATACGTCGAGAAGTGGTGCCGACCGGATTCGATCAGCCGCGTCTGCACCAACCCCTTCGAGGTGCGTGCGAGCTCTTCGTCCTCGATGAGCACGATTCCGCTCCTAGCCCGAAGTTTCAGCGCCTCGGAGACGATCGCTGCGACGCGGCTCTCGGCCATGCCAGTCTGCTGCGCGATACGTTCGACAGGAAGATCGAGATCTCGTTGCAAGAGCAGGGCGTTTCGAACAGCCGGCAGGCTGATTGCAGCAGCGCCGGGTGCGTCCATCTTTTTCGTGAGGTCGGGTGCGGGCGCACGCTCGAGGTTGGACAGCAGCGCCGTGGGTGGCAGGTCTCTAATAAGAGTGCGAAGGCGAAGTGAGAGCATCTCTGCCGGGCTTTCCCCTTCAATTGCCGCCTCACCATTCGGTGCGGCCGCCACGCCGATGATGCGAGCCAGCGTCGCCAGCGGGATGTCATGAAGGGTGGCGTCCAATGCCTTGGCGACGGTGAATTCCAGGTTGTGTACGTAGGCGGAGAGTGTCGTTTCCGGGCCTGCATGTCCGGCAAGCTGCGAGAGTCCGCGCATGGCGCGTCGGCTGGCCATTTCGTCACCGACGATGGCCATGCGCAGGTCCCTGCCTTGCTGCCATTGAGCAGACTCGTACCCGGGGTGCAGAAGCGCTTCCGCGGCCCTGGTGATGCCCGAGTGGCGGAGATGATGCGCGTGGACGGCGGGGTCGTTGGTCCCCTTCCGTAGGGCCCAACTGATCTGCCGCTCCAGCCAGTTGCGGTCGACCAGCCAACTTGGGCGTTCCGAATCGCAGAAGATGGGCGTCGTTGGCAGCTTCGAAAGACCTCGCGCCCGATCGACCGCGATGTCGAGGAGTGCCCGGGCAGCCGCCCAGCGTTCGCCGACCATGGGGATCGCACGCCGCCCCGCCTCGCTCTTGGTCTTTCCGTGAGCGGTGCTCCGGATCAAGAGGAAGTTTTCGTGGACATCGCCCACCCTCAGGCGGAAGGCTTCGCCCATACGAAGACAAGCGGCGTCCATCAGTCGAATGGCGAGCTGGGCCATGGGGCTGTAAACCGGCTCCTGCGATCGGTTTCCTTCCAAGAGGGCGATCGCGAGTTCAAGCTCGTGCGGGTAGACCAGGTTCGCATCCACCCTGGCCTCGACATCGGGCAGGCCCTGCGTTGCCGCACCCCATTCGATCCCAGGAAGCCCGAGTTCCTTCTGTCCCACTTTCAGGATCTCTACAAGACACATCAGCGTCCGCCGGCGGGAGGGACCATCGGTATCCAGCAGCAGACCGTGAATGAGCTCCTCGAGCGCCATTGCGTCGAGTGAGGTAATCGAGGCTCCGTCCAGTCGCTTCAACAGCGCGGTATACGTGCCGAAGTAGGTTTTTACGGTGCCGAGTGCCAGCTTCTCCTTGCGAAGTCCGCCGTTCCTCAGCATTTTTCGCAACCATTGGATGCCAAGCCAGGCGTGTGCCTCGTTCTCGATGCGGACCAGCTCTTCAAGCTGGACCTCTAGCGCGTGCCCACGTTGCCCTTCGCTGCCCTTTGCGGCTCCCCCTGTACTGCCCGAGGCAAGTGACCAGCGCAGCAACTTCTTGAGGTCCTCCAGCTTCTGGTCACGGAGGAGCCCCCGAAAAATGTCGGGTTCTTTCAAGGGCGCTTCCGCCGGCGAAACGGGGCAGGCCAAGCGGGCATTGGCTCGGGCGATCGTCCGGCTCGGAACGGGGGCAACGACCGTGGTCCCCTCGATGATGGCGGTGAGATGGCAAGGGAGATGATGTCGGTACCACGCCAAGGCCGTGCGCCAGATCGATTCGCGCGGTGACGAAGTCTCGGCCGGCGTCGGGTCACGAAAACTGCCTACAAGCTTTCTCGTGTGAGCAAGAATCTCCTCCGAAGTGGCAGTCAAACCATCGCCGTGGCGGATGATGGCTGTGGCGATCAAGCAGCTGGTCAAGGCATCGGGTACCCAGCGCCGTGGAAGGCCCTTGCGGGTGTAGTCCACCCAGATTCTGTCGTCTGATGCTCGCAGGCCTTCCTGCAAGGCGGGCATGACGTAGCGGAGCACTTTGGGGCTCGCGCCACCGAACACCATCGCCGACAGGCGGATCTTGGCCAGTGATACGGTCGGTTCGTCCAGGCAGGGAGGCTGTTCGCTCGTCCCAAGAGCTTGCATAAGGGAAGTCCGTAGAACGCCGTGCCTCTCGATCTGCTGCAAGTGATCGTCGGAAAGCCTAGGAACTTCGGGCGTCAGCACGTTTTTCTTCATGCGGCGTGCCTGCGACTTGTTGCGTCACGACAGCTGCTTCGACTGGATGTGACGCGTCCTTGGGCATAGGGGCGGAGGTAGCGACTGGCTTTGACCTGCAAGAGTTCTGCATACGAATTCAGATGACCGCGTAGTGCCTCCATCACTTCACGGGGTGTGGCGCTGCATGCCGCCGTATGCATCGCCTGTCCGGGTTCCGCGTGTCCGACGAGGAAGCTGATCAGCTCGCGGGATGCCCCCATGCGCTGGAGTGCCTGGATCAGCGCGTGACGGTTCGTGTTTGGAGGTTGCGACCACGCATCGAGATGGGCCAACCAATCCATCGGGATGGCAGGCCTCAGCCGCCAGCCTCCGCGAGTCTTCTCTAACATGGAGAACGCGGGATGCGTGGCATGTAGCGAACCCCGGAGCGCTTGCGCTAGCTCGGGGTGGCTCGGCATCAGCAGATCCGCGGCAACCTGGGTGGTCCTGCGCAGGACGCGAAGTTGCTCGGTCGCGACGGAGGGCAGGGGGACGATGCGAAGGCTGGTCCGGTCGTCGAAAACTTTATCCGAGATCGCAACCGCGGTGAGGTCCGAGGAGAAGTTCCGCCAGGCGCCAAAGCCATCAAGCGTGTGCCGATGCGCGGTGAGCACCTGGAGCACGGCCAGCGTGTAGCGGCTGATGGTGTTGAAGGCCTCGATCACCCGCTCCGCGGTCCGCCGTCCGCGCGCAGCTTCATCAGTCGCACCCCTGAGCCGGGTCAGGTCTTCGCGCAGCGCGTCCACGCGAACCGATACCTCGCTGCCCACCGTCGAGTCGCCGTACGCGTCGAGCCAGGCCGGAATGCCGGCCTCGGAAGCAAACAGATCGTTGGCCGCGCGTTGGTGGATCTGGAACGCTTCAAGAACGGTAATCGCCGAGTAGTAGCTTCCCGCGCCTGCCGCGACTCCTGCCGCTGGCAAGACCACCTGTACTTTGCACTCGTCCTGGGTCAGGCTCATGATCGGCGCGCAAAGCGCGCGCCTGAGTCGGCCGATGTGCTGTCTGCCCAAGGTCTTCGCGCGCAGGGCTGCGGCAAACTCCCGCGCCGATTCCACGACCCTCGGATGGGCCGCCGCGAGGCAGGGCAGCGGTTGATCTGGAGCTCGACTTGCGAGCGCCTGCGGGATCTCCTGCACGACGTGGCTGGAACAGGGCAGGAAGTGTTCTTCCACGACAGCGCCCCTGCGAAATGCCTGGGGCGGGCGACGCACCTGCTGGAGGAAAAAGAGTCGGTCGGCCTGCCAAAGGAGAACGCACGGCTGACGTTCGACGAACCGTTTGGCCTCGTCGACCGAGTCAAGCACCGGCGCGAGCGCGAGATCGAGAAGGTCGCACCCGGTGACCATCGCAAGCCCGACACCGAGTGCACCGCTGTGGGGTCCGGCGGCGAGCGCATCCTTCACGCTGATTGCAGCCACTTTCAGTTCTTCGCTGGTCGCCAGGCTGACGTGGAGCGGCAGGTGGGCATGGACGTTTGCGGTGCCGATCCTGACAGCTGAGAGCGTGGCGCTTGAGACTTCTCCCTCGTCATCGACGGCATCGGGGACCTCGAGACGGACCAGTCCCAAGTCTTCGGGCGCCAACCCCTCGTCCAGCGGGTTGGTTTCCTGGTCACCGACCTGTCTCAGGAGGCCGAGTTCGTCAACCTGGGGCCGGGTGCGCGGCGCGTACTCCAAGCCGGCCAGATAGGTCTGCTTGGCGCGTGCCAGGCACATGCGCAGGTCGCGCACCGGCCACGGGCTGTCTGGCAGATCCTCGACCGGGATCTCCCCGATTTCCATGGCGCCACCCAGCGCATCGCACATCTCACGCTCCCGTCCCGGATGGTGGGCATTGCGCAGCCAGGTGAGGAGCTTCTCCGGTGGCTCGCCGCTCGGCGGTCCGAGCTTGAGGTGCTCCTTGATCGTGGGGGCGGCGACGAGCGTGGCCACCAGGCTCCAGTTGTGATCATCCGGCACCTGCATCCCGCCAGCGATGGCGGAGATCAGCTTGAAGTCGTTGGTGGATCCAAAGAGGGCATTCGGATGCGAAGGGCGAATTGCCGAGTGGTGCGTACGTTTGGGAGCCGTGCTGGCAACGTAGGCTTCAAGCAACCGGGGCCACATCGGCACGTGGGGTTCGATCCGGCACAGCACCGCGATCACTCGCGCCAAGCCCGCGTCGACGTCAGGGATGCCGTCCTGATGCTGCTTGAGGAGGGAGGGGGGCAGTAGGAGGATGGAGAGATAGCTCTTCATGCCTGTCATCGTGGCCAAGTCAGACGCCCAGCGGGGGGCGGAACCGGCCCCGCGTGACGGGGGGTTAGCCGATGAGCGAGCCCGGTCGTCGACTCGAGGGACACCGCGGCGATGGGCTAGCTCGAGCTTCCTGAGCCGATGTCGTGACCGCTAACTGCCTGATTTTTCAGGTTGGATATACAGGGCGCGGGCCTCGCCCACCTCTGCCGCGATGTCCTCGCGCAGCGCGCTTGGCTGACGCACCCTGACCTGGGCGCCAAACGCGAGCAGCCACCAGCGGAACCGCATGTCGTTCTCCACCGTCGCGGTGACGCGGACCCAGCCGTTCTCGAGTCCGGTGATCTCCTGATCCGGCGAAAGTGGTGTCTCATGGAGGTGGGCAGCCGCGTCAGCGCGGAAATCCGCCTCAAAGCGGATCACGCCCGCCGAGCGCAGCAGCGCGCCCTCATGGGCCAGATGCTGCGACAGGTCGAAGCCTACGGGCTCGCGGGATCTCTCCAGGGTGTCGACAGCCGCAGCGATCCGATGCACCGCCATATGCCGGACGTCGGGGTAGTTGAACAGCGTGGCGACAAGGTAGGTCACTGGCCCCCGTTGGAAGAGGCCGAGAGGATGGGCGATCCGCCGACGCGCTCCGGTGCCGCCCTTCTCCTTGTACTCAAGATCGAGTACGTGGCGACGGGCGATCGCCCGTTGCACCGTGGCCAGGATCTCACCATCGATTGCGGGGGGCTGCGGCTGGAACTGCAGTGCCAGGACGGCAGTGCGACGGTGCCAGTCGCTCCAGCCCGAGTCGCCCAGCGTGCGCATTGCCGAGCCGAATAGTGGCTCGAGCTCGTTGCGCATCGCGTAGGGCACTAGGCCCTCCAGGTGCCTTTGAGCCAAGAGCAATGCCACCGCCTGTGCCGGCGCAAGCGCCGGCATGAAGGCGAAGGCAGCGTCCCTTGCCCAAGACCATCCAAAGGGTTTGGACCGGTCGTCCACGACCAGGGGAAAGCGCGCCGAAAGCGACTGGAGGTCGCGCTCGATGGTTCGACGCGCCACCCGGAAGCCTTCATCGAGGAGCTTCTGCTCCAGTTCGGCCACGGTGATTCGAACCGGTGCGCGGGGGACGGCGGCAAGCATCTTCCACTGCCTTGCCAGGGTCTCGTTGGCATCCGACTTCACTGCGCGCCCTCCGTCCTTGAACCCCCGCAGCGTCGTCGAGGGTGCGACTTATCCTGTCGCAGGCCTGCGGATCATGGAAGCCCGTCATCGATCCGGAGCAACCATGCCGCGGCCCGCCAACCTGCCCTCGTGTCCTGCCGACGCCCGTCGCCAGGCTGCCCGGTTTCGCGACCTGACCCGCCTGTGGCGGCTGCGCATGTTGCTGGATCTGGGGGCCCTGGCGGCCTGCGACTACGGTGACGCATGCCCGACCAGCCGCCAGCTTAGGCGGCTCCTTCGGGATGACGTCCGCTGGACCGGGGACCTCGAACTCGATCAGGTATCGACGGGGCTCGAGCTCCTGCGCCAAGCCTTGGAGGCCCGAGCCGGCCAGTTGCGGCTGCCCGATCCCCTGCACGGCAACCTGCGTCGCCTGCAGCAAGCCTTCTCGATCGGCACCGTCGAAGCTCGAGTGCTTGGACTCGCGGTTGTGCTGATGGCCGATGAGTCGTTCCGGGCGCTGGCGAAGGTCACGGCGGATTCCTGCGATACCACAAGGCAGCTTGCCGTGGTGCTGGGGGCCAGCGAGCTCCGGGTGGCAGAGGCCCGGGCGGCCGGCAGTCGTCTGCGTCGCACCGGACTTCTCACGGTGACCACGGGGGGCGGGGTCGCGGATAACCTCGAACTGTGCCGTGGCGGCCTTCGTTGGCTCGCACGTCGTCCCATGCGGCAGGCCACCGACCTGTTCGCCCGGGTGATCACGACTGCACCTGCGCCGTCGCTCTCGCTGGAGGCTTACGGTCACGTCACTCCGGCTGTCCGCGCGATCGGCTCACTTCTTCGCGAGGCCCTGGCCACGGGGCGCAAGGGCGTGAACATTCTTCTGCACGGACCTCCGGGGACGGGAAAGACCGAACTTGCCCGCGTGCTCTCGGCTGCAGTCGGGGCCTCCCTCTATGAGGTGGCCAGTTGCGGTCATGACGCGGACACGCTGACGCCCGGCCAGCGCCTGGGTGCAACCGCGACCGCCCAGTTCCTGCTGTCGAATCGGAAGGCAGTCGTCTGTTTCGACGAGGTGGATGCGCTGTTCGAGTACGGCTCGATTCCCACGGGCGGTGCGTCGACGGCGGATCATCTGAAGGCATGGGTGAACTCCATGCTCGAGTCCAACGGCGCTCCGACAGTCTGGATCGCCAACCAGGTCGGTCCGATGGATCCTGCCTTCCTCCGGCGCTTCGACGTGATTGCCGAGGTGGACATCCCGCCGCAGGCGGCCCGGGAAAAGCTGTTGGTCGACGTCTGCGGCGACCGACTTCCCCACGCTGCCATCCAGCAATTGGCCAAGGTCGAGCGGGTGGCACCCGCCAGCCTTGTGCGCGCGGTGTCGGTGGCCGAGCGGATGTCGTCGGAAGGGCACATCGGCATGGTGGCGGCTGTCGAGGCCAGCGTATCGTCATTGCTGAACGCGCAGGGGGACCGTGGCATCGTTTCCGGCTCGCTGGCCAACCCCGCCAGTGCGTTCGACCCGGCGTTCTGCAACGCCAGCGTCGATCTTGCCGAGCTCGCCGAAGGGGTAGGGCAGGTCACCGGCGCCCGCATCTGTCTCCATGGTCCACCGGGGACCGGGAAGACCGCGTTCGGCGAATGGCTCGCGGGCCGCGCCGGCCGACCCCACCTGCTGCGACGCGTGTCCGACCTCCAGTCCCATTGGGTCGGGCAGATGGAGAAGAACCTTGCGCGGACCTTCAAGGAGGCCGAGCAGGCCGGCGCCGTGCTGCAAATCGACGAGGTCGACAGCTTCCTGCGCGACCGTCGACGCGCCGACCACGGCTGGGAGGTCTCGCAGGTCAACGAGTTCCTGCTGCAGCTCGAAAGCTTCCGTGGCGTGTTCATTGCCAGCACGAACCTCATGGACGGACTGGATCCCGCAGCGTTGCGCAGGTTCGACTACCGGGTGCGGTTGGCACCGCTGCATGCGGAGCAGGCCGCGGCGCTTGTGGCGCGCTGCCTCCAGGAGCTGGGCATAGCGCACGGTCCGGAAGACCTCTCGCGGGCGAAGCGGATTGAGATGGTCGTACCCGGGGATTGCGCGGTGCTTCTCAGGCGCCATCGGGTCGTCCCCTTCCGCCGAGCTGGCGACTTCATCGAGGCCCTGCACGAGGAGGTGTCGGGTCGCGTCCGAACCGCCCGGATCGGATTCCTGCCATGACCAGCCGATGGGTGGACCGGCGGCCGATCGCGACCCGGCATTCGGGCTATCCGGCGTGGGTCCTGCGCCGGCTCGATGGGCTCGACCGGGCGTTCATTGACGGCGACGGACTGAAACATCCCGAGGTGACGCGCCGAGCTTACTCACGAATGGGTGGGGGCTCGGGCTGCCAGATTCTCCCTCACCATCTGGACTGGATCGCCAGGTCAATGCTTGTCGCGGGGCCGCATGCGCCGCGGCCTCCCACGGTGCAGCTTCCGGGGCTCGTCGAGGCCCTGAACTGCTTCCAGCAACTGCATCCGCTGCTCGAGACCTGGCTGACCGACCTTGCAGCGGCTCACTTGCGTCGGCACGGGTGGGACAGCTTGTGCCGGCTGAATCTGGCGAACGACTACCTCGAAAAGCGAATCCTCCAGCGCTACTGGGACTGGCTGATCGGAGTCGTGTCGACGTACCGACCGTTCGAGTACACACTCAAGAGAAGCGAGGAGGAGCTCGCCAGCGCCCGCATCGTCAGGTCCCTCTTTCGGGATACGGGTCTGGCGGGGCTGTGCGAACGCGCAGCCAGGTGGATCCGCAGCCCCCCGGAAGTTCGGGCGCCGCTGGTCGAAACGGGGGTCGGTGCGTGGCTGCCGCTCCTGGATGACAAGTGCGGCGTGTTTGTTGACGGCGTCGCAGTCGCCTGCCTGCAAAACAGGACGTCCATCACATTTGCGGCCGCGGAGCTGGAGGTGGACCCCGGACGAATCTGGGAGGCTGTCCTTTCGCGGGTCTACTTAACGTTCTCTTTGTGGGATTCCGAAGCCGCGCTTGGCGCCTTGGCGAATCTCGTGTTCGTCGAACGGCACGGCTGGCACGTGGCGGAGCTCAAGGGGAAGAGGGGGGCGAAGATTTTGCAGGGAAGCAGACTTTGGTACGTGGCAAGGCGCCTGTGCGAAGTGCTCGATGAGACTGGCGAGAGTCACCCTCTGGCAGCAGAGTATGTGTCCGGCGACTCGGAGGCCGCGCGATGGCGTAGGGTCGGGCGTCATTTGGCGGAACCCGACAAGATGGGGATGCATGTGGCGGGCGTTGGAAACGACGCATCCTGCGTGTTGAGGACCGAGTGGCGGCGGGTGATGCGCGGCTATAGCGCGACCGCGCCAGGTCGGTGAGCGCGCAAGGTTGCGTTGCGGCACGCGAATCGAGTGGCTATCTGGAAATTGAAGTTGGGGGGGTTAAGTGAATTCGCGAGAGCTTCAGGAGTGTGTCCGCTCCGGTGACATCTACGTCTACAAGCTGACTTCCGACAATGGCGGGGCCCCATGCATCCACAAAGACAAACTCTCGCTGGCCATCTGCAAGCCGAAGATCCGCACGAGCGCCCAGACCGGTGACTGGATCCTTGGCTTTGGCGGCAAGAGCGTCGCGGAGCTGAAGAACAAGCTCATCTACATCGCCCGTGTGTCGAGCGTCATCAAAGACGGAGAGTACTACCGCGACGAGCGCTATGCAGATCGTCCCGATTGCATCTATGAAGAGCGAGCCGGACGCTTCGCCTACCGTCATGGGAAGAAGTTCCACTCGGAGGAGGATATAGCCCACGATATTGGCGAAGCACCGGAATACGACCGCGCCGTGACCCTGTTGAGCGATACGTTCGTCTATCTCGGAGGAGAGGCTGACGAGTCTTCGATTGCCGCGGTGCGAGACATCTATGAGAGCCTCCCGCGCGACTATCGGAAAAACCACGATCCCCAGGTGCGGGAACGCCTCGAGAGCTACATCGTTGCCATGCTCCTGGCAGGCGATGGGGGTTCTTCTGCGCAGCCCACACATCAGGACACGAAGCGCAAGTGCGGCGGCGAAGAAGACGAGCTGCTGATCGTGTCTACATGCAGCCGATGACTGCCCTTCCCGAACCGGCTAGGGCAATTCTGGTTCGTGTTGGCGCAGACCAGAGCTTCGGAAAGTGGAACGGGCCGTGCAACCCAAGAACCGGCGACTTCGTGTATGTGCCGATTCCTCAGAATCGAGCAAATGCACCGGGCATGGCGCGTGACTATTCCATCGTGACTCCGGCGTTGCAGGCCTTCTCGGCCAGCAATAATGTCCAGTGCGAGCTGCCTGCGCACCTGACTGGCCAGCGGATGCACCTTGATCCCGACTTCGAGCATCTGACGTACGGCGATACGCAGACTCGTGGAAAAAAGCTCCTCGAGTTCCGTAGGAACGATTGGGTGGTGTTCTATGCGGGCCTGCGACCTTCAGACGGGCAGGCCGGCTTGGTCTATGCCCTCATTGGCTTGCTCGTGGTCGAAGGTGTTCGGCGCGTTCGGGATATTCCCTCTTCCGAGCATGACTGGAACGCCCACACTCGACTTGCGGAGAGAACCGAAACAGATGTGGTTGTGACTGGTCGCAAGGATCTTTCGGGTCGCTTCACACGATTTTTGGAGATCGGTGAGTTCAGAAGTGGTGCCTACCGCGTGCGGCGCGATCTTTTGGATGCTTGGGGAGGGCTCAGCGTCAATGACGGATGGATTCAGAGAAGCGCCAATCCGCCGATGTTCCGGAATCCTGGGCTTTTCGCGATTTGGCTCAAGACGATGTCCCCCTCGCTGATCGCAGCGAACAACTTCGCCTCCCTCTCCCTGTGATGTCGGCACCGTTCGTGACTGGCGCGGGTATTGGGGGTCCAGTGGCCCCTGGCCACGTTTCGAACGTCAGGGAGTCAAGTCGAAAGGCTTTCGGCGGAGCCAAGCTATCGCCAGCTTTATGTTTGAAGGACTGCGGTTCTTGGACGATGTTCGAGGCGAGTGATGAATCCGCTTCGGAGTTCGAGGTTCCAATGTGGGCGGATGGCTTGGCAAACGTCGGTCACTGGGTTGTCAGTGCCGCGACCGCTGGGCAGTTTCATCGGTTGGTTCTAATAGTGCCAGCACGGCAATCCGCGAGCGTTTGGCTCGCCTTGGGCTCATTGTTCGCGAGTCTTCAAGCTTCGCATCCCAAGGACGTCGTCCCGGGCGACACAGTCTGGTTTCCGCCCGTGCGCAACAGGACCAGATTCACGAAAGGTACGGTCTTGGATCCGGCACAGGATCCGGATGGCCTATATCGAATCAAGACAACCTGCGGAAAGAAGCCGTCTTGTATCGAGTCGCGGAGGAGGAACGACTTCTTTGCTCTAGAGGGTGCACCAGGACTGGAGTCTGCAAGGTGCGCTGAGAAAACCTCGCAGCTCGCAGCACGGCTCGGCGTCTCCTGTCGCCCTGAGCAATGCCTCAGGCTGGAGAACGCAGTGCAAATTGCAGGTCGCGAAGCTCAGTTCATGTCATCTGCCGAGAGATTTCGCGTTGCCGGTGCTTCCTTGGCGCAGTTGCTCATGTTCAATGTGGGCGCAGGGTTTGCGGTGTGCAGGCATCTTGGCGAACGTCATGCAGTTGCAGACGAGCAGGCAAAAGTAGTGATCGTCGACGGCCCGAATGCACTCGGTGTCCTTGAGGAGGAGTCATTCCGGACGGCAGAAACACCTGCGATCGTTTTGTTGACGCCGGATGAATGGTTGTCCGGACAGCCGGACTCCAACAGGATCGTGAATGCTCTGGGCGATTGGGGTTGCCAGTGTGAAGATTGGCCGGACCCAGAGATAGCGATTCCAGGTTTGGGTGGTCTGAACTTCCGGCTTGGATGAGTGGGGCAGAGCAACGATGGAATTGGAGGCGAGGATATGGACACAGGCAGGAAGCTGCTCAGCGCACTTTCATTGCATTCACGATGCACGGATATCTGCGGTCGACAGTGTGCTGCGGAGCGCAATTGTCAGGGCCGGCGAACGAGGAGAGCCAACGAGCAAGCTTTGGCAGCTGCGTCTGATGCTTCTGCAGAGTCTGCAGCCTTTCAACCTCATTGATTCCGTGCGCGAGGACCTCCTCTTGGAGGCCTCGGAGACTCCTGAACTTGGACGCGTCTTGACTGAGATTGAGAAAGTCTTTTCAGATGAAGGTCCCAATGAGAAAGCTGAGTTCCTCGACTCTCTCTACTGTGCCTACGACGGTGATATCCATGTCTGGAACAGACCGTGGAATGAGTCTCCGCCCGGATGGCCACTCGATGCGAACCAACGGTTTGAGAGCGAATACGGGTCAAGAGTCAGGATTATCGGTGGAATTCGTGAGATCCCGGAGGTGGGTGACTCGTTGGTCTTGGTCTCGCCGCTGCATTCGAAGCGCTTTCCGTTCGCGAGTGCCGTGAAGCTCCTCCGTCAGGGTCGCTGGAAATGCGTGCACGTGCTGCGGTATGGAGTCGCTATCGAGAGCGATGACTTCACCAGGGAAGCGCTGTCGCCAATGTTCAAAGAGAGGTCTTGGCGCGTGACGTGGGAGACGCACGACCACATCATTGGCTCGGTGGCCGATTTAGTTGAGGAGGGACAGGACAGGAATCAGGATATTCCGTTCATCGCAGATGATCTGTTTTCTCCGTCAGATCGGACGGATGAAAGTGCCGGCGAACCAGTGTCGGCGTGTGTCGTACGATTTCAGTCCGGCGAGTACGTCGCGCTAAGTGTTGGCGATGATGTGAGGCTGCTGAATGGCCAGCGAAAGCGCGTTCCTGTTCTGGATCTCCAAAGCGGTGACTTGATCCCGGTCAACGTTGACGATCCCGATCGAGAGCTCCTCGAGAGCGGGGCTCAGCAACGACTTGGCATCGAGCGCGTCGAATCCGTAAAAAAGCGAATGAGAGCTTGGAAGCAGATCGTTCGCACATGCCTCAACCATTGCGGCGATGCCAAGTTCAAGGCTGCCTTCGATGAACGAGGCAAGGATACGTGGAGGCAAGACGCTTGGACCGGCGAGCTGCCCTGGGCGCCCGCGAAGCGAGCGGATTTCAGAGCGCTGATTCTTGCGGCACGGGATCTGGGATTCTTTCGGGCCGAAGAGGATATCGAAGTCTTCATTCAGCACTGCTGGAGTGACGTACAGTCCCTTCGCAGCGCGCATCGTTCGGCGGGTCGCGATCTCGTTCATCGTCTCGATGACGAGCTTGAAGCGGATATCGCCAGTGGAGTTCAATGGGAGGCAGGGAATGTCGTAGGGGAGGAACATGGCGGTCGCAAGTACGTCGTCCTCGAGGTCATGAGCGTAGGAGAGGCCGGAAAGCTTTATCCAAGTCAACTCCAGAGGCTAAAGAATTGGCAAGGTTGATACCAGAGCATGCAATAAAGCCCAAGCGAACACCGTTGTCCGAGTGGGAAATTGTTTGCGGCCTGCGGGAGGATCGTGGCGCCTCGAAGACATGGTACGTATTGCACTCGCTCGACATCCGTCGACACATCACGAAGATGGAGGGCGAGGCGGACTTTCTCGTGCTTGCACCCGGGCTCGGCATCATGGTCGTCGAGGTAAAGGGCTGCAACGTAAGTCGCAGGAACGGCATTTGGACGTATCACTACTCTCATCCACAGAACTGTAGCGAAGGGCCGTTCGAGCAGGCTAGATCCGCCATGCATTCCCTCAAGAGGTGGCTCGATAGTCGACCTAGGGATGAGATGGAGCGGCTAGGGATCGGGAACTCCTCACGCTGGCCTTGGCACAGCTGTGTGGTCTTCTCCTCGCTAGAAGAGCTGCGTGTAGCACCGGACCACTCCGCTGCGGAGTTGGAGTGGATGCCTTCAGAGGTCGTAACGCGATCCGAGATCTCGTCTCACGGAGTTGCCGAAGCGCTTGCTCGAGCGCTCAAAGCTCGTCGACGAGAGCTTGCGTCGATGAAACGAGACGGAAATCGCGGAGTTTCCTGGTTCGATGAAGAGCGCAGTAGACCCTCTCAGGAGGAGATGGAGGCGCTGGTCAATGTTCTTCGGCCCGACTTCCGTTGCGAAGGTGAAGCGTTGGCTAACGTCCAGCGTCTCGAGAAGATCATCTTTGATGCAACCGAGAAACAGGCGGCAACTGCCAGTTTGGTTCTTGAAATCAAAAGATTGGTATTGAAGGGGGCGGCAGGAACCGGGAAGACCTATATTGCGCTCCGACTCGCCAAATTCTTTGCAGAATCCGGCCTCAGGGTTGGCTTCTTGTGCTTCAACAGCCTGCTTGGTGCTTGGCTGAAGAAGGAGATGGGCGCCGCCATCGGCGAGCATGGCTACGTTGGCACGTTCTCGAAGCTGATGCTGGAACTCACCAATGAGCAAGTCCCCCCCGGAGCTGACAGCGAGTTCTGGCGCGATCTCACAAAGCGCGCCCTTACTCAGCTGATTGAAGCTGATGAGGGGTCAAAATTCGACGTGCTGGTAGTGGACGAGGCGCAAGACCTTCTTCAGTCCGACATGGTTGATGCCTTGGATCTGCTGCTGGAAGGAGGTCTCAAGGATGGGCGCTGGGTTTTTTCGGGCGACTTCTCCGGACAAGCGATTTTCGCTGCAGGGGCAACGGAAGAAAAACTGCTGGCCAGACTTGATCGAAAAGGCATCGCACAGGCAACTGTTACGCTCAGGGAAAATTGCAGGAACGCGCTCAGGATTACGGAGAATATCCAGATCCTGACCAATCCTTCAATCGGCTATTCCTCGTGCTTGGGCGCCGATTTTCCCGGTGAGTTCAAGCCTCACTTCGGGGCTGACAGTCCGGAAGCTCTTAGCAGAATCCTCGAGAAGGTGATCGTTGAACTTCGCAGGAAGTTTAAGCCGGAAGAGATTGTTGTCCTCTCGCGACTGAATGAATCCACGGCTTCGAGTCTCGCCACTTCGCAGCCGGGATTGAACCTGCGGGAATTGAAGGATGCTGTTCCGGAATACGGGTTTTCAGGCTACAGCACGGTGCATGCCTTCAAGGGCCTCGATGCCCCGGCCATCATCTTGACCGACGTGGCAAGCCTTGGCGATTCCCTGTTCTACACGGGCATTTCGAGAGGCCGTCAGGAGGTGCATGTCTTGCTTCCCGAGGGCATGAAGCAGGCCTATGCGGCGAAGATCGTTGGGTGAAGCGCTAAGTCATTAGGGGGGAACATGGGGTTGCAAGAGAACTTGGAGAGCCGCCTGTTGCTTCTGCGGGGCCTTCGCAGTGAGGTTGTTGGACCTGATCCCGTCGGCATCAGTCTCGAGACCCTTCCTGCCAGGCTGTCGAACGAAGAACTCTGGAAAGAGTTCGCAGCTGTGCGGCAGGGAAACGGCGAGGAGATTCTCACGAGGGATGGCCCGGTTAGACGCTATGGCGCAGGCGTCCTCTACCCAAGAGAAACGCTGGAATCGCCCGATGCAGATGACGCGGATGGACTGGGTGCGGGCCCAGCAGATGCCGACACGGCGAGGAACGCCCGGGATGATGACGTTCGCGCGCAGGCGCAGGCCCGCACGAGGAGGTTTGACGCCGAGTCAGACGACTTCGGGCTGACGGCAACTAACGGTTTTAAGCCTTCCGCGATGGGGCTGAGTTTCGTCGTTGATCTTGGAGCTCTTGAGGCAGCGCGGCAAAGGCTGAACATCATCGTCGCGAGTCGATTTCGAACCGGTCGTGACTCATTTGAACAGGAGAATTGCGGCTTTTACCGTCTGCACAAGGTGGCAATGACGGATGGATCACAAGCTCAGGCAGAGAGCCGTGATCGCTCATGGTGGCTTCGAGCCCCCTTTATCGCCCAGCACAAGGAACCCACACTTTCCCTCGGTGCCGACGATCTTGACGCCGGCCTTGGTCGACATGATGTGGCGGGAGTCGAGGGCTTTCCCGGGAAGATTTCAATCCGATGGCATGTGCGCCGTTGGCCAGAAGCTGCGCCGCAAGAGCGGCTAGTGACGATCACTCTGGTTAACGAATCTCGGATCGGAGAAGGTGCCGTCGATTCAATCTGCTTGTTCCAAAGCGGGCTGGTGATTGAGGCACCGCTTGGAGTCATCAAGAACTACCCGCGTACAACCTTGTCCGACCGAGAGGCATACGATCCGCTAGAGGATGAACGCGTAAATCGCGTGATTTATCGCCAGCGCACTGTGCGCAGCGTGGGACACGGCTGTGCCGTGGACTGGCTGGACACCTCCGACGGTACGAAGTTGTGGACGGACGTCATGCCGGCATGGGAGATGCATCCCATGGATTTCGATGTCATAGATCGCGAGGGGAGGCCGCTGCAGTTGCCGATGCGCTTGTTCTCCGAGATGGAGCGGTCGGACTCGATGGCGTTGGACCTGCTCGAGCGATTGGTGTCTGGCTATGAGAAATGGATATCGGATCTGAAGCCCGACAGCGTCGCAGAGTTGCAGGAAACTGCGGTTGCCATCGTTCAGCGATGCAAGAAGGTGGCAGATCGAATGCGGGACGGGCTGCAGCTGCTCCGCGGACGCGATGCAAACGTCCTAAAGGCGTTCGCGCTAGCCAACCGCGCGATGCTGATGGCGCAGCACCGCCGCTCCGGAGAGGCGCGATTGGCGCTCTATGCCAAGGGCCAGGTCAGCGCATCGGGCGCTCGTCTAAGAGGGAGGTCGGCAGCTTCTGATCCAGATCCTGTGGGGTGGAGCAGAGCATACGAGGCGCTTGATCTCGAATCTGAGGATGCAAGAGCCGCGGAACAAAGATTGGATCGCCCAGTTGGAATGTGGCGACCATTTCAGCTTGCCTTCCTTCTCATGTCATTGGATGGCGTTGTTCACGATGACAGTGATGATCGTCAAACGGTCGATCTGATCTGGTTCCCGACCGGCGGCGGCAAGACGGAAGCCTACTTGGGGCTGACGGCGTTTACTGTCTTCTACAACGCCCTCTCCGGTCGAGTGAGCAAGGCGGAAGGTGAGAACCGCGCTGTGTCGATCATGATGCGATACACGCTTCGACTCCTAACCGCACAGCAGTTTGAGCGTGCTGTGAAGCTCTTCTGCGCCATGGAGCTGCTCCGTGTCGATTCGCAGGACGCACTGGGCGATCTCCCCTTCACTGTTGGACTTTGGGTCGGCGGAAGCAACACACCAAATAGGATCGACAACAGGAGCAATGAGGCACCTGGTGCCAAGCAAAGCCTTGAGAATCTGAGGCGAGATCCCGCCGCTAGAAACCCATTTGTGCTGCTGCAGTGCCCATGGTGCTGCGCCCCCTTCGGACCTGACGAGCTCGGATTCGTTCGCGGCTATCGAATTTCGGGTAGTGGAACTGCTGCAACGTTCGAGTACGTCTGCCCCGATCGCAGTTGTGAATTTGGTCAAGGTCGGGGTCTTAGAATTCCAGCGCAAGTTGTTGACGAGAATCTCTACAGGTCGCCACCAACGCTACTGATTGGCACGGTCGACAAGTTCGCGATGCTGGCATGGATGCCGGAGACGCGAGCGTTCTTTGGTATAGATGCTGATGGAGCGCGGCACGCGGCTGGCCCCAGTCTGATCATTCAGGATGAGATGCATCTCATGACTGGACCGCTGGGGACGATGGTTGGGCTGTTTGAGACGTCGATCGACGCACTGTGTCGTTACAAGTCTGGCACCTCGCCCAAGGTCATTGCATCGACGGCCACTGCCGCTCGCGCGGGTGAGCAGATCCTTGGGTTGTATTCACGCAAGGACAGCATGGTGTTCCCGCCTCCAGGACTGGACGCATCTGATGCATTCTTCGCGCGCGAGGACTCAAGCAAGCCAGGCCGCCTCTATGTTGGTGTGCTTGCTCCCGGGCATGGCTCGATGCAGACAACTCAGCGAATCGTGTACGCCGCACTGGCCCAAGGTGCGGCCGATCTGGCGTCATCTGCATATGCCAACACACCAGGGGATCGCGTCGCCAAAACTAAGGAGGCCGCCGAAGTGGCAGATCCTTGGTGGACGCTCTTGGCGTACTACAACTCTCTCCGTGAACTTGGAGGTGCTCTGACACTCTTCGGGGCCGACATTCCGGATCAGCTTGGAGTCCTTCGAAAGCGAAGGGCGACGGAGCCGAGCAAGTCTCGCCGAGTGTACGTGGACGGTCGCGTCCTTGAGTTGACCAGCCGCTTGGATTCCGGCGAGGTGCCGCATGCGCTGCGCTCGCTCGAGAAGGGCGTGCACAACTTCGCGGCCGACAAGGATGGAGGATTCTCGGTATGGGCGGAGTCAGGCCCCCAAGACGCGTGTCTCGCATCCAACATTGTTGAGGTTGGTGTTGACGTTCCGCGCCTGTCCCTAATGGCGATTGTCGGCCAGCCGAAAACGACGGCCTCATACATCCAAGCTTCGAGTCGGGTCGGTCGGCGGGAAGACAGGCCTGGATTGGTCGTCATGCTCTATAGCAGCACTAAGCCTCGGGATCGGAGTCATTACGAGCGGTTCCGCGCGTATCACCAAGCGATCTATGCATGGGTTGAGCCCACCAGCGTGACACCGTTCAGCCCACCCGTCTTGGAGAGAGCATTGCATGCAGTCATGGTGTCGATGCTGAGGCAGCGAGTGCCGGCAAATTTCGGTCCCCAGCAAGTGATCGAGATGGATGAGGCGCTGGCGTGGGTGGAGATCGAGCTGCGAAAGAGGGCGGAGAGCGTTGCCAGGGATGACGAGGTGACTGCACTTGTCGAGAAACTCCGCCGACTGGTACGGGAGTGGCGCGCATACAATCCGCACGAGTGGGGAAAGATCGTGATTTCCGGCGCGCTCGGGGACAGCCCGATGCTGATGTTCCCGACGGGCAGGGAGAAGCCCGAGTCGTGGCGCCTCGCTGGCTGGGCCACCCCAACGTCGTTGCGGGCCGTTGATGCCACGTGCGATGCAGAAGTGTCGTCGTGGTACGCCGAGCAGTTGGCATTGACCGACGACTCCTTGGAGGCACACTGAGATGGCAGCGAAGTCCATCCGATCTTTAAGGCCCATACGATCGTCGCAGGCCGTCGCACCGTTTGGCGTCGGCGCGATGATGGACTTTCCGGGTCCAGAGTCCTTGATCCACGCGGGCCTCGATGCGTGGCCCGGCGCCGTGGTAAGAGACGAGACGAGGAGAATTCGGAATGAACGTCGCTTGGCCGAGAGCTTGGGCGTTGACTTCTTCCTGACCCCTCCGCCGTTCGACCTCAGCAACGCTTCCTCCACCAGACTGCCTTGGCTTCGGTTTCCCCGATGGCACTTTTGTCCGGTGTCTGGGTGTGGGTTGATGAAGGAAGCGAATCTCCACGACCCCCGAGCGCCGCGCTGCGATGCTCATGGCGCGGGCGCCAAGCAGCCTGCAATGTTGCAGATGCGATTTGTTGCCGCCTGCGCGAACGGGCACCTGCGGGATTTCCCATGGCTGGAGTGGCTCGCGGCAGGAGAGGAAGGTAGGGGGGTCGACAGCTTGCGGAGGGACCTGACGGAAGGGGCGCGCCTTAGGCAGGTGGCGACTGGCGAGTCGGGCGGTGCCGGGGTGCGAATCGAACTGGTGCGCCGGAGGGATGGCGATGCGGCCTGGAGCATCTTGGCGAAGAGAACACTCGCGGGGGCATTCGGCGGAGACCCGGCCAGCAGTGAACCCGATGCAACGCCGCTCTCTCGGATTGGCGTCAAGTGCTGCAGCGAGAATCCGGCGATTGCCATTTCGCCTGGCGACTCGGAGTGCAACAGCTGTGATGCACCTCTTCTAGTTCTGCTGCGGGGCGCAGGTAACCTTTACTTCGCGGACGTTGCGAGTGCGATCCATATCCCTGACAAGGTTCCCGGGAAGCTGTCCGATGAGCTTGTCGAACTGCTCGAGGATGATGCCTTTGTTCGAAGGCTCCTCAGAGAGGCGAGTCGCGCAAATGACGGACGGTTGGACTCTGAGTCCGCCGATGAAGCATTCCGTGACCTAAAGCCTTGGATTACGTTATCCGGGGATGAGCGCGCGTCCTTCGTTACCACTTTCAATGCGATCGAGCCGTTCCGGCAACTGGAGAGATCATTCAGCAAGCTCAAGGGCATTAATGATTCGGTCGGATTGGATGAGCAGACGCTTCTGTCGATTCTCGCTAGCATCACGCTCGACGGGCGCCCGCTGGCTGGGTGGCGCGTATTGCCTACAGGTCTTCTCGAGCGGGCGCTTGACCTGGTGAGTGGAGCCTGTGTGAATTCTGAGGCGGAGCCTGCGGACGACCAGCGCAGCCGAGAGTTCAAGGTCTTCAGCCAGTCTCAGGGAGAGGTCAAGGGGATGCCGAAAAGCATCCTAAAGATCAGAAGTCACCCGATCGCGAGTTACGGTGGAATCATAAGTAGCCACTTTGAACACATCTCTCTACTGGACACACTACGTGAAACGCGCGTACTCAAAGGGTATAGCCGACTGTATGCCCGAAGTCGGCAGCCACATGAGTACACGAAGCTACTGTGGCGCTCAGCGCCAGCCGCCGAAGGCACGCGTTGGCTCCCGGCGACAATGGTTTACGGTGAGGGGATCTTTCTGCGCTTTAGACAGGAGGCTCTCGAGCTTTGGGAGCGGGGGCATCTCGAACACCACGTGCGGCGTTTGGATGCAGTCACCAGAAGCATGGCCCAGTTGGCGCGGCGCCGCGGGATTGAGCCCGAATCCTCGCATCCGCGACGTGCGATGATTCATACGTTTGCCCATTTGCTGATAAACCAACTGATTTTCGACAGTGGCTATGGATCCTCCTCTCTCCGCGAAAGGATTTACTTCTCGGAAAGATCGGAGGGCAATTCGGGCATGGCGGGAATCCTGATCTACACAGCCGCAGGCGACTCCGAAGGGTCCATGGGCGGACTCGTGAGAATGGGTGAACCCGGTCGATTGGAGGGCGCCGTCGGCAGGGCACTCGAGAACGCGAAATGGTGTTCCTCGGATCCGGTCTGCATCGAGAGTGAAGGTCAAGGGCCGGACAGCTGCAATCTTGCGGCTTGTCACTCCTGTGGCCTTCTCCCTGAGACAAGCTGCGAGAACCAGAATCGCTTGCTGGATCGCGGGACCGTTGTCGGGACGCTGGGAGACCCGGATTGCGGATACTTCAGCAAGGCGTTCGAAGCGTGATGGGGCGGTTTCGCGGTCGCTCCAAGTTGCCCACGTTCTGCGGTGGCACGTGCAAGGTGCTGCGACGCAGTACATCCTTGACAACATCTAGTACCTGCACCGCCAACGAAAGTTGACAGTTGTCAGTTTCGTGCGATCCTGGCGGCTCGGTTGCTTGAGCCGGATGGACACGTTCGAGTAATGCAAATTCCAGTCGTCGACATTTTTGCCGGCCCAGGCGGTTTGGGTGAGGGGTTTTCCGGTTTCGTTGCGCCGAACCGATCTAGGCCTTTCCGTATCGCCATTTCCGCGGAAATGGAGCAGAATGCATGGAAGACGCTTCGCCTCAGAGCGTTCTTCCGGCAGTTTCCTTCGGGCCATGCACCAGCCAGCTATTACGACTATGTTTCCGGGCGCGGGCAGCAGCCCTTCACTGCCAAAACGAAGGAGAAATGGGTCGCCGCGAACAGGGAGGCCTGCCAGCTGAAACTGGGCGACGCCGCCGACGACCGCGTCCTGCGCGGACGCGTTGAGGCGCTTGTAAAGAAGGGGGATCCATGGGTCTTGATCGGAGGCCCGCCGTGCCAGGCATACTCACTGGTCGGCCGGGCCCGCAACCGAGGAATCGTCGGATACCGCCCAGAAGACGACGAGCGGTACGAGCTGTACCAGCACTATCGCAAGCTCGTCTCGAGATTCCGTCCTGCGGCCTTCGTGATGGAAAATGTAAAAGGCCTCCTTTCCGCTGAGGCCTTTGGGTTATCGGTATTCGAAGAGATCGCAGAGTCTCTACGGCGCCCGGGAGGCAGAAGCGGTCCTCGGTATGAGTTGGTGCCGCTCATCAAGCCGGCAGGAGAGGGCGATTCCGTCAACGATCCCCGCAACTTCATCCTGCGTGCGGAGGACTTGGGCGTGCCACAGGCGCGCCACCGCGTGATTCTAGTGGGAGTGCGCAGCGACGTGTATGTCGGAACGGCGCATTTCCTGGCCTCCAGTGCGAACCGGTGTTCAGTCGGCGATTTGATCAGCACCTTGCCGCCGTTGCGGAGCGGCTTGCGTGTAGAGAAGAAGGAACGCGTCGTCGAAGACTGGGCAGCTTTTGCGGGAGGCTTGCTCCGCGATACTGCAGATCTGGTACTTGAGGACACCGTGGTCGCAAGACGGTTGCGTGGGCTATCTGCTGAGGTATCCAAGTCGATTGACCGGGGGCGTGGCGAGCTGCGTCAAGCCCGCACGCGTGGTTGCGACAGGGTGCCCGATCATCTTGAGTCGTGGCTTCTCGACCGAAGGCTCGATTGCCTGCTCAATCACCAAACGCGGAGTCACCAATTCAGCGATCTTCAGCGCTATGCCTATGTTTCTACGTTCGGCGAAGTTCACGGGCGGTCGCCACGCGGGGCCTCGGAGTTCCCGGAAGCTCTGCATCCGGAGCACAAGAACTGGAAGAGTGGCAAATTTGTCGATCGATTCAAAGTGCAGCTAAAAGACGATCCTAGCTTGACGATAACGAGTCATCTCAAGAAGGACGGCCACTACTTCATCCATCCCGATCCGGCGCAGTTTCGAAGTCTGACGGTGCGCGAAGCTGCGCGCTTGCAGACGTTTCCTGACAATTACTTTTTCGAAGGCGCCCAAGGGTGGCAGTATGGCCAAGTCGGAAATGCGGTGCCGCCGTGGATGGCTCGTCAGATCGCGGGGGTGGTTTACGCCTACTTGAGAACGTAGCTCACGAGAAGAAAATCTCTACCGCGTCCCGATCCGAGCCGATGAAATCAACGAGCGATTTGAGTGCTGCAGTTCGATTCAGTTTCAGGGCGCATTCCCAAATCACTGCAGTCCGCCAGCCAAGCGTTCGAAGCTGTGATTCGGTCTCCCGGTCTCGTTTTTGGTTTGACGAGATCTTCTCGCTCCAAAATTCGGGCCGGGTCGCTGGTAGCTTCGCGTACCTGCAGCCATGGTGCCCATGCCAGAAGCAGCCGTGAACGAAAACTACCGCTTTGTGCTTTCGGAGGACGATGTCCGGCTTTCCCGGCATGCCCTTCGGTGAAACTCGATATCGGAACCCGAGGGCATGTAGGTGGTGACGTACCGTCAACTCCGGACGCGTGTCTCGCGAGCGAATCGTTGCCATCATTCGCGAACGAACTTCCGGCGTCACCCTGTCAGTCATGAGTATGCTTCGGCGTCGGCATGAAGTTCTTCAGAAGTAGAGGCCTGTCGGTATTCTCGTTGCGTGCATTGCATAGTTCATTGAGGCCTTGCCAAGCCATAACCATCGCCAAGGTGTCCAGCTCACAGTAGCGAAGCAGCTGCAATTTGAGCCGCTTCTGCGCTGCATGGTCGAGCAGGCCACTCATGAGCAGGCCGTAGGCGACCATGGCAGCGCCACCATCCGCGATCGTCGAGGCTTCATCCTCGAGCGCCTCCAATCCTGCAAGTTCAGGTTCATCAGTGCGTTCTCCCAACAGTAGGTAGGGGTCAATGACCTGACCTTGCGAGTCGGTTTGCACCCACGTTTGATCCTTGAAAAACTTGGTACGCCATCCGCACTTCCATAGGTCGGGTTGCCGTAGTGCGCTCTGAGTGTCTCCAAGGTCGCAAGAAGGGCGGGGAGGATCCTTTTAAGCGAGCTGCTCCCACAAGTTCCGGGTAAGAAGACCGAGCGATGGACAAGCCGCCCAAGGTCAAGAAGGCGACCGGGCGCGTCCTTGCTTCCTATCAGTTCGTCAATAAAGGCCGTCAACTCTAGCCCGTCATCAAGCGCGCCCTCTGGCATTGCGGCGATCTGCGCACGGACTTCCTTGAGGACGGTTCGCTCGTGATCCCACCAATGCAGGATGCTGCCGTGAGAGTGTAAAGTGCCGTCTAACATTAAGCCGGCGGCTTACATGGTGGCGACTACCGTCCTGACCAAGGATCGGGGTATTACCAGCGTCCGAGACGTGCGCGCGGCGATGCTGGATGCCGCAGCGCACCTAGCGCTCTTGGGGCCAGCGCTGCGGGTGTGTCTTGTGCTGACTTCGCGTGAGCTAAGTGAGGAGACCATCCGAGCTGAGTGGAACCGGATGCTGCCCGCCTTGGAAACCGGCATCAGGTTGCGGTTGACCCTCGAGGTGGTCGCGCCCGACGAAACGCCCGCGAGGGGCAAACGAATCCCGCTGGACTCGATCAACTCCGTCCACGAGGTACTTCGCCTCTTGGCTCGTGCGGCCCTTCACGACGACGGCCACACGCCGGTCACCAGGCTGGCGGAGCAATCCGGGCTCTCGCGCCCCACGATCTATGGCGTGCTTAAGACGCTGCGTGAAGCCGGGCTGCTGCACGACGGTAGGGGGCCCCAGCTTGACCTCGGCGCCCTATCGCCCGAACTGCTGGCCACCGTCCGAGGACGGGCAGGGGCGTTGCGGTTCACCTTTGCCCGGGGCGCGTGCCCCATGGATCCGAGCACCCTGGTTGCGCGGGCGGGCGAACTGCTGCACGCGAACCGCAGGGGCTGGGGCTCGGTCGCGCTGTCGGGATTCGCGGCGGCCATGCTGGACTTCCCCGCGCTGGACCTGGTGGGCATGCCGCGCCTAGATCTTGCGGTCCAAGTGCCGCGCGGAACGCGGGAGCTCACCCCAGCCTTCATCCACGCCCTTCACCCCGATCTGGAACTCGAGCCTCGGATCAACGAGCCGGCTGCGGTGGTCGTGCACGTGCTGCGCGGCGAGCCGCTGTTCCGAACGCGCACAGACGGCATCGCGCTGGCGCAGGTAGGTGATGTCCTGCTGTCCATCTTTGAAAGCAGCGCAGTCAGGTACGCGCACGACTACATCAAGTACTGCAGGCCAGCGCGCAAGTGACCAATGACTTCAGCTTCTGACAGAGTCATGTCCTGATGCGCGACCCCTTGCCCCTTGGACACATTTGATCGTAGTGTGTGCCCGAGGTTCGTCGGTCCGGCTGGATTCGGGCGCAAATGCCGAGCTAGAACGGCATGTCTCGGGCACAAATGTGCATCTGGAATCAGCCGTCGCATCAAGGGCTTAGCCGTTTTTCACCTAGTGAGACCGGTTGCTGTCCTTCAAAACCGAACTCCGATCCCCGCCTACGAACTTGGGGGTCGGAGGTTCGAATCCTTCCGGGCGCGCCATCGGACATCGAGAAGGGCCAACGGGCTGCAACCCGTTGGCCCTTCTTCGTTGCCAGATCCGGCGGCGCCCCTGCCTGCCGGACGAGGGGCGAGGGATCTTCCGGCGTGCAGCCCAAGGCGCGATCCCGGGTGCGATCCGCTGGAAGCCCGGCCCCTCATCGCCTTCATCAGGGTCGATCACTCCGGCGCGGCGGTCGCCCGGTCCGACCCGGATGACGCCACGCGCTTGAACGATCGCGGCATCCCGGTCAGTGCGGCCATGTACCCGGGCCGGAACTCCCAACGGCGGAGCTGCGGGTCGCGCCACCCGGCCGGATAGGTCGTCTGGTCGCGCAGCTGCTGATCCGACCGGCCCTCTCCGCCCGCGCCGGGCGGCGAACTGCTCGTGTCGTAGAAGACCGAGGCGAGCGTCGACGGCTTCGGGCGGGTGTGGGTTCCCGTGCACAGGAACGGGCCCTGGGGTGACGTGCGCACGCCATCCGCGATGACGCCGACGGCACCGCCGGTCGTCTTGCCGATGCTGTCGTAGCCAACCGATGCATAGCTGTCCCGGATGCGCGCGTCCCCGATTCGACCGGCGATGCCGCCCGCCTGTCCGTCGGAGTCGATGAAGCCCTCGGCAGTCGCCTGGTCGACCAGCGCACCGCACGTGACCTTGCCCGCGGCGCCGCCGGCGACCGCGCCGCGGACCACCGCCAGGGCATGGCCGCCGCTCCAGCTTCCTCGATCGGCGTGGCCGATGAGCCCGCCGGCAACGGGCGCTTCGACGGTCCCGTTGAAGTGAGCCTGCAGGATCGTTCCGAATCGCTCGCGCACCAGGGCACCCGTGTACCCCGAGATACCGCCGGCCGTTCCCTTGGACGCGACGAGGCCTTCGAAGAAGGGCCCCTGCAACTGTCCACCGAACTGCTCGCCCACGATCCCGCCCGCCACGCGGCCCGCGCGGATCACGCCTTCGGCCTCGACGCGACGCAGGCCGCCATCATCCATCCTCACCGCGAAGGCGCCGGCTGCATCCGACACGTCGATGTGGACCTGTCGCAACCGTAGCCGGTCGATGCTGGCGCGCCGTCCGTCCAGGTGCGCGAACAGGCCGCCGGTGGCCGCGCCAACGAACCGCATGCCGATGATGGCGTGGCCGTCCCCCCGGAAGCGCCCGGTGAACCGCAGCGGAGGCTCACCCGGCTTGCGCGGCTGGCCGCCGATGGGATAGCCACCGGCCGGACCCAGCAGGGACCAGTGGATGTCCTGCGCAAGGACGAAGCGCTTGGACAGATCCTCGTCGCGGATCGCCATCAGCTGGTGCGCGGTGCAGATTCGGAACGGCTCGCCCTCCTCGCCGTCCACACCGGGCTCGCGCCAGTTCGCGTAAGGATGGTTCCTCCATCGCTGGACCAGCTGGCCGCTGACCGGGTCGGTGATCCATGCGAGGCAATACGGCGACTGGTCATGGATGCTGACGCCGGCGGGCCGCTGGTGGAACAGCGACTGGTACGCGTTGAGGCGGCGACCCTCGTCGATCTTCATCGCCATGCCTTCGAGCCGGTCGGCAGCGCCGAGCACGCGCGCGAGGCGGTCCTCGTATGTCTCCTCCGGATACAGCGCCTTCGCCACTGCGAAGACCGCCGCCACCATGGGGGTGGCCATGGATGTGCCGCTCTTGAGGCAATACGTGCCGCCCCGGCAGGTCGACAGGATCTCCTCGCCGGGGGCCGCGATCGCGACGCCGGGTGCCGTCACGCGGACGCCGAAGTTGGAAGAGGGCAGGAGCGCATCGTCGGCGCCGGTGGCCGCGACGCAGACCACGTCGACAACCGCGCACGGAAACACGGGCGTCTTGGTGATGTCCTTCCCGACGCCGTCGGGAAGTCCGTTGCCGGCCGCCGCGACCTGGTGGATGCCGGCGAGCCGGTTCTCACGCAACTCGGCCTCGAGGATGGGCGAGCCCACGTCCGTCTCGAACGACATGTTGATCACGTCGACCCCCTGGTTGCGGGCATACGCGAGCGCTTCCAGGACGGCGAACAGCGGTGCCCGCGATTGGGCCCCTTTTCCAAGGACGCGCAACGGCATGATCTTCGCGATGGGCGCCAGCCCGAAGGCGACGAAGGAGCGGGAAGGATCCGGCGGGTTCGAGGCGATGATGCCCGCGACGTGGGTGCCGTGCCCCGTGAAGTCCGGCACCTGCCCCCAGTGGCTGAGGAAATCCCAGCCGTTCACGTCGTCGACGTAGCCGTTGCCGTCGTCGTCGATGCGGTTGCCGGGGATTTCCTTCGCGTTGGTCCACACCGACTCGCGCAGCGAGGGATGGCCGGTCTCCAGCCCCGAGTCCATGACGGCGACGACGAGTTGGTGCTTGATCCGGGTGTTGTGGACGAGCGCGACGAGCGCCTCGTAGCCATCCACGTCGGCATCCGGCACGCGGCCGAAGGCGCCGGGGAACGCACCGACGTTGCGGAGCGCCCACTGCGATTCCAGTCCGCGGCCGAGCAGGTCCTGGTTTGACGAGGCCCGGAAGGTGAAGTTCGGCTCGAAGGCGAATCCGTCCGGCAGGTGCGGTCGGAGGCGCTCCAGGATCGCACCTGGCGCATGCGGCGTGGCGCCGTCGATGCGCAGGAGGAACAGGTGCTCGCCCGGGATTTCGCCAGCCACGCGCAGGCGCAGCCCGCTCGCCCGGATCGCGTCCTGGATGACCGTCCGGGGATCGTGCAGCGATTCGGGAGCCGCGACGATCAGTTCATTCGCGTGGATGCGCGTGGTCGACGCACGGCCATCGACCCGCTCGTAGGTGAGCAGCGGCAGTCGCGTGTCTTCGTCGGTGGACACCGAGGCACGCATCGTCGTGCCCGGGACCAGCGAGGGGCCCACGTGCCGCAGCCCCGGGCCGGACGTGGTTGCACCAATGGCGGCCGTGGCCAGGACAACGCCGACCAGCACGATCGTGATCGCCTTCATTCATCCCCCTGATGACGTGGATGGACCCCTGTCGGCAGGCATGCCCCGGCGGTTCCCCGGTTCCGTGGCGAGCCGACTCCAGAGCCAGATGGCCGTCCCCGCCACCACGCCTTGCCGCCCGCCACTGCGGCCGATCATCGCGGGCCGTCGAACCCCGTGCAAGGACACGCGCTGTGCGCATGGCGCCGTCAGCGCACGTCAACATCCTTCAAGAAGGCGACGGGGCGGCGGATCGGTGCCGTGGAGTCGACCGGCGCCAGTCAGTCGATGTCGGTGCCGGGCGTGAAGGCCGTCGGGCGAACGCGACGGTCGGCGCGGACCGGTCGCCCGCGTCGCCACCCCGTGGTGGCCGACCTGCGTGACCGCATCCCCCGGCCGGCCGGGACGGGTCATCGATAGGGGGGCGGTGCCATCGCCGCGGCGTGCGCCTCGCGGACCCGCGCCAGGTCGGGCGGGAACCGGAGTTCCCGTTCGGCCCGCGCGAGCGCGAGGACGGCCTGCGCCTTCGCCGCCTCGGCCAGGTCGGGCGTGCCCTGGCGGACCAGCATCCCCAGCATCTTCTGCACCCACATGTTGACCTCGACCGACCTTGGCGACGGCCGCGAAACAGTCCTCCATCAGGTCGCGTGGCGACAGCGGGCTGGCGTAGACGCGGTCGAAGTCGGGCGTGCGCGCCTGTTCCGCGTCACGTGGCCGGTTCCACTCGCGCAACAGGCGCGACATGCGCACCACGATGTCGATCGCGGTGCCCGGGTCGTTCACCGCCGGCGAGAGCGCCCGCGACGCGATCTCCGACATCACCACCAGGCCGAAGCGCGGGTCGAGCGCGTAGTTGCGACGCGCGCCGAACACGAACGCGTCGAGAAGTTCCCCGATGTCCGGTAGCGGCTCCGAGGAACGCCGCTTCACCGTGAGCAACGGCCGGTCGGTGCTCACCAGCGCCCCCGGTGGGGACCGCAGGTGCACGGTCGCCTCGTACTTCTCGCCCCAGTGCTGCAGCGCCCGCACGTCGACGTGCTGCACGAAGCCGATGTCGTTGCCGTAGAGGTGCAGGCCGCCACGCGGCGGGTCCGGATCCGGCCTCGCCCCGAGCGGCGCCTCCGGTGGCCATTGGGCGAAGGCCTCGCGGGTGGCGCGCTCCACCCGGTCGATCGTGTTCTCCAGCCGCCCCAGCCGCGCGATGTTGTCGACCCAGCGCACGAAGGTGAAGACGACCCACGCGAAGATGGCCAGCGTGAACAGGAACAGCGCGAACCGGCCCGCGATCGCGAAGTACTCGATCTTGATCGCGACGATGCCCACGATGCTGAAGATGAAGGCGCCGATGAAGCTGGACAGCGCCGTCTGCGAGAAGCTGTCCGACACCACCAGGACGAACGCGCGCGGCGTGGCGCGCCCGCTGGCCGATGCATACGCCGAGACCATCGAGGCCACCGCGAACGTCGCCACGCCCAGCATGCTGGCGGAGATCACGGTGAGCAGCTTCTCGACCGTTTCCGCGCTGACGTTCGGGACCACCTGCGACAGCGGCAGCCAGTCGGCCAGGGCGGCGACGAAGACCACGGCCACGCCCACCAGCGCGTAGCCGAGTGGCTTGATCCACAGCTTCTCCTGGAGCCTGCGCAGCGAGAACTTGAGCCTGCTGAGGATCATGGCCCGCTCCCTGCGGCGGCCGCGCCCGTGGCGACGATCGCGCAGCTTAGTCCCCGGGGCCGAGGGTGCGTGTCATGAATCGGCTGTGCGGGTCCTCGCCATACGGCCCGAACGGGCCGCAGGAGGAAAAGCCCGCGCTTTCGTAGAGGCGATGCGCCGGCTTGAACGCCTCGGCGGTGCCGGTCTCCAGGCTCAGGCGCGCGTAGCCCCGGCGGCGCGCCTCGTCGAGGATGTGGTCGAGGATGCGCCGTCCGGCACCCTGGCGCCTGCGCCCGGCGGGGGTCCGCATCGACTTGATCTCGCCATGGTCGCGCGCCAGCTCCTTCAGCGCGCCGCAGCCGGCCAGCCCGTCTTCGTCCCATGCGGTCCAGAACGTCATGCCGGGGCCCCTCAGCCCGTCGAGGTCGAGGGCATGCACGCTTTCGGCGGGGGAGAGGGCGAGCATGCCCTGCAGGTGCTCGGCGAGGAGGGCGTGGACTTCGGGGCGGGTGAGGTCGTCGACTTCGATGCGCATGGCTGGGGACGGGCAGGGCGTCAGGCGGGGCGGGGGACGTGCTGGTCGAGCATGACGACGTTGCCGTCGGGGTCGGACAGGACCAGGTGCGCCGGGCCGGTGCCCTCGGCGTCAGCGCGGGTGGTGATCTCGACCCCCGCGGCGTCGAGCGCGGCCTGGATCTCGCGCACGTCGGTGAAGCGCGGCACGGCGTTCGCGCCCTGGTCCCAGCCCGGATTGAAGGTGAGGATGTTCTTCTCGAACATGCCCTGGAACAGGCCGATCACGGTCGTCCCGTTCCTCAGGATCAGCCAGCCCTGCGCGGCATCGCCGCCCATCGCGGTGAAGCCGAGCTTCTCGTAGAAGTCGCGCGAAGCCTGCAGGTCCTTGACCGCGAGGCTGACGGAGAAGGCACCGAGTTCCATGGGGCAGCTCCTGGCCGGGCGGCCGTCGAGCATAGGCGAACCGGAGGGTGATCCGCGACCGCAAGATGGTCTGCGGCCGCGACCCGGTCAGGCGCGCTCTTCCGACGCGGTCCCCAACGCCGTGACGCCTGCGGCGGCAAGCTGCGCCCGGGCCTCGGGGTCTTCGGACACCAGCCGATGCAGCGTGTGGAAGACATAGGTGCGGCACAGCCCCGGCCACGCGACCAGCAGGTACACCGCGCCCGCCGCCAGCCAGTCCGGCCGGGCGAACGGCTTCCAGCCGGCGAAGTGCGCGACGGCGGTGTAGGCCAGCACGGCCAGCAGGACCCAGCGGAACCAGCGCCAGAAGCGCACGCCCCACAGCACGTTTCGGAAGTGGCGGATCTCGCCGTCGGTGAGCTTCATGCGCCGCGGCGCCGGCGGTCGACCAGCGCGATCCACAGCCATCCGAGGGCGCCGGCGGCAATCGCCCCCAACAGGCCGCCCCGGGTGAAGCGCTCGCCCGTGGCCCAGGCGGCCAGCGCGCCGATCGTGAAACCGACCAGCACGAGGACGGCGACCCTGCGGCGCTCGGCCAGGGATCGTGCCTCCTGTTCGCGTCGCGCGTGCAGCGCGGCCCGTGCCTCCGTGTCGGGGTGGGCGATCGCCTCGGCGATCGCATCGGCCCTGTCCCTGTGCATGGTGTCCGTCCCTGATGGCTGGAGGGCAAGCCTAAGGCAGCCCGGGCATGCAGGCGAGCACGGCCAGGATGGCCATCGAGCGCGGTGCAGTCCTCAGCGCGCGTCCGGCACCCGCCAGGGTGGGTGTGTGCGATTCACGCCGGCGTGGTACAGGCAGAGCACGTTGCCCGCCGGGTCCCGGAGCCGCGCCTCGCGCCAGAGCCAGCGCTCATCGGTCGGCGGTTGGTCGAACGCGATCCCCTGCGCCTGCAACGCGGCGACCCGCTGGTCCAGGTCGGCGCACTCGAAGTAAACGACGACGCCGGTGTCTTCCTGGGGTTCATCGACGAGGTGTACCGAGAACGTGGCATCGCCCTCCGGGCACTCGAACCGCGCGTAGTGGGGCGACCGCACGATCAGGGTGAAGCCCATCCGCGCGTAGAAGGCGACGGACGCGGCGATGTCGACGGCCGGAAGCGTGACCTGGTTGAGGTTCACCGAAGGCACTCCGAATAGCGTCGCCGCCGCAGGAGCTGGAATGCCAGCCAGCCGGCGACAGCGAGGTCGAACGAAAGGCATAGATGGGCGTACCACTGGGGCGCCGTGCCGGCCGCCGGACCCAGCAGGTGCAGGCCGATGTCCCACGCGACATGCAGCGCCCAGCCTGCTGCCAGCCACCATGCGGACAACCGGACCCCGGCCCACGCGAGCGCGCCGTACAGGGCCACGCCGACGAGCTCGCGCAACACGCCGGCTGCGCCCGCGCCCGCGGAAATCGCGAAACCGACGTAGATGAGTGCCGCGATGAGCAGGAGGACGGCCAACGACCGGATAGGCGACCTCGAGAGGCGGTACGCGAGGGCAATCACGAGTGTGGCAAGCGCGACACCTGCAAAGTGGAACATCCAGATCGTCAAGGGGTTATCGATTGGGTTGGGGGGCGGTCGAGGTCAGGCGATGACGCCTTACGGGCCCTCATCGGTGCCTCGCGCGGGCAAGCGCTCCGGCGATGAAGCGGAGGGCGCAGAAGACCAATGCGAGCCAGAGAACGACGCCAAGGACGTATGCCGGGAATGATGCCCCCGCATGCGGGTCGGTCGTCACGACATCCGACATGACCGAGCCGACCCAGAGCCCTGGCGCAAGCACGTAGAAGCCCAAGGCGCGACCCGCCTGCGCAGCGGAAGAACACGTGTGCGAGCCGTGGATGTCGTGCGGGCAGGCAACCAGCGACCCCAGGGCGATCAGGCAGACGACGCCGACCAGAATCCAGACGAACTTCATGGCCCCTTCCTTTGTCCTCGCGCGCATCACGCCGCGCCGTGAAAGGTTGTTGGCTCGGACGATTTGTCGGGCGGCAGCGATATCCCGCCGAGGTTGCCCACACGCCATTGGTGCAAGACGACGAGAAACGGTAGACCCACCGACAGCCCGAGCGCCAGAAGGACGTGTCCCCTTCGCAACCCGCCATCGCCCTCTCGAGCCATGCCGAAGCGGTATGCGGATTGCAGGAGAACTGCGAGTACCCCAAGGCCCGCCAGGGTGGCCATGAAAAACAGCGTTGCCCCTGCCGAAGCGGGCCACGGGTCATCCCCGAAGACATAGATCCACAAAATGCCCGTGCCGGCCGCAACGGTCACAGCCGTCACGATGAGACCGAGCACCGCGCTCGGGACCAGAAACAGCAGAGGGTAGACGTATCGAACCTTCATCTGCGACATCGCCTCCGAGGAGCCTAACTTTTGAGCTAAGCCGCGCCGTGAAGCGGCGTCGGCTTGAACGAATTGTTAGGGCGCGAGCCGCACGCCCACGAGGCGCGGCCACGGAATTGCCGCAACTGCTAGAAGGATGGCGCCAGCCAACAAAGCTGACTTCTCGGACAGGAGGAACGCTGAAAGAATCCCTCCTAGCACGAATAGCACCGCAACGAGTCGCATCGTTACCGGCTGTGGATCCGGTAATAGTTCGAACCACGTCCTAAGCTTCTGAGCGCGTACCCGGGAGTACACCCACGCCGCAGACATACATGGCACGAGTGAGAACACGGCGTCCAGCTGCGAGTTGGCAAAGCCTAAGTTACCAAAGGCGAAAGCACTTGGCGGGAACATATACATGCCAACCATGAACGTGCCCGTCCAGCCAGGACGCTCAAAGCCGTCAGCGTTCGCTTTGGCGAACACTGCGTGCATGAAGTCAAGGGACGAGAGAATCATTGTTGCCTGAGCGCCCTAACACCTAAGTTTAGCCGCGCCCCGATGCGGTGTCGGCTTGAACGCGTTGTTAGGCTGATGCTCAAAGTGATAGGTAACGCTCAGCAAAGAAGCTCTTCATGAAATCCAACACCTCCTCTTCTGTCATTCCGTCGGCATCGTTGCGGAGTTCTTCAAACTGCACTTTGAACTCTTCGGTGGCAGAGAATTCGTTGAACTTCTTGTCCTTGTACTGGACGAATTCATCGTCGGAAAGGATCACGTGCTCGACAACACGACCAGATTCTATGCGAAGGACCTGATAGCTCTCGTACGATGAGCCGTAACCCATGTGCACGTAACCGGTAATTTCACCCTGCGGAACTATAAGGGCACCACTGTACCAATCCGCGATCACTCCATTTGATGCCGAAGGGTACAGCTCCCCAAGGATGCTCTTCTTGATGTAGTCGCCACGGTCAGCTCCGTGGAGACGGATAGTTACATCTGTCAAGCGAAGCTGTTCATCCTTCACTTCCCAGCTTGCGATGTAGCCTCGCCAGTTGGCCGACGAGATGACAATGTCTTCTGGCGGGTCCCAGTTAAGTCGCTTCAGCTCAGTGGCTAGAGGATTCGTGTTTAGGGCATGCTCCTCGCCGTGAATGAGAATGACGTCTGGCGACTGAGCCGTGGCGAATGCGAGCCCAGGCAGCATGAGCGCAGCCGCAAAAAGAAATGCTCTAATAATCTGTGCCATATAGGTTCCCATCAGTCTAACGATTGAGTTGAGCGGCGCCACGAAGTGGCGTCCGCTTGAACGAATAGTTAGACCACAGCGAATCGAACTCGGTCATCGTCCGCGTCCCAGATGAGAAGCGATCATCCGCTTGGTGATCCATCTGCCAAGAAGGAAGAAAGGTCCAAGAACGGCAAGGGCACCAGCAAGATACGCGATCTCTCCGATCTGCGGCCGTGCCAAGTGCAGCGGCCACGCAACGACTACGATCGAGGCCATGAAAAGCCCTAGCCGAACTAGATACGCCTTCGTGTGCACCGTCATTTGGACTGGGGTTTAACGCCTGAATTAAGCCGCGCCGCGAAGCGGCGTCGGCTTGAATGAATTGTTAGGCGCCATGGCGAGTAACCTCGGAAGCGGCCTTCTGGATAGCGTCACTGACTCCACGAAACTCGTCCTCAAGTGCAAGGGAGAGTAGACGGATTTTACCGAGCAGTGCGAGAGTCTGCCCTAGATCCAAGGGCTGGGATGAAGCATCCGAAACCAAGCGATTGAAGTCCTTCAAATCCGCGGCGTAGTGCTTGCAACCGTCACTGGCTCCCTCGCGCAGGTCGTCGCGGAATGACAGACGAACGCCTGCCAATTCCTCAAGGCGGAGGACTGCTTCGTAGACCTGCGATAGTGCTGGTTCCATGGTGCCTAACGCCTGAGTTAAGGGGTGCCGCGAAGCGGCATCCCCTTGAACGAACTGTTAGGCGCCACCCGGCTCACCACCAGCCCGAGCCCACCGCCCGCTCAATGTCCAAGACTGAGTCTGGACCATCCTCCGGTCCGAAGAAACTGTAGCCGGAGTTCGGAGAACGCTTGAAAGGGCTCCACACACGCGACACCAGGTCTACCGACAGGACTGGCGGCGGCGAAGATTGGAATGCAGGCTCCGCGGCTGCTGTGGCCTCAACCAGACGCAGCGCCTCTTGAGCGGCGAGCTCCGGAGAAGACGCAGTTACGAATCGAGTTGTAACGAAGCCGGCGATGCCGTCAGGCGGGACGCTCATCCCAGTACCGACGACGACAATGCGAAAGCGAGCCATCTGTGTGTGGCGCCTAACGCCTGAATTAAGCCGACCCGCGAAGCGGGTTCGGCTTGAATGAATTGTTAGGGCTCACCCACCCGCGGCACACCAGATGGGTAAGCCAGGCAACTGGAGGGCCACATAAAATTGAAAACAACCCTAGCTCAAGCTGGACTAGCAATAGGAGAGCAGCAGGTACTAGAGCAACTGCCGACACAGAGACCCAGTTCGCCCGGCCCGTTCGCGAGAGCCAGACATACACCGGCGCTCCGTACAGCGTGACCGGCAAGAGACCAAAGAGAAATGTGCCGAGGAAACCAATGTGAGCGGAACCGGCAGGGCCAATCATTCCGGGAGAGTGAACCGCGCCCAGCGCGCCGAAGGCGGCCATGAGGCCGGCTACGACTATAAGCCAGCCCATCGCAACCGCTTCTGCACCGACAAGTTGCTTCCAAAGCCTCATGTGAGCCCTAACGGTTGAGTTGAGCGGCGCCGCGAAGCGGCGTCCGCTTGAACGAATTGTTAGGGCTCATCTCGCCCCCATGGAGTCGCACGCCCGATATTGCAGAGTGTGCCGGACCACTGACTGAGGTGTCCCCTCTCAGTTGCTGTGAAGATCCCCTCGAGGCGGGCGTAGCGATCATTCAACGCGTCAGGAATAGTAGCGCCCGTCACCCATAGGCCGTTGGGCGCGATGCCCTGTGCGTAGTCCTCGCGATGTAAATAGATGGCCGAATGCTCGAAGGAGCGGTGAAGGAAACCGATTACCGCGACGGGTTGGCCCTCAAAGCGTTTCGGCTCTGCAAGTAGCGCGGCCAACGAGACCCTGGCCGGATCTATCACATCCGACGAACAGGGCTCGGTACGCGGTGCGACGTCCACCGGCGCCGTTGCCGGGTCGGCCGCGCACCCACTAATGCCGAATGCCAAGGCTGCGAAGATCTTCCACATGGGCCCTAACGATTGAGTTGAGCGGCGCCACGAAGTGGCGTCCGCTTGAACGATTGGTTAGGCCTCATCTAACTCGACTACCCCCAATGCGGATGAGGGTGATGGCAAAGATCGGAAGTGTAGCCAAGAGCCAAAAGAGCCCGTCCTCGCTTATTTTGCTCCCGTCCCAATACAAAACGCCAATTGCTGCGCCTATGAGGGCAAGCAGTACGTAGGCTGCGCCCAGCAGGAGCCGATTCTCGCGGCGGTCGAGCCCGTACATGGCTGCGAGGAGCGTCACAAGGGATGCGGCCATCCAGATGCGATGTGGCGGCATTGCTGCAAAAACAACCACGTTGCCAAGGGCTAAAAACGCCAAGTAAAGAATCAAGCAAACTCGCGGCTTCGACGGAGCATCCATGGGGCCTAACGATTGAGTTGAGCGGCGCCACGAAGTGGCGTCCGCTTGAACGATTGGTTAGGGCTCAACGGTTTCACCCTCCCTTAGTGGCCTGCAAGACACGACCCGAGTCACGGCGATCTCTCGATCGTAAGCGCCCAAATGGCCGAACTGGCCAGCGGGAGAGACGGTGCCTTCCAGCTCAACGTAGACGTGATGCCAAGGTGCGTGGCGCTCTTGGTCCAAGGTCAGGAAAGCGCATGGAAGCGATCCCTCAACCCACCACCGCTCTTCCAGTGCTGCCAATGAGCGGAATTCGCGTGTCTCAAAGCCCTCTGTGTAGTAACCGGCATGAAAACGTGAGTCTGACTCTGCGGCGCCCGGCGGTGCTGGCGAGCGAGTGCAGCCACTTGCTGCGAGGACCAACAGAAGCAGCGCAAGTTTCATTGGGCCCTAACGATTGAGTTGAGCGGCGCCACGAAGTGGCGTCCGCTTGAATGAATTGTTAGACGGCAAGCTAATGGACACTGCGTGCGGCCGACAACGTGAGTATCGAGTGGTTGGGTGGCCCTCCTGATCTTGATGGGACGAACTCGAAGCTCGCCGTGATCTGAAGGGACTCGTCTCCATGCGGCCACAGCGGCGATTTGATCTCAGCGGGCAGCTCGTTCGCCTCAAGTTGGCGTATAAACAAATCTCGCTTCTGTGGCTCTAAGCAAGCAGCGACCCGCTCAGCATTTCGCTCGCCGAACTCCCATGACGTGTTTGGGAGCAGGTACTCGCATAGCGCAATCCCAGGCTGATACCCGGAATGATTGCATTGATGTGTCATGAGGGTATCCGGCCCATTGCCACCCCAACCACCGCGCAGGACGACGGAGCGAACTTCGCCTGGCGCGGTAGCTGTGGCAAACGAGGTGATCTGAGCGCACATCGCATCCTGCGGCTCGGTGCGGCCAGTAGCGCAGGACGAAGTCAGTGCGATGACTAACAGGCCCAGATACCGGATTGGCGATGATGCATCCATGCCGTCTAACTACTTTTCGACCCCAACGGGGAGGATAAGCCCGGAGTCTGCCCGCCTGCGGTGACCCGGTCAAACGGGGAAATCCTACGTCGGTCAGTGCCTTGGCCGGATGCCCGGCGGCGTTCCCGGAACCGAGCATGTCGGCTTATCCCGGCACAGGCACCCTCATATGCGTTATGGCGGCGAAACCACCCCGTCGGTGGACGGGGCGGTGGGTGGGCGGCCGTTGCGGCTGATCGATGCGGTTCGCGACCGGATGCGGGTCAAGCACTACAGTCTGCGGACGGAACAGGCGTACCTGTACTGGATTCGCCGCTATATCCGGGCGAACCCCGGGACGCATCCGCGCGAACTTGACGGGGTGGCGGTCGAGGGGTTCCTGACCAGCCTGGCCACGCGCGGGCAGGTGTCGCCCAGCACGCAGAACCAGGCCCTGGCGGCGCTGCTGTTCCTGTATCGGGAGGTGCTCGGCATCCGGCTGCCGTGGATGGAGAACGTCGTCCGGGCGAAGAAGACGCGCCGGTTGCCCGTGGTGCTGTCGAAGGCGGAGGTCGCGCTGTTGCTGCGCCACCTGTCCGGGCGGCAGTGGCTGATGGGGGCGCTGATGTACGGCAGCGGCCTGCGCCTGATGGAATGCCTGCGCATCCGCACCAAGGACGTGGACCTGGCGCGCAACGAGATCCTCGTGCGTTCCGGCAAGGGCGGGAAGGACCGGCGCACCGTCCTGCCCGCGTCCCTGCGCGAGCCGCTGCGGCGCCAGCTCGAGGAGGCCCGCCTGGTGCATGCGCGCGACCTCGAGGCCGGGCACGGCGAGGTGTCGCTGCCGCATCGGTTGGCGCGCAAGTATCCGAACGCGCCGCGCAGTTTCCAGTGGCAGTACCTGTTCCCGGCGGGCCGCCGCGGCGTCGACCCGCGCGACGGGCGGCACAAGCGCCACCACATCGACGAGAAGGTCCTGCAGCGGGCGGTCTCGCGGGCGGCCCGCGAGGCGGGCATCGGCAAGCCGGTCACGCCGCACGTGCTGCGCCACAGTTTCGCCACCCACCTGCTGGAGGACGGCGCCGACATCCGTACCATCCAGGAACTGCTGGGCCACAAGGACATCGCCACCACCCAGATCTACACGCACGTGCTGGGGCGCGGGCCCAACGGGGTGGTCAGCCCGCTCGACCGCTGACCGGCGGTAGAGTCGGCGGCGGGCCACGCCGACGGATCGCCATGCAGCCGCCGAACCCGTTCGAGACCCACGCGGTCGACAACCAGCCGCCGCCGTTCTTCGCGCGCGACCTGTGGGCGGACGACGCGTCGCTGCGCGAGGCACTTGTCCGCGAGGGGGGCGGGGCCTTCGAGGCACGCGTGGCCGGTTACGGCCGGGTCGCCGGCACGGACCTGCCGCCGCTGGCCGACGAGGCGCACCGCGATCGTCCGCGCCTGCGCACGCACGATGCGGCCGGGCATCGCATCGACCGGGTCGAATTCAACCCGGCGTGGCACGAAGTGATGCGCACCGCCATCGGGCACGGCGTCGCCGGGCTGTCGTGGGCCGACCCTGCGCCGGGCGGGCACGTCGCCCGCGCCGCGCTCGCCTACCTGCACTACCAGGTCGAGCCGGGCAGCAGTTGCCCGCTGACGATGACCCATGCCGCCGTCACGGTGCTGCGGCGGGAGGCCGCGTTCGCCGACTGGGCCGCGAAGGCCGCAGCGCCGCACTACGACCCGCGGCCCGTGCCCGTCGCCGACAAGGCCGGCATCACCCTGGGCATGGGCATGACCGAGAAGCAGGGCGGCAGCGACGTGCGCGCCAACACCACCACCGCCACCGCTGCGGGCGACGGCTACCGGCTGGTCGGGCACAAGTGGTTCTTCTCCGCGCCGCAGAGCGATGCGTTCCTCGTTCTGGCCCAGGCGCCGGGCGGGCTCACCTGCCTGCTCATGCCACGCATCCGCGACGACGGCACGCCGAACGCATTCCGCCTCGTGCGCCTGAAGGACAAGCTCGGCGACGCGTCGAACGCGTCCTCGGAGGTCGAGTTCACCGGGGCGCACGCGTGGCGCATCGGCGAGGAGGGCCGCGGCGTGGCGACCATCCTGGACATGGTCATGCTCACCCGGCTGGACTGCATGCTCGGTTCGGCCGGGCTCATGCGCATGGCGATGGCAAGGGCGCTGCACCATGCCCGGCACCGGCGTGCGTTCGGCAGGCCGCTCGTGGACCAGCCGCTGATGCGCAACGTGCTGGTCGACCTGGCCATCGAGGCCGAGGCCGCGCTCGCCCTGTCGATGCGGGTGGCCCGCGCCGTCGACGCCGCACCCCGCGATCCGGCCGAGGCCGCCTTCGCCCGCGTGGCGACCGCGATCGGCAAGTACTGGGTCTGCCGCCGCACGCCGATGGTGGTGAACGAGGCGCAGGAGTGCCTGGGCGGGGCAGGGTACGTGGAGGAGGGCGGCATGCCGCGCCTCTACCGCCAGGCGCCGCTCAACTCGATCTGGGAAGGCAGCGGAAACATCCAGTGCCTGGACGTGCTCCGCGCACTGGACCGCGAGCCCGCGGTCGGCGAAAGCCTGTGCGCGATGCTGTGCGGCGCACGTGGACGGGACCGGATGTTGGACAGCGGCGTCGACGCGGCGCTATCAGCGCTCGATGCCATGCGCGCTGCACCCGAAGACGCGGAAGCCCAGGCGCGCAGGCTGGTCGAACGCCTGGCGCTGGTGCTGCAGGGGATCGTGCTGACGGATGCCGGGAGTCCGGTCGCGCCGGCGTTCTGCGCGACGCGGCTGTCGCCGGATGCGCATGGGCAGGCCCTGGGCACGTTGCCCGTCGTGTGGGTGGATGCATCGGTTCTGGAACGCGCATTGCCGGAGTAAAGCGTCTTCGGCAACGGTGCGTTCCCCCGTTGGCATCGGCGTCGGAAGCATCGCGCGCGTAGGCGCGCTCCTACGGGATCATCGCGGAGAAACTGTCCCCTGTAGGAGCGCGCCTACGCGCGCGAATGGCGTCACGCGCGGAAATCCATCGCGGTGCAAGCCCCGCTCCTACAGGGGGCGTTTTTCGTTCGCCCTTGTAGGAGCGCACCTCGGGGCGCGATCCCCCCGAGCCCGTCACCTGCCCGCGAACCCTCAATCCAGGAACTGCAACTTCGCCAGCTCCGCGTACAGCCCGCCCTGCGCGATCAGCGCGTCGTGCGTGCCTTCCGCCACGATCCGCCCGCGGTCCATCACCACGATGCGGTCGGCTTTCAAGACGGTGGCCAGCCGGTGGGCGATGACCAGCGTCGTCCGCCCGGCCATCAGGTTCTCCAGCGCATGCTGCACCGCGCGTTCGCTCTGCGCATCCAGCGCGCTGGTGGCCTCGTCCAGCAGCAGGATCGGCGCGTCCTTCAGCAGCGCCCGCGCGATCGCCACCCGCTGCTGCTGCCCGCCGGACAACCGCGCCCCGCGCTCGCCCAATTCGGTCGCGTAGCGTTCCGGCAAGGCGTCGATGAAACCGTGCGCCTCGGCCGAGCGCGCGGCGGCCTCGACCTCGGCGTCGGTTGCCTCCAGGCGCCCGTAGCGGATGTTGTCCGCGGCGCTGGCGGCGAAGATCGTCGGGTGCTGCGGCACCAGCGCGATCGCCGCGCGCAGCTCGGCCGGGTCCAGCCGCCGCACGTCGATGCCGTCCACCGACACCGTGCCCGACTCCGGGTCGTGGAAGCGCAGCAGCAGCGACAGCACCGTGCTCTTGCCGGCGCCGGAGGGGCCGACCAGCGCCACCGTCTCGCCCGGCCGCACGTGCAGGTCGAAGTGGTCCAGCGCGGGCAGGTCCGGGCGCTGTGGGTAGTGGAAGACCACGTTGTCGAGCCGCACCTCGCCGCGCACCGGCAGCGGCAGCGGGCTGGCGTCGTCGGGCGCGGCGATCGCCGGGCGCGCCTGCAGCAGCTCGGCGATCCGGCCCATGCCGCCGGCCGCGCGCTGCACTTCGTTCCAGACCTCCGCCAGCGCGCCGACCGAGCCACCGCCGATCAGCGCGTACAGCACGAATTGCGCCAGCGTGCCTGCGCTCATCCGCCCGCTGACCACGTCGTGCGCGCCGGACCACAGCACCAGGGTGATCGCGCCGAACACCAGGGTGATCGCCACCGCGGTGACGACGGCCTGTGCACCAATGCGCTTCCGCGCGGTCGCCACCGCGACCTGCAGCGCCTCGGCGAACCGCCGGCGCTCGTGCGGCTCGCGCCCGTGCGCCTGCACCGTGCGCACTGCGCCCAGCGCCTCGGCGGCCACGGCGTTCGCGTCGGCCACGCGGTCCTGGCTCTGTCGGGAGATTCCCTGCAGCCGTCGCCCGCCCAGTACGATCGGCAGGACCGCCAGCGGGATGCCGACCAGCGCCCACGCCGCCAGCCGCGGGCTGGTCACGAACAGCATCGCGATGCTGCCGAGGAACGTCACCGCGCTGCGCAGCGCCACCGACATCGCGCTCGCCACCACGCTGCGCAGCAGTTCCGCGTCGGCGGTGAGTCGCGACACCAGTTCGCCGCTGCGCGTGGTGTCGAAGAACGCCGCGTCCAGCGAGACGAGGTGCGCGTACAGCCGTTCGCGCAGGTCGGCCACCACGCGCTCGCCGAGCAGCGACACGAAATAGAAGCGCGCGGCCGTCGCCAACGCGAGCGCCACCGCCACCGCGAACAGCAGCAGGAAGGCCTGGTCGATCGCCGCGCCGCCACCCGCCGAGAACCCGCGGTCGATCATGGTGCGGAAGGCGACGGGGAGGCTGAGCGTGGCGGTGCTCGAGGCGGCCAGCGCCGCCAGCCACGCCCCGAAGAGCCCACGATGCCGGCGCACGAAGGGCCACAGCGAACGCAGCCGCGCCACCGGCGCCTTCGCGGGCACGGGGGTGTCGTCGGCGGGCGTTCCCGGGGCGGTGGTGGACGTGGCGTCGCGCATCAGGGGCGCGATTGTGACGGCCGCGGCCGCCGCGCGCACCCCCGCGCCACGCACCGCCGCCGTAGGAGCGCGCCTACGCGCGCGATTGGCGCCGGCGCCGGTGCGCGACTGGCAACCCGATGGCGTGGCACGCCGCGGAGGCGCGGTGATCGCGCCTGTAGAGGCGCTCCTACGGGGTGGGGTGCATTTCGGACATGCCACGTAGGAGCGCGCCTACGCGCGCGATGGTCGTCGGCGCCGGTGCGAATGAAGCAACGGGAATGGCGCGGCACGCCGCGGTTGGCGCGGGTTTCGCGCCTGTAGAGGCGCTCCTACGGGATCTCGGGCCAGGTGGCCTGGTCTCGGGTGGCGTTGCGGACCTGGTCGCGGAAGGCGTCGACGTGGTCGACGGGCAGCCGCAACGTGATCCGGGCGCCCCGTGTGTCGAAGGACTCTTCGAGCTTGTCCGCGTCGAACGCGGCCAGCGCCTGGTGCACGGCGCCGAGCGCGTCGAAGGGGCAGGCCAGCGACAGCGTCGCCATCGGCACGATCGGCGTGCGCGGGGCGGTCCGCAGGCATTCGGCGGCGGCCCCGCCGTAGGCCCGCACGAGGCCGCCCGCGCCGAGCTTGATGCCGCCGTACCAGCGCGTTACCACCACCAGCACCCGGTCGAAACCCTGGCCGTCGATGGCGGCGAGGATCGCCCGGCCCGCGGTGCCTGCCGGTTCGCCGTCGTCGCTGGAGCGGTAGGCGTCGTCGATGCGCCAGGCCCAGCAGTTGTGGGTCGCGGCCGGGTCGGACAGGTCCGCGAGCCGCGCCATCGGGTCGTCGCCCGCGGCGAGCGGCACCGCCCGAGCGCGGAACCGGCTGTGCCGGACCTCGAGTTCGTGTTCGGCCGGCGCGGTCAGGACGTGGCGGGTCATTCCGCCAGCGCGCGCAGGTCCGCGGGCACCTCGGCCCCCGGCCAGCGCTGTCGCCACGCCGCGAGCGCGGCGCGCGCGGCTGCGAGTTCGCCGGCGTCGCGCAGGACCCGGATGCGTGCGAGTTCGGCGTCGCGTCGTGCGGCCAGGGCATCGCTGTCGCCGGCGGGGGGCGCCATGGCGGCATCCGCCGCGGCCATCGGTTCGCTGGCCTGTTGGGTCGCGGTCGCCTCGGCTTCGGCCTCGACCGCGGCGGCCCGTTCGTACAGCCGGGCGCTGCGCTCGGCGCTGTCCGCCGGGACATCCGGCGCGTCGGCGACCGGCGCCGGCGCGGGAAATGCCTCGGGCGCGGTGGCGGCCTGCGGCGTCGCGGCTGCGCTCGGCGCCGTTGGCGGCGGCGGAGGGGGCGCTGCCGGTGCAGGTGCAGGCGCGGGGTCCGTGGCCTCGGTGGTGCGCGCCCGGAGGTCGACCGGCGGCGCCACCATGTCCACCCTGGTCTCACCCTTTTCGTCGGTGCCCACGGCCGCGGTCCCCGCCTGCGCGGCGGCGGTCCCGTCCGGTCGCTCGAGCGCACGCCGCGGCACAGGCGCCGCGGGTTCCGCCGCGACCCCTGTGCGCTGGCCATCCATGCCCGTCGCGGGCGCCGGCGGCGGATCGAGCAGCGGCCGCAACTGCACCACCAGCACGAACGCCACCACCAGCGAGGCCGCGATGCCGAGCACGACGGGCATGCGCACGCGCCGGCGCGTCGCCGCCATTGGGGTGGCCGCCGCGCGCGCCGCGGCCAGGATCCGCGCGTCGAGGGCGTCCGGCGGCAGGCCATGGGGGCCGGTCCGCGCCAGCGCGTCGGCGAGCGCGCGCTCCTCGGGATCGAGCCGGTCGTGGGGGCCGCGCGGGGTCATGGCGCCACCCTCGCACGCAACTTGTCCATCGCATAGCGCAGGCGCGACTTGACCGTCTCGCGCCCCACGCCCGTGATCCGGCCGATCTCCTCCAGCGACAGTTCCTGTTCCAGCCGCAGCAGGACCACCTCGCGCTGCTCGTCGGGCAGGTCCTCCAGCGCCAGCTGCAGCCAGCGCCGGCGCTCGAACTCCGACACCGCGTGCTCGGGCGTGCGTCCGTCGGCGATGCGCTCGGTGCGCAGGTCGGCGTCCCGCGGCGCGGGGGGGCGGTGGCTGGCCGCGCGCCAGTGGTCGGCCAGCCGGTTGTGCGCGATCGTGAACAGCCAGGTCCGGAACGTGGCGTCCGGCACCCACCGCGCGCGTGCGGCGATCACCTTCTGCCAGATGTCCTGGAACAGTTCGTCGGCCAGCCCGCCGTCGCGCAGCTGGCGCAGGAGGAAGCGGTACAGCGGTCCCCGGTGTCGGCCGTACAGCTGCTCGAACGCGCCCACGTCGCCGGCCACCCAGGCCTGCATCAGCGCCGCGTCGTCCGGTGCGTCGTCCGCGCCGGGCGCGCCCGTGGCGGCGGTTTCGGCGGGGGCGGGCGGGTCGGACTCCATCGGCGCGAGCCTAGCAGCCGCGCGGGGCCGCGCGCCGGACGGGGGGCGGCAGGACGCGGGGCGGCGCCGGGCCGGACCGGGCGGGCGGGGGGCGGTGGCGGTGGACATCGCGCGGGGCAAACGCGCCGCGCCGGCGGGCGGGGTCACGCCGCCCTCGCGGGCCGGATCGACGCGCTATGCTTCCCCGCCATGGGCAGGGGACCGGCGCCGGTGCGGGAACAGGGACAGGGTCAGCTGAAGAAGGACGCGCCACGTCGACCGCGCAACCTGGGCCCCGCGCTCGCGCGTTCGCTCGAGGACTCGCTGCCGCCAGGCTCGCGGGTGGTCGTCCAGTGGCGCGACCCGCGCGGCGAGATGGTCTGCTCCGCGCGCCACGAAGCGCCCGACGCGCTCTTCGCACGCGCCACCGAACTGCTCAACGGCACTGCGGTCGCGCCCTCGGGCGAAGGCCTCGACGACACCTGGCAGGCGACGATGGGGCCGCGGATCGGTCTCGCCGTGCAGTTGTCCGCGCCGGTGCCCGACGCCGCGCAGCCGGCCTGGCTCGCGCTCGCGCGGCAGGCGGTTGACGCGAACCTGGAACTCCAGCGCGCCCAGGCGCGCATCGGGGTGCTGGAGAAGTCCGAGCGCCTGCAGCAGGCGCTGTTCGAGATCGCCGACCTCGCCGGGTCGTCGCTGGACCTGCAGACGATGCTCCAGCGGATCCACTCGATCATCGGCGGCCTGATGTACGCCGAGAACTTCTACATCGTCCTCTACGACGCCCACCGCGACACCTTCCGCTTCATCTATTTCGCCGACCGGCAGGACCCCTACGTCGCGGACCCGGACGTCGAGATCGCCGCCAGGGACGCGCCGACCAGCCTCACCCTGGCGATGCTCAAGCTCGGGCATCCCATCCAGGGCTCGTCGGCCCACGTCCGCGAACAGCTGGGCGTGCCGCGCGACCTGGCCCACGGACCCGACAGCCAGGACTGGCTCGGCGTGCCCATGCGGCGGGGCGACGAGGTGTGCGGCGGCATCGTGGTGCAGAGCTACGACCGCGGCGACTGCTACGGCGAGGAGGAGCGCGCGCTGCTGGCGTTCGTCGCCCAGCACATCCTCACCGCGCTCGACCGCCACCGCGCGCGCGAGGAACTCGAGCGACGGGTCGAGGACCGCACCCATGCGCTGCGCCAGGCCAACCGCGAGCTGCAGGCGGAAATCGTCGAGCGCCAGCGCGGCGAGCGACTGCAGCGCGCGCTGTTCCGCATCGCCGAACTGTCCATCACCTCCGAGACGCTCGAGCGCTTCTACGCCGAGGTCCACGGCGTGGTCGGGGAACTGCTGTACGCGCGCAACTTCTACATCGCGCTGCTGAGCGAGGACGGCAGCCGGCTGGAGTTCCCGTATTCGATCGACGAGCGCGACCCGGTGCGCGCGAGCCGCGCCATCGGCAAGGGCATGACCGAATACGTGATCTCGAGCGGCACGGCGCTGCTCGCCGACCGCGACCGGATCGAGGCGCTGGAACAGCGCGGTGCGCTGCGCAGCCACGGCGCGCTTTCGCACTGCTGGCTGGGCGTGCCGCTGCTGCGCGAGGACAAGGTCGTCGGCGTCATCGCGCTGCAGAGCTATTCGCCCGACGTGGTGTTCACCGACCGCGACCAGGAGCTGCTGACCTTCGTCGCCTACCACATCGGTTCGGGCCTGGCGCGCAAGCAGGCGCAGGACCGGTTGCGCGCGGCGCACGTCCAGCTCGAGCAGCGCGTGGCCTCCCGCACCCGGGAGCTGGCAGAGGCCAACGTCGAGCTGCGTGCGCAGATCGTCGAGCGCCTGCGCGCCGAACAGCGGCTGACGCACCAGGCGGAGCACGATGCCCTGACCGGGCTGCCGAACCGGTCCCAGCTGCTCGCGCGGCTCGACGGGGCGATCGCCACCGCGCGTCGCGACGGCTCGCTGTTCGCGGTGCTGTTCCTGGATCTGGACCGCTTCAAGCTGGTCAACGACAGCGTGGGCCACGCCGCGGGCGACGAACTGCTGGTCGAGGCGGGACGGCGCATCGTCGAATGCATGCGCGAGAGCGACGTCGTCGCGCGCCTGGGGGGCGACGAGTTCGCGATCCTGGTGCAGGACCTCGACGGGCTTGCCGCGGCGCGCGAACTCGCCGAGCGCCTGCTGGCCAACATCGGCGCGCCGATGCTGGTGGCGGGCCGCGAGATCTTCCCGTCGGCGAGCATCGGCATCGCGATGTGGCACCCGCGGTACCGCAACGGCGAGGAACTGGTCCGCGACGCGGATGCGGCGATGTACAAGGCCAAGGCCGCGGGCCGCGACCGCTCGGCGGTGTTCGACGAGCTGATGCGCGAGGAGGCGATGCAGCTCCTCGACCTGGAAGCGGACCTGCGCCGCGCCATCAACTTCGACGCCTTCGAGGCGCACTACCAGCCGATCGTGCGCCTGGCCGACGGCAAGGTCGCGGGCCACGAGGCCCTGCTGCGCTGGCGCCACGACCGCCGCGGCCTGCTGCTTCCCGCCGAATTCATCGGCCTGGGCGAGGACTCAGGCCTGATCGAGCAGGTCGACTGGCTGCTCTACGCGCAGGCGGCCGACCGGCTGGCGCGCACGACCGAGGGCTACATCTCGGTCAACGTCTCGCCACGGCACTTCCGCGCGGAGGATTTCTCGCGGCGCCTGCTCGGGTTGCTCGACGAGAAGGGGGCGGACCCCGCGCGACTGCGCATCGAGATCACCGAGGTGGCCCTGCTCGACGACGCGCCCCGCGCGCTGCGCACCATGCGCACGCTTCGGGACGCGGGGGTGGTGGCGCAGCTCGACGACTTCGGCACCGGCTTCTCGGCGCTTTCCTACCTGCACCGGTTCCCGATCGAGACGCTGAAGATCGACCAGAGCTTCGTCGCCGGGCTGGCCGGCAAGTCGCAGCCCGAGAGCCTGGCGGTCATCCGCGCGATCCTCGCGCTGGCCAACACGCTGAACATCGAAACGATCGGCGAGGGCATCGAGCAGCCCGCGCAGGCCGAGGCCCTGCTGGAGCTGGGCTGCGTGTACGGGCAGGGCTACCTGTTCGGGCGTCCCGCCGCGCCCTGACGGATTCGCCGCGCGTCAGTCGCGGATCACCAGCAGGCGAGGCTCGGTCATGTCCTCGATCGCGCAGCGGACGCCCTCGCGCCCCAGCCCCGACTGCTTCACGCCGCCGTAGGGCATGTTGTCCACCCGGAAGCTCGGCACGTCGCCCACGACGACGCCGCCCACCTCCAACCGGTCCCAGGCGCGCATCGCATGGGCGAGCGAGCCGGTGAACACGCCCGCCTGCAGGCCGAAGTCGCTGTCGTTGACGGTGTCGAGCGCGGCGTCGAAGTCGTCGAACGTCTCGAGCAGCGCGACCGGGCCGAAGGCTTCCTTGCGGTACAGCTCGAGCGTGCGCGGGACGTCCTCGAGCAGCCAGGCCGGCAGCAGGTTGCCCTTGCGTTCGCCGCCCGCCAGCTTCTTCGCCCCGGCGCGGCGGGCGTCCCCGATCCAGGCCTCCAGGCGCTCGGCGGCGGCCTCGTCGATCATCGGGCCGATGAACGTGGCCGGCTTGCGCGGGTCACCCATCGCCAGCTTGCCCACGGCGGCCTTCAGTTTCCTGCGCAGCGTGTCATGCACCTCGGCGTGCACCAGGATCCGCTGCACGCTGATGCAGCTCTGGCCGGACTGGTAATAGGCGCCCGTCACCAGCCGGTCGACCACCTCGTCGAGCGGCCGGCCCGGGTCCGCGTCGACGATGCACGCCGCGTTGCCGCCCAGTTCCAGCACGACCTTCTTGCGGCCGGCCCGGGCCTTCAGCTCCCAGCCGACCAGCCCGCCCGTGAAGCTCAGCAGCGCGATGCGCTCGTCCTCGACCAGCGCGGCGGCGTCCTCGTTCGAACAGGGCAGGATCGAGAACGCGCCCTTCGGCAGGTCGGTTTCCGCCAGCACCTCGCCGATGATCAGCGCGCCCACCGGGGTCTTCGCGGCCGGCTTGAGCACGAAGGGACAGCCGGCCGCTATCGCCGGCGCGACCTTGTGGGCGACCAGGTTGAGCGGGAAGTTGAACGGGGTGATGAAACTGCACGCGCCGATCGGCACGCGCCTGGTCATGCCGCGATAGCCTTCGGTGCGCTCGGCGATCTGCAGTTCCAGCACCTCGCCGCCGATGCGCGTGGCCTCGCCGGCCGCGATGCGGAAGGTGTCGACCAGCCGGCCAACCTCGCCCTTCGCGTCCTTGATCGGCTTGCCGGCCTCGATGCACAGCGCCATGGCAAGTTCGTCGCGCCGGGCATCGAAGCGCTCGGCGCAGTGTTCAAGCACGTCGCGCCGGGCATGGGCGGGCAGGGCGGCCATCGCCCGTCGTGCCCCGTGCGCCGCCGCGATCGCCTTGCGCACGGCGGCCGCATCGCCCATCGCCACGCGCGTCGCCACCTTGCCGGTGTACTTGTCGCGCACTTCCAGGTCCGTGTTCGCGGCGACCGGGCGGTTGGCGATGTAGTAGGGATACGACGCGTGCAGGGACGTGCGTTTGCTGGCCATCGGTCCTCCGTGGAAAGGCGTCCGCCCTCGGCGGCAGGTCGGCAGGATCGCGTCCCCCCGGTTAACCGTACGTGCCGAACCCACCCGCGCCGCGCTGCGGACCGCCGCGACATCGCCCCTGTAGGAGCCTCTACAGGCGGGATGGCTTTCCCCGCGCAACTTCGGCGCCCGCGTCGTCATTCCGGCGGATGCCGGAATCCATGTCTTCCCGTCTCCGGAACCAGCGCGCGCGTAGGCGCGCTCCTACATGGGGGTGTCCTGTGATCGGGGGGCGCGTTACGCGGCGTCGCCGTGCTCCACGCGCAACGGCAGGTGCCCGTCCGCCAGGCGCGCGCGCAACCGGTCGCCGGGCGCGGCGTCGCCCGTGCGGCGCAAGACGCGGCCATCGGGGTGCTGCAGGATCGCGTAGCCGCGCGCCACGGTCGCCAGCGGGCTGACCGCTTCGAGCGAACGGGCCAGGCCACGCAGCCGCAGGGCGTCGCCCCGGAGCCGGTGGGCGATCGCCGTGCCCGGCCGGGTGGCCAGTGGCGCGAGTCGCTCGCGCATCCGCGCGATGCGACGCGCCGGCGCCTCGGCGCGCAGGATGGCGCCGGCGGCATCGAGGCGCGCGCGGTGCCGTTGGAACGTCTGTTTGAGGGCGGTCGCCAGCCGTCGACGTGCCTCGTCGCGACGGCGCGCCAGCAGTTCCAGCCGCGCCCGCGGACGCTGCGCGGCCAGCCGCAGCGCCGCGCGATCGGCCCCCTGCATCGCCTGGCGCAGGTGCACGCGCACCTGCCGCAGCAGTTGCGCGTCCAGCGTCGACAGGCGCCGGGCCAGGTCGTCGCGGTGCGGCACCAGCAGTTCCGCCGCCACGGAGGGCGTGGGCGCACGCAGGTCGGCGGCGAAGTCCGACAGGCTGAAGTCGGTCTCGTGTCCGACCGCCGACACCACGGGCGTGTCCAGCGCGGCGATCGTCCGCGCCAGTTGCTCGTCGTTGAACGCCCACAGGTCCTCGAGCGACCCGCCGCCGCGGGCGACCAGCAGCACGTCGTAGCGTCCGCTGGCATCGGCGCGCCGCAGCATGTCCACGATCTGCGCCGCGGCCGTCTCGCCCTGCACCTGCACCGGGAGGACCTCGACCTCGAGCAACGGGCAGCGCCGGCCCAGCACGCTGAGCACGTCGCGCACCGCCGCGCCGGTGGGCGAGGTCACCACGCCCAGGCGCCGGATCCACGGGGGCAGGGGGCGCTTGCGCGCCTCGTCGAACAGGCCCTCGGCCTGCAGCCGGGCCTTCATGGCCTCGAACGCGCGCCGCAGGGCGCCTTCGCCGGCCTCCTCCATGTGGTCGAGCACGAGCTGGTACTCGCCACGGGCCTCGTACAGCGTCAGTCGTCCCCGGGCCAGCACCCGCATGCCCTCGCGGGGGACGAACTTCAGCCAGGTGCTCTTGGGCCGGAACATCGCGCAGCGCACCTGGGCGCGCTCGTCCTTCAGCGCGAAGTACAGGTGCCCCGACGCCGGCCGCGCGATCCCGCCCAGTTCGCCCTCGACCCACACCGTCGGGAAGGCATCCTCGAGCAGGTTCCGCGCCAGGGTGTTCAGCTGGCTGGGCGTGAGGGTGGGGTGGCTGTTCTCTTCCATCCCGCGCAGGGTACCGGACGGTGGTGGGGGCGCGTTCGCGGGCCAGGGCGAGCGGCGGGGCACTCCGGTGCGGGACACGCCGTGAATCCCCGCTGCGCGGGTCCGGCCCGCCACCGCAGGCGGCGGGCGTTCGGCAGCGCACGAGGCAGTGCCTCGCAAGCGCGCTGCCTCACCCATGGAGGCTCGATGGCGACATCCATGTCGCCAACGGTCCCGCACCGGAGTGCCCCGCCACTCACCCTGCGGGACATCCCGCGAAGAGCAACGGTTTCGCCAATGCCTTCGAGTGATGCGCCCGTCGGAAAGCCCGCGAGGACGGTGGAGCGGCAGCCTTCCGCGAAAGGCTTGGCGCCAGGGATGGCGCCACGCAGCCTCCAGGGATGGATTCACGGCGTCTTTCGCGGAAGGCTGCCGCTCTGCCGGCCGTCCAACCGGAGCCGATCGGGCAACGCCGACCGGCCGGCGCAATACAATTGGCCCATGAGCGTGGATTACGAGATCGGCGGCGCGGAAGGACCGGCGGGCGCCCAGGAGCGGTTCGGCCCGGCGGCCCGGCGGCGGACCCGGCAGGTCGAGATCGGCGGCGTGCGCGTGGGTGGCGACGCCCCGGTCGTCGTCCAGTCGATGACCAACACCGACACCGCGGACGTCGAATCGACCGCCCGGCAGGTCGCCCAGCTGTGGCGCGCCGGTTCGGAAATGGTCCGCGTCACGGTGAATACCCCCGAGGCCGCCGCGGCGGTGCCGCGGATCGTCGACCGCCTTGCGATGCAGGGCGTGGAGGTGCCGATCATCGGCGACTTCCACTACAACGGGCACCAGCTGCTGGCCGGCGAACCTGCCTGCGCCGAGGCGCTGGCCAAGTACCGCATCAACCCCGGCAACGTCGGCTTCGGCAAGAAGAAGGACACCCAGTTCGCCCAGCTGATCGAGTTCGCGATCCGCCACGGCAAGCCCGTGCGCATCGGCGCGAACTGGGGCTCGCTCGACCAGGCGCTGGCCGCGCGGCTGATGGACGAGAACCACGCGCGCAGCGAACCCTGGGACGCCGCGCGCGTGCTGCGCGAGGCGCTGATCCTGTCCGCGCTGGACTCGGCCGAACGGGCCGTGGAGCTCGGCCTGCCGCGCGAGAAGATCGTGCTGAGCGCGAAGGTCAGCGGCGTGCAGGAACTGGTCGCCGTGTACCGCGACCTGGCCGCGCGCAGCGATTTCGCGCTGCACCTCGGACTGACCGAGGCGGGCATCGGCAGCAAGGGCATCGTCGCCTCGAGCGCGGCGCTGGCGATCCTGCTGCAGGAAGGCATCGGCGACACGATCCGCATCTCGCTCACCCCCGAGCCGGGCGCATCGCGCACGCAGGAAGTGATCGTCGCGCAGGAGCTGCTGCAGACGATGGGCCTGCGCGCGTTCACGCCGATGGTCACCGCGTGCCCGGGGTGCGGGCGCACGACCAGCACCTTCTTCCAGGAACTCGCGCAGACCGTCCAGGACCACGTGCGGGCGAAGATGCCGGAGTGGAAGGTGACCCACCCCGGGGCGGAGAACCTCACCCTGGCGGTGATGGGTTGCGTGGTGAACGGGCCGGGCGAGTCGCGGCACGCGGACATCGGCATTTCGCTGCCGGGCACGGGCGAGGCGCCGTCCGCGCCCGTGTTCATCGACGGCGACAAGGCCGTCACCCTGCGGGGTGGGAACATCGCCGGGGAGTTCGTCGCCCTCGTCGATGCCTATGTCGAACGCAAATACGCGCGCCGCTCGACCGACTGAGCCGCCGCCCGACGCGGGCCCCACGCGCCGGGCGCTGCACCGAAAGCTGTGGACCCTGCTGGTCGAGGCCCGCTTCGGCGCCAACTTCCTGCGCCGCTACTGGCGGCGCGTGCTGCTCGTGTTCGCCCTGCTGCTGCTGCCGCTGTGGGGGTTCGCCGAACTGGCCGACGAGGTGCAGGACGGCGACCCGTTCGCCTTCGACAAGCCGATGCTCCGCTGGGCGCACGCCTGGGCGAGCCCCGGGGCGGACCGGTTCATGGCCGTCGTCACGCACCTCGGCTATGAGTGGTTCGTGGTGCCGTTCGACGTACTGCTGGTGCTGCTGCTGGCCTGGAAGGGGCGGATGCGCGAGGGCCTGTTCGCGGCACTGGCGCTGGGCGGGTCCGCGCTGCTCAACATGGCGACCAAGCAGCTCTACGCGCGCGAACGGCCCGACCTCTGGGTGTCGCTGCTGCCGGAGCACACGTACAGCTTCCCGTCCGGCCACGCCATGGGCTCGATGACCCTGGCGTGCGTGGCGATCCTGCTGGCCTGGCGGACGCCATGGCGCTGGCCCGTGCTCGTGGTCGCGGGCGGGTTCGCGCTGCTGGTGGGCGCGTCGCGCGTCTACTTCGGCGTGCACTATCCCTCGGACATCCTCGCCGGGTGGACCGCGGCGATGGTGTGGACCGCCACGGCCTTCGTCAGCGTGTTCCACCACCACCGGCACCCCTGGGAGCGCCCCGAGGCGGTCGCCGACGATCCCGAGGACGTCTAGGGCTCACTCCCCGGCGGCGTCGACCGGGACCGCGTCGACCGGCGCCTCGAACGCGATGAACAGCACGCAGTCGGGCCCCGCCGCGCACGCGCCGGAATGCGGCACGCGGGCGGGGCCGTACGCGTAGCTGCCGGGGCGGAGCACGACCGGGTCGGCGTCGTCGTACCGCACTTCCAGTTGGCCGGAGACCAGGACCATCCGTTCGGCGGACGTGTGCCAGTGCGAGGCGATCTCGCTGCCGCCGGGCACCTTGAAGAACAGGTCCGCGTTGGGCGCCGCGGGATCGCCGTGCAGGACCGCGATGGCGCAGCCGTCGGGGAAGAACTCCGGGCAGTCGGACCATGCGAGGGCGGGGTCGTCGTGCCGCAGCGTGGCCGGCGCGGCGGCCGTGTCGGTGGCCACCGGCGCCGCATCGGGTGCCGCCTGCGTGGCTCCATCGGCGGCGATCGCCTGGAGGCCGGTCACGGCGAGTCCCGTGGCGAGTGACAGGACTGCGAGGGTGCGCGGTTCGGGAGCGTGCATGCGGGTGTCCTCCGCGGCCCGGCGTGCGGACACGTCGCGGCCGGGCCGCTGACCGCGCGTGCTTCCGTGCCGTGCCAACGCGCTGGTGGCCGCCGTGCGGCCAGCCGATGCGCGCGCTGGCGTCATTCGCCCGGCTTGGCGGCCTCGAGGGGCGCCTGCGTCGCGTGGCGGCGCGCAAGCTGCGCCTCGCGGTGCGCGATGTAGAAGTTCGAACCGAGGATGATCCCCGCGCCGACCACGGTCCACCGGTCCAGCGTCTCGCCGAACAGCAGCCAGCCGAGCAGCGCCACCACCGGCAACTGCATGAAGCTGATGGGCGTGAGCGCGGAGACTTCGCCGAGCTTGAGCGCGCGCGTCCACAGCATGTGCCCGCCGGTGCCCAGCGCGCCCGCCGCGACCACCCACAGCCACATGAGGCCCGTGGGCCATTCCCACACGGCGAGCGCGGGCAGCAGCGACATCGGCACCCACAGCGCCGTGGTCCAGATGACGATGCGGTCCGCCGGCTCGGTGCGCGAGAGCTGCTTGATCTGGATCGCGACCAGGCCGCTGAGCAGGGCCGCCATCACGGCGACCAGCGAGCCGGCCGTGAACCCCGCCATGCCCGGCCGGACGATCACAAGCACGCCGATGAAGCCCACGACGACCGCGGTCCAGCGGCGCGCCCGCACCTGCTCCTGCAGAAGGATGACCGCGGCGATGGTGACGAACAGCGGCGACGAATACGTGATCGAGATGGCCTGCGCCAGCGGCAGGTTGGCGATGGCCCAGAACGCGGCGAACATCGAGGCGATGCCGATCAGGCAGCGCACGCCGTACCGCGGCAGCTGGTCCGTGCGCAGGAACCCGATGCCACCGTGGCGCACCAGCAGCGGCAGCGCCGCCAGCAGGCCGAAGAAGTTGCGGAAGAACGCGATCTCGAAGGTGTGCAGCTGCGCCGAGGCCAGCCGGATCGCCAGCGCCATCAGCGCGAACAGCAGGGTGCTGCCCAGCATCAGCAGCGCGGCGCGGCCGTGGTCGTTCATGGCCGGGCGGTCACCAGGCGTCGCCGACGATGCGGGGCTCGGGTTCGATGGCGACGCCGAACCGGTCATGCACCGAGGCGGCGATGTCGCGGGCCAGGGCCAGCAGTTGCGCGCCGGTCGCGCCGCCGTGGTTGACCAGCACCAGCGCGTGCGCGTCCGACACGCCCGCCGCGCCGCGCCGGTGGCCCTTCCATCCGCAGGCATCGATCAGCCACGCCGCCGAGAGCTTGGAAAAGGGGTCGGGTTCATTTCTTGCGGAAAATGAACCTGACCCCTTTTCATTCTCCTTTTCCTCCCGGCGCGCCGCGTCGGCGGGGAAGGCCGCGACCGGGAACACCGGCAGCCCGCCGTGCTCGGCCTTCAGCGCCGCCGCGACGCCGGCCGGCACGATCGGGTTCTTGAAGAAGCTGCCGGCGTTGCCGACCACTGCCGGGTCCGGCAACTTCCGGCGACGGATGCGCACCACCGCCTCGGCGACCCGCGCCACGCTCGGCGCGCCGTCGACGCCCATCGCCGCGAGTTCCTGAGTGATGCCGGCATAGCCCAGCCGCGGCGCCGCGTCACGCGCGAGGGCGAACTCCACCGCGGTGACGATGAAGCGGTCCGGTGCGTGCTTGAACAGGCTGTCGCGGTAGGCGAAGGCGCAGTCGGCCGCCGCCAGGCGATGCAGCTCGCCCGTCGCCGGCTCGTAGGCCTCGACGGCATGGATCGTTTCGCCGACCTCCACGCCGTAGGCACCGATGTTCTGGATCGGCGCGGCGCCCACCGTGCCGGGGATCAGCGCCAGGTTCTCCAGCCCGCACAGGCCGCGTGCCAGGGTCCATTGCACCAGCGCATGCCATTCCACGCCGGCGTCCGCGCGCACCACGGCGTGCCGGCCATCGTCGGAGGCGATGCGCACATCGCGGCCGCGCAGCGAGAGCACGGGCCCCGGTGCGTCGCCCGCGAACAGCAGGTTGCTGCCACCGCCGAGCACGAGGGGCGCGCAGGAACGCATGCGCGCGTCCGCGAGCACCGCCGGCAGCGCGGCCGCATCGGCGACTTCGGCAAGCACGGGCGCGCGGGCGGGCACGCCGAAGGTATTGCGCGCGTCGAGCGGCGCGTCGTCGAGGAAACAGAAGGGGGAACTCATGGACGCATGATGCCCGGAGTCGGTGCGCGACGGGCCGGTCGCGCCGGGAGCAGGCCGCGCGTCGTGGCGCCGGGCGATCGCGCGGGGGTCACTCCGGCGGCAGGTGGCCGCGGCTGGGCGCTTCCTTCCGCCGCCGCATCGCCTCGACGCACTCGCCGATGAGCTCCGGGCCCCGGTAGACCAGCCCCGTGTACACCTGCACCAGGTTCGCGCCGGCCGACATCTTCGCCGCGGCGTCGGCGCCGGACAGGATGCCGCCCACGCCGACCATCGGGATGCTCTCGGGCAGGCGCGTGCGCAGCCGGCGCAGGACCGCGGTCGCCTTGCCCATCAGCGGCGCGCCCGACAGGCCGCCGGCCTCGTCGGCATGGCGAACGCCCTGCACGGCGAAGCGCGAGACGGTGGTGTTGGTCGCCACCACGCCATCGACCTCCAGGTCCGCCAGCACCCGGCCGGCGGCGTCGATGTCCTCGTCCGACAGGTCCGGGGCGATCTTCACCAGCATCGGCACGCGCTTGCCGTGCCGCGCGCCGAAGGTTTCCTGCGCCTCGCGCAGCGTGCCCACCAGACGGCGCAGCGCCTGCTCTTCCTGCAGCTCGCGCAGGCCCGCGGTGTTGGGCGAGGAGATGTTGACCGTGACGTAGTCCGCCAGCGGGTACACCCGCTCCAGGCAGAAGAGGTAGTCGTCGACCGCCTCCTCGTTCGGGGTGTCCTTGTTCTTGCCGATGTTGATGCCCAGCAACGCGCCGCGGCGCCGGGCCCGGGACACGTTCGCAACGAGCGCATCCACGCCCAGGTTGTTGAACCCCAGCCGGTTGATCACCGCGCGGTGCTCGGGCAGCCGGAACATGCGCGGCTTCGGGTTGCCTTCCTGCGGGCGGGGCGTGGTCGTGCCGACCTCGATGAAGCCGAAGCCGAGCGCCATCAGCGCATCGACGTGCGCGCCGTCCTTGTCCAGGCCCGCCGCCAGGCCCACCGGGTTCGGGAACTCCAGCCCGAGCGCGCGGGTGGGCAGCCGACGCGGGTGCGGCAGGAACAGCCGGCCGACGCCGCTGCGGTAGGTCGCCTCCAGCGCGGACAGCGTGGCGTGGTGCGCGCGCTCGGCGTCGAGCCCGAACAGGAAGGGCCGGGCGAGTCCGTACATGGTCACTGCGCGAGCCAGGCCAGCCAGGCGACGCCGCCGAACACGAACAGGAACAGCACGAGGCCGAGCAGCACCAGGGCCAGGTTCGCCCAGCCGAGCACCAGGCCGGCGACCGCGAGCCCGTCGCCCTCGACCGCGCCGGCCGACCGGCGGATCTCGCCGCGCGCCACGTGCCCGGTCACCACGGCCACGATGGCCCCCACGAGCGGCAGCGCGACCCAGCTCAGGATGCCGAAGACCAGGCTGAGGATGGCGGTGGCGCTGGTGCGCCTGATCGGGTCGGTCATGCAGGTTCGCGGCCGCGCGGGGGCGTTCGTTCGGTTCGGTCGGGGGCGTGTCCCCCGGATGAACGCGATCCGCGGGCGCGGCAGGACGCCGCGCCCGCGACGCGCGTCACAGGTCGAACTTGATGCCCTGCGCCAGCGGCAGGTCGTTCGAGTAGTTGATGGTGTTGGTCTGGCGGCGCATGTAGGCCTTCCACGCATCCGAACCTGACTCGCGGCCGCCGCCGGTCTCCTTCTCGCCGCCGAAGGCGCCGCCGATCTCCGCGCCCGAAGTGCCGATGTTGACGTTGGCGATGCCGCAGTCGCTGCCGGCCGCCGAGAGGAAGCGCTCGGCCGCGCGCAGGTCGGTCGTGAAGCAGGCCGAGGACAGGCCCTGCGGCACGGCGTTCTGCATCGCGATGGCCTCGTCCAGGTCGTTGTACTTCATGACGTACAGGATCGGGGCGAAGGTTTCGGTCTGCACCACCTCCGCGTCGTTCGACAGGCCGGTGATGATCGTCGGCAGCACGAAGTTGCCCTTGCGGTCGATGCGCGCGCCGCCGGTCTCGACCTTGCCGCCCGCGGCCTTCGCCTTCTCGACGGTGTCCAGGTAGGCGTCGACCGCGTCGCTGCTGTTGAGCGGGCCCATCAGGTTCTTCGCATCGGTCGGGTCGCCGATCTTGCCTTCGACCTGCTTGTAGGCCGCGACCAGCTTGGCGAGCACGTCGTCGTAGATGTCGGCATGGAGGAACGCGCGGCGGGTGGTGGTGCAGCGCTGGCCGGCGGTGCCGACGGCGCCGAACACGATCGCCGGGATCGCCAGCTTCAGGTCGGCCGACTTGTCCACGATCATCGCGTTGTTGCCGCCCAGCTCCAGCAGCGACTTGCCCATGCGGCGGGCGACGCGCTCGCCGACGTGGCGGCCCACCTTGGTCGAGCCGGTGAAGCTGACCAGCGCGATGCGCCTGTCGTCCACGAATTCCTGCGCCAGGTCGGTGCCGGCGTCGTTGAACAGGAAGAAGATGTCCGGGAAGCCGCCTTCCTTCAGCGCCTCGTTGCAGATCTTCATCGACGCGATCGCCGAGAGCGGGGTCTTCGGCGAGGGCTTCCAGATGCAGATGTCGCCGCACACGCCGGCCACGAACGCGTTCCAGGCCCAGACCGCGACCGGGAAGTTGAAGGCCGAGATGATCCCGACCAGGCCCAGCGGGTGCCACTGCTCGTACATGCGGTGGCCCGGGCGCTCGGAGTGCATCGTCAGGCCGTACAGCTGGCGCGAGAGGCCGACGGCGAACTCGCCGATGTCGATCATCTCCTGCACCTCGCCGTCGCCTTCCGGCTTCGACTTGCCCATCTCCAGCGCGACCAGCGACCCCAGCGCGTCCTTGTTGCGGCGCAGGGCGTCGGCGCACAGGCGGATGGCCTCGCCGCGGCGCGGGGCCGGGGTGGTGCGCCAGACCTTGAACGCGGCCTCGGCGCGCTCGACGAGGGTGTCGTAGTCGGCCTTCGAGGACGCCATCACCTTCGCCAGCACGGTGCCGTCGGTCGGGTTGGTCGGCTCCAGCACGCCGGCATCGGTGGTCTTCGACCACTCGCCGCTGCCGAGGTAGGTGCCCGACTCGGTGTCGCCGAGGCCGAGGGCGGAAAGGACGGAATGGGTCATCGAAAGGCTCCTTGGAACGAAAAACGTCCGCGGCGGGCGCGGGGCCCGGGCGCGGAAGACGTGGGTGGCGACCCCGACACGATTCGAACGTGTGACCTTCCCCTTAGGAGGGGGACGCTCTATCCAGCTGAGCTACGGGGCCATGCGACCTTGCGCGCGGCCGCCGGCAGGTGGCCGGCCGGCCGATCCGCCCGATTTTCGCATGGCGGGCCATCCCCGGGCCAATCGCGGCCCGGCCGCGGTCAGGGCGAGCGCGGCAGCAGCGGCGGCCGGCGGAAGGCGTAGACGACCGCGCCGACGACCAGCGCCGCGCCGCCCATCGCCAGGTTCTGCCAGCTGGCGCTGGCCAGCAGGCCGAGCGACAGCGCGATGGCGAGGACCGGGATGACGGGCCCGCCGGGCAGCCGCAGCGTACCTTCCCGGTCCGGGTGGCGGCGTTGCAGCACGATCGCCGCGGACGCGGTGGCGATGTAGGCGAACAGCCGGGCGATCACCGACAGCAGCGCCAGTTCGACGAACGACCCGCTCAGGGCCAGCCCCACCGCCAGCACCGCCTGGACCCAGATCGCCACGTGCGGCGTGCGCCAGCGTGGATGCACCTTCGCCAGCGGGCGCGGCAGCAGGCCGTCGACGGACAGCGCGTACATGTAGCGCGGGCCGAACAGCATGGTGTTGAAGTTGGTGCCGAGGATCGACACCGCCGCGCCCACCGTCAGGAGCAGCGCGGCGCCGGTGCCCGCGAACGTCGCCGCGGCCTCGGCCAACGGCGTCTCGGACTGCGCGATGCCGGGCAGGGTGCCCTGCGCGACGGCCTGCACCGCCACGTAGATCGCGGTGACCAGCACGATCATCATCACCAGCGCGAACGGCACGTCGCGCCGCGGGTCCTTGTATTCGCCGGCCGCGGCCGGGGTGTTCTCGAAGCCGGCATAGGCGAACAGCAGCAGCAGGGCGGCCTCGCCCAGCTTCCCGGGCTGGTCCAGGGGCAGGCCCTCGAGCGCCAGGCGGGACGGGTCGACGAACCACATGCCCACGACGACGAAGAACAGCAGCGGCAGCAGCTTGAGGATGGTCAGCAGGGTGCCGGCGCGCGCGGCGGTGCGCACGCCGACCAGGTTGACCCAGGTCAGCAGCGCGAGCGAGCCGACGATCACCAGCACGCGCCCCATGCCCTCGGTCGCCCATGGCCAGAACAGCGACACCGCCAGCGCCAGCCCGTTGGCGAGCGCGGCGGCCGAGGTGAGGCGGGTGAGGATCGTCATCCAGCCCGCGCTGAAGCCCACGAACGGCCCGAACGCCTCGCGCGCGTAGAGATAGGCACCGCCGGGCTGGTCGAAATGGCTGGCGGCCTGCGCGTAGCACAGTACCAGCAGCGCGACCGCCAGGCCCGCCACCAGGATCGCCCACAGGCTGGCGCCGCCGAGCAGCAGCACCGCAGCGGCCGGCAGCAGGTAGATGCCGCTGCCGATCACGTCGTTGATCGACAGGCCCACGATCTGCCAGCGCCCGACGGCGCGGACCAGCGCGGGTCGGTCGGTGGGGGGCAGGGGCGGGATCGCGGTCGGCGTGCCGGACATGCAGGCTCCTCGGGGTCAGTCGTCGGTCGGGGGCAGGTGCCAGGCGGCCCGCAGTCGCGCGTGGTCGGCGTCGGTGAGCAGGACGAAGACCGGCGTGGCGGCGGGATCGAGCCAGCCCAGCAGCGTTTCCATCGTCGCCGGCGCCATCGCGGTGCAGCCGGCGGTCGGCGTGGTGGGCGAGGCCCACTCGTGGGCGAAGATGCAGCTGCCGCGACGGGGCACGGCCGCCGTGTTGTGCTCGATCACGAACCCGAGGCGGTAGCGCTGGTCGCCATCGACGTGGATGTCGCGGCGCATCGGCTCGGTCGATCCCTCGATCGCGGCCTCGCCGACGTCGTCCACGTCGACGATGCGGTTGTAGAGCGGCGAGCCAGGCACGTCGATGCACCAGTCGCCGGCGTCCATCGCCACGTAGGGCAGGGCGGTGGCGAACGAAGGTGCGTAGCCGAACGCGTGACCGATCCGGAACACGCCGGCGGGCGCGCGGCCGTCGCCTTCCTGCTTCGCCTCGCCGGGCTGGACCGGATGCAGGCCGTCGCCCCAGGCGATGCCCGCGCGGCCGACGGTGACAGGCGCGGCCTCGCCGACCCGGCGCCAGCCATCGTCGGCGTCGCGCTCGAAGCGGCGCAGCGTGCCGCGGTCGGCGTTGCTCGAGGGGGTCGTGACCAGGACCAGCTGGCGGCTGTCAGACCAGGCCAGCGCGGCGGAGGGCGAACGGGTGGCACACGCCGGGGCGAAGAGCGCCATGAAGACGAGGACCGCGGCGTGGCGGAGGCGGGCGCGTCGCGCGTCGGGCTTGGGCATGCGGTCGGTCTTCCGGTCGTTCGGGCCGGCGGCAGCTTCGCACATCGGCCCGGCACCGTGCCGCGTCAGCGTGTCGCGCGGATCCGGTGCGGGCGGACGATGGTCGTGGCCAGCGCGGTGAACGGCGTGCCGTCCCCGGCCACGAGCGTGTCCAGCGGGGTGACCACCACGCCGTTGAAGTGCATCGGGCGGATCGTGCCTTCCGCGTCGCGCATGTGCCCGCCGTGGATGTCGTGGACCACGTGGGTGGCGCCGTCGCGTTCGCCGATGACCAGCATCACGTGGCCCGGGATGTACACGAGGTCGCCGACCTCGAGTGCGTCGAGCGCCGCCATGCGGTCGGCGGGCGGCGCGCCGGAGAGGTCCGTGCGATCGAGGGCGGTGGCGGCGGCCTGGTCGCCCGTGTTGCGCGGGAGCAGCACGCCCATGCTCCGGTACACCTCCGACACGAAGCCGCTGCAGTCGCGGCCACCGTTCCAGTGGCCCCAGCCGTAGCGTTCGCCGAGGAACTTGAAGGACTGGCGCAGGAGGTTGGCGCGCGTGAGCGGCAGGACCCCCGGGCGGGTGTCCTCGATGCGTGGCAGCAGGGCGGGCGCGAAGACGAGCCGTCCCTCCGCGTCCCGCACCGGCAGTTCGACCGGCCAGTGCATGCCGGGGTGCTGGCCGTTGACCGGGCCCTCCGGGAGATGGCGCGCGACCGGCACGGCCACGCCCATGTCGAGCACGAGGTTCGACAGGGCGGGCGCCTCCGGCGCGGTCACGGTGCGTGCCACGGCCCCGGTGACGACCCGGCGCGGGCCGGACCCGATCCTGTCGAGGTAGCCGAGCACTTCGTCGCGCGGGCCCACCGCCACGTGGCGGGCTTCGATCCACGCCTGGTACCGCGGCGACGCGACGAACTGCCAGGCACCGTCGGCGCTGGAATGCAGGATCGCCACGGGCGTGCCGGGGAACAGCGCGCTCTCCTGGAAGCGGTCGATGTCCGAGTCGCCGGGGCGGGAGAACACGCGCTGCGGGGTCGGGAAGGTGCGCAGGTCGGCGCGGTGGACGACCAGCCCGAAGCGGATTCCAACCGTCGCGGGGATCGCGTCCAGCGCCAGCGAGGCGTCCAGCCGCGCCCAGTCCGCCTCGCCGAGTGCATTGCCGTCTGAATCGAATCGCGGGCCCGCCGGCCGCGACGACAGCGCGCGGATCCGCGAAGCGACGTCCTCGCCCGCCAGGCGTTCCGGGAACGTAAGGAGGTCCCGCATCGACGGGGCCGATCCGACCAGCAGCGTGTTCTGGGCGTCGATCGCCTCGCGCGACGCGAGCAGGTCGTCGCCGTCCGGCGCGACATCAATCCAGGCAGCGACGTCGACCTCTACGGGATCAGGACCGCCGGATGCGGCTCCAGAGGCGTGCGACGCAGCTGCGAGCAGCGCGAAGGCGAGCGTCGCGCACGCACGCGACATCGTTTTCGCAAGTCGCATCATCGGATGGGGGCTCGCAATCGGCGTCGCGGTGCATTGAAGCACGGGCACGAAAAAGGGCCGCGCTTGCGCGCGGCCCTTCGGGATCGTGGTGGAGCGGAGGAGGATCGAACTCCCGACCTTCGCATTGCGAACGCGACGCTCTCCCAGCTGAGCTACCGCCCCACGAGGGCGCGTAGTCTAGCCGCGCGTCCCGCCGGGCGCCAGCCCCGCCGGCAGCAGCGGCGCCAGCACCGGTTCCAGTTCAGCGCGGCGCCAGCCATCCAGCGCGCCGGGCCACGGGTCCAGCCCGCGCGCGGCCCGGTCGAGCATCGCCTGCAGCAGCCGCCGCGAGGCGAGGACGCCGTCGGGGAGGCCGAGGGCCTGCGTTCGCTGGGCCACCGCGTCCTGCATGGCGCGCAGGGTGGCCTTGTCGGCGGGGGTCCAGGGGCAGCCCAACGCGGATGATCCGCACCCGGACACCGCTCGAAACGGGCTCCTAGTCTGCACTTACGGCCACTTACCGTTGCAGGCAGCCAATGCGGATCAACCTCACCAAGCGCCTCGTCGCCACCGCTGAGCCCCGGGAGCGCCCCTACGAGCTCAGGGACCTGGCCATGAAGGGGCTGATCCTTCGGGTCCAGCCTTCTGGCTACAAGGCCTGGATCGTCGAGTGGGCCCGCGGGAAGCGGAAGACGCTGGGGTTCGCCGGCCACCTGACCCTGGACGAGGCCCGCGCCCAGACCCTGCAGGCCATGGCCCAGGCCCTCCAGGACAAGCTTCCCGACATCGCCGGGAAGACGGTCGCCGGCCCCACGCTTCGTGACTTCCTGACCGAGCGATACGAGCCCTGGGCGATCGAAGAGCTCCGGGGCGGTGCACGCTACGTGGAGCGGATTCGGGTCACGTTCCCGGGCTTCCTGGCTCAGCCCCTGGGCGCGATCGACCACGAGAGCATCGAGGACTGGTGGCGGGCGAGGGTGCACGCCAGGGGCGACGAGGCGCGGCCTGTGACCAAGGCAACGGCGTCCCGGGATCTTGCCTGCCTGCGGTCTGCCCTGAGTCGTGCCGTGGAATGGAAGCTGCTCGAGTCCAATCCCCTGATGGGGCTGCGGAACCGCTCCGTTGCCTCGCGAAAGGTCGTCCGCTACCTGTCCGAGGACGAAGAGCGTCGCCTCAGGGCTGCACTGGCCAGCCGGGACGCCTACATGGCTGCAGCGCGCGCCTCAGCGAACTACTGGCGGGAGCAGCGGGGGAGGGCGTGTTACCCGGAGATCGGAGAGGGTGGCTTTGGCGACCATCTGACTCCTGTTGTCCTGCTGGCGATGAACACCGGGCTGCGCCGCAAGGAACTGCTGACCTTGGAGTGGGCGGATGTTGACCTGGCGGGGCGGATGCTGACGGTCCGGGCATCCGCAGCCAAGAGCGGGAAGGAGCGGCACGTTCCGCTCAATGGCGAGGCGTGGGACGCGCTGACGCGTTGGCAGGCGCAGCGCGGAGAGAGCAGTGGGGACGTATTCCCGGTCCGGGACGTCAAGAAGGCCTGGGCGAACCTGCTCGAGGGGGCGGAGATCGTGAACTTCCGCTTCCACGATCTCCGCCATCACTTCGCGAGTCGGCTGGTGCGGGCTGGTGTGGACCTAAACACGGTGCGCGAGCTGCTGGGCCACGCCGATCTCAAGATGACTTTGCGCTATGCGCATTTGGCGCCGGAGAATCTGATGGCGGCAGTTGCGTGCTTAACGCACAGTCTCTAGTGAGCGAAGCTGAAAGACTCTGAACTGCGGCTAAAAGTGCGAAAAGGTGAAAGTGCACGACATTTATAAAGATGGCCACAGCGTCTATCACGAGATGACAAAAGTGTCACCAGCGGCATCGACTCGATTCAAAACAGAATTGGTATGGGGGGATTCTTGGTGCCGGCTTGGCGCACCGAGAATTGGTGGCAAGGCCAGGCTCTACGCGCGCCGAGAAACCGGGCAACTCACTGTGCCCCGTCGCCAGAACTTTATCTCTTTCCAACCCGGCAGCTCCAGCAAAAAACGCGTTCGGTCGCTCTCGACCCAAACGCGATAAATTCACCATCCAGACCAACCCACAATACGGACTTGCAGACTAATGCAAAGCGATCCGCCAAGGAGTCTCCGAGAGAGCGTTCAATAAAATCAATATAGCGCTGCCGATTGAAAGTCCCAGTATACCGTGGGTCAAAGCCATAAATCTCCTGCATGTCGGGCTCAACGGCAAGCACTGCGCAATTTAACTGACCCACTACTCCGCCAGCCAATTCTTCGTCGAAGTCATACAGGAAATCGTCGAATTCGTGTTCCACCACGAATTGGAAAGAGCTGGAAATTCTCGCCAACGTCTGCTCGCGACGATTTGCAAGGTTTTCTTTCAGCATCTCAATATCGAACGCACCTTTGACATCGTTCTCAGCGCCACCCGTTTTCATTAGTCCTTCTCCGGTCGAATCTTCAGCACAGGCTTTCCTCTCCCGTCACCACCGGGCTTAAAGTCGACAGATGGTTTATCCGTTCTGAAGACGTACGATTTCTCTCCATTAGTCATCACGGTGACCGTCCCATCTTGGCTTGTGCTAGAGCTATAGCCTGCGCTCGATAAATTCTCTTGCATTGATTCTCGAGATGCATTCGTCTCCCGATTTGCAACACTCGATCCACGGGTGGAATCCCTGTATGTCGAGGCGCGCCCCTCACGCACGGCTCGATCGGCTCCCGCACTAACTCGATCTACGATTGCTTTGCCGCCTTTAACCGCATCCTTGATGTCGCCGATGCTGACTGGCGCGGCTTCACTTGCGAGTGCGACACCAGCCATTATCCGTTCCGGGACGCTGGCTTGCGGATTAGTCAATGTCCGGAAGTCATCCACAACTCCTGAGACGGTTTGTGCAAAGTCACCGCCATTGACGGCCAACTTAACCAGCTTCGTTAAAGCACTTCTTCCGTCAGGATCGACAAGAGTTGTTGGATTCCCGTTCGCGTACCTATATCTATTGAAGTGAGTGACCGGATTTAAAGCGGGAGCGACAGAATCCACACTCAGGAACAACCCAATCTCCGCATCGTAATACCGCTGCTGCATGTAGGTCAGCCCGGTCGCCGAGTCCATCACGTGGCCGGTGTAGCCGGGGCGGTCGTCGTTGGCACGATCGATCAGCGCGCCGTAGGGCTCGTACTTGCTGCGGCGGACCGACAGCCAGGGCGTGCTGCTTGAGTCCGTGACGGCCACCGAGCTGCCGAGCGCGTCGGTGTGGTGGTACTCGAACGTTTCGGCAGTGCCCGGGATCGGGCGCGAGCGCTGGGCGACCAGTTGGCTGCCCAAATAGAAGTACTCCACCTTGCGCTTGGCACGCTCGTCATACTGGTAGTAGAGCCGGCCGTCGAAGCCGTAGTGGGACAGGATCCTGCCCGCGGCGGTGGTGGACATCGCCCGGCGGCCGTGGCCGTCATACAGGTAGGACTCCAGGCCGACGATGCTGCGCAGGCGGTTGCCGTAGTCGAAGTCGAAGGTGCGTCCGTTCTTGTTGGCGATGTTGCCCTGGGCGTCGTAGGCCAGGCCGGCCACGGTGCTGCCGGTCGCCACGTCCTTGACGCTGGTCAGCCGATTGGTGCCGTCGTCGTAGTGGTAGGCGTGGTTTCGGCTACCGATGGAGACGCCGGTCAGGTTGTCCTGGACGTCATACGTGTAGGTGGCAAGGCCGCCAGCGCCGAACATCGGCGAGTAGGCCTGCGTCAGGCGATCCAGGCCATCGTAGGTCAGGTCACGATTGCCCACCTGCTGTTGCCCCGTCGCCCCATCGGTGATGGCAAGCAGGTTGCCGACGCTGTCGTAGGCAAGCGTGTCATCGAGGATGCGGTTGCCCGAGATGGCGTCCGTCACCTGCTCGGCAAGGCCACGCAGGTTCTGGACTGACTCCACTCGACTCATGCCATGGAGTGGTGGCATCCAGCGTCTTGGCCCCTCAGGAAAGTCGCGGGTGCGCCTCTAGTGAGCCAAGGCTAACGAGGGCCCTTCGATACATGAGCATTTCCAGGCACATGCCAGCGCCACGGGTGGTCGACGGCCTTCGATATCCCCACCCGGGGTCCAGCGATTGGGTTCGTGGGCGGCCCGCACCCGTCATCGGCCAGCCAGATCCCTCGATCCGGGTGCACCAGGTCCGCCCCATCAAGATCGCCAGCCACGCCCATTGCCTGCGCCAGCCTGGCGGGACCGCTGCCGATGTCGCGTGGGCGAGCCGGATTGCCGCGCGCGACACGCATCAGGTCGATTCCTGCCACCGGCTCCATCGCTCGCAACAGGACGCCGACGCCGACACCTTCGTCACCGCACACGGCGTTGGCGCACCAGTGCATGCCGTAGGTGAAATAGACATAGAGATGGCCACCAGGCCCGAACATGGTGGCGTTGCGCTTGGTCTTCCCACGGTAGGTGTGGGCCGCGGGGTCTTCCGGGCCACAGTAGGCCTCGACTTCCACGATCCGTCCCATCCGACCATCCGATCGGACGAGCACCTTGTTGAGCAGTTCCGGAGCGACGTCCCGCGGGTCGCGCTGGTAGAAGGTGCGCGGCAATGGAGGCAGCGCGTCAGCCATTGATCCCGGACCGCTCCACGATGGCTTCCAATGCTTCCTCGGCGTATGCCTGATCCTCCGGCCGAGTCCGACCGAGGATGATCTCGACTTCGTCCTCGAACGCGCGGAAGAAACCGTCGCGATCCTCGAGCAGATTGGGCACCTGGGCTTCCAGGCCACGCAGACGCTGATCGAGTTGTTCGCGCGTCCACTTCATACGTACGTCACGGGTCGGGGAGGGCCGGGAGTCAGGACTTTGCCCGGACGCCTACCGGTCCATGGTGAAGGCGTGCCACCCGTCCAAGGTCGGTCAGAAATCCTGCGAAACCAGTCGCGAGCTTATGGACTTCCGGGCGCGTGACGCTGGGAGCCCACTGGCGCGCAGGCCCTCAGCGAGGCAGGAGTTGGTCATCCATCTGTTGGCAGGGCGTCTCTCGACTCCCTCGTGAGGATTACGAACGCGACGCTCTCCCCGCTGAGCGATCGTCCACGGGGCCGCGTCACCTAGCCGCGCGCCCCGTCCGGCGCCAGCCCCGCCTGCAGCAGCGGCGCGAGCACCGGTTCCAGTTCAGCGCGGCGCCAGCCGTCCAGCGCGCCGGGCCACGGGTCCAGCCCGCGGGCGGCCCGGTCGAGCATCGCCTGCAGCAGGCGGCGCGAGGCGAGCACGCCGTCCGGCAGGCCGAGGGCCTGGGTGCGCTGGGCCACCGCGTCCTGCATGGCGCGCAGGGTGGCCTTGTCGGCGTCCGCATCGCGCGCCAGCGGCATGTCGGCCTCGTCGTCCAGCGGCGTGTCCAGTGCGCTCCAGATCGGTCCCGCCAGCGAGCGCGGGGCCTTCGGCGTGGCGGCGAGCACGGCGTCGAGCGCGGCCCGGTCGGCCGGCGCGCGGCGCGCGAGTGCCACGGCCAGTTCGTTGTCCAGGATCCAGCCGCGTGGCCTGTCGCTGGCGCGGGCATGCGCCTCGCGCCAGCGCAGCAGGCGCAGCAATCGCGCCTGGGCCTCGGGTGCGAGGTAGGCCGCGGCGCGCACGGCCAGGTGCGGCCAATCGTCGCCGTCCACGTCGGCGGCCACGTCGAGCTGGCGCGCGATGTCCTCGGCCAGCCAGTCGGCACGCCCCAGTGCTTCGAGCCGGGGCGCCAGTGCGTCGTGCAGTGCGAACAGGTGCCGCACGTCGTCGGCCGCGTACTCGAGCTGGGATGGGGACAGGGGGCGGCGAAGCCAGTCCGATCGGGTTTCGCCCTTGGCCAGCGCGATCCCGGTGACCCGCTCGACCAGCTTCTGGTAGCCCATGCCGGCGCCTTCGCCGGCGAGCGCCGCGGCGGCCTGGGTGTCGAACAGCGGCGCGGGCAGCGCGTTGCAGGTGCGACCGAGCGCCAGCAGGTCCTCGCCCGGGCTGTGCATGACCTTGAGGATCGAGGCATCGGTCAGCAGGTCGGCGATCGCCGCGGCCATCCCATGCACCAGCGGGTCCACCAGCAGGATGCCGTCGTCGTCGTCGCCGTCCGCCGGCAGGGCCACCTGGACCAGCGCGAGCTTCGGCCAATAGGTGCGCTCGCGGATGAACTCGGTGTCCAATCCGACGCGTCCGGGCGACGCGGACTTCAGGCGCGAGGCCAGCGCCTCGGGAGCGTCGATCCAGTGCGGCAAGGTGGGAACCGGGGGGCGGGCAGGGCGGCGACGATAGCAGACGCCCGGTCGCGCGCCTGGCGCGCGTGCCGCGCGGGGCGGGCGGGCCGATTGGCTATCATCGGGCGGCGCGGTGCCGACGGCACCGCATCCACGTCGGCCGGGGAGGCCCGTTGCGCCAATTCGCGACCCCTTGGGTGTTGCTGTTCTGCCTCGCGTTGGCCGGCGGGTGCGGGCGCGATCCCGCGGACGGAGCCGAGGATCCGGTCGGCGGCGCCGACACGGCTCGAGCCGGCGCCGGCCGCGTCAGCGTCGGTGAGGACCGGCCCGTGGAGGCGTGGGACGCCCCCGAGGTCGAGATCGCGCCCGAAGCCGCCGGCGAGGTGCTGGCCGAAGCCCGCGAGGCACTCGAAGCCGGCCGCCTGTTCGGTGGCCCGCGCGACGCGATCCCGCTGCTGCTCGCCCTGCGCGAGGCGGCGCCGGACGATGCCGAAGTCATCGAAACGATGGACGCGGCGCGCGCGGCGCTGCTGGCGGAGGGCGCCCTGGCGCTCGAGGCGGACGACCGCGATCCGGCGTCCGTCCGGCGGATGCACGAGGTCGCCGCCGTGGCGCGCGCGATCGACGCCGGTCATCCCGAAGTGCAGGCGTACCTGGAGCGCGTCGACCGGGCCGACGAGGTCGGTGCGGCCAACCTGGCCGGCGAAGGGGCGCTTGCACAGGGTGATGTCGGCGAGGACGGCGGCGGCGCGATCGCGCGGTTCCGCGAGGCGCTGGAACTCGACCCCGGCAGCGAGCGCGCCGCGCAGGGCGTGCGCGATGCCGAGCAGGCGCTAGTCGAACGGGCCGTCGCCTCGGCACGCGAAGCGGATTTCGAAGCGGCGTCGGCCTGGCTGGACCGCGCATCCGCGGTCCGGGGCGACGATGGCGCGCAGGCGCTGGCGGAAGGCCGGCGGCGCGTCGAGGCGGTGCGCGCGGCGCTGATCCGTCGCCACCGGAGCGAAGGCATCGCGGCCCTGGCGAGCCCGGGCGGGCTGCCCGAGGCCCGCCGGCAACTGGACGCCATGCTGCGGATCGCGGCGCCCGGGGACCCGGCGGCCGCCGAACTGCGCAGGCGCATCGACCAGGTCGCGCACTACGGTCTGTACCGGCCCGGCCAGGCCTTCACCGATGCGATGCGCAACGGCGGCCGCGGGCCGGTGATGGTCGTCGTCCCGCACGGCGGCTTCGCGATGGGTGCCGGCCCGGACGAGCGCGGCGCGACGGACGTCGAGCGGCCGCGCCACTACGTGCGCTTCGACCGCGGGTTCGCGCTGTCGCGGCACGAGGTCACGGTGGGCGAGTTCCGTCGCTTCATCGAGGCCTCGGGCCACCAGACCCGGGCGGAGCGGCGCGGATTCTCGCTGGTGTACGACGAGCGGCGCGGCAACCTCGTGCGCCGCAGCGGGGTGGACTGGCGCCACGATTTCGCCGGTGAGACGGCCGCCGCGGACCTGCCCGTCATCCATGTCAGCGCGCGCGACGCCGAGGCCTACGCGGCGTGGCTGTCGGAACAGACGGGCGAGGGCTACCGGCTGCCGAGCGAGGCCGAGTTCGAGTACGCGACGCGTGCGGGCACGGAAACGCGCTTTCCCTGGGGCGACGCCGGCAACCCGCCGCCGCAGGCCGGCAACTTCACCGGCGGCGAGGATGCCTCGCCGCGCGGCCGGAACTGGCGCAACGCGTTCCAAGGCTATGGCGACGGGTTCTGGGGGCCGGCGCCGGTCGGCAGCTTCGCCGCCAATGCATTCGGCCTTCACGACCTCGCCGGCAATGTCGCCGAGTGGGTCGCGGACTGCTGGCACGAGGGTTACCGGCGCGCGCCCACCGACGGGGGGGCCTGGGTCAACCCGGGGTGCCGGACGCGGGTGATCCGCGGCGGTTCCTGGGCCAGTTCCCCCGTGCAGACCCGGTCCGCGTGGCGGCTGTCCGCCGACGCGGACACGACCAACGCCCGGCTCGGCTTCCGGTTGGCGCGCGGCATCTGAGCGCGTCCGCCGGGCAGGGCCCCCGTCCCGCCCACGGAGGCTCGACATGCGACAGAACCCCTTTGGCCGACGCACGCCCGTCGAGGGCCAGCCGCGCCGGCGCTTCGGTGGCATCCGCTGGTGGGTGCTGCTGCTGTTCGCCGGCTACGCGGCCTGGTACTGGTTCTCCAACCGCACCGTCGACCCGTACACCGGCGAGAAGGTGTTGATCGACCAGAACCTGTCCGCGGAGGACGAGGCGGCCCTGGGCCTGCAGGCCTATCAGGAGATCCTGTCCCAGGAGCGCCCGGTGGATCCGAATGCCGAGGTGGCGCAGCAGATCCGTGCGATCGCCGCGCGCCTGGTCGACAAGATCGACGAGGTCGAAGGCGCGCTCGCGTCCGAGCACGGCATGCAGGCGCAGAACTTCGCCGCCGAGTTCGACTGGGAAGTCACCGTGCTCGACTCCGAGCAGGTCAATGCGTTCGCACTCCCGGGCGGCAAGATGGCGGTGTACACCGGGCTGGTGCCGGTCGCCCAGAACGCCGATGCCATGGCGGCGGTGATGGGCCACGAGATCGCGCACGCGCTGCAGCGCCACGGCGCCCAGCGCATGACCGAGCAGCGGCTGGCGCAGATCGGCCAGATGGCCGGCGCGATGAGCGGCATGGACCCGCAGCAGATGCAGATGGTGATGGCGGTCTACGGCTATGGCCGGGCGCTGCCGTACGCGCGCAAGCACGAGACCGAGGCGGACTACGTCGGCCTGATGCTCATGGCGGCGGCCTGCTTCGACCCGAACGCGGCCATTCCGCTTTGGGAGCGCATGTCGCAGGCCAGCGGCGGGCAGGCGCCGCCGGAGTTCGCGTCCACCCACCCGAACCCGGGCACGCGCATCGAGAACCTGCAGTCGCTGCTGCCCAAGGCGATGGAGTACCGGCAGCGCTTCTGCGAGACGGCGGGCGCGCCGGCGTCGTAGGCGCGCTGCGCGCGGCGGATTGCGCGGCCTCGGACGGCATCGCGCGCGTAGGCGCGCTCCTACGGGTGGGGTGCCAACGTGGTCATACCCCCGCGTGACCGAAGGCACCCCGTAGGAGCGCCTCTACAGGCGCGAACCGCGCCACCGTCCGAAGCACGCAACCGCGCCCCCGCCGCCAACTCAGAAGCTCATGAACATCCCGCCGTTCACCGGCAGGTTGGCGCCGGTGATGAACGCGGCGCGGTCCGAGGCCAGGAACGCCACCGCGCTGCCGATCTCCTCCGGGCGGCCCAGCCGGCCGACGGGAATGCCGTCGACGATGCGCCCGCGGATGTCCTCCGGGATCGCCATCACCATGGCCGTTTCGCAATACCCCGGCGACACCGAGTTCACCGTCACGCCCTTGCGCGCCAGTTCGCGCGCCAGCGACATGGTGAAGCCGTGCATGCCGGCCTTGGCCGCGGCGTAGTTGGCCTGGCCGAACTGCCCGGACTGCCCGTTGACCGAACTGATGTTGACGATCCGGCCGAAGCCGCGCGCCGCCATGCCGGCCGATGCCGGGCGCGTCAGGTTGTAGACGCCGTCCAGGTTGACCGAGAGCACGGCGTCCCAGGCGTCGGGCTCGAGCTTGCGCAGCGTGGCGTCGCGGGTGATGCCCGCCGCGTTCACCAGGATGTCGACGGCCCCGTGCCGTGATTCCACGTCCGCGACCAGCGCATGGCACGCCGCCCGGTCGGTGACGTCGAGCGCCGCGAACGCCACCGGATGGCCGTTGATCGCCGCGCGGAACGCATCCACGCGCGCCGGGTCGGCGTCCAGGTCGACCGCGACCACGCGGTGCCCGTCCCGGGCAAGGGCGATGCAGATGGCCGTGCCGAGGCCGCCGATGCCGCCGCTGACGACGGCCGTGCGCTGGGTCATGCGTGGATCCCTGTCTCTCTGGGTCGGGCGCGGCGCGGGCCGGCCCGGGGAACGCCGGGGGCTCAGCCGCTGCGGCGCTTGTCGTCGGGCTTCTCGCCCTTGCGGGGCGGCGCGGCCGGGCGGCCGATGCCCCCGACCAGGTTCTGCTGGAACTCCTGCCACAGCGCCAGGTTGCGCTCGGTGAGCTGGTTGAGCATCGCCCACGGGGTCTGGCCCATCACGCCGTCGAGTTGCTTGCGCAACTGGTGCTGCTGGTCCATGAACGCCTGCATCGAGCGTTCCAGGTACGTGCCCATGAAGCCCTGCAGCGAGTCGCCGTAGAAGCGGATGATCTGGCTCAGCATCTGCGTGGACAGCATCGGTTCGCCGTCCTGCTCGTGCTCGGCGATGATCTGCAGAAGCACCTGGCGGGTGAGGTCGTCGCCGGTCTTCGCGTCACGTACTTCGAAGTCCTCGCCGTCGACGATCAGCTGGCGCACGTCCTCGATCGTGATGTAGCTGGAGATCTCGGTGTCGTAGAGGCGGCGGTTCGGGTACTTCTTGATGACGCGGCTCATGGGCTGGCCCGGGCGCGAAGGCTCGCGCGAGCATGGCGCAGCCGGCGGCGGCGCGCAACTCGCGCGGTGACAGGAAGTTGAAGCCGGCGACGCACCGTCGCCGGCGCAGGGTCACCAGCCCATGTACTGCCCGCCGTTGGCGGAGAGGTTCGCGCCGGTGATCCAGCCCGCCTCGTCGGGCACGAAGAAGGCGACCGCGTACGCGATCTCGTCCGGCGTGCCCAGGCGACCCGTGGGAATCTGCGCGACGATCTTCTCGCGGATCTCCTCCGGCACCGCCATGACCATGTCGGTGCCGATGTAGCCGGGGGACACCGTGTTCACGGTGATCCCGAACTTCGCGTTCTCCTGCGCCAGCGAGATGGTGAAGCCGTGCATGCCGGCCTTCGCCGCGGCGTAGTTCGCCTGGCCGTACTGGCCCTTCTGGCCGTTGATCGAGCTGATCTGGATGACGCGGCCCCACTTGCGCGCGCGCATGCCCTCGATCACCGGGCGGGTGACGTTGAAGCAGGAGTTGAGGTTGGTGCAGATGACCTCGTTCCATTGCTCGGGCGTCATCCGGTGGAACGTGGTGTCGCGGGTGATGCCGGCGTTGTTGACCAGGATGTCCACCGGGCCCAGCTTCGACTCGACCTCCGCGACCATGGCCGCGGCGTCCTCCGGGGTGGACACGTCGCCGCGGGCGAGCGCCACCTCGCAGCCGCGCTGGCGCATGGCGTCCTGCCAGGCGAGCGCCTTCTCCTCGTTGCGGTAGTTGGTCGCGACCCGGTGGCCGAGGTTGCACAGGCGCCGGCAGATCGCCGTGCCGATGCCGCCCGTGCCGCCGGTGACCAGTGCGATGCGTCCACTCATGCGTGCTGTCCTTTGCGCCCGGGGCGCCAACGGGTGATCGGATCGATGTTGATCGGGTCGATTCTATGTACGGCGGGTGACAGTACCGTGGTGCGCCGCCGCGACCGGGGGCAGGGCGCGCGGGACCCTGGACGGGTCGAACGCGGTCAGCGCGCGGGACAGGGCAAGCGCGGGCGTCGTGGCGTCCGCGAGGACGAGAGGCGACTGGCCGAGCTGCGCCCAGGCCGCGCGCAGCGCCGGCATGGGGTCCGCCGGGTCGACCGGCAGCGCGGCGAGGGACTTCGACAGCTTGCGTCCCTTCGCGTCCACCAGCAGGGGCAGGTGCACGTGGCGGGGCGTGGGCAGGCCGAGCGCGCGCTGCAGCAGGATCTGCCGCGGCGTGGAGTCGAGCAGGTCGGCGCCGCGGACGACCTCGGTGATGCCCTGCGCGGCGTCGTCGACCACGACAGCCAGCTGGTAGGCCCACAGGCCGTCCGTGCGACGAAGCACGAAATCGCCCACGTCCGCGGCCACGTCCTGCACGACCGGCCCGTGGACCAGGTCCTCGAACGCCACCACGCTGCCGACGGGCACCCGGAACCGGATGGCGGGGTCGGGCCGCGACGCCCCGGGCACGCAGCCGCGGTGCACGCCGCCCGAGGCGGCGAGGTCGGTGCGGCTGCAGTGGCAGGTGAACGCGTGCCCGCCGGCGAGCAGCCGGTCGAGCGCGGCCTGGTAGTGCGCGCCGCGCTGGCCCTGCCAGGCGACCTCGCCGTCCGGCTCCAGGCCGAACGCTGGCAGCGCGGCCAGTTGCCGCGCCGCCGCGCCGGCGACTTCCCGGGGCGGGTCGAGGTCCTCGACGCGGACCAGCCACGCCCCGCCCGCGCGCCGCGCGAACAACCAGCTGCCCAACGCGGCCAGCAGCGAGCCGGCATGCAGGTCGCCGGTGGGCGAGGGGGCGAAGCGGCCGCGGTAGGCGGGCGTGGGATCGGGCATGGCCATGGCGACTTGAATTTAACCGCCGCGTGCCACACTTTTCCCGCATCGCGTGGAACGCGCGCGACCCAACGATGGATTCCGACCCATGTTCAAGCGCATCGCCCTGTTCCTGGCCACCAACCTCGCCGTGCTGGCGCTGGTCAGCATCGTCATGTCGATCCTCGGCGTGCGCGCCGACCAGTTCACCGGCCTGCTCGTCTTCGCGGCGCTGTTCGGCTTCGGCGGCTCCTTCATCTCGCTGCTGATGTCCAAGTGGGTGGCCAAGCGCTTCACCGGGGCGCAGGTGATCGAGAACCCGCGCAACGAGGCCGAGCAGTGGCTGGTCTCGACCGTCCGCCGCCAGGCCGAGGCCGCCGGCATCGGCATGCCGGAGGTCGCGGTGTACGACGCACCGGAGATCAACGCCTTCGCCACCGGCGCCAATCGCAACAACGCGCTGGTGGCGGTCTCCACCGGCCTGTTGCGCGCCATGGACCGCGACGAGGCCGAGGCGGTGATGGCCCACGAGGTGAGCCACGTCGCCAATGGCGACATGGTGACGATGGCGCTGCTGCAGGGCGTGCTGAACACGTTCGTGATCGTGCTGGCACGCATCGTCGGCCGGGTGATCGACGGGTACCTGTCGGGCGGGCGCGAGGGGCCGGGCCTCGGCTACTTCGCCATCGTCTTCGTGCTGGACATGATCTTCGGCCTGTTCGCCAGCATGATCGCGATGTGGTTCTCGCGGCACCGCGAGTTCCGCGCCGACGCCGGTGGTGCGCGCCTGGCCGGCAAGGAGAAGATGATCGCCGCGCTCGAGCGCCTGGCGCAGACCTACGGCCACAGCACGCTGCCCAAGCAGGTCGCGGCCTTCGGCATCAGCGGCGGCGTCGGCCATGGCCTCAAGCGCCTGCTGATGAGCCACCCGCCGCTGGACGAGCGCATCCAGGCCCTGCGCGACGCGCGCCCGGACGAACGCGACGTGCGCCAGGGCGTCGTGGCCTGAGGCCCCCATGCGCGCGACGAAGAAGCCCGCCTTCAAGGCGGGCTTTTTCTCGTCGGCGACGCGAACGGTGCCGGTCTACTCGAAGTCGTAGGTCATCTCGGACTCGGCCGGGGCCAGGAAATGGCCCTGCACGTAGTCCACGCCGGCGCCGAAGAGCAGGCTCATGCTCGTGGCGTCCTGCACGAACTCGGCGATGGTGAGCTTGCCCGCCTCGCGCGCCCGCGTGGCGATCTCGCGCACCCGCTCCTGGTTGTCCGTGTTGGCCGAGAGGTCCTGCATGAAGCCGCGGTCGATCTTCAGCAGGGCCGCGTCGAAGTGCGTGAGAAGCTGGAACGAATTGAGGCCCGACCCGAACTGCTCCAGGCACATGCGGCAGCCCATCTCCGCGATCGCGGTCTGGAAGGCCTGCGCCGCGCGGAGGTGGGTGAAGACCTTGGCTTCCGGGATCTCCAGCACCAGCAGGTTGCCGGGGACCCCGTGCCTGGCGAGCTTCTCGCGGATGTACTGGACCAGGCTGTCGTCCTGCAGCGAGGCCTGGGTGATCTTCACCAGCAGCGTGGTCTCGTGGCCCGACTGCAGGCGCTCGCCGATCACCCTGATCGCGTTGGAGACGACCCACCGGTCGATCTCCCAGAGCAGGCCGTGCTCCTCGGCGATATGCAGGAACGACAGGGGCGGCACCAGCTCGCCCGGACCGGTCCGCATGCGCAGGAAGCCCTCGTAGAGTTCGCCCGGCTCGCCGTGCAGGCTGACCACCGGCTGGTAGTGCAGCTCGAAGTTGTCCTTGTCGATGGCGTCGCGGACGCGCTCGACCCACGCCCGGATGCGCTCCTCCTCGGCGCGGTCGACCGCGCCGGGGTCGAAGATCTCGGCGCGGTTGCCACCCACGCCGATCGCCGACTGCACGCCCTGCGAGGCCTTCGCCAGCACCTGGGTGACGCTGGCGATCTTCTCGCCGACCTGCACGCCGCCGATGCTCACCGTGGCGTTGAGCGAGCGGTCGCCGACCTCGATGACGTGGTCCGCGAACGCGGCGCGGACCCGCTCGGCCAGCTTGGCGGTCTGGACGTGGTCGCTTCCCATCACGAGCACCGCGAACTGGTTCTCGCCGAAGCGCGCGGCCACCGCGCCCTCGGGCAGCGCGCCGCGCAGGCGGTCGGCGAGCGTGGCCATCAGCGTGTCCGCCGCGTCCAGGCCGATGTCCTGCAGCAACTGCGCGGAATGGTCGGGCTCGATCAGCAGCAACGCATGGCTCGTGCCGGACTTGGCGGCGCCGGCCACGGCGTCCTCGAGGTTGCGCAGGAAGGTGGGGCGGTTGAACAGTCCGGTCACCTGGTCGCGCTGGCGCAGCGCCTCGACCTCGCGTGCCAGCTCCGGATCGACTTCCTCCTGGCGGCGGAAGACGACCTGGATGCACTGCTCGCCCTCGTAGGTGGCGGTCGTGAACTCCATGACCGCGGGGAAGTCGTTGCCCTCCAGGTCGCGCGCCTGCAGTTCGTAATGCGAAGGCGGCGGCTCGCCCTTGGACAGCGACTTCAGCAGCGTCTTGAACTCGGCCACGTGCGCGGGCGCGACCAGGTCGAGCAGCGACATGCCCTCGATGTCGTCGAAGCCCTCGAAGCCGAACATCTCCAGGTAGGCCGCGTTGGCGCGGATGTGCATGCCCTCGTGCACGTAGGCGATGGGGTCGCGCGAGGACTCGATCAGCGCGTCGCAGCGCCGCTCGGTCTCGCGCACCTGCGCCTCGAGCCGGCGCAGTGCGCGGCGGGCCTCGAGGTCGGTCCATTCGCTGCGCACGGCCGAGAGCAGGTGGTCCGGGCGGCCGCGCAGCACCACGCCGCGCGCGCCGGCGTCGACCGCCTGCAGCAGCATGTGTTCGTCCAGCGTGTCGACCGCCACCAGGACCGGCAGGTCCTTGCCGCTGACGTCCACGCATTGCATGACCTGGTCGAGCGGAACCGCCTTCGCGTCGCGGGCCACCAGGACGAGGTCGAGCGGCTGTCCCGTCACGGCCGCGGCGAGGTCCGCGGCGGCCTCCGGGCGCGACGGACGCACCGCGATGCCGCCGTTGCGCAGGCTGCTGACGATCGCCTCGGCAGCTTCGGCGCTGTCGTCGACGATCAGCAGCCGCAGCACCATGTCCTTGCCGAATTGCATGCGGGTCCCCTGGTCAGGTGCCTGTTTATGGCATGAAGCGGTCGATGGCGTCCATGCGGTACGGGGCCGGTCCGCGACGCAGGTCCGCCCGGGACGTGCCGCGGGTCGCTACGTGGTGGGCCGGAGCGGGCGCTTGCCGGGGTCGCCGGCCACTTCGCGCACCAGTCGCGGCACGAGGTAGCCGGACAGGCGCGCGGCCAGTTCGCGGTGCAGCGCGAGGGCGGTGGCGTCGTCGACCTCGAAGTGCGCCGCCCCCTGCACGCGGTCGAGCTGGTGCAGGTAGTAGGGGAGCACGCCGGCGGCGAACCCGCGCTCGGACAGGTCCGCGAGCGCATCCGCTGAATCGTTCACGCCGCGCAGCAGGACCGCCTGGTTGAGCAGGGTCGCGCCGGCCGCGCGCAGGCGCGCCATGGCGCCGTCGACCGCGGCGTCGAACTCGTTGGCGTGGTTGGCGTGGAGGACCACGGTCACCGGCCAGGGCAGGGCGTCCAGCCAGGCGCGGAGCGCGTCGTCCACCCGCTCGGGCAGCACGACCGGCAGCCGGGTGTGGATGCGCAGCCGGCGCAGGTGCGCGATGCCGGCCAGGGCGTCGGTGAGTTCGGCCAGCTTGGGGGTGGCCAGCGACAGCGGGTCGCCCCCCGACAGGATCACCTCGTCGATCGACGGGTCGCCGGCGACCGTCGCGACGGTCCCGCGCCAGCCGCCGGCGGCGGCCGACTCGTCCGAATAGGGGAAGTGGCGCCGGAAGCAGTAGCGGCAGTGGATGGCGCAACTGCCGGTCGCGACCAGCAGCGCGCGCCCGCGGTATTTCCGGATCACGCCGCGTCCCGCCGCCGCGGCGCCATCACCCACCGCGTCCAGGCTGAACCCGGGCATCGGGCGCAGCTCGTCGTCCAGCGGCAGCACCTGCCGTAGCAGCGGATCACGGGGGTCGCCATGGCGCATGCGCGCGACGAATCCGCGCGGCACGCGCAGCGGGAACTGCGCGGTCGCGGCCGGATCGGGCAGGGGGACGTGGTCCGCCAGGCCCAGCAGGCGCAGCAGTTCGGCGGGATCGCGCACGGCGTCGCGGTAGGCCTGCTGCCAGCCGCTCGGCTGCATCGGAAGGGGGGCTGCGGGTATCATGGCGGCCGGAAATCACGCGCCGGCGCGGCCATCGGCCGCCGGCAAGCTCGGTCCGGCATTGTAGCCGCCCGTCGCCCCGCCGCGACGGGCGGGCCGGTGTCCGCGCCGCCATCGAACACGCAATCCAAGCACTCCAGGAGTTCCAGCGCATGGCCAGCTACGGCATGAACGACGTCAAGAACGGGATGAAGATCCTGGTCAATGGCGAGCCCTGCATCATCACCGACACCGAGTACGTGAAGCCGGGCAAGGGCCAGGCGTTCACCCGCGTGAAGTACCGCAACATCAAGTCGGGGCGCGTGGTCGAGCTCACGATGAAGGCGACCGACTCGCTCGAGGCCGCCGACGTCGTCGACACCGACATGCAGTTCCTCTACGCCGATGGCGAGTACTGGCACTTCATGCAGCAGGAGACCTTCGAGCAGGTGCAGGCCGACAAGGCCGCCATCGGCGAGGCCTGGCAGTGGCTCAAGGGCGAGGAGGCGTGCGTGGTCACGCTGTGGAACGGCAGCCCGATCTCGGTCCAGCCGCCGAACTTCGTCGAGCTGCAGATCGTCGAGACCGATCCCGGCGTGCGCGGCGACACCTCCGGCGGCGGCGGCAAGCCGGCGAAGCTGGAGACCGGCGCGACTGTGCGGGTGCCGCTGTTCGTGGCGCAGGAAGAGGTGATCAAGGTCGACACCCGCTCCGGCGAGTACGTCAGCCGGGTGAAGTGACGCCCCGGCCCGCTCGCGCCGAGCGCGAGCGGCTCCGCCGGTGCGTCATCCTTGCCGGCGTGTCATCCCGAGCCGAAGGCGGGGGATCTGCTTTCGGGGCGCCGGTGATCAACAGGAGCCAGGAGCAGGTTCCTCACTGCGTTCGGAACGACAGGAAGCGCCGGGCGACAGGAAGCACCGGCCGACAGGAAGCGCCGGACGACAGGAAGCGCCGGACGACAGGAAGCGCCGGACGACAGGAAGCGCCGGACGACAGCAAGCGTGGGACGGCGGCGCGCGGAACGACAGCTAAGGAACCGACTGCATGGCGGAGAACCAGCGCGAAGCCTGTGACCTGCTGATCGAGGCGGGCTGGGTCGTGCCGGTCGAACCGGCGGGCGTGCTCGAAGGACACGCCGTGGCGGTCCGAGGCACGGAGATCGTCGCGGTCCTGCCGGCCGCGGAGGCCCGCGCGCGCTTCGCGGCGGACGAGGTGGTGTCCGCGCCCGGGTCGGTGCTGATCCCCGGGCTGGTCAACGCCCACGTCCACAACCCGATGACGCTGCTGCGCGGCGTCGCGGACGACCTGCCGCTGATGACCTGGCTGCAGGAACACATCTGGCCGGTCGAGGGCAAGGTGATCGGGCCCCAGTTCGTCGCCGACGGCATCGCGCTGGCGGTGGCCGAGATGCTGCGCGGCGGCACCACCGCGTGCGCCGAGAACTACTTCTTCCCCGACGTGCAGGCGGCCACGTACGCGCGCCTGGGTTTCCGCGCGCTGGTCGGCCTTCCGGTCATCGACTTCCCGACGGCGTGGGCGAAGACCCAGGACGAATATTTCGACAAGGGCCTGGAGGTCCACGACAACTGGCGGCGCGACCCGCTGGTGTCGACCTGCTTCGTGCCGCACGCGCCGTACACCGTCGACGATGCCGGGTTCGAGCGCATCCGCATGCTCGCCGAGCAACTCGACCTGGTCGTGCACTGCCACGTGCACGAGACCGCCCAGGAGAACACGGATGCGGTCGCGAAGCACGGCATGCGCCAGCTCGCGCGCCTGGACCGCCTGGGCCTGGTCACCGACCGCCTGATGGCGGTGCACATGACCGACCTGACCGATGCCGAGATCGCGCTGTGCGCCGAGCGTGGCGTGTCGGTGGTGCACTGCCCGGAGTCGAACCTCAAGCTCGCCTCGGGGTTCTGCCCGGTGGCGAAGCTGGCCGCCGCGGGCGTGAACCTCGGGCTCGGCACCGACGGCGCGGCCAGCAACAACGACCTGGACATGTTCGGCGAGATGCGCACCGCCGCGCTGCTGGCCAAGGGCGTGTCCGGCGACGCCGCGGCGCTGCCGGCCGAGGCCGCGCTGCGCATGGCCACGCTCGGCGGCGCGCGGGCGATGGGCCAGGAGTCGCGGATCGGCTCGATCGAGCCGGGCAAGCAGGCCGACCTCGTGCTGGTGGACATGGCACCGCTGGAGACCCGGCCGCTGCACCACGTGGTCTCGCAGCTTGTCTACGCCGCCGGGCGCCACCAGGTCACCGACGCCTGGGTCGCCGGCCGCCGCAAGCTGCGCGCGCGCGAACTGGTCGACATGGACGTGGCCGCGCTGCGTACCAGCGCCGACGCCTGGCGCGACCGCATCGCCGCGATCCACCCCTGACGCCCGGAGCCCCGCCATGCAGGCCAACGAACGCGGCGACAACTTCAGCCAGGCCGAGCTCGACAAGTTCGGTGCGCTTGCACAGCGGTGGTGGGGCGAGCGGGCGCGCTTGCGAACCACGGGTTCGCGCGTCCGGGAGCGCCCGCGCACACTTGCGCGGGCCGGGGCGATTGGCCGCGATGATGCTTGAGGAGTCCTCTGGGCGATGACACCGGAACAGGGCAACAACTTCAGCCAGGCGGAGCTCGACAAGTTCGGGGCATTGGCACAGCGGTGGTGGGATCCACAGGGCCCGCAAAAGCCCCTGCACGCCCTCAACCCCGTCCGCCTCAAGTACGTCGCCGACCGCACGACCCTCGACGGCGCCCGCGCCCTCGACGTCGGCTGCGGCGGCGGCCTGCTCAGCGAGGCGCTCGCCGGATCCGGCGCGAACGTCACCGCCATCGACCTGGCGCCTGAACTGGTCAAGGTCGGCCGCCTGCACGCGCTGGAGAGCGGCGCGACGGTGGACTACCGCCTGCAGTCGGTCGAGTCGCTCGCCGCCGAGATGCCTGGTGTGTTCGACGCCATCACCTGCATGGAGATGCTCGAGCACGTGCCGGACCCCGGCGCGATCATCGCCGCCTGCGCCACGCTGCTGCGCCCGGGCGGCCGCCTGTTCCTGTCCACGCTCAACCGCACGCCGGCCGCGTTCGCGCTCGCGATCGTCGGCGCGGAGTACATCGCCCGCCTGCTGCCGAAGGGCACGCACACGTATCGCGACTTCATCCGGCCGTCCGAGCTGGCCGGCTGGCTGCGTGAATCCGGCTTCGAACTGGAGGACGTGAGCGGCCTGATGTACGAACCGTGGCGCAACGGCGCGCGGCTCACTTCGCGCACCGACGTCAACTACCTCGCCGCCGCCCGCAAGCCCGACTGACCTGCTGCCGTTCGCACACCCTGTCGTTCGCACACCCTGTCGTTCCGAGCGCAGCGAGGAACCTGCTCCACCGACGAATCCCATGCCATACCCCAAAGCCGTCCTCTTCGACCTCGACGGCACGCTGCTCGACAGCGCGCCCGACATGGCCGTCGCCATCTCCCGCCTGCGCGGCCTGCACGGGCGCGACCCGATGCCGCTCGACGCCCTGCGCCCGCATGTCTCGCGTGGCGCGCGCGCCATGGCCGCCGCCGCGTTCCCGGACCTCGACGAGGCGGCACGCGACGCCCTGATCCCCCCGTTCCTCGACCTGTACCGCGAGGAGCTCGGCCGCCACTGCGCGCCGTTCGACGGCGTCGAACGCCTGCTGCGCGCGCTGGATGAGGCCGGCACGCTCTGGGGCATCGTGACCAACAAGCCCGAATGGCTGGCCACGCCGCTGATCCCGATGCTCGGCTGGGAAGGGCGCTGCGGCGTCCTGCTGGGTGGCGACAGCCTGCCGGCGCGCAAACCCGACCCGCTGCCGCTGCGGGTGGCCGCCGAGCGGCTTGGCGTGGCCACGTCCGACTGCGTCTACGTCGGCGACGACAAGCGCGACATCGACGCGGCGCGCGCGGCCGGCATGCCGTCGGTCGTCGCGCTGTGGGGCTATCGCGTGGACGGGGACGATCCCGCATCGTGGCGGGGCGATCGCATGGTCGACCTGCCGGCCGACCTGCTCGCCGCCGCGGCCTGGCCCCGGATGCCGGCGTGAGCAACGCACCGCGCGACCCGGACCTGGCGGCGTTCGTCGACAAGCATCGCGCGCGCTGGCCCGAGTGGCAGCTGGCGGAAGTCTTCCTGCCCGAGGCCCAGCGCCCGGTCGCCGCGGCATGGCTGGCGCTGCTGCAGGAACTGGGCGACGCCGCCTGGGGCGGCGAGGATCCGACGCCCGGGCTGGCGAAGCTGGCGTGGTGGCAGGAGGAACTGCAGGGCTGGCGGGCCGGTCGCCGCCGCCATCCCCTGGGCCGGGTGCTGAAAGCGGGCGACATCCCCTGGGATGCCTTGGCCGTGGGCGTCGGCGCGCTGCCCGGCAGCCGGGAGCGGCCCACCGACACGGGCGAGGCCATCGGCGCCCTCGGTCCGGTCGCGGTCGCGGCGGCGCAGGTCGAGGCGGACCTGTTCGGCGTCCCCGCCGCCGCGGCGTCCTCCGGCGACCTCGCCAGCGCGCTGCTGGCGGAACGGCTGCTCCACCATCGCGCGACGGCCGCGCCGCTGGCGGTGCAGGCGGAGGCCGGTGACGCGGCTGAGCGCGCCTGGGCCGGACTGCTCCTGTCCACCTGGCCACGCGGCCCGGTCGTCAGCCGGCCGCGCCGGTTGCACGCGATGCTGCAGCGCGCGCGCCTGCACCAGCTGGCCGCGGGCCGCACCGACCCCGAGCCGATGTCGCGCTGGGCGACCCTCTGGCAGGGCTGGCGGTCCGCCCGCCGCGACCCGGCCGGCTGACCCGCCGGCCGGCACGGCCGCGACGCAGCGTTCCGCCGGCGGTCAAGGGCCTGCCATGCGGGGCCGGTACACTACGCGTCCCGCGTTTCGAGCCCACGCCGTGACTTCCGCGTTCCGTTCCCCCGCCGGCGCTCCGTTGCCCGACGTCGCCCACGACGCCGCCGCGCAGTCGCGGCCGCTGGACTGGGTGGGCATGGCGTCGATCGCGCTCCCGGTCCGCGTGGCGGCCGGGGCGGGCGGTCCGGTGCAGGTGGCGGCCTCGGTCGACGTGGCGGTGGACCTGTCCGACGCGGAGGCGCGCGGCATCCACATGTCGCGCCTGTACCTGGAGCTGCAGCAGGCCTTCGCGCACGAACCGCTGTCGGCGCCGGGCCTGCGGCGCGTGCTGCAGGCGCTGGTGGATTCGCAGCGCGGGCTCTCGACCCGCGCCCGGTTGGCGATCCGCTACGACCAGCTGCTGCTCCGTCCGGCGCTCGAGAGCGGGCACGCCGGCTGGAAGCGCTATCCGGTGGAGGTCGAGGCGATCCTGGCCGACGGGCACCTGTCACTGGCGCTGTCGCTGTCGGTGGCGTACTCGAGCACCTGCCCGGCGTCCGCGGCGCTGTCGCGGCAGATCAATGCCGAGCGCTTCGGCGCCGATTTCGCCGCGGCGCGGCCGCTGTCGACCGCGGTGGTGCGCGACTGGCTGGCCTCCGAGCGCGGCATGGCCGCCACGCCGCATGCGCAGCGCAGCACGGCGACGCTGCGGGTCGAGTTGAAGCCCGCGTTCGAGGAGCTGCCGGTGGCGGCGCTGGTGGACGCGGTCGAGGCGGCCCTCGGCACGCCGGTGCAGACCGCGGTCAAGCGCGCCGACGAGCAGGCCTTCGCCCGGCTCAACGCCGAGAACCTGATGTTCGCCGAGGACGCGGCGCGCCGGATCGCCGCCGCACTGGACGCGGACGAGCGCGTGCAGCGCTTCGAGGTCGACGTCGCGCACCACGAGAGCCTGCACGCCCACGACGCGGTCGCCCGCGTCACCGGCCCCACGCGCTGACCGCGGATCCGTGGCGTGCCGGGAGGGCGCGGGATCGCGCCTGTAGAGGCGCTCCTACGAGGAAGGGGCCAATTGGCGGCGTAGGAGCGCGCCTACGCGCGCGATGTCACTGGCGCCCGACCCGTCGCGGCGATCGCGCTGGTCCGGTGTGCACGGATCCCGCGTTCTACTGCCCGCCTCGCTCCAGCACGAGGAGCGGGTCCACGCGCACGTCGAACCAGTTCATGCCCCAGTGCAGGTGCGGTCCGGTCGCGCGACCGGTGGCGCCCACCGCCCCGATGACCTGCCCCTGCTCGACGACGTCGCCCACCGACACGTCGATGCGCGACAGGTGCAGGAAGTTCGAACTCACCCCGTGCCCGTGGTCGAGCAGCACCGTGCCGCCGGTGATGTAGAGGTCGGCGGCGAGCGTCACGACGCCACTGGCGGGCGCCCGCACCGGCGTGCCCGAGGCCGCGGCGATGTCCATGCCCGAATGCCCGCCGCCGGCGCGGCCGTTGTACACGCGGCCGCTGCCGAACCGCCCGCTGATGCGCCCGCGCACCGGCCATTGGAACGCCTGCGCGAACCCGGTGCGCGCATCGTCGCGGGTGCGGGCGTCGGCGACGGCCTTCGCCTCGCGGGCGATGCGCGCGGCCACCTCCGGCGGCGGCTCGACGGTGCGCGGCGGCACGCCGTCGATGACCTCCAGGCCGAAGTCGCGCGCGTCCACCGCGATGTGCACGTCCTCGACCGGGCCGTCGGGCCGCGCGACCGAAACCACCAGCGTCCCCGATGCATCGCGCGGCACGCCGAACACGACCGTGCCGTACGGCGTCACCCGGAGCGTCCGGTCGCCATGGCGAACGGTGCTGCCCGGGGGCACCTTGCCGAACACCAGGGCACCCTGCGACGCGCGCGGCGGGAACACCACGCGTGCATCCGCCGGCGTCGCGACGCCGGCGGGCTGCGCGACGGCCGGCACGGGCGCGGCGACCGTGGCCGCGAGCGCGGCGGCCAGCAGGAGGCGACGCGCCATCAGCGTGCGAACTCGAGGCGACGGCCGGCCGGCGTGCCCACCAGCTGGCGTCCGTCCCAGACCAGGCGGCCGTTGACCCACGTCGAGGCGATGCTCGAGTGGAAGGTCATGCCCTCGAACGGCGACCACCCGCACTTGGACAGCACGTCCTCGCGGCGCACCGTGAGCGGCCGGTCGGACACCAGGACCAGGTCTGCCCAGTACCCCTCGCGCAGGAATCCGCGTCCGGCCACGTCGAACAGCTGCGCCGGCGCGTGGGCGAACTTCTGCACCACCTGCGTCGTCGTCAGCGCCCCTTCGTGCACCAGTTCAAGCGCGGCGAGCAGCGCGTACTGCACCAGCGGCAGGCCCGATGGCGCGCTGGTGTAGGGGTTGTGCTTCTCCTCGAGCGTGTGCGGCGCGTGGTCGGTGGCCAGCACGTCGATCACGTCGTCGGCGATCGCGCGGATGATGGCCTCGCGGTCGGACGCGTCCTTGATTGCCGGGTTGCACTTGATCAGGTGGCCGAGGCGCGCGTAGTCGGCGCGGTCGAAGCGGGTGAAGTGGATGCAGGTCTCGGCGGTGATCCGCTTGCGCACCTGGCCGTCCGCGTCGACCAGCGGGCCGCGCTCGAACAGAGCGAGCTCGTCCGCGGTGGAGATATGCAGCACGTGCAGGCGGGTGCCGTGCCGGCGCGCCAGCTCGAGGGCCAGGCGCGTCGACTTGATGCACGCCTCCCGCGAGCGGATGTCCGGGTGGCACGCGGCCGGGATGTCGTCGCCGTACTTCTCGCGGTACCTGGCGAGCTCGGCGTCGATCATCGGCGTGTCCTCGCAGTGCGTGATGATCGGCACCGGGGTGTCGCGGAAGATCGCGTCCAGCGTTTCCGGGTCGTCGACCAGCATGTTGCCGGTGGACGCGCCCATGAACACCTTGAGGCCGGGCGTCGCCTTCGGGTCGATCGCGCGGACCGCCTCGAGGTTGTCGTTGCTGGCGCCCATGTAGAAGCCGTGGTTGCCCCATACGCGCCCGGCCGCGCGGCGGTACTTGTCCTCCAGCGCGTCCGCGTCGAGCGTGGGCGGGCTGGTGTTGGGCATGTCCATGAAGCTGGTCAGGCCGCCGGCGACCGCGGCGGCCGATTCGGTCGCCATGTCGGCCTTGTATTCCATGCCGGGTTCGCGGAAGTGCACCTGGTCGTCGATCATCCCCGGCAGCAGGCGGCGTCCGTCGGCGTCGACCACCCGCTCGTCGGGGCCGGCGGTGATCTGCCGGTCGATGCGCGCGATGCGGCCGTCCGCGCCGATGCGCAGGTCGCCGTCGAACTCACGGCCTTCGTTCACGAGTCGGGCATTGACGATCAGTGTCATGGGGCACTTCCGTGGTTGGGGGCGGGCGGGACCGGGTCGGCGCGCGGGGGCACCGGGTCGTGGCCGCCTGGATGCAGGGGATGGCAGCGGGAGATGCGGCGCAACGCGAGCCACCCACCGCGTGCGGCGCCGTGCAGGGCGATGGCCTGCATGGCGTATTCCGAGCACGTCGGCACGAAGCGGCAACGCGGACCGAGCAGCGGGCTGAGCCAGCGCTTGTAGCCGCGCAGCAGGGCGATCAGAAGGCGTTCGATCACGCGTCGTTCCGGTGGCGGCGCGGGCCTCGGGCGGCTGCGGCTTGACGCGCTGGTCGCGGTTGCCGCACCCGTCGGGGCAGGGTATAACAGCGCGCTTTCCCGCCTCAAGGGAACCGAAGGACACGATGCCCGTGGCAGCGAAGAAATCCGCCAAGAAGGCCGCCAAGGCCACGAAGAAGTCCGCCGCCAAGAAGGCGCCGGCGAAGAAGGCCGCGGTGAAGAAGCCGGCGGCGAAGAAGGCGCCGGCCAAGGCCGCGAAGCGCGCGCCCTCGAAGAGCACACCTGCGAAGAAGGCACCGGCCAAGGCCGCGAAGAAGGCGCCTTCGAAGAAGGCACCCGCCAAGGTCGCCAAGAAGGCGCCAGCCAAGAAGGCTGCGCCTCCCAGGGCGCCCGCGACGAAGGCGCCGGTGAAGGCCGCGAAGAAGGCCGCCCCCACGAAGAAGGCCCCGGCTGCGAAGGCGCCGGCGGCCAAGGCAGCCCCCGCCAGGCAGGCGACCGCGGTGCGCAAGCCCGCCGCGAAGCCGGCCACCAAGGCGGCGCCGGTGCGCCCCGTCGCGCGCAAGCCGGTGGGCAAGGTCGCCGTCGCGGTGCCGTCGCGCCCGCAGGCGCCGGTCGTTCGTGGCAAGGTGAAGGTCGTGCCGTACAAGACCGACGACGCCACCGGCCGCCCGATCCTCCCGGCCGGCTACAAGCCCTCGCCCGACGAGGAGTACATGAGCGCGCTGCAGCTCGAGTACTTCCGCCAGCGCCTGCTGCAGTGGCGCGCGGACCTGGTCGAGGAGTCGAAGCAGACCATCGAGAACCTCAAGGAAGAAGTGCGCGACGTCGGCGACGAGGCCGAGCGCGCCACCCGCGAGACCGAGAACTCGCTCGAGCTGCGCACCCGCGACCGCTACCGCAAGCTGATCAGCAAGATCGACAGCACGCTCAAGCGCGTGGATTCCGGCGACTACGGCTTCTGTGTCGACACGGGCGAGGAGATCGGCCTGGAGCGCCTGGACGCGCGCCTGACCGCCGAGCGCACGATCGACGCGCAGGAGCGCTGGGAGCACATGCAGAAGCAGATGGGCGACTGAGGCACCGCGCCTCGCCGCCTGGCAGGAAGGGCCCCGCTCCGGCGGGGCCTTTTCCGTTCCGGGACGCGCCGCCGCGGCGGGCCATCACTGCAGTTCGCGCAGGTCCAGCCGCCGAAGGCGGGGCGCGAGCCGCGCGGTCGCGGCGACCACGGCCATCGTCATGAACCCGCCGAACACCACGGCGGGGACCAGGCCGAGCAGGCGCGCCATCGAACCGGCATAGAACGCCCCGAGTTCGTTCGACGACCCGATGAACAGCCCGTTGATCGAGGACACGCGACCGCGCATCGCGTCGGGCGTGGCCAGCTGCAGGATGGTGGAACGCAGCACCACCGAGACGCCGTCGCACAGGCCCGAGCCCAGCAGGAATGCCGCAGACAGCCAGAAGTGCGTCGACAGGCCGAAGCCGACGATGCACACGCCGAAGCCCGCGACCGCCGCCAGCAGCAGGTGACCGGCATTGCGGCTCGGCGGCCGGCGGGCCATCCACACGCCGACGGCGACCGCGCCCAGCGCCGGCATCGCGCGCAGGATGCCGAGGCCTTCCGGCCCGTAGTGGAGGATCTCCTTGATGAAGGCCGGCAGCAGCGACACCGCGCCGCCCAGCAGCACCGCGAACATGTCCAGCGCCAGCGCGCCGAGCAGGACCTGGTGGCCGAACACGAAGCGCAGGCCTTCGCGGATGCTGGCGAACACGGGCGCCTTCTGCAGCTGGATCGGTGGCTCCGTCACGCGAAGCGCGCCGACCGCGAACGCCGCGCAGACCGCGAGCACCAGCGCGGTGCCGTAGGCGACGTCCTTGCCGGCCCAGCCGATCAGCACGCCGCCGATGGCGGGCCCGAGCACCAGGCCGAGCTGGAACACCACGCTGCCCAGGCTCGCGCCGCGGGCGAACTGGGGGCGCGGCAGCACGCGCGCGAACAGCGCGTTGTAGACGGGGCCGAGGAACGCGCGAACCACGCCCGTCAGCGCGATCGCGGCATAGATCGGCCAGGTGCGCGGTGCCTCCGGGGTGCCGGTCGGGATCCAGCCGGTCGCCACCGCGACCAGGATCGCCGCGGTCGCCGCCAGTCCCAGGCACGCCACCGTGCCGAGCTTGCGGCGCGGCAGGTGGTCGACCAGGTAGCCGGCGAACGGCGCCGTGCAGAAGTAGGGCAGCACCTCGGCCAGGCCGATGAGGCCCAGCGCGAACGGATTGCGGGTGAGCTCGTAGACATGCCAGCCGACCGTGACCGCGACGACCTGGTACGACAGGATCGTCAGCAGGCGGTAGGCCATCAGGCCAAGGAAGCCGCGGTTGCGCAGCGGTGATGCGTCCGGGTCGCCGGCGACGACCGGCTCGCGTTGCGGGTCGCCGGAGCCCGGCGGGTCGGCGGGGTCGTCCCCGCTCCCGGAGGGCGGACTCACGCAGCGGCCCGCGCGCGTTCGCGGATGAACGCCAGCAGGGCGGCCAGGCCATTGCTGCGGGTCGGCGAGAGGTGCTTCGCCAGTCCGATGTCGGCGATGTAGTCGGGGTCGGTCGCGAGGATCTCGTCGGCAGGACGGCCGGAATAGACGCGCAGCGCCAGGTACACCAGGCCCGATACGATGGCCGAGTCGCTGATCGCCCGGAAATCGAGCCGGCCGGCGTCACCCGACGGCACGATCCAGACCATCGACTGGCACCCGTGCAGCCGGTGCTCCTCGGTGCGCAGGTCGTCCGGGAACGGGGGCAGCTTGCGGCCGAGGTCGATCAGGTACTGGTAGCGCTCCGACCAGTCGCCGAAGAAGGCGAACTCGTCGCGGATCGCGGCCTGCGCCTCGGCGGCGGTCGGTTCGAGCGGGAAGGGGGTGTCGGCCATCCCGCCATTTTAGACCGCCGCGCGCCGCGCGATTCGCAGGTTCGCGCCCCAAGGTGCGCTCCTACAGGATCGGGGCGCCCCTGTAGGAGCGGGGCTCGCACCGCGACGGCTTTCGCCGCGAACCCGGCGGCGCGCGACTGTGCGTGCGAAGGCGCAGGCGTCGGCGGGATCACGGCGACCATGTCGTCGTGGCACGACAGGAAGGCGCGGGCTTCGCGCCTGTAGAGGCGCTCCTACAGGATCCGAGCGCCCTTGTAGGAGCGGGGCTCGCACCGCGACGGCTTTCGCCGCGAACCGTGCGGCGCGCGACGGAGCGTGCGATGGCGCAGGCGTCGGCGGGATCACGGTGGCCGTGTCGGCGTGGCGCGTCGGATTGGCGCGGGCTTCGCGCCTGTAGAGGCGCTCCTACGGGGTGTGTGTGGTGCATGCCATCGCCGCCCGACGCAACGCGCACGCCCACATGCGGCGCGAACTGGCCGCCTCGCCACCAACGCCCAAGACCCCCGTAGGAGCGCGCCTACGCGCGCGATGGCGCCGGCGCCCGGGCGGGATCAGCACGCGCGGCGGGTCCAGCGCACGCCCTGCGGCGTGTCTTCCAGCAGGATCCCTTCGTCGGCGAGCTGGGCACGGATCGCGTCCGCCCGCGCGAAATCGCGTGCCTGCTTGGCGGCGGCGCGCGCGTCGACCAGCGCCTGGATCCGCGCGTCATCCTCGCCGGACGCCCCGCGGGCGAACCACGCCGCGGGATCCTGCTGCAGCAGCCCCAGCGCGCGACCCGCGCCGAGCAACTCCGCCTTCAGCCGCGCGCGCTCGCCGGCCTCCGCGGCCTTGCGCGCCTCGGCCGCGATCCGCGCGACCTCCGCCAGCGCCTGTGGCGTGTTGAGGTCGTCGTCGAGCGCGGACTCCACGCCCGGTGGAATGGCCGTCGCGCCGCCGCATTCCACGTCCGCGAGTTCACGGAGCGTGCCGTACAGGCGGTCCAGCGTGCGGATGCTCTGCTCGACCAGCGCATCCGACCAGTCCAGCGGCTGCCGGTAGTGCGCCGACAGCAGCGCGTGCCGCAGCGCCTCGGGCGGATGCGCGCGCACCAGGTCGTGCACCTTGGCGATGTTGCCCAGCGACTTGGACATCTTCGCGCCGGCCAGGTTGAGCATCCCGTTGTGCAGCCACCAGCGGGCGAACGGCCTGCCGCCGTGCGCGCATTCGCTCTGCGCCACTTCGTTCTCGTGGTGCGGGAACTGCAGGTCCACGCCGCCGGCATGGATGTCGATCGTCTCGCCCAGGTGGGCGGCCGCCATCGCCGAGCATTCGATGTGCCAGCCCGGGCGCCCGCGACCCCAGGGCGAATCCCAGCCCGGCAGGTCGTCGGTGGACGGCTTCCACAGCACGAAGTCGCCCGCGTCGCGCTTGTACGGCGCCACGTCCACCCGCGCGCCGGCCAGCATCTCCTCCGGATCGCGGCGCGAAAGCTTCCCGTAGCCATCGAAGCTGCCGACCGAGAAAAGCACGTGGCCCTCGGCCGCGTACGCATGCCCGGTCTCGATCAGCCGCTCGATCATCGCGATGATCTCGCCGATGTGCGCGGTGGCGGCCGGCTCGACGTCCGGCGCGAAGTCGCCCTCCACCCCCAGCGCCGCCATGTCCTCGCGGTAGGCGGCGGCGAAGCGGTCGGTGATGGCGGTGATCGGCGTGCCCGCCTCGCGCGCGGCCGCGTTGATCTTGTCGTCGACGTCGGTGATGTTGCGGGCGTAGCGCAGCGCGCCGAACCGGCGCCGAAGCAGGGCCGCCAGCACTCCGAAGACCACCGGGCCCCGGGCATTGCCGATGTGGACGTAGCCGTACACGGTCGGGCCGCAGACGTACATCGTCGGGCACGCCGGATCGAGTGGAACGAATGGCTCGAGGCGCCGGGTCAGGCTGTTGTACAGGCGCAGGCTCATAGGCAGGCCGGCTTCGACGGCCCGATAGTCTAGCCGTGGCGCGGGCCGGTGACAGGAGGGGTTCAGCCCGCCGGTGTCGCCAGCGCATACACTTCCGGTCCTATGCCCGTGCCCGTCGCCCCGCGAATCCGCCGCGTCCTCCCGCTCGCCCTGTGCCTCGCACTGGCGTCCGCCGCGGCAAGCGCACAGCAACTCGCCCAGCGCAGCGTGGTCCAGGCCGAAGATGTCCGCTACGACCACGCCCAGGTGATCCGCGCCCGGCCCGTGTACCAGACGCTCAACGCCACGCGCATGGAAGAGCGCTGCGAAACGCCCGGCGGGGTGGTCGTGATCGAGCCGGCCGGGGCGGAGAAGGGCCGGTTCGAACGCTTCGTCGACGCCGTGCGCGGCGTGCTGGCGGGCGACGCCGCCGCCGGCGAGCCCAGGAGCGTTCCCGCGCGCCCGGACAATGCCACCGACTGCGACATGGTCCAGGTCGAACGCCGCTTCCGCCGGCCGATCGCCTACGACGTGGACTACGTCTACAAGGGCGCGAAGTACCGGTCCCGCCTGCCCGAGGACCCCGGCAACCTGGTCCGGATCCGGGTTTCGGTGACGCCGGTGGTCGGTGCCGTCGACGAGCCCTGAGCCGTGCCCGGACGGGCCGCGCCGCGTCCGATTGCGCGCAAACCGCCCCCGTGGCAGGATGCGCGCCCGATGCACGCCCTCCGCGCCGACGCCGACATCCTGACCTCCGCCCGCATGGCGGCGGGCATGACCTCGCGCGCGCGCCGACGCCCGACGCCACATCCGGCCGGGTAGCCGTTCGCACGCAACGCGGTCCAAGCGTGCCCCACGACAAGCCCAGCCACCGTGCTGGGCTTTTGCGTTCCAGGGGCCCGGCGATCCACCTGCAAGGTCGACGATCCCCCGGAGCCCCCGCATGCCACGACACTTCCTCAACACCCAGGACTGGTCCCGCCCGGACCTCGACGCGCTGCTCGACGAGGCCGCGCGCCTGAAGGCCAGCCCGTTCGGCGACCAGCTGCGCGGGCGCGGCGTCGCGCTGGTGTTCTTCAACCCGTCGATGCGCACGCGCACCAGCTTCGAACTGGGCACCTTCCAGCTCGGTGGGCATGCCGTGGTCCTGCAGCCGGGCAAGGATGCGTGGCCGATCGAGTTCGAGGCCGGCGCGGTGATGGACGGCGAGGCCGAGGAGCACATCGCGGAGGTGGCGCGGGTGCTGGGCCGCTACGTCGACATCATCGGCGTGCGCGCCTTCCCGAAGTTCCAGGACTGGTCGGTCGACCGCGAGGACCGCGTGCTGCGCGCGTTCGCCGCGCACAGCCCGGTGCCGGTGGTGAACATGGAGACGATCACGCACCCCTGCCAGGAGCTGGCGCACGCGCTCGCGCTGCGCGAGCGCTTCGGCACGTCCGACCTGCGGGGGAAGAAGTACGTGCTGACCTGGACCTACCACCCGAAGCCGCTCAACACCGCCGTGGCGAACTCCGCCCTCACCATCGCCACCCGCATGGGCATGGACGTGACCCTGCTGTGCCCGACGCCGGACTACGTGCTCGACGAACGCTACATGGGCTGGGCGCGCGACAACGTGGCCGCGCACGGCGGCTCGCTCACCGTCAGCCACGACATCGAGACGGCCTACGCCGGCGCGGACGTGGTCTACGCCAAGAGCTGGGGCGCGCTGCCGTTCTTCGGCCGGTGGGACGCCGAGAAGGCGATCCGAGACCGCCACCGCCACTTCATCGTCGACGAGGCCAAGATGGCCCTGACCCACCGCGCGGCCTTCTCGCACTGCCTGCCGCTGCGGCGCAACGTGAAGGCGACCGACGCGGTGATGGACTCGCCCGACTGCATCGCCATCGACGAGGCCGAGAACCGCCTGCACGTGCAGAAGGCGGTGATGGCCGCCCTCGTGGATTCCTGACCCTTTGCACCCCTTGCCCCGGATCCCGTTCCCATGAGCCAGAAAGACATCGTCCTCGCCTTCTCGGGCGGCCTCGACACCAGCTTCTGCGTGCCGTGGCTGCGCGAGCGCGGTTGGAACGTGCATACCGTGTTCGCCGACACCGGCGGCGTCGATGCCGAGGAGCGTGCGTACATCGAGGCGCGCGCGAAGGAACTCGGGGTCGCCTCGCACGTCACCGTCGACGGCGGCCCGGCGATCTGGGACGGCTTCGTCAAGCCGTTCGTGTGGGCGGGCGAGGGCTACCAGGGCCAGTACCCGCTGCTGGTGTCCGACCGCTACCTGATCGTGGACGCGGCGCTGGCACGTGCCCGCGACCTCGGCACCCGCGCGATCGCCCACGGCTGCACCGGGATGGGCAACGACCAGGTGCGCTTCGACCTGGCGGTGAAGGCGTCGGGCGACTACGAGATCGTGGCGCCGATCCGCGAGATCCAGAAGGAACACACGCAGACCCGCGCGTACGAACAGGCGTACCTGGCCGAGCGCGGCTTCGAGGTGCGCGCCAAGCAGCAGGCCTACACGATCAACGAGAACCTGCTGGGCGTGACGCTGTCCGGCGGCGAGATCGACGAATGGCGGGCGCCGGGCGCGGGTGCCCGCGGATGGTGCGCGCCGCGCGCCGGGTGGCCGGCCGAGCCGCTGCGCATGACCATCCGGTTCGTCGAAGGCGAGGCCGTGGAACTGGATGGCCAGGCCATCGACGGGCCGGCGCTGCTGGCGCGGCTGAACCGCGAGTTCGCCCGCTACGGCATCGGCCGCGGCATGTACACCGGCGACACCACCATCGGCCTCAAGGGCCGGATCGTCTACGAGGCCCCGGGCCTGGCCGCGCTGCTGGCCGCGCACCGCGCGCTGGAGGAAGCCGTGCTGAGCAAGCCGCAGAACCGGTTCAAGCCGGATGTCGCGCGACGCTGGGTGGAACTGGTGTACGAGGGCTTCTTCCACGATCCGCTGAAGACGGACCTGGAGGCGTTCCTGCGGTCCTCGCAGCGAATGGTCAGCGGCGAGGTGGTGCTGGAGACGCAGGGCGGCACGGTCGAGGCGGTGGAGGTGCGCTCGCCGCACATCCTGCGCTCGGCGGGCGCGACCTACGCCCAGTCGGCCGACTGGGGCGTGGAGGAGGCGGAGGGCTTCATCCGCCTGTTCGGCATGAGCAGCACGCTCTGGGCGCAGGTGAACAAGTCCGAATGAACGCGCGCCATTTCCATGCTGTCCTCCCGAGCGAAGCGAGGGACCTGCTTTACGGGCAAGCCGCCGCGCCCCGTGTCGTCCCGAGCGAAGCGAGGGACCTGCTTTTCGGGCAAGTCGCCGCGCCCCGTGTCGTCCCGAGCGAAGCGAGGGACCTGCTTTTCCTGCTGCCGGGCGATGAAGCAGGTTCCTCACTGCGTTCGGAACGACAGGCGGTGCGTTCCGAACCACAGGTCGTGGGTTCGGAACGACAGGTCGTGTGTTCGGGACGGCAGGTGGTGCGTCCCCAACGGCGGGTCCGCCAATGATCGATGCCATCCTCCAGTACCTCGAGGCGCTGGTGTCGTTCGACACCCGCAACCCGCCGCGTGCGATCGGCACCGGCGGGATCTTCGACCACCTGCGTGGCGCGCTGCCGGGCTTCAAGTGCACCGTCACCGACCACGGCGACGGCGCCGTGTCGCTGCTGGCCGTGCGCGGCCGTCCCACGCGGGTGTTCAACGTGCACCTGGACACGGTGCCGGATTCGCCGGCGTGGACCGCCGACCCGCATCGCCTGCGGGTCGAGAACGGGCGCGCGATTGGCCTGGGCGCCTGCGACATCAAGGGCGCGGCCGCTGGCCTCGTGGCGGCGGCCAATGCGACCACTGGCGACGCCGCGTTCCTGTTCTCCAGCGACGAGGAGGCCAACGACGCGCGCTGCATCGCCGGCTTCCTGGCCACCGACCACGGCTTCACCGAGGCGATCGTGGCCGAGCCCACCCACTGCGAGGCCGTGCTCGCGCACCGCGGCATCAGCTCGGTGCTGATGCGCTTCCGTGGCCAGGCCGGACATGCCAGCGGCGCCGGCGCACTGCAGGCGAGCGCGCTCCACCAGGCGATGCGCTGGGGCAGCCGCGCGCTGGACCTGGTGGAGGACGAGGCGCACCAGCGCTTCGGTGGCCTGACCGGCCTGCGCTTCAACATCGGCCGGGTGGAGGGCGGGATCAAGGCGAACGTGATCGCGCCATCCGCCGAGCTGCGCTTCGGGTTCCGGCCGTTGCCGTCGATGCCGGTCGACGACCTGCACCTGCGGTTCGGCGGGCTGGTCGAGGCCGGTGCGATCGAGCGCTATAAGGAGACCTTCCGCGGCCCACCGCTGCCGGCCGGCGACATCGCCGATGCCGAGGCGCGCCGGCTGGCCGCGAGGGACCTCGCCGAGGCGCTCGACCTGCCGATCGGCAACGCGGTCGACTTCTGGACCGAGGCCTCGCTGTTCTCGGCCGCCGGCCTCACCGCGATCGTGTACGGCCCGGGCGACATCGCCCAGGCGCACACCGCCGACGAATGGGTGTCGCTCGAGCAGCTCGAGCGCTACGCCCGGTCCATCGTCCGCATCCTCTCCACCGGTGCCTGACCGCCGCCCGCCCGCCACGAACGAATGAACGCCGTCGCCCCCCACGATCCCCAGACCCGCCAGACCATCGTCCGGCTGCTGTCCTCCATGGCGAGCGCCAAGGAGATCCACCAGTACCTCAAGCGCTTCTCGCAGCTGGACGCGGCGCGCTTCGCCGTGGTCAAGGTCGGGGGCGCGGTGCTGCGCGACGACCTGGAAGCGCTGGCCTCGTCGCTCGCGTTCCTGCAGGACGTCGGGCTGACGCCGATCGTCGTGCACGGCGCCGGGCCGCAGCTCGACGCCGAGCTGGCCGCCGCCGGCGTCGACAAGCGCACCGTCGACGGCCTGCGCGTGACGCCGCCGGAGGCGCTGGCGGTCGTGCGCCGCGTGGTGCACGCGCAGAACCTGCGGCTGGTCGAGGCGCTGCATGCGAGCGACGCGCGCGCGACCTCGATCGTCTCGGGCGTGTTCGAGGCCGAGTACATCGACCGCGACGCGCTGGGCCTGGTGGGCCGCGTCGTGCGCGTGGAATCCGCGCCGCTGGAGGCCGCGCTGGCCGCCGGCTCGATCCCGGTCATCGCCAGCCTGGGCGAGACCGCCGAGGGCCAGATCCTCAACATCAACGCCGACTTCGCCGCCAACGAGCTGGTGCAGGCGCTGCAGCCGTACAAGATCGTGTTCCTCACCGGCACGGGCGGGCTGCTGGACCCGGAAGGCAAGGTCATCGACTCGATCAACCTGTCGAGCGAGTACGACCGGCTGATGGGCGAACCGTGGATCGAGGGCGGGATGCGGGTGAAGCTGCAGCAGGTCAAGGCGCTGCTGGACGGGCTGCCGCAGTCCTCGTCGGTCTCGATCACGCGCCCGTCGGAGCTGGCCAAGGAGCTGTTCACCCACAAGGGCTCCGGCACGCTGGTGCGGCGTGGCGAGAGGATCCTGGTGGCCGATCGGTGGGACGACCTCGACACGGACCGCCTGCGCGGGCTGATCGAGTCCGCTTTCGGCCGACGGCTGGCCACCGACTACTTCGACCGCACGCGACTTCACCGCGCCTACGTCAGCGAGCACTACCGCGCCGCGGTCCTGCTCACCGACGAGGACGCGGGCATCTACCTGGACAAGTTCGCCGTGCTGGACGACGCGCAGGGCGAGGGCCTGGGCCGCGCGGTGTGGCTGGCGATGCGCGCGGAGGTGCCGCGCCTGTTCTGGCGCTCGCGCCACGGCAACCCGGTCAATCCGTTCTACTACGCCGAATCCGATGGCCACCTGCGGCAGCAGGACTGGCGGGTGTTCTGGATCGGGATCGACGACCTGGACGACGTCGCGCGCTGCGCGGCGCACTGTGCCCGGCGGCCGGTGACGCTGGAGGGATGAGCATGGACGCCACCCGATCCACCGCCTGGCGTGAGACACCCACCTTGCAGGGGCGGCACGTGTCGCTGGAGCCCATGTCGATGGACCACGTCGATGCGCTTGCGGCCGCCGCGGCCGATGGCGCGCTGTGGGCTCTGAACTACACGACCGTGCCTCGCCCTGAAGAGACCGCGACCTACGTCGCCACGGCCTTGCGCGCACGGGACGCCGGCGAAGGGATGCCGTTCGTCGTGCGCGACGCGGCCGGCGCCGTCGTCGGCAGCACCCGCTACTACAGGCTCGACCCGGGCACGCCGCGGCTGCTGATCGGCTACACCTGGTACGCGCGCCGCGTGCAGCGCACCGCGCTGAACTCCGAGGCCAAGCGGCTGCTGCTGGCGCACGCGTTCGAGGTGTTGGGCTGCATCGGCGTGGCGTTCGAGACCAGCACCGCCAACCTGGCGTCGCGCAAGGCCATCGCCCGGCTCGGCGCGGTGCAGGAGGGCATCCTGCGAAATCACCTGCGCCACAAGGACGGCAGCGTGCGCGACACGGTGTGCTTCTCGATCACGGATGCCGAGTGGCCCGGCGTGCGTGCGCGGCTCGACGCATTGCTGGCGGAGCGGGCCGATGGCTGACCCGATCCGCATCGGCCTGGTCGGCGCGCGCGGCCACACGGGATCGGAGCTCGTGCGCCTGGTCGACGGGCATCAACGTTTCGAGCTGGCCTTCGTGTCGTCGCGCGAGCGGGCGGGGCAGGCGTTGCGTGCGCATGAGCCGGACTACGCAGGCGATCTCGACTACGTGTCGTACGGGCCCGAGGCGGCCGCGGGGCAGGGCGTCGACGCCATCGTGCTGGCGCTGCCGAACGGCAAGGCGGCGCCGTTCGTGGCCGCGATCGACTCGGCTGCGCCCGGGACGGTCATCGTCGACCTGTCGGCCGATTACCGCTTCGACGATTCCTGGCATTACGGGCTGCCCGAGCTGGGCCGCGATGGCGCCGCCGGGGCGACTCGAATCAGCAACCCGGGCTGCTATGCCACCGCGATGCAGCTGGCGGTGGCGCCGATGCGCGACGTGCTCGACGGCCTGGTGCAGTGCTTCGGCGTGTCCGGCTACTCGGGCGCCGGCACCACGCCCTCGGACCGCAACGATCCGGACAGGCTGCGCGACAACCTGATGCCGTATGCGCTGGCCGGCCACGTGCACGAGCGCGAGGCCAGCCGCCGGCTCGGCCATCCGGTCGAGTTCATGCCGCACGTGGCGCCGCACTTCCGGGGGCTGATGGTGACCGCGAACCTGCACCTGCGCGAAGCGGCGACCCGCGAAGCCGTGGTGGCGCGCTACCGCGAGCACTATGCGGACGAACCGCTGGTGCGCGTGCTCGACGACGCGCCGTGGGTCAGCCGCATCGCCGGGCGACACCACGCCGAGATCGGCGGCCTCACCCTGTCCGACGACGGCTGTCGGCTGGTCGTCGTCGCCACCTTGGACAACCTCCTGAAGGGCGCCGCCACCCAGGCCCTCCAGAACCTCAACCTCGCCTTCCACCTCCCCGAAACCACCGGTATCCCCACCACCCCCTGACGCGAACCGTCCAACTCCCCCCCCTGTAGGAGCGCGCCTACGCGCGCGATGGCGCCGGCGCCGGCTCCACCACCGGCCCCGACACCGCGCGGCACGCCACGATGCCGCGGATTCGCGCCTGTAGAGACGCTCCTACAGCGGGATTCCTCACGCCCCCTGTAGGAGCGCGCCTACGCGCGCGATGCCCCCGGCGCCGGCGCCATCCTCGGTCCCGGCGCCACAAGGCACGCCACGATGCCGCGGAATCGCGCCTGTAGAGGCGCTCCTACAGGGGGGCGATCGAACCATGTCCTTGCATCCGGAGACCCTGATGACCGACCTCCTCTGGCAGAAGCCCGGCGTCCGCGTCGACGAACGCATCCAGCGCTTCTGTGCCGGCGACGACGTGATGCTCGACCGCGGGTTCCTGCGTTTCGACATCGCCGCCAGCCGCGTCCATGCCGAAGGCCTGCAGCGCATCGGCCTGCTCACGAAGGACGAATACGAGGGCATCGCACGCGAGCTGGCCGCGCTCGACACCGACTTCGCCGAGAGCCGCTTCGTCCTCGACGACCGCTACGAGGACGGCCACTCCGCCATCGAGGCCCGGCTGGTCGAGCGCCTCGGCGAACCCGGCAAGAAGATCCACGCCGGCCGCAGCCGGAACGACCAGGTGCTGGTCGCAACGCGCCTGTGGCTCAAGGACCGGCTGTCGCGCGTCGAGGCCGCCTGCCGCGCATGCGCCGGGATCGCGCTGGAGCGCGCACGTGCCGAGGCCGACGTGCCGCTGCCCGGCTACACCCACCTGCAGCGCGCGGTCGTGTCGTCGCTGGGCATGTGGTGGGCCGGCTGGGCCGAGGCCTTCATCGACGACGCGGTTCGCGCGCGCGACACCCGCACGTGGGTCGACGCCAACCCGCTGGGCAGCGCCGCCGGCTACGGCGTGAACCTGCCGCTCGAGCGTGATTTCGCCACCGAAGCACTCGGATTCGGCCGCCTGCAGCTCGCCGCCACCTACGCCCAGCTCTCGCGCGGCAAATTCGAGCTGGCCGCAATCGAGGCGCTCGGTTCCGCGGTGCTTGACCTGCGCCGGGTGGCCTGGGACCTGAGCCTGTTCACCAGCGCCGAATTCGGCTTCGTCGCGTTGCCGGCCGAGTACACGACCGGCAGTTCGATCATGCCCAACAAGCGCAACCCGGACGTGGTCGAGCTGATGCGGGCGAGCTATGCCAGCGTCGCGGCCGCGCGCACCGAGATCGAGCAACTGCTGTCGCTGCCGTCGGGCTACCACCGCGACCTGCAGGCCTCGAAGGGCGCGATCGTCCACGGCTTCGGGCGCGGCCTGGGCGCGCTGGAGCTGCTGCCCGACCTGCTGCGCAACCTCGAGTGGCGGCTCGACGCCATGCGCGCGGCGCTCGACCGGTCGATGTACGCCACCGACCTGGCCGTCGACCTCGCGCGCGCGGGCACCCCGTTCCGCGACGCCTACCGCCAGGCCGCCGACCCCGCCAACTGGCCCGACGGCGACGCCGCCGCCAGCCTCCACGCCCGCACCTCCCCGGGCGCCCACGCCGACCTGCGCCTGGACGCCCTCGCGCGGCGCCTTGAGGCAATCCCGACGCTGTAGGAGCGGGCCTACGCCCGCGATGGCGTGCCCCGCGACTCGAACGAAGAGCATCGCGCCTGTAGAGGCGCTCCTACAGGGGAGGAGGGCAACCGTCCGCGCGGCTGATGCCGCCCGCGGACAACCCGCCCCTGTAGGAGCGGGGCTCGCACCGCGACGGCTTGCGCCGCGAACCCGACAGGCGCGGCGTCGCGCCCCGAGGTGCGCTCCTACAGGGTCGCCCTCGAAGGCCGATGCGCCGGCTAGCCTCGCGGCTCGCCCACATACGGATGTGAACCCTGGTCGATTTCCCCGGTGGCATGTCGCTGTTCGCCACGCTCTTCCTGATCCTGCTCGTCGTGCTCTGGATCCTGGTGCCGTTCGCGATCTTCGGCATCAAGCCGCTGCTCAAGCAGCTGGTCGCCGAGCAGCGCCGCACCAATGAACTCCTGCACCTCTCCGCGGCCCAGGCATGGGCCGACCGGGCGCGGCCCTGACGCCAAGCCGGCCCGCTCCGCCCATGTAGGAGCGGGGCTCGCACCGCGACGGCTTGCGCCGCGAACCCGACAGGTGCGGGGTCGCGCCCAGAGGTGCGCGCATACAAGGGATGGGCGAACGCATCGCGCGGCAGGTCCCGGGGTTGCAGCCCATCTCCCCTGTAGGAGCGGGCCTACGCCCGCGATGGCGTGCCCCGCGACTCGAACGAAGCGCATCGCGCCTGTAGAGGCGCTCCTACGGGGGTGGGGGTGGAGGGGTGATGCGGGAGGCGGTGGCGGACTCGTTCGCGAATCGGCCGCCGTCTCAGAACGGCAGGATCCAGGACAGCTGCACGTGGCGGTAGCCGTAGCCGGCGCCGGTCGAGCTGGGCGTGTTCGTGTAGACCATCGTGGCGTCGAAGTAGCTGCCGGCGTCCCCGCGCGGGCTCGTCAGCGTGGCTTCGAACAGGCGCGACTGGCGGGTGTCCGACGCCGCGTCGCGCTGCCAACCGATCCCCGCCGCCGCACTCCATCGCCAGCCGCCCTGGTAGCGCCGGACCTGGAGCACGGGCATCGCCTCGGCGAACCAGCCGGGTGCGTAGTAATCGAACTCGCGCGGGGTGCTGTCGCGGAACCAGCGCGTGCGCAGCTGCGCGCTGAGCCCGGCCTCCGGCGCCACGACCGCGATGTACCGGGCGCGCAGGTGCACGCGCGTGTTGTCGCCGGTGAAGTCCTGCACCCCGGCGACCGTGGCCAGCTGGTGGCGGCCGTCGTCCGACAGGGGGATGTCGTGCGCGGCGCCGACGAACGTGTGGAACAGCCGCCGCGACACGCCAAGCGGCGTCTCCAGGATCTCGCGCTCGGCGAAGTACTCGTGGCGCAGGTCACGGTCGAGCACCAGGTTGGCGGACCCGAGCAGCGTTTCGCCGTCAGTGCCGGCGCGCACCCGCCAGCGGCGGTCGCGGGCCGTGCCGGCATGCAGGAAATAGAGCCGCTCGTCGGTCCACGTCGCCTGGCCCTGCGGGCGGATGCGCACGGTTTCGGCCTGCAGGCCCGTGAACGCGTCCGGGGACTCGAACCGGAAGTCCCAGCCCACCGCGGCCCGGAGCACCTGCGTGTCCTCGGCGTCGTCCGATGCGAACAGGTCGGTGTGCACCGCCTGCCCGGCGTGGCAGCTGCCGGCCAGCATCAGCCCCAGCGCCGCGAGGCGCGCCGGGCGCCGCGATGCGATCGGCGAGGTCACTTGGTGCCCCAGTTCTTGCGCATGCCGAACAACTCCGTGAGGTAGCCCCAGACGCAGATCGGCTGGAGCAGGAACGAATACGCGAGCACGTACATCAGGAAGCCGCCGACGTTGCGCCGGACCCGCAGGTCCTGGCGTTTGAACATGGCCCGCTGGACCCGGAAGATCATGCCGTTCCACAGCACCGCCAGCGGCAGCACCAGCAGGGTCATGATGCCCGCGATGTAGTAGTGCCCCATCAGCGCGAGCACCACGCCCGGGATGAAGGCGAGGGTATAGACCAGGTCCAGCGGCAGGAACAGCACGTTCCACCAGATGAAAAGCAGCGTCAGCCGCGGCTTCCAGAGCAGCCGCGGGTGCGACTTGAACGCCTCGAGCAACCCCCGCGACCAGCGCTTGCGCTGGCGCGCGAACTGGCGCAGCCGGTCGGGGACGTTGGTGAACACCACCGCGTCCTCGCAGTAGCCGATCCGGTGGCCGGCCTCGAGCAGCGACCAGGACACCACGATGTCCTCGCCCACGCATTCCGGCCAACCGCCCGCGTCCACGAGGGCCTCGCGGTCGTAGAGCGAAAACGCGCCCTGGGCGACCAGCGTCCCGTGGTACATGCTCTGCATCCGCTTGACCGCGGCGATGCCGTGGAAGTAGTCCCACTCCTGCACGGCCGTGAGCCAGTTCCGCCGCGAGTTCCGGACCAGGACCGAGCCGGCGACCGCGCGCGTGCCGGGCGGGTCGGCGAGGTAGCGTTCGACGATCCGCTCGATCGCGTCGCCGTAGACCCAGGAGTCGCCGTCGATGGTCAGCACGATGTCGTGGGTCACGAGGGCGAGGCCGCGGTTCAGGACCGCCGCCTTCCCCCGGTTGTGGTCGGCCGTGACCACGTGGAAGCGGTGCTCGCCACCGCGGGGGTGCGGCGTGACGTCACGTTCCAGCGCCTGCCTCGCGCGCGCGACCGTGTCGTCGGTCGAGCCGTCGTCGAGGATGTACACGTCCATCGCGCCGGCGTATTCCTGCAGGCGCAGGCTCTCGATGGTCGCCGCGATGTTGTCCGACTCGTTGTAGCAGGCGACGAGCACCGCGATGCCGGGATACCGGTCCAGCCGCCGCCGCTCCGGACGACGGTCCAGCATGATGCTCGAGAGCAGGAACGCGTTCATGAAGCCGGGGACGTAGGCGATGAACGTGATCACGAAGATCGCGAGGGGGCGCCCCAGCAACGCCGACAGGTCGTCGAGCCAACGCAGTGAAAGCCAGACGCTCAATGCGCACCACGCGACCGCGATCAGGAGGGCGAGCGCGAACTTCACGCGCACGGGCAGGTAGAACCCGCGGGTCGGCTGCATCGGGCTGTCCAGCCCGAAGTCGGCACCCCGGTTCGGGCGCGCGACCCGGCCGGACCGGTCCGCCGCGGTCGGGTCACCCGGGGTCGCGGCCAGTCTGGCGTCCAACCGGTCGCGCGGCGTCGCCTCCGGGGCGGCTTCCTGCTCCAGGGTGTTCATTGGAATCCAATGGCGAGCATGCCGATACCATCCCGGACGGCGATCCGAACGCCGTGCAAGCGATTCATCGCCCTGAACCAAGGGCGCGCGCATACGAAAAAACCGGCCGAATGGCCGGTTTCTCTTGCCCCATGGGGCATCGGACTGGTCGGGGAGACAGGATTTGAACCTGCGACTTCTACGTCCCGAACGTAGCGCTCTACCAGGCTGAGCTACACCCCGACGACCGAGCGCGGCATTGTAGGGAATCCAACGCCCCCGGGGCAACCGCCCCGTGCCCCGGCCCCGCGTGGCGGGCCATCCGGGGCCGGCCGCCTGAACCGGCCCGGTACACTGTGCAGCTTCGCCAGCCAGCCGGAGCCGACCGCTTGATCAAGCCACGCACGCCGCCCGGGGTGATGGAGCTGCTGCCCCGCGACCAGGTCGCCTTCCAGCGGATGCTGGACGCGATCCGGGCCACGTTCGAGGCCTTCGGCTTCCTGCCCGTCGAGACCCCGGTCTTCGAGCTGTCCGACGTGCTGCTGACCAAGACCGGCGGCGAGACCGAGCGGCAGGTCTACTTCGTCCAGTCCACCGGCGCACTGGAGAAGGGCGGCGACGCCCGGCCCGAGCTGGCGCTGCGCTTCGACCTGACCGTGCCGCTGGCCCGCTACGTGGCCGAGCACGAGCACGACCTCGCGTTCCCGTTCCGCCGCTACCAGGTCCAGCGCGTGTACCGCGGCGAGCGCGCCCAGCGCGGCCGATTCCGCGAGTTCTACCAGTGCGACATCGACGTGATCGGCAAGGACGGGCTGTCGACCCGCTTCGACGCCGAGATCCCGGCGGTCATCCACGCCGTGTTCGAGCGCCTGGCGATCGGCGCGTTCACCATCCAGCTCAACCACCGCAAGCTGCTGCGCGGCTTCTTCGAGGGGCAGGGCATCGCCGACCCCGCAATGCAGGCCGGCGTGCTGCGCGAGCTGGACAAGCTCGACAAGCGCGGCGCGGATGCGGTGCGCGACACGCTGGCGGGCGAGGGCTACGACCTGCCGGCCGAGGCGATCGACAGGATCATGGCGTTCTCGCAGGTGCGCTCGACCGGCCATGACGACGCGCTGGCGAAGCTCGCCGCGCTGGGTGCAGGCAGCGCGCTGTTCGAGGAAGGCCGCGGCGAACTGCGCGCGATCCTCGACCAGCTCCGCGCGCTCGGCGTCCCCGAATCGCGCTACGCGATCAACCTGTCGATCGCCCGCGGCCTGGACTACTACACGGGCGTGGTCTACGAGACCGTGCTCGACGCGCACCCGGGCATCGGCTCGATCTGCTCGGGCGGCCGCTACGACGACCTGGCCGGCCACTACACGAAGTCCAGGCTGCCGGGCGTGGGCATCTCGATCGGCCTGACCCGGCTGTTCTGGCAGTTGCGCGAGGCCGGCCTGGTGCCGACCGCCGGAAGCAGCGTCGATGCGCTGGTCGCGCTGCTCGAGGACGCGGGCCTCGGTGAAGCGCTGGCGCTCTCGCAACGCCTGCGCGCGGCCGGCCTCAACGTCGAGACCCAGCTCGAGGCGCGCAAGCTCGCCAAGCAGTTCCAGTACGCCGACAAGGCGGGCATCCGCTTCGTCGTGCTGCGCGGCCCGGACGAGGCCGCCCGCAATGCCGTGTCGGTCAAGGACCTCGCCAGCGGCGAGCAGTTCGAAGTGCCGGAAGCCGAGGTCGCCACCCGCCTGCGGGGCCTGCGCCAGGAGGGCGGCCGATGAGCACGAAGCCGGCCATCCGCCTCGACGGCCGCTCGCTCACCCGCGCGCAGCTCGTCGCCGTCGCCCGTGGCGCCCCGGTCGAACTCGATGCCGGCGCCCTGCGTGCGGTCGAGAAGGCCGCGGCGTTCCTGGCCGAGCAGGTCCGCCGCGAGGAACCCATCTACGGCGTGTCCACCGGCTTCGGCAGCAACGCCGACAAGCTGCTGGGCGCGCACCCGCTGCGCGACGAACTGACGGACGTCGCGTCATCCGGTCGGTCGCTGCACGAGGAACTGCAGACCAACCTGATCGTCACCCACGCGGTGTGCGTGGGCGAGCCGTTCGCGCCGGACGTGGTACGGGCGATGCTGTGCATCCGCATCAACACGCTGCTCAAGGGCCACTCGGGCATCCGCGTGTCCACGCTGCAGGCGCTGGCGGCGATGCTCAACGCCGGCGTGGTGCCGGTGGTGCCGCAGCTGGGATCGGTGGGCGCCTCGGGCGACCTGGCGCCGCTGTCGCACCTGGCCATCGTGCTGCTGGGCGGTGGCGAGGCCTGGTTCGAGGGCGAGCGGATGCCGGGCGGCAAGGCGCTCGAGCGCGCCGGCCTCGCGCCGGTCACGCTGTCCTACAAGGAAGGCCTGTCGCTCAACAACGGCACCGCGCAGATGCTGGCCTGCGGCGTGCTGGCGCTGCACCGGCTGGAGGAACTGCTCGACACGGCGGATCTCGCCGCGGCGATGACCATCGACGCCTTCGCCGGGCGCCTGGGCGCGTTCCGCGAGGAGGTGCACGCACTGCGCCCGCATCCGGGCCAGGTGCACGTCGCCGGCCACCTGCGCGACCTGCTCGACGGCTCGACGCTGGCCGACATCCCGTACCACCTCGTCCCGCGCCACCGCAGCTGGCAACCCGACAGCTGGGACGCCGGCGACCAGCAGGCGCTGACCTTCGACATCGGCTGGGAGTGGGTGCCGGCCAACCGCCGCCACGGCCGCGAGAAGTTCTACAAGCGCTTCCGCCCGTTCCGCGGCGGCAAGAAGCACCAGCCGCAGGACAGCTACTCGCTGCGCTGCATCCCGCAGGTGCACGGCGCGGTGCGCGACGCCGTGGCGCACGCCGCGCGCGTGCTCGAGGTCGAGCTCAACGCGGTCACCGACAACCCGCTGGTGTTCCCGGACGCGGTGGCCGAGCACGTGGAGGAGCAGGTGATCTCCGCCGGCCACTTCCACGGCATGCCGCTGGCGCTGGCGCTGTCGGCGGTGAAGGCGGCGATCCCGGTGCTGGCCTCGATCTCCGAGCGCCGGCTCAACAAGCTCGTCGACCCGGCCACCAGCGACGGCCTGCCGGCGTTCCTGATCGGCAACGAGGACGGCACCGAGTCGGGCCACATGATCGTGCAGTACACCGCCGCGGCGATCGTCAACGACCTCGCCAGCCGGGCGATGCCGGCCTCGGTGTACTCGATCCCCACCAGCGCGAACGCCGAGGACCACGTCTCGATGGGCGCCAACGAGGCCCGGCACGTGCTGGCGATGGCCGCGGACCTGGGGAAGGTGCTGGCGCTGGAGTGCTACACCGCCGCGCAGGCGCTGGATTTCCGCATCGACATGATCAACGCGGCGCGCGAACTGGCGCGGGGCGGGGACGCGGAAGCGCTCGCGGGCAAGGTGTCGAACGCGCCTGGCACGTCGCATGCCATGCGTCCGGTCTTCATGGAGGAGGTCGAGGGCCTGCGCGAGGAACTGGCCGGCAGCGCGCCGTTCCGCGCCGGCGCCGCCGTGGCCGCGGCGCACGCGGCGCTGCGCGACCGGATCCCGTTCCTGGAGCGCGACCGGGCGATGGACGGCGAGGTCGCGACCGCCGTCGCGCTGGTGGATGGCAACGTGCTCCTCGACGCGGCGCGCAAGGCCCGCGCAGGCTGAGTCAGGCGCGTCGGCGCAAGGCGCCGCCGCTCAGGCCGCGCTGACGGAATGCCGCACGCAGTTGCGGCCGTCGCGCTTGGCCCGGTACAGCGCCTCGTCGGCGAGCCCGATGACCTCCTCGGGCGTCCACGCGCGGTCCGGGACCAGCGCATGCACGCCGATGCTCACGCTCAGGCGGATCCGGCACCCGTCGGACTTGACGCTGTCCTCGAGGATGCGGGCGCGCAGCGCTTCGGCCGCTTGCAGCGCATCCTGCGGATTCACGCCCGGGAGCACGGCCACGAATTCCTCGCCGCCGAATCGCGCGACCAGGCCGCCCCGCCGCGTCAGCGCGCCATGGAAGCAGTGCGCGACCCAGCGCAGGCACTCGTCGCCGACGAGGTGGCCGTGGGTGTCGTTGATCTGCTTGAAGTTGTCCAGGTCGGCGATGAGCAGCGCCACCGGTTGCTGCCCGGCGAGCGCCTCGTCCAGCGCCGCCTTGAACGACTCGTGGAAGTGCCGGCGGTTGTACACGCCCGTGAGCGGATCGAGGCGGCTGAACTCGCGCAGCTGCTGGTTGGCCTCGCCCAGCTTCGCCATCGCGTTCTGCAGCTCGCGGGTCCGTAGCTGCACGTTGCGCTCGAGCAGCTCGTTGGCGTCGCGCACGATGCGCTCGTTCTCGTTGCGCAGCACCGCGTACCGGTAGCCCAGCGCCACCGACAGCAGCAGCATCTCCAGCGCCGAGCCGATCTGCACGCCGTACTCGGTGAGGAAGGTCTTGGGCAGCAGCCCGAACGCCAGCAGGCTGAAGATGAAGGTGCCGACCAGGAACGAGGCCCAGGCGAACAGGAACAGCCACGCCGGCCGGTAGCCGCGGCGCAGCACCACCACGTTCGCCACCGCGACCCAGGCCACGCTGGCGAGGACCGCGCGCGTGGCGATCGGCGTGGACGTGCCGTAGGGCAGGAACAGCGAGGCGATCGCCAGCAGGGCGAAGAACGCGATCACCGCGACGCTGATCCGGTTGCCCAGCGGCCAGCGCGTGCGCAACTCGAGGAACACCCGGGCGAACTGGTGCATGCCCAGCATCGCCAGGCAGATCGTCAGCGGGACGGACTTGTCCGCCAGCCAGGTGGAGGCTGGCCACAGGTACTCGAAGCCGAGGCCGTTGAGGGTGAACAGCACCAGCCCGAACGCGGTGATGTGCAGCAGGTACCAGAAGTAGCTGGCGTCCCGCAGGCTGACCCACAGCACCAGGTTGTAGAAGAACAGCGCCAGCAGGATCCCGTAGTAGACGCCGATGGCCAGCTGGGCGTCGCGCGACAGTTCGGCGAACGCGGTGGGCGTGTAGAGCTTGAGCGGCACCTGCATCGAACTCTGGCTCTGCACCCGCAGCAGCAGTTGCACGGGTTGGCCGACGGGCAGGTCGAGCATGAAGTTCGGGTGGCGGTAGCGGATGCTGCGCGCCTCGAAGGGCAGGGCGTCACCCCCGGCCATGTGCACGGTGCGCCCGTCCGGATAGCGCACCCACAGGTCGAGCCGGTCGCTGAGCGAGTATTCCTGGAGCAGGAGCCAGCGTGGCTCGCCCGGGTCGCGGTTGGTGACCGTCGCGTGGAACCAGAACGCGCCGTCGGCGAAGCCGAACGCGGGGCCGCCCTCCGGGAGCGGGACGAAGTCGCCGGCGTCGGCCCGCTCGAACATCGCCGCGGGGCCGTCGCGCGCATCGCGCTCGTGCAGGTACGCCATGTGGGGGACGAGGTCCACCGTCTCCCGCGCCGGGGCGAGCGCCACCGGCGCCGTGCGTGACAGGGCCGGCCAGGCCGCCATCAGCAGCCAGCCGCACAACAGGACCCGCCAGGCCGTCATGGCCGTGGACACATCGGCTCTCCCCCAAGGGCGGCGGGCGCACCTTCGTGCCGCCGCAAGGCTACAGAACGGAATCGCTGGCCCTCCTGGGACATTGACTAATGTATTAACGCATTAGTACATTACGCGGCCCCGCCGCCTCGCGAACCGGACCCGGCCCCATGAAGCAGCGACAGCCACGCACCCAGGACGACGCGGACGCCGCGCTCGCGGCACTCGCACGCGTGCTCGCCCTGCTGGACAGGCCGGACGACGTCCGCGCCTTCCTCGTCGACCTGTGCACGCCCGCCGAACTGGAGGCCCTGTCGGACCGCTGGTCGGTGGTGCCGCTGCTGCTCGAGGGCCACCCGTACCGAGACATCCACGACCGCACCGGGGTGAGCGTGACCACCATCGGCCGCGTGGCGCGGACTTTGGGCCATGGCACGGGGGGGTACGGCGTAGCGAGCCGCCGTGCCCGCCGTGCGGGAGGCGGCTCGTGAGCCCGGATGGCGCCTCGCCGGCGCGCGAGCGGCTGCGCATCGCGATCCAGAAGTCGGGACGCCTCGCGGCCCCGGCACGGGCACTGCTCGCCGCCTGCGGGCTGGCCTGGCGGGAGGACCGGGACGGCCTGTTCTGCCATGGCGCGGCGCTCCCGGTCGACCTGCTGCTCGTGCGCGACGACGACATCCCCGGCCTGCTGGCCGAAGGCGCATGCGAGATGGGCATCGTCGGCAGGAACGTGCTGCGCGAGGCCCTGCCCGACGGCACCGCAGGAGTCGGCGAAGCGCGCGCGCTCGGTTTCGGTGGCTGCCGGTTGATGCTGGCGGTGCCGCAGGCGTGGGACTGGGATGGCGTCGCCGCCCTGGCCGGGCGTCGCGTCGCGACGAGCTATCCGCGCTTGCTGCGTGCGTGGCTGGAGGCGCAGGGCGTGCAGGCCGACATCGTGACGCTGTCAGGGTCCGTGGAGATCGCGCCGCGGCTGGGGCAGGCGGATGCGGTATGCGATCTCGTGTCCAGCGGCGCGACGCTCGCGGCGAACGGGCTGAAGCCCGTCGACACCGTCCTCGACAGCGAGGCGGTGCTGGCGACGCGCGCCCTTGCCGCCGGCGATCCGCGCACGGCGCTCGCGGAGATGCTGGCGCGCCGGATCGAGGGCGCGCTGCGGATACGCGACAGCCGCCTGCTGCTGTTCCAGGCCCGCCGCGATGCGGTGCCGGGACTGCTCCGCATGTTGCCCGACGCCGATGCGCCGACCGTGATGCCGGTCGACGGCGGCGACGTGCTGGCGCTGCAGGCGCTGTGCCACGGGCAGGTGTCGTGGCAGCGGCTGGAGGAACTCAGGCAGGCCGGCGCGCGCGGCCTGATGGTGCTGCCGGTGGAGCGGATGCTGGCATGAGCGGCGGGGATGCCGGCATCACGCCCGCATGGCGCGAGCGCGACGCGTCCATGCCCGCGGTGCTCGACTGGGATGCGCTGGACGCCGACGGGCGCGACGCCGTGCTTGCCCGACCGGGCCGGGTGGACGCCATCGCGGTGAGCAACACCGTGCGTGCGATCGTGGCGGCCGTCCGCGACGATGGCGATGCGGCGTTGCGCGCCTTCGGCGAGCGCTACGACGGGGTGCTGCCCTCGTCGCTGCGCGTGTCCGAAGCGGAGATCGAACGCGCCGGCGACGCGTTGCCCGCGCGCCTGCGCGCGGCGATCGATGCCGCGATCGCCCGCATCGAGCACTTCCACCGCGCCGGCATGGCCGCGCCGTTCGCGGTGGACACCGCCCCTGGCGTGCGCTGCGAACGGATCCTGCGCCCGATCGACCGCGTCGGTCTGTACGTGCCGGCCGGTAGCGCGCCGCTGCCATCGACCGCGCTGATGCTGGGCGTGCCCGCGCGTCTGGCGGGGTGCCCGGAGGTGGTGCTGTGCACGCCGCCGCGTCGCGACGGGCGGGCGGATCCCGCGGTGCTCTACGCCGCGGCCCGCTGCGGCATCCGCACCGTGTTCGCGACCGGCGGCGCGCAGGCGATCGTCGCGATGGCGCTCGGGACCGCCACGGTCCCGCGTTGCGACAAGCTGTTCGGCCCCGGCAACGCCTGGGTCGACGAGGCCAAGCGCCAGCTCGCCGCCGCGCCGGGGGGCCCCGCGATCGACCTCCCGGCCGGCCCGTCGGAGGTGATGGTGGTCGCCGACGGTGGTGCCGATGCCACGTTCGTCGCCGCGGACCTGCTGGCGCAGGCCGAACACGGCCCGGATGCGCAGGTCCTGCTCGCGAGCGACGACGCCGGACTGCTCGAACGCGTGCGCGTGGCGCTGCGCGCCCAGCTGGCGGACCTGCCGCGGGCGCCGATCGCCACCCGGGCGATGGCCGCGGCGCGCCTGCTTCGGGTGGCGTCCCTGGAGACGGCCCTCGAGGTCGCCAACCGCTATGCGCCGGAGCACCTGATCCTCGCGCTGCGCGACCCGCGCGCGTGGCTCGACCGGGTGCGCGCGGCCGGGTCCGTGTTCCTGGGCGACTGGACGCCCGAGGCGCTGGGCGACTACTGCAGCGGCACCAACCACGTGCTGCCGACCGGCGGCGCGGCGCGCGCCTGGAGCGGGGTGTCGGTCGCCAGCTTCCAGCGCGCGATCAGCGTGCAGGAAGCGACGCCGGCCGGGCTGCGCGCGATCGGCCCGGACGCCGAGGCGATCGCCTTGGCCGAAGGACTGGGCGCGCACGCCCGCAGCGTGGGACTGCGCCTGTCGGCGCTCGATGCCGCGCGTTCGGGCGCCGCCGGGAGCAAGGGTCGATGAGCGTCCTGTCCGTGGTCCGCGACGACCTGCGCGGGTTCGCCGGCTACCGCTCCGCGCGCGGCGAGGCGGCGCACGGCGACGCCTGGCTCAACGCCAACGAGTCCCCCTGGCCCAATCCCGCCGATCCGGACGGGCGCCTACGCCGGTATCCGTCGCCGCAGCCCGGTGCGCTGCGCGACGCGCTGGCCGCGCTGTACGGCGTGGACCCCGCGCGGGTGCTCGCGGGCCGCGGCAGCGACGAGGCGATCGACCTGGTGATCCGGGCCTGCTGCCCGCCGGGCGACGGCGCGGTCGCGATCGCACCGCCCACCTTCGGCATGTACGCGGTCTGCGCCCGCCTGCACGGCACGCGGGTGGTCGAGGTGCCCTTGCGCGATGCGGGGGACGCCTTCGAGCTGGACGTGGACGCCTTCGGCGACACGGTGCTGGCCACGGACGCTCGCGTCGCCTTCGTGTGCTCGCCCGGCAATCCGACTGGCCACCTGGTGCCGATGGCCGACGTCTCGCGCCTCGCCGCGAGGCTGGCGGGCCGCGCCCTGGTGGTGGTCGACGAGGCCTACGCGGAGTACGCCGATGCACCGTCGGCGACGACGCTCCTGGATCGGCACGACAACCTGGCGGTGCTGCGCACGCTGAGCAAGGCGCATGCGCTGGCCGCCGCGCGGATCGGCTGCATCCTCGCGGCGCCCGCGCTGGTGGACGTGCTGCGGCGCTGCCAGGCGCCGTACCCGCTGCCCGTGCCGAGCGTCGAGGCGGCGCTCGGGGCGCTGGCGCCCGCCGCGTGCCTGCGCACGCGTGCACGCGTGCTCCAGACGGTGGTCGCCCGCGACCGCCTGCTCGCCGCCCTGCGCGGCGCGCCCGCCGTCACGCGGGCCTATGCCTCACGCGCCAACTTCGTGCTGGCGCGCCTGCGCGACCCGGACGCCGTGCTGCGCGCGCTGGCGCGCGAGGGCGTGGTGGTGCGCGACCAGCGCGGCGCGCCCGGCCTGGGCGACGCGGTTCGGATCGCCGTCGGCCTGCCCGCGGAGAACGCACGCGTGTTGCGCGCCCTGGCCGCAGGGGCCGTCGCCGCATGAGCACCCTGCGCCCGGTACTGTTCGTCGACCGAGACGGCACCCTGATCGAGGAGCCGGACGACCTGCAGGTCGACCGCTTCGACAAGCTGCGCTTCGTCGCCGGTGTCGTGCCCGCGTTGCTGCGCCTGCGTGATGCCGGCTACGAGTTCGTGATGGTCACCAACCAGGACGGCCTCGGCTCGGAGGCGTTCCCCGAGGCCGACTTCGTCGGGCCGCACCGGCTGATGATGCAACTGTTCGACAGCCAGGGCATCGTGTTCCGCGAGGTACTCGTCGACCGCAGCCTGCCGGGGGAGAACGCACCAACGCGCAAGCCCGGCCTCGGACTGGTCGCGCACCTGCTGCGCGACCGCGGGATCGACTGGCCGCGCTCGGCGATGGTCGGCGACCGCGAGACGGACGACGCCTTCGCCGCGGCCATGGGCATCCGCGGGTTCCGCCTCGCCACGCCCCGGTTCGGCGGCGAATGGGACTGGCCCGGCATCGCCCACGAACTTGCCGATGCGCCGCGCCGCGCGCGCGTGGCGCGCGACACGCGCGAGACCCGCGTCGCGGCGGCGGTCGACCTCGACCGCGTCGTCGATCCGGTGGCGCGCACGGGGCTGGGCTTCTTCGACCACATGCTCGAGCAGCTGGGCAAGCACGGCGGCTTCGGACTCCATGTCTCGGCCGAGGGCGACCTTAGCGTCGACGAACACCACACCGTCGAGGACGTGGCGCTGGCGCTCGGACAGGCGTTGCGCGAGGCGCTCGGCGACAAGCGCGGGATCGACCGCTACGGCTTCGTGCTGCCGATGGACGAATCGCTGGCGCACGCCGCGCTGGACCTGTCCGGACGCCCGGTCTTCGAGTTCCATGGCACGTTCCGGCGCGAGCGTGTCGGCGACCTGCCGACCGAGCTGGTCCCGCACTTCTTCCGGTCGCTCTGCGAGGCGGGCGGGATCAACCTGCACCTCTCCGTCCGCGGCGACAACGACCACCACCAGGTCGAGGCCTGCTTCAAGGCGGTCGGCCGGGCCCTGCGCATGGCGTTGCGACGGGGCGGCCATGGCGTGCCGTCGACAAAGGGCGCGCTGTGAGCGCGGTGGTCGAACGCATTGGCGCGGCATGGCCCGCGTCCGGCCGGACGGTCGGCGACGTGGTCGTCGTCGACGCCGGCGGCGCGAACCTCGGTTCGGTGCGCTACGCCCTGGAGCGGCTCGGCGTGCGCGCGCGGCTCGCCCGCGACGCGTCCGGGCTGGACGGGGCGGACCGCGTGATCCTGCCCGGCGTGGGCGCCGCCGCGCCGGCGATGGCCCGCCTGCGCGACACGGGCATGGACACGGCCCTGCGCGCGCTGCGGGTGCCGCTGATGGGCATCTGCCTCGGCATGCAGTTGCTGTACGAACGGTCGGAGGAGGGCGGGGTGGACTGCCTCGGCATCCTGCCCGGCACGGTGCGCGCGCTGGTGCCCGCGCCCGGCGCGCGGGTGCCCCACATGGGCTGGAACCGGATCGAACCCCTGGGGGCTTCGCCGCTGCTGGCGGGCATCGCCGTGGACGCCCGGGCCTACTTCGTCCACGGCTACGCGGCACCGGTCGACGCGGCCTGCGTCGCCGCCGCGACCCACGGTGGGCGCTTCGCCGCCGTGGTCGCGCGTGGGCGTGCGTGCGGCGCGCAGTTCCATCCGGAGCGGTCCGGGGATGCCGGCGCCCGGTTGCTCGCGAACTTCCTGCGGTGGTCGCCATGAACGCCGCCGTCGGAGCCGCGCCCGGGTTCACCGTCTACCCCGCCATCGACGTGCGGGACGGCCGCGTCGTCCGCCTGCGACAGGGGGACTACGCCAGGGAGACCCGGTACGCCGGGGACCCCGTCGACACGGCCGCCGGGTATGCCGCGCTGGGCGCGGACTGGCTCCACCTGGTCGACCTCGACGCGGCCCGGGCCGGCGGCTACGGCCTGCATGCCCTGATCGAGCGGATCAAGCGCGGCACGTCGCTGCGGATCCAGACGGGGGGCGGCATCCGGACGCGCAACGATGTCGCCCGGTTGTTCGAGGCCGGCGCGGACCGGGTGGTCGTCGGATCAGCGGCCGTGCACCGCCCCGACGACGTGGCCGGATGGCTCGACGCGTTCGATCGGGAACGCATCGTCCTCGCACTGGACGTCAGGCAGGACGGTTCCGGCGAATGGCGGCCGGCGGTGTCCGGGTGGACGTCGACGTCCGACACCGCCCTGGCGCCGCTGCTCGAAGGCTACGCGATGCGCGGGGCGATCCACGTGCTGAGCACCGACATCGATCGCGACGGCATGCTGTCCGGTCCGAACCTGGCGCTGTACCGCGCCATGCGCGACCTGGCGCCGTCGTTGCGCATCCAGGCATCCGGCGGCGTCCGCGGGGCGGCCGACGTGGCGGCCGTCCGCGCGCTGGGGTGCAGCGGGGTGGTGCTCGGCCGGGCCCTGCTCGACGGGCGCGTCGACCTACGCGCGGCGCTCGCATGCTGAGCCGGCGCATCATCCCGTGCCTGGACGTGCGCGACGGGCGCGTGGTCAAGGGCGTTCGTTTCCGCGACCACGTCGACCTGGGCGACATCGTCGAACTGGCCGTGCGTTACCGCGACGCCGGCGCCGACGAACTGGTGTTCTACGACATCGGCGCCAGCCCGGGCGGGCGGACGGTGGACGCGGGCTGGGTCGAACGCGTGGCACGCCGGCTCGACATCCCGTTCTGCGTCGCCGGCGGAATCCGTTCCGTGGAGGCGGCGCGCGCGGTCCTGCACGCGGGGGCGGACAAGGTCTCGATCAACACGCCCGCCCTGGAGCGGCCGGCACTCGTGTCGGAACTGGCCGCCGTGTTCGGACGGCAATGCGTGGTCGTCGGCATCGACTCGATCCGGGAACCAGACGGCGCGTGGTGGGTGCGCACGCATTCGGGGGATCCGTCGCGGATGCGCGCGCCCCGCACGCGCACGCTCGATTGGGTGCGACAGGCACAGGCGCTGGGCGCCGGCGAGATCGTGCTCAACTGCATGGACAGCGACGGGGTGCGGTCCGGGTACGACATCGAACAGCTCAGCGCCGTGCGTGCGGCGTGCGACGTGCCGCTCGTGGCCTCCGGTGGCGCCGGCGCGCCCGTCCACTTCGCCGAGGCGTTCGAACGGGCCGATGTCGATGCGGCGCTGGCGGCCAGCGTCTTCCACCGCGGGCAGGTGGCCATTCCCGCGCTCAAGGCACTGCTCGCCGCGCGCGGGATCGAGGTGCGCCTTGGCTGACGCGACGGGCGGCGTGGCACGCGCGGAGGCCGCGCTGGACTGGGACAAGCAGGGCGGCCTGCTTCCGGCGGTGGTGCAGGACGCCGATTCGATGCGCGTGCTGATGCTCGGCTGGATGGACCGCGATGCGCTCGAGGCGACCCGGCGCACGGGACGCGTCACGTTCTACAGCCGGACCCGCGGGCGCGCGTGGACCAAGGGCGAGACGTCCGGGAACGTGCTGCGGGTCGCGTCGATCACCGCCGACTGCGACGGTGACGCGCTGCTGGTGCGCGCGCGGCCGGCGGGCCCGACCTGCCATCTCGGGCGCGCGAGCTGTTTCCCTGGGGCGCCGGAGGCATTCCTGGGCCGGCTCGATGCACTCGTGGCGACGCGCGCGGCCGACCGGCCTGCCGGAAGCTACACGACGCGATTGCTGGAGGCGGGCGTGCGCGCCGTGGCGCAGAAAGTGGGCGAGGAGGGCGTCGAGGCGGCACTCGCCGCGGTGGCGCAGGACGACGATGCGCTGTCCGGTGAGATCGCCGACCTGATGTTCCATGCGCTGGTCCTGCTGCACGCCCGTGGACTGTCGCTCACGGACGTGGAGTCGGTCCTGCGCGAGCGCCACGCAACCCGTGACGGCGGCACGCCCCCGTAGGAGCGCCTCTACAGGCGCGATTGGCGGAGATCGCGGGTGGAGGCGCGCCTGCGCAGGCCGCCATCGTCCATCGCGGGCGCAGGCCCGCTCCTACGGATGTGCGCGCGCATCCCCTGCGAACGTACCCGCGCCTCCCGTAGGAGCGCCTGTACAGGCGCGATCGGCGGAGATCGCGGAAGGGGCCGCGCCGGCGCAGGCCGCCATGCTCCATCGCGGGCGCAGGCCCGCTCCTACGGATGTGCGCGCGCATCCCCTGCGAACGTACCCGCGCCTCCCGTAGGAGCGCCTCTACAGGCGCGATCGGCGGCGATCGCGGATGGAGGCGCGCCTGCGCAGGCCGCCATCGTCCATCGCGGGCGCAGGCCCGCTCCTACGGATGTGCCCACGCATCCCCTGCGAACATACCCGCGCCTCCCGTAGGAGCGCCTCTACAGGCGCGATCGGCGGAGATCGCGGATGGGGACGTGCCAGCGCAGGCCGCCACGGTCCATCGCGGGCGTAGGCCCGCTCCTACGAATGTGCCCACGCATCCCGCGCGGGTGTGCCTACGCAATCCGTGCGAACGTACCCGCGCCTCCCGTAGGAGCGCCTCTACAGGCGCGATCGGCGGAGATCGCGGATGGGGACGTGCCAGCGCAGGCCGCCACGGTCCATCGCGGGCGTAGGCCCGCTCCTACAGGGGGGCGTGGCCTATGCGGGGATCTGGATGTCGGCGAACGTGGTCACGCGCGGGTGGCCGTTGGCGGCGGTGCCGGTGCGGGGTTCCGGGTAGTCCTCGCGGCGGTCGACCAGGGTCGTCGCCATGCCGCCCTCGCGCGCCGCATCGAGTTCCTCGACGACGTCCGACAGGAACAGGATGTCGCCGGCCGGCAGTCCGACCGCCTCGGCGATGCGCTGGTAGCTCGGCACCTCGCGCTTGCCCCCGATCTCGGTATCGAACCAGCCGCTGACGACCGGGCGCAGGTCGCCGGCCGTGCTGTGGCCGAAGAACAGCTTCTGCGCGGGCACGCTGCCGGAGGAGTACACGTGCACGGGGATGCCCGCCTCGTGCCACGCCCGCAGGGACGTGGCCGCGTCGTCGTACATGTGCGCGGCGAAGTCGGCGTTCTCGTAGCCGTCCTGCCAGACCATGCCCTGCAGCGCCTTGAGCGCGGTGTGCTTGCGGTCGGTGTCGATCCAGCCCTGCAGCACCTCGACCACCATCGCGTCGTCGCACATGCCGCCCAGCTCGGCGGCCACCGCGTCGAGCCAGCGGCGCACGTCGCGCTCGCGTGCATGCCGCGCCACGAAGCCGGGCAGCGCCTTGCGGGCATACGGGAACAGCACGTCCTTGACGAAGGAGATGCTGCCGGTGGTGCCCTCGATGTCGGTGAGGATCGCGCGCCTGGCCATGCCGGTCATCCGTGCCGCGGGAAGCGTTGCGCGATGTCGGTCCCAGTGAAGTGGCCGACCCAGCCGTCCGGTTCGGTGAAGAAGCGGATGGCCACGAAGCTCGGCTCCGGGCCCATGTCGAACCAGTGCCTGGTCCCGTCCGGCACGCCGACGAGGTCGCCGGCCTCGCACAGGATCTCGTAGACCCGGTCCTCCACGTGCAGCGTGAACAGGCCCGAGCCGGCGACGAAGAACCGGACCTCGTCCTCCTTGTGGAAGTGCTCGTCCAGGAACTTCTTCCGCATCTCGGCCCGGTCGGGGTGGTCCGGCGCGATGCTCACCACGTCGACGGTCCGGAACCCGCGCCCGGCGACCAGCCGGTCGATGTCCTCCCGGTAGGCATCCATGATCGCCTCGGGCGCGTCGCCCGGCCGGACGTCCCGCGACGCCGACCACTGCTCGAAGTCCACGCCGATCGCCAGCAGCTCGCGGGCCATCTCGGCGTGGTCGGTGGTCTCGCGCACCGGGCGGTCCGGGTGCGCCTCCTCGAAGATCCGCAGCCTGCTCATTTGCGCAGCCTCCTCAACTCCAGTTCGCACGACAAGAGGAACTCGAACGCGTCCAGGTGGCGCCTGGCCTGCGCCATGTCCGCGCCCCACGCGTACAGGCCGTGCCCGTCGATCAGGTAGCCCCACAGGCACTGCCGGTCGAGCAGCACGTCGACCTGCGCGGCCAGCGTGTGCATGTCCTGGCTGTTGGGCAGGACCGGCACGTCGATGCTGGTTTCGTGGGTGCGGTTGCCCTCGAACGCCTTGAGCAGCTCGTAGCCCTCCAGGCGCACGTGCCCGGCGCCCGCGAACAGCCGCGAGGCCACCGTCTGCGCCACCGAATGCGTGTGCAGCACGCAGCCGATCTCCGGGAAGCGGCGGTAGAGCTGCACGTGCAGCAGCGTCTCGGCGGACGGGCGGTGGTCGCTGCCCACGGCCTTGCCGTCGAAGTCGACGACCATGACGTCGTCCTCCGACAGCCGGCCCTTGTCGCGGCCGGAGATGGTGATCGCCGCGTGGCGGTCGTCGATTCGCCGGGAGAAGTTGCTGCTGGTCGCGGGCGTGAGGCCGGCGGCGGCGAGTTCGCGCGTGGCGACGACGATCTCGCCGGCGCGGGCCTTCAGCAGGCCGGCGTCGTAGGGGAGGGCTGGCATGGCCGAAGTCTACCAACGCGGCCGTGCGCCGCGGCGTGCACGGGGCCTTGCGAAGTCCGGCCCGTCAGGCCGCGGCGCGGCGGCGACCGAACAGGCGGAACAGGCCCCAAGCGACCAGCATGGCGAGCAGCAGCCCCCCGAGCATGGTCCACGAGGTCGACCACAGCAGCAGCCCGCAGGCGAACAGCGCGCCGGCGCCCAGCATCCGATCGCTCGTGGTCGGCCGGCGCGCGCGCGTCCCGACCACCAGGCTCAGGCCTGCGGCCGCGTAGGCCAGCACCACCAGGTTGACCACGATGCCGATGATCAGCCCGAACTGCTCGGACACGTTCGGCGACAGCGTGAGGAACGCGATCAGGCTCATCGCGCTGGCGATGATCAGCAGCCCGGTCGCGGCCGCGCCACGCCCGTTGAGCCGGCCGAACACGCGGGGCAGGAAGCCGTGCTGCGCGGCGCGCGCGCCCGTCTCGCCGGTCACCAGCATCCAGCCGCCGAGCGTGCCGGTCGCCTTGAGCGCGGCGGCGGCCGCGATGGCGATGGCGGCCCACGGTCCGAAGACCTCGGCGGCCACCAGCGCGAACGGCGCGCTCGAGCCGGCCAGTTCCCCGGCGGGCACGATGCCCATCACCAGCACCGAGGACACGATGTAGACGATGCCGGCGATCAGCACGCCGCCGGCGGTCGCGATCGGGATGTCGCGGTCCGGGTCCTTGACCACGCCGGCGATCATCGCGCCGGTCTCCAGGCCCACGAATGCCCAGAAGATGGCGCCCAGCGAGCCGAACACGATCGAGGCGTCGGACTCGCCGGTCACGTTCCAGGCCGCGTCGTAGATGCCGCGGTCGAAGTGGCCCCAGCCGAACAGCAGCACGAAGGCGACCGGCACCAGGCCGAACACCACGCAGAACGACTGGAACTTCGCCACCGGCCGCGGGCCGAGCAGGTTGATCGCGAACATCAGCCAGATCAGCGCCACCTGCCCGCCGACCTGGACCATCGGGTTGTCGCCGTCCAGCGGCAGCAGCGTGACCAGGTAGCCGAACGCGGCGACCGCGATCGCGTTGTTGCCCACCCACGACGAGAACCAGTACAGCGACGAGGCCAGGAAGCTGGCGTCGCGCCCCAGCGAGGGGCGCACGTAGTCGTCGGCGGACTGCAGGTCGGGGTACTGGCGTGCCAGCCGGGCGAACGCACCGCCCAGCATGAGGGCGAGCAGCGTGCCCACGATCCAGCTGAAGACGGTCACCGCGCCCGAGTTGGCGAGGGTGGCCGGCAACAGGAAGAACCCCGAGCCGATCATGTTGTTGGCCACGACGAACGTGGCCAACCCGGCGCCTATCTTCTTGGGAGGCATGCGTGGACGGCGCCGTGGATCAGCGCTGGCGCAGCTTGCTGTGGCGGTAGCCGTAGAGCGCGTAGACCAGCGCGCCGACGATCACCCAGATCACCAGCAGGTACCAGTAGTCGACGAAGGCGAGCCAGAACAGGTACAGGCAGGCGACCGCGCCCAGCGGGCAGATGAGGTTCGCCATCGGCACGCGGAACGGGCGGGGCAGGTCCGGGCGCGTGTAGCGCAGCACGAGCACGCCGATGCAGACCGTGGCGAACGCCAGCAGCGTGCCCATCGAGACGATGTCGCCGAGGATCCCGATCGGCAGCAGGCCGGCCAGGGCCGCGGCGACCACGCCGACGATCACCGTTCCGACGTGCGGCGTGCGGTACTTCGGATGCACCTTGCCGAACAGCTTCGGCAGCAGGCCGTCCTGCGCCATGCTGTAGAAGATGCGCGGCTGCGCCATCAGCATCACCAGGATCACCGACGAGAGGCCGGCGATGGCGGCCAGTTCGACCAGCGTCTGCAGCCAGCCCAGGCTCGGGTAATTGATGAGCGCGGTCGAGACCGGCTCGGCGGTACCCAGCTGCGGGTACGGCATCATGCCGGTGAGCACCGCGCACATCGCGATGTACAGCACGGTGCAGATCGCCAGCGAGCCGAGGATGCCGATCGGCATGTCCTTCTGGGGGTTCTTCGCCTCGCCCGCGGAGGTCGAGACCGCGTCGAAGCCGATGTAGGCGAAGAACACGACCGTCGAGGCGCGCAGCACGCCCTCGATGCCATAGCGGTCGCCGCCCTCGTTGGCCGGGATGAAGGGCTCCCAGTTGCCCGGGTCGACGTACTGGATGCCGAAGCCGATGAACAGCAGGATGACCGAGACCTTGATCGTCACGATGATCGAGTTCACGAAGGCCGACTGGCTGATGCCGACGTAGCCGACCGCGCACACCGCGCCGACGATCAGCACCGCGGGCAGGTTGATCAGCCCGTTGGCGGTGCGCACGAACTCGCCCGCCTCGTACACGAACGGCGCGCTGGACAACGCCTCGGGCAGGGCAGCGCCGAAGTTTCCGAGGAACGCGTTCAGGTACCCCGACCAGCCCACCGCGACCGTGGACGCCGCGAACAGGTACTCGAGGATCAGGCACCAGCCGATGAACCAGGCCACCGATTCGCCAAGCGTGGCGTACGAGTAGGAGTACGCGCTGCCCGAGACCGGCAGCATCGCCGCGAATTCCGCGTAGCACAGGCCCGCGAACGCGCAGGCCAGGCCGGCGAAGATGAAGCTGAGCATCACCGCGGGGCCGGCGTAGTTCGCCGCCGCCTGCCCGGTGAGCACGAAGATGCCCGCGCCGATCACCGCGCCGACGCCCAGCAGCATCAGCTGCCGGCCGGTCAGCGTGCGGCGGAGCGTCGGTTCGCCGGTCAGGCTGCCTTCGAACGGCTCGCCCGCGTCGACATGCCCCGCCGGCTCGACCGGCTTGGTGATGAACAGGTTCTTGAACATCTGGATCCCCATGGATGGACGTCGCGTCGCGACGGGTGGCGACCGCCCCGAGTCCCCGGGCGTGCGCGAATGGCGGGCCACCTTACCCCAGCGGCGAAACGACCGGCAAGCGTCGTCCGGCAGGGTGTCGCGGGCGATAATCGCGTGCCCCCGAACGCCCCGCCCGACATGCCCGAAGCCGCAGACAGGTTGCCGCCCGGCCGCGTTGCCGGACGCATGGACGCCTGCCCTCCACCTGTCGTCGCGGGCGCAGCGCGGGACCTGCTCCAGGCCTCTTCACCTGTCGTCCCGAGCGCAGCGAGGGACCTGCTTCATGGTTTGCGCTTCTGCCTCGTAGGTGAAGCAGGTCCCTCGCTGCGCTCGGGACGACAGCTGCGCTCGGGACGACAGCTCCGCTCGGGACGACAGGCTCGCTCGGGACGGCAGGCATGACGGTGTGGCAGGTGAGCCTCGCGGAGGCGCTGGTCGCGTATCGGCGCGCATGGCCGGACGAATCGGATGCGGTCGCGCTGTTCGAGGCGCTGCTCGCCGAAGGCGGCCACGCGTTCGTGCGCGAGCGGCTCGAGGGGCACTTCACCGCATCGGCATGGCTGGTCTCGGGCGACGGCGAGCGCGTGCTGCTCACGCACCACCGCAAGCTCGACAGGTGGCTGCAGCTGGGCGGGCACGCCGACGGCGACACGGATCTCGCGCGCGCCGCGCTGCGCGAAGCGGAGGAGGAGTCCGGCCTGGCGTCGCTGGTGCTGGAGCCCGGCCTGTTCGACCTGGACCGCCATCGCATCCCCGAACACAGGGGCGTTCCCGCGCACTGGCACTACGACGTGCGCTACGTGGTGCGGGCCGGCGACGACGAGGCGTTCGTGGTCAGCGACGAGTCGCACGACCTGGCCTGGCGGCGCGTGCGCGACCTGCCGGCCGAGCCCGGGCTGGATGCCTCGGTGCGCCGGATGGCGCGCAAGTGGCTGGCGCGACCGCCGCACCGCTGACGCTCAGTCGGGGCGTTTGGCGACCTGCTTCACTTCGCGGTCGATCCACCGCAGCACCGGCGTGGCGCTCAGCCCGTGCAGCAGCAGGGACATGGCGATCACCAGCAGCACGGTGCCCCACAGGGTCTCCGCCCCCGCGAACTCCATCGCGGTCAGCCCGAACGCCAGGTAGAACAGCGAGCCGATGCCGCGCACGCCGAAGAAGGCGATCGCCAGCCGCTGCGGCCAGGGCAGTCCGCAGCCGGTGAGCGCCAGCAGGCCGGTCGCCGGCCGCACGACGAACACGAAGGTCAGCGCGAACCAGAACGCCGGGCTGTCCAGGTCGGCCGCGAACCCGAGCGCCAGCGCCCCGCCGAACAGGATCAGCAGGATCACCATCAGCACGCGCTCGCACTGCACGACGAACGTGTCGAGCGTCTCGTGGAACTGGTGGTCGCGCTCGTACTGGCGGATCGCCAGCGCCGCGACGAACACGGCCAGGAAGCCGTAGCCGTGCAGGATCTCCGCCACGCCGTACACGAGCAGGGTCACGGCGAGCGCGGCCAGCCCTTCGCGGCTGCGCGAGACCTCGCGTCCCCCGCCACGGAACAGGAAGCGCATCGCGACGTAGCCCAGGCCCCAGCCCACGCCGATGCCGCTCGCGCAGCGCCACAGGACGTCGAGCGTGAGCCAGTCCGCCAGCGAGAAGGGCGCGTCGCCCGCGGCCGCCGCGGCGAACGCCAGCGCGAGCCAGACGAAGGGGAAGGCGAGGGCGTCGTTGAGGCCGGCTTCGGAGGTCAGCGCGAAGCGCACCGGGTCCTCGCCGCCCTTGCCCGGCGCGGCGACCTGCACGTCGGCGGCCAGCACCGGATCGGTGGGGGCCAGCGACGCGCCCAGCAGCAGCGCCGCCGCCAGGCCGAGGTCCAGCCAGGTCATGCCCAGCCACGTGGCCATGGCGATGCACAGGGGCATGGTGATCGCCAGCAGCCGCCAGGTCAGCGACCAGCGGCGCCAGCCGAAGGCCGTGTCGATGCGCAGGCCCACGCTCATCAGCGACACGAGCACCGCGAGTTCGGCCAGCCGCTCGAGGAACTCGCCGTGCACGATGGGATCGGGCAGCGGCAGGGGCAGTTCGAGCGGCCAGGCCAGGCCGTACAGGGCCAGGCCGATCAGGACGTACAGCAGGGGGAACGGCAGCGCCTTCTCGCGCAGTGCATGCGGTAGCCAGGACGCGCCGAACAGCGCCAGCCCGAGCAGCGCGAGGGTGAACGCGTAGGGCGGCAGCTCAGTCGGCACGGCCGGCGAATTCGCCGGTGGTGGTGTTGACCAGCACGCGTTCGCCGTTGCCGATGTACTCCGGGACCATGATCTCGATCCCGGTGGACAGCTTCGCCGGCTTCGGCCGCTTGGTGGCGGTGCCGCCCTTGAGCTCCGGCGGCGTCTCCACGACTTCCAGCACCACGCTCTGCGGCAGCTGCAGCGCCACGGGCAGGTCTTCGATGATCTGCACGTAGCAGTTCGCCAGGCCGTCGGTGACGTAGCCGGCGGCGTCGCCGACCACGTCGGCGTCGAGCTGGTAGGGCGTGTAGTCCTCGTCGTCGAGGAACACGAAGGCGTCGCCGTCCTTGTAGGAGAAGCTCGCCTGGCGCCGGCTCAGCTCGACCTCGCGCAGGTCGTCGTCGGCGTCGAAGCTGGCGTCGAGCTTGGTGCCGCCGGGCACCGCGTACATGGTGAAGCGGAAGCGCACGTTGCCGCCGCGGCCCTGCGGCGAGGACCGCTCGATGTCGCGCACCTGGTACACGCCGCCGTTGTACTCGACGACGTTGCCCTTCCTGATCTCGTTCGCTTTCATGTGCGTGTCTTGGTGACCCTGAATGTCGTTCCGAGCGCAGCGAGGAACCTGCTCCACGCTCTTGTCGTTGTTGGATTGAAAAGCAGGTCCCTCGCTGCGCTCGGGACGACAGGGGATGGCTACTTCGGGGCCAGGCGCGTGGCGCCGTCCAGGCGGATGGTCTCGCCGTTGAGGTAGGTGTTGCCGAGGATGTAGCCGACCAGGTCCGCGAACTCCTCCGGCGTGCCCAGGCGCGACGGGAACGGGATCGACGCGGCAAGCGACTGCTGCACCGCCTCGGGCATGCCATCGACCATCGGGGTCCAGAAGATGCCCGGCGCCACGGTCATGACGCGGATGCCGAAACGCGCCAGTTCGCGCGCCATCGGCAGGGTCATGCCGACCACGCCGCCCTTGCTGGCCGAGTACGCGGCCTGGCCGATCTGCCCCTCGTACGCCGCGACCGAGGCGGTGTTGACGATCACGCCGCGCTCGCCGTCCTTGCCCGCCTCGTTGCCCTGCATCAGCGACGCCGCGGCCTTGGCGACGTTGAAGCTGCCCACCAGGTTCACCATCACGGTCGCCTGGAACTGCGAGAGCTTCATCGGGCCGTCCTTGCCCAGCACGCGGCCGGCGCCCAGGATCCCCGCGCAGTTGATCGCGGCGTTCAGCCCGCCCATGAAGTCGCGCGCGGCGGCGACATTGGCTTCGACCGCGGCCTCGTCGGTCACGTCTGTCTGCCAGAAGCGGGCGTTGCCTTCGCCGAGCGCGGCGACGGCCTCGGCGCCCTTGTCGGCGTTGACGTCGAACAGCGCGACCTTGCCGCCGGCGGCGACGACGTGGCGGGCGACGGCCAGGCCCAGGCCGGAGACGCCGCCGGTGACGATGGCGCGGGTATCTGACAGCTGCATGGGGGATCCTGCGGGACGGAAACGACACATTCTATCCGGCCCCGCCGGACGCTCGCGCCAGCGCGGGATTCAGCCGATCAGCTGCGGGCGCGGCCCGTTCCCCGGCGGCGGAAGCGCCGGCCCGAGCCGCGGCGCGATCTCGTCGGGCGTCAGGCCGGGCGCGAACAGGAAGCCCTGGCCCACGGCCACGCCCAGCCGGAGCAGGAAACGCCGCTGGGCCTCGTTCTCCACGCCCTCGGCGACGATCCCCAGGTCCAGGCTGCGCGCGATCCCGGCCACCGCCCGGCAGATCGCCGCGTCCGACTCGTTCTCCGGCACGCCCTGCACGAACAGCTGGCTGAGCTTGAGCCCGTGGATCGGCAGGCGGCGCAGGTAGTTGAGCGCGCTGTAGCCCTCGCCGAAGTCGTCGATGCTCAGCGACACCCCGAGCGCGCGCAGGCCGTCGAGCGAGTGCAGGGTGTCGGCCGCGTCCTCGATCAGCACCCGCTCGGTGAACTCGAGCTCCAGCGCGCTGCCCGGCAGGCGCGCGGCCTCGAGCGCCTGCGCCACGTGCCCGGCCAGGTCGTCGTTGCCGAACTGGCGGTAGGACACGTTGACCGCGACGCGGTCGAGCTGCAGGCCCAGGTCGCGCCAGCGGCGCATCTGCATGCAGGCCTCGCGCAATGCCCAGACGCCGATGCCGACGATGTCGCCGGTGGTCTCGGCATGGGCGATGAAGTGGCCGGGCGACATCTCGCCGAGGTGGCCGTTGCGCCAGCGGATGAGGGCCTCGACGGACAGGATCTTGCCGCTCGCCAGGTCCACCTGCGGCTGGTACACGAGGTGGAACTCGCCGCGGTCGACCGCGCGCCGCAGGTGCGTTTCCATCTGCAGCCGCTGCGATTGCTGTTCCGCCAGCTCCGGCGTGAACGCCTGCCAGCCGTTGCGGCTGCGGCGCTTGCTGTCGTACATCGCCACGTCGGCGTTCTGGATCAGCTGCTGCGGGCGGTCGCCGTCGGCCGGGGCGTGCGCCAGGCCGATGCTGGCGGTGATGCCGAACTCCTCGCCGTCCATGCGGAAGCTGGCGCCGAACGCGCGGAGCACGGCGCCGGCCAGGCGCTCCGCGCGGCCCGCGTCGTCGCCGGTCTCGCACACCACCATGAACTCGTCGCCGCCGAACCGCGCGATCAGGCCCTCCGTGCCGACGGCCTCCTGCAGCCGCTGCGCCGCGGCTCGCAGTACGCGGTCGCCGGCGCCATGGCCGAGCACGTCGTTGACGATCTTGAAGCGGTCCAGGTCGATGTACAGCACCGCGAGCCGCGACTGCACCGGATCGCGCAGGCGCTCGCCCAGTTCGGCCAGCACCGCGTCGCGGTTGAGCAGGCCGGTGAGCGGGTCGGTGCGCGCCTGCACGCGCAGCGTCTCCTCGGTCTGCTTGCGCAGGGTGACGTCCTGCAACGTGCCGTGCAGGCGGGCCGCGCTTGGGTCGCCCACCTGGCGTTCGCCGATCATCCGCAGCCACACCGTGCGGCGATCGGAGGGGTGGGCCTGCAGGTCGAGCTCGAACGGCGTGCCGTGTTCGTGCGCCGCCTTCAGGGCCGCGCGCAGGCGTCGCCCGTCGCTCTCGCGCAGGAGTCCGAGCAGGGCGTCCATGCCGCGCGGGGCGGCGGGCATGGCCGGCACGCCCAGCAGGCGCGCGGCCTCGGCCGTCAGGTGCACCTCGTCCCGTCCGGCGTCCCATTGCCAGCCGCCGATCCGGGCCAGCGCCTGCACGCGCTCGAACAGCGCGCCGTCGCGCTTGAGCGCCGTGACCTCGGTGAACAGCGAGAGCACCTGGTGGACGCGGTCGGTGCCGGGCTCGAACTGCGGGACCGCGGTGACCGACGCCCAGCTGAGCGTGCGGCGTTGCTGGTCGTAGTAGCCCAGCACGGTGTTGGCGACCGGTTGGCCGGTGCGCAGCACGCGTGCGGCGGGGAACTGGTCGGGCGCCAGTTCGCGGCCGCGCTCGTCGACGACGAGCCAGCGGTCGCCGGCGAGGATCTGCTCGAAGCCCGTGCCGGGCTCGACGCCGAACAGGCGCATGGCCGCCGCGTTCGCGTGGACGACACGGCCGGTGGCGTCGCGGACCAGCAAACCCTGGTCGATGTTCTCGATCAGGGCGCGGTAGCGCAGTTCCGCGTCGTGGCGCGCCGACAGGTCCCGCGCGACGGCGACGATGGCCTTGCGCCCCTCGAACTCGAACGCGGCCGAATGGACCTCGACCGGGAAGCGCGTGCCGTCCGCGCGCATGTTGGTGACTTCGACCACGTAGGTTTCGTTGCGGTCCAGCGTCTCGCGGACCGGCGCCAGGTGGTCGCGCGGCAGGTCCGGGTTGAGCACGTCGATCGGCTTTCCGACGATCTGGTCGCGCGGGCGCTTGTACGCCGCCATGCCGGCGCGGTTGAGGTCGAGCACGGTGCCGTCCCAGCCGATCACGCTGACCGGGTCGGGCACCGCGTCGAACAGCGCGTGGTAGCGGTCGCGCGCTGCGCTGGCCTCGGTGGTGGCCGCCAGCAGCGCGGCCTGCGCGCGGCGCAGCACGTCGCGCAGGGACGGGTCGAGGTCGGCCGCGCCGAGGGACAGGGTGATCGCGTCGAGCGCGGCGTCGACGTCCGCGGCCGCGGTGCCGTCCACCGGCCCGGGCGCGGTCGCGTTCACACCGGCTCCGGCTCCGAATCCCGCGCGGCGAGCGCCTGCGCGACCTTGCTGCCCGGCGGTCGGCCCAACCGCCCGGACAGCCAGCGGCCGGTCGCCGCGAGCGCCTCCAGGTCCACGCCGGTGTCGATGCCCAGGCCGTGCAGCATGTAGACGACGTCCTCGGTGGCCACGTTGCCGCTGGCGCCGCGGGCGTAGGGGCAGCCGCCGGTGCCGGACACGGAGGCGTCGACCACGGCCGCGCCTTCCTCCAGGCACGCGAGCACGTTGGCCAGCGCCTGGCCCCAGGTGTCGTGGAAATGGACCGCGAGCGCGTCGACGGGGACGTCGCCGGCCACCGCCCGGAACATCGCCCGCGCCCTGCCGGGCGTACCCACGCCGATGGTGTCGCCCAGCGAGACCTCGTAGCACCCCATGCCATGCAGGGAACGGGCGACCCGCACCACGTCGGCCAGCGGGACCTCGCCCTGGTAGGGGCAACCGAGCACGGTGGACACGTAGCCGCGGACGCGGACGCCGTCCGCGCGGGCCCGTTCGACCACAGGGGCGAAGCGCGCGAGCGACTCGTCGATCGAGGCGTTGATGTTCCGCCGGTTGAACGCTTCGGACGCGGCGGTGAACACCGCGACCTCCTCGACGCCGACCTCGCGGGCGCGTTCGTAGCCGGTCAGGTTGGGGACCAGCACCGGGTAGTGCACGCCGGGCCTGCGCGCGATGCCCCGGTAGACCTCGGCGGCGTCGGCCAGCTGCGGCACCCACTTCGGGCTGACGAAGCTGGTGACCTCGATCGTGGACAGGCCGCAGGCCGAGAGCCGGTCGACCAGTTCGATCTTGTCGGCGGTCGGCACATGGGCGCGCTCGTTCTGCAGCCCGTCGCGCGGGCCGACCTCGACGATGCGGACGTGGCGGGGCAGGGCCATGGGACGAGGATGCGTCCGGCGGGTCGCCGGCTCAAGCCTCGCCGACGGGTTCGAGGACGACGAGCGCGGCATCCGCCTCGACGAACTCACCCTCGGCGGCCCGGACCTCGGCCACCGTGCCGTCGCGCGGCGCCTTGAGCGCCAGTTCCATCTTCATCGCCTCCAGCACCAGCAGCTCCTGGCCCTCGGTGACCGTGTCGCCGGGGGCGGCGCGGACGACCACCACGCGGCCGGGCATCGGCGCCAGCACGCGGTCCGCGCCGGCGCCGGCGTCGCCGGCCTGGCTGCGGTAGACCTCCACCGGCGCCATGGCCAGGCGATGCGTGCCGTCGTGGACCAGGACCTGGCGCGCGTCCGCCCAGGCGCGCAGGCGCCGGCGGGTGCCGTCCAGGCGGAGTTCCAGCGCGTCGCCGTCCAGGCGCGCGGACGCGACCTCGACGTGGGCGCCGTCGATCTCCAGCCGGTAGTCGCCGGCGTGGCCGTGGGCCACGATCCGTCGCTCCTGGTCGCCGTGCAGGAACGCGATCGGGCGGGCGCCGGCGTGGCCCAGGCGCCAGCCGTCGGCGCGCGCCCAAGGCGAGCCGGGGTCGGCCGAGCCGGCGGCGCGCGCGGCGGTGTCGGCCTCCTGCCGCAGGAGGCGGGCGGTGGCCGCGGCGGCGAGCAGGTCGCGCGGCGGCATCGCGTCCGGATCCGGCAGGAATTCATCGAGGTGCCGGTCCAGGTAGCTGGTGTCGATGGTGCCGTCGACCACGGCAGGGTGGCGCGCCAGGCGTTCGAGGAACGCGATGTTCGACTTCGGGCCCTCGATCGCGCAGACGGCCAGCGCGTCGCGCAGGCGCGCCAGCGCACGCGGCCGGTCGGCGTCGTGGACGATGAGCTTGGCGATCATCGGGTCGTAGTGGATCGTGACCGTGTCGCCCTCGACCACGCCCGAGTCGATCCGCACGTGCGCGGATTGGGCGGGCAGGCGCAGGCGCTCCAGCCGGCCCGAGCCGGGCAGGAAGCCGGCCGCCGGATCCTCCGCGTACAGCCGCACCTCGATCGCGTGGCCCCGGCGTGGGATCGCGTCCTCCGCGAGCGGCAACGGCTCGCCGGCCGCCACCCGCAGCTGCCATTCGACCAGGTCCAGGCCCGTCACCATCTCGGTGACCGGATGCTCGACCTGCAGCCGCGTGTTGATCTCCATGAAGTAGAAATCGCCGAGGCTGCCGTCCTCGCGGCTTTCCACGATGAACTCCACGGTGCCGGCGTTGACGTAGTCGATGGCGCGCGCCGCCTCGACCGCCGCCTGGCCCATCGCCTGGCGCAATTCCGGCGTCATCGACGGGGAGGGCGATTCCTCGAGCACCTTCTGGTACCGCCGCTGCGCCGAGCACTCGCGTTCGCCGAGGTGGATGACGGTGCCGTGCGTATCGCCGAACACCTGGAACTCGATGTGCCGCGGGCGGGTGACGTAGCGCTCGAGCAGCACGCGGTCGCGGCCGAACGCGCCGGCCGCCTCGCGCTGGCAGCTCTCCAGCGCGGCGTTGAACTCGTCCAGCGCGCGTACCACGCGCATGCCCTTGCCGCCGCCGCCGTGCGCGGCCTTGATCATCAGCGGGAAGCCGATGCGGGCGGCCTCGCGCGCGAGCGTGGCGGGCGACTGGTCGGTGCCGTTGTAGCCCGGCACGACCGGCACGCCGGCATCCTGCATGAGGTCCTTGGCGCCGGCCTTGCTGCCCATGCGGCGCATCGAGGCCGCCTTCGGCCCGACGAACACCAGGCCGGCGGCCTCGACCGCCTCGGCGAAGTCCGCGTTCTCGCTCAGGAAGCCGTAGCCGGGGTGGATCGCCTGCGCGCCGCTGCGCCTGGCGACCTCGAGGATCGCGTCGCCGCGCAGGTAGCTGTCCTGGGGGCGCGGGCCGCCGATCGCGTGCGCCTCGTCGGCGAGGCGCACGTGCAGCGCATCGGCATCGGCGTCCGAATGCACCGCGACGGTGCGGATGCCGAGCCGGCGCGCGGTGCGGATCACGCGGCAGGCGATCTCGCCGCGGTTGGCGATGAGCAGGGTGTCGAACATCAGTCGGTCGTCCAGGCGGGCGGGCGCTTGTCCAGGAAGGCGCCGAGGCCTTCCTGGCCCTCCGGCGACACGCGCAGGCGTGCGATCAGGGCGGCATTGTCGGCGTCGAGGCGGTCGCGGTCGCCGCCCGCGGCGACGCGGCGCACCAGCTGCTTCGCCTGCGCGCTCGCCACCGGGCCGGCCTTGCGCAGCAGGTCGACCTGGCGATCGACGGCGGCGTCCAGCGCGTCGGGCTCGACCACCGCGTGCAGCAGGCCGAGGCGGCAGGCCTCGTCGGCGTCGAACATCTCGGCGGTCGCGAACAGCCGGCGCGCCTGCCGCGCACCGATCGCCTCGACGACATAGGGCGAGATCACCGCCGGCAGCAGCCCCAGCCTGCTTTCGGTGAGCCCGAACTTCGCGCCGCGCGCGCCGATGGCGATGTCGCAGCAGGCGACCAGGCCGACGCCGCCGCCGAACGCCGCGCCGTGGACGCGGGCGACGGTGGGCTTCGGCAGCTCGTCCAGGGTGCGCATCAGGCGGGCGAGGGCGAGCGAGTCGGTGCGGTTCTCGTCCTCGCTGGCGGCTGCCATGCCGCGCATCCAGTTGAGGTCCGCGCCGGCGGAGAACGACGGCCCCTCGCCGGCGAGCACCACCACCCGCACCCCGTCGTCGTCCCCCAGCGCCCGGAGCCCCTCGGTCAGGGCGGTCACCAGGCCGGCGTCGAAGGCGTTGTGCAGGCGTGGCCGGTCCATCACGACCGTGGCCACCGCGCCGTCCCTGCGCACCTGCAATGGCTCGCCCATCGACCTCTCCCCGGGGATGCGAAACGCCCAATCATAGCGGTCGCGTCCGGACGGGCCGCCGGCCGTCGCCGGAGGCGGCCCGCATGGTGCATCCGGGGGCGCCTTTGCCGCTATAATCGAGAATCATTCCTGTTCTCGGGTGCGACCGTGCAGCTGTCGCAATTGCCGCGCCGGACGGCCGCGGTCGTGCAATCGGTGGAGGCGCTGGGCGCGACCGACATGGTGGCCAGGCGCCTGCGCGAACTCGGCTTCGTCGCCGGCGAACGCGTGGAAGTGCTGGCGGTCGGGCCGTTCTCGGCCGAGCCGCTGCTGGTGCAGGTCGGCTTCACCCGCTTCGCGTTGCGGCTGGCCGAGGCGGCGCGGATCCGCGTGGTCGAGGGCGAACCTGCGGACGTGGCGGTCGCCGCATCCACGGCGGACGACGCGACGTTCCGCGAGGACGCCCTGGCCGCGCGCGCGGCCGCCGGGGTGGATGCATGACCGCCGACGCCACGTCGCTGCGCCTCGCCCTGGTCGGCAGCCCGAACTGCGGGAAGACGGCGCTGTTCAACCTGCTCACGGGCAGCCGGCAGAAGGTCGCCAACTACGCAGGCGTCACCGTCGAGCGCAAGGAAGGGCGCTTCACGTCGCCGGCCGGCCGCGACGTCGCCGTGCTCGACCTGCCGGGCACCTACAGCTTCGATGCCGCCAGCCTGGACGAGGCGGTGACGCGCGACGTCTGCCGTGGCCACTACCCGGGCGAACCGGTGCCGGACGCGCTGGTGTGCGTGGTCGACGCGACCAACCTGCGGTTGCACCTGCGCTTCGCGCTCGAAGTCCGCGCGCTGGCGCGCGAGCTCGGCCGACCGGTGCTGCTGGCGGTCAACATGATGGACGCGGCGAAGCGGCGCGGGATCGCCATCGACCTGCAGGCGCTGTCGAACGAACTCGGGATGCCGGTCGTGCCCACGGTCGCCATCCGCCGCGACGGCGCGCAGGCGCTGCTGTCGGCGCTGGACCAGGTCGCAGGCATCGCGCGTGCACCGGTCGAAGGCGTGCGCGCGACCGGTCCGTGGCAGCCGCCGGACGAGGGCGAACTGCACGCGGAGACCCGCCGGCTGCTGGCGCTGGGCGTGCGCATGCCGCGCCGCACGGCCGCGATCGACGACGCGCTCGACCGCTGGCTGCTGCACCCGGTCGTCGGCATGGCCTCGCTCGCCGCGGTGATGTTCCTGATCTTCCAGGCGGTCTATGCCTGGGCCACCCCGCTGATGGACATGATCGATGCCGGCACCGGCATGCTCGCGGGCTGGGTGGTCGACACCTTCCCGGACGGCCCGGCGACCAGCCTGCTCGCGGACGGCATCATCGCCGGCCTGGGCGGCGTCATCATCTTCCTGCCGCAGATCCTGATCCTGTTCGCCTTCATCCTCGCGCTCGAGGAATCGGGCTACCTGCCGCGCGCGGCCTTCCTGCTCGACCGGATCATGTCGAAGGCGGGGCTGTCGGGCCGGTCGTTCATCCCGCTGCTGTCGAGCTTCGCCTGCGCCATCCCCGGGATCATGGCGACGCGTTCGATCCAGGACCCGCGCGACCGGCTGGCGACCATCCTGGTCGCGCCCCTGATGACCTGCTCGGCGCGGCTGCCGGTCTACGCGCTGCTGATCGGCGCGTTCATCCCGCAGCAGTCGGTCGGCCCGTTCAACCTGCAGGGGCTGGTGCTGTTCGCGCTGTACTCGGCGGGCATCCTCAGCGCGCTGGCGGTGGCGTGGGTGATGAAGCGCTGGCGCCGCGACCGGGGCGAGCATCCGCTGATGCTCGAACTGCCCTCGTACCGCGTGCCGCATCCGCGCGACCTGCTGATCGGCCTGTACGAGCGCGGCATGATCTTCCTGCGGCGCGTGGGCGGCATCATCCTGGCGCTGACGATCCTGCTGTGGTTCCTGCTGTCGTTCCCGGCGCCGCCGGACGGCGCCGTCGGGCCGGCGATCGACTACAGCCTGGCCGGCCGGATCGGCCACGCGATGACCGCGGTGTTCGCGCCGCTGGGCTTCAACTGGCAGATCTGCATCGCGCTGATCCCGGGCATGGCCGCGCGCGAGGTGGCGGTCTCCTCGCTGGCCACCGTGTACGCGCTGTCGGCCGCCGACGACGCGGCGGCGACCGAGGCGCTGACCCCGATCATCGGCAGCGAGTGGTCGCTGGCCACCGCGCTGTCGCTGCTGGTGTGGTTCATCTACGCGCCGCAGTGCATCTCGACGCTGGCCACGATCAAGCGCGAGACCAACTCGTGGAAGCAGGTCGGCATCGCCACCGGCTACCTGTTCGCGCTGGCCTACCTGGCGTCGTTCGTGACGTACCAGGTGGCGGTGGCGCTCGGGGCGGGCTGATGGACGCCGGCCTGCTCGCGCAGCACGTGGTGGTCGGCCTCGCGGTGCTGGCGAGCGTGGTGTTCGTGGTGCGCCGGCAGTTCCCGGGCAGCGTGCGCCGGGCGCGCGTGGCCTGCGCGCTGCGCCTGCGCCGCCGGCCGACGGGCAGCCTGGCGCACCGGCTCGGGACGCGGCTCGCGCCGGCCGCGACGGCGACGTCCGCCGACGGCTGCGGCGGCTGCGACGGCTGCGACTGAAACGGAGAAGGCGGGCCACGGCCCGCCTTCGATCCAACCGGATGACGGTGCGGCCGTTGGGCCGCACCTGATCGTGCCTAGTGCCGCCCGCGCCGCCGCGCCGCGGCCCCGGTCGCCTCCGTCGCCTCGACCGAGACGCTGAAGCTGCGGGACTCGCCGGGGAACATCGCACCGACGCCGACGACCTTGCGATCGACCTCCTCGCCGCGCTCGTTCTTGATCGACACCACCATCGTGTACTCGTAGGCGCCGGACTCCGGCGCCTGGATGGTGCCCTCGACCTGCAGCGGCACCATGCGGTTCGCCGGCACCTGGCCGGCGGCCGCCGCGGAGTCGAAGCGCAGGTGCCCGCGACAGGCCGGGCAGACCGGCGAGCTGTCGAGGATGGTCGCCTTGCAGTGCGGGCACTGGCGGGTGGCGCCCGCCGTGCCCGATCGCTGGGCGTTCATGGCGCTCAGGCGTTGTCCTTGCCCTTGCCGTTGCCGTTGCCGGACGCGCCTTCCCAGCCGAACTCGACCGAGCCGCGCATGCGGGCGCCGTTGGCGACGGTGAGCGAACCGGCCTTGAGGTCGCCGGCCAGCACGCCGCCGGACAGCAGTTCGACCTGCTTGGCCGAATCCACGTTGCCCTCGAGCTCGCCGGCGATCACGACCTTCTCGGCGCGCACGCTGCCGGTGACCTTGGCGCCCGGCTCGATGGTGAGGTTGCCGCGCACGTTGACGTCGCCCTTGAACTTGCCGGCGATGCGGACATGGCCCGCGCCTTCGATCTTGCCCTCGATGGCGAGGTCGGCGGCGATCAGCGACTCCTTGCCTTCCGGCGTGCGGGCCGGGGCGGGCGCCGGCGCGGCGACGGGCGCGGGGGCGCGGTCGCTGGCGGCGTCGTTGGCCGGCTTGGCGGCGGCCGGCTCGTCGAACGCCGCGGGGGCGGGGTTCGACTTGGCGGCGGGAGCGGGTTCTTTCCAGAGAGCCATGGCGTTGGTCCTGCGTCGATGGAACGGGGAACCGGAGGCTAGCACCGCTTCACGCGGCGTTGACGCGTTCGCTTCAGGTTGCAGACAGGTGGTCCGGCGATCGCGCCTGAAGGACGTGAACCCCGTCGCAGAACATCGCGGTCACATGCGGAAGACGCCAAAACGCGTGGCGTGCGGGCCACGGTCGATCGGCGCATTCAGGCTGGCCGACAGGCCCAGGCCGAGCACCCGGCGGGTATCGGCCGGGTCGATGATGCCGTCGTCCCACAGGCGCGCGGTGGCGTACCACGGGCTGCCCTGCGATTCGTACTGCTCGCGGATCGGGGCCTTGAAGGCATCCTCCTCCTCGGCGCTCCATTCGCCGCCGCGGGCCTCGATGCCGTCGCGCTTCACCGTCGCCAGCACGCTCGCCGCCTGCTCGCCGCCCATGACCGAAATGCGCGCGTTGGGCCACATCCAGAGGAAGCGCGCGCCGTAGGCGCGGCCGCACATCGCGTAGTTGCCGGCGCCGAAGCTGCCGCCGATGACCACGGTGAACTTGGGCACGTGCGAGCAGGCCACCGCGGTGACCATCTTCGCCCCGTCCTTGGCGATGCCGGCGTTCTCGTACTTCCGCCCGACCATGAAGCCGGTGATGTTCTGCAGGAACACCAGCGGGATGCCGCGCTGGTTGCACAGCTCGATGAAGTGCGCGCCCTTGAGCGCGCTCTCGGCGAACAGGATGCCGTTGTTGGCGACGATGCCCACCGGGTACCCGTGCAGGTGGGCGAAGCCGGTGACCAGCGTCTTGCCGTAGCGCGCCTTGAACTCCTGCAGTTCGCTGCCGTCGACCACGCGGGCGATGACCTCGCGGATGTCGAACGGCCGTCGGGTGTCCTTCGGCACGATGCCGTAGAGCTCCTCGGCGGGGTAGGCGGGCTCGCGCACCGGGCGGGTGGCGACCGGCAGCACCTTGTCGCGGTTGAAGTGGCCGACGATGTCGCGGGCGACCTGCAGTGCGTGCCGGTCGTCCTCGGCGAAATGGTCGGCGACGCCGGACACCGACGTGTGCACGTCCGCGCCACCCAGGGCTTCGGCATCGACCACCTCGCCGGTGGCCGCCTTCACCAGCGGCGGGCCGCCGAGGAAGATCGTGCCCTGCTCGCGGACGATCACCGACTCGTCGCACATCGCCGGCACGTAGGCGCCGCCGGCGGTGCAGCTGCCCATGACCACGGCGACCTGCGGGATGTTCTCCGCGCTCAGCCGGGCCTGGTTGTAGAAGATCCGGCCGAAGTGTTCCCTGTCGGGGAACACCTCGTCCTGCAGCGGCAGGAACGCGCCACCGGAATCGACCAGGTACACGCACGGCAGCCGGTTCTCGCGCGCGATCTCCTGCGCGCGCAGGTGCTTCTTGACCGTCATCGGGAAGTAGGTGCCGCCCTTGACCGTAGCGTCGTTGGCCACGACCACCACTTCCTGCCCCATGACCCGGCCGATGCCGCAGACCATGCCGGCCGCGGGCGCGGCGCCGTCGTACATGTCCTCCGCGGCGAGCGGGGCGATCTCCAGGAAAGGGGAACCCGGGTCGAGCAGGGCGGTGATGCGGTCGCGGGCCAGCAGCTTGCCGCGTTCGACGTGCCTGTCGCGCGCCTTCGCGCCGCCACCCTCCGCGGCGCGCGCGAGGCGGCGGTCGAGTTCCTCGACGAGCGCCCGGTGGTAGGCCGCGTTGTCCTTGAAGTCCTGCGCGCGCGTGTCGATCGAGCTGGTCAGCGTGGGCATGCCGGTCCCGGGGATCGGAAAGGGCGCCATCGTAGCGGGCCGGGCGCACGGGGTCATGGCGCGCGGCGTCGCCGGGGTGGCGCGGGCAAAAAGAAAGGGCCCGCCGAAGCGGGCCCTTCCGATGCTGCGTTGAAGCCGGACGGTCAGTCCTGCACTTCGGCGTTGGCCTCGGCCTCGGCCTCGGCGGCCTCTTCGCTCATCTCGGCGGAGACGTCGGCGGCGCCTTCGGCGATCGCGCCGGCGGCGTTGGCCTTGCCTTCCTCGTACGCCTGCTGGACCGGGTCGGCAGCGGCGTCGACGGCGGCGGCCGCGGCGCCAGCGGCGGCGGCGGTACCGGCAGCGGCGGCCTCGCCGGCCGAAGAGGCGGCGTCACCGGCGGCGTCGGCGGCGATCTCGGCCTGGGCCTCGGCCTCGGCGGCCTCCTGCTCGGCGGTCGGCGAGTTGCAGGCGGCCAGGGCGAAGGCGCTGGCGGCGATCAGGGTGGCGAGCTTGATGTTCATTGAATACTCCTGTGTGTCGGCAGTGATTGCGTTTTGCCGGAACGCTGCCGGCGGGGCGCACTATCCTGCCTTGCCTGTAAAGGGATGTGAAGGGGAGGCCCGCGGGCGGGGCCGGTGCCAGGTGTCGGGGCGCCGGTCCGCGGGCACAAAAAAGTGCCGCCGGGAAAGCCCGGCGGCACTGGGGTGTTGCTTCGACTTGCGTCGATTACTCGCCGGTGGCGTCCGGATCCATGTCGGAATCCGTGTCCGCGCCAGCGGAGTCGGCCGCGTTCTCGGCAGCCTGCGCAGCCTGCTCGGCGGCGTCGGCGGAGTCCTCGGCAGCCTCGGCGGCGTCGGCGTTGTTCTCCATGTCGCCGGTGCCGGCGTCGGCAGCAGCGTCGGCAGCGGCGTCGGCAGCCATCGCGGCGGTGTCGGCGGCGGCCTGGGCGGCGTCGGCGGCGGCCATGTCGCCGGTACCGGCGGCGGCGTCGGCGTCCATCTGGGCCTCGGCGGCGGCGTCAGCAGCCTCGGCGGCCGAGTCGGCAGCGCGGTCCTGGTTCGAGCACGCGGCCAGGGCAAAGCCCAGGGCGACGGCAAGCAGAGCCTTGTTGATGGTCATGAGCTGGTAATCCTCGTCGTGTAGTTTGGGCAACGCGCGGTTGCGCGCCGATAACATGATGACGTGGGCCGGTCGCCTGTCAAGCGGCTACCCGTGGTTTTTTTGTAAAGCGGAAGTTAACCGAAGCGCCCCGTACGGCGGGCGTTCCGGGAGGCGAAGAAAACGTTTGCACCCACCTCCCCGGACACCCGTCCGGCGTGCTAGGTCAGGCCAGCTCGACCGCCACGGCCGTGGCCTCGCCGCCGCCGATGCACAGCGACGCCACGCCCTTCTTCCCGCCCCGCGCCTTCAGCGCGTGCAGCAGCGTGACCAGCAGGCGCGCGCCGCTGGCGCCGATCGGATGGCCGAGCGCGACCGCGCCGCCGTTGACGTTGAGCTTGTCGTGCGGGATGCCCAGGTCCTGCATCGGCGCCATGGCCACGCACGAGAAGGCTTCGTTGACCTCGAACAGGTCGACGTCGTCGACCGACCAGCCGGCCTTGTCGAGCACCTTGCGCAGCGCATCGACCGGCGCGGTGGTGAACCACTCCGGATCCTGCGAGTGCGTGGCATGCGCGACGATGCGCGCGATCGGCTTCAGGCCGCGCTTCTTCGCCTCGTCGGCGGACATCAGCACGGTGGCCGCGGCGCCGTCGGAGATCTTCGAGGACGACGCGGCGGTGAGCACGCCTTCCTTGCCGAACGCGGGGCGCAGGCCGGCGATCTTCGCGGTGTCGATCTTCCCGGGCTCCTCGTCGGTGTCGACGACGACCTCGCCCTTGCGGGTCTTGACGGTCACGGGAACGATCTCGTCCTTGAAGCCCCCTTCGGCCACCGCCTTCTGCGCGCGCTTGACGCTCTCCTCGGAGAAGGCGTCGAGCTTGGCGCGGTCGAACTTGTACGCGCTGCACGCCTGGTCGCCGAACACGCCCATCGCCTTGCCGTCGTACGGATTGGTCAGGCCGTCGTAGGCCATGTGGTCGATGAACTCCGCGGTGCCGTAGCGGATGCCGGTGCGCGCGCCGTTGACCAGGTGCGGGGCGTTCGTCATCGACTCCATGCCGCCGGCGACGACGACCGTGGCCGAGCCGGCCTTGATCATGTCGTGGCCGAGCATCACGGCCTTCATGCCGGAGCCGCAGACCTTGTTGATGGTGGTGCAGGCGGCGGCCGTTGGGATGCCGGCGGCGATGGCCGCCTGGCGGGCGGGCGCCTGGCCGAGGCCGGCCGGCAGCACGCAGCCCATGACCACCTCGTCGACCTGGTCGGGCGCGACGCCGGCATGTTCGAGCGCGCCGGTGATGGCGGCCGCGCCCAGGGTCGGGGTCGGCACGCCGGTGAACTGGCCGAGGAAGGAACCGATGGCGGTGCGCTTGCCGCCGACGATGACGATGTCGGTCATGGGGGGACTCCAGTGCGTACGTAAGGCCGGACGAAGCCGGAACCGCCCGATTATGGCCCCCGATGTTGCACCGCCGCAAACCGCGCTCCGACGGCCCCCGCAGTCCCGTAGGAGCGCCTCTACAGGCGCGATTGGATTGCCGGCGCAAGCATCGCGCGCGTAGGCGCGCTCCTACGGGGTGGCGGCGATGCGTGATTTTCGTAGGAGCGCCTCTACAGGCGCGATGGGTTGCCCGGCGCAGGCATCGCGCGCGTAGGCGCGCTCCTACAGCAGGCGCCGGGTGATGGCGTTCATGACGGCGTGTGTCCGGTCGCGGGCGTCGAGCTTCACCAACAGGTCGGACACGTAGTTCTTCACCGTGCCCTCGGACAGATGCAGGCTCCGCCCGATCTCCTTGTTGGAATAGCCACCGGCCACCAGCCGCAGGATGCTGCGCTCGCGATCGGTCAGCCGCAGCCCCGTGTCGGCCACGCCGGGCACCGAGGCACGCACCGGCCCCAGGCTCACCGGCTGCAGCAGGGTCTCGCCCGCGGCCACGCGCGCGATGGCGTCGCGCAGGTCGCCGGGCGAAGCATCTTTCAGCAGGAATCCCTGCGCGCCGGCTTCGACCGCGCGCAACATCAGGTCCTGGTCGTCGAAGGTGGTCAGCAGGATCACCGGCGTCGCGTCGCCCGCCTCGCGCAACGCGCGCACCAGGCCGATGCCCCCGATGCCCGGCATGCGGATGTCGCTGACCACCACGTCGACCGGGCGGCGGGGCAGGGCGTCCAGCAGCTGCTCCGCGTCGCCGGCCTCCAGCGCGATCTCGATGCCCAGGCCACCGAGCAGGGCCGACAGGCCGCGCAGCACCAGCGCCTGGTCGTCGCACAGCGCGATGCGGACCGGTCGGCCAGCGTCCGTCGTCATGCGGTCGACCCCGGCAGTCGTGCCAGCACGCGCACGCCACGCGGCGGCGTGGGCGCGACCTCGAGCGTGCCGCCCAGCGCCTCGATCCGTTCGCGCATGCCCGACAGGCCGTTGCCCGGGCGCAGGTGGCGGGGCGCCACGCCGTCGTTGTCCACCTGCAGCACAAGGGCGTCGGCGTCCCGGCGGACCAGGATGTCGATCCGGGCCGCCCGCCCGTGCCGGAGCGCATTGGTGGTCGCCTCCTGCGCGCAGCGCACCAGCGCCTCGGCCTGCGCGAGGTCCGCGACCCGCAGGTCGGGCGGCACGTCCACGCGGATGTCGGTACCGGGCACCGGGCGCGCCAGTGCCTCGAGCGCGCCGCGCAGCTCCAGGCCGTCATGCATGCGCAGTTCGGACACGACGCCGCGGATGTCCGCCAGCAGGTCGTCGGCCAGGCCGCGCGAAGTGGCCAGTTCCGGCCGGTCGGCCAGCGCCGCGTCGCGTTCGAGCAGGGCCAGGTTGAGCTTGAGCGCGGTGAGCTTGTGGCCGGCCACGTCGTGCAGTTCCCGCGAGAGCTTCAGGCGCTCGCCGCCGCGCGCCGATTCCTCCAGCAGGTGGCGCGTGGCCAGCAGCTCGGCGTTGACTTCCGAGAGGTGTTCGCGCTGGCGCTCGCTCATGCCTGCGTAATGGCCGGTCAGCCCGGCGAACGCCTGGAACGCGGCCACCGGCAACCACCACGACGCGACCTGCAGCAGCGTCGCGTCACCGGACAGCCAGATCGCCACGAACGCGAGGTTGAACAACGCCAGCCAGGCCACCGCGCGCCACACGGGCATCAGCAGCACCATCTGGCCCGCGACGATGATCAGCAGCACCGCGGTCTGGCCCTCGCGCAGGAACCATTCCGCGGCGACCACCAGCACGCCCTGCGCCACCGTGTTCCAGGCCGCGCCGCGGCAGTCCGCGAGCGGGTCGCGCACCGCGCGCAGCACGAAGAGCGCCAGCATGCCGGCCAGCGTGGCGAGCCCCGCCCATTCGGTGGGCGCGCCTGCGCGCAGGGCCGGCATGTCGACGGCCGCCGCGGTGATCGCCAGCCAGGTGACGTAGGCCGCCAGGCTGAGCGGGCTCGCCAACCGCTGCACGAGGCGCGTGTCCCGGTGCGTGGAGAGTTCGTTGCCGCGTTGCGGCGGGAGCGCGTGCGTCGCCATGCGGCGAGCATGGCAGCGACGGCGGCCGCCCGGAAGGCGCTGGGCGCAGGTGGTGACTTTCCTCACCCCTCGCGGGTGACGACCGGGACCTGCGGCGCGGACCGCCCGCTGCGGAGACTGGCGCCATTCCAACGGAGCCCGCGCCATGTCCGCCTACCAGGTCCTCGTCGCCGTCCATGGCGCCTCGGGCGTCGCCGCCCTCGCCACGTTCTGGACCGCCGCCTGCGCGCGCAAGGGCGGGCCGCTGCACCGGGGCGCGGGCAAGGTCTACTTCCTGTCGATGCTCGGCATTTGCGCGACCGCGGTGCCGATGACCGCCAGCTTCTTTGCGCGCGGGCAGCCTGTGACCGCGACGTTCCTCGGATACCTCGTGGTGCTCGTGGCCGCGGGCCTGTGGCTGGGCTGGCATGCGCTCCGGCTCAAGGGCGACCAGGCCGCGTTCCGCGGGCCGGCGTACCTGGCGATCCTGGTGGCCCTGCTGGCCGCGTCCGGCACGGTGCTCGCCGTCGGGTTGGCCAAGGGGCATCCGCTGCTGATCGGGTTCAGTGGCGTCGGCCTGCTGTCGGGCGTGCAGATGGCGATGCGCCGCGCGCGGCCGATGCAGGCGCGCAACTGGTGGCTCCAGGAGCACTACGGCGCGATGGTCGGCCTGGGGGCGGCGACGCACGTCGCGTTCCTCGGCATCGGGCTCAACCGGCTGGTGGAGGCGGCGGGCTGGGAGATGCCGCCGAACTTCCAGCTGGTGGCGTGGTTCCTGCCGGTCGTGGTGTCGATCGTCGCGGCGGTGCTCCTCGACCGGCGCCACAAGCCCCGCCCCCCGGTGCCCGTGCCCGCCACATCCCCGTAGGCCCGCGCCTACGGAGAGGGAGCTGTCGTAGGAGCGCCTCTACAGGCGCGATGGGTTGCCCGCGCAGGCATCGCGCGCGTAGGCGCGCTCCTACGGAAGGGGGGCTGTCGTAGGAGCGCCTCTACAGGCGCGATGGGTTGCCTGCGCAGGCATCGCGCGCGTAGGCGCGCTCCTACGGAAGGGGGGGCTGTTGTAGGAGCGCCTCTACAGGCGCGATGGGTTGCCTGCGCAGGCATCGCGCGCGTAGGCGCGCTCCTTCGGAGGGGGGCTGTTGTAGGAGCGCCTCTACAGGCGCGATGGGTTGCCTGCGCAGGCATCGCGCGCGTCGGCGCGCTCCTACGGGTGGGGTCCCGCGGCGGCCTCAGGCGTTGCCGGCGACGAGTTCGCGGCCGATCAGCATGCGGCGGATTTCATTCGTCCCCGCGCCGATCGCATAGAGCTTCGCGTCGCGCAGGATCCGCCCGGTCGGGTACTCGTTGATGTAGCCGTTGCCGCCCAGCGCCTGGATCGCCTCCAGCGCCACCTGCACCGCGGCCTCGGAGGCCTGCAGCAGGCAGGCCGCCGGGTCGATGCGCGACTGGTGCCCGGCGTCGTAGTCGCGCGCCACCTGGTAGGCGAACGCACGCGCGGACTGCAGCGCGGTGTACATGTCGGCGACCTTGGCCTGCATGATCCCGAAGCTGCCGATCGCGCGGTCGAACTGCTTGCGCTCGCGCACGTAGGGCAGGGTGATGTCCATCGCCGCCTGCATCAGGCCGAGCGGGCCGCCGGTCAGCACCAGGCGCTCGGTATTGAGGCCGGACATCAGCACCTTGACGCCCTGGTTCACTTCGCCCAGGACGTTCTCGGCCGGGATCTCGCAGTCCTCGAACACCAGCTCGCAGGTGTTCGAGCCGCGCATGCCCAGCTTGTCCAGCTTCTGCGCGGTGGAAAAACCCTTCATGCCCTTCTCGACGATGAAGGCGGTCATGGACCGGCTGCCCGCGTCCTTGCCGGCGGTGCGCATGTAGACGATGAGGACGTCGGCCTCGGGGCCGTTGGTGATCCACATCTTGTTGCCGTTGGCGACCCACGTGTCGCCCCTCTTCTCCGCGCGGCAGCTCATCGACCCGACGACGTCCGACCCCGCGCCCGGCTCGCTCATCGCCAGCGCGCCCTTCCATTCGCCGGTGCACAGCTTCGGCAGGTATTTCTCGCGCTGGGCCTGTTTGCCGTTGGCGTACAGGTTCTGCACGCAGAGGTTGGAGTGCGCGCCGTACGACAGGCCGACGGAGCCGGAGGCGCGGGAGATCTCCTCCATCGCGACCAGGTGCGCCAGGTAGCCCATCTCCGACCCGCCGAACTCTGCTGGCACGGTCATGCCCAGCAGGCCCAGTTCGCCCAGCTTCGGCCACAGGTCCTGCGGGAAGGCGTTGTCCTCGTCGATCTTCGCCGCCCGCGGCGCGATTTCGCTCTCGGCGAAGCGGCGGACCGCCTCGCGCAGGGCATCGATGTCGTCGCCGAGGGGGAAGGTGCGCATGGGGACTCCGTGGATGTTCGGACTACGGGCCACGCATCCGGCGCGGCGGGACCGCCTATTTTGCCCGAGGTTGCCGCTGGGGGGTCGCGGACCCCCTGTTGCCCAACCGTCAATCCTGCGGCTCCGCCATTCCCGCGATCCCGCCATTCCCGCGATTCCGCGATCCCGTCATTCCCGCGATCCCGTCATTCCCGCGAAGGCGGGAATCCATGGCGCGCAGGCGCCGGACGCCGTGGATCCCCGCCTGCGCGGGGATGACGGACGTAGTGCGGGGAAGCCGAATGCGGTGGACCCCGCCTGCGCGTGAATGACGAATGGGGCGCCGTCATTCCCGCGAATGCGGGAATCCATCGCGCGCAGGCGCCGAACGCGGTGGATCCCCGCCTGCGCGGGGATGACGAGCGGAACACCGTCATCCCCACGACCCCGTCATTCCCGCGAATGCGGGAATCCCTCGCGCGCAGGCGCCGGACGCGGTGGATCCCCGCCTGCGCGGGGATGACGAGCGGGACACCGTCATCCCCACGACCCCGTCATTCCCGCGAAGGCGGGAATCCATTGCGCGGGGCCGGAAACGACGACGGGGCCGATCGGCCCCGTCGTGGTGCAGCGGTGTGGCGTGGCTCAGTGACCGCGGATGCGGCCCTGGAAGCGCGGGGCGGCGCGGCCCAGCGGCAGCTTGAGCTTGCCGATGGTCTCGATCCGCTCCTCGGCCATGCGGTCGGCGGCCTTGTAGGTCGGGATACCGTCGCGCTCGGCGATCTCGAAGATGCGGGTGAGGTTGTGGTAGATCGTCCGCATCATGCGCATGGCGCGCTCGCGGTTGTAGCCGTCGATCTCCAGCGACACGTTCATGACGCCGCCCGCGTTCACCGCGTAGTCCGGGGCGTACAGGATGCCGCGCTTCTGCACCTCGTCGCCGATCGCGTTCGTCGACAGCTGGTTGTTGGCCGCGCCGCAGATCACCTTGGCCTTCAGGCGGGGCAGGGTGTCCTCGTTGACGGTGCCGCCCAGCGCGCACGGGGAGTACACGTCCACCGGCACGTCGTAGATCTCGTCCAGGCCCACGGCCTCGGCGCCGAACTCGTTGACCGCGCGGTCGACCAGGCCCTTGTTGATGTCGGTGACGAAGATCTTGGCGCCGCGCTCCTTGAGCAGCTTCACGAACTCCATGCCGACGTGGCCCAGGCCCTGCACGGCGTAGGCGTACTTGCCCACTTCCTCGTCGCCGAACTTGCGGTTCAGCGAGGCCATCAGGCCCTGCAGCGTGCCGTAGGCGGTGAACGGCGACGGGTCGCCCGAACCGCCGTGGACCTGGTGCACGCCGGTGACGTACTCGGTCTCGCGGTAGACGAACTCCATGTCGTTGACGTCGATGCCGACGTCCTCGGCGGTGATGTAGCGGCCGCCCAGCGACTCGACGAAGTGGCCGAACGCGCGGAACAGCGCCTCGGACTTGTCGGTGGCCGGGTCGCCGATGATCACGGCCTTGCCGCCGCCGATGTTCAGGCCGGCGACCGCGTTCTTGTAGGTCATGCCGCGCGACAGGCGCAGCACGTCGTTGAGCGCCTCGGCCTCCGACTTGTATGGCCACATGCGCGTGCCGCCCAGCGCCGGGCCGAGCACGGTGTTGTGGATCGCGATGATCGCCTTCAGGCCGACGTCCTTGTTGTGGCAGAACACGACCTGCTCGTGGCCGTAGGTGTCGAGGTGTTCGAAAAGCATGGAGGGCTCCGCGCGTGGACGGCCGATGCGCGCCTGGCGCTCGACGTCAACATTGGTGGGCAAGTCGTTGATTCGACAGTGGACTGCGGCGAAATCGAGGCCCGAGGCGGGCGCCGCAGGCGCAATAGTCTACAGGGATCGCCGGCGCGGGGCGTTCATGCGGCCCGCCCGCGGGACGGGCCGGGCGGGGGCCGCGCCGCCGCTACACTGCGCGTCCGCCCGTCCCGGCCGCCGCATGACGACCGCATCCCAGCAGGCCTGGCAACGGGCCGACGCGCTGTTCCGCCAGGACCGCCGGGCCGAGGCCCGTGCCGGCTTCGAGTCGCTGCTCGGCGACCCGGACTGGGTGCTGCCGGTGCAGCTGCGCCTGTCGGCGATCGCCTCGGCCGACGGGCGCCTGTGCGACGCGACCGCCGCTGCGCTGGCGGCCTTCGCCGTGCGCGAACCGGACCCGGTGCTGCTGGAGGCGCTGGCGAAGCGGCTGATCGAGGTCGGCGAACTGGAATCGGCCGTGACCTGCGCCACCGACGCGGCGCTGGCGACGTGCGACGACCCGGCCGTGCTGGCGGGCACCGGGGAACTGCTGCTCGACCAGGCGCTGCCCGCGAAGGCGCTGCCCCTGCTGCTGCGGGCGCGCCACCTCGGCGCACGCGGGCCGAAGCTCGACTACCTGCTGGGGCTGGCGCGGCTGCAAGCCGGCGATCCCGAGGGCGCGGAGCGCCACCTGCTGGCCTGCGTGGCCGCCGCGCCCGCCGCCGGCGCCGCGTGGCGCGAACTGGCCCGGCTGCGCCGCCAAACGCCGGATCACAACCACCTCGAGGCCATGCGCGCGGCGCTGGCCGGGATGCCGGACGGGCATCCCGATGCGCCGCCGCTGCACTACGCGCTGTTCAAGACGCTCGACGACCTGGGCGAGACCGAAGCCGCGTGGGCGGCGCTCGAGGCCGGCATGCGCGCGCGCCGCGCCCAGCTCGACTGGACCGAGGCCGAGGCGGTCGCCCTGCACGAGGCCCTGCTCGACACGCCGGTGGCCACGCGCGGCACGCACCGCGACGACGACGGGCCGCAACCGGTGTTCATCGTCGGGCTGCCGCGCTCGGGCACGACGCTGCTCGAGCGCATGCTGGGTGCGCACCCCGACCTCGCCGACGCCGGCGAGTTGCGCGACTTCGGCGCGCAGTTGCGCTGGATGACCGGGCTGCCGGGGCCAAACACCCCGGACGTCGGACTCATGCTGGCCGCCGAGGACATCGACCACGCCGAACTCGGCCGCCGCTACCTGGCGCATACGCGCTGGCATGCGGACGGCCGGCGGTTCTACACCGACAAGCTGCCGGCGAACGCGCTGCTGGTGGGGGTGATCGCCCGCGCGCTGCCGGCGGCGAAGTTCATCCACGTGGCGCGCGCGCCGATGGACGCGTGCTTCTCCAACCTCAAGGAGCTGTTCGGCGAGGCGTATCCGCACAGCTACGACCAGGGCGAGATGGCACGGCACTGGCTGCGGCACCGGGACCTGATGGCGCACTGGCGCGAGGCGTTCCCGGGGCGCATCCACGACGTCTCGTACGAGGCACTGGTGGCCGATCCCGAGGGCGTGGCGCGGGGGGTGTTCGCGCATCTGGGCCTGGCGTTCGATCCGTCCGTGGTCGCCGTGGACCAACGCGCCGGTGCCGTCGCCACGGCAAGCACGGCGCAGGTGCGCGAACCGATCCATGGGCGGTTCGTGGGGCAGTGGCGGCGCTACGCCGACCATCTCGGCCCCACCCGCAGCATCCTCGAGCAAGCCGGCATCCCGTAGGAGCGCCTCTACAGGCGCGATCGCCCGCGCCGGAAACCGTCGGCGGCAACTTGGCCTTGCCGTGCCCGTCGGCGCCCATGCCGATCGCCTCCGGACCCCATCGCGCGCGTAGGCGCGCTCCTACGGAAGGACGTTGCCCTTGTAGGAGCGCCTCTACAGGCGCGATGGGTGGCCTGCGTCGTCATCGCGCGCGTAGGCGCGCTCCTACGGAAGGCCGGGGCGGTTTGCCGTAGGAGCGCCTCTACAGGCGCGATGGGTGGCCTGCGTCGTCATCGCGCGCGTAGGCGCGCTCCTACGGAAGGCCGGGGTTGTTTGCCGTAGGAGCGCCTCTACAGGCGCGATGGGTGGCCTGCGTCGTCATCGCGCGCGCAGGCGCGCTCCTACGGAAGGCAGGGGGTGTTTGCCGTATGAGCGCCTCTACAGGCGCGATGGGTGGCCTGCGTCGTCATCGCGCGCGTAGGCGCGCTCCTACGGAAGGCCGGGGGTGTTTGCCGTAGGAGCGCCTCTACAGGCGCGATGGGTGGCCCGCGTCGGCATCGCGCGCGTAGGCGCGCTCCTACGGAAGGCAGGGGGTGTTTGCCGTAGGAGCGCCTCTACAGGCGCGATGGGTGGCCCGCGTCGGCATCGCGCGCGTAGGCGCGCTCCTACGGGGTGGGGGCGTTGCGGTCGCGGTGGCGGCGGCCGCGCGGGTGGCGGTGCATGGCGTCGGCGACGGCGCGGCGCTCCTCGGGCGTGAGCTCCGTCGCGAGGTCGGTGAGCATCGCCTGCACCGCGCTGGCCGCGGCGGCGTCGTGCGTGCGCAGGTCCGCGAACGCCGCTTCCATCGCGTCCGCATCGACCGTGTCCGCGGTCAGCTGCGCATGCACCGCGCGGCGCGCCTCGAACACGTCGCGCACCGATGCGCGGATCCCCGCCCGGTGCTTCTCCAGGATCGCGTCGACCACGGCCTGTCGTTCGGCGGGCAGGGCGCCCCGAAGCAAGCGCGGGCTGGGCATCATCCCGCCGCGCAGGGGGTGGCCGGGTGGGCCGTGCCTTGGGCCGTCGTCGTGGAGGTGCTGCCACGCGAAGCCGGCCAGCAGCGCCACGTTCAATGCGAGGGAAGCGACCAGCACCCAGCGCGTCCGCCGCGCCGTGCCCGGGGGCGTGGCTGTGCCACCCGGCGTGCCGGATCCGCCCAGGCCTGCCGTATTCCCGCCCTCGCTGCGCTGGCCTTCGGTTTGGCTGGATTCGTTGCCGGGTCCGGGCGTGCTCATGGCGCGTAGTCCTCGTAGGCGCCGTCGAGCAGCGCCAGTTCGGCGTAGTCGGGCGGTTCGGCGGTCGTCGTGGCGTCGAGCGCGGGCGACAGCATCGCGGAGGCGGCGACGCCCAGTACGACGCTCGCGGCCAGCGCGGGCCCGGCGATGCGCGCGCCTCCGAGTTCGCGCCACAGGGTCTTCCAGAAACCAGCTTCGAGGCGCGCATCGGCGGCCAGCACGATCGCACGGCGCAGGCCGGTCGACAGCGACGCCACCACGTCGTGGCCGAGAAGCGCATCGAGCGAACGCGCATCGTCGAGCACGGCGCGCGCTGCCGGCGTCGTCGCAAGGATCACTTCCGCCGCCGCCTGATCGGACACGGGCCAGCGCGACAGGTCGCCACCCCAGGCATCGGCCAGGGCACGGAATCGGTCGAGGGTCATCGGGGTGGTCATCGGGACACTCCCGCAATCGAAACGGTGGAAGGGCACAGGGCGAACATCATGGCGCGACACCCTCGGCCACGAGCCCCTGCCGCAACCCGCGGCGTGCCCGCGCCAGCAGCGACTCGAGTGCCTCGATGCTGATCTCGAGCAGCCCCGCGGCCTCGGCCTGGGGCAGTTCCTGGAAATGGCACAGCACCAGCGCCTCGCGCTGGCGGTCGGGCAGGGCGGCGATGGCGCGGCGCACGCGGCGGGCGGTTGCATCGGACGCCGCGCGTTGCGATGGGCCGGGCGCGGGGTCGTCGAGCATGTCGAGCGCCGTATCGTCCTGCGGCCTGCGCCTGCGCAACCGGTCGCGGCAGGCATTGAGCGCCACGCCGTGCAGCCAGGTCGAGAACCGGGCCGAACCGGGCGTCCAGCGCGCTGCCATCGCCCAGGCCTTCATGAAGGTGTCCTGGCACACGTCCTCGGCCTCGGCGGGGTCGTCGAGCAGGCGCGTGGCCAAGGCGTGCAGCGACGGGAGGTGCCGGTCGACCAGCACGCGGCACGCCGTCGCATCGCCCGCGCCGATCGCGTGCACGACCGGGAGGTCGGGATCGTCGGCGGGTTCGGCTTGGCGTCCACGGGGTCGTTCGTCGCTCAGGGTGCGTGCTCCGGACACGAAGCGGCGGCGCCCAATGCGCCGCCGCCATTCTTGCCTGATTCAACCGCGCGCGATCACTCGCCGGTGGGCGGGCCGCGATGGCCACCCCGGCGGCCGTGGCGCCCGTGGCCCTGCGCCATCTCCTCGCGGCTGATCGAACCGTCCTTGTTGGTGTCCATCCGCTCGAACATGCCCTCGCCGCGCATGCCCATCTCGTCGACCGACACGCGGCCGTCGCCGTTGGCGTCGTGGCGCTCGGTGAAGTGCGCGCGGGCCCGGGCCTCGCGGGCGGCCTTCATCTCGTCGTACTCGACGAAGCCGTCGTTGTTGGCGTCGAGTTCGGCGAGGTGCGCGGCCTTCATCGCGGCGGCCTCCTGCCGGCTGACGGCGCCGTCGCCGTTGGCGTCGAGCTTGTCGAAGAACTGGCCGCCCTTGCCGCCGGGCGCGGCGACCAGCAGGCCCGCGGCCAGCAGGCCGGTGGCGGCGATGGCGGCCAGAACGGCCGGGCGACGGATCGGTGTGGAATCGTGCATGGGGTCGGTCTCTCGTGTTGGACGGGAAGACCCGTTCGGGCCTCGAGACGTTCCACGCGCCAGGCGGCGGAATCCGTCGCCGCGCCGGCCGTCGCGTTCATCCGCCGTTTCCGAATCCCGGCGACCCGCCATTGGCTTTCCCGCGAGCCGGCACCGCTATTCCCGCGAACAAGGGGCACCGTCATTCCCGCGAACAAGGGGCGCCGTCATTCCCGCGAAGGCGGGAATCCATGCCACGTGGGCCCCGGACGCAATGGATCCCCGCCTACGCGGGGATGACGACCGGGTTTCGCATCCGCACCCGCGCCGGCATTCCCGCGAACGCCCCAACCGTCATTCCAGCGAAGGCGGGAATCCATGGCGTGTATGGCGCCGCGATCGATGCCGCTGGGCACCGGAGGCAGTGGATCCCCGCCTTCGCGGGGATGACGAACGGGGGGCCGTCATTCCCGCGAAGGCGGGAATCCATTGCGCGTGGGCGCCGGAGACAGTGGATCCCCGCCTGCGCGGGGATGACGGTGTGGGTGGTCGGGGATGACGGTGTGGGCGGACGGGGATGACGGTGCGGGCGAGCGGGATTGGCGGTTTGGGTAGGGCGGGGTGGGCGCGCGGCGGGGCGTGGCCGGCCGGCGGATTGGGGCCCGGGCGCTAGAATGCCGGGTCGCCTTGGATTTACCCGGATACCACCCATGAGCACCCCCGCCGCCAAGCTGCCGAACGCCCCGGAGACCGAGGCCCGGCCGGAGACCACCCCGCTGCGCTTCGTCACCGCCGCCAGCCTGTTCGACGGCCACGACGCGGCCATCAACATCATGCGCCGGCTCATCCAGGCGCAGGGCGCGGAGGTCATCCACCTGGGCCACAACCGCTCGGTGGAGGACGTGGTGCGCGCGGCGCTGCAGGAGGACGCAGACGCCATCGCGCTGTCGTCCTACCAGGGCGGCCACGTCGAGTACTTCAAGTACATGGTCGACATGCTCAAGGAGCGCGGCGCCGACCACATCCGCGTGTTCGGCGGCGGGGGGGGAACGATCACGCCGGAGGAGATCAAGGAGCTGCAGGCCTACGGCGTGGAGCGCATCTACCACCCCAACGACGGCATGCACATGGGGCTGGTGGCGATGATCGAGGACGTGGTCCGCCGGACCACCAACTCGCGCGTCGAGGGCGAGGCACCGGCCAAGGTCGACATCGACGACGAGATCAGCGTCGGCCGCATGCTCAGCGCCATCGAGGAGGACCAGTACGACGAGGCCCAGCTCGCCAAGCTCCGCAAGGAATGGCAACTCGCCGGCGGCAGGACCCCGGTGATCGGCATCACCGGCACCGGCGGCGCCGGCAAGTCCTCGGTGACGGACGAGTTGCTCAACCGGTTCCTGGCCAGCTTCCCGGAAATGCGCATCGCGGTGATCTCGGTCGACCCGACCCGCCGCCGCACCGGCGGCGCGCTGCTGGGCGACCGCATCCGCATGAACTCGCTGCGGTCAAAGCGCGTGTACATGCGCTCGATGGCCACCCGCCGCCAGCACATGGCCACCAATGCGGTGCTGAAGGACTCGATCGCCTTCCTCAAGGGCCTGGGCTACGACCTGGTGATCGTGGAGACGGCCGGCATCGGCCAGAGCGACTCGGAGATCGTCGACCTGGTCGACTTCCCGATGTACGTGATGACCAGCGACTTCGGCGCCCCGAGCCAGCTCGAGAAGATCGACATGATCGATTACGCCGAGCTGATCGTGCTCAACAAGTTCGACAAGCGTGGGGCCGAGGACGCCCTGCGCGACGTGCGCAAGCAGTGGAAGCGCAACCGGGTGAAGTTCGACCTCAAGGACGAGGACGTGCCGGTCTACCCGACGATCGCCAGCCAGTTCAACGACCCCGGCATCAGCTGGATGTTCGTCAACCTGTGCCGGCTGCTGCGCGAGCGCCTGGTCGCCGAGCACGCCGACGCCGCCAAGGCCGGCGCCAGCAACGACGACGCCGGCGCGCCGGTGGGGACGCCGAACTGCGACTTCCAGCCGGAGCTGGACACGAGCCTGAAGGAGCCGCGCGCCACGGTGCTGATCCCGGGCAGCCGCGTGCGGTACCTGGCCGAGATCGCGGAGCAGGGCAGGGCGATCAATCGCCGCATCGAGACCCAGTCCGAAGTGGCCGATCGCGCCCAGTCGCTGTACCAGGCGCTCAAGGAGCTCGAGGACACCAAGCTCCCCAAGCCCCTCGACCTCTACGAAAGCAACGACATTGTCGTCCCGAGCGAAGCGAGGGACCTGCTTTCCAACACGGGCGCGGGTAAAGCAGGTGAAGCAGGTTCCTCGGCTGCGCCTCGGAACGACAGTGATGCGCCTCGGAACGACAGTGTGGGCGTGGACAGGTCGATGCTGACCCTCCGCCAGCGCTACAACGACGCCATCCAGTCCCTCGACGCCGAAGCCCTCAAGCTCCTCCGCGACTGGCCCGCCCGCCTCAAGTCCATCACCGACGATGTCACCGAGTACGAAGTCCGCGGCAAGGCCATCAAGGTCCAGAACTACCGCGAGTCCCTCAGCCACCAGAAGATCCCCAAGATCGCGGCGCCCACCTACAAGAGCTGGGGCGAGCTGCTGACCTTCCTGCAGAAGGAAAACCTGCCCGGGTCGTATCCCTACACCGGTGGCGTGTATCCCTACCGCCGCACGGGGGAAGACCCGATCCGCATGTTCGCCGGCGAGGGCACCCCGGAGCGCACCAACCGCCGATTCCACTACCTGAGCCTCGGCCAGCCGGCCGCGCGCCTGTCCACCGCCTTCGACTCGGTCACCCTGTACGGCGAGGACCCGGCCGAGCGCCCGGACATCTACGGCAAGATCGGCAACTCGGGCGTCAGCATCGCCACGCTCGACGACATGAAGAAGCTGTACTCCGGCTTCGACCTGTGCGCGCCCACCACCAGCGTGTCGATGACCATCAACGGCCCGGCGCCGATGATCCTGGCGATGTTCATGAACACCGCCATCGACCAGCAGGTGGAGAAGCACCTGCGCGAGGACGACGCCCGCTGGGCCGAGGCCCGCAAGAAGATCGATGCCCTGTTCGATGGCAAGCAGCGCCCCGAGTACGGCGGCCCGCTGCCGGAAGGCAATGACGGCCTCGGCCTCGGCCTGCTGGGCGTGACCGGCGACCAGGTGGTCGACGCCGAGACCTACGCCCGCATCAAGGACTACACGCTCAAGACCGTCCGCGGCACCGTGCAGGCCGACATCCTCAAGGAGGACCAGGCCCAGAACACCTGCATCTTCAGCACCGAGTTCGCGCTGCGGATGATGGGCGACATCCAGCAGTACTTCGTCGACCACGGGGTGCGGAACTTCTACTCGGTGTCGATCTCCGGCTACCACATCGCCGAGGCCGGGGCGAACCCGATCAGCCAGCTCGCCTTCACCCTGAGCAACGGTTTCACGATCGTGGAGTACTACCTCGCGCGCGGCATGGACATCGACAGCTTCGCGCCCAACCTGTCGTTCTTCTTCAGCAACGGCATGGACCCGGAGTACACCGTGATCGGCCGGGTGGCCCGCCGCATCTGGGCCCGCGCCATGCGCGAGCGCTACGGCGCCAGCGCCCGCAGCCAGATGATGAAGTACCACATCCAGACCAGCGGCCGCTCACTGCACGCGCAGGAGATCCAGTTCAACGACATCCGCACCACGCTGCAGGCCCTGTACGCGCTGTTCGACAACTGCAACAGCCTGCACACCAACGCCTACGACGAGGCCATCACCACGCCCACGGAAGAGAGCGTGCGCCGCGCGGTGGCGATCCAGATGATCATCAACAAGGAGCTGGGGCTGAACTACTGCGAGAATCCCTGGCAGGGCAGCTTCATCGTCGACGCGCTGACCGACCTGGTGGAGGAGGCCGTCTACAAGGAGTTCGAGGCCATCAGCGAGCGCGGGGGCGTGCTGGGCGCCATGGACACCATGTACCAGCGCGGCAAGATCCAGGAAGAAAGCCTGTACTACGAGCACAAGAAGCACGACGGCAGCCTGCCCCTGGTGGGCGTGAACACCTTCCTGGGCAAGGACGGCCACAGCGACGTGGCCACCGAGATCGAACTGATCCGCAGCACCCCGGAAGAAAAGGGCCAGCAGATCACCAACGTTCAGACCTTCCAGCAGCTGCGCAACACCCCCGCGCTCCCCTGTCGTCCCGAGCACAGCGAGGGACCTGCTTCACCGCAGGAAACCACGACCCCCATCACAAACAAGAACCTGGTCACCCTCCAATCCACCGCCCGCGACCGGAAAAACGTCTTTTCCGCGTTAATGCAGGCGGTGAAGACGCATTCGCTGGGGCAGATCAGCCATGCGCTCTACGAGGTAGGTGGCGAATATCGGCGGAATATGTAATGGCGTATGGGGACCAAATGAGCTTAAAAAAGGCGCTGGGTGCCGCCCTGACAGAAGAAGATGTCAAAGATGCCTACATCAAGGCGCTAGGGCTGAAGAAGTACACCAAAGGTCTGATCGATATTAGAACAGACGAGATTTGGTTTGAGGCCAAGGAAACATCGAAGCCAGCGATATTGATGTTCGCCCAGCTTCTTTGTTACGTCCGCGAGGCTCGTAAGAAGGGTGAGCACGTTCCGCCTTTTCTCGCCGTGATCGATCGTGAAAAGGCCGCCATCATGGAGACCTCTAAGGCTCTAGGTATCCTTGCTGATAAATCCATCAAATGGCCGAAATCAGGTTCTGCGGTTGCAAGGGCGACAGCAGATCAGATGGCGCCATATATCGAGACTCACTTCGTTGTTTATAAACTCGATAGTCACGAAAGAGAATTCATCGAAGCCGTAAAATACGCGATCAAGGCTGGAAAGTTCGTCCGCACGCCGATCACACCCGATAATCTGCGACAAGTTTTCGACAGGTGGGTCGAGATGATCGGGCGAGAGCTTGTTGGAGTAAACGAGTCCGACTTTCCGCTTCTGTTCTTTGCAGACATTATGCACGATGGCAGTAAGGCGGCGATGCCTGACCTTCCCGTTCGCCTGCTGCATGAGGGCGACCGCCCTGTTTTCCTCCTGAACGGCACTGCATATGAACTGGCCAGTGAGAAAGGCTACCGCAATTTCTGGGCGATCTACCACCGACCGCCAGAGGAGGAGCACCGCGCATATCTACTGGAGCGCAGAGATAGCTTGCTCGCATTGGACGAGCGGAGCTTCAAAGGCGCTTATTACACGCCCCTGCATATCGTTGACAAAGCGTATGACACGTTGGCGCAAATTTTAGGTAAGAACTGGCAGCGAAACTATATTGTTTGGGATATGTGCTGCGGCGTCGGCAACCTAGAGGTTAAACACTCGAATCACCGCAACATTTTCATGAGCACCCTTGACCAGGCCGACATTGATGTCATGAGGGCTAGTCGTACTTGTGTTGCCGCCACGAAGTTTCAGTACGACTACTTGAATGATGACGTCGACGATTTCGGTCAGATCGACTATTCGTTGACCGACAAAGTGCCCATGGAGTTGCGGCGAGCTGTCCTTGAGGCGAAAGAGCAGTCAAGGGGTGCCAAGAAGATACTCGTCTTGATTAATCCGCCCTACGCTGAAGCGGCGAATTCCCAAGGAAATGCTGGCAAGACCGGTGTCGCGAGCACTCGAATTGCTGCGAGCATGGAAGGGATGGGTAAAGCGACCAATGAGCTATTTGTGCAATTCTTGGTCCGTATTCAGCGCGAGCTACCGAATGCAGTAGTAGCGATGTTTAGCACATTGAAATACGTGAATGCCCCAAACTTCGCCAAATTTCGCGAATTGTGGTCGCCAAAATATCTGGGTGGCTTCGTGGTTCATAGCAAGGCATTCGATGGGGTCAAAGGAAACTTTCCAATCGGTTTCCTGATTTGGGACACTTCAGTTGATGATCCGGATTCAAGACTGGAAACGATAGCGCTGGACAAAGATGGCGCTCCAGTGGGCGAAAAAACTTTCTATCGCGTAGAGATTCGACCGCCGCTTTCATCTTGGGTGCGTCGCCCGCGAGCGGACAGCAATGATGCTGTTCCTCTGAAGAATGCGATTTCGCCCGCTGACAGCACTAAGGATGCTCGTGGTCGATGGGTCGATGGTGCAATCGGTAGTCTGATGTGCAACGGCAACGATGTGCAGAATGCCGGGACGATGACTGCACTTTTTTCTTCAGTTCACGCGGTGGGGCACGCCGGTGGGTTTTTCGTCACGAAAGAGAATCTTTCGCAGGCCGCGGTCGTATTCGCGGTTCGTCGCTTGATCAAACCAACGTGGTTAAACGACCGCGATCAGTTCCTGCAGCCTTCTGGCGCGCTATCTGGCGACTTTGTATCCGACTGCCTGATTTGGATGCTTTTCAACGGCTCAAACCTTACAGCCGGTGCTAATGAGCTGCAATGGAACGGGAGAGCTTGGTCGCTCGTGAATCATTTTCTTCCGTTTACTGAACAAGAGGTGGGTGCTCCTGGCCGCTTTGAATCCAACTTCATGTCTGAATACTTGGCTACAATAAGACTTTCCCGTGAAGCTGCTGACGTAATCGACGAAGGGCGCAAGCTCTGGCAGAAGTATCATGCTACGTCGTTCGAGCGCAAAGTTCGTGAAGAACTGAAGCTCAATCGCTCAGATGTCGGCTGGTATCAGATACGCCGTGCGCTCGAGGCCTACTCAGATAGGATGATCGTCAGCTTCGACCCCATGCGGACGGTATACGCAGCATTGAGTGCGAAATTGCGTCCGCAGGTCTATCAGTATGGATTCCTCCGGCTGTGACCTTCGAGTCCTTTCTGTTCTTTGTCCTGGCGATCAGTGGGCGTCAGAACGCGACCGACGCTATATCTGTGGGCTGTTAAATCTTTATGTCAGCAAGCGCAGGCTTCATGTATCGCTTCGTTTCAAGCAAGCCTTCACATAGGGAGAGCTGAATGGCGTTCGATGTCCTAGCACAAGGGGGCGGTTCCGTTTTGGAATTCGGGAGCGTGCTTCAGGACCTTGCTGCAAATCCTCGCCTAGACGCCACTCGGGTTGCAGCGGCATATGTAACGGTTTCCGGTGTGCGCTCGCTAATGGATGCGGCCAGGGAAACGAATGTGCTTAATTCCAGCCTATGGGTTGTTGGTCTAGATGACGCTCTGACGCAGCCCGGTGCCATCGAGTCGCTAGCTGCATTAGATAACTCAGAGGTTCGCGTAGCAGGGGTTAGATATTCTGGACTGAGATTCCACCCGAAGTTTTTCCAGTTCTCGGATTCTTCGACTGGTGCTGGCGGGCTCTTGCTTGGGTCGGCAAACTTGACAAAAGCCGCTTTCCGCTCGAATGTCGAGGCCGGTATAAAAATCACTTATGAAGATGGCGAAACAATTGCGCAAATCCAATCGGCGTGGGCGGTGCTTTGGAATAGTGGCGTCGCGCTAACTTCGGAAATATTGGAGCGCTACAAGGAAGAATATCGAGAGTCGAGAGCAAATCGCGAAGCTGTTGCGCGAGAGACCGGGAAGCGTGTGTTGGATGATGACGAGGGCACGGTTGACCCGGCGCTTGCCACTACGTGTTGGATTGAGGTGGGTAACATCACGGGGTTCCAAGCGGAGCAGTTAGAAATTAAGGCAGAGCAGGCCCTTTTTTTTGGCGTAGGGGCGCACGGCGGGCCGGATAAAGTCGTTCCTCTGCGGCTGCAATCAGGCGCCATCGTTGATGTGCGTCTCACCTACCTTGGGAACTACATGTGGCGTTTTTATCTTCCGCCCACAATTCCTGAGGTGGCCGATCGTGGGCTCAGGCCTGATGGCAAAAGGTCGCCGTACGTTGCCGTGTTTTCTAGGGTCGCTGCTGATGCGCAAATCGACCTACGCTTTCTTCAGGTCAATTCTCCTGAGATTCAAGGGATCAGAACTGTGAGTTTGGCGGCCGGAACAATGGGTCGGACAACGGCGCGCGAATACGGATGGTACTAATTTGGCGGGGAAAAGGGGTCGGGAAAAGGGGTCGGGAAAAGGGGTCAGGTTCATTTCTTAGGGCTCGCTACTAGGGCCGGGCGGTGCGAAGTCGTCGGCGCCTAGTGGACAGCGCGGGCTGCGCGCCGTGCCACTCCTGGCGACGCTCGCGGCGTAAACAAGTCGAGGACGCGATTTGAGGTCGGTCACGCCCAAGCGCGGGGCCGTGTCTTTACCCAATGGAGGGGTTCAGTGGAAGTGATCCTGGTTCTGCTGGCAATCATGGTGCCCGGAGCGATTGCGATCGCCTTCTTGGCTCTCTGGCGAGCATGGCGTCGCTTGGACAAGCGACGTACGCCGCTCACCTTCGAGCTCCGCAATCTGCCAGGTGAGAATCTCCGTCGACGCGCTTCCGAGCACAGCGACGCCTTCATGGAAGCCGCTGCGCTGGTGATTGCGCTGGGGCCGATCGTGTTCTCGGCTTGGCTACTAAGCAGGATCCGGACTGCGAACGTCGAACTGCTCGCCATGGGCTTTGGCTGGGGTGACGTGCTAATGGCAGTGCTGGCTTCCGGCTTCCTGGCGTGGTTGGTTTGGAAGCTGATGCGCCACGGCCGGTCTCGCCGCTGGGCGCTCGAAGGCCTGCAAGCCGAACTCGCGGTTGCCCAATGCCTGACGCCGCTGATCGCGGAGGGCGCCATGGTCTTCCACGACTTCCCAACGGACCGGGGCAACATCGACCACATCGTCATCGGTCGCAGTGCGGTGTTCGCCATCGAGACCAAATGGCGGCGCAAGCCGCCGCAGCGTGGGAGGGACGCCGCACGCGTGCAGTTCGACGGTCAGCAGCTGCTGTTCCCCCATCACGCGGAAACGAGGCCCATCGAGCAAGCGCGCTATCAGGCTGAGTGGCTGGCCAAGTTCCTCGCCAGCGGGACCGGTGAGCCGGTGCCCACCCGCCCGTTGCTGGCGCTTCCGGGCTGGTACGTTGAGAAAGCCAACCGTGCTGTTCGCCATGACCTTTTGGTCAGCAACTGCCACAACCCGGCCTTCATGATGGGCGACAAGTTCGGGCCTGCTTTACCCGAGGCCATGCGTCGCCGCATTGCGCATGTGATTTCCCAGAAGTATCCCGCGCTCAAGTTCGAGTAGCGTTGACGCGTACAACTAAGAAGAGCGGACCCGGCATGACTAGTCGCAAAGCGCGCGTGCACGACCTTCTGCATCAAGCGGCCGACGTGCTCCTGGAGGAGCTGAGGACGCTGGAGGCCGACTATGAGGCCCGATGGGTGCCTGCTTCGCGCCTGAAGTCGAATCTATCGCTCAATCTGGTCACCTACCCGCAGAGCAATCCAATCCAGCAGGAGAAGGGTTGGGTGTTTGCGGCGCTGGCACGTCTGCTTGAAGATCGAAATCTGGTGCAGTTCCGAAAGATCGGCGGCCGGTCCTACTACCGCTCCACAACCTAAGGCTTGGAAAGAGAGTAGGGGTCACGTTCATTTCTCGGCGTTCAGTCGCGGTCGGGCGCGCCGAGCGGGAAGTAGCTGCGATACGGCCGGGCCTCGTCCACGGCACGCGCGAACGACGGCCGTGCGAGCAGGCGGTCGCGGTACGCCCGCACGTTCGCGAAGCGCGGGGCGATCGCGTGGGTCCAGTCGGCGTAGAACAGGAACGGCGCGGCCCCGCAGTCGGCGAGCGAGAACGCTTCGCCGGCGGCCCAGGTGCGGCCCGCCATGTGCCGGTCGAGCCAGGCGTACGCGGTCTCCAGCATCCGCCGCGCCTCCTCGACGCCGTGCGGGTCGCGCTAGTCCTCGGGCCGCAGGGCGTCGAACGTGAATTTCTGCTGCGGCGTGGAGACGTAGTTGTCGAAGACGCGGTCGAGCATCCGGACCTCGAGCGCGGCGTCCGGGTCGGCTGGGATCAGCCGCACCGGACCGGGGTGGTGCAGCTGCAGGTACTCGATGATGCAGGTCGCCTCCAGCACCGTGCGCTCGCCGTCGACCAGCACCGGGAAGCGCTTCATCGGCCACAGGGCCGCGAGCTCCTCGCCGACGCCGGGCGTTTCCAGGTGGCAGTACTCGAACGCGGTGCCGTTCTCGTACAGCGCCACCAGCACCTTCTGGCAGTAGGACGAGAAGGGGTGGGCGTAGAGGCGGGGGCGGGCGGTGGCGTCGGGCATGGTTTTCTACTCGGATTGGGACGCGCGGGCCGCAGGTCCGCTCCTTGCACGACGATGCATGCGCGGCGGATTCGACAGCTGCCCGGAGGATCATGTCGACCTGAAGCCAGCGTCAGCTGGATCGATCTCCTCAAGGCAAATCGACGTCCCCCGGCCCGCAAGGCGGATACGCCCCCGTGGCGAACCCCTTGGCCTCCAGCCAGTCCGCCATCTCCGGCCAGTAGTGGTCGGTGTAGCGCACGGACCCGTCCGGCTGCTCGATGAGGAACGAGTGCGGGGCGTCGCGGATCGTCACCACCGTGATGTCGGCATCGTCCTGCTGGCTGGCCTGCTCGAGCGCGCGCAGGCTGTCGGCGTACGGCACGTTCTGGTCCTTCTCGGCCAGGAACCACAGGACGGGGATGCCGAGCGTGCCCGCGGTGCGTGCCGGGTCCAGCCTGGCGTTGGCCTGCCGCCGCCGCCAGGCATCGGCGTCCACGCGGCGCCATCCGTCGCCGAAGGTGGCCTCGAACCACGGCGCTTCGGCTGCGGCGTCGACCAGGGCCTGCGCCTCGGCAACCGTTCCGCCGTGGCGCGCGAGGTCCTGGAGCCGCCGCCACAGCGCCGAGGCCGCCGTGATGTCACGTTCCGGGATGTCATCGGCCCGCCAGTCGCTTTCGTTCTCATGCGCGGTCACGGGCCCGATCCACAGGGCCGGCCCGACGCGCTGGACCAGGAAGCGCACGCGCGGTCGCGCGCCGCGGCGAGCGGCGCGTACCAGCCCGACTGGCTGCTGGTGTGCACGCCCACGCGTGCGGGGTCGACGCCGGGCTGGGTCGACACCCAGGCGACGGCGGCTTCCAGGTCCGCCGCCAGGTCCAGGTAGCTGGCCTGCCGCCAGTCGCCTTCCGATTCGCCCACGCCCCGCTTGTCGTAGGCGAACACGGCGAACCCGAGGTCCGTGAAGTAGGTGATCCAGGGTCCGCCGAAGCGATCCGCCGGGCCAGAGCCATGCGCAAGCACCACCGCGGGATGCTGCGCGGCGGTGGACGGCGTGTATAGCGTCCCGGCCAAGCGCAGGTCGCCGCTTTGGAAGCGGACCTCGCGTGTATCCGGCCTGCGCACGCGCGTGGCGGTGCGGACCTGGCCGTCGGCATCGGTCAGGGTGAGCGTCCGGCCATCGTCCGCCAGGCGCAGTTCGCTGCCGGGCGGCACCAGCATCCGCAATGCGCCGTCTTCCATGCGCGCCAGCAGGGCGAGGCGGTTCTCGCGGACATCCATGTAGAGCAGGCGGATGCCGCCTTCGTCCATGCGCCCGCCGGTGACGCAGGTGCCGTCGTCGAAGCGATACGTCCCCTGCGCGTGGGCAAGGATCGAAGGATCGAAGACGCGGGCCTGCCCGCAGGCACTGGCCGCCAACAGGCAGGTCAGCAGCCAACGCGGCGATGCGGCCGGTCCGAGGGACATCGCTGGAGGGTAGGCGCCGTGCACAGGCGGGTCAAAACGACCGGTGGGCGCTGGCTGCCTGCCCGTGCGCCCGCAAGGCCCGCGTCGGCGCCCTGAACGCCCCTTCGACCGTGCGGCCTCTACTGTGCGTGCATTCGCGCTCCATCCAGGCCGGCCGCCGCGCTGCATGTTCCACGCCCTCCGCACCTACAACTACCGCCTCTGGGCCGCCGGCGCGCTCGTCTCCAACGTCGGCACCTGGATGCAGCGGATCGGCCAGGACTGGCTGGTGCTCACCGTGCTCACCGACCACAGTGCTACCGCGGTCGGCTGGGTGATGGCGATGCAGTTCGGGCCGCCGCTGCTGTTGCTGCCACTCACGGGCTACGTCGCCGACCACTGGGACCGTCGCAAGCTGCTCATGGCCACCCAGGCCGCCGCCGGGCTGCTCGCGCTGGGGCTGGGCCTGCTGGTGCTGTCGGGCGCGGTGCAGCTTTGGCACGTGTATGGGTTCGCCCTGTTGCTGGGCTGCGTGAGCGCGTTCGACGGGCCGGCGCGGCAGGCGTTCGTGTCGGACCTGGTCAGCGACCGCGAGCTCGCCAACGCGGTGGCGCTGAACTCGGCCTCGTTCAACGCGGCGCGGATGGTCGGCCCGGCGGTGGCGGGCCTGCTGATCGCGGCAGTCGGCGAAGGCTGGCTGTTCGTGGTCAACGCCGGGTCGTACGCGGCGGTGCTGGTGTCGCTGGCCTTCCTGCGGGTGCACGAGCTGCACGCCGAGGCCGCGCCCGAACGCACGCCCGGCAGCCTGCTGGCGGGCTTCGGCTACGTGGCGCGGCGGCCGGACCTGATGGCGGTGATGGTGATGCTGGCGCTCATCGGCACGTTCGGCTTCAACTTCGCCATCTTCATTTCCACCATGTCGGTGACGGTGTTCGACGGCGACGCCCGCCTGTACGGCCTGCTCACCTCGGCGATGGCGGCCGGCACCCTGTGCGGCGCGCTGCTGTCCACCCGCCATCCGGCGCCCGGCATGGTGCTGATGGCGGTGTCATCGGCGGCCTTCGGGCTGAGCGTGGCGGTGGCGGCAGTGATGCCCGGGCCGCTGCTGTTCGCGGCGGTGCTGTTCTTCGTGGGGCTGGCGGCGCTGACCTTCATGACCGCCAGCAACTCGATGATGCAGCTCACCACCGAGCGTGCGATGCGCGGGCGCGTACTGGCGCTGCGCATCGCCGTGGTCATGGGCGGCACGCCGGTGGGCGCGCCGCTGGTGGGCTGGGTGGTCGACCGCTTCGGCGCCCGCTGGGCGATGGGCATCGGCGCGCTGGCGGGCCTGGCCGCGGCGGGCGTGGCGGTGCACTACCTGGTGCGCCACCGCGGATTGCGCGTGGCGCGCGGCGCCGGGCGCACGCGGTTGAAGATCCGCCCCGCGCGGCTGCATGCGTCGGAGGTGCGGCTGGCGGCCGGTGAGCGGGTGAAGTAGGCCGGGGAGGGCGCCGGCGCTACGCCCGGGGCGCCCCACGCTTGCGATATTCCGGCCGCACGGTCGCCTCGCCCGTGTCCGACATCACGTGCAGCTCGCCGTCCTGGATCATGCAGTTCAGGCGCATGCCGCGCTGGTGCAGCGCCAGGAGCTGTTCGACGGCTTCGGTGGGCAGGTCGATGACCGAGAGGTTGGGCAAGCGGTCCAGCACCGGCGCCACGCGCGCCCACCAGAGGTCGCCGGCGCGCCCGCCGTAGTTCACCACCACCACTTCGCGTGCGCGGCTGCAGGCCTTCTTGATGCGCGATTCGTCCGGCTGGCCCAGGTCGATCCACACGTCGGTGTCGCCGGTGTAGTCGCGGCGCCAGAGGTCGGGTTCCTCCTCGTTGCCCAGCCCGCGGCCGAAGGCCAGTTGCTCGTGGGCATGCAGCGCGAACGCCACGATCCGCACCATCACGCGCTCGTCGGTCTCCGACGGGTGCTGCGCGACGGTGAGCGCATGGGTGCCGTAGACATGCCGGTCCATGTCGCTGACCTGCAGTTCGGCTTTGAGCACGGTGGCCTTGGGGGCCATGGCGATCCTGGGGGCGAGGGAGGGCGCACTGTACATGGCCCGGGCGCGCGCAACGCCTCGCCTTGAAAGCACGTCGGCCGGGGATGGCCCGGCCGACGTGGTCAAGCGAGGTGCCAGCGACGCTTACTTGCGATCGGCCTGGCGGTCCTGCGTGGCGTCCTTGCCCGGCGCCTCCTTGCCGTAGGCGACGGTGCCGCTGGTCGGCGTGGCGTCCTTCCCTGCCTCGGAGGCGGTGTTGGCGGGCTTCTGGCCCTCGTACGGGCGCTTGCTCTTGTCGCTCGATGCGTTGGTGTCGGTCTTGTCGTTCATGATGGTGTTCACCTGAGTTGGACCCGGCGCTGGCCGGATCGAAGGCGGCCGAAGCCATTGCCCTGCCGGAGGCAGGGCGAAGAAGGCTCAGAAGGGACGCGAATCAACGGGTCTGCGGCTGAGTGCCGTTACGACGTTGCGCCGTAGTGCCCATGTACCATGCGCCCCCGGCGATGATGGGAGCGTTACGCGACGGCGCGCGGTGCGGCGTGGAACACGCCGGGTGTCGTGCGCAAGCGCTGTCCAGGCACCGTGCGCGTGGTCCAGTGCGTTAGCATCAGGCTGCTGTCTTGCCCTGAGGGTACCCATGAACGAGATTCTCGCGGTCCACACCGACCGCCCGGATGCCCGTGCGGCCGCGGCCGACCTCGCCGCGCAGGTCAACGCCCGCATGGGCGGGGCGCCGGACGTGCTGGTGGTGTTCGCCTCCGCCGCCTTCGACTACGGCATGTTGCTGGAGGCGCTGCAGCAAGGCTGCCACCCGGCGCTGATGATGGGTGCCTCGTCGGCGGGCGAGTTCACGCATGCCGGCCGCGGCACGGGCACGGTCAGCGCGCTGGCGGTCAGATCAGACGAGATCAGGTTCTCGGTCGCGCTCGGCACCGGCATCAGCCAGGACGCGCGGGGTGCGGCGCGCGCCCTGGGTCGCGGGTTCCAGGGGCTGGAGGGCCGGGACCGGTATCGCGCGGCGCTGGTGCTCACCGATGCGCTCGCGGGCCATGCCGATTCCCTGGTGGACGAACTGACCCTGGTCACCTCGGGCCGGTACCAGTTGGCGGGCGGCGGGGCGGGCGACGATGCCAGGTTCAGCCGCACGCACGTGTTCCATGGCACCCAGGCCCACACCGACGCCGCGGTCGCGCTGGAGATCCTGTCCGACAAGCCCATCGGCGTCGGGGTGGGCCATGGCTGGGTGCCGACCGGCAAGCCGATGCTGGCCACCGAGGTCGATGGCATGCGCCTGGTCGGACTGAACGGCATGCCGGCGGTGGACGCCTTCGAGGCGCACGCCGAAGCGACGGGGCAGGCCTTCGACCGCGCCGATCCGATGCCGTTCTTCCTGCACAACATCCTGGGCGTCGACACCGGCGAGGGGTACCGCCTGCGGGTGCCGCTGGCCGCCAACGACGACGGTTCGGTCGCCCTTGCGGCCGAGGTGCCGGAATACGCCAGCGTGTCCATCATGCGGACCACGTCAGGCTCGGCGGCCGAAGCCGCTGCGCGCGCGACGGCGGCCGCGATGGAGGCGCTCGAATCGCACCCGCCCGGGGCGGCCCTGTTCTTCGACTGCGTCGCCACCCGCCTGCGGCTGGGCGACGATTTCGCGGTCGAGCTGCAGACGGTCTGCGACGCGCTGTCCGGCGCCCCGCTGGTCGGCTGCAACACCTACGGGCAGATCGCGCGCGCGCACGGCCAGTTCAGCGGGTTCCACAACTGCACGGCCGTCGTGCTGGTCCTGCCCGACTGACATGGATGCAGCCGCAGCAAACGCGGCCGTGGTGGCACTCGCGAGCGTAGACGGGCGTGCCGAGGCCGCGCGTCGACTGGCCGGCCAGCTGGGTGTCGACGACATGCGGCTGCTGGTGCGCCACCCGCACGTGGACACCCTGCTGCCCGCGCCCGGCTTGGCGCGCACGCTACCGGGCGGCGCGGCCTGGCGGGACTTCGTGGCCCGATGCGGCTCGCCCGGGATCCACCGCGGGAAGGTGCCGGGTCCCGCGGGGGAGGGCGCCCTGCCGATCGCGGCCTGCAGCGACGGCACGACCGCGATGCTGTTCGCCGGGGGGGCGGTGGCGGACGACACGCTCGGCGTGCTGGCCACGACCTTGCCGGTGCTGAGCGAGCTGCTTGCGGCGCAGCTCGGGGGGGCGATCTGCCAGGGCGAACTGGCGGCGGCACGCTCGGAAATGCGGCAGTACGCCACGCTGGCCAGGTCGCTGGACGAAGCCCGGGCCCAGCTCGACGCGACCGTGCACGAGCTCGGGGTGCAGGCGCGCCGCCTGCGGGAGCAGCAGTCGAAGGCGGAGCGCGCGATGCGCGCCAAGGACGAGTTCCTCGCGATGCTGGGCCACGAGCTGCGCAATCCGCTCGCGCCGATCGTCACGGTGCTGGAGGTGATGCGGCTGCGCGGCGCGGAGTCCCCCGAGCTCGCGATCATGCAGCGGCAGGTACGCCACCTGCAGCGGCTGGTGGACGACCTGCTCGACGTGTCGCGCATCGCGCGCGGGAAACTGGCGCTCGACCGCAAGCCCATCGAACTGGGCGCCGTGATCGACGCCGCGATCGAGACCGTGCAGCCGCTGCTCGCACAGAAGGACCAGCGCATCGCGCTCGACGTGGCCGGCACCGGGCTGCCGGTCCTTGCCGACGCGGCGCGGCTGGCGCAGGTGTTCTCGAACCTGCTGACGAACGCCTCCAAGTTCAGCGCGCCCGGCGGTGAGATCCAGGTCCGTGCGTCGCGGTCGGGCGGCAAGGTGGTCGCCGAGGTCGTGGACAAGGGCATCGGCATCGCCCCGGAGATGCTGCCCCGCGTGTTCGACCTGTTCGAGCAGGAAGCGACCACGCTGGACCGGTCGCAGGGCGGGCTCGGCCTCGGGCTGTCGATCGTCCGCAACCTGGTCAGCCAGCACGGTGGGCACGTTTCGGCCCACAGCAACGGGTTGGGGCGCGGCAGCCGGTTCGTGGTGAAGTTGCCCGTGGCGGCGTCGACGCCCGAGGCACGTGCAGGAGACGCAGCGCCCGCGGCGACGAAGACGGTGCGCGGATTGCGCGTGCTGCTGGTGGACGACAATGCCGATGCCGCGAACACCCTTTCGCTCGCGCTCGAGGTCGCCGGGTACACCGTCGCGGTGGCGGAGGATGGGCGCGGCGCGCTCGAGCGTGCGGTGGAGTTCCAGCCCGAAGTCGCGGTGCTGGACATCGGCTTGCCCGGGATGAACGGGTACGAGTTGGCGCGGGCCCTGCGCGGGGCGTTGCCCGGGCAGGACCTGGTGCTGATCGCGTTGACCGGCTACGGACAGCCCGAAGACCGCAAGCTGGCACGCGACGCGGGATTCCATGCGCACTTGCTGAAGCCGGTCGACGTCGCCCACCTGTGCGCATTGGTGGATTCCCTGGCCGCCGAGCGGTCCACCGCGGCTGCGCAGCAGGACTAGCAGAAGGTCGGCGCGATGCTCGCAGTGCTTCCGGCGTTCGGCGTGGCTGCGGCGCTGCGGGTGGCCGTTACGCGCGCATCGCCGCCTCGATCGTCGCCACGTCGATCTTCCGCATGGTCATCATCGCCTCGAACGCCCGCTTCGCCACGTCGCGGTCCGGGCTGGTGAACGCCTCCGTCAGCACCCGCGGCGTGATCTGCCACGACAGGCCCCACTTGTCCTTGCACCAGCCGCATTCGCTTTCCTGCCCGCCGTTGCCAACGATCGCGTTCCAGTAGCGGTCGGTCTCGGCCTGGTCGTCGGTGGCCACCTGGAACGAGAACGCCTCGCTGTGCTTGAAGGCCGTGCCGCCATTCAGGCCCATGCAGGGGATGCCCAGCACGGTGAAGTCCACGGTCAGCACGTCGCCGGCCTTGCCACCCGGGAAGTCGGCGGGCGCACGGAAGACACCGTTCACGGCGCTGTCGGGGAAGGTGCGGGCGTAGAACTCGGCGGCCTCGAGGGCGTCGCTGTCGTACCAGAGGCAGATGGTGTTCTTCGGGATCATGGCGGGGCTCCTGGGTGGCCGGTGCCGGGCCATCCTGCGCTTGCGGGCCGGGCGCGTCGAGCGCACTGTGGCCGCCTGCCGCCACCGGAGGATCCGCCATGAAGATCGTCACCAGCCTCAGCTTCCGCGGGCAGTGCCGCGAAGCGTTCGAGTTCTACGCCAAGGTGCTCGGCGGCAGGATCACCGCCGCCTTTCCCTATAGCGAGGGGCCACCGGACATGCCCGTCTCAGAGGCCCACAAGGATTGGCTGATGCACTGCTGGCTGGAGGTCGGCGACCAGGCGCTGATGGGCGCGGACATGGACGAGGCCTGGGCCCCGAACGTGGGCAAGGCCAAGAACGGCTTCGACGTCACGCTGCACACCGACGACGTGGACGAGGCCCGCCGCTGGTTCGATGCCCTGAAGGAGGGCGGCAAGGTGGTGATGGACTTCGACAAGACGTTCTGGTCGCCGGGGTATGGCTCGCTGGTGGACAGGTTCGGGGTGCCGTGGATGGTCAACACCACCGGGGCGCAGTAGGGCGTGGCCATGGCGCCCGACGTCCACCCCGAAGGCGAACCGGGCGGGATCCCGGGCAGGGCCCCCCATCCGGCGCGCGATCCCATTCCCGACCAGCCCAGGGACCCGGTGCCCGACACGCCGGTCGATCCCGTGCCGGACCGGCCGGTCGATCCGACCGCGCCGGAGCCGTTGCGGACGCCGGATAGGTCCACACCCGTCTGAGCGGGGCGGGAGTCACGGTGGGTGCGGCCTGCGGCGCCTGGCGCCGATGGCCCGCGCCCCGTGGAAAGATCGTCCTGTGCGGAAGGATCGGGGCCGCGCGTTGAGGGCCGGGATCAAGCGACGCGTCCACCCGGGCGCGTGCATCAAGGGGACGCTGGGAATGGCCACCGCGTGGGCGCGCGATCGCGCGACGCTGTTCTACCTCGGGTTCGGGCTGCTGGGACTGGGCGTGGTCGCGCTGGGGTTCGGCGTGACCTACGCGGCACCCATGGTGCGCCGCACGTTCGACGCGCCGTGGTTCGTGCATGTCCACGGCGCGACCGCGCTGGGCTGGGTGCTGCTGCTGATCCTGCAGGCGCGGCTGGTGCAGGCACGGGGCACGCCCGTGCACCGGCGGCTCGGGCAGGTGGCCTTGCCACTCGCGGTGGCGGTATGGGCCAGTGGCATCGCCACCGCGCACTGGGCCGCCCGCCGCGACCTGCCTGAACTCGGTACGGTCGCCACGTCCAGCATGGCCGGCACGATCAGTGGACTGACCATCTTCATTCTGCTGGTCATCGCCGCGGTTGCGATGCGCCACCGGCCCGACTGGCACAAGCGGCTGGTGATGCTGGCGACCATCCAGTTGCTGTGGCCGGCGTTCTTCCGCCTGCGTCACTGGCTGCCGGCCGTGCCGGACCCGGAGCTCTGGTTGGGCCTGGTGCTGGCCTATGCGCCGATCGGGGTCGCCGCCGTGCGCGACCAGCTGCGTTTCGGCAAGGTGCATCCAGTCTGGTGGGTCCTCGGGCCCGTGCTGGTGCTCGAGCAGAGCCTCGAGTTCGCGCTGTTCGACCGCGGGCCGATGCAGCGGTTCGGGCAGTGGGTGTTCGCGCTGCTAGGGTAGGTGTGTCGCGACGCCTTGATGCTCGTTGGGCTAGCCTCCCCGCTTTCCGGGAAGCGCAGGGATGCCGTGATGAAAGCCACCGTCGCCGGCCTCGTGACGCCCCACCTGCTGCGCGTGCTCGAGATCGCGGAACAGGCCGAGCGGGGCATGAACGTGGACTGGCACCTGCGGGAAGCCGTCGGCGGGACCATGGCCGAGCTGGGCGACCAGTTCAACGCGTCGGCACTGGTGGCGGCCTATATCGATGGCCTGGAGGGCGCCGCGGCCAAGGCCCCGAGGTCGCAGGCGCTGTATCTGCGCGCCCTGCAGTCCGCGATCGACTCGGCGCAGCGGCTCCGGCGCGATTGAAATCGGGTAAGAGCCTCACCCGGCGCAGGCCGTCACCGCCCGCGCTTCGCCAACCAGTTGTCGAGGCAGTTCGCGAACGCCTGCCGGTCGCGCGCGTTGAACGCCGGGGGGCCGCCAGTCTGCACGCCGGCGCCGCGGAGTTCTTCCATGAAATTGCGCACCGACAGCCGTTCGGAAATGTTGTTGGGCGTGAAGCGTTCGCCGCGCGGGTTGACCGCCTCGGCGCCATTGGCCAGGACGCGGGCCGCCAGCGGGATGTCCTGGGTGACGACAAGGTCGCCGGGGCCGGCGCGCTCGGCGATGGCGTCGTCCGCCACGTCGAACCCGCCCTGCACCTGCAGCGACTTGAGATAGCGCGAACCCGGCGTGCGGATCCACTGGTTAGCGATGAAGGTCACCGGTACCTTCGCGCGCTCGGCGGCGCGGAACAGGATCTCCCTGACCGGGCCGGGGCAAGCGTCGGCGTCCACCCAGACCTGCGGCGCGCGGGGCGCGGCGTCGGTCATTCCTGCTGCGGTGCCGCGGGCTGGTCCTCCGGCTTGGCACCCTCGCGCGCCTCGCGCTTCTTCGCCGCCTTCTCGTCCTGCTTCTTCTTCTTGGCCAGCTCGCGCTGGCGCTTCTCGTACGAATAGTTGGGCTTGGCCATCGGTCACCGGGGGATCGGGGGAGGGCGGAGTGTACGCGGCAGGGCCCGCGCATCGCGAAAAAGGGGCGAGCTTCGCCTCGCGGACCCTGTTCAGTGCCGGCGCGAGTTCCGCTCGAAACCGAAAAGCGGCGCCAGCGGATGGCGCCGTCGTTCGACATGGGCACGCAGCAGGCCCGCGCCGGCCATGCTGTAGGTGATCCCGTTGCCGCCATAGGCCATGGCGAACAGCACCCGCGGCCCGAGTTCCGCGTGCGGACCGAAGAAGGGCAGGCCGTCTTCGGTTTCAGCAAACGTGCCGGCCCACGCGAATGCGGGGACCAGGTCGAGGCCCGGGATCGCCTTCGCCACCCGCTTGACCAGGGTGCGCGCCTTCCTGTCGACGCGCCGGTCGCGGCGCGCGGGCACGTCCACGCTGTCGTCCTCCCCGCCCACCAGCATCCGGCCGTCGCCGGTCGTGCGCAGGTAGAGATACGGGCGGGCCGACTCCCAGACCATGGTGCCGGCGAGGGGCGCCGTGTCACACACGTCCATCGGGTCGGTGATGAAGGCATAGCTGCTGCGGTTGCGGGCGAGACGCTGCCGCAGCCAGCGCTGTGACTCGTAGCCCGCGGCGACCACCACGTGGCCGGCGGTGACCGCGTGGCCGGCCGCGGTGCGCAGGCGCACGCTGCGCGCGCGCGGCTCGACCTCGACCACGCGCGTCCGGTCGAACACGCCGGCACCCCGGCGCTGGAGCCGGGCCATCAGGCGGTAGGCCATGCGGTACGGGTCCAGCCGGGCGGCGAGGGCGCTGAGCAAGGCTCCCGGCGCATCGATGCCGAATCGCTCGCGCAGTCCACCCTCGGGCAGCCATTCGATGTCCAGGCCGATCCGCCGGCGGGCGACCAGCTCTTCGCGCAGGCGGGGCACGTGCCGCCGCTTGCTGGCGAAGTAGAGGCTGTCCATGCGCGCGAAGTCGACGTCGCGCAGCCCCTTCGCCAGGGCGTGCAGCATCGGGATGGCTTCGGCGCAGGCCAGGTACGCCTGGTTCGCGGCGTCGTCGCCGTACCGGTTCGCCAGGTCGACCAGATGCGTGTCGATCTCGTACTGAAGCAGGGCCGTGCTGGCGGCCGAGCTGCCCCAGCCGATGTCGCGCTGTTCGAGCACGGCGACCTCGTGGCCATGCGCCGCGAGTTCGTCGGCCACCAGCGCGGCGGTGATGCCGCCGCCCACGATCGCCACGTCGCACCGCAGGTCGGCCTCAAGTTTCGGGAACGCATGCATCAGGCCGTTCTTGACGGCCCAGAAGGGGTAGCCGCTCTTGAGGTCCATCAACGGGGAATCCGGCGCGTCGGCCGCGCACGATGGTGCCGTTCGGGTGGACGGACGGTGAGTGCGTCGGCCCCGCCACCGCGGCTAGTCGGCGCCGCGCACCACCGTGCCCTGCTTGATCACGTAGCGCACCGCGCGCACGGCGGCGAGGTCGTCGAGCGGATTGCCCGCGACCAGCAGCAGGTCCGCGTCATAGCCGGGGGCGACCTGGCCCACCCGGTCGTCGATGCCCAGGGCCATGGCGTTGTTGCGGGTCGCCGCGGCAAGCACGGCCGCGCGCGGCACCCCGCAGGCGTGCAGGCGCTCGAGCTCCATCGCCAGCAGGTCGCCCTCGCCATCGAAGTCGGTCCCGGCGCCGAGTGTCACCCCGGCCCGGTGCGCTTCTCCGGTGGCGCGGCAGGCCCAGTCGCGCATGGCGCGGCGTGGTGGTGGCAGGTCGCGGCCCTGCCGCGGCATGGGCCATCTCCCGAAGATGCGGATCGGCGGTGGGGTGCCAGGGGTCGACCCAGGCGAACGCCGTGGCCGCGTGCGAGCGGCCGTTGCGCGGCTTCCGCCGCGGGTGGAGTGCGAGCGATGGACACGCCTTTCATTCGGGCGCACCGCCGCTGGCCGCCGAGTCACCCGTCCGGCGTTGTAGCGGCGAGTGCCCCCATGCGATGCCGCCATGGATCTCTCGCCCGCGTCGCCTGCCCGTGAGCGTCTCGAACTCCTCGACGCCCTGCGTGGCTTCGCGCTGTTCGGCATCCTGCTGGCCAACGTGCTGGTCTGGTCCGGTTGGGTGATGGTCGACGCCGCGGCGCACGTCGCCTGGGCGGGCGAGGCGGCCGCGCGCTGGCAGTACCGGCTGCACCACCTGTTCGTGGACGGGAAGTTCTACACGCTGTTCTCGCTGCTGTTCGGGCTGGGGTTCGCGCTGCAGCTCGAGCGACTGACGCGCCGGGGGCACGACGGCCTGCGCATCTACCGGCGGCGGGTGCTGGTGTTGCTGGCCATCGGCGCGGTGCACTGCTTCATCATCTGGGATGGCGACATCCTGCTGCTGTACGCGCTGCTCGGGCTGGTGCTGCCGCTGTTCCATCGGTGGCGGACGCGGTCGCTGGTGCTGGCGGGGTTCGCATTGATCTTCGTCGTGCCCCCCTTGGGCATGGCGCTGTTCGCAGCGCTTGGCTGGGCACCGCATGCCGCGATGTATGGCGCGAGTTTCGCCATCGCCGAGGCGCTGGGCGCGGACACCGCGCTGGACAAGGTCATCCCGTGGATGCAGCGGGAGGACTTCGCCGGTTGGCTCTCATGGCAGGCGAGCGGGCCGTTGTACTCGTGGGGCCTGCGGCTGGAAAGCTGGCGCATCCCGAAGGTGCTCGGGATCATGCTCGTCGGCATGGCCGCGGGTCGCGGACTGGCCGCCGGCGCGTTGCTCGCCGACCGACGCCTTTTGTGGGGCGTGCTGGCGGTTGGATTGGCGGTCGGCCTGCCCGCGATGCTGGTGTACGCCTGGACACCCGGGCTGGGGCAGGGCGACTGGCCATCGATGGTGGGTACGGTGCCGCTGGCGTTGGCCTACGCGGCCGCGTTCGCCCTGGCCTGGCCGCACGCGCACCGCTGGCTGGGCGTGTTCGTCGCCCCGGGGCGGATGGCGCTGACGAACTACCTGGCGCAGTCGGTGATCGGCGTGACCGTGTTCATGGGGATCGGTTTCGGACTGGTCGGCCGACTGCCGCTGCCGGCGATCTATGCCTACGCCATCGGCCTGTACGCGCTGCAGGCCCTGTTTTCCCATTGGTGGCTGGCCCGGCACGCGCAGGGCCCGATGGAGGCGCTGTGGCGGCGATGGACATACGGTCGCACCACCGCCATCCCCGCACCCGCCTGATCCAGCGTCCCCCCGTAGGAGCGCGCCTACGCGCGCGATGGAACACCAGCGCCCGGCGATCCCGAATCGTCATGGCCGACGATCACCCGCGCCCCGACATCCGGGAAAAAGAAGGGCCGCCCATGTGGCGGCCCTCCCTTGGACTGCAGTTCCCGGTCAATCAGAACCGCAGTTCCGCACCCAGCGTCAGCGTGTCGGCGTCGATGTCGTAGCCGTCGCCGTCCGCGCGCAGGCGGTCGTAGTTCAGGCTCAGGCCGAAGCGCTCGCTGAAGTCGTAGCCGGCATTGACGCCGAAGTACGGCTCGACGGAGCTGGCCTCGGCTTCCTCGACGTCACCGTCGACTTCGAGCGTCGCCACGCCGCGCGAGATGCCCGCCCGGCCGCCGATGAAGAAGCCCAGGTGGTCGCCACCGAAGTTCTTCTTGGCCACCACGCCCAGGCCGACGCCGTGCAGCTTGAGGTCGTACGAATCGAACCCGTCGTCGAACGACAAGCTGTAGACCTGGCTGTAGAAGCCCTCCACCGCGAAGTTCGGGTTGAACCAGTACCCGCCGCGGAAACCCCACGTGGTGTCCTTGTCCTCGAGGCGTTCGCCTTCGGCGCCGATGTCGATGTCGCTGCGGCCCACTTCGCCACGGATGAAGGCGTTGCCCGCGAACACGGGGGCGGAAAGACCGGCCAGCACGAGGCCGGCGGCCAGGATCAGATTCTTCTTCACTCTTGGGTATCCCCTGTTGAGAACGCCCGACGACATGTCGGGTCCGAGCGGTGTACGCGAATTCCGCGCCGTGGAGGACAGGCGGCGGCATTGCCTGCGATGCGACCTCCCGCTCACGACCGTTGCACTAGGCTGCGCGCGGATGCATCCGATGGAGCTTGCGATGGCCAGGCGCTTCAAGGTGGGTGACCACGTGCGCTGGAATTCCGAAGCGGGCCGCGTGTCCGGGACGATCCGCAAGGCGCACACGCGCGACTTCACGTGGAAGGGCCACACGCGGCATTGCACGGCGGACGAGCCGCAGTACGAAATCGAAAGCGACCGGACCGACCACGTCGCGGTGCACAAGGACTCTGCGCTGGAGAAGGCATGAGCGAGCCGACGCCCCGGACCGGCTGCGGCGTGGTCCACACGATCGGCCATTCGAACCGGTCGCTGGAGGCCTTCCTGGCGCTGCTGGCCGCGTCGGGCATCCAGTGCGTGGTGGACGTGCGGCGCCTGCCCGGGTCACGGACCTTCCCGTGGTTCGACGCCGAGCGGCTGGTGCCGGCGCTGGCGGTCGAAGGCATCGACTACTGGCACCCCGAGGGTTTCCGCGGCCGCAGGACGCGGTCCGAGCTCGACGGCGCGCCGCCGGAACCCTTCTGGTCGAACGCGAGCTTCGCGCGGTTCGCGGCGCATGCCCGCGGCGAGGCGTTTCAGAACGACCTTGCGACCCTCATGGCGCGTTCGCGCGGGGAGCGCTGCGCCCTGATGTGCTCGGAGGCGGTGTGGTGGCGCTGCCACCGGCGGATCATCGCCGACCACCTGCTGGCGCGGGGTTGCGAGGTCCGGCACATCCTGGGGCCGGGGCAGGTCGCGACCGGCACCCCGACGCGGGGGGCGCGGCTGGCGGACGGGACCGTGCATTATCCCGCCTGATCCCGGGACCCGCAGGTGCCAATGACCATCGCCCTCACCGATTTCGCCCGCAGCCGCCTGTTCCGCGCGCAGCGGCGCAACACCATCCAGGACATCACGCCCGAGGGCTTCGAGCGGCACCTCAACGACGTGCCGCCATTGCAGGTACTGGACGGCTACGCACCGTTCTGCAAGCTGCACGTGCACCGCAACTGGACCTCGACGCGTTGCCAGGCCGTGCCGATCACCGAGGACAACCGCCACCTGCTGCGCTCCGACTACGAAGCGCGCTCGGACGACGAACTGCCGGTGCTGGTGCGCTGGTTCGAGGGGCTCGAGCCGCCGGTGGCCGACTACCTGATTCCGATCCTCTACGATCGCGAACAGCTTGCGAAGGAAGGCACCGTGGTCGACGCCGACTGGGGCGTGGTGGGCTGCCTCTACACCGCCGAGCCGGTCGAAACGCCCCTGGTGCCGATCACCATGCTGCGCAATGCACTCGGCGTGGAGGAGGGCGGTTCGGGCGTGCCGTTGGATCGCGAGGCCTACCGCCGCAGCGTCGACTTCTGGCGGCTGCACGCGAACTGGCGGGGCTAGGGCCGTCCTTCCCGCCGTGCCCGGCGCGGTGCACCCGGGCCACCGTCGGTCGGTCATGGGTTTTCCCTCATTGCCGCCCATTTAACGTTCTGTTAATAAGCCCATGGTCCGTCCGGAAGCAGGGGGCAGGGCGGCTGTTGTCCCGCGCGAAAAGAAGATCACGACCACAACTTTCGGGGAGAAGGCACTGATGGAAGCGAGGACGAACAACAAGCAGCGGCTGTCGGCCAATGCGCTCGCGACGGGCGTCCGCATGGCCCTGGCGGCGGCGGCCCTGTCGGCGACCGGCCTGGCGGCCGCGCAGCAGGCGGATCCACCGCCCTCCGGCGACGAGGAGACCACCACGCTGGAAACTGTTTCGGTCCTCGGCACCCGCGCCAAGCCGCGCACCGAGGCGACCTCCGCGGTGCCGATCGACATCCTGTCCGGCGAGGAATTCCATGCCGTGCCGTCGGTCGACGTGCTCGACAAGATGCGCGTGCTGGTGCCCTCGTTCAACGTCAGCACCATCCCGATCGACGACGCCGCCACCCTGGTGCGCCCGGCCAACCTGCGTGGCCTGCCGCCCGACAACACCCTGGTGCTGGTGAACGGCAAGCGCCGCCACCGCGCGGCGGTGATCACCTTCCTCGGCCACGGCCTGTCCGACGGTTCGCAGGGCCCGGACATCTCCGTGTTCCCGTCGCTGGCGCTCGAGCAGGTGGAAGTGCTGCGCGACGGCGCCGCGGCGCAGTACGGCTCCGACGCGATCGCGGGCGTCATCAACTTCGGCCTGAAGCGGCTCGACGGCGGCGGCACGGTCGAGGCCTTCGCCGGCGAGCACTACGAGGGCGACGGTTTCACCCAGCAGTACAGCGCGCAGCTCGGCCTGCCGCTGGCCGCCGAGGGCTTCGCCACGCTGACCGCCGAATGGCGCCAGGCCGACCCGACCTCGCGCAGCGTGCAGCGCGACGACGCGGCCGCGGTCGCCGCGGCCGGCTACCCGGGCGTGCGAAACCCGGCGCAGATCTGGGGCTCGCCGGAGACGAAGGAGGACTTCAAGTTCGTCGCCAACCTGGGCGTGTCGGGCGAGGCCGTGGACTGGTACCTGTTCGGCAACCATGCCCGGCGCGACGTCGAGGGCGGGTTCTACTACCGCAACCCGACCAACCGTGGCGGCGTGTTCTCGAACGACGGCGGCAATACGCTGCTGATCGGTTCGCTCGACGGCACCGTCTGCCCGGAGATCGCGCTGCGTGATCCGGCCGGCAACCTGATCCCGTACTCGGTGGTCGGCCCGCAGGTCGACGCGCTGCCGCCGGGCTGCTTCACCTTCCTCTCGCAGTTCCCCGGGGGCTTCACCCCGCGCTTCGGCGGCGAGATGGACGACAGCGCCGTGACCACCGGCGTGCGCGGCGTGTGGGGCGACGGCTGGCACTGGGACCTGAGCGGGTCCTACGGCCGCAACAACATCGACTTCTACATGCTCAACACGGTCAACTCGTCCCAGGGTCCGACCCAGCCCGACGGGCTGCGCTTCAATCCCGGCGGCAACACCCAGACGGAGACGATGTTCAACTTCGACCTGAGCCGCGACTTCGAGACCGGCTTCACCGTCGAGCCGCTGGCCGTGGCGATGGGCGCGGAGTGGCGCAAGGAGGAGTTCGAGATCAAGGCCGGCGATGCGGCGTCCACCGCCATCGGCCCGCTGACCTCGCAGGGCTTCAGCATCGGCTCGAACGGCTTCCCGGGCTTCAACCAGGTGACCGCCGGCAAGAGCGACCGCGACAACTGGGCGGTGTACGTGGACGTGGAGGGGCGGCCGACCGAGCAACTCCTCCTGGCGGCCGCCGTGCGCCACGAGGAATTCAGCGACTTCGGCGGGACGACCAACGGCAAGCTCACCGGCCGCTTCGACGTGAACGACGTGTTCGCGCTGCGCGGCGCGATCAGCACCGGCTTCCGCGCGCCGACCCCGGGCCAGGCCAACGTGAGCCAGGTCACCACCGCCTTCATCGACGGCGAGCTGCGCGACACCGCCACGCTCCCGCCGACCAACCCGATCGCCGCGTTCTACGGCGCCGAGCCGCTGACGCCGGAAGAGTCGAGCAACCTGTCGTTCGGCGCGGTCTGGGACAGCGGCCCGTGGCTGGTCACGGCTGACTGGTACCGCATCGAGGTCGAGGACCGGATCGCGCGCAGCACGGACTTCACCCTGACCGACGCGGACCGCGCCGCGCTGGTGGCGGCCGGCAACCCGCAGGCGGCGACCCTCGACCGCGTGGGCTTCTTCGTCAACGACTTCGACACCACGACCACCGGCTTCGACCTGGTGGGCAGCGTGCAGACCGGACACTTCGGCGGCGAGACCACCTACTCGCTGGCGGCGAACTGGAACCGCACCGAGGTGGACGACTTCACGCCGGGCATCATCAGCGAGGCGCGGGTCAAGAAGCTGGAGGAGTCGCTGCCCAGCACCAAGGGCTACTTCAGCATCAACCACCAGCGCCAGGTCATGCACGCCAACCTGCGCGTGAACTACTACGGCGGGTTCTACGAGGACCACCTGGACAGCGACGTGGTGCTGGCGGCCGACGGCGGCCTGCCGATCCATGGCGACAGCGCGGTCACCGTGGATGCCGAACTGGGCTGGACCTTCGACTCGGGCCTGTACTTCAGCGTCGGCGCGCAGAACCTGTTCGACAAGGTGCCGGACGACAACCCGTGGGCGGGCATCGCGGGCGCGCAGTATCCGGTGCACGCGCCGTACGGTTTCAACGGCGGGTTCTACTACGCGCGGGTGGGCTTCCGCTTCTGAGGTCAGGCACGATGGGTGGCTGGGAGGCCCCGCACACGGGGGCCTTCCAGGCACGCGCGGTCCGTACCGATCAATCACTGGAGGGCAGGGCGACATGGATTCGATGACGATGTTGCGGACCGCGATCGGGCTGTTCCTGGTCGCCGCGGCGGGTGGACTGGCCATGGCGGGCATCCGCTTCGCCGGCGGGCGGAACCCGCCCGCATGGCTGGCGATGCTGCACGGACTGCTCGCGGGTGCCGGGCTGACCCTGCTCGTCTATGCGGCCGTGTTCGGCGGCGTGCCCGCGATGGCGCAACTGGCCGCGGTGCTGTTCGCCATCGCCGCGGCCGGTGGGGCGCTGCTGAACCTGGCGTACCACCAGCGCGGGCGTCCGATGCCCAAGGGGATCGTCGTGGTGCACGCCACGGTCGCGGTGGCGGCGTTCGCGTTGCTGTGGCTGGCGGCCCGGTCGGGATCCTGAACGCGTCGGCGACCCCGGCGGCGCCGGCAGGGCGGACGCCACCGGGGTTGCTGGTGTAACGTCACCCGGGCGACGCGGCCATCCAGCATTGGCACGTCGCCCCTCCTGCGGCCATGCCGGAACCCCGATGAGCACCGCGCCCGACCGTCCCCCCGAAGGGCGCCCTGCCCCGGCGTCCGCGCCCCACTCGCGGGCGTTGCTCGATCGCCAGCGGGGCGTGCTGGAAATGGTCGTGCGCGGCGAACCGCTGCCCCTCGTCCTCGCCGAGCTGTGCAGGATCGTGGAGGACGAAGCGAGCGACGAGGTGGTCGCCGCGGTGCTGCTCGTGGAGGACGGCCACCTGCGGCATGGCGCGGCTCCGGGGCTGCCCGACGAATACAACGCCGCGGTGGACGGCCTGGCCGTCTCGCCCGACCTGGGCACGTGCTCGGCCGCGGCCGCGCGCAACACGATCATCGTGACCCCGGACATCGCGGCGGACCCCCGCTGGGAAGGCATCGCGCGCCTCCCGCTCGGTCTCGGACTGCCGGCGGCCTGGTCGATGCCGATCACCGGATCGGACGGCGCCGTGATCGGCACGTTCGGCACCTACTTCCGGGCGCGGCGCGTCCCCACGCAGCTCGAGATCGACCTGGTCGGCACGCTGGCCCGCACCGCCGCGCTGGCCATCGAGCGCAGCCGCAGCGACGAGGCGCTGCAGGTGCGCGAGGCGCAGCTTGCCTTCCTGTCGCGCCTTGCGCTGGCCCTGCAGCCGCTGTCGGAATCCGCCGACATCGTCGGGACCGCGGCGCGCCTCCTGGCCGAGCAGCTTGGCGCCGACCGGTGCGTGTACGCGGCCAGCGACGGGGACGACCACCTCTGGGTGGTCGGCGGCCATTCCAATGGCGTGCCGCCCGTGTCGGGGCGATGGCCCCTCGACGGTTTCGGCGAGCGCTTCGAGACGGCCATGCGCGCAGGGCGCTCGTACCTCGTGCACGACAGCGAAGCCGACCTGGACGTCGATCCTCGCATTCGCGACGCGTTCGCCCAGACACGGGTGCGCGCGTCGATCACCGTGCCCCTGATGCGCGACGGCGCGCTCACGGCCGTGGCCTCGGTCCAACAGACCGTGCCGCGGCACTGGAAGTCCCATGAGGTGGCACTGGCCGAACAGGTCGTGGCGCGCTGCTGGGAGGCCCTTGAGCGGGCGCGCGTGGCCGGGGAACTGCGCGTCAGCGAAGCGCGGTACCGGGCCATGGTGCAGGCCAGCCCGGAGTGCGTGAAGGTCGTGGCCCCGGACGGCACCGTGCTGCAGATGAACGCCGCGGGCCTGCGGATGGTCGAGGCGCCTGGGCCGGAGGCCGTGGTCGGGAAATGCGTCTACGACCTCATCGCGCCCGAGCACCGCGACGCCTTCCGCGCGTTCAACGAGCGGGTCTGCGCGGGGGAGGGCGGGGCGCTGGAATTCGAACTCGTCGGACTCGGCGGGAAGCGGCGCTGGATGGAGACGAACGCCGTGCCGTTGCCCTGGTCGACGGGCGGGCATGCCCACTTGGCGGTCACCCGCGACGTCTCCGAGCGGGTGCAGTCCGAGCGCTCGCTCAGCGACAGCCGGGCGCGGCTGGACTACGCGGTGCGGCTGTCGGGCATCGGTTTCTGGTACTGCGACCTGCCGTTCGACGAGCTGATCTGGGATGCCCGGGTGAGGGAGCACTTCTTCCTCGAGCCGGACACGCGGGTCACGATCGAGACCTTCTACGAACGCATCCATCCCGAGGACCGCGAGCCGACGCGGGAGGCCATCGAGCGGGCCATCGCCAGCCACGCCGCGTACGACGTGTACTACCGCACCGTCGCCCCCGACGGCTCCGCGTTCAAATGGATCCGCGCGCTGGGCGGCAGCGCCTACGCGGACGACGGGTCGCCGATCCGCTTCGATGGCGTGACCGTGGACGTGACCGAGGTGAAGCTGACCCAGGCGCGCCTGGCCGCGCTGCTCGACCGGGAGCGGGAGCAGGCCCGCCTGCTCGGCGAGGTGGCACGCGCGGCGCGGACGATCTACGCGTCGACCACGGTCGAGAGCGTGCTTGCGGTCATCACCGAGGAAGCGCGCCGGATCATCGGGGCCCACCAGGCCGTGGTCAGCCTGACCACCGGGGCGGACTGGTCGCAGGCGATCGTCAACGTGTCGATGTCGGACAAGTACGCCCGCTACGCCGGCTACGACGCCGCGCCCAACGGGGCGGGCATCTATACCGTGGTCTGCGAGACCAACCGCCCCATGCGCCTGACCCAGGCGGAGATGGAGGCCCATCCGCGCTGGAAGAGGTTCTCGGGCAGCGCGGGGCATCCGCCGTTGCGGGGCTGGCTGGCGGTGCCGCTGGTGGCGCACGACGGGCGGAACATCGGCCTGGTGCAGCTATCGGACCGCCTGGAGGGCGATTTCACCGAAACCGACGAGGCGGTGCTGGTGCAGCTGGCGCAGATCGGCTCGGTCGCGCTGGAGAACAGCCGGCTCTACGAGAAGCTGCGCGACCAGGACAAGCGCAAGGACGAGTTCATCGCCACCCTCGCGCACGAGCTGCGCAACCCGCTCGCGCCGATCCGCACCGGCCTGTCGCTGGTGTCGCGCGGCGGCGATCCCGTCGAGCTGCGCCGCACGCTGGCGATGATGGAACGGCAGATCACCCACCTGGTCCGGCTGGTCGACGACCTGCTCGACGTGTCGCGCATCACGCACGGCAAGCTCGTGCTTGCGCGCGCCCCCTGCGACGTGCGCGACGTGGTGCAGAGCGCGGTGGAGACGTCGATGCCCGTCGTGCAGTCGTTCGGCCATCGGCTCGACATCGCGATGGACGACCGGCCGATGGTGGTGGACGCGGATGCGACGCGGCTGTCGCAGGTGCTGTCCAACCTGGTCAACAACGCGGCGAAGTACACGCCGCGGTCCGGCGAGATCCACGTTTCGGCGCGCGTGGAGGATGGCGAGGTCGAGCTGCGCGTCCAGGACAACGGGATGGGCATCCCGGCGGCGATGGTCGGGCGCGTGTTCGACCTGTTCACCCAGGTCGACCGGCCCGAGGACGGGCACCAGGCCGGCCTGGGCATCGGACTGACCCTCGTGCGGCGGCTGGTGGAACTGCACGGCGGCACCGTGCACGCCGAGAGCGACGGACCGGGACGGGGCAGTACGTTCGTGGTGCGGCTGCCGCTGCTTGCCGGGTGGGCGGAATCCCCGCATGCGCGCGCGCTGCCGTCGACAGCGGCCGCGGGTTCGTTCCGCATCCTCGTGGTCGACGACAACCGGGATGCGGCCGACACCCTGCGCATGCTGCTGGAGATGGAAGGCCACGACGTGCGGATGGTCCACGACGGCCCCGCGGCAGTCGAGGCGGCGGCGGCGTTCGTCCCGGAGGTCGTGTTCCTGGACATCGGCCTGCCTGGCATGGACGGCTTCCAGGTGGCGGCCCACCTGCGCGAGGCCGGGCGGCCGATGCACCTGTTCGCCGTCACCGGCTGGGGCGCCGAGGACGACCGCCGACGGGCGCGGGAATCGGGCTTCGACGACCACCTGGTCAAGCCGGTGGACACCGGCCGCCTGCTGGAGCTGCTCGCCGCGATCGAGCCGCGGGCGGTGGCCGTCGCGCGCGACGCGGACTGATCGCTAGCCCCTGTCCAGTGCGTGGTGGATGAGCACCACGCACTGCGATGCAAACAGCATCGTCCGGCCCAGCGCGAGCCGCTTCGCGCCCAGGCGGTCGAGGCTGTTGAACGTCTTCTTCGGCATCGGGATGTGGTCGGTGAGCAGGAAGCACGGGCTGTCGCCGAAGGCTTCTTCCCCGATGGGCGTGCCCTTGCGGTCCATGACATAGAGCGCGTGGTCGGTGGCCAGCTCCCGCACCAGGTGCTCGAAGCTGACCGTGCGCACCGTGACGCCCGGTTCGACGGGGCGCGTTTCCTCCTTGCCCATGCCGCGGGAGGCATCCAGCGCGCGGGCGACCTTGCCCAGCAGCGCCTGCTCGTGGAAGCCGCCGATGTCGTGCATGGCGGCGGCCTCGAACCGGATCGCGCGGGAGTAATCCTGCGTGCTCTCGAGCAGGAGGTGCACCACCACGTCGGGCCGGTGCGACTGCGCCACGAAGATGGCGTTCATCAGCGTGTGCGCGAGGATCTCGGTGTGCGCCTCGCCGCCGACGCCCGAAAGCAGCTTCGCGCTGTCCACCGGCGCCGCCCGGGCCCTGAGTACGAAAGTCCGCATCCGCGCGATTGTGCCGGAAACGGGGTCGGGTCCATTTCCCGGGGGCGCACGCTGCGGTCAGGCGCGCCGCGAACGCGCCCGGCGGGAACTGGGCTAGCATCCGCGCATGTCCAGGCTCCTGCTCAACCTGCGCCATGTGCCCGACGACGAGGCGGACGACGTCCGGGCGATGCTCGATGAGCACGGGATCGCGTTCTACGAAACCACCCCGAGCATCTGGGGTATTTCCGCCGGCGGCATCTTCATCACCGACGACACCGACATCGACCGGGCGAAGCGCCTGATGGCCGACTACCAGGACAAGCGCCGCACCCGCGTGCGCGCCGAGTACGCGGCCGCGCGAGAGGCGGGCACCGCGGAGACTTTCTGGACGGTGCTGCGCGACGAGCCGCTGCGCGTGGTGCTCACGCTGCTGGGCATCGCCTTCCTGCTGGGGCTGGTTGCGCTCCCGGTCTACCTGCTGCGCGGCTAGCGCGGGCCGCCTTGGGCCGTGCAGGGCCGGGCGCGTAGCCCCTGGGAGCGTGGACGGCCCCGCGATCGGCCTGCTGTCGGGCACCGCGGCCTGACTTCGCGTCCACCGCGGGCATGCATGAATGCGCGCTTCCGACAGACAACGGAGGCGGCGACATGTTCTTCGACGGCTGGAACGAGGTCCTGCGTGTACTCGTCGTGGGCACGCTGGCGTACCTGGCGCTCGTGGGCTGGCTGCGCGTCACCGGGAAGCGCACGGTGTCGAAGTGGAATGCATTCGACCTGATCGTGACGATCGCCCTCGGCTCGACGCTGGCGACGATCCTCCTCAGTCGCGACGTCGCGCTGTTGGAGGGCCTGGCCGGGATGGGCCTGCTGATCATGCTCCAGTACGCGATTTCGTGGCTTTCGGTGCGGTCGCCCCGGATCCGACGCATCGTCAAGAACGCGCCGTCGGTGCTGCTGCAGGACGGGCGGTTCCAGCGCGATGCGATGAAGCGCCACCGCGTGACCATGGGCGAGGTCCGTGCCGCCGTGCGTTCGCGGGGCCACGCTTCGCTATCCCGCATCGCGGCCGTCGTCCTGGAGACCGACGGCACGTTCAGCGTCGTCACCGACGGCTGGGATGGCGACCGCGGGGCGATGGTCGGCGTCGAGGGGCTGGCCGGGACTCCGTGACCTGCGCCGGACCGGTGGCTAGAAGCGGTACTCGGCGGTCAGGGTGACGCTGCGGGCGTTGCGCTTCTCGCCGGACAGTGCGTACTCGTCGCTGGCGGCGTCGTACTCGACCTGGGAAACGCGGTACTGGTTGACCATCAGGCCGACGTCGAGCATCGGCAGGATCGTGGTGCCCACGCCGACGCCGACGTAGGTGCCGCCGTCGGTCCGGTCGAAGGTGCTGCGCCGGGTGATCGGCGTGGTGCCGGTGGTGTCGATCGACGTGGACGCCAGCTCATGGCGCATGCCGATGTAGCCGGCGCGGCCGATGGCGTACAGCGGCACCAGCGGCGGCTTGACGCGCGCGTTCAGTCCGACGAATCCGTAGCGCGAGTCCAGCTGGTAGCTGTTGTCGACGAAGCCGTCGACCGTGGTGGTGCGGCTCTGGTCCTCAAGCTCGCCGAGCTTGCCCAGGCCGCCCTCGATGCCGACCTGCGCCATGCCCAGGCCCCAGCGGTACCCGGCGCTGGCCTGCGCGAGGCTGCTCTCGTCGCCGTCGAAATCGTCGCCGTCCAGGTCGATGCGGCCGGCCTGGCCGTTGATGAAGAAGTCGCCGGCCAGCGTGGCGGGCGCAGCGGCGAGGGAGGCGACGAACAGGGCGGCGGGAGCGAGCTTGTGCATGCGGGCGGTGTCCATTCTGCGGGGAAACACGGGGCCGACGGGGCCGCGCGGCGCGCAGGGTAGCCCACCCACCTCGCCGGGGCGTGCCTGGCGGGGACGTCGGACATGGTGGCGTTCACGTTGGGGCGCGGATGCCGGGTTGCCGGCGAGGTCGCGTTCTACCTATCCGGGAACAGGGGCCATGCCGACCGCGCGCCACGCCGCGCGACGCCCCTGGACGCCCCGATGACCGGTAGCTACGCCTTCGACCACTACGTACTGACCCCGTCGCGCCACGAGTTGCGCCGGGACGGCGTGCCGCTGACGCTCGAACCGAAGGCGATCGCCGTGCTCGGCGAACTGGTGACCCATCCGGGGGAGCTGCTCGGCCGCGAACGCTTGCTGGACGTGGTCTGGGGCCACCGGCACGTGACCCCCGGCGTGCTCAACCGGCTGGTGATGCAGTTGCGACGCGCGCTCGAGGATGACGCCAGGGCGCCGCGCTTCATCCAGACCGTGCATTCGCTCGGATACCGGTTCATCGCGCCGGTGCGTTCCGGGGACGCGGACCAGGTCGACGCGGGCGGGCCGGCCGGGGCACGGCTGCCGCAGGCGACCTCGCACGGCGCGATCCCGCTCGCGGTGCTGCCGTTCCGCGATCTCTCCGGGGCCCCCGGGGAGGCGTGGTTCAGCGACGGCATCACCGAGGACATCATCACCGCGCTCTCGCGGTGGCGGATGCTGGCGGTCCGCTCGCGTTCCGCCTCCTTCCGGCACCGCGGTTCGGACGACTTCGAAGGCGTCGCGCGGGCCCTCGGCGTGCGCTACATCGTCGAAGGCAGCGTCCGCCGCCTCGGCGACGATGTGCGGATCGGCGCGTCCCTGATCGACGCGGACTCCGGGAACACGCTTTGGGCGGAAAAGTTCGACCAGCCGGCCTCCGGGATCTTCGCGGTGCAGGACAGCGTCGTCGCGACCATCGTCAGCACGCTCGTCGGACGGGTGCAGGCCAGCGACGTCGAGCGCGCGCGGCGGAAGCCGCCCCCGAGCCTGGCCGCCTACGAATGCGTGCTCGAGGGCAATGCACTGCACTGGTACGACGCTTCGCAGCGCGCCGAGGCGACGCGCCTGTTCGAGAAGGCCATCGCGTTGGACCCCGACTACGGCCTGGCGCATGCGCTGTTGGCGGTGATGCGCTACGTCGACTGGTACGACGCGCCAAAGGGCGACGACACGTCCCTGGAGGCCGCATACGTCCTGGCCCGGCGCGGCGTGGAAATCGATCCCGGGGACAGCGCCTGCCATTCGCTGCTGGCACAGGTGCACCGGCTGCGCGGGGAGTGGGCGCTGTGCGAGCAGCAGATCCACCGGGCCATCGAGCTCAACCCGACCAACCAGTGGAACACCGCGGCGATGGGGATGATGCAGGCGTACCTGGGCCGTCCGGAGGCGGGGGACGCGTGGTTCCAGCGAACGCGGCGCATCGACCCGTACTTCGACGAACCGTGGTTCTGGCGCGAGCAGGGCATCGCGCGGCTGGTCCGCGGCGACGACGTCGCGGCGGTGTCGATGTTCGATCGCATGACCGTGCGGCACTACCGTGTCGACGCCTTCAGGGCGGCGACGCTGGCCCTGAAGGGTGATCAGGAGGCCGCGCGTGCGGTGGCGGCGGACTGCCTCGCACGACGGCCGGGATTCTCCTCCGCCCAGTTCCTCTCGAAGATGCCGTTCGCCAACCCGATGCACCGCGACCGCATCGCCAGGGGATTGCGGCTGGCCGGCCTTCCCGGCTGATGGCGGGCTACTTCATCGAGTGGAGCCCGAACCGGTTGCCCTCGCTGTCGATGGCCAGGGTGATGAAGCCGTACTGGCCGATCGCCATCTTCGACCGCTCGACCCGGCCCCCGGCATCGGCGACCCGGCCCTCCTCTACGGCGCAGTCCTCGCACGTGAAGTAGACCACCGTGCTATTGCCGCCGGAGGGCACGCCCGCGAACTTCGCCAGCGCCCCGGTCGCGCCCGGTTGGTCCGGGGCGCCCGGGAAGGCCTGCATCTGCAGCCCGGAATCGTTCGGGTCGCCCAGGCGCGAAAGGGTGATGCCCAGGACGGCCTCGTAGAAGCGCTTGGCGCGTGCCATGTCCTGGACGTAGATCTCGAACCAGACGACGGGATTGGTGTTCATGGGGCGAAACTCCATCGACCGGCCTTTCGGCTGGCCGAGTGGGAACCGGCCGGGCGATCCCCGACGAATCGCTGGATCAAACCGGGGAGTCGGCGGGAATCGCGAACCTGGGCCGGTCCGCGCCTAGTGGATGGCCCGGCCCAACCCAAGGCCGGCGCTATTTGTCACGGCTCGCATTGGTGCCGCCGTGGCAGGCGCCGGACCAGCCGGGGAAGCCCGGTGGCAACCCATAGAACTTCCACGCATCCGCGACGGTCTGGACGTGTGACTCGTTCTGACCCTCTTCCTCGTCGTAGTCGTTCAAGCCGCTGTACGCGCAGTCGGAATTCGCATTGTCGCGGACACCTGTTGGTCTGGGGTCCTGGGTACCCGGTGGCCCGGCGACTTCGCCGGCATTCGCGGCGGTCACCGGGAGTCCCAGGGCCAGCGCGAGCCCGCCGGTCAGGGCGAGCGAGGAAAGCTTTAGCATGACCGTCTCCTTCTTGAGCGACGCTAGTGGCGTCCTGCGGAATGCACCAGCGGCAGCTGCCTGGCGCCGGCATGGGTGTCAACGCCGGACCGGCGTGACGGCGGCCAGCACGGGTTCCGCGGTCACGACGCGAGTCCGGCGCGTTCGCGCAGGTAGTCCGGGACCACGTCGTCGGGGCAGTGCGTGAAGCGGCCGGTGCCCCGGCCGATGGCGAGCGTGAAGCTGCGCCGGTCGTGGATCGTGACGGTCTGCGACTCGACGGTGCGCGGGCCGTTCCCCGCGGGCGTGTCGACGCAGGACTGGTCGACCCCGTAGGTGTCGCCCTGGCGCGACCGGACGATGGCTTCGCAGGCATGGGTGGCAGTGCCGCTGATGCCGTGGCCGTCGTAGAAGCGCAGGCCGGCATTGGACGGGGCGGTGCAGTCCCCGCCCGCCATCACATAGACACCGTGCTGCAGGGGCAGGGCATCCGGCGGTGCGGCGGGTGCTGGCCCCGGGGGCGGCGCAATGGCGGGAGCGGGTTCCTCGGTGGCCGGTTCCAGGGACGGCATGTCCCCCCGGTCCGCGCATCCCGCGAGCAGCAGCAGGAGCAGGGGAACGCGCGGGAGCGGGTTCGGAATCGGGCTCGTCTTCATGTCCGCTTCCCCGCAACCGCCATGTTGTCCACCAGGTTCGGATAGCGACGGCCGGCGGCTTCGGCACGTGCCCGCGCTTCCGCCTTCTCGTCCGGCGTCAGCCGGATGCGTGCCGCCGGCTTGACCGGGTTCTTCCGCTTCCACGGGGGCGGCTGTCTCGACGGCATGGCGGGCTCCGGTCGGAGCGGCAATCCTCGGTGCCGCGTGCGAAGCGTGCCGTGAAGCAGGCCGCGCCGTGCTCAGTGGCGCGCCTTGGCCACCGGCAATTGCCAGCCGAACCGCATGGCCATGAACCGCAACGCGAAGCACGCCCCGGCGCCCACGATCGCGACCGGCGTGGCGGGCAGACCCAGCGCGTCGCCGGCCACGACGATCGCCGCCCCCAGCAGTGCCGCGATGGCGTACAGCTCGCGCTGCAGCACCGTCGGCACCTGCATCACCAGCACGTCGCGGACGATGCCGCCGCCGATGCCCGTCAGCACGCCGAGCATCACCGCGCCGACAGGCCCCATCCCGAACGCGAGCGCCTTGCCGGCGCCGACCACGGCGAACAGGCCCAGCCCGACGGCGTCGGTGAACTGGAGCGGGTTCCGCAGTCGGTCGACCGCGTCGAACCGGTAGAACGTGATCACGCCGGCCAGCGACGCCACGGCCAGGTATCGCCAGTCCACCAGCGCCACCGGGGGCGTCGCGCCGAGCAGCGCGTCACGCGCGATCCCGCCCGCGGTGGCCGCCGCGAACGAGAGCACCAGCACGCCGAACAGGTCGAGGCCCTTGCGCACGCCGGCCGTCGCGCCGCTGATGGCGAAGGCGAACGTGCCGATGAAATCGATCGCGGCGACGAAGTCGGCGTAGAGCGAAGTCTGCACGGGTGTCATCAGCCGGTCTCCCCGCGCGTCCACGACCACGGCGCGGTGTCGCGCATTGGCGTCCCGACGTTCCTGCGGTGCGGGTGCATCAACCCGATCGCCGAGGCCGCCATCGGGCGAGTCTAACGGCTGCCCCGTGCTATCCGCACCGCACCCGCGACAGCCCCACCGCGGTGTCGGTCAGCGACTGGCCGTCCTCGGCCAGCTGGAGCGACAGGTCGGCCATCCAGGTCTCGCCTTCGCCGGTGAGTTCGGCGGTGAACTTCAACGCGTTGCCGTCCACGTCGACCGCGGTCACCGGGCCGCCGCTTTCGTGGAACTCGACGTCCGAGGCGCGCAGGACCATGTGCGACTCGTCCGCCGATTCACCGCAGTGGGCGAGATCCGATGCCCACGTCCCGTGGAAGCGCTCCGGGATCGCCGCGGACGCCGGCGCGGTTGGCGTCGAGTCGTCCGATGCGGCCTCGGCGGCCTGCACGAACTGCCCGGCGCCGTCCTGTTCGCCGCAGGCGGCGAGCACGGCGAGGGCGATGAAGATGATCGGGATGCGCACGGCGCCTCCTTGTGCCGGGACGGACCCGGATCGGTGTGGCGGAACGAAGGCCCGGCCGGGTGGCGGCCGGGCCTGGGGGCGGGGTCAGCCGCAGCGCACCCGGACCATGCCGCCACCGTTGTCGGTGAGCGTCTGTCCGTCCTCGGACAGCATGAAGGCGTAGGTCGCGGTGCGCGTCTCGCCTTCGCCGGTCAGTTCGGCGGTCACCTCAAGGTCGTTGCCGCTGGACTGCACGCCGGTCACCGTGCCGGAGCTCTCGTGGAATGCGATGGTCGAGGCGCCGATCATCAGGTGCGATTCGTGGCCTGCCGCGTTGCAAGCCTCGGCATCGGCGGCGTAGGTGCCCTGGAACTTGCCCGGGACGGTGTCGGAGGGCTCGGGCGACGGCGGCGGCATTGTCGGCGGGGCGTCGGTGCCGGCGTCCGTGCCGGTGTCGGCGGCGGGCGGCATCGCGGCGTCATCGGCCTCGTCCGGGGACCGGTCGGCGCAGCCGACGGCCAGCAGCACGCCGAGTGCGAGCACGTGGAATCGCATGGTGACCTCCTGGGGGGTGGGGGACGCGGCGGCCAAGGTTCACGATCCCGCGTGAGGGTCCGGTCGATGGCGAGGGGCCGGCGTTCATGGATGCGCTTGTCATGTGAGGGCCCGCGCCCGGGGCCATTCTGCGGCCCGGCCCATTCCGGGCGCTCGCGGTCGACCCGCGTTTGTATGCTCCCGGGATGCCGCTGTTCGTCCTGCCCCTCGTGCTCATGGCCGCCTTCGCGCTCTGGGTCGTGCTGCTGCCGGTTTCGGTGGTCCAGCGCTACCGGGCGGGGCGCGTGCGCCGCCGGGTGCAGCCCTGGTTCGTCGCCGCGAATGCGTGGTTGCTGGCGCTGTCGGCACTGATGTTCCTGGCCGCGGCCTGGGTGTTGGGGGCGTGGGTGGACGATGCGGCGCGCGATGCTGCCGCGGGCCTGTGCGCCGGCGTGGCCGCCGGTGTCGTGGGCCTTCGCTTCGACCGGCTGGAATGGACCGACCGCGGCCTGTACCGCACGCCGAACCGGGCGTTCCTGCTCGCATTGACGCTGTTGCTGGCCGCGCGGATCGCGCTCGGCATCTGGCTCGCATTGGGCGATGCCACGCTCGCTTTCGGGGCGGCGTGGCTGGACCGGGGCGGCCTGCTGGCGGTCGCAGGGGTCCTGCTGGGACACGCGGCCGGCACGGCGTGGGGCCTGCGCCGGACGCTCGGGAAGCGGGTCGCGCAGCACCCGTCCGCGTGACCGTAATCGGTACACGCCTGCGTAGTCCCGGACAGCAGCAGCGTGCGGGGATCGGTCGTGGCCAACGCATCGAAGTCCGGAGACAACGGCACGCCGCGTCGCCCACCCGTTGGGCGCTCCCTGGGTCGGCAGGCGGGCTTCCGGCTGCTGCGGCGACTGGTTGCCTATCACGTTGCGCTGGCGCTGGCGCTGGGCCTGTCGATCCTCGTGATCCCGTCGTTGCCGGGCGTCCTGCCGGTGGGTGGGCTGGCCAACCTGGCCGGCTTCGGGGTGGTGGTCGACGGACCGGCCGGGCTGCCCGGTGACGCGATCCCGTCGGCGGCCGAGGCCATCGGCACGCAGTTCGACCGCTTGGGCTACGCACGCCGGCTGGCCATCGCGCTGGTGGGCGTCTGGCTGCTCATGCTGCCGGTGTCCTGGGTGCACAAGGGCATCTACCGCAGCAGCGGCTACGACCATTCGCTCGACGAGACGACGCTGATCCTGCCGGGCGTGGTCGCGGCGATCGTGCTGGTCGTGCAGTACAGCCTGGCGCTCGCGTTCGCGCTGGCAGGGATCGTCGCCGGCGTGCACTTCCGGCGGGCGTTGCAGGACACCTTCGATGCGCTGTTCATCCTGGTGGCGATCGGCGCGGGCATCGCGGCGGGGGTGGCGGCGCTGGAGGTCGCGGCGGTCATGACCGTGTTCTTCTGCTACGCCACGATGTACGTGTGCTGCTTCGGCGATGGACTGCAATCGGACTTCGATGCCGAGCGGAAGGCGCGCAAGCGTGAGCGCAAGGCGCGCGGCGGCGCCGATGATGCAGGTGGACCGGGGGCCTAGGCGCCGATGCGTGGTTCGCGGTCATTCCTTGCCGGGCGGGTGTTCGCGCGTGTCGCGGCAGGGGCCGCGTTCGTCGTCGTCTCCGCGTTCGCCTACGCGCAGGACCGCGCCGGGAGGCTCTTCGACGACCCCGGCGTGCTGGACGTGCGCATCGCGGTTCCGTGGTCGGAACTGCGGCGGGACACCGCGCAGGTGCGTCGCCATCCGACCGTCCTGGCGTACCGGGACGCGGCGGGCAATGAACGCAGGATCGAGGGCACGGTCGAAGCACGCGGCATCAGCCGGCGGCGCATGTGCCGGTTCCCGCCGTTCCGACTGCGGTTCGACGACGCCGCGATCGCGGGCACGCTGTTCGAGGGCGCCGGTTCCCTGAAGGTGGTGACCCACTGCGAGAACGGCCGGCGATGGTCGGCGTATCCGGTGCTGGAATTCCTCGCCTACCGCATCTACAACCTGGTCACCCCGCATGCCTTCCGGGTGCGACCGCTCGCGGTGCGCTACGGCGGCGGCGATGCGGATGGCGACGGCCCGCGGTTCGCCTTCCTGATCGAGGACGTCGACGACGTCGCGCGCCGCAACGGCCGCCGGCGCCTGGAGACCGGCGCCTTCGCCGCCCGGGACTACGACGCCGCGCAGATGGGGCGCTTCATGCTGTTCCAGCTGCTCATCGGCAACACGGACTGGGAGATCCTGGGCGCGCCGACCGACATCACGTGCTGCCACAACGTGCGCGTGACCGCGGGCGATTCGCCCCCGGGACTCGTGGCATTGCCGTACGACTTCGACGTGTCGGGCTTCGTGGATGCGCACTACGCCGTCCCCGATGCGCGGCTGCCGATCGAGGACGTGACCGAACGCCTGTTCCGCGGCTTCTGCGTCCATGACCCGGCGATCGATGGCATGCGTGCTGAATTCCTTTCACGCCGCGGGGCCATCCTGGCGCTCGTGGAGGGTGAGCAGCGGCTCGAGCCGCGCCGCAGGCGCGAGGCGCTGCGCTACCTGGAGGGCTTCTTCGACACGCTGGCCGACGATGCGCGCTACGCGCGGCAGGTCAGGGCGTCGTGTCGCAGGTGATGGCGGGCGGCGGCGCGACCGGCTCGCCCGTGGGTTCCGTCGCCTCCGGTGCCTCCGCTGACGCCGCCGTGGTGCCGGCCAGCAACGCTTCGCGGCCGTCGCGCAGTGCGGCGTTGCCAGGCTGCAACGCGATGACCGCGTCGAGGTAGTCGGCGCGCCCGGCGTCGTCCGCGGGCAACGGCACGCGACCGCCCGGGTAACCGGCGAACAGTCCGTCGGCGGTGGCTTCCAGCCAGGCGGGGTGGCCGCCGTAGGCCGCGCCGATGCCGGTGTCGATGACGATGACGCGCGTGTCGAACCGGGGCCACACGATGCCGTCGGTGGGCGTGTGCGCAATCACGAGGTGCCGTGCGCCGTGCGTGGCCAGGATGGCGTCGACCAGCTCGGGCGGTGCCGCAGGCGCCACGCCCGCGAGGCCGCGGTACCAGAGCGGACCGAGCGGATCGAGCAGGATGTCGGCGTCGCCTTCGGCGACGGCCTGCCCGCGCAGGCTCGAGCGTGCCTTCCCCGTGAGCGACGCGAGGCTGTTGCCGCAGTAGGCGCCACTGATGCCACCGTGCACGAACACCAGGTCGTTCAATTGGACGGCCACCGGGCGGCCCACCGCCCACGCGAACAACTCGCCGTCCTCGCCCCAGCGCGGGTCCCAGGCCAGCCGGTGTTCGACCCAGCCGAGCGGATGCTCGCGGTCCCATTGCGCGCGGTGGTCGGCGGGCAGGGCGGCGAAGGCCTCCGGGTCGCGCTCGCGCAGGGCGTCCAGCACGGCGGCGTAGTAGCGGTCGCGCCGCGCCGCCGAACGCCGGTCGGCGAACGCCGCGTACTCGCCGGGCGTCACGTAGCGCAGGTCGCCCAGCACGTTCATCGCCTCGTGGTTGCCGAGCAGGGCATGCACGCGGCCGCCGTCGCGCGCGGCCTGGCGCGAGAGGCCGCGCAGGTGCGCGATGATCCGGCGCGTGTCCGGGCCCCGGTCGGCGATGTCGCCGGTCTGCACCAGGTGCGTGGTGCCCCCCGTCCAGTGCCCGCGCGCGTCGATCAGTCCCGCGCCACGCAGGACCGCGAGGTAGTTGGCGTAGTCGCCGTGGAGGTCGCCGACCGCGACGATGCGTTCGACGCCGGACCAGCGGAGGTCGTCCAGCTGGCGGGGTGCGGCCGCGGCCGACAGCGCGTGGGCGCACAGCAGCAGTCCAAGCAGCAGAAGGCGCATCGGGGGCCTCCGCATCGCGCCGGCCATCGGGCGTGGCCGCCGGCGGCAGCATAGCGCCGCGGACGGGTCGCGGGCGTACCGCCCGACCGGCGCCGCCGTTAAGCTGCGCGCGGCGGGCGTGGACCCGCCGGGACCGTGACCTTGACCGCTGCCGAAGCCGGCTCCACTTCCGCGTCCGTGCCCTTCCGGCTGGCCGTGCGCGTCTGGTGGCGGATCGGCTGGCTGGGCTTCGGCGGGCCCGCGGGCCAGATCGCCCTGATGCATCGCGAGCTGGTGGAGCGACGCCGCTGGATCGGCGAGTCGCGCTTCCTGCACGCATTGAATTTCTGCATGTTGCTTCCGGGGCCCGAGGCGCAGCAGCTGGCGGTCTACATCGGTTGGCTGATGCACGGGATCCGCGGTGGCCTGGTGGCCGGCGTGCTCTTCGTCCTGCCCGGCGCGCTCGTGCTGGGCGTGCTCGCCGCGCTGTACGTGGCGCACGGCGACCTGCCGCAGGTCGCGGCGGTGTTCCGCGGACTGCAGGCCGCCGTCGTCGCGCTGGTCGTCGAGGCGCTGCTGCGGATCGGGCGTCGCGCGCTGGTGTCCCCGGCGCACGTGGCGATCGCCGCGCTCGGGTTCCTCGCGCTGTTCGCGCTGGACATCGCGTTTCCCTGGGTGGTGATGGGCGGGGCCTTGGTGGGCGCCGCGATCGTCCGCTACCTGCCTGCGTCGGGCACGCGCGACGGCGTGACGCCGGAAACCGATGCCCGCTACGCGGTTGACGCCATGATGGCCGGTCGAGGGCCCGCCCACCTCCGGCCTTCGGGGCGCCGGCAGGCCTGGCTGGCGCTGGCGCTCGCGGTCGCCTGGACGGCGCCGCTGCTGGTCGCGTGGGCGACGCTGGGACCGACGCACGCCATCACCGAGGGCGGGGTCTTCTTCAGCCAGGCGGCCCTGGTCACGTTCGGCGGGGCGTATGCGGTCCTGGCCTACGTGGCGCAACGCGCCGTCGAGGATCTCGCCTGGCTCTCGCCGCGCGAGATGCTCGACGGACTCGCGCTCGCCGAAACGACCCCCGGGCCGTTGATCATGGTGCTGCAGTTCGTGGGCTTCCTGGCCGCGTTCCGGTTCCCGGGCGAACTCGATCCATGGCTCGCGGGCGTGCTCGGCGCGGCGCTCGCGACCTGGGTGACCTTCGTGCCGAGCTTCGCCTTCATCTTCCTCGGCGCGCCGCATGTCGAACGGCTGCGGGGCCAGCCGCTGCTCCGGGGGGCGCTGCAGGGCATCACGGCGGCGATCGTGGGCGTCGTGCTGAGCCTGTCGGCGTGGTTCGCGTCGCGGGCGATGTTCACGCAAGTGCACGCGTGGGACTTCGGCATCGTGCATGTCGACGTCCCCGCCTGGGAGACCGTCGACTGGACCTCGGTGGGCATCGCGGGCGCCGCGTTCCTGGCGCTGTGGAAACTGCGGGTGGACCTGGGCTGGGTGCTGGCCGGTGCGGCGCTGGCCGGACTGGGTGCGTGGATCGCAGGCGGGTGACCGGGCGCCGCGCGGGCGCCCGGCCTGTCGTCAATCCCGGCGGGCGGGGGCGGGTTGCGCGTGGCCGTCGCGGACCGCCGCGTCGACCAGCGTGCGCATCGCCGCCTCGGCCGCGTGGGCCTCGCGTTCGATCCGCTCGCCCAGCCGCTCCATCTCGGCGCCGACGACCTCCATCTTCTCGCCCTCGGCCTCCATCTTGCGGCCGATCGCTTCCATCGGTGCGTGCTGGCGCTCCATGCGTTCACTGGCGGCCTCCAGCAGTGCGCCGTGCCGCTCCATCTCGGCGCCGAGCGCTTCCTGCTGGCGGCCGACGGCTTCCATCTCGCGCTCGATGCGGGCGCGTTCGGCCGCGTCGGCGGCATGCATCCGCGCGGCCAGCGCGGCCTGCCGTTCGGCCAGCGGCGCCATGCGGTTGCCCAGCGCCTGCATGCGCGCGGTCGCCGCGCGCATTTCGGGCGTGTCGAAGGCGTCGGGCGCCGCGAGGGCGTGCATGCGCTCGCCCAATGCCTGCATGCGCGCGCTGTGCGGCGCCATCCGGGCGTTGAGCGCCTGCATTTCGCGCGACAGCGCGTCCGTGGCCGCCCATGCGGCGCGTGCCCGTGACACCGTTGCCGCGTCGCGCACGACGTAGGCCTTCCCATCGCGGCGGAACCACAGGAAGTCGCCGTCGATCGCGCGCTGCGCGGCCGCCAGGTCGTCCATGTCGCGCACGTCGCCGGACATGACCGTGTGCTGGTCGTCGCCGCGCACCAGCGCCATGGCGTGGCCATCGCGCGGGGCGAAAGTGTGCACGCCCCGCGGCGGCTTCGGGGGCTTCGGTGCGGCCGGCGGGCGCGGCGCGGGCGGGGCCGCGGGCGGCGGCGGAGGCGCGTCCGGTGCGGCCGCGGGAAGGGCCGGGCTGGCGGTCAACGCGCCCGGTGCAGGCGGTGCGGGTGGCGCGGGAATGGCCGGGGGCGCACCCGGCGCGGCCGGCGGGGCCGGCACGCGTGAACCGGCCGCATTGCCCGTGGGCGCCGGCAACACGGCGGTGCCGGGCGTCGCCGAGGGCGCCGGCAGCGCCTGCGCGACCAGCACGCGGGATGCGGCGGCGTGGTCGGTGAAATCGCCTTGCATGTCCATGCGGGCCCAGGCGTGGAACGCGGCACCGGCGAGGGCGAGGCCGACCAGCGGCAGCACGAGCGTGGCGCCCGGGCGGCGGCGGTCGGGACGGATGAGGGACTGGATGCGTGGCATGAGCTGACCTCCATTCGCGGCGGGGGCGAGGCGGGACGGGGCCGACCGGGTCGGTTCGACACGGGCGAGTTCGGACAGCGCGATCGCCAGGCGTCGGCGATCGCCGATCGCGTCGGCGGCGAGGTCGTCGGCGACCAGTTCGCGTTCGACGCGGATGACGCGGGACAGCCACCAGGTGACCGGGTGGTAGAACAGCAGCGATTCGGCCGCGCCCTGCAGCAGGTTCACCAGGTAGTCGTGCCTGCGGACGTGGGCGAGCTCGTGGGCGAGGAGGGCTTCGACCAGGTCGACCGGCAAGCGCGCGGCGACCGCGACCGGCAGCAGCACCACCGGCCGCCACCACCCCACCGTCATCGGCGTGTCGCCGTCCCGGGCAAGCCGGAGGGGGACGGGGCGCCGGATGCCCAGGCGCAGGGCCAACGCGTCGACGCGGCCCTGCCAGTGGCCGTCCGCGTCATCGATGGCATGGCGGCACTGCTGGCGGACCCAGAGCAGCCCGCAGCCCATCCGCAGCGACAGCGTGGCGGCGCCCGCGGCCCACAGCGAGACGACCCAGGGCATCGCGTCGAAGGGCAGGGTGGGGCGCATCCGGATCGTGGACGCGAGTGCGGGTTCGACGGCCGCCGCGGCCGGTGCGGACGCATTGAACGACGTGGTCGCCTGCAGTGCACCGGCGTCCAGCAGCGCGATGCACAACGTGGCCACGGGCAACAGCACGCAGGCCAGCAATGCGCCGCAGGCCACCGCGTAGCGCGTTGCCGGGCGGGCGTCGCGCAACACCGCGAGCGCCAGCCATGCCAGCAGGCCGACCAGCGCGCCCTGCCAGAGGAAGTGGAGCAGCGCCGCGCCGAGCGCGGGAACCCATCCGGCTGCCAGGTCAGTCATCGCGCGTCTCCTCGAGGAAGCGCTGGATCTCTTCGCGTTCGGCGTCGCTGACCCGGCCACCGCGCAGCGCGGCCATCACCAGGTCCTTGCCCGAGCCCGCGAACGCCTTGTGGATGAGGTCGTCCAGCAGCCGGGTCTGCAGCGAGCCGCGCGGCTGCGCGGCGGCGTACACGTGCGATCGCTGGGATTCGTCGCGCTTGAGCAGCCCCTTGCCATGCATCACCTGCATGAGGCGCAGCACGTTGGCGTAGGTGATGTCCGGGCGGTCCGCCTGCCGCGCCTCGTGCACCTGTTTCACCGTGGAGGGCCCGAGCGTCCAGAGCGTGCGCAGCAGCTCCAGTTCGGTGGGCGTCGGCTTGGGGAGGCGCGGCGTGGGCATCTGGGCGCGGACGGTCTGGCGATGGGCTGACGCTACGCCGTCTAGAATGTCTTGTCTAGACCTTTTTGTCTAGGAAGGAAGTCATGGTGTCGTGCGGAGGGCCGTTCCCGGTGAGCGGTGGGCTGCGTTTTCGGCGGCTTCGGGCCTTGTGTGACGCAGGTCACGCGATTCCGATGCTCGCGAAACCCGCCCTGAATCCGACCGCCCCCATTGGGTTGCCACCGCGTCGCGGACGGGCCGAGGATGCCGGCGCCGCCTTCCCCCGGGCGGTCCCTTTCCAACACGAGTGACGCGCATGAAGCCGACTCCCCGTTATCTGTTGCTGTCCGCCGCGCTGGGCGCCGCCCTGTCGCTGTCCGCCACCGCCTCCGCCCAGGACGCCGGCCTCGAGGGCGATGTCGACGCAGGCATCGTCGCCGAGGCCGAGGTCCCGGCCGAGCGCCTCGTGGAGCGCTACGCCGGATTCGCCGGCTCCGAGGAGGCCGCCGCCGAACTGGTGAGCGACCTGCGCACCGGCGGCGAGTTCACCTGGACGGAAGAGGTCACCACCACCGTCACCAACGACGATGGCACCACGACCACGACCACCGAGCTGGTCGAGCGCACCCTGGCCAACCCGAACGGCCCGATGGGCTACGGCGAGGTCAACATCACCCTGTCCCTGGCGAAGGCGCTGGTCGACGCCGGGACGTACCCGGACCTGCAGTCCGCGCTGACCGGCATCGCCACCACCACGACCCATCCCGACGGCACCACCACCACCGTCGTCGAAGGGGGCGTGCTGGCGATGCGGGCCGATGGCATGGGCTGGGGCCGGATCGCGCAGGAGTTCGGGTTCAACCTGGGCAGCCTGGTGAGTGCGTCCAACCGGAATGCGCGCGCCGACGCGTCGGTCGACGCCGCCGCGCGTGGCCAGGCCGCCGGTGCCAAGGCCTCCGGCCGCGCGAAGGTCGACGTGGATGCCGGTGTCCGCACCGGCCGTCCGGACACCACCGGCCGCCCGGCGCGCATCGAGCGCCCGGCGATGCCGACCCGCCCCGAGCGCCCTGAACGACCGGAGCGCTCGCAGCGCGGCGGGGGCGGCTGACCCGCGCCCTGCGGCATCCAGCGACGCCGTACCCGACGGGCGCCCGCCGGCGCCCGTCGCCCATGGCGATCTTCGAACCCGGCAACAGGACATCCCTCGCAATGCAAGGACACACCCCGCTTCGCATCGCGGCGCTCGGCGCCGCACTGCTGCTGGCCGGTGGCGCACGCGCCGACGGCGTGACGCTCGGCATCGGCACCGACTACAGCACCGGTGACTACGGCGGCGACACCACCACCGAGATCTGGTCGGTGCCGCTGAGCGCCCGCGTCGACACCGGCGACTGGACCTTCAAGGCCACGCTGCCGTGGTTGCGCGTCTCGGGCGACCCGAACGTGCTGCCCGGCGTCGGCCTCGTCGACAACCTCAACCCGCGCGGCCGGGGTCGTGGCGGCCTCCTCGGCCCGCCGCCGGGCGGCGGCACGGAACAGGCCAGCGGCACCGCGTCGGGCGTGGGCGACCTCGCGCTCGCGGCGACCTACACGCTGCCCACGCGCGGCGCGCTCGGCATCGACCTGACCGCCAACGCCAAGATCGCCACGGCCGACGAGGACAAGGGCCTGGGCACGGGCGCGAACGACTACGGCGTGGCGATCGACCTGTACCGCGCGTCCGGCGACACGACGTGGTTCGGTGGCGCCGGCTACACGCAGCTGGGTGATTCTGACTACATCGACGTCGAGGCGGTGGCCAGCGCCAACGCGGGCTTCAGCCACAAGGTCGGGCAGGGAAGCGCGGGGCTGGTCTACGACTGGAAGCAGGCCGCCTCCAGCAGCTTCGACGACCGCAGCGAGGTGATGGCGTTCTACGGCATGCCCGCCGGCGAGGCCGGGCGCTTCCAGGTCTACGCGTTGCGTGGACTGTCGGAGGGCAGCCCCGACTGGGGTGCGGGCCTGTCGTATTCCCACGGGTTCTGATCGCCCGTGGTTCGCCCGGCGGCGCGACCGGCGTGGATCGCCGGGCCGCCGCCCGGGCCTTTCGATCGGCCGGCTCGGGGTGCGCACGCCCGGGCCGGGAGCACGACCGCGCGTTGGTAGAGTGCGGCCCCCTGCCACGTGGAGTTCCCATGGAGCGCTTCTATCCGATCGGTACCCCGGGCCAGCCCTGGGGCGCGGCCGAGAAGGCCGAATGGCTCGGGGCGCAGCGTCGCCAACGCAGCCATGCCGACGACGTGGTCGCGCGCATCGACGCCCTCCGCGACCGGTTCGACGTCGAGGAATACGGGCGGCTGGACTACGCCGGCGAATCCTTCCCGCTGCTCGCGGTGCGCAGCCGCAACCGTGACGCGGCACTGCCCGACGTCGTCGTGACGGGCGGGGTGCACGGCTACGAGACCAGCGGCGTGCACGGCGCGTTGCAGTTCCTCGAACAGGCCGCCGGTGACTTCGAGGGTCGCGCCAACCTGCTGGTGGTGCCGTGCGTGAGCCCCTGGGGCTACGAGCGGATCCATCGCTGGAACCCGGACGCGATCGACCCGAACCGGAACTTCCGCGAAGGCAGCCCGTCGGGCGAGGCCGCCGCGCTGGTGCGGCTGCTGGCGCCCGTGCGCGACGCGTGCCTGGTGCACATCGACCTGCACGAGACCACCGACAGCGACGAATCCGAATTCCGCCCCGCGCTCGCCGCGCGCGACGGCAAGGACACCACGCCGGACACGATCCCCGACGGCTTCTACCTGGTCGACGACAGCGAGAACCCGCAGCCGGGCTTCCAGGCGGCGATCATCGAGGCGGTGTCGAAGGTGACCCACATCGCGCCGGCGGACGCGGACGGCAACATCATCGGCTCGCCCGTCGTCGCGCCCGGCGTGATCCGCTACCCGGTCAAGCAGCTCGGGCTGTGCGCCGGCATCACGAACGCCCGCTACGTGACGACCACCGAGGTCTACCCCGACAGCCCGCGCACCACGCCGGCCGAATGCAACGACGCCCAGGTGGCGGCGGTGCGTGCCGGGATCGAGTACGCGCTGGCCAACGGCTGAGGTCGCCCACCGCCCGTCGCGCCGCGCGTCGCTAGTGCGCGGCGGACCCGGCGGGCGGTCGCATCGCCCGCTCGATCGCCTGGGCCGCGGTGCCGACCAGCGCTGTCACGAGTTCGACTTCGGCGTCGGTGGGGGCGCGTCGCTCGATGAAGTAGGTGCCCAGCGTGCCCAGCACGGTGCCGTCGCTGCCGGTGATGGGCATGGACCACGCCGCGTGCAGGCCCAGGCCCAGCGGAAGGTGCGCGATGCCCGACCAGGCCGCATCGGATTCGATGTCCGGGGTGATGACCACGGTGCCCAGCGCGGCGGCGGACGCGCAGGTCCCCACCCTGGGGTCGATGTGGATGCCGTCGATCGCGAGGTTGTAGCGCTCCGGCAGCGTGGGCGCGGCGCCGGTCCGCAGGCAGAGCGTGACCGGGTCGAGCAGCAGGATGGCCGCGCGGACCGAGGAGTTCGCCTCGGCCTCCACGATGTGGCACAGCAGGGCCAGGGTGTCCGCCAGCGGCGCGCCGCGGTCGATCATCTCGAGCGCCAGTTGCTGGCGTGCGATCAGGGTGGAGCGGTCGCCAACGGTCGTGACGTTCATGGCGCCTCCGCGGTGCGCCAGTCTAGCGCCGCGCGGGGCCCTCGGAGGCCACGGGCGACGGGCAGGAGCCGGCATCGGACGAACGGTAGAATCGCGCCATGCCCCTGCTCACCCTGCAAGGCGTCGACTACGGCGTCGGCGGTCCCGCGTTGCTCGACGGCGTGGACCTGGCCATCGAACCCGGCGAACGGATCGCGCTGATCGGCCGCAATGGCGCCGGCAAGTCCACGCTGCTCAAGCTGCTCGACGGCACGCTGCGGCCGGACGACGGCGAGGTGCGCGTGGCCGGCGGGGCGCGCGTGGCGCGGCTCGAGCAGGAGGTGCCGGCCGATGCCGCGGGCGATGTCTGGGATGTCGTCGCGGCCGGACTGGGCGAGCTCGGGCAATGGCTGGCGCGGTTCCACCACCTGAGCCATGCGGAGCCGGTCGACACGGCGGCGCTCGCCGAGGTGCAGGGCCGGATCGAGGCGGCGGGCGGCTGGTCGCTCGACCAGCGGGTGACCGAGACGCTCACCCGCCTCGACCTCGATGGCGACGCGTCCTTCCACGCGCTCTCGGGTGGCATGAAGCGCCGCGTGCTGCTGGCGCGCGCCCTGGTGTCCGCGCCCGACCTGCTGCTGCTGGACGAGCCGACCAACCACCTGGACATCGCCGCGATCGAATGGCTCGAAGGCTTCCTGGCCGCGTGGCCCGGTGCGCTGGTCTTCGTCACGCATGACCGGCGCTTCCTGCGCGCGCTGGCCACGCGCATCGTCGAGATCGACCGCGGCAGGCTCACCAGCTGGCCCGGCGACTGGGCGAACTACCTGCGCCGCCGGGAGGAACGCGCGAACGCCGAGGCGCAGGCGCAGGCGCGCTTCGACAAGGTGCTCGCGCAGGAGGAGGCGTGGATCCGCCAGGGCATCAAGGCCCGGCGGACCCGCGACGAGGGCCGTGTCCGCCGCCTGGAGGCAATGCGCCGCGAACGGGCGGCGCGCCGCGAGTCCGCGGGCAACGTGCGGATGGAGGCCGGGCAGGGCGAGGCCTCGGGTCGCAAGGTGGTCGAGGCGAAGGACGTGTCGTTCGCGCACGGCGACCGCTGCCTGGTGCGCGGTTTCTCGACCACGATCCTGCGCGGCGACCGGATCGGCCTGGTGGGGCCGAACGGCAGTGGCAAGACCACGCTGCTGCGCCTGCTGCTCGGCGACCTGGCGCCCGACGCCGGGACGATCCGCCAGGGCACCAACCTCCAGGTCGCCTACTTCGACCAGCACCGCGCGACGTTGCGCGAGGACTGGAACGCGCTGGAGAACGTCGCCGAGGGCCGCGAGAGCGTGACCATCAACGGCCGCCAGAAGCACGCGATCGGCTACCTGCAGGATTTCCTGTTCACGCCGGAGCGGGCCCGGGCGCCGATCACCCGGCTGAGCGGCGGCGAGCGCAACCGGCTGCTGCTGGCCAAGCTGTTCGCGCAGCCCTCGAATGTCCTGGTGCTCGACGAGCCGACCAACGACCTCGACGTGGAGACGCTCGAGCTGCTCGAGGAGCTGCTGGGCGAGTACGCTGGCACGCTGCTGCTGGTGAGCCACGACCGCGACTTCCTCGACAGCGTGGTGACCTCGACGCTGGTGATGGAGGGCGATGGCCGGATCGCCGAATACGTGGGTGGCTACAGCGACTGGGAACGGCAGCGGGCGGCCCCTGCCGTGGTGGATTCGACGGGCACCGCGCCGTTGGAGCGGTCCGGTGCGCCCCCGGCGACTCCGGCGGCCGCGCGACCGGCGCAGAAGAAGCTGGGCTACAAGGCGCAGCGCGAGCTTGACCAGCTGCCGGCCCGGATCGAGGCGCTGGAGGCACGCATCGCGGCATTGACGGCGGCGATGTCCGACCCGGCCTTCTTCCAGCGCGATGCCGAAGCGATCGCGAGCGACAACGCCACCCTCGCCGGGGTGCAGGCCGAGCTCGACGCGGCGTACGCCCGCTGGGAAGAACTGGAGGCCGGCTGAGCGACGGCGGCCGGCGCTATAGTCGCGGTCCCACGTCAGGAGGCGGCGCGATGGCGATCTCGATGTACCAGGCTTCGGTTCCGGTGTTCGTGCGCGCCCTGCGCAACCTGTCGCACGTGGTCGACAAGGGCGCGTCCCACGCCCGCGGGCACGGCGGCGACCCGGACGCGCTGCTCGCGCTGCGGATGGCCGAGGACATGCTGCCGCTGTCGCGGCAGGTCCAGATCGCCACGGACATGGCCAAGAACGGCGCCGCGCGCCTGGCCGGCGTCGAGCCGATGAAGGTGGCGGACGACGAGGCGACCGTCGACGCGCTGCAGGCGCGGATCGTGCGCGTGCTCGACTACGTGAAGGGCTTCGGCGCCGACCAGGTCGACGGCAGCGAGGACCGGCGCATCGTGGTGCCGACGTCCGCCGCCGGCGAACTCACCTTCACCGGCCAGGAGTACCTGCTCGGCTTCGTGCTGCCGAACCTCTACTTCCACTCGACCATGACGTACGCGCTGCTGCGGCGCGAAGGCGTGCCGCTCGGCAAGGTGGACTTCATGGCCGGCGGGCGGCACCCGGGCTAGTCGCCTGCCGCGCGCCGCGCGGGCGCCGTTTTCCTCACGACGCGGATGCAGCCGGTTGGTAGGCTTCCCGGCTGGACCGGGGATGGGACGTAGGCGGATGGACGGCGATCTCCTCACCACGGAAGGACAATTGCGTGCCGTGTGCGAGAACGCGACCGTCGCGCTTTTCGTGATGGATGCGCGGCAGCACTGCGTCTACATGAACCAGGCGGCGGAAGTGCTGACCGGGTTCACGCTGGGGGAGGTCCGGGGGAAGCCCCTGCACGATTTCGTCCACCATACCCGGCCGGATGGGCGGCCCTATCCGCTCGAGGAATGCCCGATCGATCGCGCCGCGCCGCAGGACATGCAGGAACACGGCGAGGAGGTGTTCGTCCACAAGGACGGAAGCTTCTACCCCGTCGCGTTCACCGCCAGCCCGATCCGGCGCGATGGCCATGTGCATGGCACGGTGATCGAGGTGCGCGACCTGCGTGGCGAACGCCAGCGCGAGGCCGAGCGCGCCGAGTTGCGGGAACTTTCCCAGCTCATGCTGCGCGAGATCGAACTCGAGGCGATCGTGCAGCCTGTCACCGACGCGAGCACGCGACTGACCGGCGCCCAGTTCGGCGGGTTCTTCTACAACGTCGAACACCAGGACGGGCAGGGCAGCTACATGCTCTACGCCCTTTCCGGGGTGCCGCGCGAGGCGTTCGAACGATTCCCGATGCCGCGGGCGACACTGCTGTTCGGTCCGACATTCCGTGGAGAGGGCACGATTCGCATCGACGACGTGCTCCAGGATCCGCGTTATGGCAAGGAGCCGCCACACCACGGCATGCCGAAGGGCCACCTCCCGGTCAGGAGCTACCTCGCGGTCCCCGTGACGTGGGACAACGGCGAGGTCCTGGGCGGCCTGTTCCTCGGCCACGCGAAGCCCGGGGTGTTCAGTGAAGCGCACGCCCGGCTGGTGGAGGCCATCGCGGCGCAGGCCGCGGTCGGCATGAGCCGGGCCCGGTTGTTCCGCGCGGCGCAGGCGGGTCGCGAGCGCGCGGAGGCGGATGCCAGGGAGAAGGAGCGCCTGTTCCTCGAGGCCGCGCGCGCGAACGAGATGAAGGACCAGTTCCTCGCGGTCATTTCCCACGAACTGCGCACGCCATTGACCTCCATCCTCGGGTGGAGCGAGATGCTCGCGACCGGGCGGCTGGCGGGCGAGATGGTGTCCCAGGGCCTGGCCACGATCGACAGGAACGCGAGGGCGCAGGCCCAGTTGATCGGCGACCTGCTCGACATTTCCCGGATCGCGAGCGGCAAGTTGCGGCTGGACATGCGGGCGGTGGACGTCGCCGAGCCGCTGCTCGCGGCCACGGAATCCGTCCGCTCGGCAGCCATGGCCCGCGACGTGTGCCTCGAGACCGTGCTCGCTGCCGGGCTGGGCGAGGCGTGCGTTGATCCCGACCGGTTGCAACAGGTCGCCTGGAACCTGCTTTCGAACGCGATCAAGTTCAGCCGTCGTGGCGGTACCGTGCGCCTCGAAGCGCGGCGGACCGACGCCGAGGTAGAAGTGCGCGTGACCGACCATGGGCATGGCATCGATCCCGCCTTCCTGCCGCGGGTGTTCGATCGATTCAGCCAGATGGACGCGTCGTCGACCCGCGAGCACGGGGGGCTGGGCCTCGGCCTGTCGATCGTCCAGCAGCTCGTCCACATGCATGGCGGCACGGTCGAGGCCCACAGCGACGGCCTGGGACATGGCGCGACGTTCACCGTCCGGCTTCCACTCGCCGGATCGGGGGGTGGCAGGGACGTGGAGGCCATCCTGCACGCGGCCGCACCGGCGGAATCCCGCGCGGTCGGTTCCCTCGGCCACGAGTTGACCGGGCTGCAGGTCCTGCTGGTCGAGGACGACCGGGACTCGCGGGACGTGCTGGCCGCGGTACTGCAGGCCCACGGGGCGCTCGTGCACGCCTGCAGCTCCGCGGCCCAGGCGCTTTCTTCGGCGCCCCGCGTGGACATGCTGATCAGCGACATCGGCATGCCCCAGATGGACGGGTATGCATTCATCCGGGCCTGGCGCGCAAGGGAAAAGGCGGAGGGGCGCGTACCCGTCCCGGCGCTCGCACTCACCGCCTACGCCCGGGACGAGGACCGCGAGCGCGCCATCACCTCGGGGTTCCACGCGCATGTCGCCAAGCCGGTCTCCCCGGCCGAACTGGTGGCGGCGGCCGCGCGGCTCCACGACGGGGCCACAATCCCCTGACCCGGGCGCCGGGCAGGCGTCAGTCCAGCCAGTCGGGTGCCGGGATCTCGCGGTGCGCGGCCTGGATCGCCGCGTTCCAGCGCGTGCGCAGGTCGCGGAAGTAGGCGTCGTCCTCGGTGATCCGGTGCGTGGTGAACCCGTCGATGCTGTCCTTGCGGTAGACCAGCAGGTCCAGCGGCAGGCCGACGCCGAGGTTGGAGCGCAGGGTCGAGTCCATCGAGATCAGCGCCAGCTTGATGCCGTCCACCAGCGAGGTGTCCGCGTCGATCGCGCGGTCCAGGATGGGCTTGCCGTACTTGTGGTCGCCGATCTGCAGGAACGGCGTGTCGACCGTGGCCTCGATGAAGTTGCCCGCGTCGTAGACCTGGAACAGGCGCATGGTGCGGTCGGCGAGCTGGCCGCCGAGCAGGATCGACACGTCGAACGACACGTTCTTCTCGCGCATCGCGTCGTCGTGGACGCGGTGCACCCGCCGGATGGCCTCGCCGACGAGCGCGGCGGCGCGGAACATCGTCGGGACGGTGTAGATGGTTTCGATCTCCCCCGTCTCCGGGTCGGGCAGGCCGTCCTGGATCAGGTTGATGACCGCCTGCGACAACGCCAGGCTGCCGGCGCTCATCGTCGCGATCATGCGTTCGCCGGGCACGTGGAAGCGGTGCAGTTTGGCGAAGCACGAGATGTTGTCCATGCCCGCGTTGGTGCGGGTGTCGGCCAGCATGACCAGCCCGTCTTCGAGCTGCAGGCCAACGCAATACGTCATCGGGGAGCCTCCTCGGGCACGCGTCGCGGCGCCGCGACCGGCGCGACGCACGGTGCATGATGCCTCAGCGCGTCACGCCTGCGACTGGCGGGACTGCTGGTGGTCGCGGGCCCCACGGTCTCCGATCCGCACCTCGACGTCCAGGGCTTCCGCCAGTCCTCCCTGGCGGACGCCACGGATCGGCGCCGCATCCCGGTAGTCGCGCCCGCAGGCGATGCGTACGTAGCGCGCGTCCGGCGACTGGCGATTGGCGGCGTCGAACCCGACCCAGCCGAGCGACTCGATCCACAGTTCGCACCAGGCATGGCTGGCAGCGGCCTCGGTGCCGGCCGGGCACAGGTAGCCGCTGACGTAGCGGGCCGGGAAGCCGACCGCGCGCGCCATCGCCGACAGGACGTGCGCATGGTCCTGGCACACGCCCTTGCGCGCCTCGAAAGCCTCGGCCGCAGGCGTCAGGGCATCCGTGGCATCGGGGATGTAGTCGACGCTGTCGCGCACGGCGGCGCTGAGGCGGTGCGCCGCCGCCAGGCCGTCGCGATGGTCCCCGGCCACCTCCCGGGCCAGGGCCGTCATCGCCCCGCTGGGCGCGGTGAGGTCGGTGCCATGCCGGTAGAAGGCCGGTGGCAGGGCGCGGTCGGCGCCGAAGACGCCATGCAGGTCGCGTGTGTCCACGCGCGCGTCGACTGTGACGTCCACCGTTTCCACCTTGCGGTCGACGGTGTGCGTTGCCACCCGGTTGCCGAATCCGTCGACCGACGTCGGTCGCAGGAGCCGCCCGTCGACCTCCACGCGCCAGTCGTCCGCATCCTGCGAGGGGCAGGGGGCGGGCCACACGCGCAACGCCTGCACGACCAGGCTCGCGGCATGGGCGTAGCGATACGTGGTCCGGTGGTGGATGTGCAGTCGCATGCAGTGGTCGATCGCGCTAGAAGAGGTGGCCTTCGGCGATCTCCGCGCCCAGCCGGTCGGTGCGCTCGATCAGGTCGGTCAGGTACTCGTGCAGCCCGCCCGAGATGACCTCGTCGACCTGCACGAATCGGAGGTCCGCGTTGAGCGCGTGCGCGCAGTGCAGCGCGCCGGAGGCGAGCCGCCGGTCCTGCGCGGCGACCGAATCCAGGTGCATGGTGATGTTCCGGTAGCAGAAGGCGAGGGAGCGCGGGAACTCCTCCCGGGCGATCAGCAGTTCCGCCACCCGGGCCGGTTCGACCTGCCCCTTGAACAGCACCCGGTACGCCCGGCGCGCGCCCACCACGCGCAGGATCGCGAGCCACTGGTAGTAGTCGACCACGCCGCCCACGTCGCTGACCTCCGGCAGCCGCACGTGGTACTTCACGTCCAGCAGCCGCGCCGTGTTGTCGGCGCGTTCGAGGAACTGCCCCAGGCGCGCGAAGTGGAAGCCGTCGCGCCGCAGCATGGCGTTGGCGCAGATGCCGTGGAACAGGCCGACGCGGGCCTTCACCCAGTCGAGGAAGTCGTCGCGCCGGTCAACGCCCAGGCCGCCGGCGCGCCAGCCGGACAGTTCCTGCCAGGTGCCGTTGACCGCCTCCCACATGTCCGCGGTCAGCGCGGTGCGCACGGCCCGCGCGTTGCGGCGGGCGACTTCCAGGCAGTTGGCGATCGACGCGGGGTTGTCCGGGTCGAAGGCGAGGTAGGCGACCACCCGGTCCTCGTCGGCGGTGTCGTGCCTTGCGAAATAGCCGTGGCTGCTGCCGGAGGCGATGATCGCCGACTCCCACTCGCTGCCCTGGCCCTCGTCCACGCGCACAGCGCTCATCTGGCCGGCGACCTGCAGCAGGCGCGCGACGTAGTCCGCCCGCTCCATGTAACGGGTCAGCCAGAACAGGTTGTCGGCCATCCGGGCGAGCATCAGGCCTCCAGCACCCAGGTGTCCTTGGTGCCGCCACCCTGGGACGAGTTCACGACCAGCGAGCCTTCCTGCAGCGCAACGCGGGTCAGGCCGCCGGGCACCACGCGGATCCGGTCCGCGCCGCACAGCACGAACGGCCGCAGGTCGACGTGGCGCGGCGCGATGCCCTGCTCGACGAAGGTCGGCACCGTGGACAGCGACAGCGTGGGCTGCGCGATGTAGTCCTGCGGGCGCCTGCGAAGCAGGCTGCGGAATTCCTCGAGCTGCTTCTTCGAGGCGTGCGGGCCGACGAGCATCCCGTAGCCGCCGGAGCCGTGCACCGCCTTGACCACGAGTTCGTCGAGATGGTCGAGCACGTACTTGAGGTCGCCGGGCTGGCTGCAGTCGTGGGTGGGCACGTTGTTGAGCAGCGGTTCCTCACCCAGGTAGAAGCGCACCATCTCCGGCACGTGGATGTACACGGCCTTGTCGTCGGCGATGCCCGTGCCGACGGCATTCGTCAGCGTCAGGTTGCCGGCGCGGCTGGCGTAGTGGACGCCGGGCACGCCGAGCATGGATTCGGGCCGGAACACCAGGGGGTCGAGGTAGTCGTCGTCGATCCGGCGGTAGATGACGTCCACGCGCTCGAGGCCGGCGGTCGTGCGCTGGTAGCAGACGTCGTCCACCACCACCAGGTCCGCGCCCTCGACCAGGTCGATGCCCATCTCGTCGGCCAGGAACGCGTGCTCGTAGTAGGCGCTGTTGTAGATGCCCGGTGTGAGCAGCGCCACGGTCGGCTCGCCCTTGCAGTTGGGCGGGGCCAGCGAGCGCAGCGTGGCGAGCAGCTCGTCCGGATAGTGGGCCACGGGCGCGACGTGGTTGCGCCGGAACAGGTCCGGGAACAGCCGCTGCATCACTTCCCGGTTCTCGACCATGTACGAGACGCCCGACGGGGTGCGGCAGTTGTCCTCGAGTACGTAGTACTCGTCCGGCCCGGTGCGGACCATGTCGATGCCGCAGACATGGGCGTACATGTCGCCGGGCGGCGCGTGCCCGGCCGCCTCGGGCCGGAACTCGGCGTTGCCCAGCACGAGGGACTCCGGGATGCGCCCCGCCCGGACGATCTCCCGGTCGTGGTAGACGTCGTGGATGAACGCATTGAGCGCACGGGCGCGCTGCTCCAGTCCGGTGCGCAGGCGCCGCCATTCGGCCTGCGCCAGCACCCGGGGGATGAAGTCGAACGGGATCAGCCGTTCCGGATCCCCGCCCTCGGTGTACACGGCGAAGGTGATGCCGATGCGGCGGAACAGGATCTCGGCCTCGCGGCGCTTCAGTTCGCGCTGGTCGTCCGGGAGCGTGCGGAGCCAGTCGTCCACCAGGGCGTAGGGCGCGCGGGCTTCGCCGGGCCACCCCATCTCGTCGAAGATGGGCGCATCGCCCTGGCCGTCGCGCGATCGCGGGGGCGTGGCGCGGCCGGCCACGGCATCCATGCTGGAGGGTGTGGATCCGCTCCCCATCCTTCTCCCTGCGGGTTCGGTTCGGGTGTCGGCGTTGCGCGCCGGTGCGATCGACGAGCGTCGGCCCGGGAGATTCGATCGGCGTGGCGCGGTGCGTGGGTCCAGTATGGCCGCGTGCGCGTAAGGCCTCGTTAACGCATCGCCTGCTTGCACGCTTGCACGTTGCCCCCGGACGGAGTGAACTCGCCGTCCCGACCGACCACGAGAGGTGTGCCATGGCGACGTTCCGAGCTCCAGCGCTGCTGCCCGGACTGGCCGCGGCCTGCCTGGTCGCCGGCTGCGCGACGCACGATCCCGGCTGGAGCGGCAGCGAGGCGGCGCCGCATGCCGCCGCGCGCGCGCAGTGCGAGGCGCACGCCGGTTCCGCGGACTCCGGGCCCGAGCGCGACACGCTGTTCGAGCAGTGCATGGCACGACACGGCTGGACGCGCGGCGACGACTAGCCGCGTCCGACGGCGGTCACCCGGGCGCCACGGGTGGCCGCGGATACTGCCGCTTCACCGAGCGAATGAAGGGGGATCCCCGCATGGCGGATGCGCTCCAGGAGCCGATCCAGAACCAGCACGACATCTCGCACCTCGACCTGCCCGACATCCTCGGCACGATCCACGAGGAAGTGAAGGGGCGACTGGGCGAGGGCAGCCAGGCGGACTACATCGATTCGCTGGCGGACGTGCCCCTGGACCGCTTCGGCATGGCGCTGGTGACCCTCGACGGCACCGTGCACGAGGTGGGCGATTCCCGGCAGCGGTTCTCGATCCAGTCGATCTCCAAGGTGCACACGCTCACGCTGGCGCTCGAGGCGGTGGGTGATGCGCTCTGGGACCGCGTGGACCGCGAGCCGTCGGGCGACCCGTTCAATTCGCTCATCCAGCTCGAGTACGAGAAGGGGATCCCCCGCAATCCGTTCATGAACGCCGGCGCGATCGTGGTGGCGGACGTGATCCTCTCCAACTGCGACGGCGCCGAGGACCGGTTGCTGGATTTCGTCCGCCGCCGATCGGGCAATGCCGACGTGGGCGCGGACGAGATCGTGCGCCGTTCCGAGCGCGAGAGCGGCCACCGCAACCTCGCGACCGCCAACTTCATCAAGAGCTTCGGCAACCTCGAGAACGACGTCGACGCCGTGCTCGACTTCTACTGGCTCCAGTGCTCGCTGTGCATGGACTGCGTGGACCTGGCGCGTAGCATGCAGTACCTCGCCGACCACGGTCGATGCGGCGTGTCGGGCGAGCGCGTGGTCAGCGCGGAACTCGCGACCCGGATCAACGCCCTGATGATGACCGCCGGGACCTATGACGCGGCGGGCGATTTCGCCTTCTACGTGGGCCTGCCGGCAAAGAGCGGCGTGGGCGGCGGGATCGTCGCGGTGGTCCCGCATGTCATGAGCCTGTGCGTGTACTACCCGGGGCTGGACGAGAAGGGCAATTCGCTGCTGGGCCGCTATGCGCTGCACCGGTTCGCGCGCCTGACGGGCCTGTCCGTGTTCTGATGCCGCGCCCGCCGGCGGGCGGGAAGGAAATCGCATGCAGCTGTACTACACGCCACGCTCGCACTTCTCGCGCAAGGTGAGGATCCTCGCCGCCGCGCTCGGACTGGATCTCGCCCCGGTCGACGCGGGCAACGTCGCCGACGCCGACCCGGCGGCCTTCGGGCCGAATCCGCTCATGCGCGTGCCCACGCTGGTGGACGGGGACACGGTCGTGTTCGATTCCGACCACATCGCGGCGCACCTGGTGCGCCGGCACGATCCCGGCGACCGCTATGGCGTGCTGGCGACGGCGCCCGCGATCCTCAATGCGCGGGCGGTGCTCAACGGCATCATGTCCACCGAGGTCGAACTCATCCTGGCCGCCCGCACGGGCATCGACACCGCCGCCCATCCGCGTTTCGCGAAGATGCGCCGTTCGATCGCCGCGGGGCTGGACTGGCTCGAATCGCAGGCGATGCTGCTGGATCCGGGCGACGACTACCTTGGCTTCCATCTCGTGTCGGCCTGGCAGCACCTCGCGTTCTACGGCGAGGTGCCGTTGCCCCGCGGGCGAATCGCCGACGCGGTCGACCGGATCGCCATGCTGCCGCACGTGTCGCGCTCGGCGCCCGCCTAGCGCGCCATCCCGCGACGGACACGGCGCCCTCGGGTGTTCAGGACAGTGAACGCCGTCGCATCCCGGGCTGGCCTGTTGCGCTGGAAAAAGGCCTGGTTCCCGGGCTTTTTTCGTTAGGCTCCCGATGCGGCATGGGGATGCCGCGCCCGGCCCGGCCGGGAAGTTCGGATCCGCAGTGGCATCACGGGGGACAGGGGAATGGCAGGAGGCTTCAGGCGCGCGGCATGCGCGCTCGTGTGTGTTCTCGGGGTCGTGGCCAGCACCGCCGCATGGGGGATGAGCGAAGTCGACCCGGGCGAGATCCCGAGGCTCGATCCGGACGAGGGCCTGCTCCTGCTGGCGGTGGACGCCAACATGGACGTGGACTCCGTCAAGGTCCGTCGCGTCGGCGGCATCTTCGGCACCGACAAGATCAACGACCTGCCCGAGGGCCGCAGTTTCCGGCTCTTCGTGGCCAAGGCCGGCGAGTACGCGTGGACCGAGCTGCGCCCTTTCCACGACCTCCGGTTCGACCTGCGCCGCGACGAGGACTTCGACTACGGGTTCCAGGTCCACGCCGGGACCATCTCCTACCCGGGTGACTTCGTCTTCCGCGCGGGCAAGCTCGAGGACGTCCGGTTCCAGCTCTCGAATCGCAGCCTGGGCGCGATCGACTGGCTGTCGAAATCGCATCCGGCGCTCTACGCGCGCCACGGCCTGGTGTATTCGGGCAGCGACCCGGATCCGTTCCCGGACTTCTACCGCGAACAGCTCGAGTCGACGACCGCGGGCGCGGGTGCGACGCCGCTGCGCGCCCCGCCGAAGCCCGGCCGGCTCCCGCTGTCCGTACGCGACCTCTGGAAGGAATCGCGCGTCGTGCAGGCCCGCATGAACCCGGCCGGAGACCTGATCGCGATCGAAGTACTGAAGGACGAGGACGACTGGGTGCTCGAACTGGTCGACCTCGAGGCCGGCACCGTGTCGGTGATCGCCCGCAGCGACATCGAGTTCGGTTGGGTGAGCTGGTCGGGCGACCGCACGCTGATCACGCCGTCGCTGGACCTGGGGGACCTGTCGATCGTGCGCATCGGCGAGCTCGGCACCAAGGGCCGCACCTTCGAGCGGCTCGACATCCCGCGCAGGGGCTGGGTCATCGACGGCCTCGACGACGAGCCGGGCCGCATCCTGTTCGGCTCCTGGGACTCGAGGGGCCAGCTGATGGTCCACCGGCTCGACATCTCCAGCCAGGCGGCGATCGACCGGTCCGGCTTCAAGTTCGCCGACCGCCTCAACACGTCCGTTTCGCGGGACATCGGCTGGTACACGGATGCCGCCGGCAACCTGCGGATGGGACTGGTGCGGCGGCCGATGAAGGATGCGGAGGGCGAGGAGGAGACCCGTACCGTCGTGATCCACGGCATCGACGGTCGCTTCAACGACGTGCTGGTGCTCGACAAGGACGAACCGATGCACCCGGTGGGCGTGTCGGCGGACGGCAACCGCATCTTCGCGCTCGCCGAGAAGGGCCGCTCGCAGAAGGACCTGGTCGAGATCGACCCGCGCACCGGGCAGGTCGCGCGCACCGTGTTCACCCGCGACGGCGTCGACGTCGTGGGTGCGCTGTTCGACGAGCGCCACGAGATCGCCGGCGTGCGCTACTACCAGGGCGGTCGCCTGGTGAGCGAATACTTCGATGCCGACCGCGATTCGCAGGCGGCCATGCTCCGGGCCGCCTTCCCGGGCATGAACGTGGTCGTCGCCGGCCGCAGCCGGGACAACCGCCAGTTGATGCTGTGGGTCGAGTCGGGCGACCAGCCCGCGCAGCTGTACCACCTCGACGTGGCCGCGCGGCGCGCGTCGCTGGTCGACGAGACGATGCCGTGGATCGACACCGCCAGGCTGGCGCCGACGCACCGGCTCGAGGTCGCCGCCGCCGACGGACTGCGCATCGAGGCGTTCCTGACGCTGCCTGCGGGCAAGGGCAAGCGGCCCCTCGTGGTGTATCCGCACGGGGGGCCGATCGGCATCAGCGACCGCGACCGCTTCGACCCGGGCGTGCAGTTCCTCGCGTCGCTCGGCTATGCCGTGCTGCGGGTGAACTTCCGCGGTTCGGAGGGCTACGGCCGGGCCTTCCAGGAGGCGGGACACAAGGAGTACGGCCGCGGCATCGAGGACGACATCGACGCCGCGATCCGGCATGCGATCGCCCACCACCCGCTCGACGACGCCCGCATGTGCACGCTGGGCAGCAGCTACGGCGGGTTCTCGTCGCTGGTCTCCGCGGTCCGCTGGCCGGATCGCTTCCGCTGCGTGGTATCCATCGCCGGCCCGAGCGATCGGATCCTGGCCTTCAGCGCGAGCGACTACGGCAGGAACGAGAAGCTGCGGCCCGTCATCCTCAGGGTCATGGGTGATCCGGCCACGGACCAGGCACGGATGCGCGCGAGTTCGCCGATCTATCGATACCGGGACCTGACCGCCCCCGTCATGCTCGTGCACGGGCGCGAGGACCTGCGCGTCGACTACGAGCACATGGCGCGGATGCATCGCATGCTCGCGCTCGACGGGCGGCCCCCGGTCGGTCTGGTGTTCGACGAGGAGGCGCATTCGTTCGAGGAGCTCGACAACCTCGAGACCCTCTGGCATGGCGTCGCGGGATTCCTCGCCGAGCACCTGGGCGCCGGTGCGGTCGCGTCGGGCGGGGCGTCGACCGCCGCGCCTTGACGGAACGGGGTCCGGACCCTGCCGGTCCGGCCCCCGGGGGGCTTCCGCGCCGGTGCCGTCCCGGCGCATGCTCGACGACCGACGGCCGGAGATCCGCGCATGCGTGCCCATGCTTCATTCACCGTTGGCCTGCTCCTCGCGATGGCATGGCTGTCGCCCGTCCCGGGGGCCGCAGGCGAACCCCGTCCCGCCCCGCTGGAGGCCACGCCCCCCGGCTACGACGCGGCGCTGGCCGAACGCGTCACGGCCGATGCGCACGGCATGCGCCGTTACGTCCTGGTGGTGTTGAAGTCCAGCGGGACGCCCGTTCCGGAGGGCGAGGCGCGCAAGGCGATGTTCGCGGGGCACTTCGCCAACATGGCGCGGCTGTCGGAGGCCGGCACGCTGGTCCTGGCAGGCCCCTTCATCGAGGATCCGGCAGGCTGGCGCGGGCTGTTCGTCCTGGCGGTGGCGGATGTCGCCGAGGCCGAGCGCATCGTCGCCACCGATCCGGTGGTCGCCCAGGGCGAGATGGTCGCCGAATACCACCCGTGGTATTCGTCCGCGACGTTGGCGCTGGTGCCGGAATGGCATGAAAAGGTGGCGCGCGAGTCGCCCTGAGGCGCACCGCGCGGACGACGGCAGGGAGGCAGGACATGGCGGAGACCGGTACCGACGGCAGCCAGGAAGGGACGCAACCGGCTCCCCCGGTCGGCGGTGGCCGGCTTCCGCCCGCCACCCGATGGTGGCGGCGCGTGCCCCTGCGACACCAGTTGCTGTATGCATTCGTGGTGCCCATGGCGATCGCCGTCATGTCGTCGATGTACGTGGCCGACGCGCTGCGCGTGCTCCGGCTCGGTGCCGACGCGACCGCCGAGGCGAGCGAGGCGGTGCGGCTGCGGCACGTCCTGCTCGGCACGATGCTCGAGGCCGAGTCCGCGTTCCGGGGCTACATGCTGACGGGGGACGACGGCGTGCTGCGTCCCTACGTGACCGCCCCGCGGGTCCTGGACAATGCAATGGCGCGCCTTGCCATCACGGAGTCCGGAGAGCCGGGGCACCTGTCCAGGTTGCGGGCGGTGCACGCCGAGTTCCTGCGTTGGCGCGGCACGTTCGCCGAACCCCTGGTCGCGCGACGGCTGGAAGCGCCACCCAGGGCGCCTGCCGAGCTGCGGACCCTGGCGATCGGGAGGACCGCGGACGCCGACGGCGACCGGGCACCGCTGCTGCGGGCCGTCGCGGCCCGGTTCCCCGAGGACAGTACGCGGCGTGCGCGCCTGCTGCGCGCGGCCGCCGCGCTGGAAGCGGGCACGCCCGGGGTGGCGACGGAGATCCTGGCGGTCGCGGCGGAGGTGGACGCCGACGACCAGGCGATCCGCGAGACGCTCGGTGGCGCGCGGGGACGGACGATGCTGGCCGAAGTGCGGTGGGCGGTGGACACGGCGCTCGAGGAGGAGATGGCGGAGCTGGCCGATCGCCACGCGGACGAACAGGTCCACGCCCAGAACGCGCGTTGGCTGGTGCTGCTGGCACCCATCTTCGCGGTGCTGATCGGGCTGGCGGTGACCTGGTTCCTGCTCTACGACGCACGTCGCGGCATCGAGGCGGTGGCCAAGGCGGCCACGCGTGTCGCCGCCGGCGACCTCGAGCGGCGCGCGCGCGTATTGCGGGACGACGAGATCGGCCAGCTCGCGGTCGCGTTCAACCGCATGGCCTCCGAGATCGCGGACCGCCGCCGGCGCAGCGAAGCGATCCAGCGCCACCAGGCACTGCTGGCGGAGTCGGATTCGCCGGAAGAGCTTTACCAGGTGGTGGAAAGCGCCTGCCGGTTGCTTTTCCCCCATGCCGCGGGCGCGATCTACCGGACCCGCGCGTCACGGACGCTTGCCGAGCGGGTCACGTCGTGGCGATGGCCCGAGGACTCGCCGGCGCAGATCGACCCGCAGCAGTGCCGCGCCCTGCGGTCCGGCCGCGCGATGTTCTATGACGGACTCGGGGACGACATCGCCTGTGCACACACGCTCGCGATCCAGCACCCGGTGCGCCGCAGCCTCTGCCTGCCCCTGGCGGCGCATGGCGAGATGCTCGGCATCCTCCAGCTCGCGCAGTTCGGGGAGGGGCCGCGGGGACCGATCTCCGATCGCGACCACGCCAGCGCCCGGCTCGTCGCCGAACAGCTCGGGATGGCGATCGCCAACCTCCAGCTGCGCGAGACCCTCCGCTACCAGTCGATCCGCGACGCGCTCACGGGGCTGCACAACCGGCGGTACCTCGAGGAGACCCTGGCGCGCGAGCTCGAGCGCAGCCTGCGCGGCGGCGAGCCACTGTCGCTGGCCGTCCTCGACGTGGACAACTTCAAGCAGTTCAACGACACCCATGGACACGCCGCCGGGGATCGCGCCCTCCGGACGGTCGCGACCGTGTTGTGCGAGGGCGTGCGGGGCGCCGACGTCGCCTGCCGGTTCGGTGGCGAGGAGTTCGTCCTGCTCCTGCCCGGGATGCCCGCCGACGTGGCCCTCGAGCGCGTCGACGCGTTGCGCGAAGCGTTGTCGCACCGGACGTCGGCGTCGCGCGAGGGCGGCGGCCCGCTGACGTTCTCCGCCGGGATCGCCGCCGCCCCGGCCAATGGCACCGACGCCGAGACGCTGCTCAGGAAGGCCGATGCCGCCATGTACCGCGCGAAGCAGGCGGGCAGGAACCGGGTGTTTCCCGCGGCGGGCTGATCACGACGCGCCGTCGTGCCTTGCCCGCGGCCAGCGGGGCCCGTAGGCTCCCGCCATGCCGACGTCCCTGGTCATCGTCGACGACTTCTTCGACGACGCCGCGCAGCTGCGCGAAGCCGCCCTCCGCCTGGACTACCCGGGCGGCGGCGACAACATGTTCCCGGGCCGCAATTCCGTGCAGCGGATCCAGCTGGAGGGGCTTGGCCAGCGGGTTTCCGAGCTCGTCGGCGAACCGGTCGTGCCGATGCCGCCGCCACAGGCGCACGGCAAGTGCCGGATCGCGCTTGCCGGCGACACGGGGCGCGCGAAGGTGCACGTCGATACCGCGCACTGGTCGGGCATCCTCTACCTGAGCCGCCCGGAGGACTGCCGCGGCGGGACCGAGTTCTTCCGCCACCTGCCCACGGGCACGGAGCGCGCACCGTTCGACGACCGCGAGGCGCAGGCGCATGGGTACCCGACGGCGAAGGAGATGGTGGCCCGCATCCTCGACCGCGACACGGTCGACGAGAGCAAGTGGGAAATGACCATGCGGGTGCCGATGCGCTTCAACCGGCTCATCCTGCTGCGGCCCTGGCTGTGGCACACCGCCGGCGAGGCGTTCGGTTCGTCGTTGCAGGACGGGCGGCTGGTCTACCTGATGTTCTTCGCGTCCGCGCGTCGCTGAGGCCGGCTGCACGCCCGGGTTCATGCCCTGCGTTCGCAGGGGCGCGATAATCGGCGCTCCGAACCACCGGAGACCCCACATGGCCACGGGTTGGGCCGGCGACGGCGCCGTGCAGGACCAGATCGACGCGACCGTGGAGGACGCGGTCAAGCGCGCACGCAGCCAGCTCAGCAAGGGGCCGGGGCGGTCTCGCTGCGAGGAGTGCGATGCGCCGATCCCGGAGGCCCGCCGGCGTGCCGTGCCGGGCGTCCGGCTGTGCGTGGCGTGCCAGGAACTGATCGACCGCGAGGCGGGCACGGGCGGCGGCGTCAATCGCCGCGGCAGCAAGGACAGCCAGCTGCGCTGAGGTGCCGCGTGTCCGGGCGGACCCGTCAGGCTTCCGCGGGTTCGGCCACGTCCGCGCGCGCGGCGCGGTCGCGGCCGGCGTGCTTGGCGCTGTAGAGCGCACGGTCGGCCAGGATCAACCACGTTCGCAGGTCCTCCACCCCGGCGGCATCGGCGATGCCCACGCTCAGGGTGCACGGCGGCGCGTCCGCGGCCGGCCGTGACAGCGCGCGGACCTCGCGGAGGATGCGTTCGGCCATGCCCTGCGCGGTGCCGCCATCGACCGGCAACGCCACGACGAACTCGTCGCCGCCCCACCGGCCGGCATGGCCGGCACCGGCGTGCCGGCGGAGCACCTCGCCGACGCGGCGCAGCAGCTCGTCGCCCGCCGCGTGGCCGCAGCGGTCGTTTGTTTCCTTGAAGCGGTCGACGTCGAAGATCAGCAGGCTGGCGTGGTAGCCGGGGAGGCGGCTGCGCTCCAGCAGCGCGGCCGCCTCGAGCTCCCAGTGGTCGCGGCTGTGCAGTCCGGTCAGCCGGTCGGTGCGGTGCAGGGCATCGAGCTGCCGGTTCTGCCGCTTCACCGTGCGGACCAGCCGGTAGCCGTTGAGGCTGACGGCGATGGTGTGGATCAGCAGCAGCGGCATGCAGGCGAGCACGACCGCCATGCCGGTCGCCGGGGCGAACGCGAAGCCCGTCGCCGCCGCGCCCAGCGCCAGCGCCCCGAGCAGCCAGGGCAGGGAGCGCCACCAGAGTCCGCGTACGCCGGTATTGATCTTGTCGACCGTGGCGAGCGTGGCGATCAGCACGCTGGGCAGCAGGTTGAAGTGCATCAGCGGCACCCATAACCCGGCGATCGCGGAGTCGACCAGCAGGTTGACCAGTTCCGCCCGGTAGGGGTCCGCGGCCGTCGTCGCGCGCCAGCGCGCCACGTGGGGCCACGCCAGCGCGGTGAACGCCAGGCACGCCCAGGACGGCCAGCCGGCGCCCACCTCGAACAGCACGGCCGCGATGGGCAGGCCGGCCAGTCCCATGCCCAGCATGCGCAGGGGGAACACGGCCGCCGGCAGGTTGCCGGCATCGGCGAGCCGGGTGCGCGGCGCGGACGGGTCCGTGCCACGGCGCGGTGTCGCGCCGCGCGTGCCCGCGCGCTGGTTGGCCCCTGCTTCCCCCATCTGGCCGGAAAACGCATCCGGCCGCTGCAACCGGTCAGTGGCCGGCGGAGGCGACGTCCTCCCGGGGTCAGCGCGGGTTCGGCGGTAGCCTCCGGTGCACTGCGGTGGCGGCGATCGCGGCATGGCCGACCGCCACGCTGATCTGGTTGAGCGCGCTGACCACGTCGCCGATCGCGTAGAGGCCGTCCACCGTCGTGTGCAGGTGCGCGTCCACCACCAGTTCGCCGTTGTGGTCGCAGGCCGCCCCGAGCGCCAGCGCCAGGCCCGATTGCGCGTCCGAGCCCAGCACGGGGTAGAGGGTGTCGAGCCGCATGCGGCCCTCGCTCGATTCGACGACGCACGCGCCGTCCTCGAGCGCGATCCGCTGCGGCGGGGGGTGGAGCACGACCTCCGCGGACCGGGCGCGCCGGGCCACGTCCGGGTCCGCGCTCGCCGCCGGGTCGTCGCCGGTGTCGAGCGCGACGACGCGTCGCGAGAACGTGCGCAGGAACGCGGCGTGCGCCACGGCCTCGCGCGCGGGCGCCAGCACGCCGATCACGTCGTCCCGTGCCTCGTAGCCATCGCAGACCGCGCAGAGCCGGACGGCCCCGGAGGCGATCGCGTCCTCGACGCCCTCGATCGACGGGAGCCGGTCCACCACGCCGGTGGCCAGGATGACGTGGCGCGCGCGCCAGCGTTTCATCCCGGCGCTTGCCGCGAAGCCCGACTCATCCCGCTCCAGCGTGTCGATGCGGCCTTCGACGGGGCGGACACCGTATTCCTCCGCATGGGTGCGGAACCGCGCCAGCAGCTCGTTGCCCGCGACGCCGAAGGGGAAACCGGGGCAGTTGTGGCTGGCGGGGATCCAGCGGGCCCGGCTGCCGCCCGCGTCCACCACCACCACGTCGCGGCGGAAGCGCGCCAGGTAGGTGGCGGCGGTCAGGCCGGCGGGACCGGCGCCGACGATCAGGCAGTCGTGGACCAGGTGGGTGGGGTCGTCGGGCATGCCCGGGTCCGGGGATCGGAAGCCGCAGCCTCACGCACGCGGGCGTGACGGAACCGTGTGCGGGCCGGGTCGCAGGCACCGCGGTGCGCTAGGCTCGCCGCCGGCCGGGCGCGGGAGGATCGGATGGCGGGCAGCGGACAGGACGATGGGCGGGGCGGCGGCTGGCTGGCGTGGCTGGCGAGATGGTGGCGCGGTGCCGATGGCGCGCAGGTGCCCATGGTGCGCCGCCGCTGGAACACGACGGAGCTCCAGTTCGCGCGCGGCGTGTCCCAGAGCCGGATGCTGACCTCGCATCCCGATCGGCTGCTGATCGACTACACGCGCACGATGATGGGCGTGCTGCTGTTCCAGCCGCGTCCCGCGTCGATCGGGATCGTGGGGCTGGGGGGCGGCTCGCAGGCCAAGTTCTGCCATCGCGAACTGCCGGCGGCGCGGATCGAGGCGATCGAGGTGGACCCGCGAGTCGTCGCGCTGCGCGATCGCTTCCGCATCCCTGCGGACGACGCGCGGTTCCAGGTGCGGGTCGACGACGCCGTGCGCGTCCTGCCCACGCGCCGCGGCGCCTACGACCTGCTGCTGGTGGATGCCTACGACGCGTCGGGCATCCCCGCGGCCCTGTCGACCACCGGCTGGTACCGCGCCTGCCGCGATGCGTTGGCCGAAGGCGGGGCCGCCTCGTTCAACCTCTACGGCGACGATGCGGACGGACACGTCGGCCGCCTCCGCGAGGCGTTCGGCGAGCGGATGGTGGTGCTGTCGGAACGACGCCAGAGCAACCGCATCGCGTTCGGCTGGCGTGGCGACCCGCTGCCGTCCGGCCGGTTGGACCGGTTGCGGCCGCCGGCAGACCTGTCGGGGGAAGCGAGGACGATGCTCGAACCGGTGTTCGCGCGCCTCGGCCGGACGCTGCAGGCGCAGCGCGAGGCAGCGAGGCGCTGATCCGCGAGGGGGCGCGACGGCGCCCCCGTGGCACGGATCAGGCGGCGGTGGCCACGTGACCCTGCTGGCGCTCGTCGTCGGTCGCCTCGCGGACCTCGGCCACATCGACCGCGAAATGCAGCGTCTTGCCGGCCAGGGGGTGGTTGCCGTCGACCGTGACGTGCTCGTCGCCGATGTCGGTCACGGTCACGACCAACGGGCCGCGCTCGGTGCGCGCCTCGAAGCGGCTTCCCTGCTCGACGGTGGCATCGGCGGGGAACGCGCCGCGCGGCACCTTCTGCACCAGGCCGTCGTGGCGCGGGCCGTAGCCCTGCTCGGGCGCGACGTCGGCCTTCACACTGTCGCCGGCCTGCTTGCCGTCCAGGGCCTTCTCCAGGCCCGGCACGATGTTGCCCGCGCCATGCAGGTAGCTCAGTGGCGCCTCGGGGCGCGACTTGTCGATCACCTGGCCATCGTCGTCGGTCAGGGTGTAGTGGATCGTGGCGACACGGCCGGTGCTGATTTCCATGGGGACCTCTCTGCTGCGAATGACGGGTGCGGATACACGCGCAGCGTCCATTCGCGCCGCGCGCAGTGAACGGACCACCCTAGGAAACCGCGTCGGCAGAAGCAAACCGCGTCGCAGGATCGGCGCTATCGGCGCTTGCCGCCCACGTACCGTCGCCCGTGGCCCGGCGGATGCGCGCCCCGCGGGGCGCTAGAGCATCCAGAGCACGCCCGCCAACGCCAGCGCCGAGGCGATCAGCCCGTAGGACAACCACCGCATCCCGGCGAGGGGCAGGGTGTCGACTTCGTGCACGTCGAGGCGCCGGAGCACGCCGCAGGCACGGCGCCACGCGAGCCAGATGATCGCCACGCCCGCCAGGATGAACAGGGTGGCGATCGACTTGGCCAGCCAGGCCGGTTCGAACGTGCGCAGGAGCGCGCGGAAGCCGAGCCCGACGCCGATGCAGCCCAGGCCCGTGCGCATCCACCCGGCATAGGTGCGCTCGTTGGCGAGGATGGTGCGGTCCTCGGCCAGCCCGGTGCGATTCCGGGCGAGTTCGTTCCTGTCCTTGCCGTCGGTGTCCATCGCAGTCACATCATGGCGAGTTCGACGTTGCTCAGCGTGCGGTTGTACTGGTCGCGCAGCCCGACCTTGCGCTCCAGGTCCGAGATGATGTGGCCGCTGAAATCCACGCCGGTCAGTTCCTCGGCCATGTTGATGCCGCCCGGCGTGTCCACGTTGATCTCCATCAGCTTGTCCCCGACGATGTCCAGCCCCGCGAGATACATGCCGTCGCGGATGAGCTTCGGCGCGACGATCGCCGCCAGGCGCAGCGCATCCGCGTCCGGCTCGGCCATCTCCACCTTTCCGCCCGCGGTGATGTTGCTGCGCGCGTCGCCGCTGTCGTTGTAGCGGCGGAAGCAGGCGTAGCGCCCGTCGACCTCGAGCGGCCTGCCGTTGAGCGTGAGCAGTCGCAGGTCGCCATCCGCGGCCTTGGGCAGGTACTCCTGCGCGATCGCGTAGCCATCGCGGGTGACCGCCTCGATCATCTGGTTGAGGTTGGCGCCGCCGTCGGGCGTCACCACGAACACACTCTGCCCGCCGGAGCCCTGCAGCGGCTTGATCACGCCGTAGCCGTCATGGGCCTGGATGAACGACTTGAGCTCGTCCGGATCCAGGCTGATGCACGTCACCGGGCGGACCTCTTCCGGGAAATGCTGGAAGTAGGTCTTGTTCGACGCGTCGGTGAGGTGGGTGGGGTCGTTGAGCACGATCACGTGCTTGAGGGCGGCCAGCTGCGCGAACAGCAACCCGCTGTTGGGTGCCCACGGACGGTCCTCGAGTTCCTCGGCCGGGTCGCTGCGCAGCATGAGCACGTCCAGTTCCTCGACGTTGATGCGGTGGACGTCGGCGTCCTCGCCCTGCAGCTCCTTGAGCAGCGCCGCGTCGTCCGCGTACTCGGTCTCCCTGGGCACGTGCGCCTTGGCGCGCACGACGCCGTTCGCGTCGTAGATGAAGCCGCCCAGGCCGATGATCGCCACCTCGTGTCCGCGGCCGGCCGCCGTGCGGGCCAGGCGGATCGTCGTGTAGTTGTCCTTCTCAGTGGCCATGTCGTTGACGACGAAGCCGATCTTGATGCGCCTGCTCATTGGATCGCGGACTCCTGCTGCGTGCGGGCGGCCCTGGCGGGCGCGCTCCGGTCGGGAAGGGGGTGGAAGAAGCGCTCGACCGGCACTGCGCGCATGCGCTCGAGCCGGTCGTCGAAGCCATCGGATCGGGTGTAGCGGGGGAGCAGCGCAGGGGGCGCGACCCAGCCCTCGTCCTGCAACCAGTCGAGCACGCTCAGGTGGGAGAGGGCGAACTTCCCGCGGAAGAGCGGCTCGAGCGCCCCGCCGTCGGCGAGGTACTGGACGAGTTCCCGCAGGCCGTCGAGGTAGACGGCGTCCTTGGTGAGCCCGCCGCCGCGGCGCGCGCGCACCGCGACGTCGAACGCGTCGTCGGTCGGCAGGCCGTGGCTTTCGTGCAGCGCGTCGAAGATCGCGGGGACGCGCTCGCCCTGGATCGCCATCTCCGCGGCGAGCACGCGCGCGGCGAGGATGCGCAGCCGCGCGCCGGGCAGGCAGCCGGCGAGGTACTCGGCGAGCACACCGAGCCCCTCCTGCAGCGGGTCGTAATGCGCCAGGCCCACGGCGAGCTGCCTGAGGGGCTGGCGCAGCCCGTTGTGGCGCGTCACGACGTGCGTGCCGATCTCGTGCTGGACCAGCGGCTGCACGCGTGCGTGGGGGATCCGGATGTCGCCGTCGACGTAGAAGGTGCCGTGCGACACCATCATCATCGAGGACAGGTCCGTGTCCACGACCACCTCGCAGCCGAACTCGCCGCATTCCCCGCGGTACCACGCCAGTTCGGCGTCGACCGCCGCCATGACCTCGTCGATGCCGGCGTCCGCCTCGAGGGGCGCGCTGGCCGGCACGTCGCGCAGGATGGTCTCCGCCAGGTGGTGCAGGGACGGTTCAACGCCGCCGAACAGGTCCAGGCTTGCGTTGAGGAAGCCGTCGGTGCCGCGCAGGCGCACGAGTTCGATCTGGCGATCGAGCTCGCGCTGCTTCTCCGCCAGCAGGCCGGACAACAGCGGCGACTCGATCTCCTCGATCGGCAGGTCGAGCAGCCGCCTGCGCTCGCGCTTCAGGTCGAGGTCCAGGTCGATGTAGCTGAGGGGTGGCTCCTCGCGCCGCCCCCCCGCGTCGAACTCCGCCCACATCCCGTCGTTGTCCAGCGGTGACAGGGCGAGCAGCCAGTCGATGCGTGCGTCGAGTTCACACAACGCCGCGTCCACCCGGGCGGCGACCGGTGGCAGGCGTCGCGTCGGCGCCTCGACCGTCACCGGCATGCCAGGAATTCGGGACGCACCGCCTCCACCGCCGTGCGCAGGCCACAACGCAGGGCATCCACTGCCGCCAGATCGGCGTGCGACGACCACTCGTCCATGAAGATCTTCTTGAACTCGAGCGTGACCGTGCACACGGCCTTGCCGTAGGTCGCGTGGAGCCATTCCGGGAAGTGGCCGCCGTCGGGATAGCGGACGTTGTCGCGGACGTCGAGGTGGCGACCGTCGATCCGGATGCGCCGCAGCGAATCGCGCAGCGTCGCGAGCACGTCGCCCCACGTCCCGTGGTCGAGCGTGGTCACACCGAGGTCGATGTCGGGGTTGTCGCCGGGCTCGGCGGGCGCGGCCTCCGGTCCGTCGCGGCGATGGTTGTAGCTGTGCAGGTCGAGCACGAGCAGGCAGCCCCAACGGTCGAGCTCGCGGTCCACCAGTTCGCCGATCATCCGGTAGAAGCGGTCGTGTCCATCCAGGGAAGCCTCGAGCTCGCTCTGCGGCAGCGGACCCCGCCACACGCGCAGGCCCCAGGTATCCGCGGGATTGGTCGAGACGGCGCGCTCGCGCGGGCGGTTGAGGTCGACCTGGAAGCGCGAGTCCCGCACGACGATGCGCGTGTCGCCGGCGGAGGACGCCAGCAGCCCGGTCAGCGGGTCCTCCTCCCGCCGGCGCTGCTGTTCGTCGATCGCCATGTACGGGACGAGCGACGGGCGCACGGCGTGGCCGTCGTGGATGGCCGTCACGATGACGGGCCCGTTCCCGACGCTGACGTCCCATGCCGGGTCGCGCCGGACGGGCGTGTTGAGCCGGACCGGCTCGAAGCACGTCGCGTCGGCGACGGCGGTGCCGGGATGTTCGAATGTGCGTTCGCCTTCCATGGCGACGATGGTCGCAGCGCCGTGGTTTGCCATCCGTGAGCGGGCGCTTGCCCGCTTGGGCGCTGGTCGGGAATGCAGAGGCCGCGTGAAGCCCCGGTGCGGCGGCGGTCGCGGATCCGCCGTGCGCACCGCCCTCCCGCGGCCCGCTGTCAGCCGAGCTTTCCGAGCGTGCTCTCGAGCACGCGCTGGAGCTTCTTCGCGGCGGCGTTGACCGCGGCCGCGACACTCTCGGCGTCGGCGGACGCGGTGACCGGTGGCCGTCCCTCGAGTCGCGCCTCGATGAGGCAGTGCTTGTCATGCGCACCGGCCTTGCCGGCATTGTCGTCGCGAAGGTGCACTTCGATCCGGGTCACCTGCTGTCCGTAGCGGGCGAGGCTGGACTCGACCGTTTCCTCGACGTGGCGCACGACGGAGGGATCGCCCTGGATGTGGTTGTCGGTGTTGAGCTGGATCTTCATCGGGTCCTCTGCACGGTGGGTTCCGGGCGCTTGGCGCCGCCCGGGGAACGCTAGACGTTGCGCCGTGTAGGCCGTGGCTACGGGGTGGGGCGGCACGGGCGGTCTGGCACAATCCGCGGCCATCGACCGCCCCGGGACGCCGATGGAACCGAACGACCGACCGACCGCCAGGAACTCGCCAGCGCGCGTGCTGTTCGCCAGCCTCGTCGGCACGACGATCGAGTTCTTCGACTTCTACATCTATGCAACGGCGGCGGTGCTGGTCTTCCCGGCACTGTTCTTCCCGGCGCAGGATCCCTCCACCGCGATCCTGCAGTCGCTGGCGACCTTCGCGCTGGCCTTCTTCGCCCGCCCGCTGGGCTCGGCGGTGTTCGGGCACTTCGGCGACCGCGTGGGGCGCAAGGCGACGCTGGTCGCCGCCCTGTTGACGATGGGCCTGTCGACGATCGCCATCGGCCTGCTGCCGACCTACGACCGCATCGGCCTGCTCGCGCCCGTGCTGCTGGCGGCCTGCCGGTTCGGGCAGGGCCTGGGCCTGGGCGGCGAGTGGGGCGGGGCGGTGCTGCTCGCCACGGAGAACGCGCCGCCCGGCAAGCGCACCTGGTACGGCATGTTCCCGCAACTCGGCGCGCCGCTGGGCTTCCTGCTGGCCACGGGCGCGTTCCTCTGGCTCGACTTCGCGCTCGACGAGACGGCCTTCATGGCCTGGGGCTGGCGCGTGCCGTTCCTCGGCAGTGCGGTCCTCGTGGTGCTCGGCCTCTGGGTGCGGCTGTCGATCGACGAGACGCCGGAGTTCAGGCGCGTGCTCGAGCGCCAGGCGCTCGAACGGCAGCCGGTCGCGGCGGTCGTGAAGCGCCACGCGGGCGCCCTGGCCGCCGGCACGTTCGCGTCGCTGGCGACCTTCGTGCTGTTCTACCTCATGACGGTCTTCGCGTTGAGCTGGGGGACGTCGAAACTGGGCTATGCGCGCGATGGCTTCCTCTGGATGCAGATGCTCGGCGTGCTCGGGTTCGCGCTCACCATCCCGGTGGCGGCCTGGCTGGCCGACCGGCACGGGCGGCGCCGCGCGATGCTCGCGGTGACCGTGGGGATCATCGCGTTCGGCCTCGCGTTCGAACCGCTGTTCGCCGCCGGCGATCCGGCGCGCGTGCTGGTGTTCCTGTGCGTCGGCCTGGGCCTGATGGGCTTCACGTACGGCCCCCTGGGCGCGCTGCTCGCCGAACTGTTCCCGGCGCCGGTGCGCTACAGCGGCACGTCGCTGGCGTTCAACCTGTCGGGCATCCTTGGGGCGTCGCTGGCGCCGTACATCGCCATCTGGCTGGCGCAGCACCACGGGTTGCAGTGGGTGGGCTACTACCTCGCGGCGGCGGCGGTGCTGACGCTCGCCGCGCTCCTGGTGGCAAGGCCGGCGCCCGAACCCCCCTGAGCATCCGCCCCCGGGCGCGGGTTCGGTCGGGCGAGGAAGAAAAAACCGCCCGGCGGGTGCCGGGCGGTCATCGGTCACGCGGCGTCGGCGTCGGCGTCAGCCGATCTGCTGGAGGCCCAGCACCACCGCCAGGATGGCCTCGAGGATCGAGTACTGCCCCTGCTGGTGGCGGCCGTAGCGCGACCGCCCGTAGTAGCCGTCGTCATAGCCGCGGCGGAAGCCCTCGCGGAAGTAATGGTTGTAGTCGAACCGGCTCACGTAGTACCCGTTGTAGCCGTAGTTCGCGTCCATGTAGGCCCACGAGTTCCGGTAGTCGGGGCGCCAGCCGTCCATGCGGTCCGCGCGGCCCGCGCGGATGCCTTCGCGGTAGCCGTGGCGGATCGCCTCGCGCAGCAGGTCGGCGCCGTACCGGTTGGTGCTGTAGTACGTCCCGCCCCGCTGGTAGCGGTAGTTCGCCGGCGTGTAGTAGTACGGGTCCGACCAGTAGTCGTACTGCCGCGAGGCCAGCAGCGACTGCTGGCGGCGCAGGCGCTCGTAGTAGTCCTGCTGGTAGCGGTATTGCGCCAGCCGGCGCGCGCGCTGGAGCTGCTCGGCGCGGAGGCGGGCGAGCGACTGCTGGTGCTCCAGGTGGCGGTGGTAGGCGCGCGCGCGGTCCCGCTCCCGCTCGATCCGCTCCCGCTGGACCTCCCGCGAAAGGCGTGCGGCGTCGTCATGGCGATTCCGATCCCGATCCCGTCGCGCCTCGCGATGCCGCTCGGCCACCAGGCGCTCCCGGGCGCGCTCACGGTCCTCGGCTTCGCGTCGCGCGTCGCGGATGCGATCCGCCTCGCGCCCGGCGAGTGCGCGGCGTTGCGCCTGGGCCTCGCGTTCGGCCTGCGCGCGGCGCGCGGCACCCATCTCCTGCGCGCGGCGGGTGTGCCGTTCCTGCTGGGCGCGCTGCGCTTCGATCCGGCGGGACTGCTCGCGCGCGGCATCGCGGCGATCACGGGCCTGCGCGTCGGCGCGTTGCCTCAGTTCCCGGGCATGCGCCTGTCGCGCGGCCTGCTGGCGTGCCTGCGCCTCGCGCTGCGCGTGCTGGCGATCGCGCGCCTGCTCGGCGCGCCGCTGCTGCTGCGCGCGCTCGGCCCGCTGGCGTTGCTCTGCCTGCCCGGCCTGTTGCCGGTGCCGCGCACGCGCCGCGTCATCCTGCCGGCCACGCGCACGCTGCTGTGCCTCCGCAGCCTTGGCGCGCGCCGCGGCCTGTCGGGCCTCGGCGCGATAGTCGCGCTCGTCCTCGCCGCGCTGCTGTCGCTCGACGCGATCGCCATGGGAGCGTCGTGAATCGTCGTCGCGCGCGAACGCCGTCGACGCCGTTCCGAGGGAGAAGAGGGTGGCCAGCACGGCCACCGCCATGCGGGAAGGATGTCGGGAAAGGGCGTTCATCGCAGTACCTCGTCGTGCGGCTACGCGGTGAAGTACGCGTGAAACGCTCTGAATCAGCCCTGACGCCGGCTGCCGCCGTTCAGCCGCGGGCCGGTTCCACGCACCTCATCCCGCGCGGGGGAGATCGTCGGGCCTGGGCCGGGCATCGACGTCAGTGAGCAGGGCGCCCAGCGCATCGATCTCCACGGGCTTGGCGAAATGGTGGTCGAAACCCGCCGCCCGCGAGCGCTGGCGGTCCTGCGCCTGGTTCCAGCCGGTCACCGCGACCAGCAGCGCCGAGCGGGTCGCCGGATGCTGGCGCAGGCGCCTGGCGACCTCGTAGCCGTCCATCCCGGGCATGCCGATGTCGAGCAGCACCACGTCCGGGCCATACGCGAGGGCGGTCTCCAGCGCCGTGTCGCCGTCGTGCGCGATCCGATGGTCCAGCCCGAGCGAGTCGAGCACCATGGCCAGGGACATCGCCGCATCCACGTTGTCGTCCACCACGAGCACGCGCGTGCCGCCCGGGCCGCGGCGACCCGACGTCGTCGCGTCGGCGGGCTCGGTGGCCGGCGTGGCGGCACCGCTGCTGGAGATGGGCAGGCGCGCGATGAATTCCGCGCCATGCCCGGATCCGTCGCTGCGCGCCTCGATGCGCCCGCCATGCATTTCCAGCAGGTTGCGCACGAGCGCCAGGCCGATGCCGAGGCCATCCTGCGCCTTGGGCATGCCGTGCCGCCCCTGGGTGAACAGGTCGAACACGTGCGGAAGCACCTCGGGATCGATGCCCATGCCCTCGTCGAGCACCGAGACCACGGCCTCGTCGCCCTCGTGGCGGGCCGACAGGGTGATCCGGCCGGCCTTGTCCGAATACTTGGCCGCGTTGTTGAGCAGGTTTCCGAACACCTGGGCGATCCGTACGGGGTCCGCGTCCACCGGGATGGGTGTTTCGGGAAGCTTGACCGACAGGGTGTGTCCCCCCGCGTCGATCAGCGGCCGGCTCAGGTCCACGGCATTGCGCAGCGCATCGCGGAGGTCGACGCGCCTTGCCTGCAGCCGGATCGTGCCGTGGGAGAGGCGGGAGACCTCGACCAGGTCGTCGACCAGCCGCACCATGTGGTCGATCTGGCGCGACATCATGGACTGGAGTTCGTCCCGTCGCGCGGGATCGGCGCCCGCGCCCGCGGTCAGCAGGTGCAGGGCATTGCGCACCGGCGCCAGCGGGTTGCGGAGTTCATGGGCGAGCATCGCGAGGAACTCGTCCTTGCGCCGGGCCGCGAGGGCTTCCGCGTCGCGTGCGCGCTCGAGCTGGACGATGTGGTCGCGCAGCTGGTACTGCCGTTCGCGGGCCCGCAACGCGCTGCGGAGCGAGGTCACCAGCGCGGCGATGCGGACCGGCCGCTCGAGCAGGGTGACGTTGCCGAGCGTGCGCACCGCGTCGCCCAGGGTCGCCGAGTCGGCGCCGCTGCGGGTCATCACCAGGACCGGCAGGTCCGACCAGCGCGGCTGCTCGTCGAGGGCCCGGATGAGGACCGCGTGCGCGCCGTCCAGGGCGAGCGCCTCCTCGGACAGGAGGACCGCGCCAGCGCCCCGGGCGATCTCCCTGAGCAGTTCGGAGGCGTCTTCACAGGCATGGCAGGCCATGTCGTGCCGCCCGAGCACCTCGCACGTCAGGTCGACGTCGCTGGGCGTGGAGAGCAGCAACAGGATCCGGTGGGCCCTGTCGGGCGTGGTGGCGCAACTGCTCACTTCGGGTCCCTGTCCCTGCCCGGCTCGACACGCTCGAGCTGCTCGTGCGGCACGCCGGTGAGCACCCCGCGCAGGTTCGAGAGGGGCTCGCCGATCTGGATCCCGCCGGTGCTGAGGTGGAGTTCTCGGATCGTGCGCTCGTGCGCGCCGGTGCGCTTCTTCAGCACCGAGATCGCCTGGTGCACCGCGCCGCGCGATTCGAAGTAGCGCAACAGGATGACGCTGTCGGCGAGATAGCTCACGTCCACGTTCGCGACCATCTGACCGATCAGGCCCTGCTGCGCGCTGACCAGGATGGTGAGGATGCCCATCTGGCCGAGGTAGGCGAGCACTTCGTGCAGCTGCACGATCATGAAGCGCTCCTCGGGCATGGCGTTGAGGTAGCCGTTGAGGCTGTCGATCACCACCATGCGTGCGTCGAAGCGTTCGACCGCCTCGCGGATGCCCTGGATGAACTCGCCGGGCGACAGCTCGGCCGGATCGATCGCCTGGACGCGGATCATGTCCTCGTCCATGAGCCGCTCCACGGGGAAGCCCATGCCCTCCGACCGCGTCAGCAGCGAGCGGACGCTTTCGTCGAAGGTGAACATGGCGGACTTCTCGCCGCGCCTGGCCGCCTCGACCATCGCCATGGTCGCGAGCGAGGACTTGCCGGTGCCGGCCGCGCCGATGATCAGCGTGCTCGTGCCACGCTCCAACCCGCCGCCGAGCAGCGTGTCCAGTTGCGGCGAACCGCTGCCCACGGGTTCGTGCTCGCCGTAGCGCCGGTAGTGCGCGGCGACGAGCCGCGGGAACACCACCAGGCCACCGGTGCGGATCTCGTAGTCGTGGTAGCCGCCGCGGAACGCCCGCCCGCGGAACTTGCTGATCCGCAGGCGGCGCCGGTCGCCACCGTATTCGGGCCGGAGCTGGTCGAGCGAGATCACGCCGTGGACGATCGTGTGCACGTGCAGCCCCTGCTCGGCGACCTTGCTCTCGTCGAGCAGGAGCACGGTGCTGCCGCGACCGGAGAAGTACTGCTTGAGGGCCAGCACCTGGCGGCGGAAGCGCAGCACCGAACCCGACAGCAGGCGCAGTTCGGCCAGGGAGTCGAAGACCACGCGGTCCGGCTTCAGGCGCTCGACTTCGTCGAGGATGGTCCGGGTGGTCCGGCCGAGTTCCACTTCCGACGGGTGGAACATCGTGTACTGGTCGTCCGGGTCAAGGGTCTCCCCGGCCTGCTGCAGCTCGTGGATGTGCAGGCCTTCGAGCGACCAGCCGTGCGATTCCGCGACCTCGCGCAGTTCCTCCTCGGTCTCGGAGAGGGTGACGTACAGCACGGTCTCGTCGCGGCGCCGGCCCTCGAGGAGGAACTGCAGCGCCAGGGTGGTCTTGCCCGCGCCGGGCACGCCCTCGACCAGATAGAGGCGACTCGCGGTGAAACCGCCACCCAGGATGGTGTCCAGTCCCGCGATCCCGGTGGACACCGCGGTCGCGGCGTCCGTTGTTCCATTGTCCATGCACGCCCCCGCGTACGTTCCGCGGGGGTGCCGGATGCGCCGCCCCCACCAAATCGATGCAAGTGCACCATGCGACGCCGTCAACGGCGCGTGGATGCGGCGTGAAGCGTTCCGCATCCTTTCATCCAGCCGCCAATGGTCGCACGATGCGCCGATGGCGCTCCGCTTCGATAACCGCTTCATCCGGGATCTTCCCGGCGAGCCGCAACCCGCCCCCGGCGTACGCCAGGTGCGGGCGGCGTGGTCTCCCGTCGCGCCGACGCCGGTCGAGGCGCCGCGCACGCTCGCCGTGTCCCGAGACCTGGCCGATCGCCTGGGGATCGACGATGCGGCGCTGGCATCCGACGCGTTCGCCCGGGTGTTCGCGGGCAACGCACTCTGGCCGGGCATGGAAACCTACGCGGCCAACTATGGCGGCCACCAGTTCGGCCACTGGGCCGGGCAACTCGGGGACGGGCGCGCGATCGGCCTGGGCGAGGCGGTCGCCACGGACGGGTCGCGCTGGGAGCTCCAGCTCAAGGGCGCCGGGCCGACGCCCTACTCGCGCCAGGCGGACGGACGCGCGGTGCTTCGTTCATCGATCCGCGAGTTCCTCTGCAGCGAAGCCATGCACGCGCTGGGTGTGCCGACGACGCGCGCGTTGAGCCTGGTCGGGACCGGCGAGCGCGTCGAGCGCGACATGTTCTACGACGGGCGTCCGCGCCTGGAACCGGGCGCCGTCGTCTGCCGGGCCGCGCCGTCTTTCATCCGCTTCGGCACGTTCGAGCTGCCGGCGTCTCGTGGCGACGAGGGCCTGTTGCGCGCACTCGTCGACTTCTGCATCGACCGGGACTTCCCCGGATTGCAGGGGATGGGCACCGGGCTGCATGCCGCCTGGTTCGCGGAGGTGTGCGGGAGGACCGCCGTGGTGGTGGCGCACTGGATGCGCGTGGGGTTCGTGCATGGCGTGCTGAACACCGACAACATGTCGATCCTCGGGCTGACGATCGACTACGGTCCGTTCGGCTGGATCGAGGACTACGACCCGGACTGGACCCCCAACACGACGGATGCGCACGGGCGCCGCTACCGGTTCGGCTGGCAGCCGCGCGTCGCGGGCTGGAACCTCGCGCGCCTGGCGCAGGCGCTGTCGCCCCTGTTCGAAGACCCCGCGCCGCTGCAGGCCGGGCTCCAGCGGTACGTCGACGTGCTCGACGGGGAAACGCGCCGCCACGCGGGCGACAAGCTCGGGCTCGACCCCGGCGACGCGTCGCTCGCCCTGATGGACCGGCTGCTGCCCCTGATGCAGGCGGCGGCAGTGGACATGACCCTGTGGTTCGGCGCGCTGGCGCAGGTGGATGTCGAACGACCGACGCTCGCGCCGGTCGCGCATGCCTTCCCCGACGGCGTCGTGCAGGACGCGCACGCCGCGGCGTTCGACGAGTGGTTGCGCGACTGGGCGCGGGAATGGGGCGGCGGGCCGGACGATCGTGCCGCGCGGCTCGCGCGCATGGCGCGGGCCAATCCCGTCTACGTGCCGAGGAACTGGTTGCTGCAGCAGGCCATCGACCGTGCCGAGGCCGGCGACATGGAGGGCATCCTCGAGTTGCAGGCGGTGTTCGCCCGCCCCTACGAACCACGCCCCGGGCTGGACGCGTTCGCGCGGCGCCGACCCGACTGGGCCAGGACGCGACCCGGTTGCGCGATGCTGTCCTGCAGTTCCTGACGGCGTGAAGCGCGCCTGAAGCGTTTCGACGCTGCCCGCGGCGATCAACCGCCCATTCACGATCGGGGTGGCGAAGATGTCCGGTGCCGCCGGGGCCCGGCCCCGTCACTCGAACCGAGGATGCCGCCATGACACTGCACCTGCCCACCGAATCCCGTCGCCCCCGCGCCGCGGAGGCCCACCCCCGCCGATTCGCCCGCCTGGCCCGGCTTCCGCTCATGGCGGCATGCCTGGTGGCGCTCGGCGGCTGCGCGACCTACGGCTACCCCGGCGGCTATGGCGGCTACCCGGGGCAGGGTGGCTACGGGGGCGCCCCGTACGGCGGGGCCCATGCGCAGGTCGTGGTCGGTACGGTCATCGGCGTCGACCGCGGCTCCAATCGCATCGTGCTGGCGCGCGACGACGGATACGGCGGCCGGGGTGGCCAGGTGGCGGTCCAGTACGACGGCCGGACGCTGCTCGCCTACCAGGGACGCCAGTATCCGGTCGAGGGTCTCGAGCGCGGAGATGTCATCCGCGTCGAAGGCTCGAGCAATGGTGGCCGGCTGTGGGCGCGGCGGATCGAGGTCCTGCGCAACGTGCGCGAGGGCGGATATCCCGGTGGGTATCCCGGTGGCTATGGCTATCCCGGCGGCCATGCGCCCGGCGGGTACGCCCCGGACCCCTACTATCCGGGCCCCTCCGACGAGCTGATGGAACTTCGCGGCCGCGTGGTGTTCGTCGATCGCAACGCGCGCGTGATCCGGATCGATGGTGGTGGCTACGGCCGAGGCGGCGACGTCCACTACGCGCAGAACGCGACGATCCGCTGGCAGGGCCGGAGCTATCCCGCCCGCAACCTCGATCCGGGCGACGTGATCCGGGTGCAGGCACGGCGCAGCGGCAACCGCTGGTACGCGGAGCGGCTGTGGATGGAGTCCAACCGCGGGCGATGACGGCTGGCGATCACGCGCCGTCCGGGTCGGGCGGCGCCTCGCCCAGGATGGCGAGGAACGGGATGTCGCGATCGCGCCAATCGACCGCCGCATCCTCCAGCACCGAGAGGAGCGTGGCGAGCGCGGGCGCGTCGGCTTCGCGCAGGTCGCCCGCGTCCTCGAGCAGCAGGACGTGTCCCGTGCCCGGTGGCAGCCACGCGAGGTCGCGCAGGTCGTCCAGCAATGCATCCCAGTTACCCCCGCGTCCGCGCGGCGTGTCGAGGGCGACGTTGAAGCGCATGAGCAGCGTGCGCCGGTCCCGGCAATCCCGCAGGTCCACGCGGCGGACGACGAGGCCGGCGTCGCGCGCGGCCGCGCCGAGCGCGTCCAGGTCGCCGGGCGCCGCGAAGTAGACCCCCGACGCGGCGGCATCGGCCAGGCCGGCGTCGAAGCCTGACGCACTCATTCGGCGACCTCGAATTCGCGGAAGCGTCGGTAATGGTCGTCGGTGTAGTACCAGTCGACGGGCGGGTGGCCACCGGTCACGATTCGACGCGTGCCGCGGTGGTCGAGGCCGGGGGTCGGGACGGTGTATTCGCGGTAATGGCCGCGGGGGCGGTCCGGCAGCCGGCGTTCGCGGTTGTGGAAGGTGCCGCCGTCCTGCGGGTGTGGATGCGGCGCGCCCGACAGGATCCGCGCGACCACCGGTGCCGCCTCCGCTGGCAGGAATGCTGGCAGGGACGCCGGCCGCGCGGTCGGCGCGCGCGCACCTTCCGCGGCACCGATGGCCTGCGTGGGCGGGGGGCGGGCCATGGGCGGGCCGGGCGAGGCGACCGGGCGTGGCCAGAGCAACCACGCCAGCAGCGCGAGGATGGCGAACAGCCAGACCCACGGATTCCTGATGTGCCTGCGCATTGGGGGGAACGTCCGTGGCGCATCGAACCGGTGGGATCGATCATTCGCCCCGGCGGCGCCGAACGCAACCTCCGGGAACGCTACGCCCGCAGGCGCAACGGATGGTGCTCGTTGACGGTGCCGTCGGCCTCCAGGAGCGCGACACGTACGCCCGTCTCGTCGTGGATCACCACCTCGGGCGCCTGGAACAGCGGGTGCCTCACGAAGGACAGGTGCCAGCCCAGGTGGCCGAGCGAGGCCAGCGCGCCGCGCTGGCTCGGGGTGAGCGCATCGAGCGCGGCTTTCGCCTGCCCGTTGGCGTTCCCCGGCCGCCGGCGTTCCCTCAGCTGCATCGCGGCGTTCACTCGTGTGGCCTGTTGACGGCAACGCGGAAAGCCTGCCGGAAGGGGCCAACGGGCGTTCCGTCGCCGCCGCTCACTCCATGAAGGCCGCGAAGTCGTCCAGGAAGGCACCGCAGCCGGCGTAGCGCCGGTCGTCCACCGCCAGCTCGACCCGGGCCTCGTGCAGGACGCCGCTCATCCCGTCCTTGCATGGCCCGGGCGTGGCGGTCAGGCGGACATGCATGCCCGGCGCGGTCGCGGACCAGGCCGGCGCGGGGCTGCCGGCGGGGGTGTCCGCCGTCAATGGAAGTTCGAGCGTCCGTTCGCCGTAGTCGAGCGTTGCGAAGAGCGTGGGTGGCGTGCCCGGACGGAGCTCCACGGACCATCCGGGTTCGTTGCCCACGCCGCGCAGGAGGACGCCGCGCGCCGCGGCCTCGAACCAGGGCGACGGCCGGGCGGCTGGCGTGCACTCGTTCCCCGGTTCCCCCGGGAGGGTGAGGCGCGTGGCGTCGCCCCCGGAATCGAAACGGTTTCCTTCGACATCGGTCGCCACGCGGTTCCCCGCCGCCGACCCGCCGTGCTGCAGGACCAGCAACCGGCCGGAAACGAACAGGCGGACGGTGCCGGGACCGACCGACCGGCTGGCGACGCCGGTTTCGCCGCACTGCCAGTGCGTCGGCGGCGTGGCGGGCCCGGCGCCGGTCGCCTCCGTGGTGGTGGCGGCCGGCGCGGGCGCCTGACCGCTGGCGGTCGGACGGCCATCGCATGCGGACAGGCCGCCCGCGACCAGGACGGCGATCGCGAGCGCGCGTCGTGTCGCGCAGTGCATCGCGACGGTCAGTCCGGCACCGTCGCGGTGCGCAGGACGGGATACAGGTGCAGTCGCTCGTCCCATGACGGGTGCCTGCGATAGAAGAAGTCGAGCCTTGCCGCGGGATCGGCGGCGAACGCCGGATCCTCGCGCAGGCGCCGCTCGAAGGTCGCCCTGAGCGCCGGGTCCGCCGCGAGCATCTCCCGCGCCACCTGCTCGGCGACGTAGGCCTCCATGTATTCCTTGCGCTCGAAGTGGTTGTTGAACATCCCCCACGCGGCCATCGAGTCCGGCGCGCGCGGTTCGAGGAGCGCCATGACCAGGCGCGCCTTGGGCTGCGCGATCGGCACGAACAGCCCGCCCGCGCCGACCGCACGCGCTTCCGGGGCCCATTCGCCCTGGACCGTGGCGCGCTGGCGGCCTTCGAACGGGGTGGCCGCGAACGTGACCTCGCTGGCACGGAAGGCCGATATGCCGGCGCCGTCCAGCGGAGCGCCCAGCGGCCGGAACGCGATGCCGTGCACCGCGAGCACGTCGCCGACCGGGCCGGAGAGGGCGGCCGGCACGAGGTAGCCGCCGCGCGGGGCGTCCACGGTCAACGCCGGTTCGATGTCGTCGCACAGCGGAACATGCCAGGTGCGCGGCGTGCGCTCGTCGTAGCGGGTCATCGACGCGCCGGAGACGTCGGACGGCGTCCGGGTCCACGCGTAGCCCTTGAACGCGATCGTTTCGCAGGCGTCACCCACGCGGTAGTCGAGCGCCACGGGCGCCCCGGCCAGGGCGCTCGCCCGGCGATCCGCGGCCGAGGCCACCGCCCGCCAGGCATTCCCGTGTTCGGCCACCTGTTCGACGACGGCCACGATCGTGTTGCGCGTCGCCGCCACGCGCTCCGGGTACGGCTTCCACGAATGCGTCTCGACCAGCATCCCGAGCCGGTTCCGCACCGACGCGTAGCCATGCGAGAAGCGGGGCGACGACACCCCGTCGCGGAATCCGGAATCCGGGTTGTCGTGCTCGACGAACGAGGGATAGAAGGGCAGGGGCATCGAGCCCGCGGCTTCGAGCCGGGCGATCGTGCCGTCGCGCAACGCCCGGCCGACCTCGGCCAGGGCCGGGTCGCCATCGGCGAACGGCTGCACCTGGATCGAGATGTCGTGCTCGAACTGCGCCCCGTTGGTCGCGTGCAGGTCGACGTAGGCAAGCGGATCCCACGCGTCGAACAGGCCGAGCAGGGCGCGCATCTCCGGCGCGTCCGCCTTGGCGTAGTCGCGGTTGAGGTTGAGGTTGCGCGCGGTCGTGCGCCAGCCCATCTCCCGCGGACCGCGCTGGTTGGGCCGGTTTCATGCGCCGAAGCGCTCGTGTCCGTCGACGTTGAGCACCGGCACGAAGACAACGACCTGCCGCTCGAGCGCCCCGGGCGCCACTTCGCCCTCGAGCAGTTCGCGCAGGGCCAGGAAGCCGGCGTCCTTGCCGTCGATCTCGCCCGCGTGGATCCCCCCTTGCACCAGCACGACCGGCAGCCCGCGCGCACGCGCGGCCGCCGGATCGAGCACGCCGCTGCGCGAGGCGACCAGCGCGTGCATCGGCCGGCCTTCCGGTGTCTGGCCGAAGGTTGCGCAGCGAACCGCGTCGGGCCAGCGCGAGGCGAACGCCGCGCACAGGCGGCCGACCTCGTCGTAGCGGCCGGTTTCCTCGAACCCGGTGCGTTCGGCGTGCGTCACCAGGTCCGCGGCGGTCGCGGCGGCGGCCGGCGACACGGGCGCAAGCGCGGCCAGGGAGGCGAGGAGGACGGTTCGGATCATGTTCGTCGGAATCGCGGCCGGGGCGGCGGACGAGCATAGCGGAGGCGCCACGGACTTCCGCGCCCGGGCGCCGGTCGATACGCTGGCCGGCCTTCCATCCGGACGCGCGCATGTCGATCACGCTCCTGGTCATCCTCGCCACGGTCGGCTTGTCGTGGCTCGCGTTCGAGCGCCCGCGCCTGCTCGACCGGCTCCTGCTCTGGCCGCCGGCGATCCGCCGGAACCACCAGTACGACCGCTTCGTCACCCATGGCTTCGTGCACGCCGACTGGCAGCACCTGCTGTTCAACATGGTCACGCTGTACTTCTTCGGGCGGCTGGTCGAACAGCTGTTCACCCCCTACCTGGGGTCGATCGGCTTCCTGCTCTTCTACCTGTCGGCGATCGTGGTGGCGATGCTCCCGAGCTGGCTGCGCCACCGCAACGACGCGAACTACCGGAGCCTGGGGGCGTCCGGGGCGGTGTCGGCCGTGCTCTTCGTCTACATCCTCGCGTCGCCGTGGTCGCTGATCTTCGTGTTCTTCCTGCCGGTGCCCGCGATCCTCTACGCGGTCGCCTACGTCGGCTACAGCATGTGGGCGGATCGCCGCGGCGGCGACAACATCAACCACAGCGCGCACCTGGCCGGTGCGGCGTACGGCGTGCTGTTCACCCTGCTGATGGAGCCGAGGGCGGCCGCCGGCTTCCTCGAGAAGCTGATGTCGCCCTCGTTCTGAGCGCCGTCGCCGTCGCGGCGATCACCGGATCTGAATGTCCGGGCTGGTATCGACGGCGCCATCGGCCGCACCGCGGCCCGGACCGTGGAGACGACGGGATGGCGATGAAGCGCGCAAGCAGCACGAAGGCGAAGAAGGCGGCGAAGAAGACCTCCGGGCGGTCGGCGACTTCGAAGGCTCCGGCGAAGAAGACGGCGTCGAAGAAGCCTGCGGCGAAGAAGCCAGCAGCGAAGAAGACCGCGTCAAGGAAGTCAGCCTCAAAGAAGACAGCGTCAAAGAAGACGGCGTCGAAGAAGACCGCGACGAAAAAGCCTGCAACGAAGAAGACCGCAGCGAAGAAGACGGCATCGAAGGCTTCAGCCAGGAAGGCGGTGACCGGGAAGGCGGCGGCGAAGCAGGCACCGGCGCGGAAGGTCGCCACGAAGAAGGCCGCCGCGGGAAAGGCGCGGACCCCAGCCGTGCGGGTCGGGAAGTCGCCGGCGAAGAAGACGACGAGGGCGGCCAAGTCGACGGCAGGCAAGGCCGCCGGCAAGGGCGGGTCGAAGCGCATCACCGCATCGAAGGCGCTGGCGAACACGCGCCGCCTGCTCGAGGCCAAGCGGGCCCATGATCGCCAGCCCCAGCCATGGGAGCAGTTCGACGCCGCGCACGCGCACGGGCCCGCGCCGGGCTACCAGTCCGGGGAGGCCGCGGCGAAGGCGCGCGAGCTGCACGACGCCGAGAGCCGCCTGCCTGCCATCGAGGGCAGCGTCTCGACCACCGACCGACGGAACCAGGCCAAGCGCGACGGCCGCTGACCCCGGATAGACCACCAAGCCACAGGAGCCGCAGGATGCCGGAGACCCCCGAGCTGGACATCACCCACCACCCCGTCCCGGGCCGCTTCCTCGTCGAGGTGGACGGGTTCCAGGGCCACTTGGACTACGAGGTGGCGGGCGATCGGCTGCGGATCACCCACACCCGCGTGCCCGGGGAAATCGGCGGCCGCGGCATCGGCGGGGCGCTGGTCCGCGCCGCGGTCGAGCACGCCGGGCGCGAGGGACTGCAGGTCGAGGCGACCTGTTCGTTCGCGGAGGCGTGGCTCCGCGAGCACGGTGGGACCGGCGGCGCGGTCGGCGGCCGATGAGCCGCCGCGTGGCGCCCGGGGCGCCGGGCGGGGGATCGCGCGGGCGGCCGGGGAATGCGGTCCGGCTGAACGGCGGGCCGGGCTAGGCGGCGCTTCTCCGGGCGGGGGTCGCACTTCCCTCCGGATTTCGGGTATGTTAGGCGCACTGTTCATGCCGGGATCACGGTACATCGTGGCTCCGATGCGGTAGATCCGACCGATCCGCTACATCGCTTCTCGCGTCATTACCCCTTGCTCGACAGTCCGGTACGCCTTCCCGAGGACGGCGACCGTGCAAATCAACAACCCGCTAAGAAATGTTCCAAGGAGTAAAGAGATGTCGGATCGTCAGACCGGTACCGTCAAGTGGTTCAACGACGCCAAGGGCTTCGGCTTCATCACCCCGGAGTCCGGCCCGGACCTGTTCGTGCACTTCCGTTCCATCCAGGGCACCGGCTTCAAGTCGCTGCAGGAAGGCCAGAAGGTGACCTTCAAGGTCGTGCAGGGCCAGAAGGGCCTGCAGGCCGACGAGGTCCAGGCTGTCTAAGCCACGCGACACCGTCACAAGGAAGAACCCGGCTCCGGCCGGGTTTTTTCTTGCCCGCGGTCCGGGGACGGCGGCGCGGCGGCGTCCATCCGGGCATCACGCCGGCGCATTTAGCGTTGCGGGCATTTCCGAAGGACCGGAGACAGCCATGTCCCTCCCACTCCACCCACATGCGGCAGCGATACGCGCGACGTTCCGGCGCTGCGTGCAGGCGGCGGTCCCGCTTGCATTCCTCCTCGCCGCCGCCTGCGGGCGGGACGCGCCGCCGGCGGACACCCCCGCCGGGCAGCCCCGCGAGGCGGCCACGTCGCCGGCAGGCGAGGGCACGAATGCCCCCGTGAGCCTCGAGGACGTGGTCGAGCGCGATCCCGGCTACATCATCGGCATCACGTATCCGTCCGTGGCCAACGCCCATCCCGGACTGGCCCGCGCGCTCAAGGCCTATGCCGACGCGGCGCGGGCCGAACTCATGGCGGCCGTCGAGGCTCGGCCCGCGGATGCCGTCGGCCCGTACGACCTCTCGCTGTCCTTCACCGAGCTCGAGGCGACGCCGCGCATCGTCGCCGTCGCGGTGGATGGCAGCAGTTACCTCGGCGGCGCGCACGGCAAGGCGCTGGTCGAGCGGTTCGTCTGGCTCCCCGAGCGCAACGCGATGCTGGTGGCATCGGAACTCTTCGCCGGCGCGGACGCCTGGGCCGCGGTGTCGGAACAGACGCGCGAGCGCCTGCACACGCGCCTGGCGCAGGAGGCCGACGACGCCGGGCTGGAGGGCGAGGCGCGCGCCGAGTTCCTGCGCACGCGCGCACGCATGCTCGAGGATGGCACCACGCCGGAGCCCGGGAACTTCGACATCCTCGAACCCGTGCTCGACGGCGAAGGCCGGATCACCGCGCTGCGCTTCGTGTTCCCGCCCTACCAGGTCGCGCCGTATGCCGCGGGCACCCAGATCGTGGAAGTGCCGGCGGCGACCCTCCTGCCCCACGTGGCGGCCGACTACCGGGCGCTGTTCGCCGGCGGGTGACGCGCACCGCGCGCGACGACGCACTATGCTGGTCCCGGGCATCCCGCGCGGGATGGCACGTCGATGGACCAGATCGCGGACTTCCGGCCGCCGGGCGGCCTGGGCCCCGCCGGGCGACGCGTCGCCGCGTTGCTCGACGCCGCCGGCGTGCGCGTCGACGGCCCGCGGCCCTGGGACATCCAGGTCCACGACCCGCGCTTGTACCGGCGCGTCCTGGCGCAGGGGTCGCTGGGCCTGGGGGATGCATACATCGACGGCTGGTGGGACGCCGCGTCGCTCGACGGATTCCTGTTCCGGCTGCTCGAGGCGCGCGTCGACGAGCGCGTGCGCGGCGTGGTCGCGCTGCTCGACGGCCTGCGCGCACGCCTGGTGAACCTGCAGGCGGTCCGCCGCGCCTTCGAGGTCGGCGAGCGGCACTACGACTTGGGCAATGACCTCTACGAGGCGATGCTCGGCCGCCGCATGGTCTACAGCTGCGGCTACTGGGCACGCGCGCCAGACCTGGACGCCGCGCAGGAGGCGAAGCTCGACCTGTGCTGCAGGAAGCTGGGCCTTCGCCCCGGCATGCGGCTGCTCGACATCGGCTGCGGCTGGGGCGAGATGCTCCGTTTCGCCGCCCGCCGGTACGGTGTCGAAGGCGTCGGCGTGACCATCTCCCGCGAGCAGGCCGCGTATGCCCGCGCGCGTTGCGAGGGGCTGCCGGTCGAGATCCGGCTCCAGGACTACCGGGCGCTCTCGGAGCCCTTCGACCGGATCGTCTCGATCGGGATGTTCGAGCACGTCGGCGTGCGCAACTACGCGCGCTTCTTCGACGTCGTCCGCCGCTGCCTGCGTGACGATGCGGGCACGGGCGGGGGGCTGGCGCTGCTGCACACGATCGGCGCGAGTCGCTCGCGCCGCCGCACCGATCCCTGGATCGCGCGGCACGTGTTCCCGAACTCGATGCTGCCTTCGGCCGCGCAGCTCACGCGGGCGCTTGAAGGCCGGTTCGTGGTCGAGGACTGGCACAACTTCGGCAGCGACTACGACCTCACGCTCCGGGCGTGGCGGGACAACATCGAGGCCGCCTGGCCGCGCCTGCCCCCGCGCTACGACGTGCGGTTCCGCCGCATGTGGCGGTTCTACCTCGCCGGTTCGATGGCGACCTTCCGCGCCCGGCGGAACCAGCTCTGGCAGCTCGTGCTCTCGCCGCGCGGCGTGCCCGGCGGCTACGTGGCCGCGCGCTAGGCGCCCGTGGCGGTGGTCGCACCCTCGACGGCGGCCTCGGCCAGCGCCGGCCGGGCCTTGTCGCGGGCGACCTCGCGCGCCACGCCCGCGATCGCCCCGCGCTCGACGAGGCCGAGCCCGGCCGCGTGCTCGGCCATCGCCAAGCTGTCGCGCGAGCGCAGCATCGGCACCGACGTGCCCGCGACGCGTTCGATGTGGGCGTCGACGCCGCGGTCGAGCGCGGAATCGACGCCCGGGTCCACGTCGCGGATGTAGATCGCGAGGATCCGGTCGGGGTGGGCGAGCGCGGCCTCGGCGTAGAGTTCCGCGTCGGCCTGGCCCGAGTCGCCCGCGAGGACCCACGACAGGTGGGGATAGCGCTCGATCAGCGCGATCGCGCGCTCGAGCTTGTGGCCGTGGCCCGTGCTCTTGAGGAACTTGGTCTCGTCGAGCCCGATGTCGCGAAGGAAGATCGGGCCGCACGGGATGGCATTGAGTTCGATGAAGTCGTCCAGCAGGTCGTACAGGTTCCAGGGCGAGCTGGACACGTAGAAGACCGGATGGCGCCGATGGCCCTCGCGCGCCTGCGCGCCCGCCTGCAGTGCCTGGTAGAAGGCGGCGACGCCATCGAGCGGCTTGCGGGTGCGCGCGTTGTGCAGGAACGTCAGTTGCGCGGCGGTCTTCCAGTCCACGATCGAGCTGTGCAGGATCGTGTCGTCGATGTCGGAGATGACGCCGAAGCGCGCGTCCGGCGCGACCTGCAGGACCGGCTGCGGGAAGGTCAGCGTGCGATCCTCGAGCGAGACCGTCGCGTTGTCCCACAGCAGCGGCCCGGGCGCGCCGGTGCCGTCGAGGTGCGCGGCGTAGTAGCCCTCGTCGTCCGAGCGGACCGAGGCCTGCACGCCATGGAAGGCGACCCGGAGGGGCACGCCGGGCAGTTCGCGGCTGGCGAACCGCCGGTAGGTGGAGAGCAGGTTCTCCCACCACGCGTCGTCCTCTTCGGGACCACCCCGCGGCGTGTCGGCGAGCACCCGGCCGAACAGCTCCACGCCACGTGCATCGCCATGGCCGCGGTAGGCGGCGATGTGGCGTGGCTGGTCGCGGCCGAGGCGCGCATCCAGGCGGCGCCAGGCGGCGTCGACGGTGTCCTCGATCTCGACGGCGGTGCCGTGGAGGCGCCGGCGGAGCGCGTGCGGCCAGGCGGTCGGGGCGGCGTCTTCGATCACCCGCCGCACTGTGGTCCGGACCGGGCCAAGGCGCCGTGAGCGTCGCAGTCCGCAAGACCGTGGTATCGCACGGTGTGCCGATGCCCGCCCCGTTCCGCCTGTCGTTGTCGAGCCTGCCGCCCGGGCGCGGTGTTCAGGTGCCCGGACGGGGCGGGGCGGATAATCGCGCGATGCCCGCGCCGTTCCCCGCCCTCGAAGGCTTCCATCCGGCGGTGGCCGGGTGGTTCTCCGAGACGTTTCCCGCGCCCACCGACGCACAGGCGGCGGCCTGGCCGCGCATCGCCTCCGGCCGCCACGTGCTCGTGGCCGCACCCACCGGGTCGGGCAAGACGCTGACGGCGTTCCTGGCGGCGATCGATTCGCTGGTGCGCCTCGGCGTGGACGGCGCGCTTCCCGACGCGACCCGCATCGTCTACGTGTCGCCGCTCAAGGCGCTGTCCAACGACATCCACCTCAACCTCGAGGCCCCGCTGGCCGGGATCCGCGAGCACCTCGCGCGGCGGGGCCTGCCGGACGTCGAGATCCGCACGGCCGTCCGCACCGGCGACACGCCCCAGGCCGAACGCGCGGCGCTGCGGCGCCGGCCGCCGCACATCCTGGTCACGACGCCCGAATCGCTTTACGTGCTGCTCGGTTCCGAATCCGGCCGCGCGATGCTCGGCGGCACGCGCACGGTGATCGTCGACGAGATCCACGCGATGGTCTCGGGCAAGCGCGGCAGCCACCTCGCGCTGAGCCTGGCGCGGCTCGAGGCGCTGTGCGGCCGCAGGCTGGCGCGCATCGGGCTGTCGGCGACCCAGAAGCCGGTCGAGGACGTCGCGCGTTTCCTGGTCGGTGCGGGCAACCTCGTCGAAGGGCAGGGCGACGACGGGCTGCCGCGACCGGACTGCGACATCGTGGACGTGGGGCATTGCCGACCGCGCGACCTGGCCCTCGGGCTGCCCCCCGCGCCGCTGCAGGCCGTGATGTCGGGCGAGCAGTGGGCGACGGTGCATGCGCGCCTGGCCGAACTGGTGCGCGCGCATCGCACGACGCTGGTCTTCGTCAACACGCGCCGGATGGCCGAGCGGACCGCGCGGCACCTCGCCGAACTGCTCGGGCACGAGCGGGTCGCCGCGCACCACGGCAGCCTGTCCCGCGAATCGCGCCTGGATGCCGAGCAGCGCCTCAAATCCGGGCAGCTGCAGGTCCTGGTGGCGACGGCGTCGCTCGAGCTGGGCATCGACATCGGCGACGTGGACCTCGCCTGCCAGGTCGGCTCGCCGCGTTCGATCGCCGCGTTCCTCCAGCGGGTGGGGCGGTCCGGGCACCACGTCGGCGGTGTGCCGAAGGGACGTCTGTTCCCCACGTCGCGGGACGACCTGGTCGAATGCACGGCGCTGCTGGACTGCGTCCGGCGCGGCGAACTCGACGCCCTGCGAATGCCGCCGGCGCCGCTGGACGTGCTGGCGCAGCAGGTCATCGCGGAAGTCGCTTCGCGCGAATGGGAGGAGGACGCGCTGTTCGACGTGTTGCGGCGCGCCTGGCCCTACGCAGCGCTGGCGCGCAAGGACTTCGACGCCGTCGTCGCGATGCTGGCCGAGGGCTTCGCGAGCCGCCGTGGCACGCGCGCCGGACTCTTGCACCGCGATGCGGTGAACGGCCGGCTGCGGGGCCGGCGTGCCGCCCGCATGGTGGCGGTGACGTCCGGCGGCACCATCCCGGAAACCGGCGACTACACCGTCCTCCTCGAGCCGCAGTCGGTGACCATCGGCACCGTCAACGAGGATTTCGCCATCGAGAGCATCGCCGGCGACATCTTCCAGCTCGGCAACGCCAGCTACCGGGTCCTCAAGGTCGAGGCGGGCCGGGTGCGCGTGGAGGATGCGCAGGGCCAGCCGCCCAACATCCCGTTCTGGCTGGGCGAGGCGCCCGGGCGCACCGATGAACTCTCGATCGGCGTCTCGCGGCTGCGGGACACCGTGGAGGCGCTGCTGCGCGGCGCGGAGGGTGACACCGGGCCGGCGGTGGCGTGGCTGGTGGGCGACGTCGGGATCCACGAGGACGCCGCGCGGCAGGTCGTCGACTACCTGGCCAGCCAACTCGCGGCGTTCGGCATGCTGCCCACGCGGGGGCGCATCGCCATGGAGCGTTTCTTCGACGAGTCGGGCGGCACCCAGTTGCTGGTCCACAGCCCGTTCGGCAGCCGCGTCAACCGTGCCTGGGGCCTGGCGCTGCGCAAGCGGTTCTGCCGCAAGTTCAACTTCGAACTGCAGGCCGCGGCCACCGAGGACGCGATCGTGCTGTCGCTGTCGACCAGCCACAGCTTCCCGCTCATCGAGGTCGCCGGCTACCTGCATTCGTCCAGCGCCGAGCACGTCCTCGTGCAGGCGCTGCTGGACGCGCCGATGTTCGCCGCGCGTTGGCGCTGGAACGCGACCAACGCGCTCGCCCTGCCCAGGTTCTCCGGCGGCAGGAAGGTCGCGCCGCAACTGCAGCGCATGCGGTCGGAGGACCTGCTCGCGACGGTGTTCCCGGACCAGGTCGCGTGCCTGGAGAACGTCGTCGGCGAGCGCGAGGTCCCCGACCACCCGCTGGTCGCCCAGACGCTGCACGACTGCCTGCACGAGGCGATGGACGTGGATGGGTGGCTCGCGCTGCTGCGGGGCCTGGAATCCGGCGGCATCGAGATCGTCGCGCGCGACCTGACGGCGCCGTCGCCGTTCGCGGCCGAAGCGCTCGGCGCACGGCCGTACGCGTTCCTGGACGATGCGCCGCTCGAGGAGCGGCGCACCCAGGCGGTCGCCACGCGCAGGCCCGGCGTGGACACCGGCGACCTGGGCCGCCTCGATCCGGAGGTCGTGCGCGACGTCGGCGCGCAGGCCTGGCCGCAGGCGCGGGATGCCGACGAGATGCACGAGGCGCTGATGGGGCTGGGCATGGTGACGGTGGCCGAGGCGGACCAGGAGGGTCACTGGCCCGGGCTGCTTGCGTCCCTGGCGCGCGAGGGACGCGCGACCTGCGTCGCGCCGCCGGCCGGCGATCCGACGCGCGCGATGCCGCTGTGGTGTGCGACCGAGCGTTGGCCGGAGGTGCGGGCACTGTGCCCCGGCGCGTCCTGCGAGCCCCCGGTACGCGTGCCGGCCGCGTTCGAGACGCCGTGGTCGCGCGGGGATGCGCTGGCGGAACTGTTCCGGGCACGGCTGTCCGGCCTGGGCGCGGTCACCGCGGATCGCCTGTCCGCGCCGTTCGGCGTCGCGGACGACGAAGTCGCGATGGCGCTGGCGCGGCTGGAAGGCGAGGGCTACGCGATGCGCGGCCGCTATTCGGGTGCCGCGCAGGCCCCGGACGCGGCGGAGGAGTGGTGCGAACGCCACCTGCTCGCGCGCATCCACCGCCAGACGCTGGGCCGGCTGCGTCGCGAAATCGCCCCGGTGTCACCGCGCACGTTCATGCGTTTCCTGTGCGACTGGCAACGGGTCTCGCCCGGTACGCGCGCCGGTGGCCCCGAGGCACTCGCCGGCGTGCTGGCGCAGCTCGAGGGGTTCGAGGCGGCGGCGGGCACCTGGGAGTCGGCGCTGTTGCCGGCCCGCCTCGCGGACTATTCCTTCCCCTGGCTGGACGAACTATGCGCCGCCGGCCGCATCGCTTGGGCCCGGCTGCGCGAGGCGCCGGCCGAAGGCAAGGGCGGCAACGCGCTGCGGTCGACGCCGCTCGTGCTGGCGCCGCGGCGCGACCTCGCCCGGTGGGCGCGGCTGGCCGCGGGTGATGCGACACAGGCGCCGCTGCTGTCGTCGCGGGCGGAAAAGGTCGCCGGGGCGCTGCGCGCGCACGGCGCGTCCTTCTTCGACGACCTGCTCGTGGACACGCACCTGCTGCGCACCGAACTGGAGGACGCGCTCGGCGAACTGGTCGCCCGGGGCGTGGCGTCCTGCGACAGCTTCGCGGGCCTGCGCGCCCTCATGGTGCCCGCCGCGCGCAGGCGCCCCGGGCACCGGCAACGGCAGCGCGCGATGCTGGGCGGGATCGAGGATGCCGGCCGCTGGACGCTTGCGCGCGGGGGGCGGGAGGCATCGACCGATGCCGACGTGGAGCATGCCGCGCGCGTGTTGCTGCGGCGCTATGGCGTGGTGAGCTGGCGGTTGCTGGAGCGCGAGGCGCCCTGGCTGCCGCGGTGGCGCGCGCTGGCCGCGGTCTACCGTCGGCTGGAGGCGCGGGGCGAGATCCGCGGCGGCCGGTTCGTGGACGGTCTCGCGGGCGAGCAGTTCGCATTGCCGGAGGCGGTCGGCCTGCTGCGCGACGTGCGCAAGCGCGACGCGGACGGCGCGATCGTGGTGGTCGCCGCCTCGGACCCGTTGAACCTGGCGGGCCTGCTGGTCGGCGGCAGCCGCGTGGCGCGCCAGCCGGGTGCGAAGGTCGCCTGGCGGGACGGCATCGCCGTCGGCTGGCGCGTGGGCGGGGAGGTCGTGTTCGATCCGTCGCTCGAGGCGGCGGGACGGCCCGCCGTGCGCGCCGCCCTCGTGCAGGGCGGGGCGCGGTCCGCCTTGTCCGCGCCGGCCCCCGTGCCCGCAGTCTGACGGCAAAAAAAAGACCGCCCGGTCTCCCGGGCGGTCCGTCGTGCACGGCGGGCGGTCAGTCCGAAGTACCGGGCTCGGTGGCCTCGGCGCCCGAAGGCGGCGCGCTGTCGTCAGCGTCGGGGGCGGAATCCAGTCCGCGCCGTGCCAGCAGCGGTTCGATCCTCGGCTCCGCGCCGGTGAAGTCGCGGAACAGCTGCAGCGCATCCTTGCTGCCGCCCTGCGACAGCAGCGTGGCGCGGAAGCGATCGCCGTTCGCCGTGGTCAGGCCACCGTTGTCCTCGATCCATGCCACGGTGTTCGCGTCGAGCACCTCGGACCAGATGTAGGCGTAGTAGCCGGCCGAGTAGCCGCCCATGATGTGGCTGAAGTACGGGATGCGGTATCGCGGCGGCACCGGCGCGTAGTCCAGGCCGATCTTCTCCAGCGTCGCCGCCTCGAAGTCGACGATCTGGTTGGCCGCCGGCAGCGAGGCGGTCGGCTGCTGGTGCAGCGCCTGGTCGATCATCGCCGCAGCCAGGTACTCGGTGGTCGCGAAGCCCTGGTTGAACTGGGCGGCGGCGACGACCTTGTCGAGCAGCGCCTGCGGCATCGGCTCGCCGGTCTCGTGGTGCTTGGCATAGTTGGCCAGCACGCTCGGCCAGTCGGCCCACATCTCGTTGACCTGGCTGGGGAACTCCACGAAGTCGCGCGGCACGCTGGTGCCGGAGAACATCGGGTACTTCACGTCCGAGAACATGCCGTGCAGGGCGTGGCCGAACTCGTGGAACATCGTCGTCACCTCGTCCCAGGTGAGCAGCGTCGGCTCGCCTTCGGACGGCTTGGGGATGTTCTGGTGGTTGGTCACGACCGGCAGGGTGCCCATCAGGTCGCTCTGCGAGACGTAGGAGTTCATCCACGCGCCGCCGCGCTTCGAATCGCGCGCGTACGGGTCGAAGATGAAGATCGCCAGCTGGCTTCCGTCCTTGTCGAACACGTCGTAGGTCCACGTGTCCGGGTGGTACTTCGGCAGGTCGGTGCGCTCCTTGAAGGAGATCCCGTACAGCTGGTTGGCGGCATGGAACACGCCGTTCTCCAGCACGTTGCGCATCTCCAGGTACGGCTTGAGCTCGGACTCGTCGAAGTCGTAGCGGTCCTGGCGGACCTTCTCGGCGTAGTAGGCCCAGTCCCACGGTGCGAGCTGGAAGCTCGGCTCGCCCTTGGCGGCCTGCTCCTTGTCGATCATCGCCTGCAGCGCGGCACCCTCGCGGCGCGCGTTCGCGACTGCGGCCGGCGCCAGCTTGCCCAGCATCGCGTTGACCGCCTCGGGCGTCTTCGCGGTCTCGTCGTCCAGCACGTACTCGGCGTGGTTGTCGTAGCCGAGCATGCGCGCGCGCTCGTCGCGCAGCGCCAGCACGCGGGCCACGATGCCGGTGTTGTCGAACTCGTTGCCGCGGCTGCCGCGCGCGACCGAGGCCTCGTGGATCTGCTGGCGCAGCGCGCGGTCGTGCAGGTAGGTGTTCGGCGGCTGGCCGGTGGTGTTCTGCAGTGCGATCACGTACTTGCCGTCCATGCCGCGCGCCTTGGCGGCTTCGGCGGCGGCGGTGACCTGCTCGTCGGAGAGGCCGGCCAGGCGCGTGCGGTCCTCGACCACGATCGCGGAGGCGTTCACTTCCTTCAGCACGTTCTGGCTGAACTGCGTGCCGAGCGTCGCCAGCTCGCCGTTGATCTCGCGCAGGCGGGCCTTCTGCGTCTCGTCCAGGCGGGCGCCGGCGCGGACGAAGTTGGTGTGGTACCGCTCGACCAGGCGGACGCCCTCGGCGTCCAGGCCCAGGCTGTTGCGGTTCTGGTGCAGGGTGTCGATGCGCGCGAACAGGGCGGGGTTCAGCGTGATCGCATCGCTGTGCGCGGACAGCTTCGGCGCATATTCGGCCTGCAGGGCCTGGCGCGTGTCGTTGGTGTCGGTGCCGATCAGGTTGAAGAACACCGTGGCGACGCGGTCGAGGATCTCGCCGGACTTCTCCAGCGCCAGGATCGTGTTCTCGAAGCTCGCCGGCTCGGGGTTGTTCGCGATCGCTTCGACTTCCTCGAGGTGGTCGGCCATGCCGCGGTCGAAGGCCGGCCCGAAGTGGCTGTCCTCGATCCGGTCGAAATGCGGGTACTTCAGCGGCAGGGTGCTTTCGGCGTAGAAGGGATTGGACATGGCGCTCACGTCGTTGGCGTCGGCGGACTCGGCCACGGGCGCGTCGTCGGCGCGCGGGGCGGTGGCGCAGCCTGCCAGCGTCAGCGCGATGGCGACGGCCAGGGTCCTGGCGATCGGGTGGTTCATGTCGAGGCGTCCTCGTCGGGCGGAACACCGGAGCCTACCGTATCCCCGCGGCGCGGTGCCCATGACCAATGGCCCGGTCGCGACCGATGGGAGGGGGCCGGGTTCGTCCGGATTCGCCCGGCCCACCGGGATTCACCCGGATCAAACCCTTGGGACGGCACCCTGAGCCGCTCCCCCCCGATTCAAAGAGGACGACCGCCATGGACCTGCGCTCGGTGATGACCGCCAACCCCGCATGCTGCACCCAGGGCACGACCCTGCAGGAGGCCGCGAGGCTGATGAAGGACAACGACTGCGGCCAGATCCCGGTCATCGACGGCGCGCGCCAGCCCCTGGGCGTGATCACCGACCGGGACATCGCGATCCGCGCGGTCGCCGGCGGCTGCGATCCGTCCTCGGCGACGGTGGGCGATTACATGACCTCGCCGGTGGCGACGGTGCCCGAGGACTGCAGCCTCGAGGAGGCGTGCAACGTGATGGAGCAGCACAAGATCCGCCGCGTGCTGGTGGTCGACTCGCGCGGCGGCGTGGCCGGCATCGTGGCGCAGGCCGACGTGGCGCGCAGCGGCAAGGACGCGCAGACCGCCGAGGTCGTCAAGGAAGTGTCGGAACCCGGGAAGCACTGACCGATGGCCGACCGGGACACCGCCCGCACCGCCTTCGATTTCGTCGCCGACGACATCGAGGGCCGGCCGCGGCCGCTCGACGACTTCCGCGGCCAGGTGCTGCTGGTCGTCAACGTCGCCTCGCGGTGCGGGTTCACGCCGCAGTACGAGGGCCTCGAGCAGTTGTGGCGCCAGCACCGGGAGGAAGGCTTCGCGGTGCTGGGCTTCCCGTGCGACCAGTTCGGCCACCAGGAGCCGGGCGACGAGGCCGAGATCGCCAGTTTCTGCAAGCTGAACTACGACGTCGGGTTCCCGATGTTCGCCAAGGTCGAGGTCAACGGCGACGGCGCGCATCCGTTCTGGCGCTGGCTCAAGGACCAGAAGCCCGGCCTGCTCGGAAGCGAGGCGATCAAGTGGAACTTCACCAAGTTCCTGGTCGGCCGCGACGGCCGCGTGCTGTCGCGGCATGCGCCGACGACGAAGCCCGAAGCGCTCGAAGAGGACGTCCGGGCCGCCCTCGGGCACTGACCCCCGGGTGGGCACCTGCGGTGAACCCCGACCGGCATCGGGCGGGAACCCGGGCGCTCACTTCTCGACGAAGGCGCGCTCGAACACGTACTCGCCGGGCGTGCCGATGCGCGGCGCGGCGGTGAATCCGCGACCCTCCAGCAGCGCGCGGAAGTCGGACAGCATGGCCGGGCTGCCGCACAGCATCGCCCGGTCACGGGCGGGGTCGACGGGATCCAGGCCGAGGTCGCTGGCCATCTGTCCACTCGCCATCAGGTCGGTCAGCCGCCCGCGATGGCGGCGCCCGTCCTCGACATGGTCTTCCCGCGTGACCGCCGGGTAGTACAGCAGCCGGTCGCGCACCAGGTCGCCGAGCAGGTCGTGCGAGGCGAGCGCGCGGATCTGGTCGCGGTACGCGAGGTCGCGGGCATGGCGCACGCCGTGGCACACGACCACGCGCTCGAAGCGGTCGTAGGTCTCCGGGTCGCGGATGATCGACAGCCAGGGCGCCAGGCCCGTGCCGGTGCCGAGCAGGTAGAGGTTGCGCCCGGGGTGCAGGTCGTGGACCAGCAGCGTGCCGGTCGGCTTGCGCCCGACCAGCACCGGGTCGCCGGGGCGCACGTGCCGCAGGCGCGAGGTCAGCGGCCCGTCCGGCACCTTGATGCTGAAGAACTCCAGCTGCTCCTCCCAGCTCGCGCTCGCGATCGAATAGGCGCGCAGCAACGGTCGCGCCGTGCCATCCGCCTGTTCGACGGGCAGGCCGATCATCACGAACTGGCCGCTGGCGAAGCGCAGGCCGGGGTCGCGCGTGGTGGTGAAGCTGAAGTAGTCGTCCGTCCAGTGGCGGACGTCGAGCACGGTTTCGGTGCCGAAGGCGGCGGACATGGCGGGGCGGGGGAAGTCGGGGGAGGCCACGCGGCGGGTGCGTTGCCGGGCGCGCAAATGATAACGAATCGCACTGGGGCGAACCATCGGCGCACCCTCCAAAGCCCCCATCGTCCCGCTACCCGTCCTCCCAAGCGCCCCTGTCGTCCCGAGCGCCCCTGTCGTCCCGAGCGAAGCGAGGGACCTGCTCTTGTTCCCGGCCGCCCGCGCCGATCGAGGCAAAAGCAGGTCCCTCGCTGCGCTCGAGACGACAGGTGACAATGCACGCTTCGTGATGGAAGGCCGCGGTGCGCGGCGGAGGGGCACCGCGGGTGCGGATCGACGTGGACGTGCTGGTCATCGGTGGCGGTGCCGCCGGCCTGATGTGCGCGCTGGTGGCGGGTGGCCGCGGCCGTCGCGCCATGGTCGTCGAGCACGCCGAGCGCGTCGGCAAGAAGATCCTCATGTCCGGCGGCGGGCGGTGCAACTTCACCAACACCGGCGCGGGCCCCGGCAACTTCCTGTCCGCGAACCCGCATTTCTGCAAGTCGGCGCTGGCGCGCTACACGCCGTGGCACTTCATCGAGATGGTGGAGCGGCACGGGATCGCCTACCACGAGAAGGAACTCGGCCAGCTGTTCTGCGACGACAGTTCGAAGCAGATCGTGGCGATGCTGCTGGACGAATGCGCCACCGCCGGCGTGCGCGTGGAGACGCGCTGCCTGGTGGAATCGGTGGAGCACGCGGAGGACGGCCGGTTCGCGGTGCGGACGTCCGCGGGACGCGTGCATGCAGAACGGCTGGTGGTCGCCAGCGGCGGGCTGTCGATCCCGCGCATGGGCGCGACCGGGTTCGGCCACGACCTCGCGCGACGCTTCGGCCACGCGGTGCTGCCGCTGCGCGCGGGACTGGTGCCGCTGACCCTGAGCGGCACGCACCTGGAACGCATCGACGGGCTGAGCGGGATCGCGTTGCCCGTGGAAGCCCGCGCCGACGGCGCGGCCTTCGCCCACGACATGCTGCTGACGCATCGCGGGCTCAGCGGTCCGGCGATCCTGCAGGTGTCGAACTACTGGGAGCCGGGCGAGGCGCTCGCGATCGACCTGCTGCCCGGCCGGGACCCGGCGTCGGACCTGCGGGCCCTGCAACGGTCCCGCCCTGACGCGGCATTGCGCACCGTGCTGTCGGAGTGGCTGCCCAAGCGTTTCGCCCAGCGGCTGTGCGAGCACTGGCTGTCGGACCGACCGCTGAAACAGTTCACGCCACGCGAAATGGACGAGGTCGCCGCCGTGCTCGCGGCCTGGCCGGTCACCGCCAGCGGCACCGAGGGCTACCGGACCGCGGAGGTCACCCTAGGCGGCGTGGACACGCGCGAGCTGTCGTCATCGACGATGGAATCCACGCGCGTGCCGGGCCTGTACTTCATCGGCGAGGTGGTGGACGTCACCGGCTGGCTCGGCGGCTACAACTTCCAGTGGGCCTGGGCCTCCGGCCACGCCTGCGGCCAGGCCGTCTGAGGCACCGCCCGCGTCTTGGTGCGCACCCTCCGTAGGCGCGCGCCTACGCGCGCGATTGGATCCGGCGCCACGGAAGCTGGATTCCGGCCTGCGCCGGAATGACGGCCACGGGGCGGCAGGTTGCGTGGCACGCCGTTCGGGCCTGTAGAGGCGCTTCTACGGGGCGCGGGTCAGTAGCCGCCGAAGCTGCCGGCGGCGCCGGGGAACACGACCGGGCTCTCGGTGCCGTCCTTCGCCACCGCGGCCACGCCGAAGAAGTAGTTGTCGATGACCACGTTCTCCAGCGTGTGCTCGGTGACGTCGCCGACGTAGACGCTGCGCGTCCACTGCGGCTCGGTCGTGAGCCGCCAGTAGACCCGGTAGCCGGCGAGGTTCGGCGCCTGCGAGGCCGGCGGCCGCGACCACTTCAGCGTCGTGTCCGGGCTGACCGCGCCCTCGATCGTGACGTCCGCGGGCGGCGGCGGCGCCCACGCCATGCCGGCCAGGCTCACGGCGTTGAGCGCGGTCAGCTTCGCCGCATAGTCGAAGTCCACGCCCCCGATCGTGTCGCCGTAGGCGCGCCCGTCCTCGGTGCGCAGGTCCTGGTGCTGGCGGTCGTAGTGCTCGTTGGTCTCCATGATCCGGACCGCCGGCCAGCCGACGTCGTTGAAGGGGCGGTGGTGGCCGCCGCGGCCGAAGCGGTCCAGCCGGTAGACCATCATCGTGTCCAGGTTCGGCACGTAGGCGTCGGCCATGCGGTCGATGTAGCGCGCGAGGTTGCGGCTGGGCGAATCGACCTCGCCGCCGGTGAAGCGCCGCGCCCGCGCCTCGTCGGGCGTTTCGGTCACGCGCGTGCCCTCGGAGAAGACGCGGGCGGTGGTGTTGTCCACCACGCCGTTGATGCCGGCGATGTTGCCGATCATGTCGTTGTTGAGCACGGCCTCGATGCGCCAGCCGGCGGCCTTCGCTTCCTCCGCGAGGATCTTGCCGCCGAACAGGCCCTGTTCCTCGCCGGCGAGCGCGGCATAGACGATCGTGCCGGGGAACCGGTACTTCGTGAGCACGCGGGCTGCCTCCAGGGCGCCGGCCACGCCCGAGGCGTTGTCGTTCGCGCCCGGCGAGTCCGAGGTGGCGTCCATCACGTCGCTCACGCGCGAGTCGATGTCGCCGCTCATCAGCACGTGCCGGCCGGGGTCCGCGGTGCCGCGCTGGATCGCGATGACGCTCACCACCTCGACGGGGTCCGGGATGCGCTCTTCCCCGGACACGACCGCCCGCGAGTAGCGCACCTCCAGGCAGCCGCCGCAGGCGGCCGAGATCCGCTCGAACTCGGCGAAGATCCAGCGCCGGGCCGCGCCGATGCCGCGCGTGTCCGATTCCGTCTCCGAGGCCGTGTGGCGCGTGCCGAACGCGACCAGCCGGCGGATGTCCGCCTCGATCCGCTCGGCCGAGGGCGCGGTCGCGATCGCATGCAGTTCCGGCTTGGAGGCGGGCGGGACCGCGGACTGCGCGAGGGCGACGCCGGACAGGCAGGCGAGGGCGGCAAGGGCGGGCAGGATGCGCGGCACGGCGGGCCTCCGGGGCGAAAGGCAGCAGTATGCACACCGGGGCGCGCGTTATCCTCCCGCTGCCGACGCCCGAGGATCCGACCGGATGGAGAAGACGCCGCGCATCGCTTTCCTGGCCAGCCCCGCCGATGGCGCGCGCCAGTCGTTGGACGCGCTCGCGAAGCGGCATGGCCAGCATGCGCCCGAGGACGCGGACGTCCTCGTCGCGCTCGGCGGCGACGGCTTCATGCTGCAGACGCTGCACCGGCATGGCGCGCTGGGCAAGCCGGTCTACGGCATGAAGCATGGCGGCGTCGGCTTCCTCATGAACCAGCACAGCGAAGAGACGCTCGTGGAACGCCTGCACTCGGCCGAACCGGCGATCCTGCGGCCGCTGGAGATGGTGGCGATGGGCGAATCCGGCGCGAGCACCGGATCGCTGGCCTACAACGAGGTGTCGCTGCTGCGCCAGACGCGCCAGGCCGCGCACCTGTCGATCGAGCTCAACGGCAAGCCGCGGCTGGACGAACTGATCGCGGACGGCGTGATGGTCGCCACCCCCGCCGGCAGCACCGCCTACAACTACTCCGCCCACGGGCCGATCCTGCCGCTGGGCTCGAGCGTGATCGCCTTGACCCCGATCGCCCCGTTCCGCCCCCGCCGCTGGCGCGGCGCGCTGCTGCGCGCGGACACGGAAGTGAAGTTCCGCGTGCTCGACCCGTACAAGCGGCCGGTGAGCGCGACGGCGGACTCCCATGAAGTCCGCGACGTCGTGGAAGTCACCATCCGGGAGTCCCGCGAGCGGACCGTCACGCTGCTCTTCGACCCCGAGCACAACCTCGAGGAGCGGATCCTCAGCGAGCAGTTCGTTGCCTGAGGCGCGGCCCGGCGCCGGTGTCTCGACCCGTGCGACCCGCGCGGCCGATACTGTCGCCATGCCCGGTGCCGCGCCCACGTCCATCCACGCCGCCGACCCGGTCGATCCGCTGGTCGTCGCGATCTCCTCGCGCGCGCTGTTCGACATGGAGGACAGCCACGCCCTGTTCGAACGCGAGGGCCTGGCGGCCTACGCCGCCTTCCAGCGCGACCACGAGGAGGACCTGCTGGCACCCGGCGTCGCGTTCCCCCTGGTGCGCAAGCTGCTGGCGCTCAACGACGGCGCGCCCACGGGCCCGGACGGCGAACCGGCGCCGCGGGTCGAGGTGATCCTGATCTCGCGCAACTCGGCCGACACCGGGCTTCGCATCTTCAATTCGATCCAGCACCACGGGCTCGGCATCCGCCGCGCGGCCTTCTCCAACGGCGCGGCGCCGTACCCGTACATCCGGCCGTTCGGCGCCGACCTGTTCCTGTCCACGCATGCCGAGGATGTCGGCAACGCGCTGGCGGCGGGCGTCGCCGCGGCCGCGATCCTGCCGGCGGCCGCGCGCCAGTCGCGGCACGACCAGCTGCGCATCGCCTTCGACGGCGACGCGGTGCTGTTCGGCGACGAGTCCGAGCGCGTGTCGCGCACCGAGGGCCTGGCCGCGTTCGCGCGCAACGAGCGGGCGAGGGCGCGCGAGCCGCTATCCGGCGGCCCGTTCCGCGGGTTCCTGGATGCCCTGCAGCGCCTGCAGTCGGCGTTCCCGCCCGGCGAGGACGCGCCGATCCGCACCGCGCTGGTCACGGCGCGCTCGGCGCCGGCGCACGAACGCGTCATCCGCACCCTGCGCGAGTGGGGCGTGCGGCTGGACGAGGCGCTGTTCCTGGGCGGTGCGCCGAAGGGCCCCTTCCTGGAGGCCTTCGGCGCGGACATCTTCTTCGACGATTCCGAGCACAACATCGTGTCGGCCCGCGACCTGGTCGCGGCCGGCCACGTGCCGCACGGGGTGGCGAACGAGTAGCGGCGGGCCACGTCAGGGCGCGGGCGCGTCCCCGAGGGGCAGCCGGATGTCGGTCAGGCGCCAGTCCAGCCCCTGCCGCGTCAGCACGAAGGTGAGCGGGCGACCGTCCTCGTCGAGCACGGTGGCGGTGACGCGGGAAGGCGACTCGATGCGGTACTCGGGGTCGCGCAGTGCGCGCTCGCGCGGCGCCGCCGGCGCACCCGTGCGGGGCGCGACGTCGGGCCCCGCGACGCCCTCGTCCACCGTGTCCCAGACCTTGCGGCCCTCCATCACCGCCGCCAGGCCCATCGGCGTGACCATCGCGTCGACCGCCGCGTCCACGGCCATGCCGCCCACGCGCAGCGCGAACGCGCCGAACAGCCCGGACTGCATGCGCGGGCCCGCCTTGCGCACCATGTGGTCGTTGAGCTGCGCCTTCAGGCTGGCGCGCACGGCCGGGAAGTCGACTTCGCGCGACAGGGCCGCCGCGTCCTTCGCTTCCACCGCGTCGCGGATGGCATTGACCGTGAGGAACGGGCCGGCGGCGATCCAGCCGGCGAGGGCGACGACCACGACGAGCAGGAGGGCGGCCAGCTTCTTCATTCGGTGCTTCCGTGTTGCGGGCGGGCAGGTAGGCCGCGGCGGCATGGACGCGCGTCGGCCGCGAGGATCAGAATGGCAGGTCGAGCGAGGCGCAGAGGTAGTCGACGAACGGCGCGAGCGCCGCGAGGTCGCGCTCGATCGTCGGGCGCAGCCGGGGCGAGGTGAACAGGTCGTCGTCGAGCGGGCGCCGCGCGACGAAGTTGCGGTGGCGCAGGTCGTCGATGAACGCGAAGTCCGGCGGGAAGCCGCGTGGCGGTCGCACCAGCATCTCCCGGTCGTCGCGGTCGAAGCGGCGCCGGAAGGCGGGCGCATGGGCGGTCGCCTTCCATGCGGCCGGGTTGTCGACGATGAACTGGCGCACGCGCCGCTGGGTGGGCGTGTCCGGGTGCCAGAGGCCGGCGCCGATGAAGCAGCCGCCGGGCTGCAGGTGGACGTAGAAGGAGGGTGTCGCCACCTCGCGGCGGCGCTCGTGGAACAGCCGCGCGCCCTGCCAGGGCTTGTACGGCGCCTTGTCGCCCGAGAACCGCGTGTCGCGCTGGATCCGGAACAGCGAGCCGCCGACCGTGCTTGGGTCGGCGTGGTAGTGCGGGCTGATGGCGGTGAGCGCCGGCTGGAGGTCGCCGAGCAGGTGCTGGAACGGCGCGCGCACGTGCGCCTCGTACTGCGCCTTGTGGTCCTGGAACCAGGCGCGCTCGTTGTGCCGGGCGAGCCCGCGCAGGAAGCGGAACGCGGCGTCGGTGAAGTACGTGGGCATGGGCCGACGCTAGTCGCCGGGCATCCCGGCGGCAATACCCCCGCAGGCGCACATCTGCAGGAGCGATCACGCGCCGCGTCACCGGGTGGGGTTCGCCGGGCATTGATCGACCCGCCGGCGCGGGCGCCATCGCGCGCGTAGGCGCGCTCCTACGGGGCGCGGCGCGCGTTGCCCACCGTAGGAGCGCCTCTACAGGCGCGATCGGTTTGCCCGCGCAGGCATCGCGCGCGCAGGCGCGCGCCTACGGCGAGGAGGGGAAGAGGTCGGCGTGGAGGGTGTTGCGCCAGGCCTGCAGCTGGTCGAGGAGGGCCAGCCGGGGGCCGTCGCCGGCATGGGCCGCGCGCATCGCCGCCAGTTCGGCGTCGAACCGCGGGAAGCCGTGCTCGGCCAGGTCGCGGTCGTCACCCCCGAGGCGGTGGCGGCGGAAGTCGTCCCAGCGGGTGCGCTCGGGCTGCGACAGGCTGTCGGGCCAGTTGCGCGCCCGGTAGCGGAACAGCAGCTCGGGCAGGCGCGGGTCGGAGAAGCCGAAGTCGCGCGCGCCCAGCAGGTGCGGCGGCGTGGCGCGGACGTCGGCGAGCTTCCGCTTGTCGCCGTCGGCGAGGAAGGCACCGTACAGTGCGCCGTCGACGTCGCCGGGTTCCCGCGCATCCTCGCGGGCGAAGACCCGGCGGACCTTCTCGGCCAGCGCGGGGCCGGCGGCGCGCAGTCGCGCGGCATGGGCCTCGACCCGGTCCGGGTCGATCCCCAGCCGGGCGAAATCCGCGGCGCGCAGGTGCTGCCAGGGCACCAGGGCAGGGCACCGGTTGAGGTGCACTTCCTTGAGCGGGATCCGCGCGACGCCCTCGGGCAGGTCTGCGGCACGGACGAAGACGCGGTCCGCGATCTCGTCGGGCGCCAGTTTCAGCACGGCGTCGGGCGAGGGGTCGAGGTCCAGGACGATCACCCGGCTGTCGATGCGCGGATGCCGGGCGATCGGGACCACCGGCGCGGCGCAGCGGCGCGACGCGGGATAGCGGTTGGACACGTGCAGGACCGGCGTCATCGCGGCCACGTCGAGCAGCCCGCCGCAGTGGCGCTTGTCGCGCAGCTTCAGCGCGTAGTCCCACAGCCGTGGCTGGGCCTGGCGGAACAGGCGCGCCAGGCCGATCAGCGCGCGCACGTCCGACAGCGCCTCGTGCGCGTCGCCCACGCGCACGCCGTTGGCGGTGGCCAGGTGCTCGAGCTTGAAACTGGTGCCCTGGCCGTCCTCGCGTGCCGGCCATTCGATGCCGTCGGGCCGGAGCGCGTGCATCAGCCGCAGCGCGTCCAGCAGGTCCCAGCGGCAGTTGCCGCCGCGCCACTCGCGCTCATACGGCTCGTGGAAGTTGCGGTACAGCCCGTGGCGCACGAACTCGTCGTCGAAGCGCAGCGAGTTGTAGCCCAGGCTGCACGTGTTCGGCCGGGACATCGCCTCGGCGATCACCGCGAAGGCGTCGGCCTCGTTGACGCCCTCGCGCGCCGCGCGCTGCGGCGTGATGCCGGTGACCAGGGTCGCGCCGGGGGAGGGGAGCAGGTCGTCGGCGGGCCGGACGAGGACGTTGGTCGGCGGCTCGATCTCCTCGAGCGCCTCGTTCGTGCGGATCGCGGCGAACTGTGCGATCCGGCTGGTGCGCGGGTCCGACCCGAAGGTCTCCAGGTCGTAGAAGAGGAACGACGCCGCCACTACGCCACCACCCCCGCCATCGCTGTCGTCCCGAGCGCAGCGAGGGACCTGCTTCCTGGCCATGAGAGCGAAAAGCAGGTCCCTCGCTGCGCTCGGGACGACAGGGGTTGGCCGGGCGTCATTCGACGGGCAGCGGCGGCAGGCGGCGTTCGACTTCCGCGTCGAGCCACGCGCGGTCGACGGCGTCGAGCGAGTCGCGCCCACGCGTCGCCTCGACCAGCAGGTCGCGCTGCACCCGGCCGCGCTCGAACGCGGTCGCGTAGGGTAGGCGCCGGAACGTCACCATCGCGTAGCGGGGCACGAAGCGGTCGGGATGGCGCGCCGCCAGCTCGCGTTCCAGGGCGCGCTGCAGCAGGAAGTCCGCGTCGTCGACGCGGTCGCGCATCTCGATGTAGTTCTCCAGCGCCATCGCCTGGATCGCCCGCGCGTTCGGCAGGCGCTCGGCCTCGAACGCGGCGAAGGCGGCGGCCAGGTCGCGCTGCGCCTCCATGTGGCGCGCGAGCGCCGTGCAGTCCTCGAACGCGCAGTTCATGCCCTGGCCGTGGAACGGCACCATCGCGTGCGCCGCGTCTCCCAGCAGCACCGCCTGGCCGCCGAGGGACCAGGCGTCCAGGTACAGGGTGCCGAGGGTGCCGACCGGGTTGCGGTCGAAGTCGGCCTCCAGTGCCGGGATCAGGGGCAGCGCGTCGGCGAAGTCGCGCTCGAACAGGGCGCGCACGTCGGCGCCGGTGCGCACGGTGTCGAAGCCGGGCTCGCCGGCCGCGGGCCGCGCATGGTTGGGCAGGAACAGCGTCACCGTGAAGGTGCGCTCGTCGTTCGGCAGCGCGATGCACATGTAGCCGCCGCGTGGCCAGATGTGCAGGGCGTTGGGCTCGATGCGGAAGCCGCCATCCGGGGACGGCGGGATCTCGAGTTCCTTGTAGCCGTGGCCGAGGGGTTCATGGCGTTCGCCCAGCTCGATGCGGTCGGCCATCGCCTCGCGCACCGCCGAACCGGCGCCGTCCGCCCCCAGCAGGGCGGTGAATTCGTGCGCATGGACGGTGCCGCTGCGGTCGTCGACGAACCGCGCCTGGCTGGCGTCGAAGTCGACCGTGTGCAGGCGCTGGTCGAAGTGCAGGCGGGCGCCGGCGGCTTCGGCGGCGTCGAGCAGCGTGATGTTGAGCTCGCCGCGGCTGACCGACCAGATCACCTCGCTGTCGTCGCGCCCGTAGCGCTGCAGCTGCTGGCGGCCGTCCGCAAAGTGGACCATCCGGCCGCGCATCATCACGGCCTGCCGCAGCACGGCGTCGGCGGCGCCCGCTTCGCGCAGGGCGTGCAGGCCGCGCTCGGCGAGCGCGAGGTTGATCGAGCGCCCGCCGGCATAGCCCGCCAGGCGCGGATCGCCGCGGCGCTCGAACACGTCGACGGAGAAGCCCCGGCGGGCGAGCAGGGTGGCCAGCAGGGCGCCGGCCAGGCCCGCGCCCACGATGGTCAGCGACCGGTCGCGCGTCATGCCGCGTCGCGCCATTCGGCCACGGTGCGCGCGAAGCGCAGCACGTCGGCGTGGGTGTTGTAGAGCGGGGCGGGGGAGATCCGGATCACGTCCGGCTCGCGCCAGTCGCCCAGCACCCCGCGGGCCGACAGGAATTCGAACAGGGCACGGCCGGCCTCGCGGCCACCCACTACGCGGATCGAGAGCTGCGCGCCGCGCTGTTCGGGTTCGCGTGGCGTGGAGACGTCGAGCACGCCGGACAGGCCGGTGTCGATCAGCGCCTGGAGGTAGCCGGTCAGCCGCTGCGACTTCGCCCGCAGCGCCGTCATCCCGGCCCGGTCGAACACCCCGAGCGAGGCGCGCAACGGCGCCAGCGCGAGGATGGGCGGATTGCTGAGCTGCCAGCCGTCCGCGCCCGGCGTCGGGCGGAAGTCCGGGCCCATGCGGAAACGGCTCTCGAGCTCGTGGCCCCACCAGCCCGCGAGCCGTGGCCGGTCGGTGCGGGCGTGGCGTTCGTGCACGAAGCAGCCGGCAACCGCGCCCGGCCCGCTGTTGCAGTACTTGTAGTGGCACCAGACGGAGAAGTCGGCGCCCGAATCGTGGAGCGCGAGGTCGAGGTTGCCCACCGCGTGCGCGAGGTCGAAGCCGGCGATGGCGCCGGCGTCGCGTGCGGCGCGCGCCAAACGCGCGAGGTCGAAGGCCTGGCCCGTGCGGTACTGCACGCCCGGCCACAGCAGCAGCGCCAGGCGGGGGCCGAGTTCCGCGATCTTCGCTTCGATGGCCTCGTGCGAGAACACGCCGCCGGGCAGGTCGGGCTCGAGCTCGACCAGGTCCACGCCGGGATCGAAGCCGTGGAAGCGCACCTGCGACTCGAGCGCGTAGCGGTCGGACGGGAACGCGCCGGCCTCCATCAGGATCGCCGGCCGTTCCACGGTGGGCCGGTAGAAGCTGACCATCATCAGGTGCAGGTTGGCGGTGAGCGAGTTCATCGCCACGACCTCCCGTGGCTTCGCGCCCACCAGCCGCGCGAGCGGCTCGCGCAGCAGCGCGTGGTAGTCCAGCCACTGCGAATGGCCGCGGAAGTGGCCCTCGACCGCCTCCATCGACCAGATGTCGAGCACTTCCTCCACCTCCGCCCGCGCCGACTTCGGCTGCAGGCCCAGCGAGTTGCCGACGAAGTACGCCTGCTCGACGCCGTCGCGGCACGGCACGTGGAATTCACCGCGCAGGGTCGGCAGCGGATCGCCGGCGTCGAGCGCGCGGGCGTGGGCGTCGGAGAACAGGTCGGTCATCGGATCGGTGGTCGTGTCGTTCATTGGAAGCGCGAGGCGGGCAGCCCCAGCCACTCGAGCGCGGTGCCGTGGTACAGGCGCGCGCGCTCGGCCTCGTCCAGGCCCAGGGCCTCGATGCCGGCGCCGGGTTCCTGCTCGCCGAGCGGGAAGGGATAGTCCGTGCCCAGCATCACGCGGTCGGCGCCGGCCACGTCGAGCAGGTAGCGCAGGGCCAGGTCGTCGGCGACCCAGGAGTCGAAATAAAGGCGCTTGAGGTACTCGCGCGGGTTGCGGTGGTTGTCGGTGGCCACCAGGTCCGGCCGCATCTTGAAGCCGTGCTCGATGCGACCGATCGTGTAGGGGAAGCTGCCACCGCCGTGCGCCATGCACACGCGCAGCTTCGGCAGGCGCTCCAGCACGCCGCCGAACACCAGGCTGCAGGCCGCGCGCGACTGTTCGGCGGGCATGCCGACCAGCCAGGGCAACCAGTACTTGGGCATCGTGTCGGTGCCCATCATGTCCCACGGGTGCACGAGGATCGCCGCGCCCAGGTCGGCGGCGGCCTCGAAGAACGGGAACAGTTCCGGCGCGTCCAGGTTCCAGTGCGCGCCGTCCGGCCCGTGCACGTGCGAACCGATCTGCACGCCCTGCAGGCCGAGCTCGTCGACGCAGCGCTCCAGTTCCCGGATCGCGAGCTGCGGCGACTGCAGCGGCACGGTGCCGATGCCCGCGTAGTGCCGGGCGTGGTCGCGACAGGTCTGCGCCATGTGGTCGTTGAGCGCGGCGTGCAGTTCCAGCGCCTGGTGCCCCTTGGCCCAGTAGCTGAACATCACCGGCACCGTGGACAGCACCTGCACCTGCACGCCGAAGCGCGCGTAGTCGTCGACGCGGATGCCTGCGTCCCAGGTCTTGGGCCAGATCTCGCGGAAGAACTTGCCGTCGCGGTAGATCCGGTGGCGGCCGTCGTCGCCGTGGTGGATCACGGGGAAGCGCTTGTCGCCGAACTTGCCGGCCAGGTCCGGCCAGTCGCGCGGCAGGTAGTGGGCGTGGATGTCGATCTTGAGCATGCGTGGGTCCGCGCGGTCAGGTGATGTCGGCGAGCGAATCCGGGTCGGACTCGTAGCGCGCGGGGCGCGGGTTGAGGTGGCCGCATTCGCCGCAGGTGCGGTGGTCGTCCGAGCGGTAGAAGCGGTCGAACACCGGCGGGAAGTCGTTCTCGATGTCGCGCAGGTGGAAGAACTCCTCGTACAGCTTGTGGTTGCAGCGCTCGCAGAACCACATCAGGCCGTCCTGCTCGTGGGCGAGCCGGCGGCGCTCGATCACCAGGCCCACGCTGCCGGCCATGCGCTGCGGCGAATGCGGCACGCGCGGCGGCAGCAGGAAGGTCTCGCCGGCGCGGATCGGGATGTCGCGGACCGCCCCGTCCTCCTGCACCTTGAGCACCATCTCGCCCTCGAGCTGGTGGAACCACTCCGCGCCCTCGTCGTAGTGGTAGTCGGTGCGCTGGTTCGGGCCACCCACGGCCATGACGATGAACTCGCCGTCGAACATGCACTTGTTGCCCACGGGGGGCTTGAGCAGGTGGCGGTGCTCCTCGATCCACGCCTGGAGGTTGAAGGGGGCGGGCAGGGGCATGGCGGTACCTCGGGATTGCCGGTGCGCCCCTGCAGGAGCGCACCTCGGGGCGCGATGCCGCGCCGTGTGGATTCGCGGGGGAGAGCCTATCGCGGTGCGAGCCCCGCTCCTACAGGGTGTGTCAGGCGTCGCCGGAGACCCGCGCCACGCACTTGAGTTCGATCGCGATCGGGGTGGGCAGGGCGTCGATGCCGAGCGTGGTGCGGCACGGCGCGGTGGCCGGGTCCGGGAAATGCTCCGCCCAGACGGCGTTGTAGCCCTTGAAGTCGCGCACCATGTCGGTGAGGTAGACGGTGACGTCGACCAGGTCCTCCCAGCGCGCGCCGCTGGCCTCCAGCACGGCGCGCACGTTCGCCATCACCGCGCGGGCCTGCAGGTCGATGTCGTAGGAGATCAGGCGCCCCTCCGCGTCGTGCACGTTGCCGGGCACGCCGTTGGTCTTCGGGTCGCGCGGGCCGATGCCGGACAGGAACAGCAGGTCGCCGACGCGGCGGGCATGCGGGTACGCGCCGACCGGGGCCGGCGCGGTGTCGGTGAGATAGACGCGGTCGCTCATCAGCGGTCCTCCCGGTCCTCGCGGATGCGCGCCAGGGCGGCCGCGTACTGGGGATCCAGCGACTCGAGGGAGTCCACGTCCAAGCCCAGGTCATGCACCCGGCCGTCGCGGAGGGTGTAGACCCAGCCATGGACCGACAGCGACTGCCCGCGCGCCCAGGCGTCGCGGACGATGGTGGTCTGGCAGACGTTGGCGACCTGCTCGAGCGCATTGAGCTCGCACAGCCGGTCGTGCTGCAGCTCCGCCGAGTCGATCGCGCGCAGCCAGTCGCCGTGCTTGTCCGCGACGTCGCCCACGTGCCGGATCCAGTTGTCGGCCAGGCCCACGCGCGCCCCGTGCAGGGCGGCATGCACGCCACCGCAGCCGTAGTGGCCGACGACGATCACGTGCTTGACCTTCAGCACGTCGACCGCGAACTGGATGACCGACAGGCAGTTGAGGTCGGTGTGGACCACCACGTTCGCGATGTTGCGGTGGACGAAGACCTCGCCCGGCATCAGGTCGACGACCTGGTTGGCCGGCACGCGCGAGTCCGAGCACCCGATCCACAGGTATTCGGGCGCCTGCTGGCCGGACAGGCGGTCGAAGAAGCCCGGGTCCTCGGCCTGCACCCGGTCGGCCCAGGCGGCGTTGCGATCTAGAAGTGACTTTATGTTCGAGGACATTTGAATTTGAAATCAATAGATTGGAAAGTGTTTTGAAAGCTGTTTCGATGGGTCAGTCTCGGCGCGACGGGCCCGGAAGCGCGATCCCGATGTTCCTCGGCTCGGTGAAGAACCGCATCGCCTCCATCCCGCCCTCGCGGCCGAGGCCGGAGGCCCCCATGCCGCCGAACGGCGTGCGCAGGTCGCGCATGAGCCAGGCGTTGATCCAGACGATGCCGGCGCGCAGGTCGCGGGCGAAGCGGTGGGCGCGGTCCAGGTCGCGGGTCCAGACCGAGGCGGCCAGGCCGTAGTCGCCGGCGTTCGCCAGCGTCAGCGCCTGGTCGTCGTCGTCGAACGGCTGCAGCGTCGCGACCGGCCCGAAGATCTCCTCGCGGTTGCTGGCGCAGTCCGGCCCGAGGCCGTCCACCAGCGTGGGCGACACGAACCAGCCGGGGCGGTCGAGCACCTGGCCGCCGCACAGGATCCGCCCGCCTTCCTCCCGGACGCGGGCGATGGCGGCGACCACCTTGTCGAAGTGCGCCTGCGACACCAGCGGGCCGAGCTGGGTGTCCTCGTCGATCGGGTCGCCCACCCTGAGCGCGATCGCGCGTTCGACCAGCGCGTCGCGGACCTCGGCGTAGACCGTGCGTTCGACCAGGATGCGCGAGCCGCACAGGCAGATCTGGCCGGAGTTCTGGAACGCCGAGCGCACCAGCGTGTCGAGGTGGTCGCGCCAGTCGCTGTCGGCGAACACCAGGGTCGGGTTCTTGCCGCCCAGCTCCAGCGAGACCTTCTTGAGCATCGGCGCCGCGAGCCCCGCGATGCGTCGGCCGACCGCGGTGCTGCCGGTGAAGGACACCGCGCGTACGTCCGGATGCACCACCAGCGGCTCCCCGACGTCCGGGCCGGCCCCGTGCACCACGTTGAGCACGCCGGCGGGGAACCCGATCTCCGCCGCCAGTTCCGCCAGCATCGTGGCGGTCACCGGGGTGACCTCCGACGGCTTCGCCACCACCGTGTTCCCGGCGGCCAGCGCGGGGGCGATCTTCCACGTGAACAGGTAGAGCGGCAGGTTCCAGGGGGAGATCGTCGCGACCACGCCGAGCGGGGGGCGCAGCGTGTAGTTCAGGCCGGCCTCGCCGTGGTGCGACTCGCTCGCGAACTGGGTGGCGGCGTGCGCGAAGAAGCGGAGGTTGGCCACCGCGCGAGGGATCTCCACGTCGCGCGCCAGGCGCACGGGCTTGCCGCCGTCGCGCGACTCGGCGTGTGCGAACGCTTCCAGCCGGTCCTCGAGCGCCTGCGCCAGCCGCTCGAGCCAGCGTGCGCGCTGCGAGTTGGGCAGTGCGGACCAGGCCGGCAGCGCCTTGCGCGCGGCGGCGACGGCCCCGTCGACGTCGCTGGCGTCGCCGTCGGCCAGGCGTGCGGCCACCCGGCCGGTCGCCGGATCGTGCACGTCGCGCCAGGCGCCGCGGGCGGCGGGCACGGACTGTCCGTCGATGACGTGGTGCAGCTCCTGCATCCGGCTAGCTTAACCGCCGCGGCGCGTCCGGCGCGCCGTCGGTCCGCCCCTGGAAGGGGGGGCGGGCGGGGTCAGATCGACTGCATGCGGCCGCCATCGACCGCGAGCGAGACCCCATTGATGTAGGCGGCCGCCGGCGAGCACAGGAACGCGATCGCCGCGGCGACCTCCGCGGGCTCGGCGAACCGGCCTGCCGGCACGGTCTTCCGCATCGCCGCCTCGACCGCGTCCTCGCTGGTGGATTCCTTCGCGGCGCGGTTGCGGACGATCTCCTCGATCCGCCCGGTGTGCGTGAAACCGGGCAGCACGTTGTTCACGGTGATGCCGTCCGCGGCCAGTTCGCGCGACAGGGTCTTCGACCAGCCGGCCACCGCGCCACGCACCGTGTTCGACACGCCCAGGCCCGGGATCGGCTCGCGGACCGAGGTGGAGACGACGTTGACGATCCTGCCCCAGCCCATGCTGCGCATGCCGGGGAGCACCGCCTGAACAAGCAGGTGGTTGGCGCGCAGGTGGCGCGAGAACGCGTCCATGATCGCCGCGTCGTCGGCACCCGCGAGCGGGCCGCCCGGCGGCCCCGCGGTGTTGTTGACCAGCACGTGCACCGGCTTGCCCGCGACCAGCGCCTCGACCTTGGCGCGGAGGGTGGCGTGGTCGGCGACGTCGGCGGCCACGTGGCCGTGGCGCTGGCCGTCCTTGCTCGGCAGCGACGCCGCGACGTCGGCGAGCGCGTCCTCGCGCCGTGCCAGCACGGTCACGTCCGCGCCGAGCAGCGCCAGTTCGTGCGCCGCGGCGCGACCGATGCCCGCGGACGCGCCGCAGACGAGGGCATGCTTGCCGGTCAGGTCCAGGTCCATCGTGCCTCCGGTTCTGTCGTACGTGTCGTGCGCGTCAGTGGCGCGCGGGCAGCTTGCGCACCATCTGCGGCCGCAGCGCCCCCTCGTCCTCGCCCGTGGGCGGCGCCAGCTCCTCCAGCGCGAAGCCGCGCGCGGCCGCGTCGTCCTCGTCGAGGCCGTCGAACGCGACGAACTCCGCGTCCATCAGCGCGGCGCGGGCGCTGTCCCCGCTGTCGTAGGGGAGGGTGTTGCCGTCGCTGTCGAAGACCTCGGCGGTGCCCGCCTCGCGCACGCGCAGCCGCGCCCACACGACCGTGCGCCCGAGGGTCGCCAGCCACCACTGCACGCCGTCGCCCTCGCTCATGCCGCGCCCACCGCGATCGCCCAGAGCCACAGCAGCCCGGCCAGCGCGAGCCCGGAGAGGATCACCAGCAGCGAGATCCGCGCCGGCGTCGCGAGCCCGGACAGGCTGCGGTCGCCGGTCGCGCGGTAGCGCCCGGCCAGCAGCCAGCCCAGCGCGGACGGATTGAGGAACGCGGCGGGGCCGAGCCGTGCCTGCAGGTCCGGGTGCCGGTCGCGCAGGTGGACGAGGGCGAGCGGCCAGAAGATCACGAACGCGGTGGCGCCGGCGATCGCCATCGACAGGCAGACGAGCGAGAAGAACAGGATCACCTCAGTACTCCGCCAGGCCCGGTGCGCGCGGATACGGAATCGCGTCGCGGATGTTCGACAGCCCCGCGACGTAGACCACCAGCCGCTCGAAGCCCAGGCCGAAGCCGGCGTGCGGCACCGTGCCGTAGCGGCGCAGGTCGCGGTACCACTGGTAGTGGTCGACGTCCAGGCCGAACTGGGCGATGCGCGCGTCGAGCCGGTCCAACCGCTCCTCGCGCTGCGCGCCGCCGATGATCTCGCCGATGCCCGGGGCCAGGACGTCCATCGCCGCCACCGTCTTCCCGTCGTCGTTCAGGCGCATGTAGAACGCCTTGATGTGCTCGGGGTAGTTCGTCACCACGACCGGGCGACCCACGTGCTGCTCGGTGAGCCAGCGCTCGTGCTCTGTCTGCAGGTCCAGGCCCCATTCGACCGGGAACTCGAACTTCTGCCCCGACTTCTGCAGCAGCGCGATGGCGTCGCCGTAGTCGATGCGCTCGAACGGCGCGTTGACGAAGGTCTCCAGGCGCGTCACCGCGTCCTTCTGCACCCGCTCGGCGATGAACGCCATGTCGTCGCCGCGCTCGTCGAGCACCGCGCGGAACAGGTACTTGAGGAAGTCCTCCGACAGCGTGGCGATCGCGTCGAGGTCGGCGAAGGCGACCTCCGGCTCGATCATCCAGAACTCGGCCAGGTGGCGCGGCGTGTTGGAGTTCTCGGCGCGGAAGGTCGGGCCGAAGGTGTAGACCTTGCTCAGCGCCAGGCAGTAGGCCTCGACGTTGAGCTGGCCGGAGACGGTGAGGAACGCCTCCTTGCCGAAGAAGTCGCGCGAGAAGTCCACCGAGCCGTCGTCGCGGCGGGGCAGGTTGGCCAGGTCGAGCGTGGAGATGCGGAACATCTGCCCGGCGCCCTCGGCGTCCGAGGTCGAGACGATCGGCGTGTTGATCCAGTAGAAGCCGTGCTCGTGGAAGAACCGGTGCACCGCCATCGCCAGGCAGTGGCGGATGCGGGTGACCGCGCCGAACAGGTTGGTCCGCGGGCGCAGGTGCGCGACCTCGCGCAGGAATTCCAGCGAGTGGGCCTTGGGCTGGATCGGGTAGGTCTCCGGATCGTCGACCCAGCCCACCACCTCGATCGCCTCGGCGCGCACCTCGAACGACTGGCCCTGGCCCTGCGACGGCACCAGTTCGCCGCGCGCCACGACGGCGCAGCCGGCGGTCAGGTGCTTCACCTCGGACTCGTAGTTGGGCAGCGTGGACGGGGCGACCACCTGGATCGGGGCGAACCCGGAGCCGTCGCTGACGTTGACGAACGACAGCCCGGCCTTCGAGTCCCGGCGGGTGCGCACCCAGCCGCGGATCGTGACCTCGCCGCCGGCGGGGACCTTGCCCGCGAGCGCGTGCTGCACGCTGACCACCGTCATGCCCTGGTTCCTTGCCCGTCCGGGCCGATCTGGGAGCCGGCAAGTCTACCGCCGACCCCGCCGGGGCAGCGACCCTCCCACCCTGTCGACCGACTCCCACCCTGTCGTCCCGCATCCCACCCTGTCGTCCCGAGCGCAGCGAGGGACCTGCTTCATCGCTCTTCGCGGTGCGCCGTGGAAAGCAGGTCCCTCGCTGCGCTCGGGACGACAGGGCTAGGTTGGGACGACAGGATTCGGGTGGCGGGGGGTTGGGATGGTGGGGCGCGCCCTTATAATTGGTGTCGTTCGACAGGGATCCCCCATGGCCATCACGCTCGCCCCCGCCGCCCTCGACCGCGTCCGCCGCTTCCTCGCGGAGGAGCCGTCCGCGCTCGGCCTGCGCTTCGGCGTGAGCAAGGCCGGGTGCTCGGGCTGGCAGCACGTGGCCGAGCTTGCGCGCGAGCCGCGCGACGGCGACACGGTGTTCGAGTTCGAGGGCGTGCGGATCCTCGTCGACGCCACCAGCCTCCCGCTGGTGGACGGCACGCGGATCGACTTCCGCAAGGTCGGCCTGGGCGAGCAGTTCGTGTTCGACAACCCGAACATCGTCGAGGCGTGCGGCTGCGGCGAGAGCTTCACCATCGAGGCCAGCGACGCCGCCTGAGCCGCGCGCCGGCGTGACGTCCGTCGCGCCGGCCCAACCATCGGCAGGGTGGGGCGACGACCCGCGACGCTAGACTCCGGCGGATTCGTCCGTTCCGGAGCCGCCCATGTCCCCGATGCCTTCGTCCCGCCCCGCCTTCCGTCGCGTGGCCCGCCCGCTGCGCGCCGTCGCACTATCCGGCCTGGCCCTCGCGCTCGCGGCGGGGCTCGCGCTACCCGCCGCGGCGCAGGCGCCGGCCACCTCGCTCGCGGAACCCGGCAATCCGGCCAGCGTCGCCCTGCACGCGCTGTTCGACGCGGAGTGGGAACGCCAGATGCGCGAAAGCCCGGAGACCGCGAGCTACCGTGGCGACGACCGGTACGACGACAGATGGAGCGACCTGTCGCTTGACGCGATCCGCGCGTCGCAGGCGGCCGACCGCGCGGCGCTGGCGAAGCTGCGCGCGATCGACCGCGACGCGCTGTCCGCCGACGACCGCCTGAGTTACGACGTCTTCGCCTGGCAGCTGGAGCGCGCGGTCGAGCGCCAGAAGTACAACGAGTGGCAGCGGCCGGTCAGCCAGCGCGGTGGCGTGCAGAACGCCGAGAACATCGCCGAGGTCCTGCCGTTCGCCGATGCGGAGGACTACCGCGACTGGCTCGCGCGCATGCGCGCGCTCCCGGCGCTGCTCGACCAGACCGCGACGCTCATGCGCGAGGGCATGGCCGCCGGCAACACGCCGCCGAAGGTGCTGATGGAGCGCGTGCCCGGCCAGATCGAGGCCCAGCTCGTCGACGACCCGGAGAAGAGTCCGTTCTACAAGCCGTTCCGCGAGATGCCCGACACGATCCCGGCGGCGGCGCAGGCGGCGCTGCGCGCGGAGGCGCGCGAGGTGATCGACGGCACGATCGTGCCCGCCTACCGCGATTTCGCGGCGTTCTTCCGCGACACCTACCTGCCGGGCACGCGCGACACGATCGCGGCGGTCGACCTGCCCGACGGCAAGGCGTACTACGACTTCCTCGTCGGCCAGTTCACGACCACCGACCTCACCGCCGAGCAGGTGCACGCCATCGGCCTGCGCGAAGTCGCGCGCATCCGCGCGGAAATGGAACAAGTGCGCGAGGAGGTCGGCTTCGACGGTGACCTGGCCGCGTTCTTCGAGCACCTGCGCACCGACCCGAAGTTCTTCCACGAAACGCCGGCGGAACTCCTGGAGGCCTACCAGGCGATGTCCAAGCGCATCGACCCGGAGCTGGTGAAGGTGTTCAGGACCATCCCGCGCCTGCCCTACGGCGTGCGTCCGATCCCCGACAACATCGCGCCCGACACCACCACCGCGTACTACCAGCCCGGTGCCGTCGACGGCAGCCGGGCCGGCTACTACTACGTCAACCTCTACCGGCCCGAGGTGCGGCCGAAGTGGGAAATGATGGCGCTCTCGCTGCACGAGGCGGTGCCGGGCCACCACTTCCAGTTCGCCCGCGGCCAGGAGCTGCCGGACGTGCCGATGTTCCGGCGGGTGGGGTACTTCACCGCCTACGGCGAGGGCTGGGGCCTGTACGCGGAACGGCTGGGCTACGACATGGACCTGTACGACGACCCGTACGACCGCATGGGCCAGCTGGCCTACGACATGTGGCGGGCGGTCCGGCTGGTGGTCGACACCGGCATGCACTCGAAGGGCTGGACCCGGCAGCAGGCCATCGACTACTTCATGGACAACGCCCCCAAGACCCTGCAGGACGTCACCAACGAGATCGACCGCTACATCGGCTGGCCGGGCCAGGCGCTGGCCTACAAGATCGGCCAGCTGAAGATCTCGGAACTGCGCGAGCGGGCGGCCACGGCGCTGGGCGAGGACTTCGACGTGCGCGATTTCAACGACGCGGTCCTGTCCACCGGCTCGGTCCCGCTGGCGACGCTGGAGCGGCACATCGACGCCTGGATCGCCTCGGAGCGGGCCCGGGTGGAATGACGGGGGCACCCCCGGGGCGGTTCGTAGGCCCGGTTCCGCCGCGGGGAGGGGCTCGGCGCCGCCCGTTCGGGGGTGACGCCGCGCCTTGCCGCAAGCCGTTGATCCTGCGAGAATAGCCGGCTCCCTGCGGCCCGAGCGGCCCGCGGGGACCCTTGCCCCACCGCGAACGCGGGGGGCTGTCCCGGCCCGGGCATGCCGCCCGGCCGACATCCACAAGGAACCACCGATGCGCCATTACGAAGTCGTGTTCCTGGTCCACCCGGACCAGAGCGAGCAGGTGCCGGCCATGATCGAGCGCTACAAGGCGCTGATCGAGGGCGGCGAGGGCAAGATCCACCGCCTCGAGGACTGGGGCCGCCGGATGCTCGCGTACCCAATCTCCAACCTGGTGAAGGCCCACTACATCCTGTTCAACATCGAGTGCGACCAGGCCGTGCTCAACGAGCTGGTCGACGCGTTCCGCTTCAACGACGCGATCCTGCGCCACCTCGTCATGAAGCGCGACGAAGCCGACACCGAGCAGTCGCACATCATGAAGAACAAGGACGACAAGGGCGACAAGCCCGAGCGCTCCGAGCGTCGCCGTCGCGACGACAACGACGGCGATGACGGCGACAAGGACGACAAGTCCGACGCCGCCGAAGCCGCCTGACGCCCGACCCATCCAGGAGCCGACACATGTCCAAGTTCTTCCGCCGCCGCAAGTTCTGCAAGTTCACGGCCGAGGGCGTCAAGGAGATCGACTACAAGGATCTCAACACGCTGCGCCAGTACCTGACCGAGACCGGCAAGATCGTGCCCAGCCGCATCACCGGCACGAAGTCGCGCTACCAGCGCCAGCTGGCGACCGCGGTCAAGCGCGCGCGCTACCTCGCCCTGATCCCGTACACCGACAACCACAAGGCGTAACCCCGCCCTTTCCGTTCGGACAGCACACGCTGCGGCGCCCCGGCGCCGCTAACGAACCAGGAGTTACACGATGCAACTGATCCTCCTCCAGAAGGTCACCAACCTCGGCAACCTCGGCGACAAGGTCACCGTGAAGCCGGGCTTCGGCCGCAACTTCCTCGTGCCGCAGGGCAAGGCCGTCCCGGCCACCGAGGCCAACCTGGCCGAGTTCGAGGCCAAGCGCGCCGATTACGAGGCCAAGGCGCAGGCGGCGTTCGACGACGCCGAGCAGCGCCGCGGCAAGCTCGAGGACGCGTCGGTCACGATCTACGCCAACGCCTCGACCGAGGGCAAGCTCTACGGCTCGATCGGCCCGCGCGAGATCGCCGAGGCGCTGACCAGGGCCGGCACCGAGGTCAACAAGTCCGAGGTGATCATGGGCGAGGGCGCGATCCGCCGCACCGGCGAATACGAGGTCACCGTGCACCTGCACGCGGACGTCGAGGTCCCGGTCAAGGTGGTCGTGGAGCCCGAGGCGGCCTGATCCGCCGACGACCCTGGCAACACGGACGGGCGCCGAGAGGCGCCCGTTTCCGTTTGCGTCGCCGGTGTCCGTGTCTCAATCCGTGCGATGCCCACCGGTTATCCACAGTGTTGTCTGCAACACCCCATGCCGGATGACGACTAGGATGCCCGCTCGCCAGGAAGACAGCGACCGCGGCGACGGTCCACCAGGGGGAGTCACGCCACTGATGAGCGCGCGCCAGGGGTTCCGTGCCGACGGGACGGGGTTCAGCCGTCCGGAACAGAAGATCGAGCAGCTGCGCGTGCCGCCGCAATCGATCGAAGCGGAACAGGCGGTGCTCGGCGGGCTGATGCTCGCGCCGGAGGCCTACGACCGCGTTGGCGACCTGGTCACCGAGCGGGACTTCTATCGCCGCGACCACCAGCTGATCTACCGCGCCATCCGCGAGCTGGCGGAGAAGAGCCGGCCGTTCGACGCGGTCACCCTGGGTGAATGGTTCGAGTCGCAAGGCTTGGCCGAGCAGGTCGCCGGCGGCGCGTACCTCGTCGAGCTCGCCAGCACCACGCCCTCGGCGGCCAACATCCGCGCGTACGCCGAGATCGTCCGCGACAAGGCGGTGCTGCGGCAGCTGATCGAGGTCGGCACCGGCATCGTCAACGACGGCTTCCAGCCGGACGGCCGCGAGAGTGCCGAGATCCTGGCCAAGGCCGAGCAGGACGTGTTCGCGATCGCCGAGCAGGGCTCGCGCGGGCGCACCGACTTCACCCAGATCAACACGGCCCTGATCGAGGCCTTCGACGTGCTGCAATCGCGGCACGCCAGCGGCGGCAGCATCACCGGCCTGCCCACCGGCTACACCGAGTTCGACGAGATGACCGCGGGCCTGCAGCCGACCGACCTGCTGATCCTCGCGGCGCGCCCGGCGATGGGCAAGACGACGCTGGCGCTCAACATGGCCGAGTTCGCGGCCATCAAGAGCAAGAAGGCGGTCGCGGTGTTCTCGATGGAAATGTCGGCCAGCCAGCTCGCGCTGCGCCTGATCTCGTCCAACGGCCGCGTCAACGCCACCCGCCTGCGCACCGGCCAGCTCGAGGACGAGGACTGGAGCCGCGTCACCAGCGCGATCCGCATGCTGCGCGAGGCCAAGATCTTCATCGACGACACCCCGGCGCTGTCGCCGGACGTGCTGCGCTCCAAGGCGCGCCGGCTCAAGCGCGAGCACGACCTCGGCCTGGTGGTGATCGACTACCTGCAGCTGATGCAGGTGCCCGGCAACAGCGAGAACCGCGCGACCGAGATCTCGGAGATCTCGCGCTCGCTCAAGGCGCTGGCCAAGGAGCTCAACGTGCCGGTGATCGCGCTGTCGCAGCTCAACCGCTCGCTGGAGACGCGGACCGACAAGCGCCCGGTGATGGCCGACCTGCGCGAGTCCGGCGCCATCGAGCAGGACGCGGACGTGATCGTCTTCATCTACCGCGACGAGTACTACAACAAGGAGAACTCGCCGGACAAGGGCCTGGCCGAGGTCATCATCGGCAAGCAGCGAAACGGCCCGACGGGTTCGATCAAGCTCAAGTTCTTCGGCGAGTACACGCGCTTCGACAACCTCGCGCACGACACGGTGGGCAGCTTCGAGTAGCCCGTCCGCCCGGTCCGGGCATGCGCCTGGCGCGGGACCGCTCCGCTTAGACTGCGCGCCATGGCCCGTCCGACCACCGTCACGATCGACCTCGACGCCCTGCGCCACAACCTGCAGGTGCTGCGGGGCAGGGCACCGCGCAGCCGGCTGATGGCGATGGTCAAGGCGGACGCGTACGGGCATGGCCTGGTGCGCGTCGGCAAGGCCCTGTCCGGTCTCGCCGACGCGTTCGGCGTGGCCTCGCTGCAGGAGGCCGAATCGCTGCGTGCCGCCGGCATCGACGACCGGATCCTGGTGCTGTCGGGTATCGACGGCCAGGACGACCTGGCGCGGTTCCGCGCGCACCGGCTCGATGCCGTGGTCCACGACGGCACGCAGCTGGACGTCCTCGCGCAGGCACCCGATGGCGTGCCGCTGCGTTGCTGGTTGAAGGTCGACAGCGGCATGCATCGGCTCGGGTTCGCCCCCGCGGACGTGCGCGCCGCCCACGACCGGCTGCGTGCGATGGCGGCGGTCGACGGCGACATCCACCTGATGACCCACTTCGCCAGTTCCGATGCCTTCGAGGACCCGCAGACCGCCCGCCAGGCGGAGGTGTTCGCGGCGGCCGTGGCCGACCTCCCGGGGCCGCGCTCCCTGGCCAATTCCGCCGCCGTCCTCGGGTGGCCCCAGGCCCACGCCGACTGGATCCGGCCGGGCGGCGCGCTGTACGGCATGTCGGTCGTGCCCGGGACGACCGGCGCGGACTTCGGGCTGCGCCCGGCGATGCGCTTCACCACGCGCCTGCTGGCGGTGAAGGATGTGGCCGCGGGCGAGCCGGTCGGCTACTCGGCCACGTGGTGCTGCCCCGAGGACATGCGCCTGGGCGTCGCGGCCGTGGGCTATGGCGACGGGTACCCGCGACTGGCGACGGCGGGCACGCCGGTCCTTGTGGACGGCCGGATCGCCCAGGTGGTGGGTCGGGTCTCCATGGACCTGGTGACCATCGACCTGCGTCGCCATCCCGCGGCGCGCGCGGGGGATCCGGTCGTCCTCTGGGGCGCGCCCGACCTCCCGGTCGAACACGTGGCGGAGCGCGCGGGGACCATCGCGTACGACCTCACCTGCGCGGTGAGCAGCCGCGTCGCCGCCAGGACGTCGGGCGGCCCCGGATAGCCCATCCAGGGGCCGGGTTGCTGCTTTGCAGCATGACCTTCGGCACGGGGTCCACTACGGTGGGCCGGCCGCCTTTCAGGTGGCATTCATCCCGCGCTGTCAAGGGCGGGTGTTCCGTTTTGCGGGGGAGTACGCATTTCATGAAGCAACGTCATTTGACCGCCGCCCTGGCCCTGGGCCTGGCGACGATGGTCGGCGCCGCGTCGGCGGCCGACAAGGAGCGTGTCTGGGTCCAGTTCAAGCCGGGCAGCAAGGCGCAGGTCCAGCGCGCGCTCAAGGGCGCCGGCGGCGAGGTCCACCACGCGTTCGACGGCCTCAACGCCTTCGCCGTCAGCCTGCCGTCGCAGGCGATCGCCGGCATCCGCAACAACCCGAACGTCCGCCTGGTCGAGGCCGACGCGGTCCGCAAGCCGATGGCGCAGATCCAGCCCTACGGCATCGGCATGGTCCAGGCGCCCGAGGTGTGGGCGGCGGGCACCGATGGCGACGGCATCACCGTCTGCGTGATCGATTCGGGCATCCACGCGGCGCACGAGGACTTCCAGGGCGTCAACCTGATCGGTGGCTATCCGAGCGGCTGGAACAACGACAGCTGCGGGCACGGCTCGCATGTCGCGGGCACGATCGCGGCCAAGGACAACGCCTCAGGCGTGGTCGGCGTCAACACCGGCAACCTGTCGCTCTACATCGTCAAGGTCTTCGACGGCGCCTCCTGCGGCTGGAGCTACAGCTCCGACCTGGTCGACGCCGCCAACCGCTGCGCGAACGCCGGCGCCAAGGTCATCAACATGAGCCTGGGCGGCTCGTTCAGCAGTTCCACCGAGGCCACGGCCTTCCAGAACCTCTACAACCAGGGCGTGCTGAGCATCGCCGCGGCGGGCAACGACGGGAACACCCGCCACAGCTACCCCGCGTCCTACGACAGCGTGGTCTCGGTAGCCGCGGTCGACAGCACGAAGACCGTCGCGGACTTCTCGCAGCAGACCAACCAGGTCGAGCTGGCGGCGCCCGGCGTCGGCGTGCTGAGCACGGTGCCGCAGGTCGACGCGACCGCGTCGGTCGACGGCGCGTCGTACATCGTCTCGGCGCTGGAACTCACGCACCAGGGCACCGCCAGCGGTGCCATCGCCAACGGTGGCCGGTGCACCAGCGCGGGCAGCTGGGGTGGCAAAACCGTGCTGTGCGAGCGGGGCGACATCAGCTTCGCGGACAAGGTGAACAACGCCCATGCCGGCGGCGCCGCGGCGGTGATCGTCTACAACAATGCGCCGGGCGGCTTCAGCGGCACGCTGGGAAGCGCGGGGCCGGCGATCCCGGCCGTGAGCATGAGCCAGGAGGACGGCCAGTACCTGGCGGCCAACAAGATCGGGGCGAACGCGAACGTCAGCACGATCCCGGACAACCAGGGCAACGGCTACGCGTACTACGACGGCACGTCGATGGCGACGCCGCACGTGGCCGGCGTGGCCGCGCTGGTGTGGAGCGCCAACCCGACCTGGACCAACGCCGAGGTGCGCTCGGCCCTGGCGGCGACGGCGCAGGACCTGGGTTCGGCCGGCCGCGACAACGCGTACGGCTGGGGCCTGGTCCAGGCAAAGGCGGCGCTGGACGAGCTGCAGGGTGGCGGCGGCGGCGAGCCGGGCGTCACCGCGCCGAGCAACCTGTCGGCGTCGACCATCAAGTCGAAGGGCCAGACGACCGGCGTGGCGCTGTCCTGGACGCCGGGCACCGCGGCCACGGTCGACGTGTACCGCGACGGCAGCATGATCGGCACGACCGCCAACGACGGCAGCCACACCACCACGAGCGTCGGTCCCAAGCGGTCCACGTCGACCTACAAGGTCTGCGTGTCGGGAGATCCGAACGCGTGCAGCAACCAGGTGTCCGTCCGGTTCTGATCCGGTCACGGGAAGGCACCACGGGGCCCGGCACGATGCCGGGCCCTTTTTCTTCCCGGTGCGTTCGGGCAACGTGCAGCCAACGACGACGGGCGACCGGGCATGGCCACCGCGATCCTCTGGTTCCGCAATGACCTGCGCCTGGCCGACAACCCCGCGCTGAAGGCGGCGGTCGACGGCGGCTACGCGATCCTGCCGGTCTACATCCACGCGCCGGAGGAGGAAGGCGCATGGGCCCCGGGCGCGGCATCGGATGCATGGCGGGCGAAGTCGCTGGCCTCGCTCGACGCGGCATTGCGCAAGCGGGGCAACCGCCTGCGCCGCTTCGTCGGCCCGAGCATGGCGACGCTCGAGACCCTCGTGGACATGGCGCGGGCCGACGCCGTCTTCTGGAACCGGCGCTACGAGCCGGAGGTCGAGCGCCGCGATGCCGCGATCAAGCGCGCGCTCAAGTCGCGCGGGCTCCGCGTGGACAGCTACAACGGCGCGTTGCTGTTCGAGCCCTGGGAGGTCGAGAACAGGTCAGGCGATCCGTACCGGGTCTTCACCCCGTTCTGGAAACGTGCCCTGTCGCAATGGCGCACGCCGACCACATGGGACGCCCCCGACGCGCTACCGGACGTGCGCGACGCGCCGTCGGGCGTCGCACCCGACGCCCTGAAGCTCGCCCCCGCAGCGCGTTGGGACGCGGGCTTCTGGACGCACTGGTCGCCGGGCGAAGCCGGGGCGGCCGAATCACTCGACGGGTTCCTGGGCGATGGGCTCGACGAATACGCCGGCTGCCGGGACGTGCCCGCGGTGGACGGGACGTCGCGGCTGTCGCCGCACCTGCACTTCGGCGAAATCTCCATCCGGCGCGTGGCCGCGAGGCTCGGGGAGACGGCCGACGGCACGCCCGCGCGCGAGGCCGCCATCGCGGCGTGGTTGCGCGAGCTCGGCTGGCGGGAATTCTCGCACCACCTGCTGCACCACTTCCCGGACACGCCCGACACCAACCTCGACCCGCGCTTCGCCGACTTCGACTGGGCGCGTGCCGAGCCCTCGCGCCTGGCGCGCTGGCGGCGCGGTCGCACCGGCGTGCCCATCGTCGACGCGGGAATGCGGCAGCTCTGGGCCACGGGCTGGATGCACAACCGCGTGAGGATGATCGTCGCAAGCTACCTGACCAAGCACATGCGCATGCACTGGCGGCATGGCGCGCGCTGGTTCTGGGACACGCTCGTCGACGCCGACCTCGCCAACAACACGCAGGGCTGGCAATGGACCGCCGGCACGGGCGCCGACGCCGCCCCGTACTTCCGCGTGTTCAACCCGGTGCTGCAGTCGCGTCGCTTCGATCCGGACGGTAGGTACCTGGCGCGGTGGCTCCCCGAGCTGGAGGGACTGGCGCCCGCGCAACGCCATGCACCCTGGGAACATCGCGACGCGCTTCGCCGCCGCGCGCCGGGCTATCCGCGGCAACCGCTGGTCGGACTCGAGGCCGGACGCGACGCCGCGCTCGCGGCATGGAACGGGGTCAAGCGCTGACGCCCGGGTCGCCACGGCAACGCGGGCTGAACCGCTCGCGCCGCATCACCCCGCGGAGACACCGGCGTGCCTACGATGCGCCGCGTATTCACCTTTGTCCCCGCAGGAGGCACCCATGAACCGCATGCTCGGAAAGACCCTGATCGCGACCGCGCTCGCCGGCACCCTCACGCTCGCCGGCTGTGCCACGTACACCGGCCAGACCAACGATCCCAACGATCCGAACCGCACCCGGACCGGCGCCCTCATCGGCGCGGGCATCGGCGCCGTGGCCGGCCTGCTCAGCGGCGACGACGCCACCGAGCGCCGCCAGCGCGCGCTCGTCGGCGCGGGCGTCGGCGCGATGGCCGGTGGCGCCGTCGGCGCGTACCAGGACCGCCAGGAAGCCGCGCTGCGCCAGCGCATGGCCGGCACCGGCGTGGACGTGGTCCGCAACGGCGACAACATCACGCTCAACATGCCGGGCGCGATCACCTTCGGCTTCGACTCCTCGCAGCTGCAGCCGCAGTTCCGCCCGGTGCTCGACGACCTGGCCGTGACGCTCAACGAGTACAACCAGACGATCATCGAGGTCGCCGGCCACACCGACAGCGTGGGCGACGCGGCGTACAACCAGCGCCTGTCCGAGCAGCGTGCCGCCACGGTGGCGGGCTACCTCGCCGGCCGGGGCGTGATCCGCGACCGGATGATCACGATCGGCGCCGGCGAGACCCGTCCGATCGCCAGCAACGACACGGAGGCGGGCCGCGCCCAGAACCGCCGCGTCGAGATCACGCTGGTGCCGCTGAGCAACTGACGGCCGGCATCGACCGCTGTCTCCCGGGCGTCCTCGCGAGGACCTGCCGGGGAGGGGAGGGGCCGCTCCGGCGGCCCCTTCTTTCGTGTCGCGTACACGGCGCGGCGACGCAGAAAAAAAAAGGGCCGGGATCCTGCGATCCCGGCCCTTGAGGATGGTGGAGGTGGGCGGAATCGAACCGCCGTCCGAAGGCACTCCATCTCCGGCACTACATGCTTAGCCCGCCGTTAGGTCTCGTCCCGCGGCAACACGACGTGCGAAGCACACCGTGGGACACACCCGCTAGGTTTGAGCGCCGGCTGGCGGGTCGCCACCTGCGCCGATCCCGTGATGATGACCCTACACCGGCGAGCACGGGCACAAACCGGTTCGGGGCTAGGCCTTAAGCGGCCAGAGCGTAGACGTCGTCGTTGGCGTCTGAGTGTTTGCAGCTGGATTAACGAGGAAAGCTACCCCCTCGGCATGCGCCGGTCGATTTCGCGACCCCCGTCGAAGCCAGTGCACCCCCGGGAGCGTCGAACACGCCGACGCTGCAAGTATAGGGGCGGCGCGGGCCGACTCAAGCGCGGGACTGAACGAATGCCCGCGAACCGTGGCCAGGCGCGGCTGCGGGTCCATCGGCCGTCCACGCGCGACGGAGCGGCGCCATGGGTATGCTTGCCCGATGAAGGGGGACGCACACCACGATCACGACGGGGCGGACGCCGCCGCCCCGCCGATGGCGCCCCGCGGCTACGTGCTGGCCGCGGCGGTGCTGCTCGGTTCGCTCGTGCTGGTCCTGCTGTCCTGGCGGGAAGGGCGGCAGCGCGAGCTCGAACGCGCGGAGTCGGTGTTCCAGGCCGAGGCCGCGGAACTGGTCGACAAGATCACCCAGCGGGCCGAGCAGCAGGAGCTGCTGCTGCGGGGCGGCGTGGCGCTGTTCGGCACCGTCGCCCGGCCGACGCCGCAGCAATGGAAGGCCTACGTCGACGCCATCCGGATCGACGCCCGCTTCCCGGCGATCGTCGGCCTCGGCTTCGCCGCCTACCTGACCCCGTCGGGACTCGAGCAGCTGCAGATCGCGCAGCGCGCGGCGGGGCACGGCCTGCTCGAGATCCACCCGCGCGGCGTCCGTGAACACTACGGACCGATCCTGTACCTCGAGCCCAAGACGGCCGCGAACCTGGACGCGCTGGGATTCGACATGTACGCCGAACCTGTGCGCCGCGCGGCGATGGACGCGGCGCGGGACACGGGCCTTGCGCGGATGAGCGGACCGGTCCACCTGGTGCAGGACGGCGGTGCGCCGATCCATTCCGTGCTCCTGTATGCCCCGGTCTACCGCGCGGGCGACCTGCCGCGGACGGTGGCCGCGCGTCGCCTGTCGATGCAGGGCTGGGTCTACATGCCGTTCCGCGTCGGCCCGTTCCTCGACGTCACGCTGGGTGACCGCCACGGGATGCGCTTCAGCGTGTTCGACACGTCCGGGCCGGGCACGGACGTGCTGGTCCACCGGGACGCGCCGCGCAGTGACACCGCGCCGCCTGCGTTCCGGCACGAGATCAGGATCGACGTCCATGGGCGGGCATGGCGCTTCGAAGTGGAATCCCCGCCCTTGGCGCAGGCGGCGCCGCGACTCGCCGGGATGCGCACCAACCTGCTGCTCGGACTGCTGGCCTCGCTCCTGCTGTTCCTCCTGGCACTGCTGCTGGCGCGCACCGAGGCCCGCGCCACGATGATCGCCACCCGGATGACGGAGAACTACCGCCGCAGCGAACGGCGCTTCCGCAATGCGATGCGCTACTCGGCGATCGGCAAGGCGCTGCTCGACCGCGACGGCAGGATCGTCGAGGCGAACCCGTCGCTGGCGAAGATCGTCGGGCGGGACGAGGACGCGCTGGTGGGCGTCCGCTTCACCGACCTGTTCGACGCCCGGGGCGAGCCCTCCCCGCCCGAGGCGGAGTCGTCGACCGAGGATGGCGTGTTCCGCACCACGCGCCAGCTGCATCGCGGCGGCGAATTGCGCCAGGCCCAGCTTACGTTCGCGCCGGTGCCCGGCAATGTCGGCCAGGACGTCGCCAAGCTCGTCCAGGTCGAGGACGTCACCGAACGGCTGCGCGCCGAGGCGAAGGTGCATGCCCTCAACCGGACGCTCGAGGCCCGGGTCTCGCTGCGCACCCGCGAACTCAGCGCGGCGAACCGGGAACTGGAGATGTTCGCCTACAACGTGTCCCACGACCTTCGCGCGCCGCTTCGCGCGATCGAGGGCTTCAGCCGGCTGCTCGTCGAACGGCATGCGTCGGCGCTGGACCCGACCGGCCGCGACTACCTGGAGCGCGTGCGCAAGGCGGCCGGCCGCATGGGCGACCTGATCGAGGCGATGCTGAAGATGTCGCGGCTCAGCCGGAGCGAGTTGCGCATGGCCGAGGTGGACCTCGGCCGGCTGGCGGCCGAGATCGTGGCCGAGCTGCGGGGGGCGGAACCCGACCGCCGGGTCACGGTGGAGATCGGCGATGGCCTGGTCGCGTTCGGCGACCCGACGCTGGTGCGCAACCTGCTCCAGAACCTGCTGGAGAACGCGTGGAAGTTCACGCGGCGACGCGAGGGGGCGCGGATCGAGGTTGGCGGCGGGGCGCCGCGCGACGACGGCGCGTGCGAATTCTTCGTCCGGGACAACGGCGTGGGATTCTCGCCCGAGTACGCCGACAAGCTGTTCCGTCCGTTCCAGCGGCTGCACAGCGAATCGCAGTTCGCCGGCCATGGCATCGGCCTGGCCTCGGTCAAGCGCATCGTGGACCGCCATGGCGGCGAGATCCGCGCCGAGGCGGGCGAGGGCGAGGGCGCGACGTTCTACTTCACCCTGCCGGGCCGCCTGCCGGGCCAGTAGGCGAGGGCTTCAGGCGTCGCGGTTGTGCCGCCGCAGGACGCGCTGCTTCTCGCGCTGCCAGTCGCGCTCCTTGGAAGCCTCGCGCTTGTCGTGGGCCTGCTTGCCGCGCGCCAGCGCCAGTTCCGCCTTCACCTTGTTGCCCTTCCAGTAGAGCGCCGTGGGGATGAGCGTGTAGCCCTCGCGCTCGACCTTGCCGACCAGCTGGTCGATCTCGTGCCGGTGCAGGAGCAGTTTCCGGGTGCGGCGCTCGTCGGCGACGAAATGGGTCGACGCGGTGGACAGCGGGGTCATCTGCGCGCCGAACAGGAACAGCTCGCCCTGGCGAACGACGGCATAGCTCTCGCCGATGTTCGCGCGGCCGGCGCGGATCGACTTCAGCTCCCACCCCTGCAGCGCGAGGCCCGCCTCGAAGCGCTCCTCGAGGTGGTACTCGTGCCGGGCGCGCTTGTTCAGCGCGATGGTGCCGCCGGTGTTTGCCTTATCCTTGCCGTTCTTCTTGCCCATCGCGCCATTGTCGCCGAACCCGCCTGCCCGTGACAGGCAAGGGTGGGCGACGGAACCGACCCGATGCCCGAGATCCGCCGGTCCGCCCTCGTGGAGCATTCCGCCGCGCGCATGTTCGCGCTGGTCGACGACATCCCGTCCTACCCGGCGCGCTTCGCCTGGTGCGAGGCCGCGCGGGTCCTGGAGGAGGACGGCGACCGCGTCGTCGCGCGGCTCGACCTGCGGCTCGGCGCCTTCAGGACCTGGTTCACGACCGAGAACACCCGCGCGCGGCCGCACCACATCGACCTCCTGCTGGTGGACGGGCCGTTCCGCAGGCTTTCCGGCCGCTGGCAGTTCCACGCGCTGGACGAGTCGGCCTGCAAGGTGACCCTGCAGCTCAACTTCGAGCCGGCCACCCGGTTGCTGGCGCCGGCGATGGCACTCGGGTTCCAGGCCCTGGCCGACCGGATGGTCGACGACTTCGTCCGCGCGGCCGACGGCCTGCTGGCGCCGGCCGATGCCGGGAACTGAGGGGTGGCACGTCCGGGTTGCATCGCCGTCGAAGTCGTCGCCGCCTGGCCGCGGCGGCACGCCTCGGTCCGGCTGAGCCTGCCGGAGGGCGCCACGGTGGCCGATGCGCTGCGCGACGCCGCGCTGCCAGCGGGCATGCGGGAGGGGATCGCGGGGCAGGCGATCCACGGCGTCGCGGCGTCGCCCGACGCGCGCCTGCACGACGGCGACCGCCTCGAGTTGCTCAGGCCGCTGCAGGCCGATCCGAAGGATGCGCGGCGGCGCCGCGCGGGACGGGGCGCGGGGCGCTGAAGCCCCTGCGCCGCAGGTTTGGCCGGGATGCCGTCAGCGGCCGCCCGGACCGTCCTCGTCGCGCTTGAGGTTCGGGCCGAATTCGCGTCGCGCGCGGTCGGCGATCTCGGCGTCCTGCTCGGGGAAGTAGTCGCCGTCCCACCGCGCCAGCACGCCCGACTCGAACCACAGCGTCAGGTTGCGCACCTCGGTGTCGCCGGCGCGGCCCACGCGTCGCGTGCTGGTGTAGTCCCAGCGCTCGTGGTGGAACGGATCGGTCACCGACGGCGTGCCGATCAGCGTGATCACCTGCTGCTGCGTCATGCCGGCCTGCAACTGTTCCACCGCGGTGGGCTCGAGCAGGTTGCCCTGGTAGATCGGTTGCCTGTACAGCACGCCACAGCCCGAGGCGAGCAGGGCGACGAGGGTGGCGGTGGCCAGTGTCCGTGGGAGGTTTCGCATCGGTCTCGCGGGGTCGGTCCGAAGCGGCCGATGATACACTCAACGCCCGCCGCCGCCGTCCCGCACAGTGCCGGCGATGCCCCCGCAGGACCGGGCCGGGGCCCGGACCCATCGACGAGGACAGGGACCGATGGAATCGCAGGACCTGCGCAAGGTCGGACTGAAGGTGACGCATCCGAGGATGCGCATCCTGGAGTTGCTCGAGCACGCCAAGCCGCGGCACATGACAGCGGAGGACATCTACCGCCAGCTGCTCGAGCATGGCGACGAGATCGGGCTGGCGACGGTCTACCGCGTGCTCACGCAGTTCGAGGCGGCCGGCCTGGTGCTCAAGCACAACTTCGAGGGCGGGCATGCGGTCTACGAGCTCGACCGCGGCGAGCACCACGACCACATGGTCGACATCGACACCGGCAAGGTGGTCGAGTTCCACAGCGACGAGATCGAGCGCCTGCAGGAGCAGGTCGCCGCGAGGCACGGCTACGTCATCGAGGACCACTCGCTGGTCCTGTACGTGCGCAAGAAGCGCTGACGTCCTTCAGTCGGCGTCGGCCAGCAGGGCCTTCGCGGCCGCGCGCGCCTCGCGTCCCACCGTCGAACCACCCAGCATCCGCGCCAGCTCCTCGGCACGCGCGGTGGCGTCCAGCCGTTCGACCGCGCTGCGGGTCAGGCCGTCCGCGTCCGCCTTGCTGACGCGGTAGTGCGCGTGGCCCTGGGCGGCCACCTGCGGCAGGTGGGTCACGCAGAGCACCTGCCGCGCCGCGCCCAGCGCCCGCAGCTTGCGCCCGACGATGTCGGCCACGGCACCGCCGATGCCTGAATCGACCTCGTCGAAGACCATCGTCGGGACGGCGTCCATCCCGAGCGCGGCGACCTCGATCGCCAGCGAGATGCGCGACAGCTCGCCGCCCGACGCGACCTTGCGCAGGGGTCTGGGCGGCTGCCCAGCGTTGGCGGACACCTGGAACTCCACGCGCTCGGCGCCCTGCGGATCCGGCGTGTCGACGCCGACCGGTTCGAGCGCGACCCGGAACACGCCGCCCCCCATGCCGAGCTCGCCCATCAGGGCGGTGACCTGGCGCGACAGCCGGTCCGCCGCCGCCTGGCGCGCGGACGTCAGCGCGGCGGCCGCGCCGGCCCAGGCCGACCGGGCGGCATCGATCTCCTTCCCGAGCGCCTCGGCCCGCTCGCCCGCGCCCAGCAGGGCGTCGCGTTCGGAGGCGAGGGCGTCGCGGTGGGCCCGGAGCTCACCGGCCGGTACGCGATGCTTGCGGGCGAGGTCGTGGATGCGCGCAAGGCGCCGGTCCATGTCCTCCAGCGTCGCCGGGTCGAGGTCCAGGTCCGCGCGGACGCGCCCGAGCAGGGCACCGGCCTCGTCGAGCTGGATCGCCGCCGCGTCGAGCATGCCGTCCACTTCGCCCAGCCGGGGTTCGTGGGCGGCCTCCCGGGCCAACGCCTGGCGGATGCGCTGCAGTTGGGTCGCCAGCGCGGCGTCGCCGGCGATCCGCGCGAGTGCATCGTCGCAGGCCGCCGCGAGCTCGGCCGCGTGCGCCTGCCGGCGGTGGCCGCTGGCCAGCGATTCGATCGCCTCGGGCGACAGGTCCTCGCGGCCGAGTTCGGCCAGCTGGTGTTCGAGCAGGGCGAGCCGTTCGGCGGGATCGCCGCGGTGGGACAACGCGTCGCGCTCGCGCACGAGCGCCGACCATGCGCCGGCCGCCGCGCGCACCGCGGCGAGCGCGTCGGCATGGCCGCCCTGCGCATCGAGCAGCGCGAGCTGGCTCGGCCGCGCCAGCAGCGCCTGCTGGTCGTGCTGGCCATGGATCTCGACCAGGTGGGCCGAGAGCGCCGCCAGCTGGCCGATGGTGGCCGGGCGGCCGTTGATCCAGGCACGCGAGCCGCCGTCGGCGCGCAGCGTGCGCCGCAACTGGCAGGCCTCGTCCTCGTCCATGTCGTTGTCGCGCAGCCACCGTGCGGCATCGGGCGCGTCGTCCAGCGCGAAGCCGGCCGACAGTTCCGCCCGGTCCGCGCCATGGCGGACCATCGCGCTGTCCGCGCGCGCGCCCGACAGGAAGCCCAGCGCGTCGACCAGCAGCGACTTGCCCGCGCCGGTCTCGCCCGAGATGACGGTCATGCCGGGGCCGAACTCGAGTTCGGCGCTCCGGACGACGGCGAAATCGCGGATGGCGAGGTGGCGCAGCATGGGGGGCGATTGTGCCGTGCGCGCGCTGCGCGGCCAACGTGCCGGCGTCGGGAATCCCGCCGGGCGCGCGTGGGAACCGGCGCCACGGTCCGGCTTGCGCCCCCGCGCGGCCGGTCGTATACCGGATCGGCCATGACCAAGCGCGCCACCGATCCCGCCAGCGACCCGCGTGCCCGCCAGCTCCTGCGCACGCTCATCGCGCGGTACATCCGCGACGGCGAGCCGGTGGGGTCGCAGACGCTCGCGCGCCATTCCGGCCTGGACATCAGCCCCGCGACGATCCGCAACATCCTGGCCGACCTCGAGGACGTCGGATTGCTGGCTTCGCCGCACACGTCCGCCGGCCGGGTGCCGACGGCGCAGGGTTACCGGATGTTCGTGGACTCGCTGCTGCAGCTCCGCCCGCTGCCGGAGACCGAGGTCGCCCGCCTCCGCGCCGAACTCCCCGCCGGATCCGGCACCAAGGACCTGCTGGGCTCCGCCTCCGAGCTGGTGTCGGCCATGACGCACTTCGTGGGCGTCGTCAGCGTGCCGCGGCGCGAGGCCTTCGCCTTCCGGCACATCGACTTCGTGCCGATCGACGGCCAACGGGTGCTGGCCATCCTGGTGTTCGCCGACAACGACGTCCAGAACCGCGTGCTGCAGACCCGCCGCCCCTACGAGGCCGACGAGCTGGAGCGGGTGGCGAACTACCTGAACCGGCATTTCGCCGGCCGGCCGCTGGCCGACATCCGCGCCACCCTCGTGCGCGACCTGCGCGCGGCGCGGGACGAGATGGAAGCGCTGCTGGCGAGCACGATGGACCTTGCCGAGCAGGCCCTGGCGCCCGGCGACGAGGACATGCTGCTCGCCGGCCAGACCCGCTTGATGGGGGTGCAGGACCTGTCCGACCTCGACCGCCTGCGCGAGCTGTTCGAGGCCTTCGCGCGCAAGCGCGAGATCCTGCAGTTGCTCGAGCGGACCATCCAGGCACCCGGCGTGCGCATCTTCATCGGCGAGGAGACCGGCCTGGGTCCGCTGGAGGGCGTGTCGCTCGTGACCGCGCCGTATGGCGCGGGCTCGCCCGGTGGGCCGGTGCTGGGCGTGCTGGGCGTGATCGGCCCGACGCGCATGGCCTACGAACGCGTGATCCCCGTGGTCCAGGCGACCGCGGACGCGCTGGGCGCCGCCCTGCAGGGGCGCTGACCCCGTCGCGTCGCCGCGGGTTCACGTCCGTGGCTTGAAATCCCACGCGGCGGCCCCATTGGGCATCCCCGTGCGGCACGGTGCCGCGTGAGGACACGGAGCGGATGACCACGGAACCGATGCAGGACGGCACGACGGACACCCGTCCGGCCGACGAAGCGAACGACCCCACCCGGGCGCTCGAGGACCAGGTCGAGGCATTGAGCGCGGAGCTCGAGCAGCTGCGCGCCGAGTCGCTGCGCGAGCGCGCGGACCTCGACAACCAGCGCAAGCGACTGGCGCGCGAGATCGACCAGGCGCGCAAGTTCGCCAACGAGCGGCTGCTCTCCGAGCTGCTGCCGCTGTTCGACAGCATGGAGGCGGGCCTTGCCGCGGCCGCGCAGGCCGACCCGCTGCGCGAGGGCATGGAGCTGACGCTGCGCCAGCTGCACCGGATCGCCGAGGCGAACGGGCTGGTGGAGGTCGCGCCCGCGGCGGGCGACGCCTTCGACCCCGAGCGCCACCAGGCGATGAGCATGGTCGCGGCCGAAGGCGTGCCGCCCGGCGCCGTCGCGCAGTTGTACCAGAAGGGCTACGTGCTCAACGACCGCCTGCTGCGCCCCGCGCTGGTGGTGGTCGCCAACCACGACTGAGCCCGCGTCGGCCACCGGGTTGAACCCCGGGCCGCCGGCCCCACATCACCGGCATCGGCGCCAGCGCGCGCCCATCGAACCAGGCCGCCCCGGCGGCCACCGCAATCGGAGAGGGAGCACCACACCATGGGCAAGATCATCGGCATCGACCTCGGCACGACGAACTCGTGCGTGGCGATCATGGAGGGCGGCAAGGCCCGCGTCATCGAGAACGCCGAGGGTGATCGCACCACGCCGTCGATCGTGGCGTTCACCAAGGACGGCGAAGTGCTGGTCGGCGCGTCCGCCAAGCGCCAGGCCGTCACCAACCCGAAGAACACGTTCTTCGCGGTCAAGCGCCTGATCGGCCGCAAGTTCACCGACGCCGAGGTCCAGAAGGACATCGGCCTGGTGCCGTACACGATCGTCCAGCACGACAACGGCGACGCCTGGGTGCAGACGGCGGACGGCAGGAAGCTGGCGCCGCAGGAAATCTCCGCCAAGGTGCTGGAGAAGATGAAGAAGACCGCCGAGGCCTACCTCGGCGAGACCGTGACCGAGGCGGTGATCACCGTCCCGGCCTACTTCAACGACTCGCAGCGCCAGGCGACGAAGGACGCCGGCAGGATCGCCGGGCTCGACGTCAAGCGCATCATCAACGAGCCGACCGCCGCGGCGCTGGCCTACGGCATGGACAAGAAGGGCGGCGACCGCAAGGTCGCGGTCTACGACCTGGGCGGCGGCACCTTCGACGTGTCGATCATCGAGATCGCGTCGGTCGACGGCGAGATGCAGGTCGAGGTGCTCGCCACCAACGGCGACACGTTCCTGGGCGGCGAGGACTTCGACAAGCGGGTCATCGACTACCTCGTGGAGGAGTTCCAGAAGGACCAGGGCATCGACCTGCGCAAGGACCACCTCGCGCTGCAGCGCCTGAAGGACGCGGCCGAGCGCGCCAAGATCGAGCTGTCCACCGCGCAGCAGACCGAGGTCAACCTGCCGTACGTGACGGCCGACGCCTCCGGCCCGAAGCACCTCAACATCAAGCTGACCCGCGCCAAGCTCGAGTCGCTGGTCGAGGACCTGGTCAAGAAGACGATCGAGCCGTGCCGCGTCGCGCTGAACGATGCCGGCCTGCGCGGTTCGGACATCTCCGAGGTGATCCTGGTCGGCGGCCAGACCCGCATGCCGAAGGTGCAGCAGGCGGTGGGCGAGTTCTTCGGCAAGGAGCCGCGCAAGGACGTCAACCCCGACGAGGCGGTGGCGCTGGGCGCCGCGATCCAGGGCGGCGTGCTGGCCGGCGACGTCAAGGACGTGCTGCTGCTCGACGTGACCCCGCTGAGCCTGGGCATCGAGACCCTGGGTGGCGTGTTCACCAAGATCATCGAGAAGAACACCACGGTGCCGACCAAGGCCTCGCAGACGTTCTCGACCGCCGAGGACAACCAGTCCGCGGTGACCGTGCACGTGCTGCAGGGCGAGCGCGAGCAGGCCCGCTTCAACAAGTCGCTGGCCAAGTTCGACCTCACCGGCATCGACCCGGCCCCGCGCGGCATGCCGCAGGTGGAGGTGTCGTTCGACATCGACGCCAACGGCATCGTCCACGTGACCGCCAAGGACAAGAAGACCGGCAAGGAGCAGAAGGTCGAGATCAAGGCCGGCTCGGGCCTGTCGGACGACGAGATCCAGCGGATGGTCCAGGACGCCGAGGCGCACCGCGAGGAGGACAAGAAGTTCCAGGAGCTGGTTCAGGCCCGCAACCACGCCGACGCCCTCGTGCACGCCGCGCGCAGCGCGATCAAGGACAACGGCGACAAGGTGCCGGGCGACGTGATCGGGTCGACGGAGTCGGCGATCGCGGACCTGGAAACCGCCATGAAGGGCGACGACAAGGCGCAGATCGAGGCCAAGTCGAAGGCGCTGGAGGAGGCCAGCCAGTCGCTGTTCGCCGCGGCCGCTGCCGCCGCCCAGGGTGGCCAGGCCGGCCCGGACGCGGGTGCAGGCGGTGCGTCGGGCCAGGGCGGGCAGGGCGACGACGTGGTCGACGCCGAGTTCACCGAAGTCAAGGACGACGAGCAGAAGTAGCTGTCATCCACCAGCGCCTTGCGCTGATGGATCAACTGCCCGCGTTCAACCGGCTGGTGCCGGTTAACGCGGGCGGTGCGTTTCGGGGAGAACGGGACCTGCGATGAGCAAGCGTGATTACTACGAAGTCCTGGGCGTCGCGCGCGACGCGTCCGCCGAGGATCTCAAGAAGGCCTATCGCCGCTGCGCGATGAAGCACCACCCCGACCGCAACGGTGGCGACGCCGGGGCGATCGAGAAGTTCAAGGAGTGCAAGGAGGCCTACGAGGTCCTTTCGGACGCCGGCAAGCGCCGGATGTACGACCAGCACGGCCACGCCGCCTTCGAGCACGGCATGGGCGGCGGCGCGGGTGGCGCCGGTTACGCCGACATGGGCGACATCTTCGGGGACATCTTCGGCAACATCTTCGGGGGCGGCATGCGCGGCGGCCCGCGGCGCGGCGCCGACATCGGGTACGTGATGGAGCTCGACCTCGAGGACGCGGTCGCAGGCGTCGAGAAGCGCATCGAGGTGCCGACCCTCTCCAGCTGCGCGCCCTGCAACGGCACCGGCTCGGAGGACGGTGAACTCGACACCTGCGCCACCTGCGGGGGCCACGGCCAGGTCCGGCTGCAGCGCGGCATCTTCAGCATGCAGCAGGCCTGCCCGCAGTGCGGCGGGCGCGGGCGGACCATCCGCAACCCCTGCGCGCACTGCCAGGGCCGCGGCCGCGTCGAGGAGGAGAAGGTCCTGTCGGTCAAGGTGCCGGCGGGCGTGGACAACGGCGACCGGATCCGGCTGGCGGGCGAGGGCGAGGCGGGGCCGCCGGGCGCCCGGCCCGGCGACCTGTACGTCGAGGTGCGGGTGCGCCCCCACGCGATCTTCGAGCGCGACGGCGACGACCTGCACTGCGAGGTCCCGATCCGCCTGGGCCAAGCCGCGCTGGGCGACAGCGTGCGCGTGCCGACGCTCGGCGGCGAGGAGGAGATCCGGATCCCCGCCGAGACCCAGACCGGCAAGGTGTTCCGCCTGCGGGACCGGGGCGTTAAGTCGGTCCGCAGCCGCCGCCCGGGCGACCTGTACTGCAAGGTCGTGGTGGAGACGCCGGTCAACCTCACCGCGGAGCAGCGCGAACTGCTCGAGAAGTTCGACGCGACCTTCGTCGGCGAGAGCGCGCGCCGCCACGCACCGCGATCGGCCACGTTCCTCGATGGCGTCAAGGGGTTCTGGGACCGCATGGTGTCCTGATCGGGCGCCTGCCCGCGTTTTTTCCTTCGGGGTTGCGCTAGTCTTCGCGGCCTTGGCATCGGGGGAGGAGCAGCGTGGGGGCCGGACGTCGCATCACGACCGCGTGCAACCGGGAGCGGCGGGACCGTGGCCGACCACGCTGAAGCGCCGCCGACGGCGGGCGACCGCGCCCTGCGGCGGCGGCTGGACTTCGAGCGCAGGCTGACCTCGATCTCCGCGGCGCTGATGCGCAGTGGCGGGGACGCGCTCGATGGCGCGGTCGTCGACGCCCTGGGGCAGGTCGGCGGGTTCTTCCAGGTCGACCGCGCGTACGTGTTCGAGATCGACGCCGCCGCGGGGCTGCAGAGCAACACGCACGAGTGGGTCGCGCCGGGGATCAGTTCCGAGGCCGCCAACCTGCAGGGCCTGCCGCTGGACACGTTCCCCTGGCTGATGAGGGAGCTGTCCGCGGACCGCGCGGTCGCCTTCGCGGACATCGCGGAACTGCCCCCCGAAGCGACCAGCGAGCGCGAGGAGTTCGACCGCGAGGGCATCCGGTCCATCGTCATCGTGCCGATCTGGGACGGTCCGTCGCTGTCGGGCTTCGCCGGCTTCGACGCGGTGCGCAACCACATCGAGTGGGACGAGGACTACCTGATCGGCCTGCGACTGCTCGCGCAGATGCTCGGGAGCGCGCTGCGGGCGCGGGAGATGGCGCACCGGTTGCGGGCCATGGCCTTCAGCGACCCCCTCACGGGGCTGGCGAACCGCGCGCTGCTGGCGCGGCGCTTCGAGGACGCGCTCGCCTCGGCACGCGCCTCGGGGGGCCAGGTGATCGTGGCCCTGGTCGACCTGGACGACTTCAAGCCGGTCAACGACCGTCTGGGCCACGCGGCCGGCGACGCGGTGCTGTGCGAGGTGGGTCGCCGCCTGCGGTCGTGCGCGGACGGTCGGGACACCGTCGCGCGCCTGGGCGGCGACGAGTTCGTGGTGCTGGTCGCCGATCCGCACGCGACGGCGCACGAGGTCGGCGCGCGGCTCATGGGTGCATTCGACGAAGCCTTCCTGGCCGACGGCCAGGTCGTCGGCCTGCACGCGAGCATCGGGCTCGCGGTCGCCGGCTCGAGCGACGACCACGCCGACGGATTGCTCCGTCGCGCGGACACCGCGATGTACCGCGCCAAGGCCGCGGGCAAGCACCGCTGGATCGTGCTCGACGACGCCTGACCGCCTTGTCGCCGCGCGTTCACGCCGCTAGCCTGCCGCGATGGCGCCCACCCCGATGACATCGACCCGCCTGAAGCTGCTCGTGCACGGTGCCTCCGGCCGCATGGGCCAGGCGCTCCTGCGCCTCTGCGCGGAGGAGGGCAGTCCGTGCGAAGCCGTGGCGGCCGTGTCCCGCAGCCGGCCCGGGCAGCGCGTCGTCGAAGGCGTGCCCTGGTTCGCCTCCAGCGAGATCGGCGGCGTGCCGGCGTTCGACGTCGCCGTCGACTTCAGCGTGCCGGAGGCCTTCGACGACATCCTGGCCCTGTGCCGTCGCCGGCGCGCGCCGCTGGTGTCTGGGACCACGGGCCTCGGCGAGGCGCGGTTCGCCGCGCTCGACGCCGCCGCCACGGACCTGCCCGTCGCATGGGCGGCGAATTTCAGCCTGGGCGTGGCCGTCCTGCAGGACCTCGTGGCGCGCGCGGCCGCCGCGTTGCCGGGCTGGGACCTCGACATCCTCGAGGCCCACCACGTGCACAAGCGCGACGCGCCGTCGGGCACGGCCTTGGCGCTCGGTGAGGTCGCGGGCGCCGCCGGCGCGGAGCCGCGCTACGCCAGCGTGCGTGCCGGCGACATCGTCGGCGAGCACACCGTGCAGCTGACGGGGCAGGGCGAGCGGATCGAACTGGTCCACCGCGCCACCAACCGCGACATCTTCGCCCGCGGGGCGCTCCACGCCGCCACGCGGCTGCGCGGGCGCCCGCCGGGGCGCTACGCGCTGCGCGACCTGCTCGACTGAACCGGCTGCCGGCCGCGCGCCATCGCGTGCTGGCGTGGCCGCGTCCGGACCGGTAGAATTCCGGCTCGCCCGAACCCCGCCCGCTGGACCGGCCCACGCCGCGTCCGCGGCTTGTTGCAGCCCGCGTTCAGCCAGACCGCCCGGTGGCGGTGGCCGGAGGCGCGGCCGGCGGGGTGGCATCCCCCCGGCAGCCGAGGCGATCCCCGCGTGACCCGACCCGCAATCCTGGTCCTCGAAGACGGCACCGTGTTCGAGGGCGACTCGATCGGTGCGCCCGGCCTCTCGGTCGGCGAGGTGGTGTTCAACACCGCGATGACCGGCTACCAGGAGATCGTCACCGATCCCTCGTACGCCCGGCAGCTGGTGACGCTGACCTACCCGCACATCGGCAACACCGGCTGCACCGGCCGCGACGACGAGGCCACGCGCCCCTGGGCCGCGGGCCTGATCGTGCGCGACGTGCCGCGCCGCCCGTCCAACTGGCGCAGCCAGGCGTCGCTGCCCGAGTGGCTGGCGGCGCGCGGCGTGGTCGGCATCGCCGGCATCGACACCCGCAAGCTGACCCGCCTGCTGCGCGACCGCGGCGCCCAGAACGGCGCGCTGCTCGCCGCCGGCGACGACGGCGTGCTCGACGTCGAGCACGCGCTCGAGGCGGCGCGCAAGTTTCCGGGCCTCAAGGGCATGGACCTTGCCAAGGAAGTCTCGGTGCGCGAGGCCTACCGCTGGAGCGAGGGCCAGCTGGACCTGGATTCCGGCGAGTGGGTGTCGGCGAAGCCCGCGTTCCGCGTCGTGGCCTACGACTACGGCGTCAAGCTCAACATCCTGCGGATGCTCGCCGAGCGCGGCTGCGACGTGACCGTGGTGCCCGCCACCACGCCGGCCGCGGACGTCCTCGCCATGGATCCCGACGGCGTGTTCCTGTCCAATGGCCCCGGCGACCCGGCGCCGTGCGACTACGCCATCGCCGCGATCCGCACCTTCCTCGAGCGCCGCGTGCCCGTGTACGGCATCTGCCTGGGCCACCAGCTGCTGGCGCTCGCCGCCGGCGCGCGCACGGCGAAGATGAAGTTCGGCCACCACGGCGCCAACCACCCGGTCCAGGACCTGGACACCGGCCGGGTGATGATCACCAGCCAGAACCACGGCTTCGCGGTCGACGAGGCGAGCCTGCCGGCCAACGTGCGGGTGACCCACCGCTCGCTGTTCGACGGCTCGAACCAGGGCATCGCGCTGACCGACGCGCCGGCGTTCTCCTTCCAGGGCCACCCGGAGGCGAGCCCCGGCCCGCACGACGTGGCGCCGCTGTTCGACCGCTTCCTCGAATCCATGCGCACCGCCCGCGAGGGCGCGCCCGCGCGCGCCGCGTCGATGGAGGCGCACTGACATGCCCCGCCGCACCGACATCAAGACCATCCTGATCATCGGCGCCGGCCCGATCGTCATCGGCCAGGCCTGCGAGTTCGACTACTCCGGCGCGCAGGCGTGCAAGGCGCTGCGCGACGAGGGCTTCCGGGTGGTGCTGGTCAACAGCAACCCGGCCACGATCATGACCGACCCGGAGATGGCCGACGCGGTCTACATCGAGCCGATCAACTGGCAGACGGTCGAGAAGATCATCGCCAAGGAGAAGCCCGACGCGCTGCTGCCGACGATGGGCGGCCAGACGGCGTTGAACTGCGCGCTGGACCTCGCCGACAACGGCGTGCTCGAGCGTCATGGGGTGGAGCTGATCGGCGCCTCGCGCGATGCCATCCGCATGGCCGAGGACCGCGAGCTGTTCAAGCAGGCGATGGCCGAGATCGGGCTGGAATGCCCGCGGGCCGAGGTGGCCCGGACCTTCGATCGGGCGCTGGAGATCCAGGCCACGGTCGGCTACCCGACGATCATCCGCCCGAGCTTCACGCTCGGCGGCAGCGGTGGCGGCATCGCCTACAACCGCGAGGAATTCGAGGACATCGTCAAGCGCGGCCTCGAGCTCAGCCCGGTGAACGAGGTGCTGGTCGAGGAGTCCGTCCTCGGCTGGAAGGAATTCGAGATGGAGGTGGTCCGCGACCGCGCGGACAACTGCATCATCGTGTGCTCGATCGAGAACCTCGACTCGATGGGCGTGCACACCGGCGACAGCATCACCGTCGCGCCGGCGCAGACGCTCACCGACAAGGAATACCAGCGCCTGCGCGACGCCTCGATCGCCGTGCTGCGCAAGATCGGCGTGGACACGGGCGGCTCGAACGTGCAGTTCGGCGTCAACGTGGAGAACGGCCGCGTGGTCGTGATCGAGATGAACCCGCGCGTGTCGCGGTCCTCGGCGCTGGCCTCGAAGGCGACCGGCTTCCCGATCGCCAAGGTCGCGGCCAAGCTCGCCGTCGGCTACACGCTCGACGAGCTGCGCAACGAGATCACCGGCGGCGCGACCCCGGCCAGCTTCGAGCCGGCGATCGACTACGTGGTCACCAAGATCCCGCGCTTCGCCTTCGAGAAGTTCCCGCAGGCCGACGCGCGCCTGACCACCCAGATGAAGTCGGTGGGCGAGGTCATGGCCATGGGCCGCACCTTCGCCGAGTCGCTGCAGAAGGCGCTGCGCGGGCTGGAGACCGGCAAGGTCGGCCTCGACCCGACCGGCCTGGACCTGGCGTCCGAGGACGGCCTGGCGAAGCTGCGCCGCGAACTGAAGGAACCGGGCCCGGATCGGATCTTCCACGTCGCCGACGCGTTCCGGGCGGGCATGGCGGTCGAAGAGGTCCACGCACTGTCGTTCGTCGACCCGTGGTTCCTCGACCAGATCGAGGAGATCGTCGCGGCCGAGCGCGAGGTGGCCGAGGCCGGCCTGGACGCCATCGACGCCGCGCGCATGCGCCGCCTCAAGCGCCTGGGTTTCTCCGATGCCCGCCTGGCGCAGCTCACCGGCACCAGCGAGGCCGCGCTCCGGGCCCTGCGCCGTGCCTTCGGCGTGCGCCCGGTCTACAAGCGCGTGGATTCGTGCGCGGCGGAGTTCGCGACCAGCACGGCCTACATGTACTCGACCTACGAGGACGAGTGCGAGGCCGCGCCGACGGACCGCGACAAGGTGATCGTGCTCGGCGGCGGCCCCAACCGCATCGGCCAGGGCATCGAGTTCGACTACTGCTGCGTGCACGCCGCGCTGGCGCTGCGCGAGGACGGGTTCGAGACCATCATGGTCAACTGCAACCCGGAAACCGTCTCCACCGACTACGACACCTCCGACCGCCTGTACTTCGAGCCCCTGACGCTCGAGGACGTGCTGGAGATCGTCGAACTGGAGAAGCCCAAGGGCGTGATCGTCCAGTACGGCGGCCAGACGCCGCTCAAGCTGGCGCAGGCGCTCGAGGCCAACGGCGTGCCGATCGTCGGCACCAGCCCGGACTCGATCGACCTTGCCGAGGACCGCGAGCGCTTCCAGCAGCTCGTCGACCGCCTGGGCCTGAAGCAGCCGCCCAACCGCATCGCCCGCAACGCCGGCGAGGCGGTGGCGCTGGCGCGCGAGATCGGCTATCCGCTGGTGGTGCGCCCCAGCTACGTGCTCGGCGGCCGCGCGATGGAAGTCGTGCATTCCGATGCCGAGCTCGAGCGCTATATCCGCGACGCGGTGAAGGTTTCCGACAAGTCGCCGGTGCTGCTCGACCGCTTCCTCGACAACGCCGTCGAGGTCGACATCGACGTGATCGCGGACCGCGAAGGCAACGTGCTGGTCGGCGGCGTGATGGAGCACATCGAGGAGGCGGGCGTGCATTCCGGCGACTCGTCGTGCTCGCTGCCGCCGTACTCGCTGCCGCAGTCGGTGCAGGCACGGCTGCGCGAGCAGGTGGTCGCGCTGGCGCGCGCGCTCGACGTGGTCGGCCTGATGAACACCCAGTTCGCCGTGCAGGTGGACGGGGAGGGCGAGGCCACGATCTACCTGCTCGAGGTCAACCCGCGTGCGTCGCGCACCGTGCCGTTCGTCTCCAAGGCGACGGGGCGGCCGCTGGCGAAGATCGCCGCGCGCTGCATGGTCGGCCGCACGCTGGCCGAACAGGACGCGACCACCGAGATCGTGCCCGAGTACTTCTCGGTCAAGGAAGCGATCTTCCCGTTCGCGAAGTTCCAGAACGTGGACCCGATCCTCGGCCCGGAGATGCGTTCGACCGGCGAGGTGATGGGCGTGGGCCGCAGCTTCGGCGCGGCCATGGCGCGCGCGCAGGAGGCGGGCGGGATCCGCGCGCTGCCGCCGTCCGGCAAGGCGTTCCTCTCGGTGCGCGATCCGGACAAGGCACGCCTGGCGCCGGTCGCCCACGAGCTGGTGCGCCGGGGCTATGGCCTGGTCGCGACCGGCGGCACCGCGGACTTCCTCAAGTCCGAGGGCTTCGAGTGCGAGCGCATCAACAAGGTGATCGAGGGCCGGCCGCACGTGGTCGACCTGATCAAGAACGGCGAGATCGCCTACATCGTGAACACGACCGAGGGCCGCCAGGCCATCACCGACTCGTTCTCGATCCGGCGCGAGGCGCTGCAGCATCGCGTCACGTACTCGACCACGATCGCCGGCGCGAAGGCGCTGCTGCATTCGCTCGACTTCCGCGATTCCGGCCCGGTCTGGTCGCTGCAGGAACTGCACGACGAGGTCGGCGTCGGCTGACCCGCGACGCCGGCGCAGGCCGGCACCCTCCCAAGCCAGAGATCCACGGCCGGCAGCGCCGGCCCCCGATGGAGTGACCATGCGAGCACCGATCACGACCCGAGGCGCCCAGCGCCTGCGCGCCGAACTCGACGAACTCAAGTCGGTGAAGCGTCCCGCGGTGATCAACGCGATCGCCGAGGCGCGTGCCCACGGCGACCTGAAGGAGAACGCCGAGTACCACGCCGCGCGCGAGCAGCAGGGCTTCATCGAGGGCCGCATCAAGCAGCTCGAGGCCGAGCTGTCGCATGCGCAGGTCATCGACGTGGCCGGCCTGGACGCCGGCGACAAGGTGGTGTTCGGCGCCACCGTGCAGCTGGCCGACGTCGAGTCCGACGAGGAGAAGACGTACCAGATCGTTGGCGACCTGGAGGCGGACATCAAGCTGGGCCTGATCGCCATCTCCTCGCCCGTCGCGCGCGCGCTGATCGGCAAGCACGAGGGCGACAGCGTCACCATCGAGGCGCCGGGCGGCACGCGCGAGTTCGAGATCGTCTCGGTCAGCTACGCGGGCTGACCCCCGGTGGCGCGCCGGGTCCTGCTGCTGCCAGCGCGGAGCGCACTGACGGGCACGTTCCCCGATGCGGTGGCCAGGGTGCTGGGCCGCGCGGATGTGGCGACGGCCGGGACGCCCGGCCACCAGGCGCAGCTCGCCCGTCATTTCGACGTCCTTCCGCGCCAATGGGCAGTCGCCCCGCTGACCCGCCGGCTGGACATGGGCGAGGCGGGTGACGCGGGCTCGGCCGCATGGCTGCGTGCCGATCCCGCCTACGTCCGCCCGGACATCAACGGTGCGCGCCTGCTCGCCTGCGGCGAGGGGCTGCAGGTGGATGCCGCGGATGTCGACGCGTTGCTGCCGGCCCTGCGCACCCTGTTCGGCGATGCCGGCTGCCCCATCGATGCCCCGCACCCCTCGCGGTGGTACCTGCGGCTGGCGCGCGAGGCCCGCCTGCCGCGCTTCGTGCCGCCGGGCGAAGCACTCGGCGCGGACCTGTTCGACACGCTGCCGGGGGAGGGCGAGGACACGCCCGAGGCACGCCGCTGGCGCGCGCTGCTGAGCGAAGTGCAGGTCGTGCTCCACAACCACCCCTGGAACGCCCGGCGCATCGCGGCGGGCCGGCCGCCGGTGAACTCGCTGTGGTTCTGGGGCGGCGGCGTGCTGCCCGACCACGTGCGCGCCCGGGGCTTCGATGCGACCGTCGGCGGCGACGGCGAACTGCGCGCGCTCGCGGGGATGGCGGGGTGCCGACGCCTGGACGACGTGCACGGGGCCGGCGACGACATCGACGTGCTGGTCGATGGCCGGCACCTGCGTTCGGCAGACGAACTCGCGTCGTGGCTGGCGCCGCGGCCCGATGCGATCGAACTCGATTTCGCCGACGGGCATGCGCTGTCGCTGTCGCGTTCGCACCGCTGGCGGTTCTGGCGCCGTCCGCTGGTCCGGTTCCCGAAGGCGGAGGCATGACAGGACCGCTGCTGCGGCAACGCAGGGCCGTGGCCCCGGAGGGCGAATGGCCCGCGCACGTGCCGCCGCTGCTGCGACGGCTGTATGCGGCGCGGGGCGCGCCGCGACCCGAGCAGGCACTGCCACGGCTTGCCCAGCTGCCCGCGCCCTCGTCGATGGCCAACATCGACGACGCCTGCGCGCTGCTCCACGACGCGATCGAGCGCGACCTGCACATCGTGGTGGTCGGCGACTTCGACTGCGACGGTGCCACCGCGTGCGCCGTCGGCGTGCGCGGGTTGCGGTTGCTGGGCGCGCGCCGCGTGTCGCCCGCCGTCCCCAACCGCGCCGTCCACGGCTACGGACTCTCGCCGGGGCTGGTCGAGGAACTGGCGGCCCTGTCGCCCGACGTGCTGGTGACGGTCGACCACGGCATCGCCTGCCACGCGGGTGTCGCGGCGGCGCGCGAACGCGGCTGGCGGGTGCTGGTGACCGACCACCACCTGCCCGGCGCGACGCTGCCCGATGCCGACGCGATCGTCGATCCCAACCTGCCGGCGTGCGCGTTTCCATCGAAGGCCCTGGCGGGCGTCGGGGTGGTCTTCTACGTGCTCATGGCGCTGCGCGCCCGCCTGCGGGACGCAGGACGGTACGGCAACGGGCCGGAGCCCGACCTGTCCGCGCTGCTCGACCTGGTCGCGGTGGGCACCATCGCCGACCTCGTCCCGTTGGACGCCTGCAACCGCGCGCTCGCCGGTGCCGGCCTGCGCCGCTTGCGTACCGGGCGGGGGTGCGTCGGCCTGGTCGCGCTCGCGGAGGCCAGCGGGCGCAGGCCGGACGCGTTGACCTCCGCCGACGTCGCGTTCGCCATCGCGCCGCGGTTGAACGCCGCCGGCCGGCTGGAGGACATGGCGCTCGGCATCGAATGCCTGCTCACCGAGGACATGGACCAGGCCCGCGCCATTGCGGCGACGCTCGACGGGATCAACCGCGAACGCCGCGAGGTGCAGCAGGCGATGACGGATGCCGCGGAAGCCGCGATGTCCCGGCTCGCGGCGGACGGGCCGGTGCCGGTGGCGGCCTGCCTGTTCGATCCGGACTGGCACCCGGGCGTGGTCGGCCTGGTGGCGTCGCGCATGAAGGACCGGCTGCACCGGCCGGTGGTCGCGTTCGCGCCCGCCGAACCGGGTGGCGCCTGGCTGCGCGGGTCCGCCCGTTCCATTCCCGGGCTGCATGTCCGCGATGCGCTCGCCGCGGTCTCGGCAGCGCACCCGGGCATGGTGGAACGCTTCGGCGGCCACGCGATGGCCGCCGGCCTCACGCTCGCGCGCGAGCGGCTCGGGGCGTTCGAGGCGGCCTTCCGGTCCCACGTGGAGGCGGTGCTCGACCCGGCGTCGCTCCGGTCGGAGCTGCTGACCGACGGCGCACTCGCGCCCGGCGGGTTCGACCACGCGACCGCGCGTGCGCTGCGCGATGGCGGGCCCTGGGGCCAGGCCTTCCCCGAGCCGCTCTTCGAGGGCGCGTTCGAGGTGCGGGGCTGGCGTCGCGTGGGCACCACGCACCTGCGGATGGACCTGGACACCGGGTCGGGCGTGGTGCCGGCCATCGCGTTCGGCGCGTGGACGGACGCTCGGGCGCCCGAACGCGTGCACGTGGCATTCCGCCTCGAGCCGGACGACTACCGCGGCGGCGACGCGGTGCAAATGGTGGTCGTGCACGTCGCGCCGCTGCACGCCTGAGCGGCGCGCCGCGGCAACGCCCGTGCCCCCGCGGCTGGTAGAATCGCGGTCTTTCCGCATCCGTCCGGGCGCGTGGCCCGGCATACGCCATGATCGAACTCAATCCGATCCGAGCACGCATCGCCGACCTCACGGGCCGGCTCGATGCGCTCCGGGGGTTTCTTTGACTACGACGCCCGCCGCGAGCGCCTGGAGGAAGTCGAGCGCGAGCTCGAGGTCCCGTCGGTCTGGGACGATCCCGAGCGCGCACAGGCCTTGGGCCGCGAGCGCGCCACGCTCGACCGCGTCGTCAACGGCATCCGCACGCTGACCGAGGGGCTGGCGGGCGCCGGCGAGTTGCTCGAACTGGTCGAGGCCGAGCAGGACGAGGAGACCCTGGCGGCCATCGAGGCCGACGTCGCGCGTTTCGGTCGCGAGGTCGACCAGCTCGAGTTCCAGCGCATGTTCTCCGGCGAGATGGACTCGCACCCGGCCTTCGTCGACATCCAGGCCGGCGCCGGCGGCACCGAGGCGCAGGACTGGGCCGAAATGCTGCTGCGCATGTACCTGCGCTGGGCCGAGTCGCGCGGCTGGAAGACCGAGCTGCTGGAGGTCTCCGGCGGCGAAGTGGCGGGCATCAAGTCGGCCACGTTCCGTGTCGAGGGCGACCACGCCTACGGCTGGCTGAAGACCGAGATCGGCGTGCACCGGCTGGTGCGCAAGTCGCCCTTCGACTCGGACAACCGGCGCCACACCAGCTTCACCTCGGTGTTCGTCAGCCCCGAGGTCGACGACGACATCGACATCGACATCAACCCGGCCGACCTGCGGACCGACGTGTACCGGTCCTCCGGCGCGGGCGGCCAGCACGTCAACAAGACCGAGTCGGCGGTGCGCATCACGCACGTCCCGACGAACACGGTGGTGGCCTGCCAGACCGAGCGCAGCCAGCATGCCAACCGCGACCGCGCGATGAAGATGCTCGCCGCCAAGCTCTACGAGCTCGAGGTGCAGAAGCGCAACGCCGAGAAGGACGCGCTGGAGGCGACCAAGTCCGACATCGGCTGGGGCAGCCAGATCCGCAACTACGTGCTCGACCAGAGCCGCATCAAGGACCTGCGGACCGGCATCGAGCGATCGGACACGCAGAAGGTGCTGGACGGCGACATCGACGAGTTCCTCGAGGCCAGCCTGAAGGCGGGCCTGGAGGCGGGCGCCAAACGCAGCGACGCCGCCTGATCCACGCGCCACGCCGCCACGCACCTCCGGACCGACCCGACCCATGACCGACGCCACCCATCCCGCCGCCGACCCGGGCGCGACGCACGCCGACGAGCACCGCCTGGTCGCCGAACGACGCGCCAAACTGGCCGAGCTCCGCCGCCAGGGCTTCGCGTTCCCGAACGATTTCCGCCGGACCGACGAGGCGGGCGCCCTGCAGGCCGAATACGCCGACGCGGAGCGCTGGACCGGCGAGGCGCTCGAGGCGGAAGGCCGCCGCGTCGCGCTGGCCGGCCGCCTGCTCGCCAAGCGCGTCATGGGCAAGGCCGCCTTCGCGCAGGTCCAGGACGTGTCGGGGCGGATCCAGCTGTTCCTCCAGAGCGCGGCGCTGGGCGAGGCCTACGACGCGTTCAAGCACTGGGACGTGGGCGACATCGTGGCCGCGACCGGCACGGTGATGCGCACGCGCACGGGCGAACTGTCGGTCAAGGCCGATTCGCTGCGCCTGCTGGTCAAGGCGCTGCGCCCGCTGCCGGACAAGTGGCACGGGCTGGCGGACGTCGAGCAGCGCTACCGGCAGCGGTACGTCGACCTGATCGTCTCGCCCGAGTCGCGCGAGGTGTTCGTCAGGCGCTCGCGGATCGTCGCCGCGCTGCGACGCTGGCTCGACGCGCGCCGCTTCCTCGAGGTCGAGACGCCGATGATGCATTACCTCGTCGGCGGGGCGACCGCGAAGCCGTTCGCCACGCACCACAACGCACTGGGCCTGGACCTCTACCTGCGCGTCGCGCCCGAGCTCTACCTCAAGCGACTGGTGGTCGGCGGCTTCGAACGGGTCTACGAGATCAACCGCAACTTCCGCAACGAGGGCGTGTCCACGCGGCACAACCCCGAGTTCACGATGCTCGAGCTGTACGAGGCCTACGCGTCGTACGACGAGGTGATGGACCTCACCGAGTCCATGATCCGCGACGTGGCGCTGGAGACGCTGGGGACCACCTCGGTCGAATGGGAAGGCCGCGCGATCGAGCTGGGGCCGCGCTTCCGCCGCTGGCGCCTGGACGAAGCGGTGCGGGAGCACAACCCGCACATCTCCGCGGAGGACTGCCGCGACCGCGGGGCGCTGGCCGGCCATTGCCGCGCCCTCGGCATCCCGGTGAAGGCGGGGCAGGGCTGGGGCAAGCTGCTGCTGGAGATCTTCGAGAAGACGGTCGAGCAGACGCTGGTGCAGCCGACCTTCATCACCCACTACCCGGTCGAGGTTTCGCCGCTGGCGCGCGAATCCGACGCCGAGCCCGGCGTCACCGACCGCTTCGAGCTGTTCGTCGGCGGCAAGGAACTGGCGAACGGCTTCTCGGAGCTCAACGACCCCGAGGACCAGGCCGCACGGTTCCGGGCGCAGATGGACGCCAAGGCCGGCGGCGACGACGAGGCGATGCACTTCGACGCCGACTACATCCGGGCGCTGGAAGTCGGCCTGCCGCCTACGGGTGGCCTGGGCGTGGGCATCGACCGGCTCGTGATGCTGCTCACGGATTCGCCCTCGATCCGCGACGTGCTGCTCTTTCCGTACATGCGGCCCGAACACCACGGCTGAGTGCGCCGGCGCGCCACCGCGCGGCGCGCCATTCCGGAACCGTGTCCGCCTGCGCGGACCCGTGACGGTGGCGTCGCTAGAGTGGCTGGATGTCCCTGCTCACCCTCAACGGCTTCCGCCGGTCGCGCTGCGCGATCGATGCCGAGGCGCGCCTGCGCGGCGTGCACGGGGAGTGCCTGGCCGAGGTGATCGACCTGTCGATGAGCGGCTTGAACCTGCACCGGCCCCGCGAATTCGAGCCCATGGTTGGCCATGCGGTGGAGGTGGAACTGCGTTGCGGGCGTGCGCGCGACCGCCGGGTCGGTGTCCGCGGCCGGGTCGTCCGGCGCGAGGCCGGCCGGATCGCGTTGCGGTTCGAGCGGCTCAGTCCACTGGTCGAACGGGAGCTCCAGGGGGTGATCGACGACCTGGGCACCCTGAAGGACGACACCTTCGACTGAGGGGCGGGGGGCTGCCGGGCGGGCCCCGGGCGAGTATGCTTGGGCCAACGCCGCGCACGGACGTGGGGCGCCGCGAGGGGGGGGTCCGCTTGAATATCGTCATCGTCGACGACCAGACCTCGGCGCGCACGATGCTGCGCCACATCATCGAGGACATCACCGCGGAACTGGCGGTGCACGACTTCGGTGATCCCGAGGAAGCGCTCGGCTGGTGCGACGGCAACCGGCCCGACCTGCTGTTGCTCGACTACCGGATGCCGGGCATCGATGGCCTGGAGTTCGCGCGCCGGTTCCGCCGCGCGCCGCTGCATCGCGACGTGCCGATCATCCTGGTGACCGTCGTGGGCGACGCGCCCGTGCGGCAGGCCGCGCTCGAAGCGGGCGTCATCGACTTCCTGGTCAAGCCCGTGCGGCCGCGCGAGTTGCGCGCGCGCTGCCGCAACCTGCTGCAGCTCAGGCAGCAGTCGGAGAACGTGAAGCAGCGCGCGCTGTCCCTGGAGCAGCGCCTGCTGTCGAGCATGCACGAGGTCGAGGAGCGCGAGCGCGAGACGTTGAACCGCCTCGCCCGCGCGATCGAGTACCGCGACTCGGGCACCAGCGCCTACCTCGAGCGGATGTCGCACGTGGCCGGCCTGGTGGCCGAGCAGCTCGGGCTGTTCGAGGACGAGGCGCGGGTGGTGGAGCTGGCCGCGCCGCTGCACGACCTCGGCAAGATCGCGATCCCGGACCGCATCCTGCTCAAGCCCGGGCCGCTCGACGAGGAGGAGCTGGTCGAGATGCGCATGCACCCGCGCATCGGCCACCAGTTGCTCAGCGGCAGCAACAACCGCTTCATCCAGACGGCGGCCACGGTCGCGCTGCGCCACCACGAGCGCTGGGACGGCAGCGGTTATCCCGACGGCCTGAAGGGCGACGCGATCCCGCTCGAGGCCCGCATCGTCGCCGTCGCCGACGTCTTCGACGCGCTGATCTCCCCGCGGCCGTACAAGGGGCCGTGGGACATCGACAGCGCGCTTGCCTACCTGTTCGCGCAGCGCGGGCGGCTGTTCGATCCCGCCTGCGTCGACGCGCTGGTGCGCAACCGCTCGCGGCTCGAGGACATCTGCAGGCGTTTCTCGGGCGCCCGGCCGCGGCCCGGGGTGGAGTGAGGCCATGCTTCCCGCCATCGCTTGGGTGAAGCGCCGGCTGACGGGGCGCCCCGACAGCGAGCACCTGCAGGTGATGGTGCGGATGGTGATCACCGCCCTGTTCTGCGGCTATCTCGGCGCGGAAGTGGGCGCGGGCTCCGGCTCCATCTCGCTCTACGCCACCTGGCTCATCCTGATGGGCGAGCTGGTCGTCTCGCTCGGCCTGCTCGCCGCGATCCTGGCGAATCCCGGCGTGTCGCACGTGCGCCGCTGGATCGGGATGCTGGCCGACTATTCGGCCATCGGCCTGGTCATGTACCTGCAGGGAGAGACCGCGTCGCCGCTGTACAGCGTGTACCTGTGGGTGACGATCGGCAACGGCCTGCGCTACGGGCCGCGCTACCTGTACACCGCCACCGCGCTGGCATCGCTGTCATTCCTCGCGGTCCTGTCGGCCACGCCGTTCTGGCACGACAGCCCGTACCTTTCATGGGGCCTGTTCGGCGGACTGGTGGCGGTGCCGCTGTATTTCGCGAACCTCCTCAACGCCCTGACCCGGGCCATCGACGAGGCACGCCGCGCGAACCTGGCCAAGAGCCGCTTCCTGGCGAACATGAGCCACGAGTTCAGGACGCCGCTCAACGGGCTCGCCGGCACCTCGGAACTGCTCGCCGCCACCCGGCTGGACCGCGAGCAGCGGGAATGCCTGGACACGATCCAGGCGTCCACGCGGAGCCTGATGGCGCTGGTCGAGGACGTCCTGGACATCTCCGCGATCGAGGCGGGCAAGCTGCGGGTCAACCAGGTGGAGTTCTCGCTGCGCGAACTGGTCGAATCGATCGGGCTCATCCTCCAGCCGATGGCGCGGGGCAAGCGCCTGGACTACCGCGCGGAGGTCGCGGTGGACGTGCCCGAGCGCGTGCTGGGCGACGTGGGCCACCTCCGCCAGGTGCTGCTCAACCTCGCCGGCAACGCCGTCAAGTTCACCGACGCGGGGTCCGTCGCGCTCGAGGTGGCCCGCGTGTCGGGCGGCCGCGACAGCGTGCGCCTGCGCTTCACCGTCAGCGACACGGGTATCGGCATTCCCGCCGCGGCGCGGGAAAGGCTGTTCGAGGCGTTCGAGCAGGCCGACGCGAGCCTCTCGCGGCGCTATGGCGGGACGGGTCTGGGAACGACCATCGCAAAGGGACTCACCGAGGCCATGGGCGGCACGATCGGCTTCGAAAGCCGGGAGCGCGAAGGCAGCCGCTTCTGGGTCGAGCTGCCCTTCGAAACAGTTGCGTTGCCGGCCGAATCGGACGACGGCGAGGTCGCCGCCGCGCAAGGCCGGGTCGAGACGGACGCCAAGGGCGAGAACGTCATCGCGTTCGCGGATCCGTTCCTGCGCCATCGCGCGCGCGTGCGGAGCATGCAGATCCTCATCGCCGACGACCATGCGGCGAACCGGATGGTGCTGCAGAAGCTGCTGCAGAAGGCGGGGCACCGGGTCGTCCAGGTCGAGGACGGCGAGGCGGTGCTGTCGGCGCTGGAGGTCGGCGACTACGACGCGGTGGTCATCGACCTGCACATGCCGGGACTGAGCGGCCTGGACCTGTTGCGCCACCTGCGGGTGATGGAGGCGGGCAGCGCGCCGCGCACGCCGGTGCTGGTGCTCAGTGCCGACGTCACGCCCGAGTCGATCCGCAGCTGCGAACAGGCGGGCGCCCGCGCCTTCCTGTCCAAGCCGGTGTCGGCCGAGCGCCTGCTGGAACTGCTCGCGGACATCGCCGTGGGTGGCCAGGCGGCGACGGGCGCGCTGCAGGTCGTGGGGGCGGGCGACGGCGGGGATGCCGAACTCGTCCTGGATCCCGGCGTGCTGGAGGAGCTCGCGGCGCTGGGCATGGGCGAACGCTTCGAACGGGAGCTGGTGGACCAGTGCCTGCGCGATGCCGCGGACTGCCTGGCCTCGATCGAGGTGGCGGCCGCGAACGCCGACTGGGACGCGATGCGCGACCACGCCCATGCACTGAAGGGCGTCGCCGGCAACGTCGGCCTCGTCAAGCTGGCGGCGATCAGCGGCGAGTTGATGCGTCTCGACCGCTGGCGCCTCGCGCAGGAGTGGCGGCAGCGGTTCGAAGCCCTGCAGTCCCAGCTTTCGAAGGGCCGGGCCGCCCTCGCCGCGCGCACCGGAGGTGGCGTGGCGGGGCGGGAGGACGGCGTGGAGCGGAGCTGAGCGGGATCACCCCGGCACCAGCCCGGCCCGGCGGCTCTGGGCACGCACGAGGCGCTCCATGGTCCGCAGCGACTTCTCCCCGAGCTGCAGCGCGGTGTCGACCCAGACCTCGGTGATGCTCATGAGCTCTTCCAGCGTGACCGGCTGGGTCATGGAACGCACCCGGTGCATCGCGGCGCGCGCATGCGGGATGCGGCGGTTCGCGCGGATCACTTCCTCGACCGCACGCACGCCTTCTCCCTTGGGGACCAGCACGTCGACCAGGCCCATCCGGTGGAGCTCCTCGCTCGAATAGACGCGACCCTCGAGCATCAGCAGTTCCGCGCGGTGGGCCGGGATCCGCCTGCACAGGAAGGAATAGGCACCCATGCCCGGGAACAGGTCGAACAGCACCTCGGGCAGTCCCATCCCGACGCCTTCCTCCGCGACGATGGTGTGGCAGCTCAGCGCGGCCTCGAAGCCACCGCCCAGCGCATCGCCCTGGACCAGCGCAATGGAGTGCGCACCGGCGCCGAGGCCGACGTGGAATGCATGGACGCCGCGCACACACTGGCGCGCATACGACAGCAGCGTGCCGCGGTCGCGGTTGTGGATGGCGCGGCAGAACAGCTCCAGGTCACCGCCCAGGTTGAACACGTCCGACTCCGACGCCAGCACGACGTGGGGCAGGGTGTCGTCCTGGTCGGCGCGACGACGCAGCAGGTCCGACAGCGACTGCTGCCAGTCGAGGATGTCGTCGACGAGTTCGGGACGGAAGCAGGCGCGCCCGGGCCGCTCGGCCAGGTCGGCATGCATGTGGCACCAGTGGATCCCCTCGGCGTGGTCTTCGGTGACGCGAAGGGTGCGATAGGGCAGCGAGCGTTGGAAAAGCGGAACGGCGGACATGGCGAAACCCCCCTCGTTGGGCCGCCCGGCCGGTCGCGGTGTTACGGACGGCAGGTCTATGGAGCCGTGGATGCGCCCGACCGGCCGATTCTATGCCTGCTTTCAGTCACGGCCGCAAGAAGGGCCGGTCCGCCCCGCGGTCTTCAGGCGCCCGGGCCCTGCTCGCGCAGTTCGCGGCGGAGGATCTTGCCCACGTTGGTCTTGGGCAGCTCGTCGCGGAACTCCACGTACTGGGGCCGCTTGTAGCCGGTGAGGTTCTCCCGCGCGTGCGCCAGGATCTCCGCCTCGCCCAGCGCCGGGTCCTTCCGCACCACGACGACCTTCACCGCCTCGCCCGACTTCTCGTCTGGCACGCCCACCGCGGCGACCTCGAGCACGCCAGGCAACATCGCGATGACGTCCTCGACTTCATTCGGGTACACATTGAAGCCGGAGACCAGGATCATGTCCTTCTTGCGGTCGACGATGTAGAAGAAGCCCTCGTCGTCCATTCGCGCCATGTCGCCGGTGTGCAACCAGCCCTCGCCGTCGATCGCCTGCGCGGTTTCCTCCGGGCGCTGCCAGTAGCCCTTCATGACCTGCGGCCCGCGGATGCAGAGTTCGCCGACCTCGCCTGCCGGCAGCATCGCGCCGTCCTCGCCCTTGATGCAGGCGTCGGTCGAGGGAACGGGCAGCCCGATGGACCCGTTGTACTCGGGCAGGTCGATGGGATTGATGCAGGCGGCAGGCGACGTTTCCGTGAGCCCGTAGGCCTCCACCAGGGTCACGCCCGTGGCTTTCTTCCAGCGCTCGGCGACCGACCGCTGCACCGCCATGCCGCCTCCGAGCGTCAGGTGGAGCGGCGAGAAGTCGATCTCGTCGAAGCCGGGCGTGTTGAGCAGGCCGTTGAACAGCGTGTTGACGCCGGTGATCGCGGTGAACCGGACCTTCTTCAGTTCCTTCACGAAGCCCGGCATGTCGCGCGGATTGGTCACCAGGTAGTTCAGCCCGCCGAACTTCATGAAGACCAGGCCGTTCGCCGTCAGCGCGAAGATGTGGTACAGCGGCAGCGCGGTGATGATGATCTCCTCGCCCTCGCGCACGTTCGTGCCGACCCAGCTGGCCGCCTGCTGCATGTTCGCCACGAGGTTGCGGTGCGTGAGCATCGCGCCCTTCGCCACGCCCGTCGTCCCGCCCGTGTACTGCAGGAAGGCGATGTCGTTCGCCGAGATGGCGACGTCCGGCAGTTCGTGCCCGCGCCCCTTCGCAAGCGCGTCGCGGAAGCGGACCGCGCCGTGGATGGCGTAGTCGGGCACCATCTTCTTCACGTGGCGCAGGACGAAATTGACGATCGCACCCTTCGGGAAGGGCAGCATGTCGCCCAGGCCTGTCGTCACCACGTGCGGGACCGGGGTGTCGGCGAGCACCTTCTGGACCGTGTCCCCGAAGTTGTCCAGCACCAGGATGGCCTTCGCGCCGGAGTCGCGCATCTGATGCCGCAGCTCGCGCGGGGTGTACATCGGATTGACGTTCACCACGGTCAGCCCGGCGCGCAGGATGCCGAAGGTCGCCACCGGGTACTGGAGGCAGTTGGGCATCATGATCGCGACCCGGTCGCCCTTCTTCAGGCCCAGTTCGCCCAGCAGGTAGCCGGCGAACGCGCGGCTGAGCGCGTCCAGCTCCCCGTAGGTGATCGACCTGCCGAGGTTCGCGAACGCGGGCCGGTCCCGGAACCGTGCGATCGACGCGTCGAGGACGGCGACGATGCTCGGGTACTCGTCCGCGTCGATCTCGGCGGGAACGCCCTCGGGATACTGGGACAGCCACGGACGGTCTAGCGGCATCGCGATTTCCCCTCAGGCCGTCGCGGCCTTACTGTGGCCGGCACGGGCGGCGGGTCAGTCGCGCCCGCGCGGTCCGGATCGAATCGATTGGATCACAGCGTCGTCGAGACTGACAAGGCGCGGCGCCGCACGGTGCGGGCGCGCGCGAAGGCCACGAACGGATGGGGAACGGGAATGCGCATGCGCATGCGGGCTGCAAGCTGGTTGACGTTGGTCCTCGTGGCGTCCGTGCTCGGCGTCGCAGGATGCGCCAGGCCCGCGCCCGAAGAGGCGCTCAGGAAGGAGATCGCCGGGTTCGCGGCCGCGATCGAGGCGCGGGACCGCGGCGGGATCGACGACCGGCTGCATGGCGAATTCATCGGTCCGGGCGGATTGGACCGGACCGGCGTGCGGCGCATGGCGGCGGGGATCTTCCTGCGCCACCGGGAGATCGACGTGGTGCTCGGCCCCGTCGACGTCGTCTCGCTCGGCGACACGTCCGCGCAGGCGCGGTTCACGGCCGCGGTGGCCGGCGGCTCTGGAGGGATCCTGCCCGAGCGGGCGCGGGTGTACCAGGTCGAGACCGCCTGGCGCCTGGAGGACGGCGACTGGCGCCTGCTGTCGGTCGCGTGGGACGACCGGCTCTGAACCACGAAAAAGGCCCCCGCGCATCGCACGGGGTCCCTTCCTTTCGCCGGCTTCGGGGTCGTCGCCGGTTCGTTGAAGGTTACTTCGCGGCGAGCTGACGGAGCACGTAGTGCAGGATGCCGCCGTGGTGGGCGAGCGGGCGCGCTTGCGAAGCATCGCTTCGCGCGCCCGGGAGCGCCCTCGCGTCACGCGCGAGGGCCGGGCTTCCGCCCCGTCCGCAGGGGTCGAAGGTTACTTCGCGGCGAGCTGACGGAGCACGTAGTGCAGGATGCCGCCGTGGCGGAAGTACTCCACTTCCTTCGGCGTCAGCAGCAGCACCGCCACCTCGAACTCGACCTTGCTGCCGTCCTTGCGGGTCGCGGTGACCTTCGCGGTCTTGGACGCCCCGTCCTCGAGCCCGGTCACGTCGATCGATTCGCTGCCATCCAGGCCCAGCGACTTGACGCCCTGGCCATTCTTGAACTGCAGCGGCAGCACGCCCATGCCGACCAGGTTCGAGCGGTGGATGCGCTCGAAGCTCTCGGCGACGACGGCCTTCACGCCCAGGAGGTTCGTGCCCTTGGCCGCCCAGTCGCGCGACGAGCCGGTGCCGTACTCCTTGCCGGCCAGCACCACCAGCGGCGTGCCTTCGGCCTTGTACTTCATGGCGGCGTCGTAGATCGACATCCGCTCGCCGGACCCGTCGCCGTGGTAGAGGGTGTTGCCGCCTTCCTCGCCGCCCAGCATCAGGTTCTTGATGCGGATGTTGGCGAAGGTGCCGCGCACCATCACGTCGTCGTTGCCGCGGCGCGAGCCGTAGCTGTTGAAGTCGGCCGGCTGGACGCCACGCGACTGCAGGTACTTGCCGGCCGGGCTGTCCTTCTTGATGTTGCCGGCCGGCGAGATGTGGTCGGTGGTGATCGAATCGCCGAACAAGCCGAGGATCCGCGCACCGCGCACGTCGTCGATGGCGCCGACCTGCATCGTCATGCCGTCGAAGTAGGGCGGGTTCTTGATGTAGGTGGACGCCTCGTCCCAGGCGAAGGACTCGCCCTCCGGCGACTCGATGAGGTTCCAGCGGCTGTCGCCCTTGAACACGTCGGCGTAGTTCTGCGCGAACAGCTCCGGGCCCACGGTCGCGGCGATCATGTCGCCCACGTCCTTGTTGCTCGGCCAGATGTCGCGCAGGTACACGGCGCTGCCGTCCGGCGCGTGGCCGATCGGGTCGCTCGCCAGGTCGATGTCGACCGTGCCGGCGATCGCGTAGGCGACCACCAGCGGGGGCGAGGCCAGGTAGTTCATCTTGACCTCCGAGTGCACGCGGCCCTCGAAGTTGCGGTTGCCCGAGAGCACGGACGCCACGGCCAGGTCGTTCTCGGCGATGCCGCGCGAGACCTCCTCGGGCAGCGGGCCGGAGTTGCCGATGCAGGTCGTGCAGCCGTAGCCGACCACGTAGAAGCCCAGCTTCTCGAGGTCGTCGAGGACGCCGGCCTTCTCGAGGTAGTCGGTGACCACGCGCGAGCCCGGGCCGAGCGAGGTCTTGACCCACGGCGCGGCCTTCAGGCCCTTGGCGGCGGCGTTGCGCGCCAGCAGGCCGGCACCCAGCATCACCGCCGGGTTGGAGGTGTTGGTGCACGAGGTGATCGCGGCGATCACGACCGAACCGTCGGTCAGGTCGTGCTCCTCGTCGTGCAGCTGGATCCTGGAGACCGGCGCCGCCGCGAGGTGGTCCGCCTGTTCCTGGCCGCCGCCCTCGGCGTCCTCGCGCGCGATCTGCTCGGCGGTCGACTTGCGGTTGGCGACCAGGCCGGCGACGTTCCTGCGGAAGTTGGCGCGCATGTCGGTGAGCAGCACGCGGTCCTGCGGGCGCTTCGGTCCGGCCAGCGACGGCTTGACGTCGCCCAGGTCGAGCTCGAGCGTGGCGGAGTAGATCGCCTCCGGAGCGCCCGGCTCGTGCCACAGGCCCTGGGCGCGCGCGTAGGCCTCGACCAGCGCGACCTGGTCGTCGCCCCGGCCGGACAGGCGCAGGTAGGCCAGCGCCTCGGCGTCGATCGGGAAGATGCCGCAGGTCGCGCCATACTCGGGCGCCATGTTGGCGATGGTCGCGCGGTCGGCCAGCGGCAGGTGCTGCAGGCCTTCGCCGAAGAACTCCACGAACTTGCCGACCACGCCGTGCTTGCGGAGCATCTCGGTGACGGTCAGCACCAGGTCGGTCGCGGTCGCGCCCTCGGGCAGCTTGCCGGTCAGCTTGAAGCCCACGACCTGCGGGATCAGCATCGAGGACGGCTGGCCGAGCATCGCGGCCTCGGCCTCGATGCCGCCCACGCCCCAGCCCAGCACGCCGATGCCGTTGATCATGGTGGTGTGGCTGTCGGTGCCGAACACGGTGTCGGGGAACGCATGCAGTTCGCCGTCCACCTCGCGCTCCATGACCACGCGCGCCAGGTTCTCCAGGTTCACCTGGTGCACGATGCCGGTGTTCGGCGGCACGACCTTGAAGTCCTCGAACGCCTTCTGGCCCCAGCGCAGGAAGCTGTAGCGCTCCTTGTTGCGCTCGAACTCGATCCTGCCGTTGATGTCCAGCGCGTCCGGGCGTCCGAACACGTCGACCTGGATCGAGTGGTCGATGACCAGTTCGGACGGGATCTGCGGATTGATCTGGGAGGGGCGCCCACCCAGCTTCGTCACCGCGTCGCGCATCGCCGCCAGGTCGACCACGCAGGGCACGCCCGTGAAGTCCTGCAGGACCACGCGCGCGGGCATGAAGGCGATCTCGGTCGACGGCTCGGCCTTCGCGTCCCAGGTCGCCACCGCCTCCACGTGCCCGGCGTTGACCGTCACGCCGTCCTCGTGGCGCAGCAGGTTCTCGAGCAGGATCTTCATCGAGTACGGAAGCCGGGCGATGTCGAACCGCTCGCCGAGCTTCGGCAGGCTGCGGTACGCGTAGGACTTGCCGTTGACGTCGAGTCGGGCGCTGGTGGCGAAGGAGTCGGCCATGCGTGGGGCTCCGTGGCTGCAGATGGGGGAGGGCGGCGGAATGGGCACGCCGCTGAGCCCCGTGATTATGCCGGAATCCGCCCGGTTCCGCAGCCGCGACCGCGCCTCGCGGGCGCCTGGACGCCCCCGCGGCGGCTCATCCGCCGCCGGTCTGCGCCCGCGCGATCGACGCCATGCGGCCGCGCAGGAACAGGAAATCCCAGAGCGACCCGCCGAGCTGGCGCCACAGGACCGCGGACCGCAGCGCGGCGAGCAGCACCGCGCGGATTTCCGCCACCACGTTCGCCTGGCCCAGGTAATGCGGGTTGCCCTGGACCATGACGCGCGGCCGGAGGTGGCTCACCGTGTCCGAATAGAGCGCGCCGAGCGCGGCGAGGATCTCCGGGTGCGTGCTGCCCTGGCGCGTTGCCTCGGGCGCGAGCCGGAGGATGCCCTCGCGCACGCGCTGCGCAGCGGTCGCTTCGGCAACGAATCGGCGCTCGAGCTGCAGCACGGTGAAGGCCAGCCGGGCGAGCGCCGGGTCCTGCCCGCCACCACCGAAGTAGCGCACCAGTTCGCGCATGCCGGGGCGCAGTGCGTGCGCGCCGCCATAGACGGCGCCGGGCGAGGCGGCATCGATCCGGAAGATGCTGTCGATCGCCGTTTCCAGCGAAGGGGCCTCCACCTCGCCCGTTTCGGCGATGCGGCGCACCTGGGCCAACGCCTGCACCATGCCCGCCAGCGCGAGCACCCGGTCCTCGAGGCGCGGATCGGCACTCATGGCGCGTCCTCCCGCCAGGCCGGCATGGGCGCATCGGTCGTCTCGATCACGGCGCCACCCAGGCACACCGCGCCGTCGTAGAGGACCACCGACTGGCCGGGGGTCACCGCGCGTTGCGGCGCGTCGAAACGGACCTCGAGCGTTCCATCGTCCTGCACCTTCACCTCGCATGCCTGGTCGTGTTGCCGGTATCGGACCTGCGCCGTGCACCGGACGCGGGTCCCCGGCGGGGCGCCTGCGATCCAGTGCGCCTGTTCGCTGCGCAGCCGCGTGGACTGCAGATGGGGGCTGCGATCGCCCTGGTCAACCGTCAGCACGTTGCCCGCCACGTCCTTGTGGACCACGTACCACGGCCCCTGCGGCCGGCCCCGCACGCCGCCCAGGCCCAACCCCTCGCGCTGTCCGAGGGTGAAGTAGACGACGCCGGGATGGGTGCCCAGCACGCGCCCCGCGGGGTCGCGGATCTCGCCCGGCCGGGCGGGGAGGTAGCGCGAGAGGAAGTCGCGGAAGTCGCGCTCGCCGATGAAGCAGATCCCGGTCGAGTCCTTCTTGTCGTGCGTGGGCAGTCCCGCGGCGCGGGCCCGCTCGCGCACCGCGTCCTTGCGCAGGCCGCCCAGCGGGAACAGGGTGGCCGCGAGCTGCGCCTGCCCCAGCTGGTGCAGGAAGTAGCTCTGGTCCTTGGACCGGTCGACGGCGCGCAGCAGCTGGAACAGCCCATCGCCGCCGCGTTCGACGCGGGCATAGTGCCCGGTCGCGATGCGGTCGGCACCCAGGGCCAACGCGGCCTCGAGGAAGTGGTGGAACTTCACTTCCCGGTTGCAGAGCACGTCCGGGTTCGGCGTGCGGCCCGCGGCGTACTCGCGCAGGAACCAGGTGAACACGCCGTCCCAGTATTCGCGGGAGAAGTCCCTGAAGTGGATCGGGATGCCCAGGCGACCGCATACCGCGACCGCGTCACGCCGGTCGTCCTCGGCGCGGCAGTCCCCGTCGTCGTCCTCCGACCAGTTGCGCATGAACAGACCGGCGACATCGTAGCCGGCATCCCGCAGGCGCAACGCCGCGACGGACGAATCGACGCCGCCGGACATGCCGACGACCACCCCGGGCCCGCCCGGGGTCACGGGACGGACCGGACCAGGGCGAGCGGGTGGCGGGCGCCGCCGAGGTGGTCGGCCACGGCCTGCCAGACGAGCGGGCTGCGATGGCGTGCCTTGTCCGCGTCCAGTTCGGCCGGGGTCATCCACACCGCCCGCACGATGCCCTCGTCCAGCGGCTGCCCGGGGTCGTGCCGCAGCGGCGTGGCGGCGAAGGCGAACCGGAGGAAATGGCGGTCCGGGCGATGCGCGTCGGCGGGCGCCTTCCACTGGTAGGCACCGATGAATCCCGTCAATCGCACCGTCCAGCCCGTTTCCTCGCGCGTCTCCCGGACCGCGGCGTCGACGAGGCTCTCGTCGGGTTCCAGGTGTCCGGCGGGCTGGTTGAGGACCAGCCGGCCGCCCACCGCCTCCTCGACCAGCAGCAGCCGTCCGCCGTCCACGACCACGGTCGCCACGGTGACGTCGGGCTGCCAGAAGCGTCCCTCGCGATAGCTCATGGTCGCGGCATCGCGGCGGTGGAGGGTCCGGTCATCGTCGATCGACGCGTCGTGCGGCGGGGGCGTTGCATTCTGCGGTGGCGGGTCCGGCGCGTCCATGCGCGGGCAAAACGGCGGAAGCGGCCCGGGGCGGCCGATATAATGGCCCGCATGCCACGCACGCCGGATCCGAACCACGAGCACGAACACGACCACGGCGTCCTGGTCCAGGCCGGCAAGCCGAAGGTGGCACGTCCGCCGCTGTATTCCGTTCTACTACTCAACGACGACTACACGCCGATGGACTTCGTGGTCGAGGTCCTGATGCGCTTCTTCGCCATGGACCTGGAAAAGGCCACCCAGGTGATGCTCCACGTCCACACCCGCGGCCGCGGGGTGTGCGGGGTCTTCACCAGGGAGGTCGCAGAGTCCAAGGTGGCGCAGGTGAACGAATACGCAAGGCTCAACCAGCACCCGCTGCTGTGCACGATGGAAAAGGCGTAGCGTAGGGTTCGAAGGGGAAGCAGGAAGGGATCCGGGCGGCGCTGGAAAAACCGGCTCTGCGACCCCACCTGATGCGGAGACGATCCGGAGGCGGCGCCCCCATGTTCAGCAAGGACCTCGAGTACACCATCGGCCAGTGCTACAAGCGCGCCCGCGAGGCGCGGCACGAGTACATGACCGTCGAGCACCTGTTGCTTGCGCTGCTCGACAACCCGTCCGCGGAATCCGTGCTCAAGGCCTGTGGCGTCGACTTCCAGCGGCTGCGCTCCGAACTCGAGCAGGCGATCGGCAACTCGGTCACGCGGCTGTCGGAGGACGACGGCCGCGACACCCAGCCCACGCTCGGCTTCCAGCGCGTGCTCCAGCGCGCGGTCTACCACGTGCAGTCGTCGGGCCGGAAGGAAGTCTCCGGCGCGAACGTGCTCGTGGCGATCTTCGGCGAGAAGGACTCGCACGCCGTGTACTACCTCAACCAGCAGGACGTGAGCCGGCTGGACGTGGTCAATTTCATCTCGCACGGGATCGCCCGCCGGGGCGAGGGCGAGGACGCGCCGCACGGCCAGGACGAGGGCGCGAAGGGCGGCGAAGGCGAGGGCGAGGGCAAGGGCGACGCGCTCGCCGAGTACGCCAGCGACCTCAACGCGCTGGCCGCCGCCGGCAGGATCGACCCCCTGGTCGGGCGCGCCGAGGAGGTCGAGCGGACCATCCAGGTGCTGTGCCGCCGCCGCAAGAACAACCCGCTCTACGTGGGCGAGGCCGGCGTGGGCAAGACAGCGCTGGCGGAGGGCCTGGCCAAGCGGATCGTGGACGGCGACGTGCCGGAGGTGCTGTCGGACGCGACGATCTTCGCGCTCGACCTGGGCGCGCTCGTCGCCGGCACCAAGTACCGCGGCGATTTCGAGAAGCGGCTCAAGGCGGTGCTCGCGGCGCTGAAGAAGCACCCCGGCGCGATCCTCTTCATCGACGAGATCCACACGATCATCGGCGCCGGCTCGGCCTCGGGCGGGACGATGGACGCCTCGAACCTGATCAAGCCGGTGCTGGCCTCGGGCGAGCTGCGCTGCATCGGCTCGACGACCTTCCAGGAATACCGCGGCATCTTCGAGAAGGACCGGGCGCTGGCCCGTCGCTTCCAGAAGATCGACATCGTCGAACCGACGGTGGGCGAGACGGTCGAGATCCTGCAGGGCCTGAAGCAGAAGTACGAATCGCACCACGGCGTGACCTACGCCGACGACGCGATCCAGGCCGCGGTGGACCTTTCGGTCAAGCACATCGGCGACCGGCTGCTGCCGGACAAGGCGATCGACGTAATGGACGAGGCCGGCGCGCGCCAGCGCCTGCTGCCGGAGGACAAGCGCAAGTCGCTGATCGACGTCGAGGAGATCGAGATGATCGTCGCGCGCATGGCGAGGATCCCGGCCAAGCAGGTCTCGGCCAGCGACAAGGACGTGCTCGAGCACCTGGAGCGCAACCTCAAGATGGTGATCTTCGGGCAGGACCCGGCCATCGAGACGCTCGCGTCCTCGATCAAGCTGGCCCGTTCGGGCCTGGCCAACCCCGACAAGCCCATCGGCAACTTCCTGTTCGCCGGCCCCACCGGCGTGGGCAAGACCGAGGTCACGCGCCAGCTGGCGCTGCAGCTCGGCATCGAACTGGTCCGCTTCGACATGTCCGAGTACATGGAGCCGCATTCGGTCAGCCGCCTGATCGGCGCGCCCCCGGGCTACGTCGGCTTCGACCAGGGGGGCCTGCTGACCGAGAAGATCGTCAAGACGCCGCACTGCGTGCTGCTGCTCGACGAGGTCGAGAAGGCGCACCCGGACATCTTCAACATCCTGCTGCAGGTCATGGACCGCGGCGTGCTGACCGACACCAACGGCCGCGAGGCGAATTTCCGCAACGTGATCCTGGTGATGACCACGAACGCGGGCGCGGCGCAGGCTTCGCGCCGGACGATCGGCTTTACCCGGCAGGACCACAGCACGGACGCGATGGAGGTGATCCGCCGCAGCTTCACGCCGGAGTTCCGCAACCGGCTGGACGCGATCGTGCAGTTCCAGGCGCTGGGCTTCGAGCACATCCTGCGCGTGGTCGACAAGTTCCTGATCGAGCTGGAGACCCAGCTGCACGAGAAGCACGTGTCGCTGTCGGCCTCGCCCGAGGCGCGCGACTGGCTGGCGCAGCACGGCTTCGACCCGCTGATGGGCGCGCGTCCGATGGCGCGGGTCATCCAGGAGAAGATCAAGCGCCCGCTGGCCGACGAACTGCTGTTCGGCAAGCTGGTCGGGGGCGGCCGGGTCACGGTCGAGGTGCGCGAAGGCGAGCTCGTCGTCGAGGCGCACCCGGAGAGCGAGAAGCTGTTGCCGGCGACCGTCTAGGGTGTCCTCGACGGGCAAGAGAAAAGGCGGCCAATGGCCGCCTTTTCAATGGGTTGAGACGCGTTCCTAACGCCGGATCACGATGCCTTGCGCGCCGCGATCCACTGGTCGATGCGACGCTCCAGCAACGGCATCGGCAACGCGCCGCCACCCAGGACGGCGTCGTGGAAGCCGCGGATGTCGAACTTGTCGCCCAGCTCGGCCTCGGCCTTCCGGCGCATCTCCTGGATGCGGATCATGCCGATCTTGTAGGCCGTCGCCTGGCCCGGCCACGTGATGTAGCGCTGGACCTCCGCGCGGATCGCCGCCTCCGGATTGGCCGTGTTCGCGTTGAAGTAGTCGACCGCCTGCTGCTCGGTCCAGCCCTTGGCGTGCAGGCCGGTGTCGACGACCAGGCGCACGGCGCGCCAGAGCTCGGAACTCAGGCGGCCGTACTCGGAATAGGGATCCTGGTAGGTGCCCGGCATCTCGCGCGCGAGCCACTCCGAATACAGCCCCCAGCCCTCGGCGTAGGCCGTCGAGTCGGCCTGGGTGCGGAACTCGGGCACGCCGGTCAGCTCCTGCGCGATCGAGATCTGCATGTGGTGCCCCGGCAGGCCCTCGTGGTACGCGATGACCTCGAGCTCGGGCTTGGGCATGGCGTTCATGTCCGAGAGGTGCGCGTAGTAGATGCCCGGCCGCGAGCCGTCCGGGGTGCCCGGGAAGTAGTGCTGGGCGGCGCCGTCCTGCTCGCGGAACGGCTCGACGCGGCGCACCACCAGGTCCGCCTTCGGCAGGATGCCGAAGTAGTCGGGCAGCGCCTTCTTGATGTTGTCGATCGCGCGCGTGGCCTCGTCGATGTACGCCTGGCGGCCGGCGTCCGTGTCCGGGAACTTGAAGCGCGGGTCGGTCGAGATGAAGGCGAAGAAGTCCTGCAGGTCGCCTTCGAAGCCGACGCGGTCCATCAGCGCGCGCATCTCGCCGTGGATGCGGTCGACCTCGGACAGGCCGATCCGGTGGACCTCGTCGGCCGTCAGGTCGGTGGAGGTGTGCATCCGCAGCTGGTGGCGGTAGTAGGCCTCGCCGTTGGGGTGCGTCGTGCCCACGCCGGCCGGATTCTCGATGGCATTGGCCATGTCGGCCTCCGCCCACGCGATCAGCTTGGCGTACGCCGGCGCCACGTGGGCGACGAGCGCCTCGCGGGCCTGTGCCTTCAGCGCCTCGCCCCGGGCCGCGTCGATCTTGCCCGCCTTGACGAGCGCATCGGCCTCCGACTGCAGGTCGGCCCACAGCGCGGAGTCCGCGCCGGCGTCGAAGGGTGCGCCGGAGACGACCTTGCGCGATTCGGCCAGCACGCCCTCGTAGGAGAACTTCGGCATGCGGTAGCCGGCTTCCGCGTTCTCCTTCGCGCGCGAGAGCAACTGGTCCATGGCGCGCGGCGCGGCGGCGATGCGCGCGAGGTACGCGAGGTAGTCGGCCTCGGTGTCGACGCGGTGGAAGTTGATCAGGAACGTCGGAAGGAAGGACTGCGCGCCCTGCATCTGGTTGAAGACGTAGACGTTGTCGCGGAACTGCAGGCCGTCGCGCTCGAGCTCGTACTGGCGCTTCCACAGGTCGTAGGACAGCTGGGTCTCGGCGTCGAGCGCGTCGTAGTCGAACCCGGCCACCATCTCCTCGACGGTGGCCTTGCGCCACGCCAGCTGCGCGTCCTGCGCGGCCTCGGACATGTCGTCGAGCTGGTCGTAGAGTTCCTTGCGCCCGAGGAAGGTCAGCGTGACCGGGCTGAAGCGGAGCTCCTCCTCGTACTTCTCCTCGAACCAGGCGTTGAGCCGCTGCGACTCCGACTGCGCCGATTCACCGGCGACCGGTGCCGGCGCCGTGTCACGCGTCGTCGTGGCGCAGGCCGACAGGGCCAACGCGATGGAAAGGGCAAGCGGTCCCGCGGCGAATCGACGATGCATGGGTATCCCCCGGCAATAGGTCGCCGCAGGATACGGCGGCCCGCCGACAGGGAGCCATGTGCCACAAGTGGGATGTGCGGGGACGGCGATCACCGTCCTGGACGTGCGCCGGGGGCGCGGCCGCGGCCGGTGCGCCGCGACGGCCGACTCACTTCATCCGGTAGGTGATCCGGCCCTTCGTGAGGTCGTACGGGGTCATTTCGACCTTGACGCGATCACCGGTGAGGATGCGGATGTAGTGCTTGCGCATCCGGCCGGAGATGTGGGCGATGATTTCGTGGCCGTTCTCCAGCTTCACCCGGAACATGGTGTTCGGGAGGGTTTCGGAGACCGTGCCTTCGAATTCGATGACGTCGTCTTTCGCCATGGGGGTCCTGCAGTGGCGGGGCGGGCCCGCGTGGTTGGGCACCCTAGGGCGCCCGAAGGGCGGGCATTCTGCCACGCGCGCGCCCTGTTCGCAAAGAAACCGTTAAGCGTCCGGACGGTCGGACAGGACGCGCGCCGGAAGACGACCGAACGCCGACGGCCAGTCGGCCACGCCGGGCCGTGCGACGAGCGTGCCGATCGCCTCGAGGAACACGTCGCGCGGCATCGCCCCGGCGCCGAGGGCGCGCAGGTGCGGATTGTCCACCTGCGCATCCAGCAGCGGCCAACCCCAGCCGGACATGCGCAGCGCCAGTGCCGCCAGGGCAACCTTCGAGCCACCGCTGCGGAGGCTCACCATGCTTTCGCCGAAGAACATCCGCCCGACGGCCACGCCATAGAGCCCGCCGACGAGTCGGTCGTCGCCGTCGCGCACTTCGATCGAGTGCGCGAGGCCGACCGCGTGCAGGGCCGCGTAGGCGTCCCGCATGGCGCGGGTGATCCACGTGCCGTCCTGTCCGGCGCGGGGCGCCGTCGCGCACGCATCCACCACGGCCGCGAAGTCGCGGTCGGCCACGACCACCCAGTCGCTGCCGCGTAGGGTGCGCCGGAAGCGGCGTGGCAGGTGGACCGCATCGGTCCGGAAGACGGTCCGCGGATCGGGGCTCCACCACAGGATCGGCTGCCCTTCGGAATACCAGGGAAAGATGCCGGCCCGGTACGCGTTGGCAAGGCGCACGGGCGACAGGTCGCCCCCGACCGCCAGCAGCCCGTCCGGACGGCGCAGGGCGCGGGCCGGATCGGGGAAGGGCGATGCGGGGTCGGTCGACAGCAGGCAGGGCACGCCGCTCATGGTCATGCGGGCGCGGCGACGTTGCGGCGGAAGGGACCGTGGTCCGCCAGCCTGCGTGCGTGTTCGCGGACCACGGCGCGCTCCTCGGTGCACCACCGGTCGATCGCGTCGCGGAACCGGACGTCGGCGATCCAGTGCCGGCTCCGCACCAGCGCGGGCAGGAAGCCGCGCGACAGCTTGTGCTCGCCCTGCGCGCCGGGTTCGAAGCGCGCCAGGCCTTCGCGCAGGCAGTACTCGATGCCCTGGTAGTAGCAGGCTTCGAAGTGCAGTCCCGGGACGTGTTCGTCCGCGCCCCAGTACCGCCCGTGCAACGTGTCGCCGCCGCGCAGGAACAGGGCGCCGGCGATCGGCGTGGCATCGCGTTCGGCCAGCACCAGCACCAGCGCGCGGGGCATCGCCTGCGCAAGGTGGTTGAAGAAGCCTTCGGTCAGCGCGGGCAGGTTGCCCCGTTCGTCGAACGTGCGGCGGTAGAACCGGTGCATCGCGGCGACGTCGCCGGGCAGGAGGGTGTCGCCGTGCGCGACGCGAAGCGTGATGCCGGCTCGCGCGACCTTCGCCCGCTCCTGGCGGATGTTCTTGCGATGGCGGTGGTCCATCGCGTCGAGGAACGCGTCGAAATCGCGCCAGCCGCCGTTCGTCCAGTGGTACTGGATGTCCAGGCGCGCGGGCCAATCGTCGGGAAACGCCGCGTCCTCGTCCCCGCGATGGAAGTTGACATGGGCCGAGGACAGGTTCGCGCGCGAGACGAGGCTGGCCATCGCCGCGACCAGCATCTCCCGGTCGCCCGGGTCCCGCGCGAGCAGCCGCGGGCCGCTGCAGGGCGAGTAGGGCACCGCGCACAGCCATTTCGGGTAGTACTCCAGCCCCTGCCGCGCGTACGCATGGGCCCAGGCGTGGTCGAACACGAACTCGCCGTGCGAGTTGCCCTTGACGTAACCCGGGGCCGCGGCCCGCAGCTGGCCGGCATCCTCGAGCAGCAGGTGCGCCGGCCGCCAGCCGTGGGCGGGTAGCACGCAGCCCCCGGTTTCCAGGCCCGCGAGGAACGCATGGGAGACGAACGGATTGCCGCCGTCGTGCAGGGCGTCCCACGCCGCCGCGGGGACGTCCTTGAGCGTGTCGACGATGCGGAGGGTCGGCATGGCGTGACCATCGCGCCGGGCGCGGCCGGGCGGCCCGCCGAGGATCCCCGCGCTACTCGCCCTTGTCGAGGAACTTCTCGGCGTCGAGCGCGGCCATGCAGCCGAAGCCGGCCGAGGTGATCGCCTGCCGGTAGTGCTGGTCGGCGACGTCGCCGGCGGCGAACACGCCCGGGACCGACGTCTGCGTCGCGCCGCCGGCGAGGCCCGAACGGATCTCCAGGTAGCCGTTGTGCATCGCCAATTGCCCGTCGAACAGCGACGTGTTGGGGGTGTGGCCGATCGCCACGAACATGCCGTGCACGGTGATCTCGCGCGTGCTGTCGTCCTGCGCGGACTTCAGGCGCAGGCCGGTCACGCCGGCGTCGTTGCCGAGCACCTCGTCCACCACGTGGTGCCAGACCGGCTCGATCTTCCCCGCCTGCACCTTGGCGAACAGCTTGTCCTGCATGATCTTCTCGGCGCGCAGCGTGTCGCGGCGATGCACCAGGTAGACCTTGCGGGCGATGTTCGACAGGTAAAGCGCCTCTTCGACCGCCGTGTTGCCGCCGCCGATCACGGCGACGTCCTGGTCCTTGTAGAAGAAGCCGTCGCAGGTCGCGCACGCCGAGACGCCCCGGCCCTTGAACGCGTCCTCGGACGGCAGGCCCAGGTACTTCGCGGTGGCGCCGGTGGCGATGACGATCGCGTCCGCGGTGTACTCGCCGGAGTCGCCCTTCAGCCGGAAGGGGCGCGACGACAGGTCCGCGGTGTGGACGTGGTCGAAGACGACCTCGGTGTCGAAGCGCTCCGCATGCGCCTGCATGCGCTGCATCAGTTCGGGGCCCTGGAGCCCGTGCGCGTCGCCCGGCCAGTTGTCCACGTCGGTCGTGGTCATCAGCTGGCCGCCCTGCTGCAGGCCGGTGACGACGACCGGCTTGAGGTTGGCGCGGGCGGCGTAGACGGCTGCGGTCCAGCCGGCGGGGCCGGAGCCGAGGATGAGCAGGCGGCAATGCTTGGCGGAGGTCATTGGAATCCGGGTCGGAATGAGGGGAGGCGGCGTCCGGCGCCGGTGTGGAGGCGTGGGGCGCGCGGGTATAATCGCCGGCCTTGACGCGTCGGCCGCACCGGGGCGCGAGCCGCCGGCAGCGCCATAGAGTGGCGACGCCGGCCGGCGATGACAAGGCGAAACCCAACCGTGGCGCGCGTGGCGCGACCGCGATCCGGCGACCGGCCGCCCTGGCCGGCGTTTTTTTATCCAGCGAGGCAGTGCAATGCGGATCGGCGTTCCCAAGGAGACCAAGACACTCGAGGGGCGGATCGCCCTCGTCCCGGCGGCCGCGGGCGACCTGGTCCGTCGCGGCCACGAAGTGTGGATCGAGCAGGGCGCGGGCCTGAAGTCGGGCTTCAGCGACGAGCAGTACGCCCGCCTCGGCGTGAACATCGCCCCCGACGCGGCCGCGCTGTACGAGAAGGGCCAGCTGATCGTGAAGGTCAAGGAGCCGATCGCGGGCGACCTGATGCACCTGCGCGGCGACCACCTGCTGTTCTGCTACCTGCACCTGGCGCCCGAGCCGGAACTGACCCGCAAGCTGCTCGACATCGGCCTGACCGGCGTGGCGTTCGAGACCGTGGAACTGGACAACGGCGAGCTTCCGCTGCTGGCGCCCATGTCGATCATCGCGGGCAAGATCGCCACGCAGGTCGGGACCACGCTCCTGCACCAGCCCCAGGGCGGCAAGGGCAAGCTGCTCGGCGGCCTGCCGTCGACGGAGCGGGGCAAGGTCGTCGTGTTCGGCGCGGGGCAGGCGGGTGGCGCGTCCGCCGCGCTGGCCGCGGCCGGCGGCGCGAACGTGGTGGTGTTCGAGAAGCGCCAGGACCGCATGGACGAGATGATGCGGCTGGGGTCGAACGTCACCGCGCTGTACCCGTACGACGACGAGGTCGCGCGCCAGGTGGCGTCGGCGGACCTGGTGGTCGGCGCGGTGCTGATCCCGGGCGCGAAGGCGCCGCACGTGCTGAACCGCGAGATGCTCAAGGGCATGGAGGACGGTTCGGTCGTCGTGGACATCTCGATCGACCAGGGCGGCTGCTTCGAGACCTCGCGCCCCACCACCTGGGCCCAGCCGACCTACATCGAGGAAGGCGTCACCCACTTCTGCGTCACCAACATGCCCGGCGCAGTGCCGCAGACCAGCTCGCAGGCGATCTGCGCGGCGATCCTGCCGTGGGTGGCGAAGCTGGCCGGTGGCGAGGCCTGGCGCAACAACGAGGCACTGGTCCGCGGCATCAATGTCGAGAACGGACGCCTGGTCCATCCCGCGCTGCAGGACATGGTCCTCTGACGGCCGCCCACGGGTTCCGTCCGGCCCGTTCGGGCGGAACCTGAATTTGATGTAGGATCAGTCGATTGCAGCAGGTTCCTGAGGTTTAACCGCACGGTGGCACGCGAGCTCCCGGAACGCAGTCGATCCCCCCGTGCCGGCCGCAAGGCGCAAGCCGAGGTCCCGCGCCGGTCGCGCCTGTGGCGCGACCTGGCGCTGATCGCCATCGCGCCGCTGCTGCTCTACCTGCTGGCGAGCCTGTTCACGTTCTCGCCCGGCGATCCGGGCTGGTCGCATTCGGGCAGCGTCACCGCGCCGCTCGAGAACGTCGGTGGTCGCGTTGGCGCATGGCTCGCCGACGTGTTGCTCTACCTGACGGGCTACGTGGCCTACCTGTTGCCGGTGATGCTCGGGCTGATCGCCTGGATCGCGCTGTTCGGCATGGACAGCGACGGCGACGGCGAGGCCGACCTCGGGCCCGCGCTCCGGCTGGTGGGCATCGTCGGGTTCCTGGTCGCGGCGGCCGGCTTCCTGCACCTGAGGATGGGCGCGGTCGTCGACCTGTCCGCGGGCGGCGGGGGCATCCTCGGCCAGATCGTCGGACGGTCCCTCTACCGCGCGTTCGGCCCCATGGGCGCGAACCTGTTCCTGGTCGCGTTGCTGCTCATCTCCACCACGCTGGCCACGGGCCTGTCGTGGTTCCGGGCGATGGACCGCATTGGCGGCTGGACGCTGGCGGCGGGGCCTTGGCTGGCGAAGCTGTTCCGGCGCGGCAGCCAGCAGGCCGGCGACTGGCAGCGGGCGCGTGCATTGCGCGAGGCCCGCGAGGAGGTGCGCAAGGTCGACACGGAGCTGCGCGCCAAGCGCGCACCGGTGAAGATCGAGCCGCCGCCGGCGCCGGTCGTCGAGAAAAGCGACCGCGCCAAGCGCGAACAGCAGATCCCGTTGTTCCACGTCGGGGACGGCTCGGGCATCCCGCCGCTGGCGCTCCTGGACGATCCGAAGCCGCAGCCCAAGGGCTACAGCGAGGAGACCCTCGGCACGCTGTCGCGCCAGATCGAGTTCAAGCTCAAGGACTTCCGCATCGACGCGGAGGTCGTCGGCGCGTACCCGGGCCCGGTGATCACGCGCTTCGAGATCGAGCCCGCGCCCGGGGTCAAGGTCAGCCAGATCAGTTCGCTGGACAAGGACATCGCGCGCGGCCTGTCGGTCAAGGCGGTGCGCGTGGTCGACGTGATCCCGGGCAAGTCGGTCGTGGGCCTTGAGATCCCGAATTCGCACAGGGAGATGATCTATCTCTCCGAGCTCCTGCGCTCGAAGGAATACGACAAGGCCGGCAGCCCGTTGACGCTGGCGCTCGGCAAGGACATCGGCGGCCGGCCGACGGTGGCCGACCTTGCGCGCATGCCGCACCTGCTCGTGGCGGGCACCACCGGTTCGGGCAAGTCCGTCGCGGTGAACGCGATGGTGCTCAGCCTGCTGTACAAGGCCTCCGCGCGCGACGTGCGGATGCTGATGATCGACCCGAAGATGCTCGAGCTGAGCGTCTACGAGGGCATCCCGCACCTGCTGGCGCCGGTCGTGACCGACATGAAGGAGGCCGCCAACGGCCTGCGCTGGTGCGTGGCGGAGATGGAGCGCCGCTACAAGCTGATGAGCGCGGTCGGCGTGCGCAACCTCGCCGGCTTCAACAAGAAGGTGAAGGACGCGGCCGACGCCGGCCAGCCGATGCTCGACCCGCTGTTCAAGCCGGAGGAGGGCGTCTCCGAGGCGCCGCCGCAGCTCGAGCCGATGCCATACGTCGTCGTCATCATCGACGAGTTCGCCGACATGATGATGATCGTCGGCAAGAAGGTGGAGGAGCTGATCGCGCGCCTGGCGCAGAAGGCCCGCGCCGCCGGGATCCACCTGATCCTCGCCACGCAGCGCCCGTCCGTCGACGTCATCACGGGCCTGATCAAGGCCAACATCCCGACGCGCATCGCCTTCCAGGTGTCGAGCAAGATCGACTCGCGCACGATCCTCGACCAAAGCGGCGCCGAGACGCTGCTCGGCCACGGCGACATGCTCTACCTGCCACCCGGCACCGCGATGCCGGAACGCGTGCATGGCGCGTTCGTCTCGGACGAGGAGGTGCACCGCGTCGTCGAGCACCTCAAGCAGTCGGGCGGCGGCCCGGACTACATCGAGGGCGTGCTGGACGAAGTTCAGCCCATGGGCGACGGCGTGGTCGTCGGCGCGACCGGCCTGCCGGAGAGCGGCGGGGGCGGGGACGAGTCGGACCCGCTTTACGACGAGGCGGTCAAGATCGTCACCGAGACGCGGCGCGCCTCGATTTCCGGCGTGCAGCGCCGGCTGAAGATCGGCTACAACCGCGCGGCCCGCCTGATCGAGGCGATGGAGGCGGCCGGTGTCGTCAGTCCCCCAGAACACAATGGCGACCGCACCGTGCTCGCGCCGCCGCCGCCGCGCGGCTGAACGCCGTCCGGGCGTCCCATGATCGCGTGATCGCGCATTCAGGTCGGCTCGCCGAGACTGGCCGCCTTGCCTGCAAACGAGGGTCCACCATGAAGTGCAAATCCGTCTTCCGCCGTGCCCTGCTGGCAGCCGCGGTCGTGTCCGGCGCGACCTTCGCCAGCGTCGCGTCCGCCGAGGCGCTCGACGACCTCAACGCTTTCAGCAAGGGCCTGGAGGGCCTGGACGGGCGCTTCGAGCAGAAGGTCTACGGTGACGGGGGCAAGCTCAAGGAAACCTCGACCGGCCGCGTCGCGCTTTCGCGCCCCGACCATTTCCGCTGGGAGTACGTGAAGCCATATCCGCAGCTGATCGTCGCCGACGGCAGCAAGGTGTGGGTCCACGATCCGGACCTGGAGCAGGTGACGGTGCGGACCCAGGGGCCCGAGGAACGGAACAGCCCGCTTGCCGCGCTGCTCGACCCGGCCCAGCGGGACAAGCGCTTCCGCATTGCCGAGGCCGGCACGGCCGACGGCCTGGAGTGGCTGCGCCTCACGCCCGCGAACGAGGACGACGCGAGCTTCAAGACCGCGCGCCTGGGCTTCCGCGGAAACCAGCTGGTGCGGATGGACGTGACCGATGCCCTGGGACAGCGCACGGCCATCACGTTCAGTGGCTGGAAGCGCAATCCCCGGTTCGCGTCCACCACGTTCCGGTTCACGCCGCCGGCGGGCGCCGACGTGATCGGCGAACGCTGAAAGATGCCGGATCCGCCGCATGCGCGGGTGGCGCGACCACCCGCGCGTGAAGGCGGCATCGAGGAAGTGACGATTCGGACGTGATTCAGGCTGGCGCCTCGCCGGCTCACGAACCACCGACCCCATCGAACGCAAAGTGGTCCCGTCCGGCGCGGATTGCCCGCGCCGAATCTCTGGATGACGGATTCCACGATGCGCCGCACCTCCCTCGCCAGCACCCTTGTCGCCAGCAGCCTCCTCGCCGCGAGCGCGATCGCCGCGCAGGTGGTGCCCGGGGCAGGGGAGGGGTCCACGACCGTGTCGGCCACGGTGCCGCTCTCGGCCAGCGCGCCCGCGCAGGGCACCCACGACGCCGTCGCCGTGGCCGTGATCGGTGCGCTGCAGGCGCAGTTCGATGGCCGCGACGTCGAATTCCGGATCGACGCGCTCGAATCCAAGCCGGTCAGCCGCCGCGACCTTGCATTGACCGGGCGCGGCGACATCCGCATCGAGGGATCCGGCGCGTGGTTGCCGGTGACGTTCCAGGCGCTCTATGACACGGCGACCTTGACGGTCCTGAGCCCCTCGATTTCGCTCGACCAGTCATCCGTCGAGGGTGCCGCCCGCGTCGATTCGCGTGCGCTCGAGGACGAGGTCGGGCGCCGACTCGCGGCCGAGTTCGACGCGCAGTCCGTTTCGTTCGCCCTGCTGGATGTCCAGGTTTCCGGTGGCGATGCCCGCCATGCGGTGGCGAGCGGGCAGGGCGTGGCGGACTTCGGGCCTGAAGGCCAGGCGCCCGTGCAGCTGCAGGGGGTCTTCGATCGCGTCGAGAACACCTGGATCCAGGTGGACTACGAACTCGGCGGCGGGGACACGCTGGGTACCGGCCTCGCGGCACTCTGAAGCGGGCTCCGGCGGCAGCCGGACGCCACCCGCCTGACCCGCGGATTCCCCGAACACACTGCACCTGCCACGGCGCCGTGACGGCAGTCGGTTGGCGCGGCCGCGTTGGAGGGTGGTCCAATAGCAGCCTCCGGGCCGCCGCTGTCCGCCACAGACACACCCAAGATGGCCGGAAACATGTCCCCGGGGCAGGGGAACGACCTGCTCGCCCCGCTGTCCCGCGATGCCTCGGAAGACCTGCGCCCGCTGGCGGACCGGATGCGCCCGCGCGACCTCGACGAGATCGCGGGCCAGCGCCGTCTGCTCGACGCACGTTCGGCATTGCGCCAGGCGATCGAGCGAGGCCGTATCCACTCGATGGTGCTCTGGGGCCCGCCGGGGTGCGGCAAGACGACGCTCGCGCTCCTGCTGGCGCGTTACGCCGATGCCGAGTTCCGCTCGATCTCCGCCGTGCTGTCGGGGCTGCCCGAGGTCCGCCAGGTGCTTGCGGAGGCGGGGATGCGGTTCGAGCAGGGGCGTCGGACCGTGCTTTTCGTCGACGAGGTGCACCGGTTCAACAAGGCGCAGCAGGATGCCTTCCTGCCGCACATCGAGCGCGGTTCCATCGTGTTCGTCGGCGCGACGACCGAGAACCCGTCCTTCGAACTGAACTCGGCGCTGCTCTCGCGCTGCCGCGTGCACGTGATGGAGGCGGTGTCCGCGGCGGACATCACCGGCGTGTTGCGCCGCGCGCTCGAGGATTCCGAGCGCGGCCTGGGTGGGCAGGGCATCTCGATCGATGCAGAGGGCCTCGAGGACATCGCGCAGGCCGCCGACGGCGACGTGCGCCGTGCCCTCACGCTGCTCGAGATCGCGTCCGGCCTGGCCTCGGAGGCGGGGAGCGACGAAGGACGGATCACCGGCACCGTGCTCGCGCAGGTGCTCGCCGACCGCACGCGGCGCTTCGACAAGGGCGGGGAGCAGTTCCACGACCAGATCTCCGCACTCCACAAGTGCGTCCGCAGTTCCAATCCCGATGCCGCGCTGTACTGGCTGGTCCGCATGCTCGATGGCGGCTGCGACCGGGCCTACCTGTCGCGCCGCCTGACGCGCATCGCGATCGAGGACATCGGCCTGGCCGATCCGCGCGCGCAGGCCATGGCCCTGGACGCATGGGATACCTACGAACGGCTCGGCAGCCCCGAAGGCGAACTGGCGCTGGCTCAGCTCGTCCTCTACCTGGCGAGCACGGCCAAGTCGAATGCGGGCTATGCCGCGTTCAACGCCGCGCGGGCGGAGGTCGCGCAGGGCGGGACGGAGGACGTCCCCCTGCACCTGCGCAACGCACCGACGCGCCTGATGCGCGAACTCGGCTACGGCAAGGATTACGCGTACGACCACGACGCCCCCGAGGGGGTGGCGTTCGCGCAGTCCGGATTCCCGGACGCGATGGGAGAACGGGTGTACTACCGTCCCGCGCCACGGGGCCTCGAGCTCAAGCTTGGCGAGAAGATCGAGTCGATCCGCGCGCGCCGTCGCGAGGCGCTGCGCCAGGGCAACGGTGGATCGGGAGGCGATCCGGCCTGAACCCGCGTCGAGTGTTGCAGATGGCGCGTCAGCGGCTTGCGGGTGTCCGCGCGCTCGGGAAAGCTTGGATCGGAACGGTACGGGAGATCCGGAATGGGCGCGGGCCTGTCGTTGTGGTGGCAACAGTTCCTGCTCGTGCTCGCGGGCGGTGCCGTGGGTGCCGGGGGCCGGTTCTGGCTGGGTGGGGTCCTGCTGCGGCGGGTCGGCGACGGGCTGCCGTGGGGCACGTTGGCGGCGAATCTCGCCGGTTCGTTCCTGGTCGGGTTTCTCGCGGTCTGGTTGCAGGGCCGCGGCCAGTCCGCGCTCTACTGGCGTGCGTTCCTGATCGTGGGACTGCTGGGCGGCCTCACCACGTACTCGTCGTTGATGATCGAGTGGCTGCTGATGGCGCGCGGCGAGCGCGCCGGCGGTCCGTTCGCCTATCTGGCGCTGACGCTGGCCGGGGGAATGGCGCTGGTCTGGGCCGGGGCGCGCGTCGCGATGGCGTTGCGGCCGGAGTGGTGAGGCGATGGGGCGCGCTCAAGTCGAGGCGCAGCGCATGACCCGAAAGTGCGCATAATGCACATTATGTAATTTTAGAGGCCAGGTCGATGGACGGGATCGCGGCCGGCACGCGGCGCCTGCGCACCGGATCCCGGGGTTCCCGTGCATAGCCGTCCGGATTCCCCGACTGCCACCGCCAGGCATCCGCGCACATCTCGGCCAGCCCGCGCTGTGCGCGCCAGCCCAGCAGGCGATGGGCGAGTGACGGATCGGCGTAGACCTCCGCCACGTCCCCCGGCCGTCGACCGACGGTCTCGCTCGGGACGCGCAGGCCGCAGGCCGCCTCGAACGCATGGACGAGTTCCAGGACGGTCACGCCCCGGCCGGTCCCCAGGTTGACCGTGATGTTGCGGTCTGCCTCCACCAGGTAGCGCAGCGCCGCGACGTGGGCGGCCGCCAGGTCCATGACGTGGATGTAGTCCCGCACGCACGTGCCGTCGCGCGTCGGATAGTCGTCGCCGAAGATGCGCAATGCCGGTCGCCGCCCCGTCACCACCTGGCAGATGTACGGCATCAGGTTGTTCGGCTCGCCGACGGGATCTTCCCCGATCAGTCCCGACGCATGCGCCCCGACCGGATTGAAATACCGAAGCGTCGCGGCGCGGAACGTCGGATCCGCGTGGCACACGTCGCCGATCAACTGTTCCATGACCAGCTTGCTTCGCCCATAGGGATTGGTGGCCACCAGGCGCGCGGTCTCGTCGACGGGCACGGCCTCCGGTTCCCCGTAGACGGTCGCCGAGGAACTGAACACGAGCAGGCGGACGCCGGCCGCCTGCATGGCCTGCAGGAGGTTGATGGTGCCCGAGATGTTGTTGTCGAAGTACTCCAGTGGCCGCTCGCAGGACTCCCCCACTGCCTTGAGCGCGGCGAAGTGGAACACCGCGTCGAAGCGATGCCGGTTGAACAGCCGCGCGAGGGCCCGCCTGTCGCGCAGGTCGACGCGCTCGCACTCGACCGGCGAGCCGGTGATCCGTTGCAGGCGCAACATCACGCGAGGCGAGCTGTTGGCGAAGTTGTCGGCCACCACGACGCCAAGCCCCCTGGCCACCAGGGACGCGCAGGCATGGCTGCCGATGTAGCCGGCCCCGCCGCAGACGAGGATGCGCCTTGGATTCGGTGCGGCCATTCGCGACCCGTGCCGTGTTGCCCGTTGTCCCGGTCAACGCAGCCACCTGGCAGGTCCGGACGCCCTGCCCCGCCCTGTCCCCGGATTTGACCCTGCGCTTCCTGGAATGTCCGGCCGGCGGGGATGCACCCATGCCGGGACCGATGCGGCCCACCAAGCGACGAAAGGCTGGCCGAGGGTGCATGCGGTCGGCGTTGGCAAGGTGGGGCCAATCCGGAGAACCGCCATGCGCCTTGCGTCCGCCCTTACTGGCTTGGGTCTTTCCCTGCTGCTGGCCGCCTGTGCAAGCCCGGGCGCATACCAGTCCGGAGCGCCTCCGGCGACCGCGCCGGCGCCCGTCGACTACCGCATCGGGGTCGACGACATGGTCCAGGTGTCCGTCTGGCGCAACCCGGAGCTCGGCATCACCGCACCGGTCCGGCCCGACGGCAAGATCTCGGTGCCGCTCGCCGGGGACGTGGTCGCCGGGGGGCGCACGCCCGACGAAGTGGCGGCCGAAGTGAAGGCGAAGCTCGCGGACTACGTGATCGAGCCGCAGGTCACCGTCATCCTCACGGAACTGCGCAGCCACGAGTACCTGTCGCGCGTACGCGTGACCGGCGCCGTCCGGCAGCCGGTGTCGATCCCCTACCGCCAGGGCATGACCGTGCTCGACGCGGTGCTGGCGGCCGGTGGCGTGACTGAGTTCGCGGCGCCCGCCCGGTCGAGCCTGCATCGCACCTCCGGCGGTGCAAGTGCGAGCTATGGCGTCCAGCTCGACCAGATCCTGCACCAGGGCGACCTGAGCACCAACTACCCGGTGGCCCCGGGTGACGTGATCACCGTGCCGGAGCGGCTGCTGTGAATGGCAGCGGCCAACTGCACCTGCCCGGCCCGCCAGGCGGGCGCCTTCCGGCGCTCGACTTCCTGGCGCTCGCACACAGGGAGTTGCGCCGCTACCTCCTGCCCCTCGCCACGATCTTCGCCGCCATCGCGTTGCTTTTCCTGGCCTGGGGGCTGATGAACGCGCCCACCTACAAGTCCTCGGCCACGGTGCTGGTCGAGGACAACAGCGCGATCGCTCCGCTCATGGAGGGACGCGCCGCCGACGTGGAATACGCCTCGCGTGCGGTGATCTCGCGCGAGCTCCTGTTCAGTCGACGCGTGATGGAGGACGTGGTCCGCGCCGGCGGCTGGATCACGGGGCGGCCCGATCCGGCCGAGATGGACGGCCTCATCAAGGGCGTGATCGGCAGGACGGACATCGAGGTCACCCAGGGAGCGTCCGGAAGGTCCTCGAACCCCGGGCTGAGCCTGGTGAAGATCACCTATGCGGACTCCGACCCCGACCGGGCCTATCGCGTGGCGAAGCGCTTCTCCGAGGCGCTGATCGAGCAGGTCCTCGATTCCAAGGCCCGCGCAAGCCGGACCGCATACCAGTTCATCGACGCCCAGGTGGAAACCTACGAGACGGCCCTCGCCGCGGCGGACGAGCGCCTGCAGGCCTACAGGAGCGCGCATCCGGATGCCATGCCGGGGGTCGAGGCCGACGTCGCCTCCCGGATCGCCGAGTTGCGTCGCGCCGTGGACAACGCGCGCATGGACCTCGCCGACGTCGGTGCGCAGGAACGCCAGGTCATCGGTTCGCTCTCGCGCGAAAGCCAGGTCGCCACGGTGCCCCGCGCGAGCCAGGTCAATGCGCGCCTGGCCGCATTGCAGGCCGAGCAGGATCGCCTGCTCCTGACCTACACCGACAAACATCCGGACGTGGTGCTGGTCCGCAAGCAGATCCAGCAGGTGCGGTCGCAGGCGGCCGACCCCGGTGGAGCGGACATGCCGTCGACCGTGGCGGGCGCCGCGCCGTCGCTCAATCCGGTCTACAGCCAGATCCGCGGGCAACTGGTCGACGTCCGGCGCCAGGGCGCCGCGGCCGCCTCCCGCGTCGCCACGGCACAGGCGCTGCTGGCCGAGGAACTGGAGCGGAATCGCCGGATCCTCGAAGACCAGGGCGAAGTGGCGGCGCTGACCCGTGCCCATGACGTCAACCGCGAGATGTACGAGGACCTGCTCAAGCGCAGGGAGAACGCGCGCGTCTCGATGACGCTCGATGCCGACGGGCGCAGCCTCGGGTTCCAGATCCAGGAACCGGCATCCGTCCCGCTTGCGCCCAGTGGCGTGCGGTTCGTCCATTTCGCGGCCGCGGGGCTGCTGTTCGCGACGCTCGTGCCCATCCTCCTGCTGGCGCTGGTGGTGAGGCACGACCCGCGCGCGCGATCCGCGACGCAGATCGAACGCGAGGCGGGCTTGCCGGTGATCGCATCGATTCCCTCGCACGCCTCCCACGGCGCAGCCATGCGAAGCGCCAGGCGCTTCCACGTGGCGACCCTCCTGCTCGTCGCGGTCCCGGTGGTCTATGCGTTGGCGATGGTTCTGAAACTGGTGGACGTGCTGTGACGCAGCACGGGTACTCGCTCGTCGACGCACCCGCGCCGGGCATGCGCCGCGGCGACGGGAAGACCGCGATCGTCCGCGCGGAACCGACCGACCTGACGCCCGCGGACCTGGATGCCCGGGCCATCATTCCGTACCTGGACGGCGCGCACCGGCCGCTGGTGGATGCGTTCCGTGAGTTGCGGACCCGCCTGCTGGCGACGTCGAGCGACAACTTCGTCACGCTGGTGGCCCCCGTGGGCACCGGTTGCGGCGGGAGCTTCGTCGCGCGGAACCTCGCGGTCGCGCTGACGTTCGACCCCGCCAGGAGCGCGGTACTGGTCGACTGCAACCTCCGCCAGCCGACGCAACACGTCGCCCTCAAGGTCGATGACGCCCATGCCGGGTTGTGCGAGTACCTGGAGGATTCCGAGGCCGCCGTCGAAACGGTGGTCCACGACACCGCGCTTCCCCGCCTCAAGCTGATCCCCGCGGGCCGTTCGCGGTACCGGGGCATGGAAACCGAGCATTTCGCATCGGTGCGGATGCGCCTGCTGGTCGATTCGCTGCGTGCCGGCCACGCGGACCGGTACGTCTTCCTCGACGGCCCCCCCGTCCTCGGCGCACCGGATGCGCGCATGCTGTCCGAACTGGCGGATGTCGTGGTCCTGGTGGCGGGCTATGGCCACCACACGCCCGCCCACATCGCCGCGGCCGCCGGCAACTTCGATCCGGCGCGGTTCGCGGGCGTGGTGTTCAATGAAGGCGCGTGAACGCATGTCGGGTGCAGGCCACTGCCCCGGGCGGCCACGCGCGCGCCTGGCAAGCGCCTGCTTGGCCGTGCTTGCCGTGTGCGCCTGGGGCGCGGTGGACGCGGCCGAGGTCGAGTACACGGTCGAGGTGGAGGTGCTCCACAGCGACAACCTCAACCTCGACGAGGTCGATCCGGTCTCTGACACCGTGGTGGTGCCCCGGCTGGTCTTCCGGGTCAGGGAAGAAGGCGCGAGGATCGCCCTGGAGGCCCGGGGCGAACTGGAGCGGCGGCATTACGTCGACGACAGCTTTCCCGACGAGACCCGCGGCGAATTCGCGGGCCAGCTTGACTGGACCGTCGTGCCGGGGCGCCTGAACCTGGTGCTGGAGGACTACCTCAGCCAGGAACCGATCTCCTTCGAGGGTGCAAGGGATCCCGGCAACCTGCAGCGGGTCAACGTACTCCTCGGAGGCCCCACGTTCTTCGCGCGCCTCGGGCCGTCGACGCGACTCCAGGTGGATGTCCGGGCCGCCGACAGCCGCGCGGAGGTCACCCCGGGATTCGATGGCCAACGGTACAGCGTGGCCGCCGCCCTCCAGCGGCAGTTCAACCGGAGGGCGACGGGATCACTGAACGTCGTGTCCTCGCGGGCCGAGTTCGACGCTCCGGCGACCGTCGACGACTACACCCGGCACGACGCGTTCGGCCGCTACGAGGCCGTCCTGCGGAACCTGGAGTACGAGTTCGACCTGGGCTATTCCTGGCTGGACCGCCAGTCGGAATCCGATGATTCGATCACCATCGGGCGGGCCCGCGTGCAGTGGCAGGCCACCCCGCGCAGCCGCCTCCGGCTGCGCGCGCGACACCAGTTCACCGACGGCGTGCAGGACCTCGTGATCCGGCTCCAGGATCCTGACCAGGCCACCATCCCCGCGCTGGCCGAATTCTCCTCGGTGACCCCGGGCGTGTTCCGCGAGCGCTACGTGGACGGCGAGTACCGCTATGCCGGCGCACGCCTCGGCGTGCGGGTCCGGCCGGTGCATCGGCGCCTCCGTTTCCTGGACCGGCCCGCCAGCGACCGCGACGAGGACGGCGGGTACGCCCGCGTGGACTATCGCCTGCGGCCGCGCACCCTGGTGTTCGCGGAAGCGTTCGTGCGCGACCGCGCGTTCCGCAACCAGCCGCGCGACGACACGGACCGGGTGTACGGGGTCGGCATCGAGCACCAGCTGTCGCGCCACTGGAGCTGGCGCGCGGCGGCGTTCCGGAACACCCGGGACTCGAACCTCGCCGGCCAGTCCTACGACGAGAACGCCGTCCAGGTCGCGGTGGCCTGGACCCGCTGACGAGGAGCCCACGACGTGCTCGAAATCCTGCTCTGGTGTGCGCTTGCCGTCCTGGGCTACATCTACGTCGGCTATCCGTTGCTCGCGGTCCTCGTCGCCACCGTCGCGCCGCGCCGCGTGGCCAGGGGGCCGTCGACGCCGACGGTCACGCTGGTCATTGCCGCCTACAACGAAGAGAAGGACATCGGGCGCAAGCTTCGCAACGTGCTCGAGATGGACTATCCGCGCGAACGCTACGACGTGATCGTGGCGTCCGATGCCTCCAGCGACGGCACCGACGGCATCGTGCTGGGGTTCGACGCGCCGAACGTCCAGCTGCTGCGGATCGAGGGTCGCCTGGGCAAGACCGCCTGCCAGAACGCCGCCGCGGCCAGGGCCACGGGCGAGATCCTGGTGTTCATGGACGCGACCACCATGACCGATCCCCGCGCCGTCGCGGCGATGGTCCGCAATTTCAACGACCCGGAGGTGGGCTGCGTCGCGGGTCGCCTGGTCTATCGGGCGCGGGGCGACGACGCCACGGGTGCCGGAGGCACCTCCTACTGGGGCTACGAGTCGAGGCTGCGCCGGGCGGAAAGCGACCTCGGATCGCTGATCGGGGTGAGCGGCCAGCTCTACGCGGTGCGTCGCAGCGCGTACCGGCCGATCCCGCCCGACCTCATCAGCGACTTCGTGATCGCGATGGTCATGCGCGAGCAGGACCTGCGCACGGTGCTCGAACCGGATGCGGTCTGCTTCGAGGAAACGCTCGACCGACCGGACCGCGAACTCTCCATGCGCATCCGTGTGGGGCTGCGCAGCCTGTTCGCACTCGCGTCGAAGCGCAGCCTGCTCGACCCGTTCCGTTACGGCCGGTTCGCATGGCAACTGTGGTCGCACAAGGTGCTCCGCTACCTGTCGCCCGTGTTCTGGCTGGTCGCGCTGCTTGCGAACGCCGCCCTCGCGCTGGACGGCCAGTACGTGCCGCTGCTGGCGGCACAGGCGGCGACGATCCTGCTCGGCGTGCCCGGATTCCTTTGGTCCGGCCGCGCGTTGAATCCCCGCCTCCTCGCCCATCCCTACTACTTCCTGCTGACCAACCTCGCTTCCGCGGTCAGCCTGGTCAGGTTCCTTCGCGGCGAACGCGTCGTGACGTGGACCCCGCTGCGGGAGTGAGGTCGGGGGCCGCCTCGTGAACCCCTGCACCGATCCGGTCCCCGATGAGTTCCGCCCGACGCGGGAGGCGGCCATGGACGAGGACGTGACTGCGCCCGGGACCGCGTCGCGCGGCGACGCGACCTGCGGGCCCGGCTCGGCGCCGCACGCGCCGCTGCGCCGGGTCCTCTACGTGGTGTCCCAGTTCCCGAGCCTGTCGGAAACCTTCATCGTCCGGGAGATCCGGACGCTCCTGGAGTCCGGCGTCGACGTACGGATCCTTTCGCTCAAGCGCGCTGGCGGGACATCCCTTCCGTCCGACGTGGATGGCTTGATGGAGCGGGCATGGCCGCCGGCGGGACTGCGCGAAGGCCTGTCGGGCACGCTGCGCACCCTGGCGACCACGCCGCGCATCCTGGTCCGTGCACTGGGTACGGTCGTTGCCGACACCTGGCGCCAGCCGGACGTCCTGCTCAAGTCGATCGTCGCCGTGTTCCGGGCGCTCGGCGGTCGCCGGCAGCTGGACGCCTTCGCCCCGGAGTTCATCCATGCGCACTGGTCCACCTATCCCACGACCGCCGCGTGGCTGCTTTCGCGGGTGACCGGGCGTCCCTTCGGCTTCACCTGCCATGCGCACGACGTGTTCGTGAACCGCCACTTCCTGCCGCGCAAGATCGAGGATGCCGCCCTCGCGGTCACCATCTCGAGGCACAACGTCGACTGGCTCGCCGCCAACGTGTCGCCGATCGCGCGCGGCAAGATGGAGGTGGTGCATTGCGGCGTCGACCTGCGGCAGGTCCGCTGGCAGCCGGACGGCCGCACCGGCGACCTGATCGTGGGGGTGGGCCGCCTTGCGCCCGAGAAGGGATTCGAAACGCTCGTCGAGGCACTGGCGCTGCTGCGGGACCAGGGCATGGCGTTCCAGTGCAGGGTGATCGGCGACGGGCCCGGGAAGCCGGCCCTCGAGTCCTTGATCGCGCGCCGCCGCCTCCAGGATCTGGTGACGCTGGCCGGCGCGCTCCCGCAGCCTCGCGTACGCGATGCGCTGGGCGAGGCCGGCGTGTTCGCCCTCCCCTGCCAGGTCGCGCCCAATGGAAGCCGGGACGGCATTCCCGTGGCGCTGATGGAGGCCATGGCGTCCGGGTGCGCCGTGGTGAGTTGCCCGGTCTCCGGCGTGCCGGAACTGGTCGTCGACGGCGTGCACGGCCTGCTCGCCGCCGAGCACGACGCCGTGTCGCTGGCACACGCGCTCAAGCGCCTGCTCCGGGACGCGCCGCTACGCCGGCGGCTGGCGGTCGCCGCGCGTGAACGGATCGAGCTGGAATTCGACGCGGGCAATGAGGGCCGCAGGCTGCACGGCCTGATGGCCCGGGCAACGGCCGATGCGACCTGATCGGCTGCTGCTGGTGATCGACGGCATGGAGGTCGGTGGAAGCCAACGCCAGCTCCTGTGCCTGCTGCGCGGACTGGACCGGACGCGCTGGGCGCCCGAAGTCGCCTATTTCCGCGACGCCTCGCCCCTCTTGGACGCGGTGCGGGCCGAAGGCGTGCCGGTGCACCACGTGCCCAAGCGGCGCCGGGTCGACCCGCCCTTCGTCATGGCGTTCGCGCGTCTGCTGCGCGCACGCGACTACGCTCTCGTGCACGCCTTCTCGCTGACCGCCGAACTCTGGTCCCTTCCCGCCCGAAGGCTCTCGGGTCGCATGCCGGTGCTGGTGGCGTCCGAGCGGAGCGCGAATCCCCGCCATCCGACCTGGTACTGGTGGGCGAAGCGCCTCGTCGTCGGGCATGCCGCCGCCGTGATCGCCAACACCACCGCGGGCGCCGAGGCCACGGCCCACCGGACCGGCGCCGCGAGGGAACGGTTCACCGCGATCGGCAACGGGATCGCGCCGCCCGCGCCCCTCGGGCCTGGTGACCGATGCGAAATTCGCGAGGCCTTGCGGGTCGTGCCGCGTCGCCTGCTCGGCCTCTTCGTCGGCCGCCTCGTGGCGGCGAAGAACGTGCCGTGCCTCCTTCGGGCCCTCGCCCGCATCCCACCCGCGGGGCGCCCGTGCATCGCGATCGCGGGCGAAGGGCCGCTCCGGGCCACCCTGGAGGACCTCGCCCGGGCGTTGGACGTGGCCGGCGACGTGCGCTTCCTGGGGGAACGGGCCGATGCGACCCGATTGATGCAGGCTGCGGACTTCCTGGTGCTGCCTTCGCGGTTCGAGGGCCTCTCCAACGCGCTGCTCGAGGCGATGGCCGCCGGCTGCCCGGTCCTGGCCTCGGCGGTCGGCGGCACGCCCGAACTCGTGGAGGACGGGCGCAGCGGATTGCTTTTCGCCGACGACGACGATGCCGCGCTCGCCGCGCTCATGCGCCGGATGGACGACCGGGACCTGCGCGACCGGCTGTCCCGGGCCGCGGCCCGCCACGTCGAACGACACCACGGCGTGGCCGCGATGGCGGCCGCCACCTCCGCCGTGTACGAACGCTGCCTGGAGCCGCGCACCCGCGGGGCGCCGCCGCACCGGGCGGCCCCCCTGGCAGGAGGCGGGCCGCCATGATCCCGCTCCGTCCGTCCCCGGCCTTCCGCGCCAGCCCCGGCACCCGTCCCGGTCCCGACCCCGGTGCGGACTGATCGATGCGCCTGCTGCTCGCCATCCCCATCGTCCTGCTTCCCCACACGGGGTTGATGCCGGCGGACTTCGGCATGGGGTTCTCGCTTGTGCTGCTCGGCCTGCTTCTGGCCATGCACCGTCCGGAGCCCCCCCATCTCGCGCGGCCGGCCCATCTCCTGCCGCCGTTCGTGGCGCTGTTCCTCGCCATGGCCCTGGGCTTCGTCGTCGCGCACTGGCACGACACCGCCGGTGCCGCGGGCGCGCTGCTCGAGGCGAAGACCGCGGTCCTCTATCCGTTCTTCTACCTCGCCTACCGGCGGTGCGGACTGGACCTGAAGGCGACCAAGCAGATGATCGGCCTGGTGGTCGTCGTGTCCGTGGTGGCCGGCCTGCAGGCGGTGTACCAGGGCCTGTCCTTCGACCTCGGCACGTTCGATCCCGACCAGCGGGCCACGGGGCCCTTCGGCGACATCCGGGCGGCGAACCGTGCCGGCGTCTTCTTCGCGATGTTCCTGCCGATGCTGGTGGCGATCGCGCTCTACACGCGGCATCGAAGGGTGGTTCGCTGGACGGCGATCGCCGGCAGCTTCGTCCTCGTGGCGGCCATCCTCGTCACCTTCTCGCGGCAGGCCTACCTCATCGCGCTCCTGGCCAGCATGGTCCTGCTCGTCAGGCGAAGCGTCCTCCTCGCGCTGGTCGCCGCTGTCGGCTTCACCGTGATCGCCGTCTCCGTGCTGCCGGGTGGCGTGATCGAACGCGTCCGGTTGGCGCAGCCGGGACCCGGCGTCGATGGGGCAACGGTCGAGGGAACCGCGGCATCCCGACTGGAAATCTGGATGGGAACGGTCGACATGTTCCGCGAGCACCCGAACGGCGTGGGCCTGGGGCGCTTCGATGACGAGATCGGCCACTACACGACACAGCCCGGCATGGATGCGCACAACAGCTTCGTCCTGGTGCTCGCCGAATGCGGGCCGCTCGGGCTGCTTGCCCTGCTCTGGCTGTTGTGGCGACTGTGGTCGCTGGCCGGCTGGTTGCGCCGATCCGCGGGGGACACGCGACCCGAGGAACGGATGGTGGCCTTCGGCTTCACCCTGGCCGTGATCTCGATGGTGCTGGGCAACCTGTATGGAAGCGCGTTCTTCGATCGCCTGGTGATGGCGAACTTCTGGATCTTCGTGGGGCTGATCGAACGTTACGGTCTGCTCAAGGCCCGGGCCGCGAGCCTCGTCGCGACCTATGGCACGCCCGTCCCGCCGCCTGTCCCGATGGGACAGCGCTTCCCGCTCGCGAGCCGGGCGCTGCCGGGACTGTCGGGCCAGGATGCCTTCCCCCGGTTTCCGGCGGCGCGACGATGGCGGCGCAATTGAGCCCCCGCTGGACCCGCGGCGTGGCGTTGTCCGCCCTCATTCCCGGCCTGCTGGCATGCACCGGGGCGGCGACGCCGCAACTCGGCGATTGCGGGTCGGCCGACGCGTTCGAGGCCGTTCCGCCCTCGGGGGGCGTGGCCACGGCAGGCACCGGGCGCACCTTCCACGTCCGCGCCGATGGCGGCAGTGCCAGCCAGTGCACCGGCCGCGCCGATGCCCCCTACCCCGGCAGCGGCACCGGCCAGGCCTGCGCCTGGCGCAGCCCGGAGACCGCGCTGGCCAACATCGCCGGCGGCGACACCGTGA